>NZ_FOXD01000029.1 GCF_900115625.1 Salibacterium halotolerans | reverse complement strand
CTTCTGTGCCTATAGAACAAACACCAATAGTGCCGAGGCGGCGTTCATTTTTTCCATTCGGGCCCAGACCCAGCTAGGGAGCTTAGCCGCCCCCCCCACCACATGGATACGCCGGACGAAGGAATGTATGGACCTTCAGCCAGTGATATATGGGAGGGTTAGCGACCATGTGCGATGTGGGTGATTTCCAAGAGCACGGTCATACACTAATTTACCAACAAATTCCTGTCTGGACAGATGGAAGGATTCTGTACTGGATCAAATTGTTATAGATAACAATTTATGTTTCCGTGAGGTGGGAACGCACCTATCTGGTGATCATTGATAGGATAGAAATACGGAGAAAACAAGAGCATGTGGGAGAATAATTAATTACAAAGAGGGAGGTAAAACATGAAACAAAGCAGCCTGAAACCTGTAGTATACCCGGATTCGATGACGGTTCGTATTGCAGGGATTGTATTTCTCGGATTTATTTTTCAAGTGGTAATAGACAATACCCTGCCAACGTTACAAAACTTTTACGAATCCCGATACGGTGGTGCATATGACGGGGGAATGATACTCCCTCCAGGTGTTATATATGCTTATGTGATATGGATTTTTCCTGTGGCTTTTTATTCTTTTACTATTCCAAAGACTAAGCTGTTTCAAGGTGATTTATTCACTACTGCCGTCATGCTTCCATTAGTATGGATAGACTATCAGGCTCCCGTTGGTTCGAGTAGCGCTTCTAAAACGATCCATGCGTTCCGGCATGCTTTTTTCTCCGTGCCATTCATGTTTATGCTGCACGTATTGCTGCCGGAACCTGCCCCTCTGCCAAAACAGGAAGCCGAGCCCCGAAATCGGCGCTGTTATGCTATGGAGCACTCCAGGTGGTAGGCGGCATGAAATGTTCTAAACTGTCATGTTAAGGGATGGACACGTTTTTTCTTTGCGGCCGTTCGTCTATAATAAAAGGAAAAGACATTCCTGAAGGAGAATGATGAATGAGAGGGGAGGGCGTAAGATGGCGTCAGCGTTTTGAGAACTTCAACAAGGCATACCGCACGCTGATGGAAGCGGTAGAACAGTATCCTGTGTTAAGCACTCTGGAAAAAGAAGGGATGATTCAGCGGTTTGAGTATACCTTTGAATTAGCCTGGAAAACACTGAAGGACTATTTGGAATCCCAAGGGATAGACGTTACATTTCCCAGAGAAGTGCTGAAAACGGCTTATCAACATGACCTGATAGATAACGGTGAGATCTGGTTGGAGATGCTGGAAAGCAGAAATATTCTGGCACATACGTATAATGAAGAACGATTTTATTTAGCGGTAGAAAAAATCAAACACGATTTTTCCCCTGCCATGACTCAAACATTTCAAATCTTGAAGGAGAAATACGATGAATAATTCATTCGGCATAACAGACAAAAGTTATACTTTGATTCAGCAGACGCTGCAGAAGTTTCCGGAAATAGAAACGGTGTATATTTTCGGAAGCCGGGCGCTCGGGTTTCATAAGAAAGGATCGGATATTGATTTGGCTGTAACGGGTGACGCGGTGACGGAAGCGGTAAGAGCGCGGTTAAGCACGGTGCTGAATGAAGAGATTCCGATTCCTTACTTTGTCGATGTCCTTCATTACGAGATGATTACCGAAGAGGCGCTTCAGAAGCATGTTGATCAAGAGGGGAAGCTTTTCTATGAAAAAATCCTGATTTAACGATGTAAAACCATTTGGCAGAACTATATTGTCGTTGTTTCGAATCGTCCCGACGGTTCCGGGGGCGCGTTACAAGCCAATTGGTGCTGCATACAGGCGGAGTAGTGTCGAATACATGCCAAACGCGCAGACTTACATGCCGAATGATAGAAAATACGCACCGCGGGCCGGCAGCACTTCGCCAATATATCAGGAGGTCTTTTTATGCTGGAGGTGGAACCGGGCGGACCGGTCGATCTATTTTTCTATAACTATTTTGTCATTTATCTCTGGGTCCTGCTGTCTGTTGCATTGATTCTATTCATCATTGCGTGGGTGAAACGAAGTTCTGTCATCATGGGGTTGTCTGCGATGTTTAACGTGCCGCATATTATTGTTTTCTTTCTGGGGCCGCAGCCTCTGCTGTACCCGGTTCTGTTTATGGCTGTCGTCATCTGGCAGGTGTACCTGTCTATGACGTTCAGAGTCAAATAGGACCGGACACAGCACGTGATACCAGCCAAATAATGCTATATACAGGCGGAGTAGTGTCGAATACATGCCAAACCAGCAGCAATACATGCCGAATGATAAAAAATACGCACCGCGGGCCTAAG
Organism: Salibacterium halotolerans; assembly: GCF_900115625.1. Lineage (GTDB taxonomy): Bacteria > Bacillota > Bacilli > Bacillales > Marinococcaceae > Salibacterium > Salibacterium halotolerans. The sequence goes on along the minus strand of NZ_FOXD01000029.1, from coordinate 38,135 downwards.
CTGCCTACATAAAAAAACGGAGACCGGGCTCCGTTTTTTCATACCAATTATACAATCCCCTGCTTGATCATGGCGTCGGCTGTTTGGACGAAGCCGGCGATGTTGGCGCCGGAGGCCAGGTCGCCGGAACGGCCGTAGGACTGGGCGGCCTGAGTGCTGTTCTGGTAGATGGTTTTCATGATGTCCTGTAATTTATCGTCGACCTCCTGGAAGGACCATGCCAGGCGGCTGCTGTTCTGGGCCATTTCGAGAGCGGACACAGCGACGCCGCCTGCGTTGACGGCTTTGGCCGGGGCAAACAGAACGCCGGCCTCCTGGAACGTGCGGATCGCCTGCACGGTGGACGGCATATTCGCGCCTTCCCCGACCGCTTTGACGTTGTTCGCCGTCAGCGTCTTCGCTGCTTCTTCGTCAATTTCATTCTGTGTCGCGCAGGGCAGGGCGATGTCGCAGGCTGTCTGCCAGATCGCCGTCGGATTGTCGTGATGCTCGGCGTCCGGATGATAGGAGGTGTAGGCGGACAAGCTATTCCCCTGTCTCTGTTTCACATCCCGCACTGTTTCGATATTTATGCCGTCTTTGTCGTAAATGTACCCGCACGAGTCACTGCACGCCACGACGTGCGCGCCGAGTTCAGCCGTTTTTTCCATCGCGTGGATCGAAACGTTACCCGCACCCGACACGACAACGGTTTGATTCTCGAACGACTGCCCGTGATCTTTCAGCATCTCTTTCATAAAATAAACGGCACCGTAGCCGGTAGCTTCCGAGCGGCCGAGAATACCGCCGTGTTCGATCGCTTTACCCGTGAAAGCGCCCGATTCAAAGCGGCCGCGCAGTTTTTTGTACTCCCCGAACATATAGCCGATTTCTTTCGGACCAACACCGATGTCACCGGCCGGAATGTCGGTATCCGGCCCGATATGGCGGTGCAGTTCATTCATGAAACTCTGGCAGAACCGCATGATTTCGCGGTCGGACCGTCCTTTCGGATTGAAATCAGCGCCGCCTTTCGCTCCGCCGATCGGCTGCTCCGTCAGGGCATTTTTCAAAATCCGTTCGAATCCGAGAAATTTAATCGTTCCGGCGTTAACCGATGGATAAAAGCGTGTGCCGCCTTTGTACGGCCCGAGGGCGCTGTTGAACTGCACGCGGAACCCGCGGTTGATGTGCACGGCCCCCTCATCGTCGACCCGCGGGACACGGAAGGTGATCATCCGCTCCGGTTCCACCATCCGCTCGAGAATATTTTCCTTCCTGTACGCCGGATAAGCTTCAAACACAGGTTCCAGTGCATTAAAAATCTCCCGCACGGCCTGGTGGAATTCATCCTCTCCCGGGTTGCGCTCGACCACCTGCTGATACACGCGGTCTATGTAGGCGCCGGCTTCGGTCTGTTCGTTTTTTTCTCTATGGGTGGTTGTCATGATGGATTCCAGCCTTTCTATTGAAAGTTGTGCTGCCGGAAGAAGTATACCCTTTCTGCCTTGGTGAAAAACACAGCGGGGAAAGGTTTGCCGCAGACAGCAGAGGGAATACTGAGTATAAAAAGAAACGGGAGGCGGGAGCCGTGTTTGATGCGCATATTCATTTGGAACAGTATGATAACCTGGATGAACGGATAAAACGATGGCACGAAGCCGGGGTGGAGCAGGTGACCGCGGTATCCAACGACCTCGCCTCGTCGTACAGGACGCTTGAAATCAAGGAGCGTCATCCTGATGTTGTCAGGGCGGGGTGCGGATTCCACCCGGAACAGCCGCTTCCTGAGACGTCGGAGCGGGAAGAGTGGAAGCATCTCGTGAAGCTCGAGCGGGAGCATATCGCCTGCATCGGTGAAATCGGACTGCCTCATTATGAACTCGGGCATCTCCCGTCGCCGCTCGAAGCCTATCAGGAATTTCTTGCGGAGTGCCTGCTCTTGGCGCGGGATTTGAAGCTGCCGGCTGCGCTGCACGCGGTGCATGACAAAGCTGAGCTGGCATTTGACATTCTGCGCCGGGAAGCGCCGGCTGTCCCCGCCCACTTTCACTGGCTGAAAGCACCGGAGGACGTAGCGGCACGAATCACGAAGGCAGGGTACATGGTGTCGGTCACACCCGAAGTCTGTTACCGGGAGCGGGACCAGCGGCTCGCAGCTGCGGTGCCGCCCGACCAGCTGCTTATCGAAACTGACGGACCGTGGCCGTTCCAGGGACCGTTCGCCGGAATCGAAACCACCCCGGAGCTGCTCCGTGATGTAATCACGACGCTTGCCGGTATAACGGGGGAAAAGAAAGCAGATCTGGCAGCGCGGACTCAGAAGAATGCGGAGCGGATGTACGGAGGCAGGTAGAGAATGAGGGTGTTTGTTGCGTTTAGGATGCGTGGAAGCGGACAAACGTCGTCAAGAATGGCTTATGAAGCACTTTAGAGGGTTCCACACTTCCATAAATGTCATCATGAACGAATCCGGGTTACGTTCAGCCCGGAAATGAAGGGCTAAACGTAACCCGGGGCTCGTGTCGCTGCGTGAACAGTGCGAGGAATAGTCCATAAAGCACTTTAGGGAAGCACGCAGCAGTTAAAACGTCGTTAGGAATGGCTCATGAGACACTTTAGAGGATCCAGCGTCCCCCTAAACGTCGTCAGGAAAGATTCCCAAAGCACTTTAGAGGGTTCCGTACTCCCGTAAACGTCATCATGAACGATTCAATGTTACGTATAGCGGAAAAATGAACGGGCAGACGTAACATAGAGCGAATAAACCGTCTGTTCCCGGCATATGTAAAAAAGCCGGATGTCTATTAAAAAGACATCCGGCTTTTTTATATGATCTTGAAAAATCACACTACGCCCTGGTCAATCATGGCATCGGCGACTTTGAGAAAACCGGCAATGTTGGCACCGGCGGCCAGATTCCCGGATTGACCGTATCTCTCCGCAGCCTCCACGCTGTTCTGATAGATGGTTTTCATAATGTCCTGTAACTTTTCATCCACTTCCTCAAATGTCCAGGAAAGCCTTGTGCTGTTCTGCGCCATTTCAAGGGCGGATACGGCGACGCCGCCTGCATTGACAGCTTTGGCTGGTCCATACAATACATGATTATCCTGGAAGGTATGAATGGCATCCAGCGTGCAGGGCATGTTTGCTCCTTCTCCTACTGCTTTCACGTTGTTCGCGGATAAAAGCTTCGCCGATGTTTCATCCAGTTCATTCTGGGTCGCACACGGCAGGGCGATGTCACAGGGGATAGACCATATGCCGGACACTGTTTCGCCGTACTCGGCATCAGGATGTTCGTTCACATACTCGGCAAGGCTTTCTTTCCGCTCTTCTTTGATGTCCCGGACGGTCTGCAGGTCAATGCCGCCGGGATCATAAATGTACCCGTTTGAATCGCTGCATGCCACAACGTATGCTCCGAGCTGGGCCGCTTTTTCCATTGCATAAATGGATACATTTCCCGAACCGGATACAACGACGGTCTGTCCCTCAAAGGATAGTCCGTTATCTTTGAGCATCTCCTGCATGAAATAGACCGTGCCGTAGCCGGTGGCTTCTGTCCGGCCGATACTTCCGCCGTACGGGAGTCCTTTCCCGGTCAGCGCACCGGCTTCAAAACGCCCGCGGAGCTTTTTGTACTGTCCGAACATATACCCGATTTCTCTGGGGCCGACGCCGATATCACCGGCCGGTACGTCTGTATCCGGTCCGATATGACGGGACAGTTCGGTCATAAAGCTTTGGCAGAAGCGCATGATTTCGGCGTCCGATTTTCCTTTTGGATCAAAATCAGACCCGCCCTTACCGCCGCCGATCGGCTGAGATGTCAGGGCATTTTTGAAAATCTGTTCGAAGCCGAGAAACTTAATGATGCTTGCGTTTACGGTCGGATGGAAACGCAGTCCCCCTTTATACGGCCCGATCGCGCTGTTAAACTGCACCCGGAATCCGCGGTTGACCATCACATTCCCCTGATCATCGACCCAGGGAACCTGGAAGGAAATCGTTCGTTCGGGTTCCACCATTCGTTCGAGGATTCCATGGTCCATATATGCCGGGTTGGCAGCAAGGACCGGAACGAGAGAATCAATGATTTCACGCACGGCCTGGTGGAATTCATTTTCATTTGGATTACGTTTTGTCACGGTGTCAAATACATTGTCCACGTATTGCTGTGCACGGTTTATGTCAGTCTGCGTCGTATTTACGGCAGTCACCATGTCACTATCCCAACCTCTCTTCAACAAAGACAGTATAATGTGTGTATTCTGAAAAATCTGTTACAAAATATTTTATACGTAATAGCTCAATCAAAACAATACGAAGTAGAGATTGGTTTCATGCTTTTTTGAGATAAGGATGAAATAAAGGAAATGGGGTATTTATGTAATAGACAGCCGGCCGGCTTAGAGGGGGGAGGGTTACTGGTTGTCAGATGCAGGTTGAGCCACAGGACGCACATGGTTCGCCCCGTATTTCCGGTTTACCTGTTCTATCCGTTTTCTGCGGAGGGACTCCGACATCTCCGGTTTCGTGTAATCTTCTCGTATGACCTGTTTCTGCCATAATTTCCAGGATGCTTTGTTCACAAGAATTTCTCCTTTCCCAGACAGTACTATGTTGAATCATTGTAAAGGAAACGATTCAGGTGTATTGTAAAAGAGCAGGATTGTTCTAATCAATATAAATAAAAGATAGAACCTATATCAAAATGCGATGAACGGAGAGTCCAACGTGGAAATACGACAGTTGAAATATTTTATGGAAGTAGCCAAACGGGAACACATTACAGAAGCTGCTGAGGAACTGCATGTCGCGCAGTCTGCGGTGAGCCGCCAGATCGGTAATCTCGAGGCGGAACTTGGCGTTGATTTGTTTGTCCGGCAGGGCAGACGGGTGCGTTTAACACCGGTGGGAAGAGTGTTTCTGGAAAGCTCCAAAAAGTCCCTTCAGATGCTGGAAAACGCGACCCAGGAAGTGCAGGAGTATCTGCATCCGCACCGCGGTACCATCCGGATCACGTATCCGATCAGCATGGCGGCGTATACGCTTCCGACCGCGATTTCCTCGTTCCGCCAAACCTATCCGGATGCAAATTTCCATTTGAAACAGAATGTTTACTATGATGTGATCGAAGAAGTGATGAGCGGCGAATTCAATATGGGACTGCTTGCCCCGATTCCCGAGGATCACGACCACGTATACGGACACGTGTTGTTCACCGAAAATGTGATAGTGCTGCTTCCTCAGGACCACGCGCTTGCCGGTGAACCATATGTCACGCTGCATCAGCTCCGGGAAGAATCGTTTATTCTGCTTCCGGAAGGGATGCATTTCCGCGAATTGGTGATTGAAGCGTGCCGGAAGCAGGGATTTGAACCGAAGACGGCCTTTGAGGGGGATGATGTGGATGCGTTAAAAGGGCTTGTATCCGCAGGTCTTGGCATAGCGTTGATACCGGAAGTCACCCTGGTGGATACAACGCCGCGCTACACCGTAAAAAAGAAAATCCGAAACCCGGATGTGACGCGCACCGTTGGCCTGATCACACCGAAGGAACGGGAGCTTCTGCCGACGGAACGGATTTTCTTCGACTTTCTCCATGATTTTTTCTCATCCTTTTAAGAAAGGGAGGAGACGGCGGTGCATGGAAAATCCAGGACGGTCCCGGGATCAGTTACGTTTAGGCTGCGCGGGAAGCGGCCAAACGTCGTTATGAATAGTCCATAAAGCACTTTAGAGAGTTCTGCGCCCGTCTAAACGTCATCATGAATCATGCATAAAGCACTTTAAGGCGTTGAGCGCATTCTTAAACGTCATCATGAATGAATCCAGGCTGCGTTCAGCGAAAAAGGGAACGGACAAACGCAGTATAGAGCGTATGCCGCCGGGGCACCAAGCTGAAAATACAAAAAAATTACAAACAACCGCCCCCTTACAGGAGCGGTTATTTCATCTTACAGTGTTGATTCGTGTTCGACTGCTGTTTTGTCGTTAAAGGTATTCCAATTTAATTTTTTCAAGATACGTGATGACAGTGTACCTGTGAGCATAGAACCATTAACATTCAATGCGGTGCGCCCCATATCGATTAGTGGTTCAATGGAGATTAATAACCCGGCCAGAGCAACCGGCAGCCCCATGGACGAGAGTACAATCAATGCTGCAAATGTGGCACCACCACCGACTCCGGCAACACCAAACGAGCTGATTCCAATGATTAATACCAACTGAATCAAAAAACCTGGTGTGAAAGGATCTATTCCAACAGAAGGTGCGATCATAACAGCAAGCATGGCTGGATAAATTCCTGCACATCCATTTTGCCCGATGGTTGCTCCAAATGAGGCCGACATATTGGCAATGCCCTGATCAACACCAAGGGAATTCTTCTGTGCCTGGATGTTTAATGGAATAGTTCCGGCACTGGAACGGGAGGTAAATGCGAAACTTAAAACCGGGAGTACTTTTTTAAAATAAGTCACTGGGTTCAGTCCAAATACACCAATAAGCACTAAATGAATCAAAAACATAACAAGCAGGGCTGCGTATGACGCAATAACAAATTTACCTAACTGCAGGATTCCTGCCATCTCTGTACTGGCGACAGTTGTGGAAATTAATGACAGTATACCGAATGGTGTTAAGCGTAGAATTAATGTAACGATACGCATGACAACGGAAAAAACGGTATTGACCCCTTTAGTAAACCGCTCTGCTTCTTCTGGATTTTTACGGCGCAATCCTAATACCGCAATGCCGACAATGATAGAAAAGATAACAACGGCTATAACAGACGTTGGACGATCCTGGGTCATATCCTGAAAAATATTGGAGGGAACAAAGCTTAGAATCCTTTCAGGCATGGATTCATCTTCAATATCTCCCAATGTTGATTCTAATACCGATCCCCGTTCCTGTTCAGCCTGGCCGGCCTCAATTTCGCCTGCATTCAGGTCAAAAACGGCAGCACTTCCGACTCCAACGAGAGCGGCCGCCATAGCAGTGGAGACGAGAGATCCGATAATCCAGGCCGACATTTTGCCCAGATCTGATGTTTTTTCCAAATTAATAATCGATTGAATAATAGAAACCATTACGAGTGGAACAACAATCATCATCAACAATTGCACATAACCACTGCCGACAATGTTGTACCATCCTATTGTCCCGGAAAGCACATCGGATCCTGTACCATATACAGCCTGCAGAATGATACCCAATAGGATTCCAAGGCCAAGCCCTGTAAAGACACGTTTACTGAATGAATAATGTTTTTGCTGCATGCGTATCAGAAGTCCAATAAGTGCAATAAGAACAACAACATTTAAAATAATATAGAATGTATTCATCATCATTTCCCCCTTTTTTTATGTTGGATCCAAGTCCTTAACGGTCATGACATTTAAAAGTATGCGTAAAAGTACATTTCCATATCACTATCTTATATCTCCTCCTTTAAACTTATAAATCATATAAATTTAGTCTGCTTTTCAAAATATATTCCATACGATAAAATGTCAATAAAATCTTTTACAATACTCTAAAGGCACATATTGCGGAAAAAGAAACGATATTCAATTTATCCCGGTGGAACAGTGGTAACATAGTTATTCGGCTGGTCGTGGAAAAAGCAAGGAACGGCACGATACAAATCGAACATATAGAACGTGAAACATAAGCAGTAACCATCTCGTCTCTGTGGTAAACGAAAAACAAAAGGATGGCAGAGATGCGCACGTTTTTCAAATTAAATATCTTAAGCCTGCTGTATGGGTGCATGACAGCAGTACCATGTTTACTTTTATACAACACATACCGGATCAATGATCTCATTGGACTCAACACCGGAACGCAGGAGATCCTTTTCATCATTGTCACTTTGATTGTATATATTCTGGGAGCCGTCTCAGGCATTTACCTTACAGCCAAATGGCTGAAGAACCGTGTCATCAATATGTGGGCGGTGCTGCTGTGGTTTCCTTATTGTCTTGTCATTCTCAGAACCTTTGGTTGGATATTTCCAATCACGAATGAAGGATTTGAACCAGGACCGGGCGGTGGATTTATTCTTATTGGCATATTCGCTTTTTCCTCGATCTTTTTATTATTCATCAATATATTCTGTATAGGGAAACGAGTTGTAGAAGAGTGATGGATACCGTACTGACTGTGATAAAAGAAAATGGAAAACACCGCTTCGTGTCCTGCGCTGAAGCGGTGTTTTTTGTGTGCAGTGGGGCAGATGTGGGATTAGTTACGTTTAAGCCACGGGGGAGGCGGCCAAACGTCGTTATGAATGGCTCATAAAGCACTTTAGATAATCCAGCGTCCTCCTAAACGTTATTATGAATAATGCATAAAGCACTTTAGGGGACACCGGGCACTCTTAAACGTCATCATGAACCACCCATAAAGCACTTTAGCCGCCCCATCACTCTACTAAATGGTTCCGGCGGGCAGATGTGGCGTAGAGCCCACCCCGCACATAAAAAAGGGCAGGGAAAGCGTTGCGCTTTCTCCTGCCCTGTCACTATATTTTACTTGCTGCCCCACACGTCGTCGGCGATGCGCTTGACGTGGCGCAGTTTTTCCCACTGCTCTTCTTCGCTCAGAATATTGCCTTCCTCGGTGGAGGCAAAGCCGCACTGCGGGCTCAGGCAGAGCTGATCCCGGTTCACGTATTCGGCCGCTTCGTCGATACGTTTCTTTACATCCTCGGGATCTTCGAGCTCGCCGAATTTCGACGTGACAAGACCGAGCACGATATAGAGATCGGAGCGGTTCACGAAGCGGAGCGGTTCAAAGCCGCCGGCGCGGTCGGTGTCGTACTCAAGGAACAGCCCGTCCACGTTCAGTTTCTGGAAAATAGTCTCCGCTACTCGTTCATAACCGCCGGACTCAATCCAGGCGGAGCGGAAGTTGCCGCGGCAGATATGCATCGTGATGGTCATATCATCCGGGCGGTCCGCGATGGCGTCATTGATGGTTTTGGCGTACCAGCTCTTAATGTCTTCCGGATCTACGCCTTCCCCGAAAATCTCTGCGTCATGATTTTCCGAGCAGAAATGCGACCAGGACGTGTCGTCGAGCTGCAGGTAACGGCAGCCTTCGTCGTAAAACGCCTGGATCGCTTTTTTGTAAGCCTGGGCCAGATCATGGAAAAACGACGCCAGGTCCTCATACGCACTTTCGGCGAATTCGGTGCGGAAATGAAGCATACTCGGACTTGGAATCGTCATCTTCGCCTCATGGTCACCGGCTATGCTTTTGAGAAAACGGAAATCGTCAATCATGGAGTGTTCGTTGAAATCAATATTTCCAACAATCCGGATGGCGCGTGCTTTCGTCTCGACCCCTTTAAATGGAATACCGGATTCGGCTTCATACTCTTCCACCCCGTCGAGTTCGGCGAGAAAATCATAATGCCACCAGCCGCGGCGGAATTCGCCGTCGGTCACAGCGGGAATACCGGCTTCTTTCTGTTTTTCTACGATTTTCGTAATCTCTTGATCTTCGATATCACGAAGCGCCTGTTTATCGATATCCCCGTTTTCAAAACGCTCCCGCGCGTCTTTGATAGGTTCCGTCCGAAGCAGACTTCCGACATGATCGGCGCGGAACGGAGGCTTTGTTGATGTAATACTCATGACTATCCCTTCCTTCTCCTGAAAAGTTTCCACCCTATTGTAACACGTTAAAGACGAAAATCGTACGAAAAATCAGAACCATATTTAAAGGAGAAAAAATGTCCCGCGGATCAGGTATTGTTCATATGCGTGCGATAGAATGCTTTTCGGAATTCAGTCGGTGTCATGTTTTCATATTTTTTGAACATCTTCATGAAATATTTCTCATCCTCGATGCCAAGCGCCGCCGCTACTTCTTTCACACTGTTGTTCGTGCGGGTCAGCAGCTCTTTCGCTTTGGAAATTTTAAGCAGATGGATGTATTCACTCAGATTCATCCCGATTTTGGATTTAAACAACCGTGACAAATAGTTTTTGTTGTAGTTGAACTGCTCCGCCACTTTTCCCACCGTGATATCTTCAAACGCATGAACCCGCGTCCATTCCATGATTCTAACCAGGTGATGATCCATTTGATTGTCTTTCAAATCATAATAGAAATTGGTGATATTCTGCTCGGACAGCTCAATGAGCAGCGACGTCAGTAAATAATGGACGCTTGTCGAGGTGTAGTAATTGGAGTTGTCAATGTGAAGCAGCTGCTGAAACAAAATATTGACGCGGTCCGATACAGCGCCGTGAAAATACTGCGGCAGGTAAATGTCGGAAATCGCGCTTTGGGTATCGGGGTTTTTTCTTAACCGGGATATCTCCTGATCCATTTCTTCATTGCTGATGTGATACACCGGCGAGGGGGATAAAAAGTGGACCCAGTAAAACGAAAGACCGGGGGTACACGGACAGAATCCTTCGTGGATCTGATCTGGCAGCACGAGCATCGCCTGTCCGGGTTCGATGTTGTATTTCTGGTCCGACTGCTTCATATACAGCGTATCGTTCACACCGATAATCAGCTCATAACTGTCGATGACTCTTTTTTCATGCGTCCACGGTTTACTTGAGATAAACTGCCCGGCTGAAATAAATTCCAGTGGTTTTTTTGTGCTTGTTTTGATATGCATCGTATTCTCCTTTGCACATATAGTAAGAAAAATACACCTATTCTTCCATATGAACTACCGACACCGTCACACGGTAGTGATATGATTTCGTTAGAAGGATAAGCCGCAATGACATATCAGGCGGTTCCAGGTACGGCGGCGCCTGGAATCCGGTGAATGTCCGGGTCATTATATTCCACTTATTCTTTTATCTATTACTAGAAAGGGGATTTGCCCAATGACAAAAATGACAGCGCTATCAATATCAAATATAACATTTTCAGATAATTTGTGGAAGAAGAGACAGCAGCTCGTTAGAGAATCGGTCATTCCTTATCAGTGGGACACATTGAATGACAATGTTCCCGGGGTGGAACCGAGTCATACGCTCGAAAACTTCAGGATAGCAGCAGGGCTTTCGGACGGGACGTATTACGGCATGGTGTTTCAGGACAGTGATTTGTACAAATGGCTGGAAACGGTCGGGTATTCGTTATCGATGAAACGGACGGAGGAATTGGAAAAAAAGGCGGATGAAGCGATTGATTTAGTCGCGGCCGCTCAGGAGGAGAACGGCTATATCCACACGTATCACCAGTGCGTGAGGCCTGATAAAAAGTGGACGAATCTCCGCGATGATCACGAACTGTACTGCGCTGGACATCTGATGGAAGCGGCCGTTGCCTACTTTGATGCCACTGGGAAGACAGTACTTTTAAACACTGCCTGCCGGTTTGCCGATCTCATCTCAGACCTGTTCGGACCGGGTGAAAACCAAATGAAAGGGTACCCCGGCCATCCGGAAATAGAGCTTGCGCTGCTGAAACTGTATAAAGCAACGGACAACATTAAATATCTGAATAGTAGCAAATTTTTCATTGATGAAAGAGGGAAACAGCCGCACTATTTTGAATGGGAAGCCGCGCAGCGGAACGACAACAAAGGGACGCCGCCTTCTTATTCCCAGTCCCATCTGCCAATCAGAGAGCAGTCGAGCATAGAAGGGCACGCGGTCCGCGCCGTTTATCTTTATACAGCGGTAGCGGAACTGGCGGCGGAAACAGGGGATCCTGAACTGGTGGAAGCGAGTAAACGCGTCTGGAGGAATATGACGAGTAAGCGGATGTATGTAACGGGCGGGATCGGTTCGTCCCATTATCATGAATCGTTTTCGTTTGATTACGACCTGCCGAGCGACAGAGCCTATACCGAAACGTGCGCGTCCGTGGGGCTCGTCTTCTGGGCCGACCGGATGCTGAAACTGACAGAGGATGCCTCTTACGGGGATGTGATGGAGAGAACCATCTATAACGGTCTCCTCTCCGGCATGTCGCTGGACGGTACGAAGTATTTCTACGTGAATCCGCTTGAGGTGTGGCCCGAAGCTGTGAAAACCCGGAATGATTTATCCGACACGGCACTGGAGCGCCAGGGTTGGTTTGTGTGCGCGTGCTGCCCGCCTAATATCGCTCGTTTCATCAGTTCGTTCGGGGATTATGTCTACGCCTGGAAGCAGGACAGAAAGGAACTGCAGGTTAACCTGTATGCCGCCGGGGACGCAGTATTTTCAACGGATACGGAGAACATCCGTGTCCGGCAGACAACGGAGTATCCGTGGGGCGAACACGTATCCTTTACGATAGATTCGGACAAAGGGGGTGTGGAGCTGACGCTTGCCCTGCGTATACCGGGCTGGTGCCGGAATCCGGAATTAAAAGTGAATGGCGAAACGGTGAACCTTGAGGACATCACAGAAAACGGGTACGCCAAAGTGAACAGATACTGGCAAAAAGAAGATGACGTGACGCTGTTTCTGCCAATGGAAGTGGAATGGATCCGTGCCGACACAAGGGTGCGGGAAAACATCGGAAAAACAGCGCTGCAGAGGGGACCGATGGTGTACTGCCTGGAAGAAGAGGACAACGGCAGCAATCTACAGGAAATTCTTGTGTCGGACGAAAGCCCGTGTGACGTGACGTTTGAAGAAAATGAGCTGGGAGGAGTCGCCGTGATCACCGGGCGGGGGTACCGGGAAACACTGCACGGCGATGCATTGTATACGACACGCCGTCCTCATAGAGAGCCGGTTACGTTCAAAGCTGTTCCTTATTTTTCATGGGCCAACCGAACGCCGGGGGAGATGAGAGTCTGGCTCCGGGAAGCGAAGGACGACTAAAAAAGGAGGGTTATCATGCGTACAATGAAAATGGTTGTTATCTTTCTTGCTGTAGTGTTGGTGGCAGGAGCATGTTCTTCAGGTGCTGGAAACGACGGGGGAAGTGAAGGAGGAGAAAACAGCAGTGACGCCGTGACGCTTCATATGGCGAAATTGGAAAGCGATCCGAACGGCATGATGGAAGAAGCCAGGCAGCGGTTCAACGAACAACATGACGATATCCAGGTGGAATACGTGGAAATGTCGAATAACGCGTCGGAAATGCACGACCAAACCGTGACGCAGCTGACAGCCAAGTCCGACAATCTGGACATTGTGAACCTGGACGTCGTATGGGTGGCGGAATTCGCCGAAGCAGGCTGGCTGAAACCGCTCGATGAATTGTTCACCGAAGACATGCAGTCCAATTATATCGAGCGTCAGGTGGAAGCGATGAAATACGATGGTAACATCTGGGCGGTCCCCTGGTTTAATGATCTTCATCCTCTATGGTACAGACAGGACTTGTTGGAAAAATACAATCGTGATGTGCCGGAAACGTATACCGAAGCAGTGGAAACCGCTCAATTGATTCAGGAAGAAGAAGGAATGCAGGGATTCTCCATGCACTGGGGACGTTCCGAGCAGCTGATTGTGAGTTTTACCGAATTCCTTCACTCGAAGGGCGGCAGCTTCTTTGATGAGCAGGGGAACGTCACGATAAACAGTCCGGAAGCGGTGGAAGCCCTGCAGTTTATGGTGGACATGATTGAAGAGTACGAAGTCGTTTCCCCGTCCGCAATAGGCAATTCCACGCCGGATGACGCCCGGATTCCGTTTACGCAGGGGCAATCCGTCTTCCACCCGAACTGGGGGTATGTATACAGCGTGAATCAGGCCGATGATTCTCCCGTGAAAGATAAAACATGGGTCGCGAGCAATCCTGGTTTTGAAGGCGGACAAAAAGCCAACGCCGTAGGAGGATGGAACTTCGCGATTGCCAAGCACACCGAGCACGCTGAAGAAGCGTGGCAGGTTATAGAATGGTTCACCTCTTTTGAAAACCAGAAAAAAGTATTACTCGGAGGCGGCCAGGTCGGCACCCACCTTGATCTTTATGAAGATGAAGAAGTTCTGGAAGCCAATCCCTATCTTGAAGAATATCTGACGGTGTTTGAGCATGCTTCAACCAGACCAACCCACCCGCAGTATGCCCAGGTGTCCGATATCGCGCAGTCTCATATTCACGAAGCATTGAATGGAGACGTGTCCCCGCAGGAAGCATTGGATGCCCTGGCATCGGAACTGAAAGAGTTGAACTAAGCAGTCGGAAGAAAAAAATAAACCGCCGGATGTCCGGCATTCGGCGGGAAAGGGGGCTGTCACATGCGGTATAAGTATTTACCTTATGTATTGTTGATACCTATGTTCGTCATGATTATCGTTATTGTGTTTATACCACTTTTGACAACGCTGACCTACAGTTTTCAGTCGTATCAGCTGTCTGATCCAAATGCGGACAGAGGCTTTGTCGGACTGGAAAACTATATCTCGCTGTTTCAGAGTGAGAGATTCCGTTCCTCGATTGTAACAAGCCTCATTTATATTCTCGGCAGCGTGGGCGGCATGTTAATACTTGCTCTGATCACGTCACAGCTGGCGAATCAGTCGTTTAAAGGGCGGTCGCTGTTTCGTGCTTCGATCCTGCTGCCCTGGGCAGTGGCTCCGGTTGTGGCGGCTCAGGCGTGGAAGTTCATGTATGACGCGGATTTTGGCATTATAAACCAAGTGTTATCTGGTATCGGTCTTATTGAGCGGAATATTCCATGGCTCGTGTCGGATAACCTTGCCATGCTCAGTGTCGTAACGACAAATATATGGAAAACCACTCCCTTGTTAACGTTGATCGTTATATCAGGGCTGCAGACGATATCCAAAGATTTATATGAAAGCGCGGATATGGATGGTTCGAATGCATGGCAGAAGTATTTTCATATTACCCTGCCGCTGATTAAACCGTTTATCATGCTGGGACTTATCTTTACGACGCTGCAGACGATCAATGTGATAGATATCGTGTACGTGATGACCGGCGGCGGACCGGGAGAAGCGACGGAAATTTTCACCCTGTATAACTACAAAGTGTTTTTTCAATATTTGGACTTCGGTTTAGGTGGAGCGATGGCCGTTATCGGAGTCATTGTTGTCGGCATATTGATAGCATTTTATGTCCGGGGCATGAGCAAAAATATGGATGCCTGAAAGGAGGGGAAATATGAACAGGAAATTAGGACCGTTATTCTGGATATTTTTTATTCTCATCGTGCTCGTTAATCTTGTTCCGTATGTATGGACGGTTCTGACGTCATTCAAATCGCAAAACCAGATTTTTGACGCGGGGATTTTTCCGGATCCCTTCATTATAGATAATTACGTGCAGGTTATTCTGGAGAGCGGATTTTTGTCGAATATCTGGAACAGTTTTGTCGTATCCGGGGTGACGTCGATAGTCTGCCTGCTGATAGGCGTGCCGGCTGCTTATTCGTTTGCAAGACTATGTTTCCGCTTCCGAAACCCGCTGTTTATGCTGGTTTTGTTTATTACGATTTTTCCGGGGATATTTATTATCAGTCCGTTGTTTGACTTCCTGCGCAGCATCGGCGCCATTGATACGTACTTTGCGCTGATTCTGCCGTATGTTGCCTATTTCACTCCGCTTGTCGTATGGATTTTGACCGGATTTTTCCGGACGATTCACCCGTCGATTGAAGAGGTGGCGATTATGGATGGGTGCGGGGTGTTCCGGATGATTGTCAAAATATTTCTGCCGCTTTCCATCCCCAGCATTTTGACGGTGGGCATCATTGCGTTTACGCTCGCGTGGAATGAATTCCTGTTTGCTTTGATTTTCACATCGTCCGAATCGGCGAGAACCGTACCAGTGGCAATTTCGCAGTTCCAGGGCGTCCATTCCCTCGATTGGGGACAGATGACAGCCGCCGCCGTGATCGCAACGATTCCCATTGTTCTCATATCCGTCGTGCTCCAGCGTTATATCATCAGCGGCCTGACTGCCGGAGCGGTGAAAGAATAACATACGATACCGGGGTGAATACAGAAAATAAGGGCGCGGCTTCTGATCAGTCTGTTGACAGCCGCGCCCTTATTTTTTGCATTTTTTTCGAAACGAAAGAAACAAAAAGCGGTTCGTTTGTTATAGTTGAATTATCAAACAAAAAGGAAATGAACAAAGCCAGCCTTGAGCATTCCATTATGACAAGAGAACGGATGACAATAACATTGAATACCAAGCACAAGCAGAAGTTGATAAAATTTTCGTTAATAGTATTGGCATCAGCCCCTTTTGTACTGATAGCTTCGTGCGCCAATTTCGATAATGGGGAGCTGATAGCCGAGAGTAGCACTCACGGGGCTGAAGATGCTGAATATTACCCAGTGTTTCATCAAAATGATTTCGAAAACAGATGGAATCAGTTTGATTTTAGGAACACCGCTTCAAATGTAGATTGGGAAGAATATGCTGTTATCTTTATAGCAACAATTGAATCAAAAAACTGTACAAAAGAAATAGAAAATATTGAATCTAATCCTGATGATAATGTTATAGATATAACACTGGAAGAAAATAATACACCTTGTTTAGAAATGGGAATACCAAAAACCTTTGTCATAAAACTTGATAGAGAAATGGTTAAAAATATGGAAAAAGTTCAAATTAACTCTGCTGATGTTAAACTTGGAAACGTTCACCGCCGGGACCCCGCCGTTTCATCAATAAACGCATTGTCATCTCATAAAAAAGATCCGATTATCCATGCAGGATAATCGGACCCTTTTTTTATTCAACATTTTTCGATTTCAACTCATATATGGTTCGTTCGTAAAAAGAAAATGTTTTAGGCTTCGAGGGTTTCGACGACTTTTTCGGCGGTGCTTTTACTGGATTGCGGATTCTGGCCGGTGACGAGCTTGCCGTCTACAACGGAGAAATCGCTCCAGCTTTCGCCGCGTTCGATGTTGGCGCCTTTTTCGCGGAGCTTGGATTCGAGCATGAACGGCATGTGCGCATCCAGCTGCATTTCGATTTCTTCATCATCGGTGAATGCTGCCATGCGTTTGTTTTTCACAACCGGTGTGCCGTCGGCGTAGGTGGCGTTCACCAGACCAGCCGGACCGTGGCAGACGGCGCTGATGACGTTGTTTTCTTCCGCGAAATGCTGCAGAACATTCTGCAGAACGTCACTGTCCGGGAAGTCGAACATCGTGCCGTGGCCGCCTGGAAGGAAGATAGCGTCATAGCCGTGTTTGTCTTCTTCACTCAGCTTGACGGTGTTTTTCAGAATACCTTCTGCTTCTTTCCATTCTGCACGGTCTTCGATGCTGTTTGGATCAAGCGGAACTTCGCCGCCTTCAATGCTTGTTACTTTCACATCGTATCCCTGTTCTTTAAATACGTTGTAAGGTACAGCAAATTCTTCGAGCCATAATCCTGTTTTGTGATCGTCGGAGATGGTGGTGTGGTTCGTCACGACCATCAGTACTTTTTTATCTGCCATGCAATCGACCTCCTTTATGAATGTGCGGGTACATCTTATAATGAATTTCCACCCCGCGTAAAAAATACTGCTCACGGACCGGCGTCCACTCCAGTCATTCCTCTTTTGGGGCGGCGGTAAACATAGGAAAGGAGTGTTTCCGGTGAAAATTGTTGTTCTTGGGGATACCCATATCAAAAAAACGGACAAACCGCTTCCGGACAGGCTCCTGCGGGAGCTTGGGGACAGCGGCCATATTATTCATACTGGAGACGTGCAGATTCCAGAAGTTCTGCATACATTGGAGCGGTACGCCCTGATGACCGCTGTACAAGGCAATGTGGACGGTGAAGACATCCGGGACCTCGCACCTCAAAAACAGCTGCTCGACATCAACGGCTGGGCGGTCGGTGTCGTCCACGGCCACGGGGAGAAAAAAACAACCGAACAGCGCGCGCTTGAAGCGTTTCAGGATCCGCCTGATATTCTCGTTTTCGGCCATTCCCACCTGCCGCTGCTGCGGTACAGCGGCAAAACGCTGCTGTTTAACCCGGGATCCCTCTTATACCGGCGCAGAGCGCCGTACTGCTCCTTCGGCATCCTCCATCTCGAAGACACCATAGAAGCTTCCCATGTTTTTTTGTGACAGGTTATGAAATAAAGTAAGAATGTTCCACCTATTCTTCTGTTCCAGCTACCGATTTCATCGATATAGAATGGTAACCTTTAAGTAACGGCGGAACCATGACATTTTTTTAACGACAAAAATGGTTGCGCTTACAAACAATGTAAGAACACAGGGGACAGGTTTTTTATCTGGAAGATTGGGTCTTTACCATTCTATTTTCATAAGGGAGGAATAGTGGATGAAGGAAAAGCTGAGGTTGGCGGCTGTGGGATTTTTCATTGTGGCCGGTACCGGTGCAGGCGTTCCGGCGCATTCCGGCGACGTACAGGCAGAGGAGAACGGGAGCGGTAAAGTAGAGACACTGCAGGTGGATGTCGGGAATGAATACCGGCCGGTCACCCAGGTGGCGTCGGGTGCTCTTTACGGGCTGGGCGAAGCAGGATATCCGCCGCAGGAACTCGTCAATCCGACAAAGCCTAAAATGTTTACACAGATGGCCCCGGGAGGCACTCATTTTCCAAACGGAGAAACAAGGGTGCTGGGGGATTCCCTGGAAGTAGCGCCAATGGCGGAAGAGGCCGGAGCATCTGTGACGATCCGGATGCCTGATATCTACCCGGATTTTCCGTATCAATGGGAAGGATGGAGTGACTGGGAGACGAAGGTGAGAGAAATTGTTCAGGACACAAAGGAATCGGGATCAGACAATATCTATGGATACGAAATATGGAATGAACCGGAATGGACGTGGGATGAAGAAGCGGCGGGACCTTTTTTGGAAGGCTGGGAACGGACATACAATCTGATAAAAGAAATGGACACAGAAACAGACATTATCGGCCCCAGTTTCACCCAGTATAATGAATCGCTGCTCCGGGAATTTTTAATTCACGCAAGAGATACGAATACGCTTCCCGATATTATGAGCTGGCATGAGCTAGGGAATCCGGAAGGCAATCATGAAAACGGCCCGGCGCCATGGGCGATTGAATCGCACGTAGAGAACTACAGGGCGCTTGAGAAAGAACTTGGTATTGAGCCGCTCCGCATTAGTATAAATGAGTACGGTGTCCAGTCCGAGCAGGCGGTGCCGGGTGCGATGATCCAGTACATCGCACCATTTGAAAGAGCCGGTGTGGATACGGCCAACCTGGCTTTTTGGTACAGACCGGGACGTCTCAGTAATTTATTAACGAGTGACATGGAACCAAACGGTGCATGGTGGACGTACAAATGGTACGGTGACATGTCAGGAAACATGGTGATGACAGAACCTGCCGCCACAGACGCAGCTGGACTCGACGGGGTGGTGAGTATCAGTCCGGACAAAGAAGAAATAAAAGGAATCTTCGGCGGTCATAATGGAGACGGCGTGCTTTCCATCGACGGATTGGATGAGGCTGCTTTTCTGGATGATACCGCACACGTGAAGGTGGAAGAAGCGTCGTGGCACGGAGTAGACACGCCGTTAAGCGAACCGGCGACCGTGTTTGAGGGAGAATTTACGATCACCGATGACAGCCTGACCATTCCGGTGACGGATATGGAAAAGTCATCCGGTTACAACTTGACCATCACCGCCTCTGGAGACGGTATGTCACGCTATGAAGCAGAACATGCCGCTGGACATCCGGATCAGGTCTCCGATGCTGATGCCCATGTGTCCAACAACAAATACGTGGGACTGCAGGATGACAGCCTGGATTTTCAAGTGAACGCTCCGGAAGATGGAGAGTATGACATAGCGCTGCGGTACGCCAATGTAACGACGGACAACGGAAACCAGCAGCTGAAGATAAATGGAGACACCCGGGATGTGGTTTTTTCGGAAACAGGGTCTTCCAGCTACGAGACGTACCGGACGACAGCTCATTTAGATGCCGGCACCAACACCATACGTCTAGCCGCGGACGGAGCGGTGGACGTCGATTACCTTCAGGTTGGCATGAAGCCTAAAGGACCATTTCAACTCCGCGCGGAAGCAGAAGATGCTGCGATAGAAAATGCTGTTACACATGATTCCAGCTATGCCTCAGATGGAGCGTTCGTCGGCAATATTGATTATGATAACAGCAGCGTGACCTTTGATGTCGAAGTGCTGGCGGGCGGCGCGTACACGATGGAAATCGGCTATGCGGACGGAACAGATGCCGAGAGCACCCATTCTCTTTCGGTGAACGGCGGGCAGACGTCGGAGATAACGTACGAGAACTCGGGTGGATGGATGAGTGATGTTCCCAATTTCGGTACAAGAAACCTGGAAACGACCGAGATTGAGTTAAACGAAGGGGATAATACAATCACGTTCGAAAAGGGGAGCAACTATGCCGAACTAGACTATATCTCCCTCACCAAATCCATCACCCTCGATACCCTCCGCCGGGATGTAACGACATTTGCGGACGAAGGTTTGATAAACAACAAAGGAATAGCAGACAGCTTACAGGCGAAACTGAAACAAGATAACCTGCAGCCTTTCATGAATCATCTTCACGCGCAGCGGGAAAAGCATATTTCCAGAAAAGCCGCTGATTCATTACTGAGGGATGCAGAACAGATGACGCGGTAAGAAGAAAACACGTAAAAGGAGCTGCCCTGTGCTATGCGGGGCAGTTCCTTTACGTGACTTGTTTTAATAGTATAATAATTTATGCTGTTTTTTGCTCTGCGTTGTAGTCGGGCAGCGGACGCTGGAATGCGCTTGTCAGATACAGAAGATAAAGGCCGCCGCCGGCTATCCAGATGGCACCGCCTATTAAAGTCGGCACATCGAGCAGCGCGATCAGCCAGATAATAAAACCGGCTCCGATAAAAGGAGATATCAGATTGGTGATGGTGGAGCGGATCGTTTTCGGACTGCCGTTTTTAAAATAAAGGCTGATCACACAAAGATTGACGAAAAAGAACGCACTTAATGCACCGAAATTCACAAAGCGGATGGCATCATCGACGGTAATGAAAATAGCTGCAAGGGACAGCACGGAGGCGATTCCGATGTTAAGTACCGGTGTATGAAAACGCGGATGCACGTAACTGAACACCTTCTTCGGGAGAATAGCGTCGCGCCCCATCACAAACATCAGACGCGAAACACTGGTGATAGAAGCCAGTCCCTGGGTAAAGATGGCGGCAATCAAAACGGTCATAAAGAGCGCCCGCAGCACGCTTCCCCCGACCAGTCCCATCAGCTCAAGCGCGGCAGAATCGGGATTCTGGATCGTGAACCCGGGATAGGAAAGCTCAATAAAATACGACATCGTGACGTGAAGCACCCCGACGACCGCGATCATAATGAAGATAGCCTTGGGAATCGTCCGGGTGGCATTTTTGGTTTCTTCGGACAAGGTGGTCATCGTATCAAACCCGAGAAAAGAGAACACAACCACGGAAGCGCCGGCCAGAGCAACGGACAGGTTCAGATCGACATCCAGAAAGGGAGCCGGTGAAAGAAGCGCGGCTGCACCACCGCCGGTAGCAAGAGCGTAGGCTAGAAACGCCGTGAATCCAATGATGAAGATGATCTGGAGCATAACAAAAAAACTGCTGATGTTGGCGGAGGAATTGACGCCGGCCGATGCAATCACTGCAAGTAGGACGATCAGACCAATAATCCATACAAACGATGGAACGGCCGGAAATTCCGCGTGCATAAAGGTTCCAAACGTTATCGCAGCGATAATCGGGGCGAATAAATAGTTTAAAAGCAGGACCCATCCGACGAGAAAGCCGACATTCGGATGAATCGCTTTTTTGGCAAATGTATACGCCGATCCGGAAATGGGAATCTTTTTGGCCATCACCGCGTAACTCGCTCCGGTAAAGAGCACGGCCAGGACAGCGAGAAAGTAGGCGGACGTCAGAAATCCATTGGATCCGCTGTAAGCCACGCCGAACACGGAAAAGTATATCATCGGTGTGTTCCATGCAAGACCTAGAAAAACAACCTGCGGCAGGGTTAAAGTCTTTTGTAATTGTCCATTTTGATTCATGACATGATAGCTCCTTTCATTATGTTGAAATAATGATTCGTATGTTTTGAACAATAACAGCTGCTGTCAGCTTTTGATGGTGTTTATTGTGTTGAAAAAACGATTGGAATTTCAATAAAAGTGTAAAGGAATCTAACACATAAAATTTCTAAAAGTTGAAAAATACCAAAGCGGCAGAGATTAAGGAATGTTTTTCAGAAAATAAGAAAAACAAAACAAAAACCATGTCAGGAAATATGACGTAAGTATTGCAGACAAACAATGATCCCGGCTAGACTATGAATCAACAACAGCAAAACAAATGCATAACGGTTTCCGTTCACCGGAAACGAAAAGCTTTCTAGGGTTCCGCCGGCATAAGCCGGGCCTGGTCCAAGAGAAAGCATACAGCCGCAGCTGTATACACGGAGGGACAAAAGCCCGGGAGATTTCAAAAATCTCCCGGGCTTTTATTTATTATCAAGGAATTGAAGGAGGAGTTTTCATGTTTGAAACGATACTCGAACCTGGAGCGAAATGGTCGAATGTGATTGCGAAAGGAAAAGCGGTCCGCTTTACGGCACTTGGGGACGGGGCGAATCTGTCCGCTCTCCTGTATAACAGCCGTAATACGACGGACCGGTACAACATGCCGGATACTCTCAAGGCCCAGCACACTTCAAAGCTGACAAAAGGAAATGTATTAATGAGCGATAACGGAAGAGTCCTTTCCAGTATCGTGGAGGACTCCCTCGGATGGCATGATCCCGTCGGCGGTTCTATATCCCGCGGCCAGGTCGATGAGCAGTTCGGAAAAACGAGCTTTCAGGAAGTATTGAATGACTATCTCCGCAGCGGGGACGAGAATTTCATCAAGGAACTGGTCCGAAACGGTTTGACGATGCGTGATATCGTGCCGAACGTGAATTTTTTCTCGAAAATTGCCGCCGCTCCCGACGGGTCGATGCAGTTTGAAAAGGGGCATGCAAAAGAAGGAGACAGCGTCACCCTCCGCATGGAAATGGATACTCTGCTGATTCTTTCCAACACCCCGAACCCGCAGGACCACGGGCTGTCGTATCCGTCTGTCCCGGTAAAACTGGAAGTGTTTGATACCCAGGCACCGGATGAAACGGATTACTGCGTGACCTTCCGGCCGGAAAACAAACGTGCCTTTGAAAACACATGGAACTATCATGCCTTAACGGTCTAAATCATAGAAGGAGGACGAAATCATGACAACCATAACAACAGTTAAAAGCCCGCGCCGAAAAGAAGATGCCGTGTATGAAGAATGGATTCCCGCCGGCGAAGGCTGGATGCGTGAAATCAGGGAAGGCCAGGTGTTCCGGATAGAGGATGTGGAAGGCAATGAAGCAGCCGATACCTTGTTCTTTGACGCGGATCATCCGGAGGACCACTACAGTGCCGTTCAGACCATCAACGCCCAGCAGAATGTATACGTCACGACCGGTACGGTGCTGAAAGCCGAATCTGGAAAAGATCTGCTTGAAGTGACCGCGGACACAGTCGGACGCCACGACACCCTCGGCGGCGCGTGTTCGGCCCAAAGCAACACCGTCCGTTATGCACATGACCGGCTGCCGATGCACAACTGCCGGGACACGTTCATGATGCAGCTGGCCACCAATGGTTTTGGCACCAAGCGGGATATTTCCCCGAATCTTAATTTCTTTATGAATGTACCGCTCAGCCCGGAAGGCGGTCTGGAATTTGACGATGGAATTTCCGGTCCGGGACATTACGTGGAAATGAAAGCCTGCACCCGTACGATGGCGCTCATCAGCAACTGCCCGCAGCTGAATAATCCGTGCAGCGGGTTTAATCCAACACCGCTCCGCGTGCTGATCTGGGACGAATAAATAAAGAATAAGGAGAGATTGTTATGTTCAGGAAAGTACTCATTGCCAACCGCGGAGCCATCGCTGTCCGTATCGAGCGAACGCTGCGGCGGATGGGGATTGCATCAACAGCGGTGTATACGAAAGCCGACCAGGACAGCCTCCATGTCGATCACGCGGATGAGGCGGTATTGATCGGGGAGGGACCGGCGCAGGAAAGTTATCTGAATACCGAAAAAATTCTACAAACCGCACTCGACACCGGAGCCGACGCTGTCCATCCGGGGTATGGATTTCTCAGTGAGAACGCAGACTTTGCCAGAGCCTGCGCGGAGCAGGGTATCACATTCATTGGTCCTGATCCGGAGCAGATGGAAGTGTTTGGATTGAAGCATTCCGCCAGGGAAATGGCAGAGAACGCAGATGTTCCCCTCCTTCCCGGAACGGATCTGGTCACCGGCCGGCAGGAGGCGGTAGAAGAAGCGTCCCGCATCGGGTATCCGGTTATTTTGAAAAGTACGGCCGGAGGCGGCGGCATCGGAATGCGTGTCTGTGAAGACGAAGAAGCGCTCAACGAAGCGTATGACAGTGTGAAACATCTGGCTGAATCAAACTTTAACGACGGCGGGCTGTTTCTTGAAAAATACATCGGTAAAGCCCGGCACGTGGAAGTGCAGATATTTGGCAATGCAGCCGGAGAAGTCACGGCCCTCGGTGAACGGGACTGCTCGATTCAGCGCCGCAACCAGAAAGTCATCGAAGAATCACCGGCCCCGAACCTGCGTGAAGCGGTCCGTACGGGAATGGCTTCGGCCGCCGAGCGGCTTGCGGCTGAAGCCGGATATCGGAGCGCGGGCACGGTGGAATTTCTATATGACCCGGATACCGAAGCCTATTATTTTCTCGAAGTAAATACGCGTCTGCAGGTGGAGCACGGAGTAACAGAGGAAGTGCTTGGCATTGACCTGGTGGAATGGATGGTGAAGGAGGCAGCCGGAGAACTTCATCATCTGTCCTCTCTTGTTCCCGAACCCCGGGGACACAGCATTCAGGCGCGGGTGTATGCCGAGGACTGCCGGCATGATTTCCGTCCGAGTGCCGGCGCGGTCGATCATGTTCGTCTGGCGGACGATGCACGCAATGAAACGTGGGTGAAGGATGGTGTTTCTGTCACCACGTTGTATGATCCGATGCTGGCAAAGGTCATTGTCCACGGCAGCAGCCGCGATGAGGCGCGCCGGAATCTGGCGGAAGCTCTTTCCGACACCCGCTTTTACGGCATAACGACGAATCTTCAGTATCTGGAACAGCTGCTTTATGATGATGAAGTCGCACGTGGTGATGTGTACACGCAGCTGTTGAAAGAGTTTGCGCCGCCGGAGCAGGCGCTTGAAGTGATCGAGGCAGGAGTGCAGACGACCGTGCAGGACTGGCCCGGACGTACCGGGCACTGGGATGTCGGGGTGCCGCCGTGCGGAGCGATGGATCCGTACTCGTTCCGGTTCGGCAATGCCATTCTCGGAAACGGCAGTGATGCGGCAGGTCTGGAGTTGACACTGCGCGGCGGATCTTACCTTTTCCGGGATAACATGTATTTCTGTCTCACTGGTGCCGATATGAAAGCAGAGCTCGACGGAGAAGCGGTACCGCTGTATAAGCCGGTAAAAGCGGAAAAAGATCAGGTGCTTACGTTCGGACAGGCTTCGGAAGGGATGCGGACGTATTTCCTTCTGGAAGGCGGTCTTGATATGCCGAAAATTCTGGACAGTTCCGCTACGTTCACCCTGGGTGGTTTCGGCGGCCACGGCGGACGGGAGCTTCGCCCGGGCGATGTGCAGAGAGTGCGGAAAGGATCAGTGCCGGAAAATGCCGCACCGGTTCCGCAGTCCGTGCGTCCCGGTATATCAAATACGTGGACGATCGGCGTGATTCCGGGGCCTCACTGCACAGAGGAATTTCTGCAGCAGGATTATCTGGATCAGCTCACCGGCACCGACTGGGATGTTCATTTCAACAGCTCCCGCACCGGTGTACGTCTGAATGGCCCGGCGCCGAACTGGACGAGGGAAGACGGCGGGGAAGCCGGGCTGCATCCATCCAATATTCATGATAATGCTTATGCGGTCGGGACACTTGATCTCACCGGGGATATGCCGATTCTGCTCGGCCCCGACGGCCCCAGTCTCGGTGGCTTTGTCTGCCCGGTAACGACGGCCTCTGCGGAATTCTGGAAAATCGGACAGCTTCATCCGGGGGATACCGTCCGGTTTCAGCTGTTGACTATCGAGGAAGCCGAGGATATGCGGAGCCGCCAGGAAGAGAATCTGAAAGCCGCCGCGTCCGGAGACCATGAGAACCTTGAACCGCTCCGCCTTCCGGAAACCGAGCAGACATTAGCTGCCGATTACCCGATCTTTATATATGAAGAAACGGGACGTCGTTTTCCGATTGCGGTCCGCAGCAGCGGTGACGAATATCTTCTGGTGGAGTACGGTGAAATGTCACTCGACTTAATGTACCGGTTCCAGGTTCAGGTACTTATGGAAGCGGTGGAAAAAGACGGGGCAATCCCCGTTATTGAAATGACACCAGGCGTGCGTTCCCTGCAGATTCATATCAATCCTCTTGAGATGACTGTCCATGAAGCCGGCTCCATCGTGCTCCGGATCGATGAACAGCTGCCGCCGCTCGAGTCGATCGAGGTGCCGTCGCGGATTGTGAAGCTGCCGCTCTCATGGAACGATCCGACGGTACAGCTTGCCACCGAGCGCTACCAGCAGAATGTCCGTCCGGATGCCCCGTGGTGCCCGGATAACCTCGAATTCATCCGCCGTATCAATGGACTTGACAGTATTGAAGACGTAAAAAAGATAGTCTTTGACGCGAACTATCTTGTGCTCGGTCTGGGTGATGTGTATCTCGGTGCCCCGCTTGCCGTTCCGACCGATCCGCGCCACCGGCTGGTGACAACGAAATATAACCCGGCCCGGACGTGGACGCCGGAAAACGCGGTCGGGATCGGAGGATCTTACATGTGCGTATACGGCATGGAAGGTCCCGGGGGCTACCAGTTTGTCGGCCGCACCATTCAGATGTGGAACAAACTGCAGTCCACCGAAAGTTTTGAACCCGGCAAACCTTGGCTGCTCCGCTTTTTTGACCAGATTCAGTTTTACCCGGTATCGCACGAAGAATTGAATGAATTACGGGAAGATTTTCTGCGCGGCCGGTTTGAAGCGGACATGGAAGAAACGACATTTAAACTCGGGGATTATCTTGAATTTCAGGAATCCATTAAAGACAGCGCCCGGACGTTCAGAGGAAATCAGCTGGCCGCTTTCAACGCGGAACGCGAACGGTGGAAAGAGCTCGGCATCGCCGAACATATCGGCGAAGAAAACAGCGGTGCTTCGGTGATGGAAGAGGAACTGCCGGAAGGAGAAACGGCTGCGCGTACCTCGATGCCGGGAAGTGTCTGGAAAGTGCTTGTCGGGCCGGGGCAGTACGTCGAAGAAGGCGAAACCATTCTCATAGAAGAAAGCATGAAAATGGAATTTCCGCAGCACGCGCCGTGCACTGGTTATATTACGTCGGTGCAGGTGGAACCAGGTGATGAAGTTCAGGCCGGCCAATTGGTTGCCGGCGTGCAGGAAGCGCAGCAAAGCGGGGTGTCGGTCTGATGGAGGCATGGACGATGGATTCGCTTCAAACCGCGTACCGGGACGGCCGCACAACACCGGAAGAAGTCATGGAAAACTTGGTCAGACAGGCAAAGACTGAAGAAGAAAAAAATATCTGGATCACGCCGCCGAAAATGGAAAGGATCCGTCCGTATCTCGATAAGCTTAACGAGATAGGGCAGGAAGAGCTCCCGCTGTGGGGTGTACCTTTTGCCATCAAAGACAATATAGACGCTGCCGGTATGACAACAACCGCCGGCTGCCCGGATTACGCTTATACCCCTAAGGAACACGCACAGGTCGTGGAGCGCTTGATCCGGGCCGGGGCGGTGCCGGTCGGCAAGACCAATCTGGATCAATTTGCGACGGGGCTTGTCGGTACGCGGAGTCCTTACGGGGACACGCATAACAGCCTGCGTCCGGAATTGATCAGCGGCGGGTCCAGTGCCGGGTCGGCGGCAGCTGTCGGACGAGGGCAGGTTGTGTTTGCCCTCGGCACCGACACGGCAGGATCCGGGCGGGTTCCCGCGGCTTTAAATGGAATCACCGGCTGGAAACCAAACTGTGGAGCCTGGCCCGTCAAAGGTGTCGTTCCGGCGTGCGAGAGCCTTGACTGCGTCACCGTCTTTGCCCACACGCTTTCGGAGGCACTGGTCGTAGATCAGGCGGTGCGCGGTGAAGAAGCAGAAGATCCCTGGTCGAAAGCATGGGAATCGCCGGTGCTTGAAACACCGGAGACGATACTGCTTCCCGAGGAAGAGCCGGCATTCTACGGACCGTTCGCCGACGCCTACCGCCAGGCCTGGAATACGGCGGTGGAACAATGGAAGAAAAGCGGCGTTCCTGTATCCTATATCGACACCTCCCTGTTTTCCGAAGCAGCCGCCATTCTTTACGGCGGGCCGTGGATTGCTGAACGATGGGCAGCGCTTGGAGATTTTGTGGAATCGAACCCGGGGAGTACGTTTCCTGTAACTGAAGATGTGCTTCGTTCCGGTGCCGGAACCAGCTATGACGCGGCTTCTGTGTTTCACGCCATGCACCGTCTGCAGCGGTTGAAAAAGCAGGCCGCACAGATTCTGGACCAGGCCGTGCTCGTACTGCCGACATGCGGAGGCACCTGGTACCGCGAAGACGTACGCAGGAATCCGATTCAGACGAACAGCGATATGGGCCGTTTCACGAATCACTGCAATCTGCTGGATCTGAGTGCCGTTGCCGTGCCGGCAGGGAACGCAGCGGAAGACCTGCCGTTTGGTATAACCATTTTCGGCAGATCGGATAAGGAAGGGCTGGCTGCCGGTGCAGCAGCTGCGTTCAGCGGTACACCGGTACCAAAAGAAAAGAAGAACCTGCGCCAAGCAGCGCCGATTGCGGTTTGCGGTCTTCACATGCGCGGTTTTGAGCTCGAATCCCAGATGAGAGAACACGGTGCTTCTTTTCTCCGGGAAGACCGGACCGCTCCGGTGTATCAAATGCTGAAACTGCCGGGTAATCCGGCAAAACCGGGCTTGGTACGAAAGCAGCAGGGCGGTGCGTCCATTCACGTGGAAGTATGGGAGATACCGCTGGACCAGCTGGGTTCGTTCACAACGGGCATCCCTGCCCCGCTTGCTATCGGGAATGTGGAGCTTGAGAGCGGAGAACAAGTACCCGGTTTTGTCTGCGAAGGGTACGCAGAACATGTATCAGAAGATATCACGGACGCAGGAAGCTGGGCGTCTGCGTTGAAATAGAGATGGAAAGAGAGCAGCGGATAGCATGGTCCGCTGCTTTTTTGTCATGTACCGGGTTTTTGCGGACACATTGGTGGGAAAAATGGCTGTAACGCAGATATTACGGACAAAAATAGAAACGAAGGCCGTGAAAATGTCTGTAACCTCAGGATACTGGACACTTTTCCATCCAACATGTCCGCAACCGGCATAGACTGGACATTCTTCCGCTTGACATGTCCATAACCACCGCAGCATCTGCTTCGTAAAAAATCACGAATCTACAAAGGAGATGAAGGGACAGGGGCAGAAGTGGTAGAATAAGAATAAAGCACGAAAAGGAGACTGGACATGACAATAAATATTGGATTCATGGGAACCGGGAATTTCAGCAAGAAGCACGCCGATATTCTGTCCAACCGTCGTGACGTGAACATCGCGGCGTTTTACGGGACGAGTCAGGAAAAGGCGGAGCGGATGGCCAAGCCTTACGAAGCCGCCGGTTACGGCGATCTGACGGAAATGCTCGACACTGAAAAGCTGGACGCCGCCTACATCTGCGTGCCTCCGATGTCGCACGGCTCGATTGAACAGGAGCTCATCGACCGCGGTATTCCGTTTTTTGTCGAAAAACCACTGAGCAATGAAGCAGACATGCCGGCGGATTTTGCCCGGCAGATCGAGGAAAAATCGCTCATTACCTCGGTCGGCTACCATTTCCGTTACAAGCAGAACACGCAGACGATGAAGAACTTTCTCGAACTGCAGGAGATCGGCATGATTACCGGACGCTGGATGAGCGGCATTCCGCAGACGGCGTGGTGGGCCGATCAGGATAAATCGGGCGGGCAGTTCAATGAACAGACGATTCATCTTGTGGATCTGCTGCGGTTTACCGCCGGGGAAGTGAAACAGGTGTATGCGGTATTTGCCAACACGGTGCTTGAAAAAAGGGAGGACCATGTCTCCATCGCCGATGTCGGGACCGTCACGCTGACGCTTGAAAACGGTATTATCGCCAATCTCTCCAACACGTGCGTTTTGCCCCCGCATGTGCACGACATCGGCATCACCTTCTATACCGATGACGGCATCTTAAGCTGGCAGCCCGACCGCGTCGAACACGACAGCGGCACCGTCACGGAAGAATACAACGACCGCGACGATCCATATGAAAAAGAAAACGAAACCTTCATCGAAGCCTTGAAAACGGGCGACCCCTCCGAAATCCAGTCGGACTACAGTGACGCGTTGAAAACTCAGCAGATCACCGCCGCCGCCCTCCAATCCGCCAAAACCGGCCAGGTCGTCGAAATTACCAATCAGGAAGACGAAACCAAAGCATAACGCACCCCGGCAGCAGACACGCTCTGCTGTCTTTTTTTTGTCCCGGGAAACGCCTCCCTCCTTTGCTACACGTCACAGTGTGTGACAATCGAACACGCAAGAGACTGGGATGAAAGCGTATACATTAAGCCGTTGGCAGGTGATAGAATGAATATTAGGAAAGGGGGAAGACGATGCAGCTTGACCAGCGGAGTAGTGAACTGTTGAATGAATTGGCTGTCAACCCCGGTCTGAAAAGCAAAGATCTGGAGACCAAATACAACCTCAACCGGCGCCAGCTGAAATACAGTTTTGACAAAATCAACGGCTGGCTGAAGACGAAAAACCTGCCCCGTATCGAGCGGACGAAGCAGGGGCTGTTCCTGATTGATCCGGTCGTTTCTTCCACGCTGTTTGAAAGTGAAGCCGGGAACCATTATGAAGACAGCATTCTTTCAGAAAAAGAAAGAGAAGATATTCTGCTTCTGCTGCTTCTTGGCAAAACGGAAGACCTGTCGCTGATTCATTTCACCAGCGCGCTGGATGTCAGCAAAAACACAGTTTTAAACGACCTGAAAAAAGTACAGGAGCGGCTCGAGCCTTATGATGTCAGTGTCGCCTATTCCAGGCGGTCCGGCTATGAACTGGACGGAAAGGAATTCGCCGTCCGGCAGGTGCTGCTCCACACCGTGGCCCGCCTTATGGAACATGCCGGGGCCGGGACGCGGTTTCTGGAAATGACCGACATTCGCGAAAAAGAGGTGACGTTTTTTCAGCATGTGATTCAGGACATTGAGCACAGCCTGCAGCTGAAATTCACCGACGAGAAAATGGAGTCGATGCCGTATGTGCTGTCGCTGCTTCTGCGCCGGGTGAACCAGGGCTATTGTATTGATCCGTTTTATATTCATTATGAAGAAGTGATGGATACGAAAGAGTGGAAAGCGACGGAAAAAATTCTCGAAGGGCGGACCGATGTGCCGGTGGAGGAGCGTCTCTTTATCACCCTTCATCTGCTGACGGCAAACGTCTACTGGGCGGACGATCTCACCGAGGATGCCATTCCGGATCTTTTGGAGGCGCTCGAGGAGATGGTGCGGTTGTTTGAAACGTATTCGTGTATTCACCTGCACCATAAAGAACAGCTTCTGCATCGGTTGATGCTTCACGCGAAACCCGCCTATTACCGGGTGAAATACAAGCTGACCGAAATCAATGAATGGGAGCTTGGGCTGAGTGAGGAATTTCAGGAGCTGCACCACCTGGTGAAGCAGTCCATCGGGCCGCTGGAGTCGCTGATCGGCGACCCGGTGCCCGACAGCGAAACGACCTACATCACGATGCTGATCGGCGGCTGGCTCACGAGACAGGGAGAAAGCATCCATGACAAAACCAAAGCGCTCGTCGTCTGTCCGCACGGGGTCTCGGTATCGAGGCTTCTGTTCGGAGAACTTCGGGATCTGTTTCCGGAACTCGTTTTTCTGGACGCGTTGTCCGTCCGGGATTTCCGCGAATATGAACTGGACTACGATATTGTTTTTTCCCCGGTTTTTGTCAAAACGAATGCGACGTTGTTTCTGGTAGGCAAAGTGCTGGAATCTGATGAGAAAAAACGGCTGCGGCGGCAGGTGATGTCGGAACTTCATGGGTATACCCCGGAACACTTGAATGTCGAAACGATGATGGATATCGTGCGCAGACACGCATCTGTGACTGATGAAGACACGCTGCAGCAGGAGCTTGAAAAATACGTGCACAGGGACGCGGGGGCGGTTGCCGCTGATCCCGCCGTCCAGCGTAAACCCCAGTTATATGAAATGGTTACCACGGACCGCATCCGGATTCAGCGGGAAGCACCAAACTGGACAGAAGCGCTTCAAGCCGCGGCCCGACCGCTTGTGGAAGACGGAAGCATCACAGAAGATTACGTAAACGCGATGCTGGCCGAGGGGCAGGAGGATCCGTATTTCATGCTCGGCAACCAGACTGCCATTCCCCATGCCAGCCCGGAATACGGCGTGCAGCAGGTGGGGATGAGCCTGTTGAAACTGGATCAGTGCGTCGCGTTTGATGAAAGCCACGATGTGCAGTTCATTTTCGTGATTGCCGCGATGGATAAACATGACCACCTGCAGGCACTTCGTCAGATTATGAAACTGTCACAAACCCCGAAAGATATTGAAAAAGTAAGGAATGCAGAATCTTCCGGAGAAATCCAAACTATTCTGCAGCAGTATGCATTCTAAGACTATGAGCAGAAGGAGTGCCGGCCTTGAGCGATTTATACATCGATGAAACGTTGATACTGAATGATTTGCACGCAGCAGACGCCGACGAGGCGCTTCGAACGATGGCTTTGAATCTGTACGACCACGGCTTGGTAAAAGAAAGCTATATTCAGGCAGTCATCAACCGGGAGCAGGAGTTCGCGACCGGTCTGCCGACGAAAGGACCGGCTGTGGCGATTCCGCATACGAACAAAGAACATGTCCACCAAAAAACACTCAGCATCGGCGTGCTGGCCACCCCTGTTCCATTTGGCATTATGGGAGAAGAAAGCGAAACGGTGCCGGTGGAGCTGGTGTTCATGCTGGCGATGGATGATGAGCACTCGCAGCTGTCGATGCTGCAGCAGTTGATGGCTATTTTTCAGGATGAACAGCAGTTATCGTTTTTCAAAAATACGAACGACAAAACGAAACAGAAAGAGGCGCTGATAGATGCGCTCTCATTATCCCGGCAAGGAGGTGAAACGAGATGAAAAAAAGAGTGCTTGTGGCATGCGGTACAGGAATCGCCACGTCAACGGTGGTGAACGATGCCATTGAAAACATGTGTGAGAACCACAACATTGAAGCAGAAATCATTCAATGCAAAATTTCCGAAATCGCAGGATATGAAGATTCAGCTGATCTGCTTGTGACAACAACCGTGACGAAAAAGGATTATCCGTTTCCGGTCATCAACGCCCGCGCATTTTTAACCGGTATCGGTACCGAAGAAACAGAGCAGGAAATTTTGCATGCGCTGAAGCAGTAAAACAGAAATAAAACCTCCCGGAACGGCCGGCGTCCGGGAGGGGTGACCTTTTATTTATCAATTATACATTTATTACTATAAAAGGAAATTAATAAAAATAAAGGGGGAAACAATAGTGCAGGGACTTATAGATGGATTTCAGGCATTTTTGGATATTGGTCCAACGGTTATTCTGCCTGTTGTCATTTTTATCATCGGTATTGGATTCGGTCAGAAACCCGGCAAAGCCTTTCGTTCCGGGTTGACGATCGGGGTGGCGTTTGTCGGCATCAACCTCGTCGTCGGACTGCTCGTCGATAATCTCGGGCCGGCGGCAGAGGCAATGGTGGAGCGGCTCGGGGTCGAACTGAACGTCATTGATATCGGCTGGCCGGCAGCGTCCACGATTTCCTGGGGGATTCCAATCGCCGCGTTTATTATTCCGCTGGCCCTTCTTGTAAACGTTATCATGCTTGTTACAAAAACAACGAAAACGATGAACGTAGATATCTGGAACTTCTGGCACTTCGCGTTTATGGCAGGCATGGTTTATGTGATGAGCGGCAGCATCATTCAAGGTCTGATTGCGGCGATTCTGTTTGAAATCGCATGTCTCAAGATCGCGGACTGGACGGCACCGATTCTCGAGCGCGAGTTCGATCTGCCTGGCGTATCAGTCGCAACCGGAAGCACAGCTTCGTACGCGCCGCTTGGCATCCCGCTCGTATGGCTGGTGCAGCGGATTCCGGGGATCAAGAAGCTCCACGCTGATCCGGATACGATCCAGAAACGCTTCGGCGTCTTCGGCGAATCAATTTTCATCGGACTGTTCCTTGGTATCGCGCTTGGTATTCTGGCCGGTTACCCGTTCGGAGAAGTATTCAACATCGGGATTACGATGGCGGCGGTTATGCTGTTGATGCCGCGGATGGTGAAGATTCTGATGGAAGGGCTCATGCCGATATCGCAGTCGGCGCGTGACCTGCTGCAGCGCAGATTCGGAGCGAAAGACATCTACATCGGCCTCGACGCGGCGGTCGCGATCGGCCATCCGGCGGTTATCGCGACGGCGCTCATCCTCGTCCCGATTACAGTGGCCCTTGCGATTGTGCTGCCGGGGAACAGTGTACTGCCGTTCGGGGACCTTGCCACGATTCCATTCATCGTCGCTTTTATTGTCGGAGCCGCACGGGGCAATATCATTCACTCCGTCATTGTCGGCACCGTCATGATCGCGCTCACGCTCTACATGGCTACCGATGTCGCCCAGATTCATACACAGATGGGTGAAGCAGCCCAGTTTGATATGCCGGAAGGAACGAGTCTGATTTCGAGTCTCGACCAGGGCGGCAACATGATCAACTACGTCATCTACAAATTCTTCTCGCTCTTTAATTAATGAAAAAAGGAGGGACGCGTGATGAAGGCGCTTGTGAAAGAACAAAAAGGGTACGGCCATCTCATCGTAAAGGACGTACTGGAACCTGCTCCCGGACCGGACCAGGTGAAAATCGAAGTGAAATATGCCGGCGTCTGCGGGTCGGATCTGCATGCCTATGAAGGGCATTATAACGTAAAAACACCGGTCATCCTCGGGCACGAATTTTCCGGAAAAGTGGTGGAGACGGGAAAGAATGTCACCGAATGCCGCCCGGGAGACCGGGTGACCACCGAGACGACATACGATATTTGCGGGGAGTGCCGGTACTGCAGAAGCGGGGACTACAACCTTTGTCCCCGCCGCATCGGCCTCGGCTCCAAACAGGACGGCGGCTGGACAAATTACGTCATCGCACGCAAAGAAAGCATCCACATGCTGCCGGAGGAAGTCGATTATGAAGCAGCCTCGTTAACCGAACCGCTCGCCTGCGCGTACCACGCGATGGAAAAAGCAGAGGTAAGAAAAGGGGACACTGCGGTCGTTCTCGGTCCCGGCCCGATCGGACTCTTGACCGCGCAGGTGCTCCAGGCGAGAGGTGCATCGGTCATCATCACCGGCCTCAGCCACGACAAGACGAGGCTTGCCAAGGCAGAGGAACTCGGCATCGATGAGCAGGTCAACATTGAAACAGAGGACGTGAAAGAAATCGTTTTGGAGCGTACGTCCGGATACGGCGCCGATCTTGTTTTCGAATGCACCGGCGCTCCACCGGCGGCCAATATGGGGCTCGATCTGCTGACGAAAAAAGGACAGTACGTCCAGGTCGGTATTTTTCCGGAGGAGAAAGTCTTGCTGAATGCAAGCGATATCATTCAAAAAGAAATCCAGGTGACCGGCACCCGCAGCCAGAAGGCGGCGGACTGGGAACCGAGCCTGGAACTGATCCGAAGCGGAACCGTTGATACAAAGGCCCTGATCACCCACGAATTCGATATTACCCAGTGGGACGAGGCGTATGATGCCATTAAAAACGGCGGAGGAATCAAAGTATCCTTAACGCCTGTCAATATGGAAGAAAGAGGGGATAACACATGATTCAATCGATGGTGGAAACGATGCTCGGTCCGTTGAATCCGGTGCTAGATATGTATACGGCCAACCAGACGTGGATTAACACCATTCTCGTAGCAGCGGCATCCGTCGGTATCTTCCGGCGCCGATTCGGCCGCGGGAACACGGAGGAATCATCGTCATGACGATGAAGGCGTTGACGCTGCACGGGCAGAAGGACCTCCGGATGGAAGAGGTGCCGCTGCCGGAAGTGACCGCGCCGGATGACGTCGTGATCCAGGTGGCGGCCGCCGGCATCTGCGGGTCGGATTTGTCCCGGTACGCCAAGCTCGGCCCGTATGTGAAGGGCATGACGTTCGGCCATGAATTCGCAGGTACGGTGCTTGCGACCGGAACAGGCGTCATCCACGTGAAGCCGGGCGACCGGGTGGCCGGCTGCCCCGCCTTTCCGTGCGGAGTGTGCCGGGAATGCGAAAAAGGAAATCCGGCCCGGTGCCGGGAGCTGACCGTGCTCGGTGCATTCCGGCCGGGCGCTTTTGCCGAACAGACGAAACTACCCGCTGCCAACGTCGTGCCGGTACCGGAAGGAGTAACGATGGACGCAGCGGCGCTGATGGAGCCGTCCGCGGTCGCCCTGCACGCCCTGTACCGCTCGGCTCTGGAACCGGGCGCAGCAGCTGCCGTGCTTGGCTGCGGCAACATCGGGCTGCTCAGCATCCAGTGGGCGAAACAATTCGGGGCAGATAACGTCTATGCGATCGATATCGATCCGTCCAAGCTCGAACGCGCCGCCCGTCTCGGCGCCGACGTCTGCCTGAATCCAAAAGAACAGAACGTGGAAGAAGCGCTGCTTGCATACAACGGGGAAGGGGTGGACGCCGCCGTCGAATCGGCCGGCTCTCCTGCCACATCCGTTCAGGTGCTCGCCCTGCCGAAGAAAGGCGGCGATGTCATCTACATGGGCATTCCGTACAATGATATCACGTTTGAACGCTACTACTTTGAACGCATTGTACGCAATGAACTCCGTGTTCTCGGCGGCTGGAACGCCGTCTCTGCCCCGTTTCCCGGCCGTGAATGGAGCGCAACCGCCGCGGCACTGGCAGATGGGACGATCGAAATGGAACCGGTCATCTCGCACCGCCTGCCTCTCGAGGAAGGGCCCGCCGTTTTTGAAAACATCATCAACCAGGAAGAGCCGTTCAGCAAAGTCATCCTGCATCCGAATGGCTGAACCACTTCATAAAAAAGACAGAGCCGCAGCGTTTTACTACTGCGGCTCTGCCTTCTTTTCATTTTTGCCTAGAGTATATGCCGAACATAGGAGAAAAATCACTCCTGCCCCCATTCCGACAAGCATGGCATACTCAAACACTTGATTCAGTGCGGAACCACCAGCAATGGATGCAGCAAACAACATTAAAAACATAACAGTATACTTATTTCTCATAATATTCTCAACCTCCGTCCACCGATTATATCATCATTCTGAAGTGGCATAAACTTAAATGATGACGGTGAAAAATTTACAAAGAATAGAGGTGTTAATCGAATTGTGAGTAGAGAGGTGAATCAACCTTTATCCATGAACAATGAACCGGAAGCAAAAAAATCATTGACTAAATCTTATACTAGAGGCCTTGTCATGGCTGTGACCCCATCGAACATTGTGTTCTGGATAGGTGTATTTGGAACCGCCTTAACAGCAGCTATAAATCAGGTTAGCGGATTTCAATTCTTTCTTGTAGCTTCGGGGATTTTAGTAGGTATATTAACTCACGATCTGCTTTTAATGGGAATTGTCAGTTACACCCGCAAATTTGTTAATCAGATTTTTATAAAATGGACCTCTATTACAGCTGGGGTTCTGTTCATTGGATTCAGTGCCTATTTTGGATATTTATTTATTGTGGAACTTAAACAGTTCTTATAAAGTCAACGTATATTGAAAATGAAAAGTAAATTCTTTTCCCAAACATACAGCACAGAGGGTATTGAGAGAGTGGATGGCTGAACATTCTGTCTTCGTATCGGATTCGGCGGGCAGCTGTGTTATAATAAGTGAGCGTAATAATCCAAGACAAAGGGGCTAACGCTCATGAAATACGGTTTTGCAAAACGGGTCAACCACATGCAGTCTTCGGCGGTGCGGGATAT
>NZ_FOXD01000004.1 GCF_900115625.1 Salibacterium halotolerans | reverse complement strand
GAGGTGGGAACACGCGTATCTGGTTATCATTGATAGGATAGAAATTCGGAGAAAACAAGAGCATGTGGAAGAATAATTAATTACAAAGAGGGAGGGTTAAAAGAAATGAAACTTATGTATAATCGACCAGCTGAAAAGTGGACGGAAGCTCTCCCCATTGGAAACGGGAAACTAGGTGCGATGGTATTCGGTCAAGTAACAGAAGAGCTTATTCAGTGTAACGAAGAAACATTGTGGTCGGGATATCCCAAGGACAATACAAATCATGCGGCACTGGATATCCTTCCAGAGGTTAGAAAGAAAATTGAAGAACATGAATACTCAAATGCCAGCGATGAAGCCAAGAACATGCTGGGGGCTTATACCCAGGCATATTTGCCATTATGTGATATTATGCTGCGTTTCCCACGTCACGAATCCTATTCCGATTTTAAGCGTGAACTGGATTTAAACAACGCTGTGGCAAAGACTTCCTATAACGTAGAAGGAGTACATTATACCCGCTCTTTATTTGCTTCATATCCAGATAACATTATTGCTATGCGATTGACAGCAGATCAGCCTGCTTCCTTGAATTTCAGTATTAATATGAGCAGCAAATTAAAACATCATATTCAAGCAGAAAAAAATGAATTACTTTTGAAAGGGCAATGTCCGGAACATGTTGATCCTATTTATTACGATACGAAAAACCCCGTTATCTATGGAGATCCCGAAACGACCAATGCCATGAGTTTTGAAGCAAGAGTTCATATTCTCAGCGATGGCCGGGTGACTACCAGCGGACAGACTCTTCATGTGGAAGAAGCTGTATCTGCAATCATTCTATTTACAGCTGCAACGAACTACAGTGGTTTTGACAGCATGCCGGGAAGCTGCGGCAAGGAACCTTCTGAAGTTATTGACAACGTTTTTGACCATGCCATTTTAAAAAGTTATCCGGAGCTGTTTCATAGGCATAAAGAAGATTACCAACTATTATTTCACCGAGTTACTTTTGACTTGGAGGGGGCAAAAAAATACGAGAATATTCCAACTGATGAAAGAATTCAGAGATACGGGGCCCAAGATAAAGGATTAATAGAGCTGCTATTTCATTACGCCCGCTATTTAATGATTGCCAGTTCCCGCGAAGGAACACAACCAGCGACGCTGCAGGGAATTTGGAATAAAGATATACGTGCCCCCTGGAGCAGCAACTATACCTTAAATATAAATGCTGAAATGAACTATTGGGCTTCTGAATTATTCAATCTTCCAGAATGCCACCTCTCTTTTCTAAATTATATAGAAGACTTGGCTGCTTCTGGAAAACACACAGCAGCTGTTCATTATGCATGCAGAGGATGGACGGCTCATCATAATTCGGATATCTGGCGGCACACCGCCCCTGTTGGTGACTATGGGCATGGAAAGCCAGTTTGGGCATTGTGGCCAATGGGAGGGGTGTGGCTCACAAGGCATTTATGGGAACATTATTTGTATACAATGGATGAAACTTATCTGAAAAACAGGGCATACCCGATTCTTAAACAAGCAGCCTTATTTTGTCTTGATTGGGTGATAGAAAATAAAAATGGTTTTTATATAACTTCACCTTCTACTTCGCCGGAACATCATTTTATAGTCAACGGTTATAAAGCTTCCGTGACTAATGCAGCTACGATGGACATGGCTTTAATATGGGACGTTTTCACAAATACTATGAGTGCTCAGCATATCTTAGGAATCGACTACGAACTGCAAAAAGAAATCGAATCCATCCGTGCCAACTTATATCCATACCAAGTCGGCAGTTACGGAGAACTTCAAGAATGGGATCAGGATTTTATGGAGGAGGAACCTGAGCATCGACATGTTTCTCATTTGTATGGGGTGTATCCCGGTGAACAGCTTACTGAAACGTTAACTCCGGAATTGTTTGAATCGGCCAGAGCTTCATTGGAACGGCGAGGATATGGCGGTACAGGGTGGAGTCTTGTATGGAAACTCTGTTTATGGGCCAGGTTTCAGGAGGAAGACCACGCATTCAGACTTATTGATCATCTGTTCCACCCTGCGGATAATGATGCAGAAGTTGATGAAAAGGGTGGTCTATATAACAACTTGTTTGGTGCTCACCCCCCTTTCCAGATTGACGGAAATTTTGGTTATGCAGCAGGAATTATCGAGTTGCTGATTCAGTCTCATCAGAATTATATTCATTTTCTACCGTCGCTGCCTGGTCAACTTCCGGAAGGACAGATAACCGGGGTGAGAGTAAGAGGGGGATTTGAAGTATCTATAAAATGGAACAACCACGAAATGATAGAAGCCTCATTACTATCCAACCATGGCAGCCGTTGTTATGTATATAATAATAAAGAATTGAAGGTCACTTCAGAACAACAAAAAGTATCGACAACATCTCATAATGACGGGATCCTTGCTTTTAATACGGATATCGGGAAAACTTATTACTTCAAACCCAAAGAATAGCAGATTTAATAATGAACTTACATCTCAGCCGAAGGTGAATCATTTCATTTTTATATATTGTAAGGAAGTTCGGCTCAAAATGCCACGCCGAACTTACCCGGCCTGCATCCTGCAGACCTCTGCTTATTTCACATTGTTAACCGGCTTTTTCGATACTTTTTTGGCTCTTACGCTTCCAAAAAAGTGAAAACGGAAGTTACTGCAGCGATGCTGAAAAAAGGCAGAGATGGCCCCCCACTCCGTATTTCCGTGAATGATTGGACAAACAACGCCGTCAGCAATCAATCATTAAAAACAACATGAAGTCTATATATCTTTTAAAAAGGTTCCGATTATCATATGTCGATAACCGGAACCATTCTGCATTTCGTTCTGCCCGCCATCAAGCTTTTGCAGGCTTGTCCAACTATATCAAAGCCTGCCTGCTCATTTCAGCCTTCGAAAGTGACGTTTAGTCCTGCTTCTTCTTTTTCTTCGCATAAAATTCGGCTGCCTTTTTGCGGTTTCCGCACCATTCCATGCTGCACCAGCGTCTTTTCCCTGATTTTGAGGTATCGACAAAGTGGAGTACGCATTCTTCATGCTCGCACTTTCTGATACGGCTGATCAAGGTACTGTCCAACGTATGGATAATGGAGTCCGCAATTTGGTACAGTACGTGATCTTCCACTGTTAGTCCTTCGGGAACCAATTTTAATTTTTCATTCCCAGCATCCATCGTCAGCCTGACATTCAGCCTTTTAACAAGCTTGTTTAGTTGACCGGCAGCATCTGGAGAGATTTCTTCCTTTTGTTCTACATCAGACAAAATCTTTTTGCAGAGGGTACGAAGCGAATGAAGCTCGTTTATTAACGAATCCATCCGTTCTTCCTTTTCTAAAACCGGAGCATCTGACTCCCGTAACAGGTTATTTTCCTCCAGCCACTGAAACGTACGGGAGACATCAGCTAATATATCAATCTCCTGTTTATGGGAGATATACGTCGTATTGACCAGGTTAATCCATGCAGCGCCGCCTAGTACAAACAATGAGTTATTCATCCATTTTCACCTCACCCCTCATTATAACCTTTAAAAATTATATTTAAAAGTTATAAAATGTACTGTAACATGAACTTATAACCACTAATATGTGTTTATAGAAGTTATAAAGAGAGGTGGAAATATGTTAGTGGAATACAAAACAGTAAGCATCAAGAATGTTACTATTTTTTACCGGGAAGTCGGTGACAGAGGAAATCCTACCA
Source organism: Salibacterium halotolerans (assembly GCF_900115625.1). GTDB lineage: Bacteria > Bacillota > Bacilli > Bacillales > Marinococcaceae > Salibacterium > Salibacterium halotolerans. The sequence goes on along the minus strand of NZ_FOXD01000004.1, from coordinate 231,280 downwards.
TTTTACTGCTTCATGGTTTTCCTTCTTCTTCTCATATGTACCGGAACTTAATACCTGAGCTGATGGATCAATATCACGTTGTCGCGCCAGATTATCCAAGCTTTGGGAACAGCGATCAGCCTGGCATGGAGGAATTTGAATATACGTTTGATAACTTTGCTTCTCTGATGAATCAATTTGTAGAGGAATTAAAATTAGAGAAATACAGCCTCTATGTTCATGATTACGGCGCTCCCGTAGGATTCAGATTGGCAGCCGGACATCCTGAACGAATTCAAGCCATTATAACGCAAAACGGAAATGCGTATGAGGAAGGATTATTGTCTGCCTGGGATCCTGTTCGCGCGTATTGGGAAAATCCGACGGAAGAAAATAAGAATAATGTAAGACCCCTTCTAACGGCAGACTTTACAACGTATCAATACACCAATGGGACCCGCAACCCCGAACGAATCAGCCCCGATGCCTGGAATATGGATCAAATGGTGTTGGATCGTCCCGGCAATAACGAAATACAACTTGCGCTGCAATACGATTACAGAAACAATCTGAAAGAGTATCCCAATTGGCAGGAGTACTTCAGAACGCATCAACCTCCGACACTGGCGGTATGGGGGAAAAATGACATGTTCTTTGGACCGGAAGGGGCGCTCGCTTTCCAAAACGATCTGAACGACTGTGACGTTCATTTATTAAATACCGGCCATTTTCCTTTAGAAGAAGAATTGGAAACGAGTGCTTATTTGATAAAGCAGTTTTTGCAGGACCGTTTAACGTAACGCTGGAACGCACGTATCCATGTCCAATACAAAAAAGCAGACGTGATCCATGAGGGGATCACGTCTGTTTTTCAGATTTCTGCAGGAAAAAAATACTGCAGCTCCGCTCTATTCCTGCTTGTGCAGTTCGAGTTCAAGGTTCACTTTCACAACTTCCCCGACAAGAACGCCGCCTGTTTCCACCGCGGCATTCCACGTGAGTCCGAATTCTTTGCGGTTAATCGTTGTTTCGCCGCTGAATCCGGCGACCATGTTCCCGCTGATTGGATCCTTACTCTGTCCTTCAAAGGTAACATCCAACGTCACTTCTTTTGTCGTACCGACCATGGTAAGATCGCCTGTGACATCAAAACGATCCTCCCTTTTCTTCTGAATATCTTTCCCAACGAACGTGATGGTTGGATAGTTTTCCACATCGAAAAAGTCACCCGATTTTAAATGGCCGTCCCGATTTTCATCGTTCGTATTAATACTAGCGGCATCAATGGACGCTTCGATTTCAGCATTATCTAAATCGTCCACATCCGCTTTTAACGTACCCTCGAAGGTGTCAAACGTACCTTTCGCTTTTGAAATCATCATATGCTTCACGGAGAATCCAATTTCACTATGTACAGGATCGATAGACCACACTGTTTTTGCCATACCTCATTCCTTGTCATCGAATTATCTTCAATTCCATATAAATGTAGTATGAACAAAAGGACCGAGTAAACTTAAAAGTTTGGTACATTAGAAAATACATGCACAGTGCCCTTCACGCGATGAATCGACTGCGTCACTTTTGTTCGTCCACCACGTCTCTAATCACCTTCACCCCATATTCCATGTCCTCCAGAGACGAACTGGTGAAAGACAGCCTAGCGTATTGATTATGGTAATAACTGTAGATGAAGCCTGGATTTATTAAGACGCCCCTGTCCACAAGCGCGGAAAACAGTCTCCGAACATTGATATCATCTGCAAACCGCACCCAGATGAACATGCCTCCTTCGGGAATCTCCCAGGTTGCAGCATCAGCTATGTATGTTTCCAAAAGATAGGCCAGCGTGTCTCGTCTGTCACGAAGTTCTTTTCTCAGCGTTTTCAGATGCTCGTCGTATTTTCCTGTTTCAAGAAAATTATACATGGCAAGCTGCGGGAGATAACTGGTGCCGTAGTCCAGCTGCATCCGCAGATCACTCAGCTTCTCCATAACGTCTGCCGGGCCTGTCATCCAGCCGACTCTAAGCGTTGGCGCCATCGTCTTGGAAAAACTCCCGATAAACAGCGTATGCCCGCTGTGATCGAGAGATGCAATGGGCGGCTGCGGCTCCTGGTCGATCCATAAATCCCGGAAGATATCATCTTCTATGACAGGCATTTGATAGTCCCGCGACAGCTCCACCAACTCTTTTCGGCTTTGACCATCCAGCGTGGTCGTTACCGGGTTTTGAAACGTCGGATTGACGTATAACATAGACGAGCTTTTGTTTCTGGACAAATCGTCACGCAGGTACTCCGTACCCAGCCTCTGTTTCTTAAACGGAATGCTTTTCAGCTTCATACCGGATGTTCGAAAAACATGCAGGGAATGAACATACGAAATCTGCGGTGTGTAGACGGTGGATCCCAACTGCAGTAAGCCAAGCGTTATTAACTGCAGCGCCTGCAGGGCACCGGATACCGGTAGTATAGTGTCCGGACTGGAAGCAATCCCCCGCTCCTTCAAATAAGATGAGACAGCTTTTCTGTATCTATAATCCCCCGTGCCGTCATCATATCCGTAATGATGATACGTCGTCTCCAGCGAGCGGAGCGAATCATGAAATAAACGCTTGGGAAACAGCTCCTCGTGAAGCTCCCCTTTGCCTAATTGTATGATCGAATCATCCAGCTCCAGCTTATTTATTTTTCTCACGATGTCGTGGTTCGTTGGATGAAGGCTGTACTTTGAAAAGTCCGTCCAGTTGACGAAGCGCTTTGATAAGGTGGAGGCATCATAATCCGAAACGTACGTCCCGCTCCCCGTTTTGGATTCTATGATTCCTCTCTCTTTCAACACATCCAGCGCATGAATCACCGTGCTCCGGTTCACCCCGAATGCAGCAGCCATCTCCCTTTGGGTCGGAAGTTTCCGCCCGGCGGACCACTCCCCTTCTGCTGCTTTCTTTTCGATGTATTCCACAATATCCCTGTACGTCGTACCTGATGGATTCATATTTTCACCCTTGATTGGTTGGCATGGCTTTCATGGAAATGGTTGATTCCAATGCTTCGTACGTATTTTATCATAAGAGATGTAATATCAAATATACCTTCCAATCGTAAGGATGATGAACAAATGCCTCTTCGAGTACTACCCGCCTATGCAGCAGCAATTATTCTATGGGCTTCCGCGTTTCCAGCTATACGCGTAGGACTGGAATCGTTTGACCCGTTCCATTTATCGATGCTGCGGCTGCTGGTTGGTTCCACTGCCCTGGTCATCGCTGCCGCAGCCACCAAAATGAAACTCCCGGAACGAAAAGACCTTCCCGCCATTTTGATCCTCGGATTTCTGGGCTTTTCCGTCTACCACACGTTTCTTAGTATCGGAGAAAAAACCGTCAGTGCCGGAGCAGCGAGTTTCCTCGTATCGACCACGCCGCTCCTTTCCGCCCTGCTTGCCAGACTTTTCTTAAAAGAAACCTTTGGTACATACGGATGGGCCGGTTCTGTCACGGCATTATTCGGAGTGTTTCTTATTTCGTTCGATGCAGGTGGAGGTTTCAGCCTGGAATTGGGGGTGCTGATGATTGTAACAGCGGCTCTGGGGGAGAGTGTTTATTTTGTCCTGCAATCGAACTATCTGACAAAGTATGGGTTCATTCCATTTACGACGTACACCATCTGGGCCGGAACCCTCTTCATGCTGATTTCCACCCCCGGTGCGGCGGAAGCTGTGCAGCAGGCCTCTATGGAGAGTTTACTCACCGTTTTGTATCTCGGGCTGTTCCCGACCGTTATTCCTTACTTCGCCATCGCATACGCCACATCGAAACAAGGCGCATCGGAAGCCACCAGTTCCTTGTACCTCACCCCTGTCCTGGCCATCATCATCTCCTGGGTCTGGATAGGCGAAACACCCACCCTTCTATCGATCGCAGGCGGTGTGATCGTTTTGGCCGGGGTCTCCGTTTCTACTTTATACACAGGGAAAGGAAAAGAAGAAAAGTGATAGACTCAGCATAACATTTCCTGTTAGCATAAATTGTAACAAAATGACTCATAAACAAAATAAAACCATAGAGGGGATGCTATGAACCGGTCAGAAAAGGACAATCAAAAAAATATATGGCAGCAGTGGATGCCATTAGCGTTCAGTACGAGCATCTTATACATAGAAATCCCGGTCATGCTGCTTCTCATAGCAAGAATGCCTGACGGAACCGAAAATATCCTCGCGTTTAATATGGGGCTTGGCTACATATTTATCTTAAATAGTACGGTTCAGTTTATAACGTCTGTCAGCACAAAACTGTCCGAGAACTTCCCATCTTTTTACCGGGTCCTTCTCTTTTCACTATTATACAGCGCGGCAATCGTAGTGATAGGTTACGTATGTTTATTTTCCCCTTTATTTGAAGGAGTTTTTCGTTACATTGTACCAATTAATGATCCAAAAACGCTGGAGCTCATAAAAACAGGCTGTCTCGTATTAAGCACCGCACCAGTAGCGGTGGCGTGGCGGCGTGTGTATCAGGGACTGTGGATACGACGGGAGAAAACGTCTGTCGTTACTCTCGCTTCGTTCATCCGCCTGATATCCGGGATAACGATCGCCGGAATATTGTTTTTACTCGGCATCGTCGACGGGGTCTTACTTGGCGCATTGGCCCTTGTTATCAGTGCTTTTATAGAAGCCTTTGTATTAACCGTTTGGAAGACAGAGACCAAAAATGAACTGCCGGCTGCCGGTGAAAAAATAACCTTTTCATCGTTCTGGAAATCTCATTTTCCGTTGGCGGTGGCAGCCCTTCTGCTTACGCTTGATATTCCTCTGTTTCTAGTGGGGATAGGTCACGCACCAACCAGGGTGGAGGAATCTCTCGTCGTTTGGCAGATCGTGCTCAGCTTCGTCTACATGGTCTCGGGACCGCTGGAAGAATTACAAAATGTCACCATTCACGAAGGACGTAACCATAATATGACTGCTTCGTTAAAACGATTCAGTTTGGCCGCAGGCTGCTTTTTCTCCGCTTTATTGGTTATCGTCGCTTCCACTCCGCTTGGTGGATGGTATTACGTGCGAATGATGGGGCTCGAAACACATTATTCAGACCTGGCAGCTCAAACGACTTTTCTGTTGATTGGTATCCCCTTCCTGACATCCGTGCTGAGTGTGCTACGGGGAAGACTGGTCCTGTTGGAGAAAGAAAAAGTAGTCGAACGCGTGATGTACCTCAATATTGGAATTCTGGCTCTCTGTCTTGCGCTTCTCAATTCGTTCTCCCCTTTGGCGGGCGCCTACATCGCAGCTCTGGCTCTCACCACCGCGCTGATTATTCAGTCTCTGACTTTGTATGGATCGCTGCACCGCAACATCCGTAAACAATAGGGAAAGGATGAATTACTGTAATAGGTTGATAAGCCTGATAATCTCTTCATCCTCCCCGGGGTTGATTCTTATTGTTTTTGTATTGTCGATAATCTCTGTATAAACTTCTCTGCCGGCGGGATTCTTACCGTCCCAGCGTAACGGCACATTATACTTATTAATCGTGCCGTCCCCATTACTGCTGTAGGTAACGGATCCGTCCACCAGGCGGGCTCCCGATAACTGCACCACATCTTCCGGGTACACCGCGCTCGTTTCATCGTCCGGGTTCAACGGCTCCCCCGATGAAATATGCCGGACGTACAATGCCTCTATCTCCTGATTCGCGCCAAGCTGCCGCCACACGCGGGCGTATTCGATGTCTTCAGAAGAATACTCCGACAGGGCATCGTCTTCTTTTGTCTCAGGCTGTTCGGCAGCATCTTCCGCTGCATCCATAGAAGCCTCTGCATCAACATCCTCTGATTCTGCGGCGGGCACCTCCTGCTGCTCTGTTGTTTCGTTATTATCTTCGTTCTCATTGCTGCTTCCTGCCTCGTCGCTGCATGCCATAAGCAAAGATGCCATGGTAAGCGGAAGGATTCCTGCCAGCACTGTTTTTCTTCTCATCACACACACCTCTTCCCCATATCTGCTTACAATTATTTCAAAGTTGCCTCCCTCAAACAATAGGTATTTGCTTATAATCATCCCTATCTCTATCATGAGAGACAGGAAGGTTCCGCAGCCTAAATATTTCTTTAAGTTCAATTGATTAATAGAGAAAGGGAAGTGTAAGATGAGATACGTTCTGTTATTCGTTCTAATGTGTTTATGTTCCGCATGCGGAAGCAGCACCAACGAAGAAACACTTTCGAATACCGATCCTTCCCCCACCAATCAGGAAGAGATGGGATTCCTCCACATACAAAAAATCAGTGCCGACAACGCATCAGCCGGTACAAAAATAATAAAGGACAAAGAAAAAATACAGAACATCCTATCCGCAACAGAAAACGTGAAGGTGCAGGAAACCTCTAAAAATACAAATATGGAAAAACAAACGGATCAACCCAGCTATCTATTTTCTTTTTCGAAGCAGCGTAACGTAAACGAACAAGCGGCATACAGCTTCTTCTTATATCAAGACGGCACTATCATTATCCTGACGGAACAAGATCATAATTATATCGTCCCTCCGGAAGATTCGAATGAGGCGATGGAGAGAATACAGGAGATAGCGAATCTAACAGATGAGGACTGAAGCAACTTCTCAGCTTCTTGAATCTATCCCAGAGTGTTCACTCTGTTTATAGAAAGAAGCACTTTCCATTAGAACAACCAGCAAAGAGACAATCTCTCACCGCTGTTTCATCATGCTTAACAGTCACTATCATGATGGCGATGCATATTTCTGTCACCGTCCTTCGAACCGCCTCCTTCCCAGCGTTCTCAGGACTCGCTCTTGTGATATTCACAGGATATCTACCTGTGGGGGCAGTTGGTGTCTCTGGGGACTTGGCACTTCTTTAGGTTTTCCGGTGTGTATTTCCGCTGCCGGCGACGAATCAGAAGGAGCCGTCACGAGAGCAAGTATCGATTCTATTATCGGGTACTCCGCCTTTCTTGCCGATCCGCCTATCCTGGGGTTATTTGGAGAATTCATGTGACTGCTGCATGCTTTTGTTTTTGTCCTTATCGAAATCTTCCTCGCAGGGATTGCTTCTTCCTCTGTAAAGAAAACGGCTGGATAAAATCCTGATGACTTTACGAAATTAGGCAACGCTCAAGATTCAGGATTTTATCATACTATGACTATAAGACATCTGGAGGTGAATAAAATAATATCACGAAAAATCATTTCAGCAAGTCTCTCTGGTTCCATGTTTGCCGTGGTGCTAGGTTTAACCCTGCCATTCGGTGAAACATATCCATCTCTATCCGCTTATTTATATGCTTTTATAGTAAGCACACCGGTTTATTTGATGTATAGTTTCCCGGCGATTTTAATTTACGGCGTGCTGACCTCTATTATTAGTGATAAAGTCAGTTCCGTTATAGCAGCAAAAATGAAAAATGATAAATCTGACATAATCAGCTCCGGCATTTTGCACGCTGTGTTCGGTCTTGTATTACTATGGTATAGTTTAGGCGCCTCTATATTGTTCTTTATGACAGATAGAATGCTCCAAAGGAAAAATAAAGATTATAAACCGTTACAAGCCATGAAGAGTTTCGCACTTCCATTTGCCGTCTGGCTGTTTTTTATGGGGATGGTATATGTGAAGGATATATTAATAGGCGGATAAAACAAGTATCATGACATCCTTAATGGAGAGTTCCCGTATTTTGTATCATTGAACATCACCAGGTAACAGAATTTCTATAAAAAAGACCCTCTTAAGAAAGAGAGTCTTCTGATCGTATATCAAGCGTTATATCCGACTTCATTTAAGTTTTCCGCACAAGCACGTTTCAAGAGGGCGGATACGTGAACATCACTGCTGTAAGAGACCGACCCGCATGTATCACAGTAATAATGAGGTACATTTTTAATGGTGATGTTTTTCGAACCCACCACATGCTCCACATCGCCTGTTCGTTTATCCGCATGTCCTCCACAGCGACAAGGAATCTCTAACATTGTATGAGACAGCTCCTTCACGGCACAGATATTAAATAACTCTTTTCTATTAAGACACGGATACATCATACTATTAGTATAATCCATCTAAGCTGAAAAGCACATAGCAAACAACGAATAAAGCAGATGACGATATGAATCCTTCTATTTCCCCGGCAGAGGCAAAAAAGCAGCTCGACAGAATAGCAGACATTTATCCCTACATAAAAGAGGAAGACGTTCAAACCAATGACACTGTACTTACCACCTTGAACAAACAGTTTCATGATGAGAATGCTATCAGCGATTATCTCGCATATGTACTGGATCCCAATGGGAACGGTGTCGGGATTCAACCTCTTCATAACCTGCTTTAGCTGATCAATCCACCAGTCTACGTAACGGACCAGGACAATGTTCAGATGAAACGGAATCATCAGATTTCACTTTCGCCAAAGGGACTAAGGGAACGAATGCACATACTAAGGGTTATTTGTTAATATATTTTATATGCACCATAGTGGATTTAGCTCCTCCAACCTACCTAAATCTTTTAACATATAAAATAAATCTGGAAAGCACCATTGATTCTCTTAATCTATCTTTGCACGAAATTGAACCAAAACCAGTAAAATACCAGGTCAGAGCTTGTAGAAAATACTTGAGGACCTCTGAACAAAAACGACCATCACTTAAAGAGCCCTAATTGGGAAGTGAAAAACGGTTCCAGTATATGTATCGGAACCTTGAGCATGCTAATATGTTTGAAGTCAAAATAGGACGACTGCCTATCTTTAACCGTCAGCACCAGTACATTCTGGTTATTTAGAAGGTGTATATGCAGCATAAACAGCTGTTAGGTGACGACACATAGTGAAAGGCCTTTTTAAATTTAAAATAATGGTATGCCTATCACACGCAACCAGTCATTTATATAGCATTAACATCGGCTTTGTGAATTATATTCATACGTAATAATTCAAAATAAGTACACAGTGATTGTATTCGTTAAAATAAATGTATAGCATACTTACATCAGTTGAAATGATATGTATATAGTTATGTATAAGGAGACACAAATGGGCGAATTGATATTTATTTTAGTCAGCATATATCTTATTGGATGGTTATTATTCTGGAGTTTTAAGAAGATTAAGGAACTCTCTATTTTTTTGTCAGAGAAGCATAAAGAAAAGAAAGATGTTTGTCCCCACGGTATCTCTAAAGGGGATTCAGCAAATAAATGTTTAACGTGTGCAAAAGAGAAAGAGAAACTACTTATAAATCAGCAAATAAAAGAAAATTCCAAACAATTACACCAAGACGAAACCAAAAAGCTATTAAAACAAATGAGAAAGAATAATAAATATCTTCAAAGTCTTTCTCCACAAGAATTTGAAAATGTGGTAAGTGATATGCTTCGCGAATTAGGATATAATGTAAACCAAACACCTTACATCAATGACGGAGGCAAAGACGCTGTTGCTTGGAAAGATCAAAAGAAGTATCTTTTTGAATATAAAAGACACAGTCGAAACAATTCAATCGGTCGACCTATGTTACAAAAATTTTATGCCGCTATGATAGAAGAGGGAACAGACATAGGTTTTTTTATTACTACAAGCCGTTTCACATCAGCGGCTATTGATTATAGTGCAAAATATAACATCACCTTAATAGATGGTGATCGGCTAAGAGAACTTTTTGAAGAAGCCTATCCTTCTTCAAAAAATCAGCGATATCAAGTAATGTGTGAACAATGTGGTGACATTGTCTTTTTTACAAACCTAGCTAATACAGAGCACACCCGATGCAAAAACAATCACGTCGTTTATTGCAATATCAACCTCCCCTCTCTTCTAAATACTCAGGTGCAACATGTTAGGCAATGCCCACTGTGCGGCCACAAATTAAAACGAAGAAGCGGGCGATATGGAAGTTTTTATGGATGTATGGGATATCCTCATTGCCGCTATACAGAAAGAATGTGATAAATACCTTTAAATAAGATAAGTACGAACCCGCTTCGTTCATTGTTCATCTTTTTAATTATACCATCTTCAGTAGACTTTTTTTGCGATAGTCCACATGTATTTGGCGAGAAGAAATGCTCCTGTTAACTTCTCAGCGGATATACGCAAGGCCATCATCTACAATAAAATTACTCTAAAGTTGCATAATAAGCAACAGGAATATCCAATATAATGAATATTTTACTTTAGATCTTGCATATCTCCTTAGGCAATTATCAGCTCTTTTTCAAGAGACTGCAGAGACACGCCCTTCTAGGCTTTCTGATAAACATAGAGCAGGAGAGAACGGCGTCTTTCCTTGTTAGCCCGCCAATATCCTGTAGAGAATCTCTGCTGGTAATAGCACGATAAATGTATAGGCAAGTTGAAGTACCAGCATGTACCGCTTAATAGCAAAAAGGGATCGCAGCCTGTAATCCCCCATATAAAGTTTGTCTTTCGTTTCCTGAAAAAAGGTTTCGATGTTCCAGCGTTCAGCGTAGAAAAGCAGGATCTTTTGGGCGGTTAAGCTGGAATCTGTGCTGAAGAAATAGCGAACCGATGATTCGCTGGGTGCTGTATTCGTACGCCGGCACGCCAGCACTGTTCCCTGGAGTCCGCCTTTCAGCGCCCCGTCATAGCGATGAACGTAGTAGGAAGCATCTCCTACGGTGACGATGCAGGATGGTTGGTCTTCCTTTTGTTGCGCCCATTCCCTGACGGGTTGAGAAACGCGGTCATTCAGCAGAACACGGTTGCTTTTCAGACCTCCGATGAAATGCCATCCACGTTCTTGAATGTAGGCAACCAGGAAAGTGGCAGCATACCAGCTGTCTGTCAGGACATAAACGTCCCGCGTGCCGTCCGGTATTTGATCCATATGGTCCCAGGCCATATCAAGTTTCGAATACTCTTCTTTTATATAAGGCGTCATGGCAAAGGGTAGAAAGGAGCCACGGGCTCCTATCATCGTCGTTACCCACTGATGAGCGTAAATAGGTTTTCCCTGTTTGTGATCAAAGGGATAGGAAGCTCCTTCTGTCAGCTCCAAAGCCTGTGACGAAGGCTTGGTTTTTGGACAGATGCTGTCATCGATAATAACCATCAAGGGATCCTCGGAAGAGGACATCTGCTGAACCTGTTGATAGATAGACCTCTGCAGCTTTCGCTGTACGCCCTGCTCGTTCCACTGCCCATATTGAAAAAATCGCGTTACGGATGGGAGGTGGCGGTGCCAGAAGCTGCTGTTCCGTAGTACGGTCATACTACCATTCCGCCGCTCTTGAATCATTCCCTGCAGGAGGTGGGAAAGATGCCGGTATGCCGGTTTTAGTACATGGAGAGACATATTAATACGATTTAAGAAATGGTCGATAGATGATGACTGTGCTACAGGACACATATAGCAGAACCCCTCTGTGTACGTGTTTGTCAGCGCATCCATCGCATAAGCAGATTTGGAGGTTCTGTCTTTTTATGAACATGTATGGAATTTTTTCTATGGATTATGCAACTTCAGAGTGTTTTATTAAATCTTGAGAAAAGTTATAATTCAAATTAACTTTATTTAGGAGGGATTAATATGCATAAACGAGCATTTATCAGTTTTGATATAGATCATGATGAAGGAGCTAAAACAATGTTAGCTGGACAATCAAAGCTCCCCGATAGTCCATTCACGTTCAAAGACAATTCTGTCAAAAAACATTTGACTGGAGACTGGGAGGCGAAAGTTAGAAGAAGAATGGATAATGTTGATGTTGTCATTATACTTTGTGGTAAAAACACTCAATCAGCTACAGGAGTAGAAACTGAACTATCAATAGCACGAGACAAAAGAAAACCATATTTTTTATTGGCAGCTTATTCTAAAGAAAATTGTGTTAAACCAAATTCTGCTCTTTCTTCTGACAAAATATACCGTTGGACTTGGGATAATCTTAAAAATTTAATTGCCGGTCAACGTTAAGGATATAGCATATGAAAATATTCGTAATACACAGCTTTGAAGACCAAACTAAAGCTAAAAAAAATATAAACCAATTAGGAAAGGAACTATCATTAAGCTTACATCTAACATTTCTAAAAAAAACCCACTCCACTGATTGGAAGCCTCAAGCCGAAAACGCTATTTATGAAGCCGAAGCTGTTATTGTCTTTAATCCGGAAAAGAGCAAAAATTCTTCTAATGTAGAGTGGGAAATCAAAAAAGCTGAAGAAGCAAAAAAAGATATTATTGAGATTAATGATAAAGGAGATAATAAAGAAGCTATTTCACAATTGACAGCTCTTTATAATTTAAGTGATGAGTTTGAAAAGTGTTTTGATCCAGATAAAGATAAGTCAATGGAATTGTATAGAATTATGGTTGAATCATCAGAAAGGCTAATCGAAAGAAGGCAAAAAACCAATGCTTTCTTTATCACAGTAATAGGAAGTTTATTAGCTATAGCTGGTTTCTTAGTCCAGACAAACATACTGAATAGCGGTTCAATGAGTATTTTATATGGCTTTTCAGCTACTAGCTTACTTTTATGTTATTCTTGGAAAAATTTAATTGATAATTACGGCAAACTAAATAAAGCTAAATTTGACGTCATTCTGCGAATAGAAAAAGAATTCAGTGCGGAAATTTACTCTGCTGAATGGATATCTCTGGGGAAGGGGCTTAGACCCAAAAAATACAAGTCATTTACTTCAACAGAAAAAAATGTTCCGAAACTTTTTGGGGCGCTAATCCTATCTTTAACAGGGATTTTATTTTGGTATCAGTTTGGGGATTTTATTAATAGTATATTTTCTCGACTAATTTAAAAAGTATTTTTCTACTTTAAACATATAGAGCAGAAAGTTACAGAGTTTTAATTAAATGGCCTTTAAAAGTTGCCCCTTTAAGGTGCTTTTTTCACTATTATGGAATTTAAAAATATTATTAATATCTATAATGGATCTACACCGAAACATGTTCTTGACAATAAGATAGATGCGTTTAAATGGTCGTCATAAATGAAAAAACACCTGCCCCTCTGTTATGTTGAAAGTACCACCAACCAACAAAAGAGGGATACAGATGTACGTTCATTCTATCAATGATTTATTAGACCTGCCAGAGTTAAAGATTACCTCCGTTCAAAAAGAGATGGATACAATTGACTTTGGGGTCGAACCCTGCACTTCGCGGCAGTCCTGCCCGACCTGCCGGTCGAAAGAACGCGTTATTAGGCGCGGTGTGGCTTATCGCCGGAAAGTAAGAGACCTTGCAGCCTTTGGTTCTAAAGTATTTCTCCATCTGCCAGCCATCCGGCTTTATTGTCATTCCTGTAAGGGTTCGTTTGTCTGGAATTACGAGAGTGTAGAGCCGAAAAAAAAGGTTACCAAAAGATTGGAACGGCAGGCTTTTTCTTATATTACAGGGGCAACCGTAAAACATGCAGCGGCCTTGTTACAGATGCCGGTTACCTCTCTGACGCGATGGTTTTACCGATGGATGAACACCGAAAGTCAACGTATCCAAAAGGAATGCAGGGAAGAAGCTGCGGCTCGTTCAACCCTTGTTTTAGGCCTGGATGATTTCGCCATTCGAAAAGGCCACACCTATAACACGGGTTAGCATGATTTGCGGGGCGAAACATTTCTTGATGTGATTCCCGGCCGCACGAAGGAAGAACTCCATGATTATGTTGAAAAAAACCCCGAATGGGGGACCCTTCAGCCGACAGCTGTGGTTCTTGATCTAGCACGCAGTTACCATAGGTTTGTTAAGGAAATCTATCCCTCTGCCATTCGCATTGCGGACCGATATCACGTAAATCGTTACGTCACAGAGGCGCTGCAGCATGTCCGGAAGACGGAACAAAAAAAGCTGACCCCTCACGCCGGCCGTCATCTAAAGCGCAACCACCACTTGATAGGGAAACGACAGGATCGTCTCACGGAAAGGGAACGGCAGAAGCTTTCTGTTTTACTGTCTTATTCCCCGCTGCTTCACCAAGCCCATGCCTGGAAAGAATCATTTATGGAATGGTACGACGAAAGTTCCTCCTATAAGCTTGCCAAAAAAGGATTTCAGCGATGGCTGCAGGATGGAGCATCCATCGATCATCCAGCCGTGAAGTCCTGCTTAAAAACGATGCAGACTTGGCAGGAAGAGCTTTGTAATTATCACAAACTCCGTTATACGAATGCAGCCGTCGAAGGCAAAAATAATAAAATCAAAGCGCTGCAGCGCCAGGATTCCTTCACTCGCAACCCCGAAGGGTACAAGCAACGCATTTTGCTGGAGTGTAATGAAGAGAAAGTTCAGTATTAAGCAGTCAAGAACATATTATGGTTTAGACCCTCGATTTCAATAAAAAATATTTAACTGATGTATGGTATATGATACGCTTTTAGAAAAATTTAATTTGGGAGATTTCTGAAATGAATGATTTGATCTTTGAAGCAAGAAACTTCAAACTACAGGATTTAAAAGAGATTAAATCCGAATTTTTACACAGTTATCCTATGATTTACATACTTTATAATGAGAACCATAAACCAGCCGCTTATATAGGACAAACTGTACAACCAATACGTCGTTTACAAAACCATCTTCGTAACAGTGATCGAAAGAAGCTGGGAAAGTCTATCCTTATCGGACATGAAACATTCAACCAATCTGCTACATACAACATTGAATCAAATTTAATAAATTATTTTATTGCAGATAATCAATATGAATTGCAGAATGTCAGTCAAACGTCTACTTCCCAAACTCATAATTACTATCAAAAATCATTTTATAACGAAGAAATTTTTCACGAAATATGGGGGAAGCTTAAAAACGAAGGGTTAGTAAAAGATACTATTGATAATCTGAAAAATAAAGATATTTTTAAATTATCTCCATATAAAGAATTATCATTTCAACAATTAGATATTAAACAAAAAATTATTGATTTCTGTAAACAAAAATCAAAAGAAAAAGACGGAAATCATGTTTTTATTATTGAAGGCGACGCCGGGACTGGCAAAAGTGTTTTATTAAGTTCTTTGTTTAACACTATCCAAGATTACTCAAAAGACGATAGTTCCGATTTACATAAAACTCAAAATTATTTTTTGGTTAATCATGAAGAAATGCTTAAGACATACAAAAATATTGCGGGAAGTTTACGTAACTTAAAGAAAAAAAGCTTTTTAAAACCTACAGCTTTTATTAACAGCATAGAAAAAGTAAACTCTTATGCCGATATAACTCTAGTTGATGAAGCACATCTGTTACTTAGCAAAAAAGACTCTTATAATAACTTTCACTATGAAAATCAACTGGATGAAATCATTAAAAGAAGTAAGATTACTATTGTAATATTTGATCCCAGTCAAGTGATGAAAATTAAAAGTTATTGGAACGAACAATTGCTGGAACAAATCACAGAAAACTATAATGCAGACAAATTAAAACTTACTGATCAATTTAGAATAAATGCATCTACTGAAACTTTAAATTGGATTGAATCCTTTAAAAATAAAAAACTGCAACCTATTCCGAAGCAAAAAGATGAAAGTTTCGACCTTAAAATTTTTAACGATCCTAAAGAATTTAAAAACGCAATCAAAAAACAAAACAACAGTGTTGGTCTTTCACGCATTGTTTCAACGTTCGATTATCTACATAAGAAAGATGACAATACTTATTATGTTGATGAAGAAGGTATAAACATGCCTTGGAATCGAACAGAACGTAATATGACCTGGGCTGAAAATCCGGAAACAATTAAAGAAGTTGGTTCAATCTATACTGTACAGGGTTTTGATTTGAATTATGTTGGTGTCATCCTCGGTCCATCTATAAGTTATGATGATGTAAATGACCAGTTAACTATTGATCCCTCTCAGTACAAAGATACAGCAGCTTTTACAAAAAGAAAGGATTTTTCTAATCACGACAATGAAAACATAAAAGAAAATATTATTTTGAATTCGCTTAATGTATTAATGAAACGGGGAATTCATGGGCTATATATTTATGCAACAGATCCCAAACTTAGAGAGAAGTTATTTTCATTAAATGTTGAAAACCATTCAAAGTAATAATTATGGCATGGAAATACCAGAGGTATTAGTATTTTCATGCCATTTTAATATCAACTATTGGGATAGAGGAAAATTATTTTTGTATTCCGGAAGAATTCTAACCTCTTTAATAAAATTAATAATTTTAACTTTGCTGCATCGCAAGTATTCTTAAATCTATACCATCAATTTCTAAATCTCTTCCATAAAAAACAGAAGATTCAAAACCATCATAAGATTTTGATTTCCTTATTTGTCCTACTGCAGTAATTATTATTGTGTCTTCTTGATCTTTACTAGTTTGATATTTTTCTAAGTGATGAAAAAGGCCTAGATATTCTGGACTGTTTACTCTAAACACCTCCTCAAAAACTAAGTATAGTTCTTTTCCGCTATCTTCAATGAGAATACTAGTTCCTTTATTTGAGTCATTCACATTTTTTAATACTCCAATAACTAATCGTGTTTGTCCTTCATCTTTTTCCTGCAAAGTAGATACAGGTCTTTTTAAAAGATTTGGCCCACGAACGCCCTCATTCTTTACTATTTCTTCATTTTCGCCATCTTTCAAAACTGGTCTGGTAGCTATATTATTTTTCTTACCTTGTGTCTTAGGATTCCTCTTAGTACTTTTTCCACTTTGTTTAGCTTTTTCTTCCGCAGTCATATTATAAAGCTTTAACGCCTCTTTCATGGCCCGTTTTTTCCTGTCAACTGACAACTCAACGTTCATTAAATCTTCAGTATTAACTCCCGATTTTCTATTTTCTCTATCAAAGTAATGCAAACACTCTTCTATATGGTTATCCATTTTCCAAGTCTTAAAATAGGGTGTTAGCCCAGAATTATAAACTATTCTTGCATTGCAACCAGGCGTTGGGCAAAATAAATGCCCTCTCAAAGTTTTATGATATAGCTCTTTAGTAATTTCTCTTACGCTGTATTCTTTTTCAATTCCTTTATTACTATATATAGCAGATAGAATGGAAATAGAGATAATAATCCTCCTCACACATTTTATAATTCTGTAAGAAAAGGGTAGCAGTCTATAAACCACTAACCCTTTAGTTAAATTAATTTCGTGTCGAACGGTAGTGAGCAGGAATTTTTTTGCCCGATCTTTTGTGTGGGGAGACATAAACCTTTTTCTTTCCCGACTTTGTTTTGGCCATCAAGATTATCTCCTTTCCTATTATTTACTTTTAATGCAGCAAATATATTGCGTTTTTGCAACATTTAGTTTCGGAAATTAAAAAATGCACTATATATAGATTTATATCTTTGACTTTTGTCTATTATTTAGTTCATCTAACTTCTTTATTTGTTTGAAGATATACCTATTGATTTCAAAAGCTATAAATATAACAGCCTTTAAAATGAAAATTCCCATTTTTGATAAAATGCTTAATACATTTTCATTAGATAATTATGTAGCTTGAGGAGCGGATTGTGCGATTATCATATCTTGTTTAAAAACATCAAAACTTGTTAGCATGTCCATTGTTAAATAAAGCATTATGACAATAAGCAAACCCCTAAAAAGCCAAGCCATAACATGAGCCGTTTTCAATATTTATTCCAGCCTTCCTAATTGTTGATTATTTGTTTACTGTAGAAGGTTCTTCCCTTTTCAATAACGAAAAATCGAAGCGTTTTATTCGTATTCTATTTTCATCCGACCGTCCTGTACCATATACTCTTAAATCCGGTTTATTATGCTCCGTTTTCACTGCTATTCTATGGTTTTCTCTCAAGTAAGCGGAATCGAGACAATCTTTTGCTTGTTCCAATGTCAGCACAGCTATCTCACTGTCCTGCAGCTTATGATGCTGTCCGCAAAGCAGCGCAAACAAAACCGTTTTGTCTTCACTTTTATATTGATTAATCGATTGTACTTCTTCTTTCGAAAAATTGAAGTTCCATAATTTCGAATTATTCTTTTGACGATCACCAGGTTCGGTAACATATTTTGAGTATATTTCAAAATCGCCATTATTCGTTGTGACGGAATAAATCCTTCGGGGATCATCCGACGGATGCACGATAGCTGGTGCTACTTCATTGTTTACTAATACTGATAAAAGAGAGCCGTAGTAAAAATCTGCTTTCCTAATTGTAGACAAGATCCATTTCTCCTTAAGGTTAAAAGTTTATTTAATAATAATCCCCAAAATAAAACTAATGTCTTAGAACCGATTATTTAGTCTTATTTTAGCACATCCTTCCATTGATGGAAGAGGATTTTTCGAGAAATTTGGTGAAAATTAGTACAGGTGGGTATGTTCTTATTTTTCTTTTATAATAGAAACACAGTAGGGATAGAATATGAGTATAGGTTGCTGCGCGCGTTTTTAATACATGAACCTATTTGGGAAGTCTGCCTGGGTGCTGCTTCTGCTTATTGGTACCAGCGTCCTTTGGTATGTTGGGTTGTCGCTTCTGCCGGAAAACCTGGGTTTTTTGCTGTTCGTGTTTACCCCCTTTCTGCTCGGCGGCCTGATAACTGGTTTGGTTCTGTATGGGTTGGCGGTGGGTGCCTTCTAACGTAGAATAACCTGCCTCTGTCCGTATATCTCAGTCGAATTAACAAAATACTGTTTAATTTTTTCCGCGGCTCCCCCATACAAAAAAAGTCCTCGTTCAGGGCTTTTTTTAACGTTACGTTGCTTTTGATGTTTGATGCCCTTTCGGCTTGCGGCCGATTTTTTCTTTCAAAGTGACAACAATGGTTAAATGTATCAAAAATTGGAGCGTCTACATTCGTACATGGTTTTATATTATGATGAAAACCCTGGAGAGAGGTGCTGCTCTTGTTTGGATTAGCGCTGGCAGTGGTAAAGGGGTGAAGCGGCGGAAGAGGCAAAGACCCCGTTGCAATCGAGGTTTCTACCAATAAAGTAGGAGGATGTTAGGTATGCGGCAGGAAATAGCGGGTATTAAGATTCCGGATTCGCAGCTTGCGAAGGATGCGGCGGATATTCTGCGGGAGAAGAATAATGATCTGCTGTGGAATCATTCCAATCGTGTGTTTTTGTTCGGTGCCGTTCAGGGGCAGCAGGCGGCGCAGCCTTATGATCTGGAGCTGCTGTATGTGAGTGCGTTATTCCATGATCTGGGGCTGACCAAAGAATACAGCAGCCCGGATTTGCGTTTTGAAGTGGATGGCGCGAATGCGGCGAGAAGTTTTCTGCAGCAGTATCAGATCCCGGAGGAGTCGTTGAATCTGGTGTGGGATGCGATTGCTCTGCATACGACGATCGGGATTACAGAACATAAGACGCCGCAGGTTTCCCTGCTTTATTTCGCGGTCGGCCTGGATGTGATGGGCGACAACTTTGATCAGTTCCCGGCGGAGCAGCGGGAGGAGATTGTCGAGGCGTTCCCTCGTAATAACTTTAAACAGGAAATCATTCCTGCGTTTTATGAAGGGTTCAAGCACAAGCCGGAAACGACCTTCGGCAATATTAAAGCAGACGTCATCTCCCACTACCAGCCTGAGTACAAGCACAAGAATTTCTGCGAATGTATTATCCACTCCCCGTGGTCGGAATAACACACCGCACCATATCAACAAACATCCCATCTGCCTTCCGGTAACAGCAGATGGGATGATTTTTATGGATATCCACCATTTTCAAAGATTCGTTCTTTCCTGTACTTTTACCCGAACAAGCCATTCACAACAACCAGCATAATGAGAGAGACAAACCAGGCGATAGTTGTTGGTACGGACCAGACGAGCAGCTGCTCTTTTACATTCTTAATGCCGAGCATCCGGTTGACGACCCAGAATAAGCTGTCATTGAAGTAAGAGAAAACCGTCGAACCCAGGGTAGCAGCAATAGCGGCAAACACCATATTCACATCCATGCCTGCTATAATAGGAGCGGAGATCGATGCCCCTGTGATCATGGCGACGGTGCCGCTTCCCTGTATGAGCCGGACAACAGTAGCTATGAAAAATGGAATTAAAACAGGTGGCAATGGAGTGGATGCAATCTGTTCGCCAATAAAATCTCCGCTTCCGCTTTCTCTCAAGACTTGCCCTAAGGCACCGCCTGCACCGGTGACCAAAAGTATAATCCCGGCGGTCTGCATTCCCTCTTCCATCCGTTCCATGGCATCCGATTGTCTTACTTTGTTAAAGAGCCCATATATCGCAATAATTAACCCGATCGCCACAGCAATGACCGGAGAACCAAAGAATGCCGCATAATTGGCAAAGGCACCTTCCATTCCCAGTCCATCGATAGTGGTATTCAAAAATATTAAAATGACAGGTACTATAATTGGAGCAACGGATATGCCGAACCCGGGAAGATCTTTTGATTCCTGAAGCTCGTAGTATTCTTCCAGATTTTTAGGGTGATCGGGGCGTACAAAATCCAACCCATCTTCTGTCGGCACCTGATGAATTCGTTTACCTATCCATTTTGCATAGAAAACTCCGGAAATAATAATTGGAATTCCAAAGATAAGACCCCATAGCAGCATAAGACCTACATCAATTTCAAATATTCCGGCTACTCCCAAAGGTCCTGGAGTTGGAGGAACAACATGGTGCGTAGCTGTAAGTCCGACACCCAAAGCAACACCTAAACTCACTACTGATTTACCTGTTTTTGATGATAACGCTTTCACTAAAGGCATTAATATAACAAAAGCGGAATCTACAAATATCGGTATCGAGACAACGTACCCTGCTAATGCCATCGCCCATTCTTCTTTCTTTTTGCCCAGCCACTTAATAAAAGTATAAGCCATCCGTTCTGCGGCACCTGAGACTTCGAGTACTCTCCCCATCATGACTCCAAGACCGATTACTATACCAATCGTACTCAGTGTGTCTCCAAAACCAAATGTAATAGCTCCTATGACATCCGGGGGTGCCATCCCACCAATCAAACCAGTAATCGATGCAGCAATCAATAAGGCGACAAACGCATGAATTTTGGTCTTCAGCACCAGCATAATTAACACAAATATCCCGATTATAAGACCTATAATCATTTGAGCACCCGACACTTCCATGTTTCTCACCTCTCCCTTTTGCTTATTTTTATATAGGAAAATCAAAAGCGGAAACGACATCTTATTCCGCTTTTGATTCAGCCTCATACCGTCACACTTTTTTGTTACACTGTTGCGCTTTTGAAATGCGGAGCATATTTAGCTGCCAGCTTAATACATTCTTCCATGCTCACCGAACTTGCTGTGCCTTCCCCCGCGATGTCAAAAGCTGTTCCGTGGTCAACAGAAGTACGTAGAAACGGAAGATCATTAGTAATGGAGATCGTTCTCTCAAAATCAGTCATTTTGGCTGCGATATGGCCCTGATCGTGATACAGCGAGAGGACTGCATCATATTTTCCCTGCAGGGCCTGATGAAACACAGAATCTGCAGGAACCGGACCTTCTACATCCAATCCATCCTGTTTTGCTTTTTCAAGTCCAGGTACTATTTCATCTACCTCTTCTGTGCCGAACAGTCCGTTTTCTCCGCTGTGAGGATTCAACCCTGCAACGGCTATCTTTCTGTTTTCCACACCTATTCGCTTCAATGCATTATCACATCGTTTCAGATAATCATATATTCGTTCTGAGGTCATTTGATCAATCGCATCTTTCAATGATAAATGCCGGGTCAGGAAGAATATACGAAGATTGTGCACTTCAAACATAGTGAGCGGATCGTTGATATCTGTCATATCAGCAAGCATTTCGGTATGACCAATATGCGGAACCTCTGCTTCCCTTAGAGACTCCTTGTTAATTGGAGTGGTGGCAATCACATCCGCTTTTTTATCCTTGGCAAGCTCTACCGCTTTTTTTATATACTCATAAGCTGCCCATCCACATTGAGCCTGCACTTCTCCGTATTTCCAGGATGACGAATCCACATGGTTCAAGTCGATGACATCGATTTGTCCAAACTGGCAATTTGCTTCTGCCGGATCCCTTATTTCATTAAGTTCAAGATCTGCCCCGGTTACATCCACAGCCTTTTGCAAAATATCTGTCTGACCAATAACGAACGGCTTTCCTGCTTCATAAACATCTTTTTGACTTAATGCCTTCACTGTTATTTCAGGTCCTATACCGGCTGGATCACCCATTGGTATAGCAATTGCTGCTTTCTCTATCATAGTTGATTCCTCCTCCATTCATTAGTGTGGACTGTAAAAATTTCAGCGATTTGTACATGGCCGTATCATCTCCTATCATTCCCCCTTTAGTGATAACAGGCAGGCCGTGAAAATATCCTCCAGTCAGTTGTCCAAAGGCGGCAAGGGGAAGAACCTCATCTTTCAGCTCTATGCCGTTTGCCCGGGCAAAAGCACAGATAGAAGCCGTTACATCACCTCCGCTGGAAAAACAGGCTGTTTTTGGCAGATTATTGTCCTGAAGAATTTTTCTGAAGATGTTACCCAGCCCATCAGCTATTCGCTTCGCGAGTGCGTCTTCGCTGTAGCCTTCCTTTGACGATTGTTTTTTTAAATCGATCAAGCCAAACCCTGGTTTATGGGTTGTGATGATTAAAATGTCACTGGTGTGCAGCTGCCGGCCGGCTTGGGCAGTTACACGTTCTACTTCTTCTACCCACGTATCCGTGTAGCTTGCAAGCATCTCTGCATCTGCATGTATTACTTGAACTTCCATTTTTTCTGTAACGTACTCCAACTGCCTTCCTGTTATAGCTGTGGCACTGCCGACAAATGCCAAAATGGGATTCTTACCGGGAGATTTTTTGTGAGAAAGCTGTTTCACATAATTTGCCGTCAACGGTCCTGGATCAACAGGAAAAAGAAAAGGGCCGTCAATGTTTTTCATGGCTTCTGCTATTGTTTCTATATCCTTATTCGAAACAGCATCACAACATATAATGCGTGCCCCATTGTTTATTTTGTCTGTTAATACCTTGGTGGCGTGTTCTGCTGACTTTAATACATCATCCAAATAGATAGAATCGACCTTATAATTGCTTTGATTTGCTATAATGCCGGGAACCCAGGATTGGGTTAACGGCTTTACAGGATCGGCAGCCACATCTGTATTTTCTAAAGCGACATTCTCAACCAGCATGTAGCCTCCTGAAACAATCCTTGAGGAATCCGGAAACGAAGGAGCTATGACAGCAACTGCATTATTTTTCTGCTGTAGAATGGTATCGATTTCCGCGCCGACATTTCCACGCAGTGTACTGTCCATTCGTTTGGACAACACTTCCGCTTCCCATGAATCAAGTTCAGCAAGAGCAGTTTGAACCCGATGTTTTGCTCTGTTCTCTTCCATGTATCTACTGTCTGTATCCATTATAATGGCATCATACGATTCTTCCGGAATACCAGCACTGTACATGATGGTCGACGTTCGGAAACCTTGTTTAGATAATCGAACTCCGGAGGCATTCGCCCCCGTTAAATCATCGGCGATCATTCCAATCTTCATCCTCCCACCCCCTTTTACCATCAACAAGCATTACATTCTCGTGGTACAAATCAATGGTTTCTGTATTGTGCAAACCATTATCTGACATAATCCCATCCAGTTTATTCAAGGTGCTGACATGAGCAAACGACTTTTGGCCAAATTTACTGGAATCTGCCAGAAGCCATGTTTCGGCAGCCGACTCCATCATGAGCTGTTTGATTCGAGCCTTTTCCAGTGTCGGGGCTGTAACACCTGCTGTATCTACGGAATGTGCACCAAGAAAAAACTGATCAACATGCAAAGATGCTATCAGATCCTGGGTATACGTACCGAACATCGCCCCAACCTCTCTCTGCAGTTCGCCGCCTGCCACAATGACATCGACAGGGCTGTAGAGTAGTTCAGCAGCTATAAGAATATCATTGGTAATAATTCTGAGATTCTCTTTTTCCTTTAGACACTTCGCCAGTTCCAGCGTTGTAGTACCGGAATCAAGAATAATGGTGGCATGAGGATGAACCATTCCCGCTGCTTTGGAAGCAATTGCTTTTTTCTCTTCCTTATTGGCACTCTCTTTTTGAAGGTAGGGGGTCTCTTCTTTTTCACTATCTGTTGTAACAGCGCCACCGTGGGTACGGATGATTTCGCCATCCTTTTCTAATTGAGCCAAGTCCCGGCGGATGGTCATCGTCGATACATCAAAAAAATCGGTAAGGTTCTCGATATCCAGTCTTTTCTTCTGATTTAACACCTCAATAATTTTTGCTCTTCGTTCATCTACGTTCACGATTCTTCTCCCTTTGTTTGTTTTTATCATTATGCAAGTACATTTTGTTTTATTAAAACAATTTTGTCAATGAATTATGTTTAAATCGAACATTAATCTAATGAAAGCCGTACTTTCTCTTCTATCGTATAAATCAGTTTGTGAGATACAGGACAGTTCTTTATGGATACAGCATCTTTCCGCTTTGCGGGCATTTGCTCTCCCGGATCACTATTGAGGGTGGCACGACAGTGGTGAAACTGACGGAACATATCCTGGACGGAGTGCACGGAACGGTACAGTACTTCGAGCCTTTAATAGAAGAATGAGACAGCCGGATTCCTACGTGCAGCGATTCGGTTTTTTCCGTTGATTCTTCATCCTAAAAGAAAAGGCTTACATAAAATATTCCGAAAATTGCTTCCCTTTGGTACAATGGAGGTATATCACGATGGAGGAGGAGATGCTATGTCATCCATGGGATACGGACTCCTGCGGGTTCCGGAGTGGGTGCTGCGGTTTGCCTATTTGAATGTGCTGTGGGTGGTTTTTACGATGACCGGTCTTATCGTGTTCGGAGTCTTCCCCGCAGCGCGGGCAACGCTCTCCGTCGCGGAAAGGTGGCTGCGTGGAGAGACGGATTTCTCTGTCTTTCGGACGTTCTGGCGCGGCTATAAGACGAACTTCGTCCAAAGCAACGTGCTCGGCTTCCTGATCGTCGTGACAGGCGCGGCGCTGTACCTTTATTTTCTGTTGATCCAACAAATCGATGGTCCGGCGGTGTATGTGCTTCAGTATGTGCTGCTTCTCGTTTCCACGATGTATGTGCTGACGATGTTATACATGTTTCCGGTATCCATACGTCATGACGCGGGGATCCTGTCCATCGTGAAGACGTCGTTTCTCGTTATGCTTGTCTCCCCTCTTTCGACGTTGATGACCATCGCAGGGATTTTTATTATGTACCTTCTCGTAATGTATCTGCCGGGGCTTCTGCCGGTGTTTGGGGCCAGCGCATCGGCGTTTCTTCTCATGTGGTCTTCTGAAATCGCTTTCTCTAACATTGAACGTAAAAAAGAAAAGCAGCTTCCTGCGTCGAAAGCGGGCTGATCTCCGGGACGGTGGCGGGATGGACCATGTTTCTGGCTGGATACGTATCGATGCTTCATAGAAACCCGCGATATACTTTAACGAAACGCGAAACAAGTTGGGGGCTGCTATCGTGAAAATAATAATGATTTCCATGGATTCCCTTCGTGCCGACCGGCTGGGCAGTTACGGCTGTCCGCTTCCGACGAGTCCGCATCTTGATGCCATCGCGTCGGAAGGTGTGTTGTTTGAGCAGGCATTTGCGACCGATATTCCGACCGAAGCGGTTCATACGTCCATTTTCACCGGGAAAACCGGGCTTCGTACCGGTATCGTGTCGCATGGTTCGACCATGACCTACCTTCCGAAAACGGTGGCGTGGCTGCCGTCGATGCTCCATTCCTCCGGTTTTACGACCGGGGCCGTGGATAATTTATATCAGCTGAAAGAGTGGTTCGCGCGCGGGTTCCGGCATTACATTAATAGTTCCGGCAGTACGCGCTGGATTGACGGGAGTACGGTGAACGAGCTCGCCAAACCGTGGCTCCGGGAGCATCAGGACGAGGATTTTTTCCTGTTTTTGCATTACTGGGATCCTCATACGCCCTACCTGCCGCCGGATGAATACAAAGAGCTGTTCTATGATACAGGCAGGGATCCGTATGATCCGGCTAATCAGAGCATGGAACCTGCCTACAATCATATGGCGTATCCTTTTTTCAAACACCATCATTTTGACCTGATTGGTCCGGTGACCGATGCGGATTACGTGAATGCACTGTATGACGCGGAAGTCCGGTACCTGGATGATAAAATCAAGGAACTGGATGATTATCTTGATTATCTCGGCATCAAGGATGAGACCCTGCTGATTCTTTTCGGCGATCACGGGGAGAGCTTGACCGAACATGATATTTACTGGGATCACTGCGGGCTTTACGATACGACGGTCCGGATTCCGCTCATCATGCGGTGGCCGGGGCACATACCAGAAGGCCGGCGGGTCAGCGGTCTTGTCACCCAGCTGGATATTATGCCGACGCTTCTTGAAGCCATCGGGAAAAGTCCGGATGCGCTGGAGGTACCCCCCGCTCCGGATCACATAGATGGCGCTAGCTTATGGCCGTCCATTCTGGGACAGGAGAACGGAACCAGCCCGCGGGTGTATCTCAGTGAGTGCGCCTGGCAGGCCGCGCGCGGCATCCGGACCACGCGCTATAAATACATCCGAACCGAAGACAGCGGCCCGTTCGATCGTCCGCCGCGGGAGCTGTATGACCTGCGGGACGATCCGGAGGAACGCATCAATCTCGCTGAACAGGAGCATGAGCTTGCCGCCCGGTTCGACGCCGAGTTGGACGAAGAGATCCAGCGGCTGCTACAGGGGCGGGAGGATCCCATGATGACACAGCTGCGCGGCGAAGGCCTCCCATTTCGAAAACGGATAGAAAAGATTCTGAACGAGGCCGGCCTCACCTGGGAGGAATGGCGGCAGAACCCCTCCAAAGACAGATTGTAACCAGGTACTACGCGCCGGCACATATACGGCCAAAAAACCGCATCCCCTGCGGCAGCAGCGGGGATGCGGTTTTTTCATTATTTATCTTTAGCCTGGAGGGATCTGGCGTTGGTGATGGAGCCGAGATACAGGTTGTCGTAGGCTTCCTGGGAGGTTGTGAACGGTCCGCCGCCCAACCCGTGATAGTTGGTGTTGGTGTACATCGGATTCACGAGGCCGGTCTCCTGCTCCCGCCGGCGGATATGCGCTTCCATCCGCTCCTGCAGCAGCTGTACGATGTCCGGCTCCTCCGCCGCCAGGTTATGATTCTCCCCGGGGTCTTTCACCAGATTGTACAATTCGGTCATCGGTTTAAAATGAAAATCGGGTTCGAGCGCCTGAATCAGTTTCCACTCCTGCGTGCGCCATCCGTGCTTTCTCATCCAGGTGCATTCCGTAATGTAGAATTCAGACACCGCGGGCACCTCTTTCCCTTCCATCAGCCCGGCCAGGTTCCGACCGGTGCCGTTATTCGTGTCTTCGATGCCAAGCACATCGAGGATCGTCGGCATCAGATCTTCAATCAGGCTCACATCGGTTATTCTCTTTCCGGCCGGCAGGACTCCCGGGTATTTTACGATAAGAGGAACCATCAGGCAGTTGTCATAGGTTCCGTGATGATCAAAGTAACACTCGTGTTCGTAGAGCGTTTCCCCGTGGTCCGACGTCACGACAACCAGGGTCTCTTCTTCAATGCCCAGGTCTTTCACGGTCTGAAAAATGTTCTGAATGCAGGCGTCCATATAGGCGACCGCTCCTTCATACTGCGCCGAGACGTACTGCTCATCCGTCACCCCGTCCGGGATCCATGAGGCGAGAAAGTCGGCATGGGGCTTGAACTGATACACCGGTTCCATCGACGTGTTGGAAGGATCCTTTTCATCCCGGTCGTAGAACATCCGCTCAAACGGTCGCGGCGGCAGATAGGGAGAATGGGGATCCATGTGCCGGAGAAACAGGAAAAAAGGGTCGTCGTCCTGTTCGAGCCGCTTCAATTCCGGGATGGCCACCTCGTTTAAATATTCGGCTTTCGGGCACCTTCCCGTCTCGTCGGGCTGCCATGCTTCATAATCGAGATAATGCTGAAATCCTCTCGAGGACGGGTTGTTGGTGAACCCGACACACGTCGTCTGATACCCTTGGTTCCCGAGAATTTCGGCCAGGGTCTTCTTATCTTCATCCCCGCCGATCGGCCCCTGGTGACGGAGCCCGACGACGTTGGTGTCAAAGCAGTCACCGCCCATCAACATGTTCGCATACGCGGGCGTGGTCGGAATGCTCGGACTGAAATGATGTTCAAACAACACCCCTTCTTCGGCAAACTTATCGATATGGGGTGTCGTCTGGTGGTGGTGGGCGTAACAGCTCATATAATCGCGCCGCAGGCTGTCGATACCTAAAATAATAACGTTTGGTTTGTTCATAACACCTTACACGTCCCTTCGTTTTATTCCGCTTCCTGTAGGGTTTTTGTGCTCAGCTCCCGGTATTTTCCCGGGGAGCACCCGACCTGGCGTGTAAACAGCCGGGTGAAGAAAGCAGGGTCTTCATACCCCACATCCATGGCGATGCAGATTACCTTGTCCGGTGTTTCCGACAGCAGGACCTTCGCCCGTTTGATACGGATATGATGCACCGCTTCTATGACCGTCTGCCCGGTTTCGGCTTTAAATACCCTGTTTAAATGGCGCGAGCTGATATTGTACAGAGCCGACAAACCGGCGAGGGTCAGCTTTTGATCAAAATGGCGTTCAAGATACCCCCAGATCCGCTGCACGAGAACTTTCCGCTCTTCATGCGGGACCTTCCAGTGTCTGGTATAACTCTGCTGCTGCCGGTAAATTCTCGAGAGCTCCATCAGCATCTGCACGAGCTGCAGACGGATCAACGTGGCGTAGCCCTCTTTTTGACTGTTGAACTCTTCCGCCATTTTTTCAAATTGGACGTAAATCGTATCCGCGCACGTACCCCGCAGGTTAAGGCAGTGATGGAACCGTTCCTTCTGGTTCAAAAACGGGTGGATATAAAAATAATCCATCGCCTCGGAAACGCCCAGGTTGCTGAGCCAGATGTCATCAATAAGCGTGGACAGAAACAAACAATTGATGATGCCGAGCTCTTTTCCGGCAATCAGGTTATACGTATGAACCTCGCCGGGGTTTACGATGAACACATCCCCCGCGCATACTTCATACCGTTTTCCTTCGAAGATGTGCTCGGCTTTACCATGCGTGACATATACCAATTCAATGAAATCATGAACGTGAACGGGAGGAATATTCTCCTCGGTATGAACCTTGAAATCAATCCAGAAAGGAAAATGTTTTTCGTTCATAAATTGACTGCTTTTCAGCTGCTTCATGGTTCATTCCACCCTTCTTCATCATAACCGGAGCCACTGTTTGTACATGGAATCTCAAGCAGGTTAACCGGAATAGGCCATCGTTGTACATAACGCCAACGGCTCCTGGGAGGTGTCCAGACGGCTGTGCTGGACAATCACAGGCACGGAACTGTCCACTTCGACGGCGTACGGAACGTTTCGCGGCACCCCGCACCCACTGTCGTCGGTGAGTTGATCCAGCCGGATATGGTGGGTGCGTCTTCCCGGGCATTCCGCTGTGAAATCTTCCATCGGATCACGGTCTTCAAAATAGAAAGTGAGACGGATCAAGGCGGACTCCTCTTCCAGGTTCAGCACACAGACCGCTTCATGGCTGACCTGGTCTCCGGAGCTTTGGGGCTGTAAAAAACCGTCGGGAATGAGCCATTTTTGCTTTCCAGTCATTGTCCACCTCCTTGAATTCCCGGCACTTCCACCACCGCGCCGTTTTCAATCTGGGAACGGATCGCGGCTTCTATCACTTCCTGACCGGCTAATGCGTGGGCGCCGGAAGCTTCTATATCCCGGGGGGACGCGCCTTCTTTTACCTGCCTCACAAAATCATCCAGCCTGTTTTTGAATGTCTCCTGGAAGCTGCCAACCCCTGTCATGATCGAGTTGCGGAGCACCGTCAATTCATCTTTATGATGTGGATAGAACGTCATATTTTCATAGACATTATCAATCACAAACCGGCCTTTGTTTCCCGCCGCCTCGCAGTATTCAATCGGGTGGCGCGCGGCCATGTCATAGCTCCCCGTTAAATGTCCGACCGCGCCGCTTGCAAATTCAAGGTTGATCGAAGCCGTCGACCAGATATTGCGGCCGGGTGCTTTGGTCATAAAGGACTGCACCCGTTTAATATCCCCGCCGAAATAGCGCATCACATCAATCGAGTGTGGATGAAGCGCACGCAGGTGAAACCAGGGACTTGTTTCTTTTGGATTGCCGATGGTCAGCTTCATGTTCAAAAACAGGAGCGTCCCGAGTTGTCCTTCGTCGATGAGCTCTCTGCCTTTATACGCCGCCGGCACAAAACGGTGGTTTAAATTGCTCGCAAGCCGTACATTCCGCTCTTCAGCCAGACGGACGAGGTCCCGTGCTTTGTCTATATCATTGGAGATTGGCTTTTCCACGAGCACATCTTTTCCCGCTTCGATGGCTGTCACAGCCGGTCCGTAGTGATCGCCGCCGTTCTCTTCCCCGGCTGTCGCGATGCTTACGATGTCTATGTCTTCCTGGTCCAGCATCGTCAGCATGTCTGTATACGCTTTGCCGCCGTACTGATCCGCCGCGGCCTGCGCGCGTTCCTCCACGATATCGCATACGGCGGTCAGCTCCGCATCGGGATTCTGACTGTAATACCGGCAGTGAACGTTTCCTATATTGTTAACTCCTACGACAGCAACCCTGATCATCGTGCCACGTCCTTTCTCTCCATGGATTCTTCGAACAGTCTGCCCAAGTACCCCCTGCTTTCGGCGGCGATGGCCGCGGCTTTCGGCAGGCTGTATGCGTTGGCGCCGATGATTTCAAGCACCACCGCTCCGTCGTATTTCGTTTCCACCATCTTATCGACAACATCTTTGAGCGGCACCGATCCTCTTCCTGCAATCTGGTATTCCGGAGGGGCGATTTTCAGCTGCTCGATAAAGGTGTCCCGGATGTGGGTGTGAATGATATGATCCTGCAGCGCGTCGATGGCCTCCACCGGATCGTCTCCGACCCGGCCGACATGGGTTGCATCCACATTCAACCCGAGCGCCGGATTTCTTACTTCCTTCATCAGCCGCAGCGCCGTCTTCGTATTATATATGCTCTGTCCGTAGTGCAATTTCAGCGCATAACGAATTCCTGCATCCTGCGCAGCTCCGGCCAGTTCTTCAATGGCGCGCAGGGACGCTTCGGTTTCCGCTTCGTCATCCGATGCCCCGGAGCTTCCCGTAGTCACCATGGGAATGCCGAGTTTGGCCGCCCGTTCGAACACCCTTTTGGTACGTTCACGGTTTTCCGGCTGTAAAATATCCGTCGCCGCTTCGATGCAGTACAGGTCCAGTTCCGCTTCCTCCGCCATTTTCCGGATCTCTGTCAGATCCTGATCCGTGGCGGTATCCGTCAGATGCTCCGCCATGCCCGCGATTGAAGCCAGTTCCAAGCCGTCATAACCGCTGAAAGCGATATGCTCCACCGCTGTTTTTACATCGTATCCTCCAAATAATACCGTATTCACACCAAGCTTCATCCTGATCTCTCCCTTTTCTTTTTTTGTTCTCGCTTTCATTATAAAATCATTCTGCCGGGGGTACATGGTTTATCCCGCCAGCCGCAGTGTCTATACAGCCTGATACGGACGTCTTCTCACCCTTTGACCGCACCGGCGGTCATTCCCGATACAATACGTTTATTGAAGAAAATGAACAGAATCAGCATCGGAATACAAATCAAGATGACATTGGCAAACAGCAAGTTGTACGACGTTCCAAACAACCCGGTATAGTTATACAGCGTCAGCTGCACCGTGGCATTCTCCGAGCCCGGGAAGAAATACAACATATTCTCGAAGTCGTTGTACACCTGAATCGACGACAGCACAATAATGGTGGACGTAACGGGTTTGAGCAGCGGGAAAATAATCTGAAAGAACAGACGCAGCGGTCCGCAACCGTCAATGAGCGCCGCTTCATCCAGTTCTTTTGGAATCGTCGCCACAAACGCCCTGTACAGAATACAGGCAAACGAGAACCGCAGCGCCGTCTCCAGAAAAATGATGCCGGGAAACGTTTTAAAAAGCCCCAGTCCCTGCAGCACCCATATTGTAGGAACAATCGCCGGCGGTATCATGAGCCCAACCAGCACCAAATAGTTCAGATGTTTCGCCATCCCCTGCCGCCGCGCCAAAACAAATGCCGCCATCGAACAGACGATGATCAGTAAAAGGATGGTAAACACAGTGATCACCGCGCTGTTGAAGAAGGCAAGCAGCAGCCTGCCGTCATTGGCAGTAATCACTTCGCCGTAGTTGGCGAGAAATTCAAAGGAATTTGGCCACCCCAGCTCCAGCCGGGCGGCTTCCGTTGACGTTTTCATGGAGTTGATCAGTACGAAGTAAGCCGGGACGCCGAAGAATAAAAGAGCCACCAGCGTACCCGCGATTTCGGCAGCCAGCGTCCGTTTGCTTCTTTTTTCTCTTTTTGCGCTCATAGGTCCACCTCTTTTCGATTAATAAATTTGAAGACAGGAAATGCGATACACGCCACGAAGAAAAATAAGATGACATTCCCTGCGGTAGCCAGTCCGTAGAACCCGCTGGCGTACTGTTTATAAATAATCGAAGCCAGGACATCCGAGCTGAAACCGGGTCCTCCTCCTGTCATCGCCCAGACAAGGTCGAAATTCCGAAGTCCATCAATCAGAGCGAGAATGATGACAGTATTCATCGCCGGACGTGATAAAGGAAGGATGATGTGCCGGAATTCCTGGAAGGTGTTCCCTCCGTCTATTTTCAATGCTTCTTTATAATCGCCGGGAATGGCCATGATACCCGCGATAAATATGACAGTGGCAATGCCGACGCCGCGCCAGATATCGGTGAAGGCGACCGAAAAGATCGCCAGATTCGGATTGCCGAGCCAATCCACGGATGGCAGCCCGATCAGGTTGAGTCCATTGTTGATAATGCCGTCGGTGGGGTGCATTAATACGCCGAAGGTAGCCCCTACCGCGATGGCACTGATCAGAACCGGAAAAAACACGATCGAACGCAGCATATCTTTATTTCTGATTTTGGATGTAAGAAACACCGCTATCAATAAGCCAAGGATGACTTTTCCCGTCACAGCGGTTCCCGCAAAGAATAATGTATTCCGAAACCCGATCCGAAGCGACGGACTTTCAAAAAAGGTGATGAAGTTTTCAAAACCGATGAACTCCCAATCTGTCAAGGTCCACCACGTCATGCTGTAAAAGAAAGACATCAACGTCGGAAACAGAAAGAATACAAAATAGATAATACCGGCCGGCAGCAGAAAGTAATAGGAATACATCCGGTTATTGTTGGCATTCATGTGACCCCCTCCTTTTTATCCGGAAGAAGCCGTGCTTTTGCGTCGGAAGCGCAGCTTCTTCCCTGGGTTATGCTCCTACCAGTCTTCAATGCCTAACTGCTGCGCCTGCCGTTCTGCGTCTTGGTCATACATCTCGGCGCCTTCTTCCGGAGACATGAAGCCTCCTCCGACTTCAGACAGAATCTGCGGCAGGTTCGCTCCCTTGATCGGGCTCACAAACTCCAGGGCCGGCGCTGTCCGTCCTTCATCAAAGTACGGCTGCATCTGCTTAACCGCAGCATACGCATCGTCCGGTATCTCTACGCCTTCCACGACATACGGTCCGATACTGTCAAAGTTCTCGGCGAAAATCCGCTGTCCTTCGTCCGACATATAGAACTCAACCCATTTCTTGGCCGCTTCCTTGTTTTCCGACGATTGACTGATTAAGATGGCGTTTGGCATCCATACTGTAAAACCTGGTTCATGCTCTCCATCCGCCGGCTGAGGGAAAATACCGATATTTTCCACCTGCTTGGGGTGGTTATCTTCGATGGTAGGCAGAACATTCGATAAGTTGGCAAAGTGAGCCGCTTCTCCTGTGGCAAGCATCGCCATGCCCTGTTCATGGGTGGTCGCATTAAAATCTTCATTATAGAAATCATTGCCGCCAGGGCCCAGTTCATAGGCTTTTTCAAAACTTCGCAGGGCTGCCGGAGTGTCCGCGAATTTGGCGTCACCGGCCGTGTATTCTTCCGCGAAGTCCGGCGCCAGTTTCTGCACATTATAATAGTCCGCCAACACCGGAATCTGCGTTCTTGAAATCTCGTCGAACGCGCCGACCGCCGCCGTATAACCGGCATCTTTCACCGCCTGCATATTCTCCATCAATTCATCCCATGTTTCAGGAATCTCCAGCCCAAGCTCTTCGTAAATGGTTTTATTGTACAGCCAGCCCCCGACGTTGCTCGACTGGCTCGGCACCCCGTATACGCCGTCCCCGAAAGAGACCGTTTCCTTGTAATTTTCCATCATTTTGTCCATGTACGGCTCTTCCGACAAATCCACGAAGTTCCGGGTAGGATTGATCGTTTCCAGCAGAGCTCCGGCGTTATAAATCATCATGTCCGCGATTTCGCCGGTCGCCAGTCTCGTTTTCACCACATTTTCGCCCTCCGGACCACCCGGACGGATGTCAAAAGTGACCGAAATATTCAGTTCTTCCTCGGCGGCCTCCGCTACCGCCTCCAGCCCTCTCGTATTCACCGAATCCGCCACCAGAAACTCCAATTCAACGGGTTCATCCCCGCCACCGCTTCCTCCGTCACTGCTTGAAGACTCCCCGCCGCTGCAGCCAATCAGCCCAACCGATAACAACAACGCACTGCTCACCGAAACCCATGAGAATGTTTTCAAGGTCCTTCCCCCTTTTTATTTGATAGCGCTTTCAAAAATTCCGGTCTCTCCTTACCTTCATAAAAATAGATTACTCCGATAGACAATGGACATGATTCTTTATTTTAGATAGAAAATTCTGAATTCAATTGAAACATACATCGTTCATTTGGGTCTTAGATTCTATCAAAGGAGAAACTTATTTAAAACGAAAAGAACTTCCTTCCCCCCCTTTTTTGTCATTGTGCTGTATGGCTATCTTTATCGTAAATCATTCATAAGAGGCTTTCATGGTCAATGAGGACAATTTTTAACAAAGGGAACCAGCGCCAATGCCGGAGATGATGGAAAAGATGTTCCATCACGCCAAACCCTGGAGAAAACAATCACTTTCATGACAAAGCAGATGAGTGTTTCTATGCCCGGAAGTATTCATGAGACGGGGCAGCCAGGATACCTCGAAATAAAAAAGCCCTCATTCCAGGGCTTTTTTCAACGTTACGCTGTTTTTGGTGTTTGCTGTTCTTTCGGTTTTCGGCCGGTTTTTTCTTTTAGGAAAGGTACGAAACGGTCAAGTCCGGTGGTACCGGCATTTCCTTTTCCAACGAGGATAAGGATGGCGAGAATCAACATCATCGGGTTGGTCGACACGGTACCTGCCAGCAGAAACGCCATGTTCATCGTACCGCCGAAGAATGCGTCTGTGGTTGTGAACAAGCCGACAATCAAGCCGGCACCTACCAGCACTTCCCCCACATCACGAGGAAGCCAAAAACGCCGGCGTTTGGAACAGCGATGTGTTCCAGGAAGGCTGTGTACCAGGGATAGGCCGGGGCCGCTCCTCCACCCTGCATGACAGGTTCGGCGACAGCTCCCTGCAGAAATCCGCCGGGGTTAAAGCCGTCTGTGATTTTTCTAAGTCCCGACGTGAGCCACGTCCAGCCTAAATATAAGCGGGCCGCCAGAAACAATACCGCTGCAACCATGGACTCCTTCAAATAACGGATAAACATATTCATTCCTTCTTATGTGAAAAATTCACAATTTATATACTTTTATTATACCGCATTGTGTGAATTTGTGAATACTTTCACATTAATGGACATGAAGTATTCATGATTACCTTGCCTTTTGATTGGTATTTATCCAGTTATATTGATACAGCATGAATCCGTTGATTGATAGTGACATGGCACGTTGATTTTGCCGACTGAGAAGTTCAAAAATTACTTACTATTAAGAAAATTTCAGTACGAGGTGAGAAAAAAACACCTCGGGAAAATATCCTGTGAGAAGCCGCAAAGAACTACGCGTACCATGTTCAGCCGGGATCATTTCCTTCATTTTTCAGCTGATCTGTATCCTAAGTCCAGGCACAGCGATTAGGCGTCACGTCTTGGCAGCGGATAGAATCCGTTGTAGAGCTGCTCCCATAGCGGTTCGGGGAGGTGATATTTCGTCGGCTCATTTGGATCAAAGGTGGCGTTGATTTCCTGGTCGCGGCCCTCCTGGATTTTCCGGACAAACTGATAGTCGAGCAGCAGCTCCCGTCCGAGGCAGACTAATTCGGTGCCGGTCTCAAGAGCCTTTAGCGCGTCCTCTGCTGTGAAAATGGAGCCAATACCGATTAACGGAACACGGCCGTCAATCCAGTCGTGGATCAATTGAATCCGTTTCTGTCCTGCATACAAACCTTCCCGTGTCTCCGAATGAATATCCATCAGGGATACGTGCAAATAGTCGAGTGGCTGCCCGGCTAATTGATCAAGCAGCTCTTTTGTTACATCCATCGTTATTCCCGGGGATTCGGCTTCTTCCGGGGAGAAACGGTAGCCGACAATGAAATCGTCGCCCCCATGCTCTTTCGCTGCGTCGGTGACTTCTTTCACCACAGCGAGAGGAAATTTAAATGGATCGGCCCATTCATCGTCCCGGCGATTATAATATGGGGAGACAAACTGCTGAATCAGGTAATGGTTGGCGCCGTGAATTTCCACGCCGTCAAAGCCGGCCTGAGCGGCACGTCTGGTGGCTTCCCCAAACGCCTGGATCGTTTCTTCAATTTCTTCTTGTGTGATAGGACGGGCCTGATGCTTTTGCGGCTCGCCAAAGCTTGCCAGCTCCATTTCGCTTGGCGCAGCCACATCGCCGCCCGGGGTCAATGAAGGGAGCGACTGCGCTCCGCCGTGGTGAATCTGGGCCACAGCTTTGGCGCCGTTTTTTTTCATCGCTGAGGCCTGCTCGCGGAGTCCTTCAATGTCTGAATCTCTGGCGATGGACGGCTGCCCGGGGAATGCTTTGCCTAAAGCTGTTACGTTGCTTGCTGCAGTGATGGCGAGCCCCACGTCCTCCGACCGTTTCTCGATATACGGGATCTCGTGTTCAGAAATAGTACCGTCTTCGTTGGAGGACACGTGGGTCATTGGTGCCAGGACGAAGCGGTTTCTTAATGTGACTCCATTCGGCAATGGTAATGGTTGAAATAGCGGCGTGAATTTATCATTCATGGTTTATCTCCTCCTTCTGCCAATAAACTATAGCATGAGGCCAAAGGGCTTCGCGAGCATACTGCTTATCACTATCCGAATGCAGAGAACATACCAAAGCACTTGGTTGGTGGTAAGATAAGTGTCTATTCAGCGAGAGACGATACCGTCATGTACATACAGATCATCATTGCGATTTTTGTCGTAATGATCGCTGTATCGAATTACCGCTTACATATGGCCGGCTTTCCTTTCATGTGTTTCAATGTTTTTAGAAATAAAATCAGCTTACGAACGGGATTGGTTGGTTTAATATGAGAATACTGGGTATTATCATAGAGAAAATAGGCTTGGCTTTGTTAATTATTTATCAAATAACTTATTTGGCTCAAGGCACGCCTGATGATTTTCCTCGCTACTTTATATGGGTAATAGCAGGGATTGTTCTTTTCGGTGCATTGATTCAGTTTATTGACTATATAACGAAAAAGGTCAAAAATAAGTAATACTCATGATTTTGGAAAGTTTTTTGATTGTCTTTCTATTGACCGGCTTTAATTTTACGGGGAGAGTTGTTCATGCTTTGTTTTTGCGAAAAAAATGATATAACCGAATTACGAGTAGAAGCGGATGTTGCCGTAGATCCTGTGTGGTGCCACCGTTGTTCATGTAATCTGGAATTGGAAGACCTTCCTCTGTCCGAAGCATTGAAAACGGAATTGATGAATTGGGTGCTTCGGTACGGGGAATGGATTGATTGGGACCATGACGACCGGCTGGTTCCGGGAGGATTGGTGCTGGAGACTGCTCATAATAAAGAAGGGAAACGATTAACGGAACGCGTGCAGCTGGAGCTGGGGGCAGATTTTCATGTCGTATTTAAGTCTTCCGTGTTCGGATGGCTGATGTACAGAAAGCCCGTACCGTCTCAAGCGGTGTACAGCCTTTATGGTTTCCCCCCATCTACCCGCCTTGGTTGTTGGGTGTGTAGATTCTTAAAATAACAAAACAGAGGAGAAAAGGTCATGAATATTACGATCAGGCAGGAGACCCCTGCAGACTACCGCGCGACGGAGACGCTTGTGAACCGAACGTTTGGGGACGCGGTGTACAGCGATCCGACGGAGCACGTGCTCGTTGAGAATCTGAGGGAGTCGGAGGCGTTCATTCCGGAGCTGTCGCTTGTGGCGCTCGACAGCGGCTGGCACATCGTCGGTCACATTCTGCTCTCCCGGATCACTATTGAGAATAACGGATCGGCTGTGAATTCGCTGGCGCTTGCGCCGGTGTCGGTGGCGCCGGAACGCCAGAATCAGGGCATCGGCACGCAGTTGATGCGTGATGCGCTGAAACGAGCCGGAGAGCTTGGATTTTCGTCAGTCGTGGTGCTCGGGCACCCGGAATATTACGCCAAATTCGGCTTCGAGCGTGCGGATCACTGGAACATTCAAGCGCCGTTTAAGGTTCCGCCCGAAGCCTTTATGGTGCTGGAGCTGACAGCACATACCCTGGACAAGGTACAGGGCGGCATCGTGCAATACTCCTGGCCTTTTATGGAAGAATGAAAAAACGCGCAGCCGCGCTGGGCAATCGGCGGCTGCGCTGTAGATATCGGCGCTTTTTTTTCATATATCAGCGGTTTCGGTTGTGGAATCGGCGGTTGCTCCGATTTTATCGGCGGTTCAGCGCAACTTATCGGCGACTTTCCAATCCCGGCTGCTACGTCTAGCTTCCCAGCGTCATCCCGCCGTCGACGACAATTTCGGTGCCGGTGCAGTAGGAACTTTCATCGGAGGCTAGAAACGCAGCAGCTCTGGCGATTTCCTCCGGCTGGCCGATGCGTCCGAGCGGAACCGATTGGTACGCATCCGGAACTCCCTTGCCTTCGGTAGCCATGTCGGTCTCGATACCGCCGGGGTGAATCATGTTCACGCGGATACCTTTTGGCCCCAGTTCCACAGCCGCGGCTTTGGACATCGCCACGACAGAGGCTTTTGTCGCCGCGTAAGCAGATGATTGAGGGATTGGCGCAAATGCCGAGACCGATACATTGTTAATGATGGACCCTTTCTGCTGTTTCTCCATATGCGGGGTAACGGCCTGCATCCCCATAAATACCCCGAGCTGGTTCACATTGATCATGTGCTGGTAATCATCCGGGGTGAGATCCGTGAATGGTTTGCGCGTCAGGGCTCCGGCGTTATTGACGAGCACATCGATGGTACCGAATGTCTTGACCACTTCGTCCACTGCCGCTTTCCACTCGGATTCCTGCGTGACATCCAACTGCACCGGATACGCGTGCTCTTCTCCAATCGCCGACGCCACCTCACGTGCGCTGTCATAATTCCGTGCGCCGATCACTACTCTGGCCCCCAGTGCAGCAAGGTGCTCCGCGATCACTTTTCCCTGACCACGATTCGCGCCTGTTATAAGAATCACTTGATTTGTTACATCCGCCATTGTTTCTCTCCTTCCACCCTGCCTTCTGACACGAGGTTACGCAACTTGGTTATGCCTCATCATAACACGCCGGCACACCACAAAGCGATGTCAGGAACAGTGTAATCATGTATCCTGAAAAGAGAAGATCATTTCACTTCGGGGAGGATGAAACATATGAGAAAGTTCATTTCGCATGTGAAAAGAATAGATTCTAAGTGGAAATCCTCTCCGTGGCGGCTAAGCTATTATGCCCTCATTTCCTTTATTGGAGGTTCCATTGGATGGTCATTATTTAATTTCAATATATACTCTATCTTAGGAGTACTCACTGGTTCCCTGATTATGGTTACCCTGAATGCTTTTTATGTCATGTTCAAAAAATAAGAGCAAAGGTAAAGAAGTAAATCATCTGCAAACCTATTGTATCAGCGCCTTTGTCGCGGATACCCAACGGCATGTTGATTTTTATCGGCGTTCAACGATTTTCCGATTCAGCCTGGGAAAAACTTTTCTGTCATACAGTATACATCGCACCCTACTCCTCGTTTTTATGATGAATGATCCTTTCAATCTCTTCCACGATGTACCTGGCCCCGGCGATGGTACAAAAGATAACAGTGAAAATGAGTGTAACGAGCAAGGCATGGGTCGTTAAATGATAGCTGGATGCAGCAGAATCATACCCTATATTAGATAGGATAGGAGACACTATGAATGTTGTTGCAAAAAATAAAATGACAGTGGCCAAAGCCGCACAACCAAATGCTTTCATACCTTTCAACTCCTTTGAAAAATGCAATTTTCTGCTCCCCACTATCAGCTGCTGGAATGTACCTGCATCTGTTCAGCCAAATCTAATCGGTGAAAAAATCGAAGCGACTCTGATTACAGGAAAAGTAAGAAAAATATGATATAATCAGCATACACTATACACATCATCTTTGTACAAGAGGGGCGTGCGTGTATGGCAAAGAATGCAAAAGGTGATAAAACAATGACCACTCTTCATCTAAAAGATATTGAAAACCGGGTCACTGCCAAATCAAGAATAAAAATTTACGACAAGGACCCGTCCGCCCAAAAGATCCCGTGGAAGCTCGGATTCTTCATAGGTTTAACCGGAAATAGATGAACGGTGAATATAGAGGAAGCGTCCATTGAAAATCCGGAAAAAATCAAATTTTGGGATTTAAGCAGCTATCCAGTAATTAAAAAAACCGTTAATCTAGATGATTTACAAAACCGTACGGAAACGAAAGAAGAAGCGGATCTCCCTGAAGAATGGATTGGGCAATTAAAAGATGATTTTAGCTAAAACATCCAAATAAAATTGGATGTTTTTTTATTGTATCGGCGGTTTGCTGTGAAATATCGGCGCCACGGCGATTACATCCTTTTCTCTTCCACTACGTAATGCAGCGGGATGTTCGTGCTCAGCCATACGCCGCTGCCGGCTCGGAAAAAGGGGACGCCTGCTTTTTCGGCGGCGGCGGTGTCGATGGTCAGCAGCACTGCCTGCCCGCGCCGCTGTCCGGCGAGTTGGGCAAAGTCCTCATGTTCGCTCAAATGCACGTAGCGTCGGTTTCTCCGGTTGATACCCTCCCTGCGGATGGCGGGCAGGGCCTCGGCATGCGTGCCGTGCAGAAGGTACGGGGGAGGCGTCTGCTTGTCGTGGGGCTCCACATCCACGGAATGGCCGTATCTTGCGCGGATGTGGCCGGACACGATTTCAAACCGTTGTTTGTCACTGTCGGCTGCGATGGTGTGAATCTCTTCTTTCGTCGCACTCGGAAAAGATCCCTTGCGGCGGAGCGCATGCACCACGTCCTCCAGCGGCGTGAATCCTTGATGATCCAGGGTAATTTCAAAGGCTTCCGGCTCATGCCGCAGCATGAGACTCAGCACCTTGCTGTACCGCTTTTTCTCTTTTTGCTTCATCTTTTATCCTCCTGTTATCAGCGGGGGCGGTTCCTCCCTGAATACCGGCGGCACCGGGAGTTACACTTTTATTCAAAACTGTCTTCAAGAGAAAAACTCAAAAAAAGACAGTATCAAAGCTTACCTTCTCTACTGTCTGCTCACTCTCTCTATTTCAGATTCAACGTGGTATACTCTTTTATTTAATACTTCAGTTTTGTCATCAACTTGTTCCGTGATTTTCTCTGTATACGTTCCGAGGCTTTCAATGACGTTTTGCTGTAATTTCTGTTGTCCTGCTTCAAGTCTTGCCTGCCCCGCTTTTCATTCACCAATATCGGTCTTGATTTCTTTCACTTCACTTAAAATTTGTTTTAAAATATCTTCCACAGCGTGTTCATCCGCTCCAGGATATTTCATTTCTATATCATATCATCTGCACTATGTCTGTATCTTTACAGTAATACTCCCACTTGTTTAAGACAACTGTTTTCCTTGATTCGTGATGGCCGTTTTATTTCCCAGTTCACGGTGAAAGATCCCCTTGACTTGAAATCATAGGCAGCAGCCAGACATACAGCGATGACCGGCATGACAAATTATGCGCCGGCTTTTTTTGTCAGGAAATAATGGATGATCTGCCGCAGCGTTTGTTTTGCGGCACCTCTCTTCCTTCTTTTCTTACTGCTTATCGTATCATGGGAAATATCGGCGCCTTTTCAATATATCAGCGGCATTGGGGAGTTTATCGGCGGTTTGGTTCTGTTGTGCTCCTTTGTCTCCCCGATAACACTTCGATAAGCACCTGCAGCAGGACAAACACGAGTGCTGCGTCAGCACCGAGCAGTGTTCCGGCCCATACTTGTCCAGAGACAAAAATCAGGCTGATACTTCCTGCAGCAGCGCCCGCTCCTGTGGGAAGAAGCACCTTGGTGCCAGTCTTTGCTGCCGTCCCTTTATGGATCCAGAAAGAGATGGGAATCCCCAGTACCAAAAAGACCGGAAACGAATAGACGAGAAGCAATCCAAACGTAAGGGCACTATTGGCTTCGGGCTGCAGCAGGCTGTGCAGGCCGCTTCCCATCGCTGCAAACACGAATGGAGCAAGGAAAGCAGATAACACAATACTATATATCTTCACTACGCCGCCCCTTTCTTGTTCATCGGTGCTGAGTAAAAAAGCAGAGGCAGTGCATCTCCGCTTTTCCGCTTTGCATGTATTCCATGCCATCCCTTATGAATCCTGCCGTTTTTCAAATCTCAGGTCAAAAAATGGATGAAAATGATGAAATGAATCCCCGCTCCAAAAAATCATAAATCAGACGCCGATGGGCCGCTTCGGGCAG
This sequence comes from Salibacterium halotolerans, assembly GCF_900115625.1. Taxonomy (GTDB): domain Bacteria; phylum Bacillota; class Bacilli; order Bacillales; family Marinococcaceae; genus Salibacterium; species Salibacterium halotolerans. Next base: position 188,395 of record NZ_FOXD01000004.1, on the reverse strand, counting down.
TCCGATGACTTATCCGGCACGCTGCTGTGGCTCGCAGATCCCTCCTATTCCGCATTCATAACCGGCGTCACCGTACCGGTCGATGGCGGATTCATGGCCTACTCCGGGGTATAGATATTTTTATAAAAAAGATTGGACTGCAGACGGATGACCTGCAGTCTTTCTTTTAACCGAATCAAATTCTCTACTGCATCATGCAGCTCGATTATCCCGGCTGCATCGGGATTTAATTGTTTCGTAGCAATAAGCACGCAGGGGATGCACGCAAACGCGGCATAAGATGCGATAGACAATCCAGCATTTCCACTGGACGCAATAACAATACCCTTATAGTTCTGACTTTTAGCCATGGAAACTAGATAAGCGCTCATCCGGTCTTTATGAAAGCCCGTTGGGTTTTGGGATTCTAATTTAATGTACACAGACGCTTGTCCTGAATCCACCGGCAATAAAGGAGTCCCTCCTTCCCCCATTGTGATATGCTGATGAAAAGGGAGAAGATGGTCCATAGCCCAGGCTTCGTTGTATACAGGTTTAACACTGACGGGTTGGCTGTGCCAGGCGCATGCCGGCTTCAAACATATCTACTTCAAGAGAAAATACTGCATTACATTGAATACACTGATACTCTGACATGGACGAATTCCAAACAATATCCTGCATGAATAAGTTTTTTTCCTGAAAAAAAGTAAATGATGGTATGGCTGAAGAAGAAACTGCACTAAACTGTTAATGATTTGGACGCACGCATCAATCACTCAAGTGAATGATAACATTTTTCCAAATACTCTCAATCATCTTTAGCGAGATTAACAATTGAACGATGTACTATGACATATATGCATTTTAAGGCATCGTTTTATCAGTATCCCTGTTTACTTTCTAACGCCAACCTATAGGTGTTTTGATTAGATTCAAAAACTCTTAATCGAGGATCTTACAGAGTCCATAATCTGCTGGAAAGCCTCGGCAGCTTTTTCTGAATTTCTTTCTTTCATCGCCTGCAGCAGGGTTTCGTGATAAGGGTAGCTCTGGTCAAAAATGTCTTCCACGCCGAAGGGTTCGTTCCAGAATTCATGAAAGCTATCTCCCACCGAATCGATGATACTTTTTAACAGCTCGTTATCCGCCGCTTCGTAAATGACTTGGTGGAATCCTTCGTCCGCGGCGTTCGCCTTCTCCCGTTCCCCCTTCTGAATCGCTTCAACATAGGCTTTTAAATAATCTTCCATGCGTTGTATTTCTGTTTCCTCCGCGTGAAGAACGGCAAGATCCACTGCTTTTCCTTCGAGTGCTTTCCGTACTTCCAGAGCCTCAAGCAGAAATTGTTTTTTATTATCGGTTTCGATGGAGGTTTGAATGTGAAACGGCTTCATATCTTTCACAAAGGTGCCTTTGCCGTTCAACACGTGCAGCGCACCACGTGATTCCAATAGCTGCAGAGCTTCGCGAAGAGTGGAGCGTCCAATGCCGAGGGTATCCATTAATTCCGACACCGGCGGGAGCTTATCTCCCTTCTGCAGCTCGTTTCTTTTAATATAGTCTTTTATTTCTTTGGCGGCCATTTCAGAGAGCCGTTCTTTTTTCATCGTTTTCACCTTTATACACCCTCCTGTCTGGACACCTCCATTGTATCAAATATATAGGAAACAGATGACCTTGCATATAATTCTGAAAAATCTAACCTTTCATACAGCATGATAGTATGATAGTATAATTGCAATACATCATTAGAAAGTGTGTTGCCTTATGTTGCAGGTGGATAAAAAGATTTGTACCGATATCGATACCGAAAGCTATCATGGAGCGGCCTCCGTTCCAGTGTACCAGACCTCTCTTTTCACATTTCCGACATTCCGGGAGTTCACCGAGGCTCAGAAAAAAGAAAGAGAACAGTACGTGTACACGCGCGGAGTGAACCCGACAGTGAACGTCTTGGAGTACAAACTGGCATCGCTGGAGAGGGGGGAGCAGTGCAAGTGTTTTGGGTCCGGCATGGGGGCCATAAGCTCGATCTTTTTATCTCTTTTACAAAACGGTGATCATGTCATATTCATGAATCATATATACGGTCCGACCAAAGAGCTGGCGGGCTTGCTGGAGAAGTTCGGGATTACTTCCGTTTTCATCGAAAATGATCCAAAGGAGCTCGAAGCCGCGATTCAGCCGGAGACGAAGATGATTTATACGGAAAGTCCCGGCACCATGCTGATGAAAGTACTGGATTTACAAGATACGGCAGCCATCGCCAAACGTCACAACATCACTTCTGTTATTGATAATACGTGGTCTACTCCCCTTTTTCAGAAACCGCTGACGCTCGGTTTTGATATAACCGTCCATTCCTTAACGAAATACATCGGCGGACACAGCGATCTAGTCGGCGGAGCTGTCATTGGAAGAGCCGACATGATCGATCATATTTTCAAAGACGGCTTCCAATTAGGAGGTTCCGTGCTTTCGCCGCATGACGCCTACCTTGTGCTGCGGGGATTGAGAACGCTTCCGGTTCGTCTGGAACAGCACGAAACGAATGCATCGCATATCGTGGATTATCTGCGCACGAAGCAAGCCGTTAAACAGGTGCACCACCCCAGTCTTTATACCGATTCCGCTCCCTTCCTGTCAGAGCAGATGCTTGGCTTCTCTGGATTAATCAGTTTTGAACTAGAAGAAGGAGGGTTTGAGAATGTGTCCCGCTTTATTGACAGCCTCGACCTTTTCAAAATCGGGGTGAGCTGGGGAGGATTCGAAAGCCTGGTCACATCCCCGTTAAAAGATGATAATGCGGAGCAGTTGAAAGCCGGTGGCCTGCCTCCGGACTTGATCCGGTTATCGGTCGGTCTTGAAGGGTACGAAATGCAGATTCAAGATTTGGAACAAGCCTTCTCCACTATTTCTTAAAGGAGTGTTTGAAAATGAGTGAAGACAGTGTAAAACGCCCCTCCATCGTCATGGCTTTGATTCCCATTGTACTAACGGTTGCCATTTTCATCGCCGGAATCGGAGTTATGGAATATCCAGCCGAATTGATGCTTCTTTTTGCGGGAGTTGTGTTCGCCATTTTCGCTATGCTGAACGGAAACCGCTGGGATTCCATTATTGAGTTAATGGGAGAAAAAATAAAAAAAGCCCTGCCCGCCATCCTTATTTTATTCAGCATCGGACTGCTCATTGGAACATGGTTTATTGCCGGTACGATTCCACTATTTATTTATTACGGACTGGAAATGATTAATCCGAATTACCTGTACGTGCTCGCCTTTTTGGTAACAGCGATTGTTTCCACCTGTGTTGGCACATCCTGGGGATCTGCCGGTACGATCGGGGTTGCCTTGATGAGCATTGCCCAGACAATGGATATCTCCTTGGCTGTTACCGCCGGGGCCGTGGTATCCGGCGCTTACTTCGGGGACAAATTGTCACCCTTATCGGATACGACGAATATGAGCTCACTCGCTGCCGGTGCGAACATTTATGAACACATTAAACATATGTTATACACCGCCATTCCTTCATCAATCATTGCTTTTATTGTGTTTTTCTTTGTTGGGCTGAACATTGAAACCAACACAAGTCAGCTGTCAAATATCCGGACGATGATCGACAGTATCGATCAGTTGTTTCAGCTTCATATTGTTCTGCTGATTCCGGCCGTTATTGTGATCGCTGGTTCCATCATGAAAAAGTCTCCATTGATTGTTCTATTTGCCTCTTCGTTCTCTGCTATGATCCTTGCTCTGATTCTTCAGAATGTTTCACTCGGAAATGTCTTTGCTTCAGCGGTATCAGGTTTCAGTATTGAAATGATCGCCGACACCATCAGCGGATTGGGAGAAGGAGTCGTTACGGAAGATATTCAATCCCTGCTTAGCGGAGGCGGCCTTTACTCTATGTACAATGCCACGTTCTTTGTATTCGTTGCCTTTTTCTTTGCTTCCGCCCTGGAGAAATCCCAGGCGCTGAATGTTATTCTGGAACAGGTAATTGTATATTTGAAAACAATCGGAAGCCTCACCTTTGCGTCCCTTTTAACCGGTTTTGCCGTGATTAACGGCACATCCAACGCGTTGGTGACTTACTTTCTTATTCAGGATATATACGGAAAAGCTTATCAGGAAAAGAACATGCACCCGGCGAACCTGTCCCGGAATATGGAAGACTCCGTTACAATCACCGAAGTATTGATGCCTTGGACGGTATCCGGTGTATTTATGGCCACAACGCTGGGTGTAGGTAACTTTGAGTTCCTGCCGTGGGCGATATTTAACCTGGGCGGTTTCGTCTTCTCTGCGTTGTATGGTTTTCTCGCCCTCTACACGAACGGCTTTGGCATCCGGAAGTTGGAAGAGAACCATCAAGATCATTCCGAATCGAACATTTCATAATAATAACTTCGATTTTCCTTGTTTTATGTTTTAAAAAAAACGGTCCCTGCTTCTCAAGGCAGAGACCGCTTTTTTTCAATAGTAATACGGATAGCGCGGATACGGGTAGACGTAGTACGGTTCGTGGTACGGCAGGGGCTTCTGGGCGGGTTTGTTGTTTTGCTGCATGGTGCCCTGGACCTGCTGTTGCTGCTGGGCGCATTCATCGGTTGGTCCGATGATGATCGTCTCGCCCTGCAGCGGCGCGATCGCTTGCTCCCAAGCCTCGGGATCGATGCAGTACGTTTGGGCCATCACGTCCGCCGGCGTTTTCGAAAGCAGGTCGGAGTATAGAATGTATTCCGGGTACGGCGCGTCGAAAATGGCAAGAAAGTGGGTGTTATTTTCCAGGGCGGTATCCCAATGCCACCAACCCTGCGGAACGCTTACCACCTCACCCGGCGTGATCCGGAGCGTGGTCCTTTCATTGGTGAATGGATTGATCAGCGACACCTCGGCCGCGCCGGAAATGCAGTACACGAGCTCCGACGCATTCTGATGATAATGCGGCTCCACCACATGTCCATTGCTCAGGTAAATGTCGAGCAGCGACACATCCCCGAGTGTATTCAAATTATCCCGGCCGAGCCGGTTAATGTAATTTTGGTCGTTCCGCGTGAACAGACGGTTTGTATTCAGGTTGAAAAAATACTGCGGTTCCGCCGCAGGTTGCTCGGTATACGGATCCCTCATCATATCAATACCCTCCTGTTTTTTTATCACCATATGTGAAACAAAAGAGAATGTGACACCCGCCTACCGCCGCATCATTGACCCGCATTTGGTTTATGATATCATAAACGTAAGGAAATTCCATCGATATGTATCTCTTTTTCATAAGCTCACTGCAAAGGAGGATACCGATGACCGTTCCCATGTTATTTATTTATGTCTTGATTGGTTTAACCGTATTAGCTGCCGATTGGATGTACCGCACCATAGCGAAAGTGAAAAATGAGGAACACGGAAAAGTCGATTCAGGAAAAGCTATCATTTATTACCGGTTGAGTTACCGGAGAAGACTGCTCCGGTCATTATGGACGCTGCCGTTTGGAATGGTTATCCTCGTAGGATTGTACTTCGTACCCGGCATGACAATGAACGCCACCCTCACTCTCGCTGCCATTTTCATCATTGGCTCCATCATCGAAATCGGGTACACCTATATCAAATGGAAAAAAACAAGTATTGCACCAGAGTAATAGAAAACAGGAGGCCGCGCCTTGGAGTTTATAGGGAATTTCATCATCGTACTTGGTTCTATGATTATCATGACCGGTCTCGTGAGGAAACTCGCTGACATCATCGGAAACCAACTGGACTTCTACGGTGTGTTGCAGCAGGCATGGTACAAGGTGAAAAAGAAATGAGACCCGGTTGTTTCATTGTCACAACACCATACGAAAAACATTACGGCCGCTGTGTCCGTTGAGACATGCGGCTGATTTTTTAGATCATGCAGATTTTGTCCCTATATTTTCTCCTACTTACGTTTAGCTGCTCGTTTTTCCAATAAACGTCGTTATGACTCATGGCCAGTTACGTTTGACCGGCCGCTGACTGTCTCAAACTGTCTTATGAACTGTTTAACGTTACGTTTGCAGTAAGTTCGCGCCGACTTTTGGCCGCAGGCAGGAAATAAAATAAAAGCAGCCGGGACCACGCCGGCAACCGTCTCGTTCCTCTGCCATACATGCGAATTGTGGGCAGATACACGCCAAACGTTGTCGAATACATGCCAAACACACTCAAATACATGCCGGCGCCCCGGGTACCAGCCAAACTAACGCATTTACATGCCAAATCAGGCCGGATACATGCCAAATCCACTCCTTTACGAGCGGAACAAGATGCATCAATGGAGATTTTTCACCGGCATTCCAGTAAGATAATAGTTCCTATTCTCCTTCTCCGCGGAAGGCTTTCGGGTGGTTAAACAGGTAATGATCAAGCAGCGCATACAGGATTCCAGCCGCTCCAACACAGACAACCGCGCTCATGCTGTTCAATCCATACTGCTCTATGAATGGATCATAGGCGCCATTGAAATACCACCATCCGCCCAGGCCGCTGATGAAGGCATACGTTACGATACGGATCATCCTCCGATTGGTAATTCTACTTATCAAAAGCGTCAACGGCAGGAAAGTAACAGGATACGCGAGGACACCCGTGAACCAGATCATCAGCAGGAAGCCTGTACCGATATTCTGAAAGCCGGTATAGCGCGTGGTGGCAACCTCACTCCCCTCCACCAGTTCGACGGCAAAACCGGCCCCGAGGCAAAGCAGCGCGAAAGGAATCCACATGATAAGACTGTGCCGCAGTATTCTTTTCAATGTTATTACCTCTCTTTCACTCTTTTCCCATCTTATCACAGAAATTGTCTCTGTCTCGTGATAAAATAAGATAGGAGAGATCGTTAAAATGAGGAGGAAAAGCTTGAAAAAACGGAAAAAAGTCATGACGTTTTCCTTAATAAGCATAGCAGCTATATCCGCCGGCATTTTTTCTTTTATTCTATTCAATCCCCCATTAGTTAAAGGATCTATTGGTTCAATAAACAACTACAATGCCGTCGTCATAGCAATCGGAAATAAAGGGTTCAGCGACGTACATATTGATGACGTGTCGGTCAATGGTAATGAAGAACCATCAAATGTCAAGATCCAGGTCAGTAACCCATCAAAGGGATTTATTGTAACGGACACGTTTAATCAAGAGGCGGAAGACTTTAATCTGCACGAATTAGATAATGTAGCAATCAAGACGAATACATCCCCTGTTAAGCTGCGGGAAAAAGTCAATAATGATACAGCTGTAACGGATGATAAAAGTTATGGAATGAGTGTTGTTCATGACAAACAGATCGAAAACGTAACGATAACATATAGTTATTTAGGAATATCTTTTGACAAGACTGTAAGAGTGGGTACGTGATACTGAATCTACAGGGCGTTCGTTTCATAGGAATGGCATGGTACAACGGTGCCTCCATAGAAAGGCTGGATACGATGCATGAAACAGAGTGGGATATACAAGAAGTCAAGCGTTTAAAAAAGAAGCAGTTAGTCCAGCAAAATCTCTTGATGTTGTTATTATTCGTATTGTTTGCTTTTTATGTCCACAACGTAGGATCAGCTTCTGTTCTTCTTGGGTTATGCTGCGTGCTTTTATGGCTCACAGCCGTTCCGCCCCTGTACACGCTTAAGACAGGAGAGCCAATCGGTACAAAAACAAGCCGGATGGTTCAGGCTTTTGACAGATACCACTGGGGCGAAAAGCGTTGGAAGCGGAACACGATGATGGAGACCGGCATTCTCATGATCGGCAGCGTAGTTTTCACCGTGCTTTTTTTTGTTTGGGATGTTGACTCTATAAGATTAGATTCTCCTATCGGTGTTTTCCCATTTATCGGAGGTTGGATAGGGTTTAATGCAGGACAGATTATACGATTGATGAAGCTGTGAGGGTTGGACGTGTGGTCCCGTCCTCTTTTTCTATCTTTTGTGATCCGGCTTTCCTGACATACATGCCGGTTGCGGTCAGATACATGCCAAGTAAGACCAAATACAAGCCGCCGCCCCTTTTACCAGCCAAACTTGCGGATTTACATGCCGAATCAAGCCCTTTACCAGCCGGATTTTTCTTCCTACTTACGTTTAGCAGCTCTTATGTACCATAAACGTCGTTATGACTCATGCCCAGTTACGTTTGACCGGCCGCTGGCTGTCTCAAACTGTCTTATGAACTGTTTAACGTTACGTTTGCAGTAAGTTCGCGCCGACTTTTGGCCGCAGGCAGGAAATAAAATAAATGCAGCTGGGAGCACGCCGGCAACCGTCTCGTTCCTCTGCCATACATGCCGTTTCGAGGCAGATACACGCCAAACGTTGTCGAATACATGCCAAACTCACCCAAATACATGCCGGCGCCCCGGGTACCAGCCAAACTAACGCATTTACATGCCAAATCAGGCCGGATACATGCCAAACACCCCCCTTACCAGCCAACTCAACCCAGCCAAGAACAGAGCGCATCAAAAAAACCGGCTGGAGCGCGTCCAGCCGGTTTGATCCATCAATCATTACAGATGTTATTTATACCACGGTGCATTTCTGATTTATCTCTTTATTAACTGCCAGGCGGCTTCTGTTGCGCCTTCCGGTTCAAATCCGTATTTTTCCACGACTTCCCCTCCTGGTGCAGAGGCGCCGAATCGATCTATTTCATATACGGTACCATGACTACCGACATATTTGTACCAGTCGATGGATACATTCGAATTGTGTTTATGGTTGATGGCCACGTTCCCACTCCTCTCCATACATACTTCCCGCATTCAAGCGAATTATACAAGCGGCTGTTCCACAATCTTTACGTGCGCTGATTCAATGAACCGATACTGTCCGGCAGATGAAAGAAAAGAATGTGTTTTTAAATTTGTGCCCATTTCGTTCTTCACTCCTCGAAGAAGTGTTCCATCTGTTATGCCGGTAGCTGTAAAAAAACATTCGCTGCTGTCAACGATGTCTTCAAGCGTAAGGATTTTATCTGGATTTTGGATCTGCATATTGATACAGCGTTCGTATTCTTTCTCATTCTGCGGCATTAACTTTCCCTGAAAATCTCCGCCCAGACTCTTGAGTGCTGCTGCTGCGATAACTCCTTCCGGCGCGCCGCCTATACCTACCAGCATATCGGTATCATATTCTTCCAGAGCTGTCGTTACAGCATACGTAATATCTACTTCTGCAAATAGTGTGACGCTTGCTCCCAATTCCTGAATCACTCGGATATCTTCATGATGGCGTTTCCGGTCCTGAACCATGATATTCATCTCGGAAATGTCTTTTCCCAAGGCTTTGGCCGCCGCTTCAATATTTTCATCAAGTGGCTTCTCCACATGAACAGCACCAGCCGCTTTCGGTCCTACAGCTATCTTTTTCATATACATGTCCGGAGCATGAAGCAGTTTGCCTTTTGGTGCCCCCGCCAGCACTGCTATCGTATTTCCCCGGCCCTGGGCTACAGACGTTGTTCCGTCGATTGGATCTACGGCTAGATCAATGGAAGCAGTTCCTTTATTTCCAAGTACTTCTCCGATATAGAGCATAGGGGCTTCATCCATCTCCCCTTCCCCGATCACAACACGGGACGTATATGGCTGCTGGTTCAGTTCAGCTCTCATGGCTTTTGTAGCTTGTTCGTCGGCCGTCATTTTATCTCCTTTTCCGATATACGGATAAACTTCTGCGGCCGCTTTCTCGGTCACGGAAAGAAACGACATAGCAATATCTTTCATGATGAGCCCCCTCCCCTGTTATAAATGAGCATTTCTGCTTTCTGTCGCCTGTGTTACAAATGTCGAAAAAAGAAGAAACATCGATGTTGCGCCCGGATCCTGAAATCCTAACGATCGTTCTCCGAGCCGGCTGGACCTGCCTTTATGCGATATCATATGTTTTGTGGCTTCCATCCCTTGTTCTGCAGCCCAAAGCGCATGTTCAAAGCGTGATTCGACCGGAATCGTTTCATCATTCAGAACTTTTTGGATAGGATATAAAACATCCATCATTGTTTTATCGCCTGAATCTGCTCCACTCCGCTTTTGTACACCATTAATAAAACCAAGCCAAAACTGCCGGAGATCTTCATCGGAAAGGTCGTTTTTCTGCTTAATTCTTTTAGCGCCTTCCATAAATCCGGAAGCATATAGAGGACCTACGGAAGAACCGACAGCGCTTAAAAACGTCCGCCCTGATGTGGAGGCTATTTTTCCACAGTCGTTTTCCCCTTCTAATTCTTCCCTTATATTTTCGCTGACAGCTTTCCAACCCATAGACATGGTCACACCGTGGTCCCCATCCCCGAGCGGGCGATCCAATTCACACAAGTAATCTTTATTTTCTTCCATCGTGAGGTGAGCCCTTTCAAATAAGCGTTTCCATTCTGTCTCTTGTATCATAGCCATTCTCCTTTTAGCTTTGAGTGTACATCGGGCACTTGGCCGGAGCATCGATCAGGGGTTTTAATTCATCGTCCATTCTCAGCAGGCTTATCGAGCAGCCTCCCATTTCCATCGATGTAGAATAATCTCCAACATACGACTTGTAAATCGTGATTCCTTTTTCTTTGAGGAGGGATTCTACTTTGTCATACATAATATAAAGTTCCATTCTGGTTGTAGATCCTAATCCGTTAATAAGAACAGATACTTCTTCCTTTTGTTTTAGTCCCATGTCGATGATAATATCGTTGAGAATACGCTCTGTTACGTGTTGGGACGTAGTTAACTTATCCCTCTCAACACCTGGTTCGCCGTGATGACCCAACCCGATTTCCATTTCATCATCTGCGAGGACAAAACTTGGTTTGCCTGTCTGCGGCAGGGAACACGGAGATAGACCAACACCCATGGAGGCGACGTTTCGGTTTGCTTTTTCGGTCAGGCGCTGCACGTCATCAAACGAATAACCCTGTTCCGCCGCAGCTCCGGCAGTTTTGGTAACAAAAAATTCACCAGCTATGCCTCTGCGTTTCTCTGCTTCTTCTTTTGATGCCGACGCAATATCGTCTTTAACAACTACTTCCCGGGCTTCGATATCTTCATCCATCTCCAGTATATCCACGGCCATGCCGAAATTCATGACATCCCCCTGATAGTTCCCATAAATAAGCAGGACACCGCTGCCTGTGTGCGAAGCCTTTGCTGCTTCTACCACCGGATCAGGAGGCGGGGATGAAAAAATATTTCCAACGGCCGCCCCGTCTGCCATGCCTGCTCCAACATATCCCATAAATGCCGGCTCATGACCCGACCCTCCGCCTATAATGACGCTTACTTTGTCCTTTGATCCTGCATTTGTTTTTATGATGGAGCGTGGGTTGGCATCCAATCCATTCACTATACTTGAATGCGCTTTCAAGTATCCGCTTATCATTTCTTCCACAACACTATCCGGATCATTGATTAACTTCTTCATACACCCAACCTCCTAGTTATTGTGTACCTCCATAAACTCTTTTTCTTTCTCTATAATCTTGTTCACCTTACGCTCGGAGTTTCCTCCCTGAAATGTCACATTTAAATAAGCTTCGACAATCTTTTTTGCCGGTTCCGGGCCGATTACCTGCGCTCCCATAGTTAAAATCTGAGCATTATTGCTCAACTGGGCTCTTTCCGCCGAATAGACATCGTGGCATAAGGCAGCGCGGATACCCGGTACTTTACACGCTGAGATGGAGACACCGATTCCAGTGCCGCAGATTAAAATACCTCTTTCTGCTTGATTGTCTTTCACACCTTGTGCTGCTTCAAACGCCACATCAGGATAGTCTACTTCAGTACAATTATAACACCCATAGTCTACTGCTTCATGGCCGAGCTGATTGATATGATATTTCACGATTTCTTTGAGTTCATATGCCATATGATCACTGCCGACTGCAATTTTCATTATATCCACTCCCTTTTGTATATAATTTTATTCTTTCATATTTATTTTCGTTTTGTCAATTTTATTTTCGTTTATTTTCGTATTAAATTATATTTTTAGGCTTCTTTTTCTTCTATAACCTCAACTGTTTTTCTATTACCTGGAAGGGTAATAAATTTCGTCATGAATGCACCGCCAAAATAGAGTGCTGCCAATACCCATATCACGCCGCCGGCACCTATAAAATCATACGTTAAAGCTACAATCATAGGACCGGTAAATACACATAAACCCGCACCGAGATTTAGAATAGACATGGCAGCCCCTTTATCTTCGTTTACAAGAGACGGTACCAGGGCGGAAAGTGGAACATATCCTGCCAGACAAGTTCCCCATAGCAGTCCCGCTGTTGCAAGTAAGAACATATTATCGCCAAAAATTTGAGGGATATAATAAAGGGTCAGCGTAAATATCCCGCAGCCAACGCCTCCAAACCACATGACAGTGTTCCGCCAGCCCATTTTATCGCCAAGTACACCGAATACGATATTGAACACGATATTTGCAACAAAAATACTGCCCCATATACTCAGCCATAACGATGTATCATAACCGTAAGTAGCAAGATACGTCGGTAAAAAGATCGGAAAAGCATACTGCGCTGTCTGATTTATTACACGTACAATCCCGGCCATGGCTACCTTAGGCTCGTTTTTCAGAATAGTGATACCTTTTACTATTTCTTTTGCTTTACTTTCTTCGACATCATTTGTACTTTCTTCAATTTTATCTTTGTTAAAAAGAAGGGCAAAAACAGCACCAAGTGACACCCAGAGTGCCGCGGTCCACAGTGTATTGATGTGTCCCAGGTTTTCAATAGCCCAGATGGAATAATAAGCACCAGCGACATTTAACCCGCCGGTGAACACAAACCAGAACCACCCGACTGCTTTTCCTAATTGTTTTGACGGGGTTCTATAGGCGATCCACACTAAAAACGAAAAGGCAAATAAGGGATATCCAAAGCCGCGGATGGCATACGTCAGAAGCATCAATGGATACCATAGGTTAGGTATGGCAAAGCCGACAAACCCTATGGTTCCAACCAAATAAACAATCAGGCCCATCAGCATTGTTTTTTTAGCACCAAAAGCCTCCAATAAAACACCTGAAAGCCATGAAGAAATGGCGACGGTTATCCCGTAAGCCGTAAACAAAAAGCCGGCATGAGAAACACTAAGTCCTTTATCGACCAGGTAGGGGCTGAGCCAGCCTATCTCCAACCCATCTCCCATCATAAAAATGATAACCCCTAAATAACCCCAGAATAAGTGCGATGGAAGTCCGGCCTTATCTAAAATATTACCTTGCTTCACTGCAGTGCTCATGTTTTTCCTCCTTATCAGAATATTCTGATTTAAATTGGGAAGGGAGGGTCACCTCCCTTCTTTATTCCCTTATGGTTCCAGAATAATTTTGAGTGATTCCGTCCCTTTTTTCATTAAGTCAAAGCCTTCCTGAAACTGTTCCAGAGACATCCGGTGCGTGACGACGCCTTGTGTCGGCAAATCTCCATTTGATATCCCTTTAATAACAGAGGGATAACAATACGGCCCGAGGTGAGACCCTAATACATCCAATTCTTTTCGGTCGCTGATAATACTCCAATCAACGGATACCGGTTCACTGAAGACACTGAACTCTACAAAACGCCCTAAGTTACGAATCATGTTCAATCCTTGTTCTACAGATGCCGGATGCCCCGTTGCTTCAATATACGTATCACATCCATATCCACCTGTCATTTCCTTGATTTCTTTCACCACGTCCACTTCTTTAGGATTCATTACGATATCTGCACCAAACTCTTTAGCCAGATTCAGCCTTGATTCCTGCAGATCCAGCACTACTAATGTCTCTGGGCCGGACTTCTTGGCAGCACCTACCATCCCAAGGCCAAGCGTTCCCGCTCCGGACAGAACGACAAAATCCCCTAGTTGAATCTGCGCACGCTCCACAGCATGCATACTGCAGGCGTACGGCTCAATCAAGACGGCGTCTTCTATCGGCATGTCTTCAGGAACTTTGTAGTTAATACCTTCTTTTGTGAATTTCATGTATTCCGCCATGCCGCCGTTTACATTGTTTTGAAAGCCGTATAAGTCATGTTTTTCGCACATCCAGTACTGTCCGCGTCCACAGAAACGACAGTTCCAGCATGGCACAATCTGTTCTGAAATAACCCGGTCCCCTACTTGATAGCCTTCTACATCTTCGCCCATTTCTACAATTCGTGCAATGAACTCATGTCCGGGGATCACCGGTGCTTTAATGTACGGCGGCTGTGTTTCGTCTCCCCAAAAGCTGGGTGCTCCTTCAAAGGCTTTGATATCTCCGGCACATATTCCACACGCTTCAACTTTCACAATAATTTCCTGACTGTTCTCCAGTTTTGGTGTCGACACTTCTTCAAAACGATAATCCCTGGGTCCATATGCAACAACTGCTCTCATGGTTTCTGGATACTCCAGCGCTTTCTTTTGCTGTTCGTTCACCATTTTTGCCATGTTATCCTCTCCTTTTACCAGATTGTATATCCACCATCAATTACAAACGTTGATCCGGTCACGAAACTAGAAGCATCAGATGCAAGGTAAACAGCCATCCCCCCTAGTTCTTCCGGTTTTCCAAGCCGCTTCATTGGTACATAATCCAGAACGTGTGCCAACTCACCCCCTGGTTGAAATATGGGTTTTGTCATATCTGTTTCCATATACCCTGGTGCAATGGCATTCACACGAATACTGTCGTCCGCCCATTCCAGTGCAAAACATTTGGTCATTGTATGCACCGCACCTTTTGACGCATTATAAGCACTTTGAGCTTCTGTATTGGAAATAAAACTGGACATCGACGCCATATTGATAATTGTTCCGCCGCCGCGGTTCATCATGTGTTCAGCAACAAACTTGGAAGTTAAAAACACGCCGTCGACATTCACATTCATCGTTGTCTGCCATTCTTTCAAGCTCATCTCTATCGTAGGCTTTTTTTGAACGGTTCCTGCATTATTTACAAGTATATGAATGCCTCCGTATTCTTCTGTAATCTGATTGATGGTAGACTGAACACTCTCCTCGTCTGTCACGTTCATTTCCAAAGCAAAATGCTGCTCACTTGCGGGGGTCATTTCCTGAACAGCTTGACGAGCTTCCTCCACATGAATATCCGTAATAATAATCCTGGCTCCTGCTTCTGACAAAGCCTTGGCGATGCTTTTACCAAGTCCTCTGGCCCCACCAGTTACCAGAGCCGTCTTTCCCTCTAAATGAAAAAGGTCATATACACTCAACGAAACACCTGCCCTCCTTAAGAAAGCGCTTGCAATTAATTTATATGTAAATGGTATCATTTTCTTTCGATTTGTCAATAATTTAACTTTTTTTATTTTCGATAATTTTCTTTTTCGTTCACGAAAAAGCCGATGTGATGTTTACGTTTTCGAATTTTTGCAAACACTTTGCTAAAAACCAAATTTTCTTCTACTATTATTATAAGAATACAAGTAAAAAGGGTGTCTACATGGCTAAATTATTCGCTGCAGAACGCCGGCAGAAAATTCTCGAATTTTTAAATATCGATCACCGTATTACCGTCCGCGGATTAGCTGATACTATGGACGTGTCCGTTGTAACACTGCGTTCTGATTTAAAGGATATGGAGAAAGAAGGGTTGCTGCAGCGGACACACGGTGGCGCGGTTCTACCTGATTCACAAGAAAACGAAATCAATTTCCATTCAAGAGAAAGGAAAAATAAACCGGAAAAAATCACTATTGCTAATCAAGCTGTTTCTTTCGTTGAAGATGGTCATTGCATTCTTCTGGATGCCAGCTCTACGGCACTTGAATTGGCTAGATTATTGAAAGACATAGATAAACGGCTTACCGTCGTTACAAGCGGCATTTATACAGCGCTGGAACTAAGAGAAAATCCTGAGTTAACAGTCATACTTTTAGGGGGAGTGGTCCGGCATGGCTCCAGCTCATTAGAAGGGGTTTTAGGCGTTGAAATGCTTAATAAAATTCACGTGGATATTATGTTTACATCGGCCAACGGGTTCACGGTGGATACCGGACTTACGGATTTTAATGTCTATGAAGTTGACTTAAAGAAGCAGATGGTGGCAAAGGCTTATAAGGTGGCAGCTCTTGTCGATTTCTCAAAAATAAATAAAAGTTCAATATCCTCTTTTGCTTCCCTGAGCGATATTGATTATTTAATCTCTGACTGTTCCTTACCTGAAGATATTACTCAACAACTGAACAATCAAAATGTTGAGGTGATTTTTCCATCTGCAGATACCTAAGTTCTTGATAAGAATATTACGAAGCTGCCTTTCGTTAAGCCTGATAAGCTCACTTCTTGATGTGTATTTTAAAGATAGAAAAAGAGGATTGGCTGCGTGCCATCCTCTTTTTCTATTTTAAATAAGCCGGGTTCTCTGCCATACATGCCGTTTCGGGGCAGATACATGCCAAACCCACCCCTTTACCAGCCGGATTTTTCTTCCTACTTACGTTTAGCAGCTCCCATGTACCATAAACGTCGTTATGACTCATGCCCAGTTACGTTTGACCGGTCTCCGGTTGTCTCAAACTGTCTTATGAACCGTTCCACCTTACGTTTGCAGTAAGTTCGCGTCGACTTTTGGCCGTAGGCAGGAAAAAATGCAGCCGGGATCACGCCGGTAACCGTCTCGTTCCCCTGCCATACATGCCGTCCCCGATCAGATACATGCTAAAGGTTGTCGAATACATGCCAAGTACGCCCAAATACAATCGGGCGCTCCTGGTACCTGCCAAACTGGCGGGTTACATGCCAAATCAACTTCAATACATGCCAAACCCGACCCTTTACCGGCCAACCAACCCAGCCAAGACACATCAAAAAAACCGGCTGGAGCGCGTCCAGCCGGTTTGATCAATCAATCGTTACAGGTGTTATTTATACAACGGCGCTTTACTGAAATGCTCGATCTTTTCTTTTACAATATTCTTGACCCGGTTGTTGCACGGGATGAGGACTTTCCGGAGGGAGTTCTCAAGCGGCGATTCCGAGAATGTTTTCTTTCCCTCTTCGATGTAGCGGACATTCAGTTCAGTGCCTATATTTATTTTCGCAATCCCGTAATGAATAAGCTCCTGAATATCATCATAAGACACACCCGTGCCGCCGTGGAGAACGAGCGGTATCTCTACCCGTTCACTGATTTCCTGAAGAACCGCGAAGTTCAGTTTGGATTTGGAACGGTACTGGCCGTGGGAGGAACCAATGGAAATCGCTAAGGCATCCACCTTTGTCTGTTCGTAGAAATACGCTGCATCGTTGGGCTTCGTAAAGTCTACGTCCTCTTTCAGACTGACCCCGTCTTCCGTTCCGCCGATAGCTCCTACTTCCGCCTCCACAGAGACGTTATACGGTCTGGCAAAATCCACAACTTCTTTTGTTACTGCAATGTTTTCTTCCAGGGGAAGATCGGAGCCGTCAATCATCACCGAGGTAAATCCAGCTTGGACCGCTTTTTTAATAAAATTCACATCGCTGTTATGGTCCAGGTGCAGCGCCACTTTCACATTCGATTTCGCGGCGAGCGTCTCCACCATCGCTTTGATAAGATCCAGGCCGATATAGTTTGCTGTTCCGTGCGAGATCTGAATGCTGATCGGAGAATGCTGTTCTTCCGCGGCTTCAATGAAGGATGGCAGCATTTCCATGCAGTGCAGATTAAAGGACCCGACAGCATATCCTTCTTTTTTCGCTTCGTTTAAGATTTCATGTAATGGTACTAACATTGATACAATCTCTCCTTTTTTAGTTGTTATAGCGGATAGAGTCTTTATTTGTTTTCATCAGCCCGTCGATTTTGGCGGCGTAATATTCGCTTGCTTCGTCATCTCCGGTTTTCCAGGCGTCGGTTTGTTTTTTCGTATAGGCTTCCATCAGCTTACCGTGGGGATAGCCGGGTTTTTCATAAAACCCAACGCTCTCTTCCCATATCTCTATTGCTTCAGAAACTTTTCCTGTTTGAAAGAGCACCGCTCCCAGCTGATTCAGTTTCTCTACCCTGGTGTCCGGCTCCGTGTCACTCTCCAGCGAATGCCGCAGGTCTTTGATCTCCTGTTCTTTTTTTTCCATATTGATTTCCGGGTATGCCGGTTTTTCCTCTTCCTGTTTTCCACCTTTCAGCCATTGCATCAGTCCCATGCTTATCCCTCCTGATTAGAATAATTCCAGGAACCATCCGAGCAGAATGCCTATCGTGATGACGTCGGAGTCACTGAACGTGACATTATCAATACCATAGCCGCCCAGCACCGTTACAAATACCGCAGGCAGCAGGGTAATGAATAAACCATGAGCCAGTCCTCCGATAATCGTCCCCCGGATGCCGCCGACAGCATTGGCGAAGATGCCGGCTGTACCTCCGGCGAAAAAGTTAGTCATCATTCCTGGTATAATTAACGCCAGGCCAACGAGCGGGAAGAAAAGGAGTCCTATGATGGTTCCAACGGTGGTTGCCAAAAATCCGATGATGACCGCGTTCGGCGCATAAGGAAATAGAACCGGGCAGTCCAGCGCGGGTTTTGCGTTCGGTACAATTTTAATGGCAATACCCCGGAATGCCGGAACAATCTCGGCCAGCAGCAGTCGAACCCCTGACAGCACAACATACACACCGGCAACAAACTGAATAGCCTGCAAAAATGCATACACGAGATAATTCGTTCCATCTGTGAATTCTGAAGCGATTTCAGGCCCGGCGACAATGGTTGGTATGAGATATACCGGAACCATAAGCACCATCATGGATAAATAGGTATCCTGCATGAATTCAAAGCTTTTTGGAAGCGTGAAGTTTTCTGTGGAGCTGTTTTTGTTGCCGACCACTTTTGCCACGCCGGCCTGAACGATATAGCCGAATGTGCAGTAGTGGGCAAGAGCAAGATCATCTGTCCCCGTGACTTTTCGTACGATCGGCTGGGCGATGGCGGGCATGATAACGGCCATAATACCGGCAATCAAGCCGCCTGAAATAACTAACAGAGGTCCCCGCAGTCCTCCCATGTATCCTACTAGTGCAAAAACAGTTGCCATCCAAAGAGAAGCCTGACCCGTTAAGAATATATATTTCAATCTTGTAAATCTTGCGATAATAATGTTTACAACAAACGCTATCACCATGATTAAGGCTGTTTCCTGTCCGACCATCTGCTGGGCGATACCCGCGATGGCGTTCACATCTGTCACGGTTCCCTGGATATTAAAGCCTTCCTGAAACACGTTGCCCAAAAAGCCCAATGTCCCGGTGAGAATCTCTGTCCCGGCGATGAGGACAAGAAATCCAAGAAGGGTTTTCATCGTTCCGGAAATGATCTGCCCCGGTGATTTTTTCAAGGCTATCAGGCCTACCATAGCCACTAACGCAACGATGATAGAAGCCTGACCCAAAATATCATTTACAATGAATTGTATAATCTGCATCCTAGCGCTCCCCTTTCAGTGTTTAAAGTTTTTCAAGCTCCGGCAGCAATTTGTCCCGTATTTCGTTTTTGTCCACCATCCGCTGCAGATAAATGATTGGAATCTGGATGTCATACTGCTTAAACTGTGACTCGAAATTCGCTCCTGTTACAATAACGTCTGCCGGGGTGGAGCTGGCGGTTGAAATATCACAATGAGATAGTTTGGCTTCCATATTCTGTTCTTTCAATACATCTTCCACGTTCATTTCGCACGCAAAGCTGCTTCCAAGTCCAGCTCCACATACCATCAATATTTCAGGTTTTTTATTCATCGCTATCCCTTCTTTCTCCTGGAATTAAATGCTGATACTTTGCTGCCTGCGCCAGTTCTTCATCCAGCCCCTCTTTCTTGCGCACGTGTTCAAGAGGAACGGCGCAGGGACTTCCGTCTTTCCATCCCGCCATGAATGAATACGTCTCTTCTTCCAGTTTCTTTCGGACAAAATCGCCTAAACGTGCAGCACAAAGCTGATCCTCCATGTTGGGATCTCCACACCGCTGCGTGTACCCGGGAATCGACTGCCGGATTCTCTCACCAAGCAGAGGCTCGAGTTGCTCACTTATTTTTGAAATCACACCCTGATCTCCGTTTTTGTATTCGTCCGGCTGGAAGGCGGATTCTGTACAGAGAATAATGACAGAGTCTCTCCCTGCCTGTTTTTCTTGTGTGATACGTGCTGCTATATCGCTGATACTGAAATCGTATTCAGGAAGCAGCAGAATGTCGGCGTTACCTGCGATGCCCGATGCCAGCGTTAACTGACCTGACATGCCTCCGAACGTTTCCATAATGAAGACCCGGCCGCCCAGGTTTCTCCCGGTCTGTCTCAGACGAATAATCTGCTGTTGAATATACTCGACAGCGGTCTTGTGGCCGATCGTATAGTCAGTTCCCTCTATATCATTATCGATTGTCATAGGGACATGGATCACATTGACACCGCTTTCTTTCAGTTTCAAAGCACCTTTGGCCGAACCATCGCCTCCAAATACGATCAGAACGTCCACCTGCTGCTCCATTAACGCCTGCTTGACCTGAAGAGGACCTGTTTCTGTTTTCATTAAGTCGGTTCTTCCGCTTCTCAGGAACAAATCGCCGCTGTTATACCAGGAAATCAAGTCCTCTTTGGTAAACGAGAAAGGAGTCTCATTCACTATTCCTTCGAATCCGCCGTGATAGCCTATATAATCGACATCAACACTGATCATCATGCGGATCGCGGCGTTCACACCGGAAGCATCCCCGCCGCTTGTTATCACCGCTGCTTTCAACATTCATCCCCCCTTTTTTATAGTAAACTCGCTTCTTTAATAGTTTGTAAGATATCTTCGCTGTCTCCTGTCATAAAGGTGCTTTTGGAATTCTCCTCATTTAAAGCGGTTACCAATTGACGCAGGGCCCGTAAATGAGTCTCGGCATCGGTGCTTCCAAGACAGAACACGAGTTGGACCGGATCATTGGCTTCATGTCCAAAATGAACGGGGGTTGATAACCTTACGAAACTCAAACATAACTCATTTACTCCTTCCTCCGGCCTGGCATGGGGCATTGCCACCCCTTTATCCAACACAACGTACGGCCCGTTTTCTGTTACCATTTGAATCATGGCGTCAATATACTTCGGTTCTACCATGTGATGTTCCACCAGTGGCCTGCCTCCGATTCGAATGGCATCCATCCAATCTTCAGCCGGCACATCCAGTTGAATGAATTCAGACTTAAGAACGTTTTCCAACACAGGACCAGACTTCCTTTCTTGCTTTTTTATGAGTAATTCCGATATCTTCTGTTGATCCCTTTCTTCTATCATTGGGTTAATCGTGATGGAAGGTATGCTGCTTTCTTCAACCGGTGTCGTTGAAAATATAAAGTCCGCCCCTTCTGTACTGCGTGCCTGCTGAAGCTTGTGATACGGAATCACTTCCGTTACCATAATTTCAGGAAACAGGCGCTTCAATCTGCTTTTCATCAATTGCACGGTTCCGATGCCGCTTCCGCAGACGAGTATCACCTTGGTCAGCGTACGGGACTCTCTGCGTTCGATGGCGGCTGCGAAGTGCAGGGTGAGAAAACAGATTTCATCAATATTAAATGAAATCCCGAATTCTTCTTCTATTTCATTCAGGTTCCAAGTGATCCATTGGGAGAGACGATCATATTCATCTTCGATCTGATGTTTCATAGGATTGTTCAGACCGAGCTGGAATCTTAAACGGTAAATAGCAGGTTTTAGATGAATAATTAACCCCTGCTCCAGCTGCGTATCATCCATAAAATCAATTCCGCTTTGAAAACTGATTTTTGCTATTAACCGCTGCACCAGCTGCTGTAATTTGTGATCTTCCTGATCATCTATATGACGCAGCGTCTTGGAGCTCAAAAGATGCAGCGTAATAAACGAAGCCTCTTCCTCACAGATGAAGTCATCCGCGAATTCTTCCATGACAGCAATAATCTGCTTTCCTGTTTGGAATTCTTCATATTTCTTCAACTCTTCTATTTCGTAAGGCGGCAGCTGAACTGTTTTGTTCTGCTTCAGCCGCTGCAGCGACAATACACTGTGGATAATGATCCCCTGAAGCGCGAAATCCGTGAGCTCCGGCATTTTCCATTGCAGGAGCCTGGTGATTTTGTCCCGCAGAAGCAGAATGTCATGTTCGGGTATATTTAAATGCTCAAGCAGCCATTCGAATGTTTTGTCGTCGCCGAACTGGTTCGATAACTCTTTGTAGGACCGGCGGATGTTCAACTCCCGGCCGTCCAGAATAAATCCTTTATTGCTTTTATACTGAATGCCCACCTGGTGGCTTTCGAGATAATCTTCGAGTTTCCGAAGGTCATCCAAGACGGTTCTTCTGGTGACATGCATAATGTCAGACAACGTTTTAGAAGTAACAGGCTGTTCATATTGAAAAAGTATTCCCAGTATCGTTATCATCCGCTCCAACGGTGATAACCGGATGGTATATTCACCAGCGTGCTGCAGCCACTGCTTCACCTCCTTTTTCTCCGGGTCGTTCATCTTCAGCATCACCCCCTGCGACTTATCTCGTTCCAACTCCGATTTGTACTGGGTGATAAAATACTCTACTTCATTCACATCATTGCGGATCGTTCTCTCGCTGACGCTGTAGAAGCCGGCCAGTTCGTGAAGCTTGATGTGTGAATCTTTCTCGAGAAGCAGCTGCATGAGACTGCGCTGTCTTTCATTTAACATGGTGAGCTCACCTCTTGATTTATATTCTAAACAAAAACAGCCCGGCATAGATGAGAAATCGCTTACAAAATAAAAACGGAAATATTTCATATCTTTTTTGAAGGGGAAAATGGATATGTCAGTGGACTGTTTTTTCTCATAGTCTACTATGAGGACCCTGAGAAGTAGTAGAAACAGGAGGCAGTGTCTTAAAGTTTGTTAGCAATTTCATCATCGCCGGGCTGGGGAAAACCGCAGGCATCATCGTAAATCACCTGAATTTCTATCATATGCTCGAGCAGGTATGATACAACGTGAAAAAGCAATAGGATCTAGTTGGTTTGACAATTTTCTTTTATGGTTCATGATCCTATCTTTTGTTATACCATTACAGAGCAGATCCCGAACCGCCCTATTTTTCATCATACTTACGTTTAACTGCTCCTGATTACAAAAAACGTCGTTATGAATCGTTCTATGTTACGTTTGACCGGCCATCGGCTGTCTCAAACTGTCTTATGAATGGTTTAACTTTACGTTTGCAGTATGGTGCCGCCGACTTTTGGCCGCATGACGGAATTTGAACAAGTAATATAATAAAAACAGCTGGGAGCCGTCTCATTTTTCTGCTATACATGCCGTCCCCGACCAGATACATGCCAAAGCTTGTCGAATACATGCCAAGCACCCCCAAATACAAGCGGGCGGTTCTGGTACCTGCCAAACTGGCGGATTTACATGCCAAATTAAGCCGGATACATGCCAAAACAACCTCTTTACGAGCGAAAAAGCAAGCCGGCTGATCCTCGGTTCAGCCGGCTTGCTTTTTATGACTGTCTCAGCTTTTCACTACTGCATGGATGCTTTCATTTCTTCCACGCTTTCCACTTCAAAACCGAGGTCGGCAAGCATTCTGTGATCTTCTGCATTGTTCTGGCCTTCTGTTGTTAAGTAGTCTCCGATGAAAATAGAGTTCGCGGCATAGAGCGCGAGCGGCTGTAAGGAACGGAGGTTCTCCTCCCGTCCGCCGGCGACGCGGATTTCTTTGGCCGGATTGATAAAGCGGAACAGAGCCAGTACTTTCAGGCAGTACAGGGGATTCAGTTCGTGGACGCCTTCAAGCGGCGTGCCGTCAATCGCGTGCAGAAAGTTGATTGGAATTGAATCCGCATCGAGCTCTTTTAAGCTCTCCGCCATATCCACCAGATCCTGTTTCGATTCTTTCATTCCTGCAATGACGCCTGAGCACGGGGACATCCCGGCTTGTTTTGCGGTATCGACGGTGTCTATTCTGTCGTGATAGGTGTGGGACGTCGTGATGGCGGAGTGATTGTTTTCCGACGTATTCACATTATGATTGTAGCGGTCCACGCCGGCCTCCCTTAGACGGCGGGCTTGCTCCGGTTTTAACAGTCCGAGACAGGCGCAGATTTTCATTCCGTATGTATGTTTGATATCTTCCACCGCTTCCACGAGATGGTCGATGTCTTTATTTGCGGGGCCGCGTCCGCTTGCCACAATGCAGTACGTGCCGATATTCTGCTCATACGCGCGTTTGGCTCCTTCCAGCAGCACCTCTTTCGTGACCATGCTGTACGTCTCCACCGGAGCGGTTGACACAGCCGACTGCGCACAATACCCGCAGTTTTCCGGGCAGAGCCCTGATTTGGCATTCATGATCATGTTCAGCTTCACTTTTTTCCCGAAATGCTTTTTCCTGATGAGAAAGGCTGCGTGCATGAGCGGCAGTATGTCGTCATCCGGGCAGTCCAGTACCGCCAGGCTTTCCGCTGTAGTCGGGCTGCCGCCTTCCAACACCTTATCCGCAAGTTCCATCCATTGATTCATCTCACGTCCTCCATTCTTTATTGATTATTGTAAACCTAATATACAATAAAGTTTACAATTAAACAATAAGAACAGCATGAAAAATAGCCGCAGCGTGAGTAAGATGCTTTTCTTTCCCTTTTATGAGCCAGGTTCATTCTTATACATGCCGTTCTCGTGAAGATACGTGCCAACCTTTGTCGAATACATGCCAAGTAAGCTCAAATACAAGCCTGCGCCCCTCTACGCTGCCGGTTACCGGCCAAGATGCCGGATTTCCATGCCGAATCAACCCCAATACATGCCAAACCCGGCCCTTTACGAGCGAAAAAGGATATACCATTAAAGCCGACTGGAACGAACCAATATCCATGCAGGCGTCAGCCTTATAAACAATATTCATTTTTAACCATGAATAATTCACCTATCTAATGAAAATACTATCTGCATATATGGGTTGAAGTTACTTTCGAATCAACGATATAAGGATTTTCGTTAGAGGTGAATAAGGTGGGTTATAAACAAACAGAAGAACCATTATATGGAAATTTTGAAGATAATATTGACTACCTGAAAGAAGAGCTGGGTGTTGAAGAAAGTTTCGATGCCATTCATCTTGATTTGCATTACGCCGGCAAAGACATGGGTTTATTCTTGATTGACGGCTTTGCAAAAGATGAAATAATGCACTATCTGATGAAATTGCTCTCAAGACTGGAACCCGAACAGCTGGAACCGGATCCTTTGTCACAGCTGATGAAAACCCATCTTCCCTACATTGAATTAGACACAGTGGATGATCTGAATAAAGCGGTATTCTGGGTACTGAGCGGCGCTTCTGCGCTTGTTGTAGATGGCATTGACAAGATCATTATTATTGATGCCCGGACTTATCCCGTCCGGTCGCCTGCAGAACCAGACCTGGAGCGGGTAACCCGGGGGCCTCGTGACGGATTTGTAGAAACCATTGTTTTCAATACAGCACTTACAAGACGCCGTGTGAGAGACCCTTCGCTTCGGATGAATTATATGTCGATAGGAAGACGTTCACAAACAGATATTTGTGTATCCTATATTAAAGATATTGCTGACCCGGATATAGTAAAACAAGTTAAAAAATCTTTAAAAAAGATTGATACAGACGGTCTGCCGATGGGAGAAAAAACCGTTGAAGAATTCATCTGTGGTCGTCATTGGAATCCGTATCCTACCGTACGTTACACCGAACGTCCTGATACTGCTGCGACGTATTTGTATGAAGGACACATCATGATCATGGTTGATGGATCCCCGAGTATGCTGATCACACCCATCACGTTCTGGCATCATCTGCAGCATATGGAAGAATACCGGCAAAGACCGGTAGTCGGGACCTATTTTCGATATGTACGGTTTTTCTCTGTATGGCTGGCCATTTTTTTGCTGCCGCTTTGGTTTTTATTTGCCGATAATCCAGATTTAGTTCCGGAAGGTTTAGAATTCATCGGTGTGAAAGACCCCATTCCCATTCCCTTGCTGGTACAGGTGATTTTTGTTGAACTAGGCATTGATATGCTTAGAATGGCAACCATACATACTCCCAGCAATATGGGGACAGCTCTCGGTCTTGTTGCGGCAGTAGTTATTGGGCAGATTGCTGTTTCTGTGGGACTTCTCACCAATGAAGTCATTTTGTACATTTCTATTGTAGCGATCGGCACTTTCGCAACACCGACTTATGAATTAAGTCTGGCGAACAGATTATTCCGACTTGCCCTTTTACTTTTAACTGCTGCCTTTAATCAAATAGGTTACGTTGGTGGAATCACGTTATGGATGTTAATGCTTCTGCACCTGAAGTCAATAAATCTTCCTTATTTGTGGCCCTTTATTCCATTTTCCGCCCAGTCCATAAGAGGATCCTTTCTAAGACCACCGATTCCTTTAAACCATCACCGTCCTGAAGCCTCTGATCCCCAGGACCCGGATCGGTAAGATGGCATATAACAGGCAGAAGAAATCCATTCGTAGACCTTGAATCGATATTTCAGCAGACGGAGTGCGCTCCGTCTGCTTTTTTGTGTCATGCAAGCCGATTTTGCTAATTCACAAGCCGGTTCAGAGCAAATACGAGCGGAACAAATCACTTGAAAAGACCGGCTGATTCAACGTTCAGCCGGCTTTTTGTTATTTTTTCTGTATACTGTGGATATTCTTGTTATAATTGGAAATGAATTTGAAACACATCAAAAAGGAGGTGCAGAAAATGGATCCTTTAACGTTTATCTTTCTCTGGATTATTTTTTTCACTATTTTATATTTTGTAGTCAAAGGCGCGGTGAAAAATGGGATGGACCAGTCCCATACCCACAGAATGATGCAGGAGTATATCGATGCCGCCATCCCGGATGAAGCGCACCGAAAGCCCGTTGATCAGGAAACCTTCATCAGAATCCACGATTTTTCAAATAAACAAAACATTCCGATCGACGACATCATCCACACCCCGTTTGAGAACATATATCTGATGAAAAGCGGAGAAGAAAACCAATTCGTCCACATCGGTGAACGCGTGATGCTGATCGACCAAGAAGAGGTGAAAGATGAGTGGAGGGATTGGGCCGAGCGGTTATAGTCCCTGCTTATAGTAATCTTTCACCAGTTCATCCATCACCCGGTTCGTGCGCAGCGCTGTTTCTCCGGTGCTTGGGGCTGTCGTTCCTTTGCCGGTCAGCTCTTCCACCACCGCCTGAATCAGGTAGCGCTGAATGGGCTGCGGCTGTTCGATGATATAGTTTTTCGTTTCTGTTTCGGTCCTCAGTGTTACCGGTTCTTCATCAAATGAGGAGAAGATAATTTCGCCTTTTGTGCCGACAATCCGGTTCACGTCTTCTTTTTTGTAGGAAGAAAAATTCCAGATGCCGGTGCCGGCCGCGCCGTTTTCAAACAGAAACGCGCCGCTCACCGTATCTTCGACCGGATAGGCGCCGGCCTGATTACGGGCAAACCCGGTGACATCGCGAACCGGTCCGAGCAGGTAGTCGAACAGGTCGAGTGTGTGTGACGCGAGGTCGAAAAACAGGCCGCCTCCGCTCACCTCCGGCTGCAGACGCCAAGGCCATTCCCCGTTCTCATCTTTTTCGGCAAGCGGCTGCGTGTGCTGCATCGTGACAAAACGGACATCACCGATCACACCGCTCTCCAGCAGTTCTTTCACCTTAAGAAAACGCGGGAGCGTGCGCCTGTAGTACGCAACGTACAGCGGCACTTTCTTTTCGGCGCAGAACGCTGCCATCTCTTCGCATTCCCGGGTATTAAGTGCCATCGGCTTTTCGACATACACCGGTTTGCCCGCCTCCGCCGCCATCATTGTGTATTCTTTATGAAAACCGGGCGGTGTGGCGATGTAGACGGCGTTTACGTTCTCATCCTGAATAAGATCCTCCGCCTTGTCGTACCACGCCGGCACGCCGTGACGCTCTGCGTAATCCCTGGCAAGATCCCCGTTGCGCCGCATCACCGCAGCCAGCGAACTGTCCGCCGTCATCTGAAAAGCAGGTCCGCTTTTCTTCTCCGTTACATCTCCGCACCCGATAATACCCCAACGCACTTCCTTCATAAGCTTCCTCTCCCTTTATAAAATAATAGTACTCGTTATGTTCTCTAGGAAAGGCGGCATAAGGGGATAAAACCTTATACCGCTTGAATCTATCTTCTATCTAATAAAAACACCGGTTAAAACATCGAAGCGCATCCTGTACACAGCATTCCAAACAGTAGTCATCACCGGACCGGAATGTTTCAAGACACTTGTTTAATCTCCGGGTGCAGGCCAGAAGGCATTCCCGTTTGGTTTCAGAGCAGCAGCCATGATGACCTAATTTGCTCAGATTGTCTTCACATCCGCATTGGGATCCGGGCCTGTGATGGTGACAAGAGCAGTAGTCCCTCACGTTCGGTCACCCCCTTTTCCAGCAGAATATGCCGGTGGAAAAGGGGGTGCTTGTATTCTTTCATCATGTCGTGTTGAAATCTATGAATTGTACATTGCCGGCTGCCTGATGTTACTCCATCTTAAAAATATGGGCGGCTGCGGTCCATTTATCGGCGCGTGCAGCCAATATATCAGCGCCCTCCTCTTTAGACGATCAGTGATCCGCGGAACCCTCTGGCTCCGTAGTAGGACTCTGCGCCACTGTGGTACACGAAAACATGTCCGAAGCGGCGGTCGCAGAAGAGAGCCCCGCCGCGCTCCCTGATATCAGCGGGAGTCTGCACCCAGCTCGACGTTTTCAAATCAAATTCCCCGATCTGTTGCAGCGCCCGGTACGCTTCTTCGGTCAGTATGTCGATGCCCATCTCCTCAGCCATATCCACCGCGCTGTTCTCCGGCTTGTATTTTTTTCTCGATTCCAGCGCCTTCCGGTCGTAACAGACACTGCGGCGCCCTGCCGGACTCTCGGCCGCGCAGTCTACAAAAACGTAACCGCCTTCCTTCTCATCGTACCATACAACATCAGGCTCGCCGCCCGTCTGCTCCATCTGATGAAGCGATTCCAATTTTGCCGGATTCCCCTGAAGCTTTGCCTCAATCTCTTTCCAATCCAGCCCCTCATGCCGGTGCATATGTTTCTCAAAACGATGCTGCAGCACTGCAGGCAGCTCCTCCCGCGACAACGCTTTATTGCTGTTTGCGTCACCTTTCCCCATTATACTACCTCCTATTCATATAATAGATGCTTCGCTGCATCACTATGATATACTAAGCATACACCACAGGAACCATTTTTGTACAAAAGAGGCCGCACGTGTACGACAAAAAGAGAAGGTTGGAACAAGCTATCATGCATTTCAACGGATAACAACGGAGAGGAAGTAGACTTCAATGAATGATTCGTATCAGCACCTCTCCTCATCCAAACAACCACCGTAATGGTTAAAACTATACTTATTACAATTCGAAAAATACCACAAAATCCAACTACCCACACCTGTACCATTCTTATTAACCCTCCTGATCTCCTAGTGTCATAATCCTATTCTCACAGAATCTTTGGTTGGCACGATAATAACAAATGTATTTTCGGTTCCTCGCTGTTTCATGTGGAAAGAGGAATCTAAACACGCCTTGCTAGTCTATGAATTCTTGTTGGCTATCGTGGTTATCTCAGGTGCCGCCTGAGGAGGTGTGGTTAAGCCAACAAGGAATACAACCGATCAGCTTGGCTTCTCTGGGATAACGTCTCATTTATTCACGGTAGCGTACATTATAGCAATTAAATTACCGGTACTTCGGTACCCCCGGGCTTTTCGCTTTGTTGCTTGAATCAGACTGTTGACGCCCTCGATCAGTCCATTGGTCATTCGTGTTCGAAACCATCTTAAAATGCCATATTCATGGTTTTTCAGTGTTTTCCCAACGTCGATCATCGGCTGTAACCGGGAACACATGGCCCATTGACGCCATTCATGAAGATATAAATCAGCGACAGCACCGGGCATCGTCCAGAACTCTTGAAGGCTTAGCTTTAGACGGTAAGCCCTCCCGGTAGCTAAATCCATGTCTTTGAGCTTCGTCATCTTTTCTTCTTGTTCGTGGGACAGGTTACGTTGGTTTTTTAACCAAAGATAGCGCGTTTTTTTTAATGCCGGCTGTTCGCTTTGTTCCTGACGCCGTACCTTATCCACGCCCTCGTTAACGATTTTCATGACGTGGAATTTATCAAATGTTACAGCGGTATCTGGAAAGTGTCTTTCCAGGCCGGCTATAAAAGAGGGGTACATGTCCATGCACATTTCTTTTATTTGAGACGGGGATATGCCTTTATTTATCAGGAAATGGCGGAATGTTTTCAAAACATCGGCGCCTTTTCCTCTGGTCGCAAATAATAATCGCTTGGTGTCGCTGTCCATGAATAAGGTGACATACTGGTGGCCGCGGCGGCTGGATGTTTCATCGACAGCCACATGACGAACGTTCGTTAGCTCAATCTGTTCCATGGCTTCTTCCACATAGTAATGAAAAACTCTCCAAACCCGTGTGTCGTGCTCTTCTACAAGGCGGGCAGCCGCATAGACAGGCATCTCGGCCATGAGGCTCATGACATGGTATTTAAAGGCATGCGAAAGGCCGGCTCCCGGGCGTTCCCAGTCGATATTGATGGTGCGGATTTTCCGGCATGATGGACAGTTTACCCTAGGCATTTTGGCATGCAGTATCGTCATATACGGCCAGAAATCCAGATGGAAATCCAGATGGCGCCATGTTCGATCTTGATCCAAAATATCATGAACCGGACAATGATGATGACCACAATTTGGACAGGAAAAGCGAGATCCGCGGCCATATCGAATATAAATGTGCAGCGTCTTTTCTTTCTCTGTTAATGTGCGATACGAAATATGCCAAGGCGCCTGTATGTTCAAACCTGATTCAAAGATGTCATATTCTGATTCCAAATCTTTCACGAAAACTCCTCCTGGTAAAACGATGGTTTCCACCTAGTACGGGATAGTTTCGTTATCTTTAAACTAGCAGGTTTTAAATAGTAATAAGCGAAGAGGCATAAAAAAAGAATGACATCAAGGTTTCCTATGTCTGTTAATACCCCTGTAATATATACCACGGTTTGGTTCAATGATTCGATAAAAGAACCTGTATAAAGCCAACTTTCTACCCACAAACCAACAAGCAGAGATGGAATAACTTGTTTAGTCCACATCGCAAAAATAACGGCAGTAAGAGGTGGGACGATTGATAACCACAGTTCCATTTGCATGATCACTGCCTCCGTTCCATTGATAAAGAATATGAGCCTTAGCTTGTGAATTTTTTTGCAGTTTATGTAACGTTACTTTCAAGAAGATGTAAAAACCAAGCCTTACTCATACGTAAAATGAAAATAGATCATCAAATTTCTCCTATTTTGAATATATAAATGAACTATTGGTAAATAGGGAAAGAAGTTTTACGGTACCATCCTAATACTCGTATTATTTATTTTGCTTATCATAATGGGGGTTGTAACCTGTTTTTATTAGTTAGGAGCCTTTTTTAGTTTATTAAGTATAATCGCCCAGCGCATAAAGAGCATTTCATCATAGGGTATGAACATACGCAAAAGAGGAGGTGACTCTATGAGTGGTGGAGGTTTTGGCAACAATGGTTTTGTACTTTTGGTCGTGTTGTTCATCCTTTTAATCATCGTCGGAAGTAACTATCCAATGGGTCAAGGTTACGGATACGGTTATTAAAAATATTTGGTAAACTACACCTTCAAAGGTGTAGTTTACCTTATCTCCCCCCCCCCCCCGCGTATTACCTTCCATCTTTTATCCAGATATATTAGTTAAGTGGTCGATTCCTTCTTTCAATTAAAGATTACATAAAATGAGGGCAACTACCACTCCATAGACTTCTCTATTGAGTAACATAAAACAGATTAAATAAGGGAGGTGTTATTAGTTATGTATCCTGGAAGACCAGGACCACCAATGCCGCCAAATCGACCTGTCCCGCCGCAGGGACATCAAATGAACCCTAGGCCAAATTTATTGTCTCAGTTTCAAACTCCTGATGGAAAATTGGATTTTGAAAAGATTGCAGTAACTGCTCAACAAATGAATAGGATTTATAGTCAGGCCAAGCCAATAATCGCCGAATTCATAAAAAAGAAGAGGTAAGTAGGAAGCTCTTTATATCGGTACATCAGGAGATAAGTAGATGACTATACTGTGCATTATGTTGGGGGCTGGGGCAGAAATCGTTCCCAGTCTCCTTTGGTTTCAAAAAAGGGGAAATGAACCATAGCAATGGATGGTACCCATATATGGACTCTTTGGATTCTAACGCATTCATACACGGCGATTGGGATGAACGCTGACGTACGGGACCAGCTATGCTTCCAGCCAGTACAAGAGGATAAATGGAAGGAAAATCATTGCCTTTTTAATTTTTTCAAACCCCCCCCAAATAATTACCCTGGTCACATATTGTATTATTCCGCCGGCATATCCTCACTCATTCCCTCCTGTACGGGAGGGGTGTATCAAAAGCCTTAACGTAAAATACCATGGCCGCCATCCCGCCAGATGGAGACCATGGTATACTTTTAAAATCAGTTTATGCAGCTGGTTTCTTTTTGCGGTACCGCCGTCTTCCGTGTATTATGGGCAGGAACCTACCAGCCGGACGCGACCGAATACCCTCCCACGTCCGTTTTTTCGGCGCGTGTAGTGTATTTGTCCGAACCCGTTTTCGGCTTGAATTTTTCTTCCTAGCCCTGGATACTTTTGGGCGAGTCAAACGTGTACTTGTTGGCATTGGCTTTCAGACGGTTTCCGCATCATCACCGAATTACATTAATAATTGTGAAAAATGGCTGTCACAAGCCTCATGCTCAATATAAACAGACTTAGTCTTCATTCTCGTATCATTTATTTTCCTTGTCATAGTGAGGGTTGACCTATTTATATTAATCAAGAGCCTTTTTTTATTTATTTAGTATAATCGCCCAGTACATAAAGGGAATGTCATCATAGGGTATGAACATACGCAAAAGAGGAGGTGACTCTATGGGTTACGGCGGAGGTATTTTTGGCAACAATGGCTTTGTACTTTTGGTCGTGTTGTTTATCCTTTTAATCGTCGTTGGAAGTAACTATCCAATGGGTGAAGGTTACGGAGGATATTAAAGTAAAAGAAGATAATTTATCATGACTCTTTGAGATGGCTTAGAGACCAGTTATATTGTGTGAGTTAACCAGCAGTACCACGATATCAGGCAGAATAAACAAAGCGATAAACTCATGGGACGTCACAACCAGCTAACCTATTCCACTCATAATTACACCTCCTAAAAACTTGTTATGAGTGGAATAGGGTTTGATTTAGACTTAATCAAAAAAGAGACTGTCCTGTAATGAAACATGTACCCGTCAAGAAAAGACCAACAAAGAGCACTAATCTTGCAAACAGCTAACATAAAATAGCCTTATTGGTTATTAAAACCTTTTTCTGTCTTTCTAGACCTCTTCAGTAGATGGGAATTTGGGTAACAAGTCTATCCCTCTACATTAGGAGCTTTTTTATGTTTGTACATGAATAATAACCCGTAAGTACTACTATCAGGTATCCGTTTTCTAAACTAGTATCTTCTTTTTACGCTTTTGTTTAGTGATTACATTACGATTCACCTCAAAGGAGACATTTTTTATTTACACTATATATAAAACAAGAATGAGATGATGAGCATTCACCATTCCACAGAAAAATCTAGAACAACAGCCGCGATGCGTAGATGACGATGGTGACGGTGATGCTGCTGAGCATGGTGGAGATGAGCACGGCCTGGGCGGCGTATTCCTGGTAATTGTCATACATGAGAGCGAACTGGGCGCTATTGCGGGACATCGGGAAAGCGCTAGCGATAAAGAGCGCCTGCGCGATCGTGCCGTCCATGCCGAAGAGCGAAATGACAGCAAGCGCGGTAAGCGGCGCGACGATGAGCCGTCCGGCGAGTCCCATAAAGAAAGCGGGCGAAAAATTCTCCAGTTTCGGGTAGGCGACCTGCGCGCCGAGCGTGAGAAGCGCTACAGCGAGGAACGCGTCCGCGATGTTTTGAAGCGGTGTCCAGATGAAGCCCGGGATCGGAATCTGAAAGCCGTAGAACAGAAATCCAAGCACGAGTGCGTACAAAATCGGTGTCTTCAGTATTTCTTTGAGGTTCATCGTGCCTTTTCCCTCGGTGGATGCCGCGTTCATCAGGCCGTAGGTATACGTGATGATATTCTGAAACATCATCACCATAATCTGCACCGACGCGCCGACCGGATTCGCCTGGAAGACAAGCTGGCTGACCGGCAGGCCGAAGTTGCCGGAATTGTTCAGCACGACACTGTTTTTGAAGGTCGCGGACAGCTTTTTGTCCATCTTCATTATCTTTGCCGTCACATGTGCAAGCGCACCGAGCAGCAGGAACTGGATCAAAAGAAACCCGCCGATCTCAAGCAGCAGGGACGGTGTCATGTCGTTTTGATAAATGTTCGCAAAAATAACCGTCGGGAGAAAAAGATACGTCAACAGCCGTGATAATGTTTTCAGGTCAAACTGGAACAGGCGGTGCAGCAGGGCACCCATCCCCAGTAAAAAGAAAACGGGAAATATAATCTGAAGCAGAATCTGAAATAATACCGTCATGTGCTATCATCCGTTCTAGTTGCAGGATTCAGGGTGAAGTCGTTCATCCTTCTCTTATCTTACAACGTCTCCGCAGTACCGTACTATCCCTTTTATATAAAAAAAGGAATATTCCTTTTACGTATAGAAGGGTCCTGGAAGATATATATGAGGTGGAGGGATAACCATGCGTCGATTCGGATTGTGCAATACATTTAGGGCTGTAGAAGGAAAACGTGATACGTTGGCAGACCTGCTGTTGGAAGCTTCGAAGGAAATGAAAAAGCTGGAGGAGTGTGAATTATATATTATCAACTCCGCTGACGATGATCCGGACGTCCTTTATGTGTATGAAGTGTGGTCCAGCAAAGAAGCACATCAGGCTTCGTTATCCATGGAAGTGAGCCAAACGTTAATTGAAAAAGCGAGGCCGATCCTGGCCGGAGTCGAGAAAACAGGCCCGTTCACTCCCCTAGGCGGCAAAGGAATACCCTCTTCATCACTGGACAGCTGAAAAAACGGCTGTCTCATCAAAAAAGCCAGCTGATCAGGTCAGCCGGCTTTTGTATTTATCAGCGCATTTGTTTCATGTATCGACGGTATGTTGGTTTTACCGGCGGCTGTGCCGTGGATATCGGCGGATTGTCCCTTTTTATCAGCGACCCGCTGATGCAAGCAGCTCGTGCAGGACCGCGGCGTCGCGGTGGAACTGCGCTGGGTCGTCGTTCTGCACAAATTCGAGCATGGCATAGCGATGACCGCTTTCCGGCAGGTGCTGAAAATAGGCGTCCCATTCTTTTCTGCCATCCGTCAGCGGGTATCTGGTCGTGCCGCGCCAGAAAAACACGTGCACGTGCTGGACCCATGGTTTCACCGCTTCAATCGATGCCAGCCTCTCTTCAAGTGAAAGGCCGACCGCTGGCTGCCAGTAGAGCCGTACGTTCGGATGATTAAGCTCTTCCATCAGATGCCGGGCGCTGTCCGCGGTATCGGTTAGTGTACCGCCGTGATACTCAAGGTGGACCCCGATGTTCTGCAGGGCCGCAAGATCTGCCGTCTCCCTGATATCACGGACCAACTCCTGCCGCTCCCCTGCTTCCATCTCGCCGGATCCTTTTTCTCCGGCCCAGATTCGTATCGAAGCAGCACCCAGCGCGGAGGCTGTATCCAGGACATCCGGAAACGGCGCTTCATTTTTTATACCGGCCTTGAAGTAGGAGCCGTAAGAGGACACTTCCAGGCCGGCCTCCTTCGTGTGCTGCGCGGTGCGGGTGGCTGCCGCGGTGTCACCCGGCGGCACATGCACGTCACCGCCCCATTCAATACTGTGAAGTCCGGCTTTCGCTGCGATTTCTATAACCTCTTCCGTCGTTTTGTCCCGAAACGTGACGGAACACATTCCTGTTTTCCACATCGCTTTCACTCCTTCCATCTCGATGTCAGGCGGGTTTCTGGTTGTCCGGCATACGTAACCACTGCTGTTCCGGCAGAAGAACCATGCATTTCCGGAATGCTGCGGGGCATCCGGCTGCCGGCATACACGGCAGTGCCGTACCAGACAGGCCCGTCTTCTCCGGAAAGATGCGACACGGCGGCGGGCAGTACGGCCGGCGCGGCATACAGCAGATTCGTGTTTGGCTCGGTCCGGCCCGCTTCCAAACGACGTCCCCCGCTCAAGTCCGCCACCACACTGATACCCGCGGGCAGTTCCACAGACAATACGTGATCATTCGTCTCTTCTATGTCCGGCTGCATATCCGGAAGCGGCTTTTGTCCGTCCACATCAATCGGCACCGAAAAGCCGCCTTCTCTTGCATCAAGCGCCCGCCTCGCATGAATCCGGTGCACCCGCACATGCCACGGCCACGCCGGCAGCAGCCACGTTTCCACATCGACGTCGCGCCACGGCTTCCAGTGCGAGTACAGCACGCCGTCCTCCCACTCGGTCACCTCGGTCCGCCGCCGTCCGCGGTAATACCCATCTTCTTCACTGAAGGCAAGCATCGAATCAAACGCACCCTGCTCCGGTCCGAACGCTCCCTTAGGCACATGAAATCCAAACCGGGTCGAATAGGCGAATTTCGCGTACTTGCTGTCATTATGTGCGTGCTCGGTGGACAAATACTGCCCCGACACAAGACTAAACACATGACTCCCTTCCCTCATCATCGTCATCCGCGGTACCGCAAGCTTTTTCACCCGCTCAAGCGCCGGCATCGCTTTTTCCTCCGCCTGCCAGAACGCATGCTCCTCCGGCATTGCCAACACAAGAAACGTCTTCAACGCCCAATACGGCGACCCCGGAGAATTATAATTTTCCGCCATAATCAAGTTCGGATACGCATACCCAATCGTGAGCACCCCATCATTTGAGAACACCGGCTGCTCCATCCACCACCGCATATGCCGCATGATGAGCCCCTTCGCCACACCAACATCCACCTCCGGAAGCTCCGCATACACACACGCACTCCAGAACGACACTTGCGCAAAACGATACGTCAAGCTGCGCCCGAACGGCAGCGCCGATCCGTCCTCGGAAAACCAATAAATAAAATCATCGGCAAAACGCGCTGCGCGCTTTTTATACAATGCCGACCGCTCCGGATCCTTATCTTTCTGCAGTGCCGCATACAACAGACCGTAAAAGTGGAAGCCGAAGGAAATATAATAGTCCCACTGCTCCACCGGTCCGTCCGCGTACCAGCCGTCCCCTTGATAACAGGACTCGATAAAATCGAATGATACCTGCTGCTTCTCCTCGTCGACCGGCATGCCGATCGTGTCAAACCCTGTATTCACAAGAATACGGAAAAAATGCCAGTTATTATCCACGACATCAAACTGGTTAATCTGGTCGAGCCACTGATACAGGTTGCTTTGCTCCCTTTTTGTCAGCGGCTCCCACAGTTTTTCCGGAATCATCGCGAGCGCGAAACCGAAAGCAGCCATCTCCACCAGCCGCTGATCAATGCCGTGCACCCATCCCCAAAATTCAGGGTGCTCCGGATTCGTTCCGTTGCGGATACCTTCCAGGTGACGCTCCCAGCGGTCGTTCCACGCTCCACCTGCCGCAGCCGGAACGAGTCCCCACAATACCCGGGAGAACGCCTCCATCTCTGCAATATCATAGCCGAAATGGGCGCTCGTTGCGCCGAGCGGTATCCTTGCTTTTCCTTCGCTGAAATAACGGTCCAGCGGTTCAAGCATACGCTCCAGCAGATTCTCCAAATCCCGGCGCGTCTGCAGCTCCCGTGCTTCCATATGCTTCACCTCATTTGTCTTTTCGATATTGTTTCGGAGAAAATCCGCTGAATTTCCTGAACAGTTTCGTAAAATAACTCGTA
Organism: Salibacterium halotolerans; assembly: GCF_900115625.1. GTDB lineage: Bacteria > Bacillota > Bacilli > Bacillales > Marinococcaceae > Salibacterium > Salibacterium halotolerans. Next base: position 150,417 of record NZ_FOXD01000004.1, on the reverse strand, counting down.
TTGTCATACCCGATCGACAATGCGATATCATCTACCGTATGATTCGTATACAACAGGTCGTGCGAGGCCTGTTCCATCTTCTTTTTCGTCGTGTATTCGACGAACGTCTCCCCGGTTTCCTGTTTAAATATCCGGCTGAAGTGGCTTGGGTTGAGATGAAGGTGGTTGGCCGCTCCTTCCATCGTGATTTTCTGATCCAGATGCGTCTCCACGTATTTCTTCGCTTCCCAGATTTCCCGGCGGTCCGAGCTTTCTCTGAGATGCGCGGCGAGCGTCATTTTCTGCTGCACATACGCACGCAGGTACGCTTCCAGTTCGCCGGTATGACGCAGCGCATGAATTTCACTGTACAACACCGATGACGGCTTGTCGCTGTAATGCTGCAGTGATTGGTATTTCAGATCGATATCGATCAGGATTTTATGAATCCAGCTTTTCACCTGTTCGGGGTTCCATGCCTTATCGGTTATTTCGTTCATCCACGACTGCAGCCAGGCTTCGGCGGCTTGCGCGTCTTCTTCGGTAATGATTTTCTTCAGGTCATACAACGCTGTCGTATAGTGCATGAAAATATCATCATGCCCGGATTTCAATGTCAGCTGTTCCGCTGTGAAGACACCGGGTTCGGTGATGTAAAACCATCCGCCGCGGGCCGGGGTTACCTGCTCAAGCGCCGTCCGAAGCTCCTCGTACGTCCCAGCGTGATTTCCTGTCACAAACACGAGGGACTGCCCTGTTTCGCGCTGGACATACCGCTGTATCTTCGTTAGCTGCATTGATACATCGTCTGCCGTCATGCCGCGGTGGTAAGGAAAAAACCAGTACATCTCCCCGGGGGAAGCGATAACGTAATCGCTGTCTGCTTCCTCCAATACAGCTCGGCCGGCCTCCTCGACGATAGATTCCGCTCCTTCCTCCTGCGCATCGAGAAAACGTCCAGAAACCGGCACATAGCGGGTAGTGTCAAACGAAAGGGAGAGCACATCCGAACGTTCTTCCGTGCCGTGCAGAAACGAATGGATCCACTCTTTTTTCAGCGGCTTTTTCGAATATTCCACGAACGTCTGCAACGCGTCCATATGCGTCCGGTCGGCCTGATGTTCTTCCAGTTTCTTTTTCATCTGCTGCACGGCTTTGAGCAGCATACCGGGTTCCAGGGTTTCTTTTAAAATATAATCCCCGACGTACAGGCGCAGCGCTTTTCTTGCATACTCGAAATCATCATGGCACGTAATAATAATCGATTCGAGTTCCGGATTGACCGCCCGCACTTTCTCGATCAGCTCCAGACCATCCATCCCCGGCATACTGATATCGGTGATAACCATGTCCGGCATATCTTCGCGGGCGGATGTCCACGCTTCCATCCCTGTGGCGCATCGTCCCGTCACTTCGAAACCGTGTTCTTCCCAGGGCACGCATTGATACATAAATTCAAGCATCTGGTAATTATCTTCCGCCAGCAGTACTTTCATCCCCCATCAACCCCCTTTGAGTTCTTGGAAAGCGCATGAAAACGGTCGTGCCTTCATGCAGTGTGCTCTCAAGATCCATATACAGCGCGCTGCCATAGGTCAGTTTCATGCGGTCGTACACGTTTTTCAGACCGATGCCGAACATGCTGTTTTTCTGTTTCATGTAGTCGCGGACAATATCCTCCTTGTTCACAAACAGCGCCCGTTTGATTCCTGCCAGTTTTTCCGGTTCTAGCCCTTTGCCGTTATCGCTCACTTCAATGCATAGCATCGTGTCTTCGGTCCACGCCCGGACCCGGATCCGGCCGGCTGCAGCAGGAAGACCGTGATAGCACGCATTTTCAATCACCGGCTGCAGAATGAACTGCGGCACTTTTTCCGCTGCGGCGTCCGCGTCCACTTCCTGTTCGAGCTCCACGGCATATTTTCTCATCGGATTGATGAGCTTCACATACTCCTCCAGCTGCTTTGTCTCCTCGGTGAGTGTCACCCATTCCGATCCCCGGTAAATCGCGCGCAGCAGTGTCCCGAGTGACGTGATCAGTTTCGCATTTTCGGTGTTTCCGTCTTTGAACATCTGTATCCGGATCGTGTTTAAAATATTGAATAAAAAGTGCGGCTGGATTTTGGACTGCAGTACTTCCATTTCCGCTTTGCGCTTCATTGCCTGCTCGGTTTTGGTCTGTTGGATCGTTTCCTGGATACGGTCGAGCATATGGTCAAACGACGTCGACAGTCTGCCGATTTCATCGTGTCGCTGCAGATCGTTGCGCATATCAAGATGTCCCTGCTCGACTTTTTCCGCCGTATACACAAGCCTCTGAATCGGCCGGAAAAAGCGATGGATCACAAACAGCATAATCAGGGTAAACAGCAGAAACGCGCCGGCCTGGATGAAAAAATTCTGCTGGTAGGCCCGGTCGAGGCTGTTTGCGGCCTGCTGATACGGCACGTAACTGACGAGACTCCAGTCGCGCTGCTCCAGATCCTGCCGGACAATCACATGATTTTTCCCGTCTTCCATCGTGGTGACAAAGGTTTCCTTCCCTGCACGCCCGTTATCCCCGTAAGGAAATTCTTGTCCCGGCACGTAGTCTTCGTTCCCGTAGAGCACGTTTCCTTCACGGTCGAGAAGAAGATTACGGCGTCCGACGTCTTCATCGGTCAACAGCACCCGATCCAGTTCTGTCCGGCTGATACGCGCGAACAGATACGCGGTTGTTTCGCCGTTGTAGTCGGTCAGGCGGCGCGAGAGCAGAATCGGCGAATTGACGTAGTCACCCGAAAACGTATTGTCCCCGAGCTGCGAGGCGGGACCGAGCCACCTCACCTGAAAAGACGACAGTTCCTCCATCCGGCTTTGAAACTCTTCATACACAGACTGCTGTTCAGTAAAAGCCGGACGCCATCCCGACCCGGACATCACCTGATCTTTTTCCGCACTCACAATAGAAAGCGAAATATTATGATTTCTCGACAACGAACTGAGGCGGTTATTAATCTCAAGAATCTGTCTTGCCCCAAGCGGTTCATTGCGGAGGCTTGAGATCATCGGCTGGATATCGTTATTGAAAGTGGCGTCGTTCATCGTCTGAATGACGTTATCTATCATATTGGACACATTCGCTTCCGTCAGCTCCGATGCATTCTCCTCACTTTGAATCAGCCGCTCCCGTAAAATCTGGGAGCTGGAGATATTCAGGTTAATGACACTGAACACCATCGGCAGCAGCATACAGATAACTACCCAGATGAACAGTTTCTGTTTGAAAGAAAAACGGTTGCGGAAGCCGTTTATGATTCTTTTCATACCGATACCCCTTTATCTGATCAGGAAAATGAAAACGCTATCTTCATTATACCTGTTTGTGTCGGGTTCCGGGCATGTAATTTCAGACATTGATAGAATTCTTTTTCGCCGTCGTGATTCATGAAGTACTCCCTCGACAATACCGGGTGCATTTGGGACGGATCGTAATAAATGTGCATGCCTTCTGCGGCAATGACTCCCGATGTTTTTTGCGTCCACAGGAGATCGCCGAGAATAAACTGTTCCGTTATATCCGCCGGTGCTTTCTCCAGATCAAATGCATCATGAATCTCAAGCACGGGTTTTTCTTGTTTGTGCCAGATGAACGTCCGGTGAAAGGACGTCAGCCCGGAGACAGGATACGTACCGCCGAGCTCCAGCCCGTACACAAGACGTGCGTTTTCCGTGAGGACGTTCGTCTGCACCGCCTTTCTCTCCCGCCCTTCTGTCTGATAGATTCCATTAATCACAGGAAGGGAATGGCCGCGTGCGTGATTGGTGATGAACGTATACCGTTTCTCGTCAAAATATCCTTTTTGGTATAATCCCGCTCCCAGATCCTTCAGAAACGCCTCCCCGTTTTTCATCATTATCATTTGGCCGACGTCATTATGGTTGTGCGGTTCATCGTTATGGCCGCCCTTTGCGGCGAAGGCATAGTGATCCGTATCTGCATGAAACCGCGACACCACCCACTGGGACGAGGCCATCACCTCATCTTTATCCTCCCACTTTCTGCCTTGAAGTGTGTCATCGAACCATATCCATTCCCGCAGAAGCGGTGCCCACCGCGCGCAGTGATCGTCCGTATAAGGAGCGCGGAGATGATCATCCGGAACTGTCACATCAGAGAAACAGTGGTGCAGGTAATGGCTCAGTCCGAGGTGAACCGCCTGCTCCGGCACACAGTCCGAGAAGGAAACAACTTTACTGCGGTATAAAAATGCTTTCTGCTGAAAACGTGCGAGCCCGCCGACACCGGCGCGTTGAAATAGATTGATATGTCCGCCGGAATGCGCGAGCAGCAGATCGGCAAAATAAACGAAAAATCCGAACCCGTACTGCCAGTATTGGTACCCCTCCAGGCACACGCCGTCTTCATTAAATCCACTCAGAAAATAATCCATCGTCCGCACATTCCGCTCAAGAATCGCATCCAGCACCTCACCTTCTTCGAGCAGGTGCATCGCAGCCGCTCCGACCGACCCGGCACAGACAGCCGCCCAGTTATGATCGACGGTTTCCCAGTGATACGTATGGTTGAGAAAGGGCTGCAGCACGCGCCCGCGGACCTCTTCCTCTATACGCCGGCAGAGCCTCTCTCCAAGTTCGGTGCCGAGGATGCTTTTCATCTCACTCAGCGCAAAACTGGTTTCCGCGGCAAACAGATCAATCGTACTCGGATCATCGTCTTTGATGTGCGCAGGCAGGCACCACGAATATTCCGAACAGACATCTTCCACTTCATCCCGGAGAGCCTGTTTGTACTGCTTTTTTTCCGAATGGATGAGCGTCATGAAGGCAAACGTGTTCATACGGTGTCTTCGGTGAAAATAAACGGCTTCGTATTCCTTCCGGGAACCGGTCTCCTCAAACAGACAGAACAAATCATCTGTCAGCTGCGGCGCGGGACGTTTGATCAGGCGCTCTGCTTCATCTCTTGTCTCCGATACCAGACGCTGCCACCCCGGATGCAGCGCTCTTTCTTCCCACCACGTTCTGTCAAGCACGAACGTCGGCAGAAGTTCCGTTCCCTTGTGTTGTGAAAACAGCATGAGCTCCTCCTTCGCTGCAAACAGGAGGAAGGATCAGGGTGATGACACCCTCATCCTTCGTTTTGTTATTCCGCGTTATTATCGATAATCTCCTGTACCTTTTGATCGGCATTCTCTATGGTCGTCTCCAAATCCTGTTCTCCGAGGAGGAAGGCGTCCGTTTCACTCATATAGGCGTCTTCTGCTTCACTGATGTAGGTTGGTGGAATGTTAAGTGGTGCGGCCTCGGACGTTTCGAGCACATTGATGAGAGATTCCGTGTCTACTTTGTCCGGAGCGGCACTTGCCTGAACAAGGTTATCGACGACTTCCTGCAGGTCCGCATTCTTGTAAGCCGGCAGGTATCTTCCCTGTTCCTGGATACCTTCTGTCGTGTACCAGCGGATGAATTCAAACGCTGCTTCCTTGTTCTGGGAACCGGAATAAACAGAAAGGAAATCGGCACCGGCCGGCGTCGTCACCGGATCTCCTTCTTCGGCTTTCGGGTACGGCGCAAACGATACATTGAACGGCGAAGGACTGCCATCGATACCGCCTGCTTCACTGATCATCCAGCTTCCCGTCAGGATGGTTGCCGCGGACTGGTTGAAAAACTGATCCCGGTACGACAGTTCCTGGGAAATCGTATTGTCATACGGTACGGCGGATCCATCTTCATGACCCCGCTGCCTGATTTCAAGGGATTGTCGTATCTTTTCACTGTCGATATTGGATGTGGTGCCGTCATCTTTGACGAGGTTGCTGTTTTCCGGCTGGTTGAACGCTGCCAGTTTGACGTAGTCGATCCACGTATGGAAATACGTACCGTACATCTTGTTGGCGCCTTCGCCTTCAGACAGTTGATCGGCATAATCCATGAATTCATTCCACGTCCAATCCGTCGGAAGTTCCAGGTTATTTTCGTCCAGTTTATCCTGATTCATCATGACAAAGTGCATATTATATTTTCCCGGCAGCGCGTAGCGTTCGCCGTCAACAGCTGTGTCCACACGGTACTCTTCATCATAATTAAACCCTGCTTCATCAATATAGCTGTTCAACGGTTCAAACATACCCTGACTCACGCGCTGTGCGTAGTTGGATGCATCGTTAACCATGATGACATCAAGCTGGTCGCCGGATGCCGCGGCCAGGTCAATCTGCTGCATCGTTTCGTTGGCATCATTGTTTTCCGGTGTTACCGACTCTACATTAATGTTCGGATGCGCTTCTTCAAAGGAAGCAATGACATCGTCCCAGTTGTCCTGTTCCTCGTTGTACCAGTGGTGAAGACGGATCGTGACTTCTTCCCCTGACGACCCGCCGTCGGACGACGAATCGGACGCTTCCTGCTCTCCCCCTCCGGAACATGCCGCCAGTGCCGCAAGCAGAAACGTACCCGACAGTGTAAACAGTGATTTTTTCATTAAAATTCCCTCCTTCATTATAGTTAAAAGGTTACCCTTTTACTCCCCCTCGTGCGATACCTTCAATGACGTATTTCTGACCGATGATGAAAATAATGATAAGCGGCAGAATGGCCGAAACCGAACCTGCCATAATCAGACTGTACAGCTCCCCACTGCTCGTCGAGAACCGCTCAATCGCGAGCTGGATCGTCGACAAATGGTCCGACCGCAGAAAGATGAGCGGTCCCTGGTAGTCGTTCCACGTCCAGATAAACCGGAGAATCGCGTAGGTCGAAATAGCTGGAACCATCATCGGCACGACCACTTTGTAAAAGATCGTAAAATGCGAAGCTCCGTCCATTTTCGCCGCATCAATGTAGTCATCCTGAATACTGGAGAAAAACTGCCTTAAGAGAAATGTTCCAAGGACACTGAAACTGTTCAGCAAAATTAACCCGAGGTGGGTGTCAAACAGGTTCAGCACCCGGTACATCATGAACTGCGGCACCAGAATAGCCTGCGCCGGGATCAGGAAGGTCGCAAGCACGATCAGAAACAACACATTTCTTCCTTTAAAATGGATTTTGGAAAATCCGTACGCCGCCAGTGCGGAAACGGTTACAGATAGCAGCGTTGTGAGCACCGTTACTTTGATGGAGTTCCAGTAGTACAGAATGAAAGGCTGCTCCCCGAACCACACGCGGCGGTAATTGTCCCACTTCCAGTCCGACGGTATCCATTCAATCGGATACGAGAACACGTTGGTTTCTGCCTTCAACGATGCAGACAGCATCCAGATAAACGGCATCAGAAACAAAAGCCCTATTGCGAACATGATAATGGTAATAATAACTTTTTTCGTATTCAGTCTCCGCAGACGATTCAATACCTTTCACCCCCTTAATAATTCACCCATTTTTTCTGCCCGATCCACTGAATCGCTGTGATTACAAGCAGCATGCCGAGCAGTGTAATCGCAATCGCTGACGCGTAACCCGATTTCAGATTTTCAAAGGCCTGCTCATACAGGTAATACACGATAACCGACGTGGAATACCCCGGGCCGCCTTCGGTCAGTACGACAATCAGCTCAAACGATTTGAAACTGTAAATGATTCCTGTGATTAAAAGGAAAAATGTTGTCGGCGACAGCATCGGTACCGTGATATTTTTAAATTTCACCCAGGCCGACGCGCCGTCCATTTCCGCTGCCTCGTATAAATCCGCCGGGATATTCTGAAGTCCGGCAAGATAGATAATGAGATTAAATCCGATTGACGTCCACACCGTGATGATAATCACCGATACGAGCGCCCAGTCGGAATCAGCCAGCCATTTTGGCGGATTGTCGATTCCGATCGACATGAGAAATTCATTAATCGGGCCGTACGACGGGTGGAACAATAGCTGGAATACAATCGCAATCGCTACGATACTGGAGATATAAGGCATAAAGTAAATAACCTTGAAAAATCCCTTAAAGTATACGTTTTTGTTGATAACGACAGCCAGAACCAGCGACAGCACCATCGTCAACGGTACGGCCAGAATCAGCCAGATGTTGTTCACCACCGACTGGATGAACGGCTCATCCTGCACCATGTTTCTGAAGTTCTCCAGTCCTACAAAGTCCGCGCTCTGAAATCCGCTGATGAACACCCAGTCCGTAAAACTGACAGCCAGCGCGATAAAAATAGGAATAATGATTAAAACAGTCGTTCCTATCAACATCGGCGCCACGAACATATAGCCCGCGAAGTTTTCTTTGAACTTCGTGCTTTTGAAGCGGCCCAACTGCTGTTTCTGCGTATTACTCTGATATGCTGTGGTAGCTTCATTCTCTGCCACATCCATCACCCCCCTATGGTTTAGTAAGCGGTTTCAGCTGTAGGTATATTGTATGCGTTTTCAACAATGAGCACATGGAACAGATTTGACTGAAATGAAAAGAATTTTGCTTTTTGCTGCAACGAGGTTTCTCTGAGGCATCCGTTTTGTGGACACTATTTGATGGGGTTGCGGCATTAGCAGCCGTTAAAAACGCTCTATAGGACACTATCTCCATTTTTCGCACGGTTAGTGGTCATACACCCTACATAGGGAACCACTAATCCGGTTTTTCCACATCTTAGTGTCCGATAGGTCTTTCCTATTGGACACTATCGCTTTCTTTCATTTGAATAGTATTCATAGGCGGCGCCGCATTCTTTGTGCTGGACCCGCCGCAAGTTAAAAACCGGCCCGGTATGGTGACACGGGTCGGTTTTTATTCACGAATATCGGCATCCGTCTTTGCTGCCTGTTTTTTTTCTGGTCCTTTTTATATGGGTAGCGGTGAAGATAATAAGCATGAAAAGACATACCGCCAGTAGGTAATAGTCGGTCCATGACTGTTCCCCGAAGAAAAACGAAAAAAAGAAAGATGTCCCGACCATGGCAAGGATCAGCCAATACATCCCGTGCGCCTCCCTTTTTTTACCTATAGTATAACATACCATCAGAAAACCTGCGGCCTCCCGCGCGCTGCTTTTCAAGCAGGAATTTATATTATATCGACGATTGTTTGTGGGATATCGGCTTATCCTGCTTTATCGGCGCGAACGCAATGCTCCTTCCATTTAACATTGTCTTTCTCCGCCAAGTCAGTCAAATTATTTTCATAATAAGCAAAATAGTTATATGAAAGCGCATACAATACAACGTACAATGATAACCGTTATGGACACTTACAGAAAGGAGGCTTGTACGTCACCGCAGCATAATAATGAAAAAAGGGGTTATGAATTCGATGATTGGAAAAAAACAGCTGGCGTCCGCCGCTCTTCTGCTGGTTTTGCCGGGACTCGCCACTATGACAGCCGGTGAAAAAGTGCTGGCGGATGAAGAAAGGGAAACCATTACCATCAATGGGAATGATGTCGATGAAGATCACCGGTTCAAAGGATTCGGCACGGTTTCTGCCAATAACACGACACGGTTGATGTTGGATTACAAGGAAGAACATCCAGATGCGTACTGGGAGATTATGCATCAATTGTTTGATCCTGACACCGGCGCGGGGCTTGCCCACGTGAAAGTGGAACTGGGTGCGGATGTGAACTCTTCATCCGGAACAGAACCCGCCACCAAGCGTTATGAGGATGAACCTGCCAACGTCCTGCGCGGAGCTGGATTTCAGTTCGCCGCCGATGCGAAATCGATCAATGAAAATATTACAACTGAAATTTTGCGCTGGGGAGAACCGCGTTGGACGTGGGAAGGTGCGGCCAATCAGAATTATGAAAAGAGATACCAATGGTACAAAGACACAATCGATGCCGTGGAAGAAGAATACGGCTTTAAGCTGGATTATGTCGGTGTGACGCAGAATGAACGAGCCCAGAACGGTAACGGCAGAATTGATGAAGAATGGCTGCAGTATTTCACTACATCTCTTGAAGATGAACCAAATTACGCCGAAGACTATGAAGATATCAAACTTGTGGCCGCGGACGGGTACCGCGATACATCTTCTATCAGTCAGACCCTTCTCGACCATGAAGACCTGCGGGAAGATATCGATGTGATCAGTACCCACTATGAAATATCAGGCTCTGCTGAATTAACAGAGCTTCAGAACACCCTTAAAGATAATGGAAAAAAACCAAAAGAAGTCTGGATTTCTGAAGGTGTTGCCCCGATGGTGAACGCACGCTACCGGGAAAACATGGAACCGCAGTACAACGGGCTCGGCGGACAGTACGGCATTGTGGATGTCACGTCCCGTATCATCTCCGCTTACTCCTGGGAAGGAGCCGGTGAGCATCCGCTCAACGCTGTATCATTTGACTTTCAGCCTTCGGTCAGTGCTTTCTACGAAGGCGCGTCGTACAATCCGAAGCATCTGATCAGCGCGAAAGACCCCTGGTCCGGTTTTTATGAAGTGGATGGCGGTCTTCAGGGTGTGCGCCATGTCATGAACTTTATCGAACATGACGACCGCTCCACAGAGAAAAATGAGCGCTGGCAGTACGTACAGGGCGCGACGGCGAGCGACGGAGAATTTTTCGACGGCGGTGTCGAAGTTGATACAAGCACGCACAACTACATGACGCTGAAAGACCCGGAAACAGACGACTACTCCACGATTTTCGCCAACAATACGGAAGATACCCGCCGTTATACGATGCAGGCGGAGCAGTTAAGCGGCAAGGAAAATGCTCCGGTTCACGTGTGGGAAACCAAAGGTCCCGGGGAAGGCGGAGCGATTGATGAAAACTGGTTCCAGCACAAAAAAACGATCACACCGGAAGACGGACAGTACAACATTGATGTAGGTCCTTACTCGATCGTCACCATCTCCACATTGGACAAGCAGGCTGAGGTGGAAGGTTTTGAATATGAGTCGGCCCCGGTCGATACGTCCGAAGACACGATTCTTTCTCTTCCCTACGAGGATGATTTTGAATATGACGAGTACGGCACCGATGAACAAGGAGGAGACTACATCGAGCGCCGCGGCGGTACGCCGCGTTATACCACCGATCAAACCGGTGCGTTCGAGGTCGTGAAACAGGCTACCAAACCAAAAGAACAGGGAAGCTACGAGCGGGTCGAACGGAGCATTCCAAAAGCAGAACAGCACGGCAGCATGCTGCAGCAGAAAATCACGCCTGACATTATCGGCGCGGAATGGGCTGTCTGGGGCGGAAATGACGGCGCAAAGGCCGACCGCAACCCGACAACCAATATCGGGGACCACCGCTGGGCGAACTACAAAGCATCGTATGATTTTCTGCTCGACACCCACACCCCGAAAGCAGAGAACAGAAGCAATTATGCGCTGATCGGCGTCCGTCAGGTGAAAGCGGGCGGCGGTGATTCCCAGGCTCCTTATAACGCGAAAGTTTATGAGGATGGAACCTATGAAATAGTGAAAATGGGAAGCGTCGTTAAAGAGGGAACCGTCGACGGCTTTGATAGCAGCAAGTGGCACAATATAGCCCTGGAAGCAAAAGAAAATACGTTTACGCTGTATCTCGATGAGAAGGAAATCGCAAGCTACACCGATAAAGAAAAAACGGTCATGGCCGGACGGGTGTCGCTTGGCTCCGGTTATTATGAAACACTCATCGACAACTTGAAAATCGAGCCGCTGGACAGCTATGCCTACGAATCAGAAAAGGTAGATAACGCGCAAGGTCATGTCTACGATTCGAAAGAGGAAGCCCAAAGTAACGAAGACGACGTGAATCCGATCGGTTACGTGGGCGACTGGACCTACAGCCGTACCGGGTTTGATCATTTCAACCGGACATTGATGACCACCGAAACCGATGTACCTGTCTGGAACGGCGTGGACATCGACCACCAGGACACGACCGACACCCGGGGCACATTAAATAAAGTCTACTATTCCGGCGATTGGTCCTCCAATGGAACAAATGCCTGGGGATCCGGCGGCGAATCATTTGAAATTACATTTGAAGGAAATGAAATCAGGTTGTACGGCATCACGAATCCATCCAACGGGACCGCCGATGTCTATCTTGACGGCGAACCAGCCGGAGAGGCAGACTACCTGAATAACAGCGAAAGAGAGCAGATGGTCTGGTCCGCTGAAAACCTGGAAGAAACCGAGCATACGTTGAAAGTTGTTGCAAACGACGGGTATGCGAGCTTCACCCACGCTGAGGTGGAAACATCGGAGGAGCGTCCGCTTACGACAAAGGACACCCTGGCTCCCGATGATTTCACGGCCGTATCGGAAGAATCAGCGATTGACGGGAACGATAACACTGTATATGCCTACCGTGAAGGGGAAAACGACTGGGGCGCCAACAGTACCAATGCGTGGGCAAATTTTGACGACAATCCGTACATTCTTGTCCATTTCACCGGCACCGGCATTGACTATTTAGCAGGCACCGGCGAAGAAACCGCCTATCAGGTGGAGCTCGACGGCGAAGATATGGGGAGTCACACTGTCGACTCCGACACCGGCATCCGCTATTCCGTACGCAACCTCGAAGAAGGACAGCACACGTTGAAAGTGTCGCTTGGAGACAATGAAGCCAAAGAAACGTATATGGATTACCGCGGCGTCAATATTTACAGCACCCCGGATACGGAAGAACAAACAAACAGCATGGTGTTTGATTTTGAAGGTACAGGCTTTAACCTGTTCGGTGCCACGCCGGATGCGTTAATTGACGTGTACGTGGATGGCACCCTGATTCAGGAGGATCACCGGATTCATGCTACCGGCGCGAGACAGACGTCCTACGTGCTGCGGGGACTCGAAAACAAAACCCACAGCGCCGAAATCGTCGTGAAAGGCGGCAGCTTTGTACTGGACGGCATGGATGTGATTACTGGAGAAAATAACATCAGCGTCGATAAATCCTCGCTGCAGGAATTGTTCGACGCCCAGCAGGACAGAAACCATAAAGACTATACAAAAGACAGTTGGAAAACGTTCCATAAAACCAGGCAGAACGCAAAGCAGATACTGAAAAATCCGAACTCCACCCTGATAGAAGTCCATGCTGTAGAGAATTCCCTGCAGCAGGCCGTAGATGGACTGGTGGAAGCATAAAATTGGTTTAGAACGCCGTCCCTTTTACGAGGGGCGGCGTTTATATATATCAGCGGAACGCTCGCAACATCTCCATTTTCGCCCGCAATCGACATGGTTTCGCTCGTAAAGCACACAATTTCGCTCGCAATCGACAATATTCCGCCTGCAAACACCTAAAGCAGGTTCATCGCAGCCACACTATATCGTTTCTCACGAGAAAGCGGCCGTTGAAGGTCATCGGCACTCCTTCTCCGTTCCGCTCGGCGTGCATATGTAGATGGGGTTCACTCGTGTTGCCGGAGTTGCCGATGACGCCGATCGGATCACCTTCCTCAACGGTGTCCCCTTCTTCCACCTGCACGCTGCCTTCCTGCATGTGGGCGAGAAGCACCTGGACATTTTGCCCGTCACACTGCACTTCCACAAAATTGCCTCTCGGCTGATCCGCGTTGGTCTCAGGGGGTGTGAGATCCGGCAGGGTGCTGCGGCTTGCGGTCACTTCACCGCTGCATGGACTGTGCAGTTCTTTGCCGTATATCGTGTATTTATCCAGATTTTCCGGATACAATCCTGCCGCTCGTGATCCCAGCGTATTCAAAGCCACGACATCGACGGCGAATTCCTGCGCCGGATGTGCGTTGTGGTAGTTAATCTGTGTATCCGCGCCTCCGTGACTCACGTAATATGTGCCATTCTGCAGCGGAAAGGCGAGTTCCACCGCTTCTTCTTCCGCACTGTATCCGTTTATAATACCGATGTGATACATACCAAAAATAATCAGCAGCAGAACGTAGACGACAAGCGATCCTTTCTGACTGCGGGAGTATGCAGCACGAAACGGCATAGTCCTGATTTTTTTCCACGAAAAGAAAAGCGCCAGCACCAGTAGAAGCAGCCAGACAAAACGGAGGTAGTAACTGGACCAGTACCATGGTGATGACAAAAAGATCCAGCTGATAAACGTTGTCGTGAATAGTCCCTGTATGATCCACTCCAGCTTGCTGGTCATTTTCGCCCGCCACAGCGAAATGATGAACAACGCCGGCAGCAGAAGCTGGATAATGAATAACTGTATGATCGTTCCCGTCATTGATTTTCTCCTTTTCTTCAGTAGTAGAATAAACGATTTCGCTCGATTTCGACACAGTTTCGCTTGTTTTCGACACGTTTTCGCCCGCAATCAACATACATTCGCTCGTAATCTACCTCATTGCGCCCGCATTCAGTGTGCTTTACTTCTATGTTAAAATAAAACATCAGCTAACGACAACGCAGCCGAGGAGTGAACCGTAGTGGAGAAAAAAGATATAGCCAGCCTGCGCCGGCAGTTCAAAGTGGACAACGATACATTAACAATTTCCGAGATTTTTCATGTGTATATTAGGAGAGACACGTCCGAGATCTATCATTACCAGAGTCAGCCGTTTGAGATGCTTGATAAGGAGCAGCAGGAGCTTTTCATGACCAATTTCAAGAAAGTCCTGACCGGAAAGCTCGATGAAAAATTATTCGAGTTGAAATTTCAGCGGGACGTGGAACATTCCAGCCAGTTGATTCTGCATAAAGGGCTCTTAAGCTCGGAGACCGAAGATTGGAAAGAACAGATGCTTCATATGACGCAGAAAATGATAGACGATGAGCCGTATGAAAAAGATATCGTCATCACCTTTATCCGCGCGGAATATGCTGTTCCCTCGGGGCGCCGGAGCGAAGAAAGCGGGGAAGGCGGGACGGATACGATGTATTCCAATTCTTTTATTCTATGCAGCATCAACCAGACCGAAGAACCGAAGCGGGAAATGCAGTTCGATTATATCGAGAAAGAATTCAAGTACAACGTCGAGACCGATCCGGTCATTGATCTCGAGCATCCGATGTCGGGATTTCTTTTTCCATCCATCACGGACGGGGCGGCTGATGTAAACCGTGTTCTTTATGCGGCGGGAAAAGCCAATGACCCTGATTACCGCTTCATCGAAGAGGTATTAAATGGAGAAACAATCGTAACAGCAAAAGAAGACAAAGCCGTGTTCGAGGAGGTGATCAAAGACGTCACCGGCGGACAGGTCAGCCCTTCCACCCTCGCGAATGTGTACGGGGAGATCCACCGCGTCGTGGAGGAAAATGAAGAAGACACCGCGCCGACGCTCGATTACAAAGACGTCGGGCAGGTGCTGAAACAAAGCGGCGAAGACGTCGATCCCGAACAGGTGAAAACAGCGTTCCAGCGGGCTGTGGATAACGACAGCCACGAATTGAAAGCAAGCAGTGTCGTCCCGAAATACAATTCGAAGTCGATCAAGATTAACACTAAAATCGCCAATATCTCTATCAGCCCGCAGGATCTCGAATACGTCCGGCAGGTAAATTACAACGGGAAACGCTGTATTATGATTGAAGTAGAAGAAGATGCAGAAGTAGACGGGTTAAAAATGCTTCCGGAAGCTTTTAATCCATAATCTGCTTACTGCCAGATTCTTATACCATCCAGGATGTAACCTAACACTTCTATAGCCAGAGACCCTCTGTCCTTCTTTTTGCGGAGGGTTTTCTGCCCCTCAACGGTTATCATGTAATACACCGCCCCGCTGGTCTGCTTCTGGTCGTCGTACCAATAGGAACGCACCCGGTTTTTTTCTTCAAGCTTCTGCAGCTTATCATCCAGTCTTACTGCGTTAAACCGGTTCATTGATTTCAACCGGAGACGCCTGGCCAGCTCCCTGCTCTGCATATTCTCATGATACAGAAGCTCCAAAATGAGCGTATCGAGATTCCGTTTTTTCCCCAAAACACATCTCCTCCCTCTATCCGCTGATTCCTTTGTCTTGCATACTCCCATACCATTTGATTCCATTTTATCACATATAGGAGTGTTTCAGACATTTGACTTTTGTATCAACCGAATCTATTATAGATATAATAACTCTTTCATAGAGGTGAAAAAAGATGAAGTTTTCGAAGGCGACCAATTACGCATTGCATACGATGCTGTATTTTGTGGTGACCGATCCAAAACAGCAGCTGGGCGTACAGCCGCTGGCGGAGAAAATGGAGATTTCGCCGACGTATCTGTCCAAGATTTTAACCCAGCTCGTTAAAGCGGGGCTCGTGGAATCGGCATCCGGAGCCAAAGGCGGATACCGTCTGCCGCGCGGCTGGGAAGATATATCGTTTCTTGATATCATTCATGCCGTGGAAGGACCTGTCTCCCTTTTTGACGGCTGCCTGAACGATAATCCGGAGTGCATGGTAAAGCAGGTGATGGTATCAGCCGAAGATACAATGGAAGAAGAGCTGAAGCAAAAGACATTAGCGGATTTTGCTGAAGCAGTACCGGCCGCTCTCTGAGCCGGTGTAGATTTTTCAGCTTATCAAAGATAAAACATTCTATGAATAAGGGATAATGAAAAAAGCCACATCCGTGATTATCACGAATGCGGCTTTTTGTTGTTCTGTTATTCTGCAGGTTCCAGGTCTTCGATGGATTCAATATCCATATATGTCGGAACGGCTAATCCGGTCAAGGCACCTTCCAGGTTAGGACCGAGGTCTACAATATTTTCTTTGTGTTCTTCATAGAAACTGCCATGCGTTTTCGGCATCCACGCTGCTGTTGAACCATCTACATCTCCGTTTGCGAGGGACTCAAACACAATGGACGGATCAACTGGTGTGAGCGTTACATCATAGCCTTTCTGCTCCAGTGCCAGTTTTACAACGTTTGAAGACGCACGTTCAGAATCCCATGGAGTAAGTGCCAGCTCTACAGACTTTCCGTCTACAGATTCTACACCGTTTATCCATTCATCTACTTTGTCCTGATTGTTGTCGACCCACTCCTGGGCTACTGTTTCAATATCCTTTTCCTGTGCTTCAAGCAGGAAGGATTCAGAGTCTTCCAATGTCCATTTGAAACGGTCCAAGATAGTGTAAACTCCCGGCATATCCTCTTCCAGTCCTGTTCTTACCATCGTTCTGATTTCTTCAGCTTCCCCGTACGCATTCTTTGGATCCTTCAGATACTTCAGATCCCACTGAGCGAATTTGAAGTGCGGGTTCCAACCGACAATGACAATCGGCTCTTCATTACTATACGCTGTTCTTAATTCCGATAACATAGCAGCCGTAGATGATGTTTTCTGCTCCCAACCGGACAGATTATCATACTCTGAAAGAGCAGTATTTGTGGCTGCTGTAACTCCTGCTCCCGGTTCAATACCTACAATCGTATAATCTACAGCTTCCCCTACATTGGCAGAAGATTCTGTCTGCTCACCAGAACTTTCACCGGATTCTTCTCCTGAGCTTCCGTTGCTGCCGCTTCCTTCTCCTGAACCTTCACTGCCGCCTTCTCCTGATTCATTTTGACCACATGCCGCAGTCAGCATGGTTAAAGATAAACCTGCCGCAAGGGCTATTTTCTTCCAATTTTTCTTTAACATTTCGTACTTCCACTCCTTCTAGGCTGTTTCTACTTAGTAAGTAACAGAAATAATCGTCCCTTTTTATTTCTCTGTTAACAGCTGCTTTTTTATTCTACTTAATTGCCCCCTTTTCCTCAAACATCATATATCATAATTTTCGTACATTTACAGTGCTTAATACAGACTTCACAAAATGTTAATGCTATATCTATGAATATCTACTTCATAGTCATTATATATGCTGGTATCTCCGCTTTTATGAAAAGTGTGTGATTCTTTTTACCTATGTTAATGGTATAATAGTATCGATGAAAAAGCTTGATTACTCCAGTGCATCGTGTATGCTTTGGTTCTTTTTTCATTTAATGCTTTCCGGGGCTCCGGCGCGTTATAATGAAATTATCCTGAGCCAATATGGGGGCCGTTATGATCGTTCACTACCACCTGGGTGCAGTTATCGTCGTTATCCTGCTGTTCGCTCTCGTCCATTATCTTTACAGCAGACAGATGAAAATAACAGCCTTGATCGTCCACAATCTGCTCCGGATTCTTTATCTGGGAGCTATTATGACAGGTTTTATACTGCTCGGGCTCGTTCCTGTCAACCTCGGAGGTCTCGGCAAACTCGCGCTCGGCATTATCAGTATCGGGCTGATGGAAATCTATTTCAGTCATTATAAAAAGGACGATGCCCCGAGACCCTTTCTCGTCGTTGTCATTGTTATCCTCGCGCTGACCATTCTTACCGGAATGCTGCTGCCGCAGGGAATTTCCCTGTAAATAAAAAGGCTGTTCCTTTTGTGATGAACACATGGAACAGCCTTTTTGATTCAGTTATCTATTATTTGAAGGTTAATCGGCCGGAGCGCATGTCATCGGTCATGCCTTCATACGGCGCTTCCGCCACAACACTCTCGTTGTTAACGCCTTCGTTTTGGAAAAACGTGATGTCCGCGAATTCCGGAACAACATGTTTTGGGTACGTGTCGTATTTCTCGCGGGATTCTTTCATGACATCGATGTAATCATTTTGATAGCACGTAGTGATTTCCGGGTGTTCATGCACCCATTTCGGGAAGAAAATGATGCCGTGCATGCGTTTGTCATTTGGCATAAAGTTCAGGGAAACATCGGTGCCGGTCGGCTCCGTCCATGATACTTTAAACACGCCGTCGACGATTTTCACGAGGTCGACTTTCTGGTCGCGGACCCAGCGCCCGCCGACCATACCGCTGTGGATGCGGTAATCGATCGTGTCTTCATTTTTAATGTACATTTCATATTCCCAGCCGTTTTCGTACGTATAAATGAGATGGCTTCCAAGAAATTCATTAAGATCTTTCATTATCTGTCTCCTCCTTCGTAATATTAAACATGTCATTGTTTACATGTTTAACTTTATATGATTTATTCTACACCTGTGATATAATAACGTCAATGCAAGTAGAAACGGAGGAATAGTTATGGCAGCCCGGAGAGTGCTGAAGTACGCTATCTTAGGCCTTTTGAGAAAAGATGATAAAAGTGGATACGATATTACGTCCGACTTCAAACAGGCGATTGGACAGTTCTGGAGTGCTAAACACAGTCAGATTTACACGGAGTTGAAGAAGCTGCTGGAGGAAGAGCTGATTTCCTCTTACATTGAGCTGTCCGGGGAGAAGCTGGAAAAAAAGATGTACACCTTGACGGAGAAAGGAAAAGAGGATCTGCACACATGGCTTTTGACACAGGATGATCATCTCGAAACGGAGAAAGATGTGTTCGCGCTGCGGCTCTATTTTCTGAAAGATATCCCCTCTGCAGATCTTCTTGCGTTGTTTGAAAATCAATTAAACCTGCGCACCAATAAATTAAACATGCTGAAAGAACAGTATGCTTATCATTTCGGGGAGGAAAACCGACCTGTGGATTTGGATGCCGACGACCTCGGGCATTATTTTGTCTTAACCAAAGCCATTTCGCGCGAAGAAAATTATATCTTCTGGTTAATGGAAAGCATGGATATTATAAGACAGAGGCAGTACGGGGAATAACAAGCTGCGCTGAGGGACATGTCATCGCAGCCTGATGTTCTGCCATTCTTTCTGATGACGGAGAATCTCCCGGAATTGCTGTATATCGGTTTCGCCAGTGAAGAAATGTTTCGGCACGACAACAGCCTGCTCCTTCGTAAGATATAACTGAAAAAAGTCACGGCGTTCACGTACCCCCTCGAGCCGGTGCCATTCCATAAAGGCCGTCTCCTCCGCTCTTTTTTCATAAAAACCGTCCGGCTGGAATATGTACGTCACCCCGTCTTTCATCATCGGATTACGTTGATTCTGTTTTTTGAATTTATATTTTAAAATCATCCACCCTGCAAGCATGCCCGCCGCTTCAATCAAAAGGGTGATGGCAGCCGTACCGATTACTCCCATCGCAAACTGCAGGTGGAATACGATATAAATAGGAATCAAAGCAATGACGCCGATTACCGCCATTTTTCTCATCGTATGAAGACGAAAATGCTGCAGCGCATCGTGAAGGCCCAGCCTCCCCTCCGCTGTGACTGTTGACTCTTCTGTTGTATCCATCGAAGTTACTCCTTTGCTGGTTGTGTTCGTGATCGTGTTCCGCTCGAAAACGTTGTGTTCCCGCCCGATTTCGACATGTTTTCGCTCGTTTTCGACAACAATTCGCTCGAACCAGCCGACTTTCCGCTGGAAACGTCCGAGATGGTTACACTCAACTCATCTTATTGATAAGTTTTTAGGTGCCATAAACGAGATGGGCCGCGGCAAAACTCATCTGCTGCCACCCAATCATAACTGCAAAAGACAAACCATGCACAGGAATCAATGCTGTCGTTACTCGAACGGCGGAGTTTTTCAGTGGAAGAAACATACCCATAAGAATACCAGCAGCAAAAAACAACAGAGGATTGACGATCAGCAAATATGCGAAGACCACCCTGCTCCCTCCTCTCAGACTATATCAAATGCTCATGTATGATAGGATTTAACGTTCTATCCAAGACCCTCAATCTGTGATCTTTTTGTTCAAATACCTATCCTTGATCATTATTACCACTCTGAATCCTCGCTACGTTCTGCATTAGATATTTTCCAGTCTCCCGATACACCAAGGAGAAAATCTCTCAAGCCAAGTGGCGCAGTCGAATTCAAGATCCCATCTAAAATATCGCTGTCATTGTATTCATGACCATCCCAAAATGGTTTATCCGTTGTTTGAACCCCTTGTTTTTCATTAAAATTCGAGTGATAATTCAATCGTTCAGCGAATCTTTCTGCTTTCTTTAAAGCATGGTTCATCGGGCTTTCGCTGCTTTCCCCGGACAAGCTTTCTTGAGCAGCTTTATTATATTCATCCTCCGAAACATTTGAGAAGAAAAAGTCTGTTTTTTTGCCGCCATATGATATACCGATACCAATCAAATTTCCGTCATCGTTATAACCCACTTTACCTTCTATTAAAGCACTGACTTTTTGAGGGTCCATTTTATCACCATTGTTATGAATAAATGTATAATCTGACGAAAAGGAGAAAGAGTCCTTTTGGACATGAGACAGCTGTAATTGTTCAACAGCCACTTTTTTAAATTCATCTTCAGGCAGATCTACTTCGTACAAATCCTGTGCTGACGCACCGCCACTAAAAGTTCCGGATAGAACTAAAGTAAACACAGTGCAGAGTAAAAACCTGGATTGTCCAATACATAACATAATGCTTCCCTCCTCGCGGATTATATGTAAAATTCCATATGCGGCTTTTCTTCTTTATAATAATCCAATCTATCCTGCAGGGTTCCTGTATGAAATTCAAACTTATGCCCATCCGGATCCGTAAAGTAGATGGATTTCTTATCCCCTTCCTCTCTTTCACGCCCCGGTAACATCGTGACACCCAGATCCAGCAGCTTTTTGTACACCCTGTCAAAGTCGGACTCCTCAATGGAAAAGGCGGTATGAGTATACGACGCATGAATGTCACCGCGGGGGATATTTTCTTCCACATTCAGTGCGAGCCACATTCCGTTCAAGTCGAAATAAGCAGTGTGTCTGCCTTTTACCAGCAATGTTGCCTCCAACACGTTTTGATAAAAACGAATGGACCTCTCCAGATTAGACACCGAAAATAAAAAATGATTCAGACCCTTTATGTACACCGCTATCACCTCACATTTACATTCAATCATTCCTATGATAATTTTTCCAGAGACTATTTTCTTTTTTTCAGAGGAGTGTGCCAATGAGAGACCGCTGTGATGCATAAATAGGATTTAGATGAGCATGTTGTGTTTCGCTCGAAAACCTGAAGATTCCGCCCGCTTTCGACATGTTTTCGCTCGTTTTCGACAAGAATTCGCTCGAACCAGCTGCTTTTTCGCTGGAAACGATTCATACTAAACTCGATCCGTCATTCAGCTGTTCCTTCAGGGCGCAGACTGCATACTTTGTTTTAAAAAACTCCTGTGCTTACTCAGCACAGGAGCGTTACCGGTTATTCCGGAATGTATGGCAGGTCCTTGTTGTTCGGGATGTTGATGACGTGGGTGTCGGTGTAGGCGAGCAGGCCTTCTTCGCCGTATTCGCGCCCGATGCCGGATTGTTTCACACCGCCGAATGGGTACCGGACATCAAGTCCCTGAACGGCGGCGGTGTTGATCATAGTTGTTCCGGCCTGGATGCGGCGCGCGACTTTCACTGCATGTTCTTCTTCACCCCATACCGAGCTCGTCAGCCCGTAGATACTGTTGTTGGCCAGTTCAATGCCTTGTTCATCCCCGTCAAACGGCAGAATCGGCACGGTCGGCCCGAACTGTTCTTTTTCTACAATCGGATCCTCGTGGTCTACGCCGAGTACCATCGTCGGCTGCATAAAGTACCCTTCCTCGAATACGTCCTCATCCAGAATGGTGCCGAGCTTGATAACTTTTGCTCCTTTATCTGCCGCCTGGTCCACCAGCTTTTGGACGTGATCGACCTGCTGCTTGTTATTGATCGGCCCGATCGTGACGTTTTCGTTAAACGGATCACCGACTCTGATCCATTGATCGGCCGCTTCTTTGTACTTTTCAACAAATTGATCGTAAATCGAGCGGTCCACATAGATCCGCTTGGCAATCATGCAGATCTGACCGGCGGTGAGAAAATTGGAAATGACCATGCGCCGCATTGCCTGCTCATCGTTTACATCAAAGTCACTCAGCACGACAGCAGCATCATTTCCACCCAGTTCTAGTGTGAGATTTTTGATCGTATCAGCTGCCGCTTTCATGATGTGCTTCGCTGTTTCGGTACCTCCCGTGAACGCAATTTTTGCGACTTTGGGGTTGGAGGTTAATTCCTTCCCAACGTCAGCATCCCCGTGAACAAGGTTCAGTACCCCGTCCGGCATTTCTTCCGCAATCATTTCCGTGACTTTGGTCACCGCAAGCGGAGCGTAAGGACTTGGCTTAAGCACCATCGTGTTTCCGGCGAGTAAAGCCGGTGCGATTTTTATGGTGGATAGGGACAACGGATAGTTCCACGGCGAAATAGCAGAAACGACACCGATACCGTCGCGGGCGATGATGGTTCTGCCGTTTTCGTCTTCGTTCACTTCGCTTTTCAGCACCTCTTCTACGTTGTCACACGCGAATTCCATCCACGCAAGCGACACGCCGATTTCGCCTTCCGCGTCATACAACGGCTTCCCGTGTTCTCTCGACAACAACTCCTTGATCGCCGGCGTGGCATCTTTTATCTTTTGAATCGCTTTTCTCATCCGCTCGATCCGATCGTCCACCGGCCGGTTCGTCCAATCGAGAAACGTGTCATCCGCCGCATCAATCGCACGGACGGCGTCCTCTTCTGTATTGACGGGGGAAAAACCGGCCGTCTGCTTTGGATGAGCAGGATTTTCCCGCGTTTCATACGTTTCAGCTTTTATTTTTTCTCCATGAATAAATCCATCTACGGTCAATTCCTGTTCATACATAGGGCATGTCCCTCCTTTTTTATTTAAAGCAAAGCCAGCGTGTATGCTGTGGGGATTTTTCTCAGACGTTCGTTGATGAAGGTACGGGGTGCGTCCGGTTCCTGTTTCTTTATCATTGCCATGACGTAGCTTGCCAATCCCCGTTCTGCTTCTATGTCTTCGGGCGGGCTGTCACCCTGTCCTTCCACGTACACGGCACGCCGTGCAGCGGCAGAAAGTGTCTTTTCGAATGTAATGGTGTGCTGCCAGTCCTCACCAGTATCATACTGGTAGGTGATGTCTGTGTATTCCGGCAGTATGTCTTTCAGTGGAGTGATATGTTCCAGTCGTACTTCTGATTTGCTGGTATCCAGAAAATCCAGCATATCCAGCGCGCCGTCCATGACAATGGCCATGGGCTTTTGCCCGTCTCTTCGTACAAAAAATTGATGAAGGTGAGAGTCCTTCCATTCCAATACGACCTGGATGACCTGATGCAGGTGTTCAAATGTAAACGTGGAAGGCACGTAAACCCGTCTCCAAACGTTATGTTTCTCCAATGGCAGTTCAATATGCAGCTGATACAGCTCCACATCGAGCACCTCCGCCGTGTCATACACACGGCCAAGGCACTCCACCATCCGCTCCGCCGGGAAAAATCCGTCCTGCTCTCCTTCCGATTGTATCATCCGGGCTGCCTTCATGCTGAGAGGAGATTGGATTTTTCGGTCTTCTTCGATATAGGACCCCTCAAATTCCACGTCCACCGCCGCACGATTCATTTTCCCAATCCAACGTTGATCCGATGCTTTCGAGATAAATAAGCCGCCGCCCTCTGACATATAGTGCTCCAGCACGTCTTCCCGGACTCCTTCCATCCGCAGAACCTCTCGTATCGCTTCCGCCATCAGGTCCGGCATTTCCAAAAAATCTTCGTCTTCCACCTCACCGATAACAATGGGGTATCTCGATTCATCATTCATCAACAGAACAGCACGACGGTCCCCTATCATGATCACATTCGCATGCCACCCCGTAAGAAGGTCGGAACGTTCCCGGGGTTTGTCCGCCGCCGTCAAATCTTTATCCTTTATCTCCATTTCTTCACGCAACGCTTTCGTGCACTGTATCAGCATAGGATCCCTCCATCTATGAACTAGGCACTACCCGTATATGGATGCAGAATCTCCAGGGTTCTGCGTTTTATTTCTACAGTTGTAATACTTATATCAATTTCTTTTTACAATTGAATTATCATTTTATAATTACAATTCAAGTACTTCATGGTTTAAAGCATTTCTAACATATACTTGAAATATATCAAGTTTCATTAAGGTTTTCACTATTTTTTCCTTGTTTCCAATATAGATTTTCCCGTTTATGTTTGACACCATCAATCCAGACAATTGATTTCTTTTCATTCACTTCAAAAACAAAAATCACCTGATACAGCCCAAGCTTAACCCAATAATTTTTCAGTTTTCCGGATGTTATTTGTTTGGCGGAGAGCTTAGGCATTTTGGAGAATTGTTTGTGGGAATCCAAATAAATTCTCTCCTTCACCTCAGGAGGATAAGCCATAATACCGGCCAACTCATTTAAAGCATTCTGTGACCAGTACACTTTATAAGTTTTGTCCACGTTCAAAATCCTTTACCTTTTTTCGAAGATAATCAAGACCTTCTTCCTTTTCATAAACACGCCCAGCCTGTCGATCCAACTGGCTTAGATTGATTTGTTCAATTAGATTCTCATCCTTGGAGAGAAAGTCAGCATTTAATGGGTCAGGCTTCTCACGTTCCCGTTTCCAATTTATATATTCAATAAAATCAAGAACTTCCGCTGCGTCTTGATCCGGTATAAGGTCGATCAACTGCTTTATTTTTTCACGGTTTACACTCATCTTACTCACCACCCTTGAGATTACTTTTTATTCAATATTATACCACAATGTTAAGTGGTCCCTGCCGCCCATTTCTGAAAATAAAAAGGAAATCGGGATTCATTTCTTTTTTTCCAACCATGTCACCGATTCGATATGATTCGTCTGCGGAAACATGTCGACGGGCTGCACTTCCTGGGCTGCGTACCCGCCGTCTTCGAGAATCTTAAGGTCGCGGGCGAGGGTGGCCGGGTTGCAGGAGACGTATACGATTTTTTCCGGTTTCATGTCGATCATGGTTTGAAGCAGTTTTTCGTCGCAGCCTTTGCGGGGCGGGTCGACGACGAAGACATCGGGCTGGAGGCCGTTTGCTTTATGCCACCATGGGACGAGTTCTTCGGCTTCTCCGACGGCAAAGGTGGTGACGTCATCGAGCTTGTTCAGCTCGGCGTTTCGTTTGGCGTCGGTGATGGCTTCCGGAATGGATTCGACGCCGTAAACGTGACGGGCTTTTCGTGCGAGAAAGAGAGAAATCGTGCCGATGCCGCAGTAGGCGTCGATGACGGTTTCGTTTCCGCGCAGATCGGCGTATTCCAGTGCTTTGTCGTAGAGCGCTTTCGTCTGCTCCGGATTCACCTGGTAAAAGGAACGCGCGGATATGGCGAAAGAGATGCCCCCGATCGTGTCGTAAATGTGTTCCTCCCCCCAGATGAGGGTTGTTTTTTCTCCGTAAATGGCATTGGTCCTTTTCGTGTTGATGTTCTGCATGATGGAGGTGACGTTTGGCATCGCCTCGGTGATATCGCGGACGATGTCCTTTTTGTGCGGCAGATCGGGGCCGTTTGTTACCAGTACGATCATAAGCTGGCCGGTGGTGTGTGCCTGGCGTGTAACGACGTGGCGGAGCGTGCCGCGGGCGTTTTCCTCATCATAGGCTTTGATGTTGTACTGATCAGCGATGCGTTTGACGGTCTGCACCGCTTCATCATTCTCTTCCTTCTGGATGATACAGCTTTCCATGTCCATGATGCGGTGCGATCGTTTTTGAAAAAAGCCGGCTTTCAGGTGGCCGTCGCTGCGTGTGCCGACCGGGACCTGGGCTTTGTTGCGGTAACGCCACGGATTTTCCATGCCGATCGTTGGATGAACGGGGACGTTGTCGATCCCGCCGATACGGGTAATGGCATCCTGCACCTGTTTGTGCTTGAACCGGAGCTGGGCGTCGTAGGTCATATGCTGCAGCTGACAGCCCCCGCATTGGTAATAGATCGGGCACGGCGCTTCGGTGCGTTCGCTGCTTTCTTCAATCCGCTCTGTGATCCGGCCAAACCCGTAGCCTTTTTTCGTTTTGAGGACTTTGATCTGCGCGGTTTCGCCGGGGAGACCGTACGGGACGAAGAGCGCGTACCCGTCCACCTTCGCGACACCATCCCCTTCATGGGTGAGATCCTCGATCACTGCGGTGATGACGTCATTTTTCTGTACCGGCGCGTCCGTGTTCTGCTTCTTTGCCATAATAGTTGGTCCTTTCTCTCGATGAATCTGTGCTGTCCGCTATTTTAACACATGTGGAGGAGGGCTGGCTCGATGGGGGTTCGCTCGAAATGATGTGGTTTTCGCTCGAAACGGGAGTCATTTCGCCCGCTTTCGACAACATTTCGCCCGCAATCAACAAACATTCGCTCGATTAAACAAACAACCTGCCCTCTTCACTGATTTTTAATCCATCAAAATCTTGTATTTTACCGGCCGGATCCAGATACAGGATAAGACAGGGACCCAAGCAGCCGTTTCACGGTATGAGGGGATGAAATATGAAGAAAAGAAGCTGCTTCTTTATTGGAGATATCAGATTGGATGAGATAAGCGTAGTCCTGGAGGGCCTGGTGATGCGCGTTTTTCGAGGTATGACCGCAGTTTGGACACAGCCAGCTTCCGTGGATGCGCTGCATGACTGTTTTGCCGCAGGCCGGGCAGAACACGCCTTTCACCAGATCCGAAGAAGCAATATGATGGCGGTGCAGCGGATTCTGCGCAGATTCAGAATGTGAGGCTAGGAGACGACGGGTAAGTTTGCGGACATCATTACCGGATAAGACGGGATCTGGATAGTGACGGTGCAGCTCATGAATTTTATCAGGCAGCAGGTAAGGGGGGATCACTTGGGGATACATACCGGGGGTGCCGTTTGAGCGTTTCAGCACGGACCGTGGATGAGCCATGACAACAATGGTCTCTATAGGTAGGGAAGGTATATGATTCCAGTCGAGCCACCAGCCCATCTGCATTTTATGTCTGTTTGATTGATGTACCGGATGCTGAAATGCTTCTTCTTTCTCATTATCGAACCGGATCAGCTGATGGAATTCAGCGTCCAATGTAAGAATACCGGTGATATTTTTGACTTCAACGAGGATGATAAGTGAAGTCGAGATGAGGAGTGTATCAATCTGAAAAGGACGCGTGCCGTCGTGCAGGCGGAGGTTATGGAGAATACACCAGTTATCGTTCAGAAATCCGAGATGGTAGTCTATCGACTGTTCTCCTTTGAAGCCGGCCCTCCACCTGGCAAGTTCATTTTCTATTTCGGGACGTCTCGGATGAAGCGCTGAAAGACGCCGGTCGAGCGCCTGAAGTTTTTGGAGATAGAGAGGGGTGGTCCGGGGTTTTTCAATCAAATGTATCACGTTCCTTTCGTTTCGCTGGCAAATGTACATTTTCGCTTGCAATCGACATGGTTTCGCCCGCTTTCGACACGATTCCGCCCGCATCTACCGGAAAATCGCCCGTAAATCCTGCCGATCTCCATGCACCAAACCCAGTTGCTTTCTCATTATAATAAAAATATCAAAATTGTTCCAATCCTTCTTTTCAGGTATGATGAACAAAAGGAGGTATTTGTCATGCAGTATCGGAGACTTGGAAACAGTGGACTCAAGGTGAGTGAAATTGGACTCGGCAGCTGGTTGACGTACGGCTCCACCGTGGAGGACAACAACGCGGCTGATATTATCCGTACCGCCTATGAGCGCGGGATTAATTTTTTTGATACCGCTAACGTGTACAACCGCGGGGAAGCGGAGAAAGTCGTGGGACACACCCTCCGCGAATTCGAGCGCGACAGCTATGTGCTGGCGACGAAGGTGTATTTTCCAATGGGAGACGGTCCGAATGACAAAGGCTTGTCCCGCAAACATATCATGGAGCAGTGCGATGCCAGCCTGAAACGGCTCGGTGTGGACTATATCGATCTGTACCAGTGCCACCGTTTTGACACCGAAACACCCGTCGAAGAAACGTTGATGGCGCTCGATGATCTCGTTCGGCAGGGCAAAGTTCTGTACTACGGATTCAGCGAATGGTCCGCGGCCCAGATCACCGATGCCGTGCATACAGCCAAAGACCGCAAACTCCATGCGCCGGTTTCAAACCAGCCTATCTACAACATGATCAAGCGGTATATTGAAAAAGAAGTGCTCCCGGTCAGCCAGCGGGAAGGCATCGGCCAGGTCGTTTTCTCCCCGCTCGCCCAAGGTGTTCTTACCGGTAAATACAAGCCGAAAGAAAAGTACCCCGAAGGCAGCCGTGCCGCCCATGAAGACATCGGGAAGTTTGTAAGCGGCTTTCTCGCCGAACCAATTCTCGAGCAGGTCGAGCGGCTTGAAAAAATCGCCCATGACGAGCTCAACATCAAATTGTCCCAGCTCGCGCTTGCCTGGATCCTGCGGCAGCCGGGCGTCAGCTCCGCCATTGTCGGCGCCAGCCGCCCTTCCCAGCTTGAAGAGAACCTGAAAGCGACCGAAGTGGAACTCGGCGGAGACGTTCTCGATGAAATAGAAGAGATTCTAAAAGAAATCGAAGCCATAAAAACGTAACAACGAAAGCACACGCACCACCATTCCACGGTGCGTCCCTCCGACCTGTTCCGGCCCGGCCGGAACAGGTTTTTATTTCCAAAGACTTATTTCATTCTTCTTTCGTTCATAGTAAAATAAAATTGAGAACGATTACATGAAAGAAAGGAGTGAGAGCTCCCCGCTTGTGACGAACTGTAAAGCATAGGTAATGGACAGACTTTTCCACTCTATTTTGAAAGGAGACATTTCATTATGCGTTATGATGCACCGAATACACCCGGCAGTCTCGTACAGTTCAGTGATCGTTACGACCATTTTATAGGCGGGGAGTACAAAGCTCCGGCACAAGGAGAATATTTTGACAATATCTCCCCTGTAACCGGCGAAGTGTTCTGCCAGGTTGCCCGCGGCACCGCCGATGACGTGGAAGCAGCAGTGGATGCCGGCGAACAGGCGAAAGACGCGTGGGCCCGCACGTCGCTTTCGGAACGGGGGAATATTTTAAATAAGATTGCGGATCGTATCGAGGAGAACGCTGAAATGCTGGCGGTGGCCGAAACGTGGGACAACGGCAAGGCGGTGCGGGAGTGCCTGAATGCCGATATTCCGCTTGCGGTCGATCATTTCCGCTACTTCGGCGGCGTAATCCGGGCGCAGGAAGGATCCATCAGCCAGATTGATGATGACACGGTGGCATATCACTTTCACGAACCACTCGGGGTTGTCGGTCAGATCATCCCGTGGAACTTCCCGATTCTAATGGGAACCTGGAAAGTGGCCCCTGCTCTTGCGGTGGGGAACTGCGTCGTGTTGAAACCGGCGGAACAGACACCCGCCTCCTTCCACGTACTGCTCGATCTGATCAAAGACCTGCTGCCGCCGGGCGTTCTGAATGTAGTGAACGGATTCGGCGCAGAGGCCGGCAAACCGCTTGCCTCCAACAGCCGCATCGCCAAAATTGCCTTCACCGGCGAAACTACGACCGGACGGCTGATCATGCAGTATGCCTCGGAAAATATTATTCCGGTCACGCTCGAGCTCGGCGGCAAGTCGCCGAACATTTTCTTCTCCGATGTGATGAAGGAAGACGATAAATTTCTCGATAAAGCGGTGGAAGGTTTCGTCATGTTTGCCCTCAACCAGGGGGAAGTCTGCACCTGCCCGTCCCGCGCGCTCATTCACGAATCCATTTACGATGAATTTATGGAACGGGCGCTGAAGCGGGTCGAAGCCATTCAAGCCGGTCATCCGCTCGACACCGAAACGATGATGGGCGCGCAGGCGTCCAAGGAGCAGATGGACAAAATCGTCTCCTACCTTGATATCGGTAAACAGGAAGGTGCCGAACTACTTACCGGCGGTGAAGTGAATGAACTCGAAGGCGACATGGCGGGCGGCTATTATGTGCAGCCGACCATCTTTAAAGGCAATAACAAGATGCGGATTTTCCAGGAAGAAATTTTTGGTCCGGTGCTCGCGGTGACCACATTTAAAACGAACGAAGAAGCGCTTGAAATCGCCAATGACACACTGTACGGCCTCGGCGCCGGCGTCTGGACGCGCGACATGAACACCGCCTACCGTTTCGGACGCGAAATTCAGGCCGGTCGGGTCTGGACGAACTGCTACCACGATTATCCGGCGCATGCGGCCTTTGGCGGCTATAAAAAATCCGGCATCGGTCGTGAGAACCACAAGATGATGCTCGGCCATTACCAGCAGACGAAAAACCTGCTCGTCAATTACGGAGACACCGGTCTCGGATTTTTCTAAACCCTGATGCAGAAAGGATGAATGCAGATGACAGTCGATAGAGTGACCGCGACAGAGGAAGCCCTTGCGTTCATCAAAACATTGGAAGAAAAACACGGCCCCCTCATGTTCCACCAGTCCGGCGGGTGCTGTGACGGCAGTTCACCGATGTGCTTTGCACGCGGGGAATTCCGTATCGGGGACAGTGACGTCTACCTCGGCGATATCGGCGGCATGCCGTTTTACATGTCCCAGGATCAATATGAGTACTGGAAACACACGCAGCTCATCATTGACGTCGTTGATGGACGTGGCGGCATGTTCTCCCTCGACGGACCCGAAGGCAGACGGTTCCTCACCCGTTCGCGCATGTACTCGCAAGATGAACGCGAAGCCATGAAAAAGGAAGAAACCGCGAGATGAGCAGCCGGGGTGGTATACCCCGCTGCTTTTTTTCTGATACTAAGTACACGTTCGTGTTGATTTTTTACCACTGTCCTACTATTCTTTATAGTAAGGAGAATTCTGTTATTTTTTCGAAAGGAGACGGTCTGACATGCCGCACTGGTTTATTATTTTCACCATTATTGTATCGGTCGCTACAGGAATCTGGTCTTTTTTCAATATCCGCCGCGGGTATTAATCGCCGTCATGCCAACATTGACGAGGCAGGAGGAGATGAACCGTTGAAAATGGCAGCAGGATTGATTCTCGGTGCCGGACTGATTTCGCCGCTTTCCGATTTTTCCCTCCCGAATGACTTGTTCTTTCAGAACCACCCAAACGAGCAGGAAGAATCATCGGAGGAAACATCTTCCGGGGACGAAAACAAGCAGTGGGAAGAGCGCTGGAATGAAGCGAAGCAGGCAGCTGAAGAAGCCGGGAAGGACACGCGGACTGAAAAAGAAAAGCTGCAGGATTTTGATAAAAAGTGGAATCAATTCGGGCAGGATAGTATGTTCGGCTCCAATTCCACTTCAACGGAATCCGGAAACGCAGAAAGCAGCGCATGGAGCGATTTCCCATCCATAGGTATACAGAGTTCAGAGTCGGAGGATTCCAATGCTGATACCTCAGAGGAAACCGAAGGAGACGCTTCTTTTAACGAAAAATGGAACGAATTCGGCCGAGAATTCCAGGATACATACGAACAGACCGAAGACAGCTTCGATTGGGAAAGCTCGTTTGACAGCCGCACCGGAACGTATCAGATAACAGAATAAACGAACAGCTGTAACGTAGGAAAGCACCGCATCTGGATGCGGTGCTTTTCTTAGTCCTCTGTGTCATTGCCGGGCACGAAGAGGTGAAGATGCTGGTGGAGGTTGACGAACTCTCCGGGAAGCTGTCCGCCGTATTCGCCGTCCAGATTCAGTTCCATATCCCCTTCCACATGGATTTTTACCCGGTTGGCCTGTACATACATCAATTTTTCATGCTGCAGGTGTTCCCCGTTCAACGCCTGTGTGCCGATCCGGATCAATTCCGGAATGGTCGTTTTTGTAATGATTATCATGTCAAACATGCCGTCGTTGTAACTGGCATCCGGCACCAGTTTTTCAAAACCGCCGACGGAGTTCGTATTGGCAATCAAAAATAACATGATTTCCCCTTCAAACCATTTGCCGTCGTATTCAATACGGGCCGGTTTCGGCTTCAGAAAGCGCAGTTTTTCAAAGCCTTTTACATAATAGGCAAAGTGGCCGAGCATCGTTTTCAGTTTACTGGGGGTGTCATAGGTCAGCTCTGTCAGTTTGCCGCCGGCTGCTATATTAATGAAATACTGTTCATTGACCCGTCCGATATCTATCGGTTCGCTGTGGCCGGCGCTTATGATATCACACACCCCTGCTATGTCATTGCGCCAAATACCAAGAGCCCGGGCAAGATCGTTCGTTGTGCCGGCCGGAATAATACCGAGTTTCGGACGATTCTGCTGCTCAGCCAGGCCGTTCACCACTTCAAAAATCGTGCCGTCTCCTCCGGCAGCCACGACAACATCAAACTTCCGCTGTGCCGCCCGTGCTGCCTCCATCCGGGCATCACTTTCGTGTTTTGTCTGGTGGGCGGACGCTTCATATCCCGCCTGCTCCAAACGGTCGAGAATATAGGGCAGCTGCTTTTTCATCTGTTCTTTTCCGGCGGTAGGGTTATAAATCACTCGTGCTTGCTTCATGGCGTTTCTCCTATGGTTAGTTAAATATCCTTCTTTCCTCTATCTTACAGGAAAGAAGCGATTCTGACGAGAAAATCAACCGGATTGGTTTTTTCATCCAGCAGCAGCCAACTCTTCGTTTCTGACGTGGAAAAAATGGGAATCATACATGAAAGACGTTTGTGAGGGAGGACTTTCATTGACACGGGATATTTTTATTTCTGATATTCACGGACAGTTTGAAGCCTTTGTATCGCTGTTACACCGTATCGATTACCAGCCGGAACAGGACCGGCTTTTTCTGCTTGGAGATTTTATAGACCGCGGGCCGCAGTCTTTTGATGTCATCCGCTATATTCTCGATCTGAAGAATCAGGAAGGTGCTGATGTCACCTGTTTAATGGGCAATCATGAAGATATGATGCTGCAGGCTTTTCAGGACGAAGACGCGGACGGCTTTTCTTTATGGATGGAAAACGGCGGCGGGAACACGCTGCGGAGTTACGTCGGGGAAGAACTGGCGGGAAGTCCGTTTGATGAAATCGTGCACGCCATCCGCCGGGATTTTCCGGAGCATCTCGATTTCATGGATAACCTGCAGCGGTACGCAGAGACACCGGAACATATTCTTGTTCATGCCGGCATCGATCCATTTGCCGAAGACTGGAAAGAATCAGAGCCGCGTACTTTCGTCTGGATCCGGTCTCCTTTTCTTGAGAAAACACACAACGCCGGAAAAACCGTCATCTTCGGACATACCCCGACCCCTACGCTGCACGAAAACGCGCAGCCCTGGTTTCAATCCGACAAAATCGGTATCGACGGAGGGGCCGGCTTTAACATGCAGCTCAACGCCCTCATTTATGAAAACGACACGTACACTGTTATATCAGAGCCGGTACAAACCTAGAAACTGCACACTTAAGGTTATATTATACCTTTTCATCCGGTATGCAAAAAGAGACTGGGACAAAAGATAATCATCATGATGAAAAACCGAATGTTCCAATTCTATAATCAAAAGCCTCAAATATAGCGTAGTCAAAACACGCAGACTCCAGTGGGAAAGCACGAGTCGCGGGTACCCCGCAGGAAGGGTTTTTCTTCCGAGGGCCCGCAGGATGCGGGTCAGGTCGGCGTTGACACAGGATGTGCCGGTTTTAGCCGATCTTCCTCCCTTCGAGCCGTGCCCACGGCAAAGAAGACACGATGAGCCCCAGCGAATCGATGTCGCCCTTGTACTCCGGAGTGCAAAGAAGACACGATGAGCCCCAGCGAATCGATGCCGCCCTTGTGCTCTGGAGTAAAAGCGAAGTGTTTTGACGAAGCGGTGTAGAATGCAGAACAAAAATTCCGAACGATTCTCTGAAGAATCGTTCGGAATTTTTCAGTCACTTTAGAATTTTGTCCCAGACTCTTTTTTTGTATCAGGCATTCATGCCGTCCACAATTAATTGGTTCACCATCTGCGGGTTGGCTTTGCCTTTCGTTTCTTTCATCACCTGGCCGACGAGGAAACCGATAGCTTTGTCCTTCCCGTTCTTATAGTCTTCAATGGACTGTGGATTGTTCTCAAGAACCTTGTCCACAATCTGTTTGAGTTCGCCTTCGTCCGAAATCTGCACAAGCCCTTTGTCCTGTACAATCTGTTCGGGATCGCCGCCTTGTTCCATGAGATCGGTAAAGACGGTTTTGGCGATCTTACTGGAAATGGTGCCTTTATCTATCAGAGTCACCAGTTTGGCAAGTGAGGACGGCGTAAGCTCTGTATCGGCAAGCTCCATGTCATTGGAATTCAAATATCCGTTGACGTCCCCCATCAGCCAATTGGCAGACTGCTTGGCGTCGGCTCCTTCGTTGATTGTTTCCTGGAAGAAGTCCGCCATGTTCTTCGACTGCGTGAGGACGCCGGCATCGTAGGCCGGCAGGTCGAACTCTTCCATATAGCGCTCCCGGCGGGCGTCCGGAAGTTCCGGAATAGTGGCTTTGATATCGTTTTTCCAGTCTTCATTGATGTGCAGCGACACAAGGTCGGGTTCCGGGAAGTAACGGTAATCGTCCGATCCTTCTTTCACGCGCATCAAAGTCGTTTCTTTTTTCGCGTCATCCCAGCGGCGGGTTTCCTGAAGAATGTCGCCGCCGGAGAGAAGCTCCTGTTCCTGGCGCTTCTCTTCGTAAGCCAGACCTTTGTGAACGTTTGTGAAGGAGTTCAGGTTTTTCAGTTCCGTTTTGGTCCCGAATTCTTCCTGCCCCGCCGGTTTCAGCGAAATGTTCGCGTCACAGCGGAGAGACCCTTCTTCCATCTTGCAGTCAGAAACTTCCGTATACTGAAGAACAGCCTTCAACTTTTCAAGATAGGCATACGCTTCTTCCGGTGTTTCAATATCCGGTTCAGAAACGATCTCAATCAACGGGGTACCGACACGGTTGAAATCGACAAGACTATGGTCGTCGTATTCATCGTGGGTCAGCTTACCGGCATCTTCTTCCATATGGATACGGGTAATGCCGATGTTCTTTTTATAGCCGTCCACTTCAATTTCAAGCGATCCGTTCTCACCGATCGGCTTGTCGAACTGTGAAATCTGGTATGCTTTCGGGCTGTCGGGATAAAAGTAGTTCTTGCGGTCGAACTTGGTTTCCCCTGCAATTTCACAGTTCAAAGCAAGTGAGGCTTTCATGGCGTATTCCACAGCGCGCTGGTTCAAAACCGGGAGCACACCGGGATGGCCGAGACAGACCGGGCACGTATGCGTGTTTGCCGGTGCCCCGAATTCCGTCGAACAGTTACAGAAAATTTTCGTATCGGTTTTCAGTTCGGCATGGACTTCCAGGCCGATGACGGTATCAAATTTCATCACAGGTTCCCCCCCTACAATTCCGGCTTGGCTTTATGGTGTCCGGCAGCCTGCTCATAAGCATGGGCGGCGCGGTAAACAGTGCTTTCTTCAAACGGACGCGAAATAATCTGCAGCCCGACCGGCAGTCCTTCCGAGAATCCGCACGGTACAGAAATCGCCGGTACGCCGGCAAGATTGACAGGAATCGTCAGAATGTCGTTGGCGTACATCGTGAGCGGATCATTTACTTTCTCGCCGATTTTAAAGGCCGTTGTCGGCGCCGTCGGTCCTACGATGACGTCATATTTTTCCAGAATCTGATCAAAGTCCTGTTTGATCAAGGTACGGACTTTTTGGGCTTTCTTGTAGTACGCGTCGTAATACCCGGAACTGAGCGCAAACGTACCGAGCATGATACGACGTTTTACTTCGTCGCCGAACCCTTGGCTTCGTGTTTCTTTGTACATGTCGATAAGGTTGTCCGCTTCACTTGCACGCACACCGTAACGGACACCATCAAAGCGGGCGAGGTTAGCCGAAGCTTCCGAGGAGGCAAGCAGGTAATAGGCGGCCACTGCGTACTGCGAATGCGGCAGGGAGACTTCCTCCCATTCCGCTCCCTGCTGCTCGAGGACCCGCAGTGCCTCAAGGACACGATTTCGTACATCTTCGTGAACCCCTTCTCCGAGATATTCTTTCGGCACGGCGATTTTCATGCCTTTCACATCTCCGGTGAGCGATGACAGGTAATCCGACACGCCGACATCGGCGGACGTGGAATCTCTGCGGTCATGACCGGCGATCTGCCCGAGAACGAGCGCGTTATCTTCCACGGTATTCGTAAGCGGACCGATTTGATCGAGTGAGGACGCGAAAGCAATAAGTCCGTAACGCGATACCCTTCCGTACGTCGGTTTCAAGCCGACAACGCCGCAGTAGGATGCCGGCTGGCGGATGGAACCGCCGGTGTCGGATCCAAGGGAAAAGCTTACTTCTCCGGCCGCCACGGACGCCGCCGCGCCGCCGCTTGATCCACCCGGCACATAATCGGTATTCCATGGGTTGCGGGTGCTGTAGAAACCGGAATTCTCATTGGAAGACCCCATGGCGAATTCATCCATGTTCAGCTTGCCGATGGTGAGAGCTTCCGCCTTTTCCAGCCCGTCCATGACGGTGGCATTGTGCACCGGATCAAAGTTCGCCAGCAGCTGACTTGCCGCGGTCGTGCGGAGTCCATTGGTAACGATGTTGTCTTTGATGCCGGACGGCAGTCCGAAAAGCAGACCGCGTGTATCTTCTGTTCCGAGCGCTTCGTCCATTTTCGCCGCCTGGTTTCTCGCCGCTTCTTCATTCAGGGAAAGAAACGCCTGTACTTTGTCATCGACTTCGTTGATGCGGGAAAACGAAGCATCAACAAGCTCAGATACTTTCAGTTCTTTATTGTGGAGCTTTTTATGTATCTCAGAAAAACTTTCTTCGAGAATCGACATTCTGTTTGTCCCTCCTTTACTCTAACACCGATGGTACTTTCACCTGACCGTCTTCCTGATCCGGCGCATTCTTCAACGCGTCTTCCCGGTCGAGCGACGGGCGTTGTTCGTCTTTGCGCAGCACATTATGAATATCAAGGACGTGTGTCGTCGGCTCTACATCCTCTGTATCCAATTCATTCAACTGCTCGGCAAATTCAATAATGTTATCAAGCTGTTCGGTAAACGTATCGACTTCCTCTTCCGTTATGGAAAGTCTGGCCAGATGCGCCACATGCTTGACCTGATCTTTAGTAATCCGTTCCATGATCTGTCACCTCCGCTAAAACAAATCTTCACAATACCTAGATGATACCAAATAAGGCAGCGACGGGCAACGCATGCCCGTTTTCCCCCTTAATACATATGGGTGAATGATTCTTCCCCTACATCTTTAACAATGAGAGCTTCCTGCCCTTCCGACGAATTGATCCGGACTTCCACATCCAGAT
Organism: Salibacterium halotolerans; assembly: GCF_900115625.1. GTDB lineage: Bacteria > Bacillota > Bacilli > Bacillales > Marinococcaceae > Salibacterium > Salibacterium halotolerans. Next base: position 112,558 of record NZ_FOXD01000004.1, on the reverse strand, counting down.
TAGGAAAATGCTGCTCGACTTTATCCGTCACGTGCTGAGTAAATGCAATAACTTCTGTCTCATTGTAAAACGTGATAGGAATATCGACTGTCAGCTCCCGCCATTCATCGTTTTGGTAGTACCCCTCTCCAACAACACCGACAAAATTCTCGAAAAAGGCGTTTACTTCATCTCTGAACTGATTGAACGCTTCGGAATCCTGGCGGTGATTCTCGTTTGCCTCGGTAGAAGGAAACAGCACGTAATCCTCATTTAAATTCTGCCAGTTTCCTACACTTTCACCGGGAGCGGCGGTGCCGGTCGCGATAAAGTTTCCGGGAACACTAGACTCGCGGGGAGCTTCCCGGAACACGGTAAACATAATCGGGATATCCTGAAGGGCGCCGTTCTGCCTGTCTTCACTGCGTAACCTTTCGAGTATCTGAGAAGCCATGTTCCGGGCTGCTTCCATACTCTGCTGGCGGCTGATGGATTCCTCCAGCCATGGCCCGTATGTTCCGTCTTCATTTTCCTGCCGGAAGTAATAGATGCTGTTCATCGACAGACCGATGACCATGCCGCCGAGCTCGAGATTCCCGTTATTGTTTTCGACCATGTAGTTATGTTCAATGATATTCGAGAGCGGGCGGGGATTATTTCGTTCGCGCGCTTCAAAGTTGTCAGCATCCGCAAGCGGCGGGTTGAGACCCGCCTGATTGTCTTCTGCCTGTCTCATCAGCCAGCTGTTCAGTTCACTGCTTGAAATAAGCTGACCAGCACGGAAAAAATAATCTTCCTGGCTGAACTCTTGGGCAGCCAGTTCCTGCATACCGGCCGACATTCGTTCAAGATCCATCCGGTTGTACATCACATCGCGGTGGAACGTCCGCGCCGCTCCGCTGATATACTGCCCGTCCTGCAGCACGCTACGGTAATAGTTATCGAGACTGGGGACTTCCGGACTGACTTCCACCGTATCTTCCTCTGTTGTCTGTTCGTTCTCTTCGGTCTCCACCCCTTCTTCCTGCTGATCCGGCTGCAGACCCGGAATACAGCCGGTCAGCAGAAGAAACGAGGCAGCCATCAGAACCCCGGTTTTTCTCCACATTGTTCCATCTCCTCATTTATCTGAACGTCGTCTCGTTCTCCGGTTTCCATCTTACATGATGATGGCATGTTTATCCAGCGCTGCTGTCCCAAAAAAATTCAGGAGTCGATTTCTCTCAAAAAAGCGGCTTCGTCCCAGATATCCACTCCGAGCTCTTCTGCTTTGCTCTGTTTGGATCCGGCGTCTTCTCCCGCCACAACAATATCGGTACTCCGACTGACACTGCCGGTGACTTTGCCGCCGAGTGCCTCGATTTTCTCTTTGGCTTCATTCCGGGTCAGCTGTTCCATCGTGCCGGTCAGCACAATCGTTTTGCCGCTAAGCTGGGAATTACCGGACACCTCTTCTTTAGCGGGTCCTGTATACTCCATATTCAAGCCGAGATGCTGGAGTTCGTCCACCAGTTCATTCACTTCCGGCATATCGAAATAACGGACGACGGCTTCTGCCATTTTGTCTCCTATTTCATTAACCGCGAGCAGGTTCTCTGTGTCCGTTCCACGCAGATTGTCCATCGTGCGGAACTCCTCTGCCAGAGTGCGGGCGGCTTTCGCTCCAACAAAGCGGATGCCCAGACCAAACACGAGCTTTTCCAGGGAATTCGCTTTGGATGCTTCCACCGCATCCAGCAGGTTCTGAACGGACTTTTCCCCCATGCGTTCCAGCTTCAGCAGTTCTTCGCGCTCCAGTTTGTACAGGTCGGCAATCCCGGTCACGAGATTATGGGAAAACAGCTGTTGAATCACTTTTTCGCCGAGTCCGTCAATGTCCATAGCATCCCGTGACACAAAATGAATGAGTCCTTCCTGGATTTGAGCGGGACACTGCGGGTTAATGCAACGCAGGGCGACTTCCTCTTCGAGATGAACGAGCTCGCTGCCGCAGGCCGGGCAGGTCGATGGCATGGAAAATTCCTCTTCCGTGCCGTCACGCAGGTCGTCAAGCACTCGTACAATCTCCGGAATGATATCCCCCGCCTTTTTCACAACGACCTGATCTCCGATTTTAATATCTTTCTCCCGGATCAGGTCTTCGTTGTGCAGAGAGGCGCGCTGCACAGTGGTGCCTGCCACCTGTACCGCATCGAGAACAGCGGTCGGCGTGACAGCCCCTGTCCGGCCGACAGAAAGGATAATATCACGGAGCCGGGTTACTTTCTCTTCCGCCGGAAACTTATAGGCAACCGCCCAGCGCGGACTTTTGGCGGTAAATCCAAGCTCGTCCTGCTGCTCGAGGCTGTTGACCTTTACGACGATGCCGTCGATTTCGTAAGGCAGGGAATTGCGGTGCTCCACCCAGCCGTTCACAAATTCGATCACTTCTTCTATGTCCCGGCACCGACGGCTGTTTGGATTTGTCTTGAAACCCAGCTTCTTCATATACTGGACCGCTTTGTAGTGCGTGTCGATATTCATTCCGCCGTCGCCTGCGATGGCGTAGGTGAAAATGTCGAGGTTCCGGTTGGCTGCAATCTTCGGGTCGAGCTGGCGGAGAGAACCGGCGGCAGCATTTCTCGGGTTCGCAAACACCGCCTCGCCATTTTGCTCTTTCGCTTCATTCAGCCGTTCGAAGGAGCGTTCCGGCATAAACACTTCGCCGCGCACTTCGATATCCACTGCTTCCTGCAGACGAAGCGGGATAGAGCCGACCGTTTTCAGGTTGTTCGTAATATCTTCCCCGGTCGTACCGTCGCCCCGCGTGGCCCCCCGGACAAAACGTCCATTCTCATAAGTTAATGATACGGCGAGACCATCAATTTTCAGTTCGCATACGTAATCCAGCTCTTTGCCGGCTCCCTGTCGCGCGCGCCGGTCAAAATCGCGCAGATCCTGCTCATGAAACGCATTGCCCAGGCTCATCATCGGAATGCTGTGCTGGACTTTGACAAACGCATCGAGCGGCTCTCCGCCGATCCGTACGGTAGGGGAATCCGCGGTCTGAAGATCCGGGAACTGCTGCTCCAGCTCCAGCAGTTCCGACAGCTTCTCATCGTATTCGGCATCCGGAACGATCGGATCATCTAATACGTAATAGTGGTATCCGTATGTCTCGAGACGGTCACGGAGTTCGTTGACACGTTCTTGGGCTTTCGCTTGATCCATCACTTTCTTCCTTTCTGCCTGCTACACTTTTGTAATCGGAGCGAATTTGGCGTACAGCCGCTTCACGCCTTCTGTCGGAAAGGCGATATCAAGCTCGATGTCTTCTCCTTCGCCGTGGAGACTGACGACCGTACCGGTTCCCCATTTCCCGTGCTGTGCTTTGTCGCCGACCTTCCAGTCGTACTGGTTTCCGCCTGCGTCCGCTGAAATAGACCGTCCTTTTGAAGGCTGCATGGCTGCCTGTCTGCGGCGCTCAAACGGCGAATTATTTTTGTTCTGTGAGCCGCTGTTCATCCAGTCGGGCTTGTCCTCTTTTTCCCGGTCGATAACATCTTCCGGGAGCTCTTCGATAAACCGCGACATCGGGTTTACCTGCGTACGTCCATACAACTGGCGCATATTTGAATGAGTCAGATGAAGTTCCTGCTCCGCCCTCGTAATCCCGACATAGGCAAGCCGGCGTTCTTCCTCCATCTCCTCCTGTTCAAACAGGGAACGGCTGTGGGGAAAGACACCTTCTTCCATCCCGACAAGAAAAACGAGCGGAAACTCAAGGCCTTTGGCGGAGTGCAGTGTCATCATCGTGACGGAGCTCTCCTCTTCTTCCTCATCCTGATTCATATCTGCAACAAGCGCCAGATCGGTCAGAAACGCGATGAGCGAAACGTCGTCGTTTTTCTTCTCAAAGTCCTGTGTTACCGACATGAATTCATCGATGTTCTCCAGTCGGCTCTGTGCCTCCAGCGACTTGTCTTCTTTCAGAGAGTCGCGGTAGCCTGTCTTTTCAAGGAGTTCTTCCACGAGTTCTGTGACACTCAGGTATTCCTGCATCTGAATCCAGTGCCCGAGCTGTTCAGCAAAAGCATTCAGCTTTTTTACCGGGGCGGAACCGAGGCCGATTTGATCTGCTTCCTGAAGCGCTGCAAACATGGAAATATCGTGGGCATCCGCATACGCACCGATTTTATCGACCGTCGCAGCTCCCAGACCCCGTTTCGGCACATTGATAATGCGCCGGAGGCTGATGTCGTCGTCGGGATTGGCGACAAGCCGGAGGTACGCCAGCACGTCCTTGATTTCTTTACGGTCGTAGAACTTCGTGCCGCCGATCATATTATAATTCACATTGGACTTCAGAAACATTTCCTCTATAATCCGGGACTGGGCGTTCGTGCGGTACAGCACGGCGGCATCGGAGTAATCGAACCGTCCGCTCTGCACCGCTTCCCTGATCCGCTCCACGATATAGGCTGCTTCCTGGCGCTCATCCGCGCCGCAGAAGTAATGAATACTGGCGCCGTCTTCGTTTTCAGTCCACAGCTTCTTCGGTTTGCGGCCCATATTGTTCTGAATCACATGATTGGCCGCCTTCAGAATCGTCTGCGTCGACCGGTAATTCTGCTCGAGCATAATCGAGCGTGCGTCTTCATAATCCTGCTCAAACGACAGAATGTTTTGAATGTCGGCCCCCCGCCACTTATAAATGGACTGGTCGGAATCCCCGACGACACAGATGTTGCGGCGTTTTTCGGCCAGCAGATTAACGAGCACGTACTGGGCCCGGTTCGTGTCCTGATACTCATCAACATGAATATACTGGAACTTGCGCTGGTAAAACTGGAGAACTTCCGGAACCTGGCGGAACAGCTTGATCGTCTGCATGATCAAATCATCAAAATCGAGCGCATGGTTGGAACCGAGACGCCGCTGGTATTCTTTATAGACATCCGCCGCCGTCTCTTCAAACGGACCCTCGGCGCGTTCTGCCAACTTCTCCGGCGGTTCGAGCACGTTCTTCGACGAAGAAATCATGCCGAGCATGCCGCGGGGATCGAATTTTTTCGAGTCGATGTTGCGGTCTTTCAGAATCTGTTTGATAACAGACAGCTGGTCGGATCCATCAAGTATCGAAAAGTTGCGGTTAAAGCCGATACGGTCGATATCGCGGCGCAGAATCCGTACACACATCGAATGAAACGTCGACATCCAGATATCTTCCGCCGCCGGTCCGACAAGCTCCGCCGCCCGTTCTTTCATCTCCCGGGCCGCCTTGTTGGTAAAGGTGATCGCAAGAATCGAAAAAGGCGGCACACCTTTCTCCCGGATCAAATAGGCCATCCGGTGGGTCAGCACTCTTGTCTTCCCGCTTCCTGCCCCCGCCATGATTAACAGCGGTCCTTCCGTATGCTGGACCGCTTCCCGCTGCTGGGGATTCATTCCGTTAAGCATTTTTTCCACGATTTGTCGCTGCAATCCTTCCACCACCTGTGAAACGTATGTTCGATTCTTTCATTATACGTTATTTCATTTATTTGCGCTACTATTTTTGACAGCATTAACGGTAGACAGCGCTGTGTTCAGATTTTCATACACGATATTTCCTACAATCACGGTATCAGCATCTGCTGCCATTTCCCGGGCCTGCTCTGCCGTTCGGATACCACCGCCGTAGAACAGGCGCGCCTCTTCCAGACTTTCTGCCGCCGCCTTTACAACCGACGGATCTCCGTACATGCCGCTGTACTCGAGATAAAACACAGGCAGATGAAAAAGACGGTCGGCCATGAGCGCTGCCGCCCGGACGTCTTCCTCGTCAAACGACGCATCCGCTTCGGTTAATGCCGCTGCCTTGGCATCCGGATTTAGAATGCAGTACCCTTCCGCAATGATGGTATCCCAGTCCATGAGCATACCGTAGTCTTTCAGCGCCTGATGATGAAGTCCGGTTACCCAGCGTGTATCCCCGGCATTCAGGACCGTCGGAATCAGAAAATAATCAAAACCCGGAGTTACCGCCTCAAGCGTCGACACTTCCAGAGCGCAGGCCACCGCGTACCGGCGGACTCTTGATAACAGCGCCAGTGTGTTGTCGAGGGTGACACCGTCACTTCCACCGACAATGACCGCGTCCGTTCCTGATTCGCAGATTTTTTCAAAGGAGATGTCATCGATCTCCCGCGCCGGGTCCAGTTTGAACACGTGGCGCCATTCTGTATAGTCAAGCATGGCTGTTCCTCCACTTACGTCTAATTCCTTTTCCAACATCTAATTATAGCAAAAACAAAAGGCTCCCTCAAAAGGCCGATCGTCCCTGTTCCGCGCTTATCTATCTCGAATAATCCAGCAGTGCCGCCGGTTCATTTTTAAAAACCTCCCGGGACGCTTACGCTTTTCTAATAAAAAAACTGTCTTCAAGATGCAGCGTCCCACCTTGAAAGACAGTATGTTCTATTGCTGCTTTTCCTTTTTTTCCTGTTCGCGTACACGGTCGAGTGTCAGCTGGTAGCTGTCATTGCCGAAGTTAAGGCAGCGCTTCACCCTGGAAATGGTAGCCGTGCTGGCTCCTGTCTCTGTTTCAATCTTATGATAGGTATGCCCGTGCTGAAGCATCCGCGCCACTTCCAGCCGCTGGGCGAGCGACTGGATTTCATTGATGGTGCACAGGTCATCAAAAAATTCATAGCATTCTTCTACACTCTGCAGAGACAAAATGGCCCGGAACAGCTGATCCAGTTCATTCCCTCGTAATTTATCAATCTGCAATGGGATTACACCTCGTTTTCTGCGAATACTTGGACGGACTCTGGTAAAAACCGTTACGATTCGATACCTTCCACGCTTTCTTCCAGACCCGGAGAGGCCGGTATCACATTAATCCACGTTTTTCCGGGTTGAAACGGAACTTTTTCGCCGTTCTTATACGGAAGAAGCCGTCCTCCCTCGTTTCTCCATTGTACCTCCAGTGCTTCGCCATGCTGCAGCAGCAGACCGGAACCGCCGTCTTCGATATTAATCTTCCGGCGGCCGGCTTCATCGACGACCCGGTGCGGAGCTTCGATAATAAAGACATTGGAGGCTTCTATCTGCTCCGCCGCTTTTTCCCCTGTAAACGCGGTATTGTCACTGGAACGCTCGTAAGTTCCGTCCTCTTGGTTATATGAAAATTGTACAACATATTTATCGCTGTACCAAACGGAAACGTCTTCGGCCGGGGCAGCGGACGAAGCGGAAAATCCGTCTTTTTTGTAAAAATTGGCCGGGACGTCTTTTTGCAGTTCATATCCCTTGTTTTCGAGCCCGCTCACCGCATCCTCATAATCTATGTAGGAGTTATGAGGCGCCCTTCTTTCATTTGACCTGTGAAAAAGAGTACCGTCATAAAACAGGCCGTTTAAATAAGGCACACCGCCCGACTGCAGCATCCGGCGGGCCCCGGGACTCCAGCCGTGGGCTACATACATCGCATCATAGCCTTCTGCCAGGTTGACAAAATAATCTCTTGCACTGCGGACCGGACCGATCTCTTCGGGATGTGCGCTTTGATAAATCGCGAGAAACCGCGTCAATTCCCCTTCCGTCAGCGCTTCATACACAATATCCGCGTCCGCCAGACCTGTCTGCGGCCTTGCGTCGGGATGATTGTTGATCATAACGGCAAGGGGCCGCTCAGGCGGTACTTCATTGGTCCCCTCGCCGGTCAACGGTTCCACTGCTTCATAATATGACTCTTCCTGCTTTGGTTCCTTTACAGATTCCTGCTGATTATCAGGCTCCTGCGATACCGTTTCCTGTTCCGCGTCCACGCCTTCTATTTCCGTCGTTTCGTTTTCAGTCGAAGTCTCCTCCGGAGCGCATCCGCCTGCTGTAAACACACACGCGGCCAGCGCCCCGGTCCAAATCATTTTTTTCATGGGACTGCCTTCCTTTTTTCTTATGCTTTTTTCTTTAGTTTACCGTACATCAGCGCATAATCGAAGGAAAGAGTACCGTTTTTTTGTGTACATCGAAAATTCCCTTCTGGGTAATCCGGATATAAGGCAGATGGGTGGACGAGAAAAAGAGCATGCTGTAGACCGGATCTTCGTGAGGATAACCGCGTGCTTTCAGCGCCTGATCCATCCGTTCGTGCTGTTCGATGACATTGCCCATCGGCTCAAGGGACATAGCGCCGAACAGCTTCAGCGGAATGCTTTCAATCACCTGTTCGTCTTCCACAAGAAACATGCCGCCGTCATGATTTTTCAGTTCATTGAATGCTTTTACCATATCTTTTTTCTTTTTACCGATCAAAACAATGTCGCCGGTATTGGAGTAGGTGGTGGCAAATCCGCCGATACTCGTGCCGAACCCTTTGATCACCGTATTGATGCGCCATTTGCCGAAGCGGTCAAACATGACGAAAAAGCACTGGTCATGGTCTTCATTCAACTCATCGGTTGTTACATCAATTGTCATTTGATATGGCTTCAGAATAACAGAATTGACGAGCTCGATTCCCATCGGCATCGAAAAGTGAAGGTCTTCCTCGCGCAGGTGCCAGTCGATCATGAACGGATGCACCCCGTAGGACGACCATTTGAAATCGCGCGGCGGATAATGGTTCTCTCCGTCTTTTAGAATCCAGCTTCCTTTCGCCATAACAGCTTCCGGAACCGGGTTCTGCGGGCTCTCAAGAATATTGAGGTGTGCGATGCGGCCGGGCGCGATCATGCCGATTTCGTCATCAACCCCGAAATGGCGGGCGTTGTTGTAGCTTCCCATCTCGTACGCTTCAATCTCCGGAACACCTTTTTCCAGCGCGATCGCAATGGTTTTATCAATGACGCCTTGTTTGTAAAAGGACGGCGTCGACCCGTCGGTATTGAAGGTAAAACGGCTGAAATCGGTGATGCCTGCTTCCAGCAGTTCCTCAAGAATCACCGGAAGGTCCGGCCGGATGGATGAATAACGAAGGGACGTTGTCATACCGGCATCCAGGCGCCGCAGCGCTTCTTCGCCGGTCATGGCTTCGTGGTCTCCGGTCACGCCGAGCAGCGCCATCTGATTGATTGTACGGGCGGAGGCACCGGGCAGGTGGCCTTCAATCGGTTTGTTCAGTTCTTTTGTGTACTGCATCCAGTGCAGCACGGTATCGTCCCCGGTCATTACTTTCGGCCAGGATGTCAGCTCGCCGCCCTGAAGGACGAGAGGATGCTCAAGCCACGCCTTCATCTGGGACGGTGAAAAAATCGAGTCTTCTTCTTCCAGTTCGGTCTGCGCATCGTATCGCGCCCACCAGAACATGGACGTCGGGAGCTGATTGAGATCCTCAACTAGTGTAAGCGCTTTCTCTTTTTCAATATTTAAAAAGAAAAACATGTTGTCATTCACCAGCGTAGTCGTTCCACGCAGGGATGCATACTCGGCCAGTGTATGGGGATTATATAACTGAAACGGATGAGCATGTGGTTCAATGTAGCCCGGAACGACATATTTCCCGCTGCAGTCCGTAATGTCAGTGTCTGTTGTAATGGCGGGCCAGTCTTTTCCGGCATATACAATCCGGTCTTCGTAAATCCAGATGTGTCCTTCGAGCCACGCTTTACGGGCGCTGCTTAAATACGTTGCATTCTGCAGTACTCTGCTCGGTGCCTTTTCCCCGCGCAATACGGAAAGGTGGCTCCGGAGCGTCTCTTTATCCCAAGGAAACAATTGCTGTGCAGCCAACCATTTCACCTGCTTTCTGTCCATCGTGTTTTGGTTATCTTATCGTATTCATTTATCCAGATTTTTATCCTCTATGCGTTTCTGGATACCTTTATTCTACCATGTTTTAGTTCGTTACTCTATAAAAGGAAAGTGACAAGAATTTTAACTTTCCGTAAAGAAAGGAGAATTAGGTATGCGCCCTAATATCGGTATGACTCAGGCATTCTGCCGCATTGTGATTGGTCTGGTGCTTCTTTTCTGGGCCAATGCCCGTTCTTCGCGGGTGCGCCGGGAACCGGAGGATCATTTGATATGCCTGGTGCTCGGTGCCATGAAAGTCGCTGAAGGTATCACCCGGTTCTGCCCGACGATCAAGCTGTATGATATGATGACCGGAGACCGTCAGACCGCAAAAAACACACCGGAACATCATAACATGCATGAATCATAAGTCAAGTTGATGTTACGATTTTAACAAATGAAAACTGAATTTCATGCTGTTTTCGTAAATAATCTAACAAAAAATATTTGCGTTTTGCGGGCGGAATCAAGAGGAAAACGAGCGGAATATTGTCGATAGCGGGCGAAATTACGAAACAATCGAGCGAAGTTTTGTCGAAAACGAACGAAGCCCGGCATGAATCACTAAAATCATTAGAAAAAACGGAGCGGGATGTTGTCCCTGCCTCCGTTTTTTCTTGATTTTAAGATAATGCTTCGTTAGTCTTTTATAACGTTACGCCCTATATCGGTACGGTAAAAAAGGTTGGTCGTATCAAGGTCTTTCAGTTTCTCATAAACAGCGGTTTGGGCTTCTTGGAGCGTGGCTGCTTTTTCGGCGAGCAGCAGCACTCTGCCGCCGGCTGTGACATAAGTATCGTTTTCTTCCCCGGCTCCGGCAAAAAAGAGCAGATCGGAGTCCGGAACGTGAGTAATCGGAACGCCTTTATCATATGACCCGGGATAACCTTTGGACGCGGCGACTACGCCGAGAACCGCGTCGCCGGACCAGGTCAGGGAAGGACGACCGCCGTCCAGAAGCTCCGTCATAACCGATGCCAGGTCCGAGTCAAGACGCGGCAGCACAACCTGGGCTTCCGGGTCGCCGAAGCGGGCGTTGAATTCCACCACTTTCGGTCCGTCCACGGTCATCATCAGTCCCGCATATAAAATGCCGGTAAAAGAGCGTCCTTCTGCAGCAAGACCGTCCGCCGCCGGCTGCAAAACATCACGGACCGCCCGTTCGACGTCCACATCATCGAACTGCGGAACCGGACTGTAAGCGCCCATGCCGCCTGTATTCGGCCCCTGATCACCGTCAAAAGCACGTTTATGATCCTGCGCTCCGACCATCGGCACAACCGTCGTGCCGTGCACAAACGCCATCAGGGAAAGTTCTTCGCCTTCCAGGTATTCCTCGAGCACAACACTTGCCCCGGCTTCCCCGAATTTGTCATCGAGCAGAATATCGCGGAGCGCTGTTTTTGCCTCTTCTTTTGTAAAGGCGACGGTTACTCCTTTACCGGCAGCGAGACCGTCTGCTTTAATGACAATCGGAACACCTTCGTTTTCTACATGCCGAAGCGCCTCGTCATAGTCCGACGTCACCTTGTACGTGCCGGTTGGGATGCGGTGGCGCTCCATAAATGCTTTCGCAAAAGATTTGCTGCCCTCAATGGCGGCTGCTTCCTTTGTCGGTCCAAACACGGTGAGCCCGGCTTCCTGAAACGCATTGACGATCCCTTCCAGCAGAGGAGCTTCCGGCCCCACCACCGTCAGATCGATATCGTTTTTTGCGGCGAACGCCGTGAGACTGCCGGCATCCTCTTCGTTTACATTTACACATACAGCTGTCTGTTTCATGCCTGCATTCCCCGGTGCCGCGTACACGGTATCCACCTGCGGGCTTTCTGCAAACGCGCGGGCCAGCGCATGTTCGCGGCCGCCTCCGCCGACAATCAGCACGTTCATGAGTGCGACTCCTCCTTCGTTGTATCCCATCAGTGTTTAAAATGGCGCATGCCGGTAAAGACCATGGCAATGCCGAGTTCGTTGGCTTTTTCAATCGATTCTTCGTCCCGGATCGAGCCGCCCGGCTGGATAATGGCGCTCACACCGGCTTCCCCGGCCGCTTCCACTGTGTCTTTCATCGGGAAAAAGGCGTCGGAGCCCATGGCGCTGCCCTTGGCTTTCTCTCCCGCCTGCGCAGCAGCGATTTCAGCGGATCCGACCCGGTTCATCTGCCCGGCGCCGACACCTATAGTCTGCTGATCTTTGGCAAGCAGAATCGCATTGGACTTCACGTGCTTGACCACTTTCCAGGCCAGTTTCAGATCCTGCCATTCGTTCTCTGTCGGATCACGGTCGGTCACGACTTTGATATCAGCATCGAGAAACCCTAAGCGGTCTTCATCCTGAATCAAAGCGCCGCCGTGGATGGACGTAATCTGCGAGCGTTCACGCGGTGTTTCCTCCTCCATCGCAATTTTAAGAAGGCGGATGTTTTTCTTCCGTGTCAGAACATCGAGTGCTTCCTGGCTGAACGACGGCGCGATAATGATCTCGAGAAAAATCTCTTTTAACTGCTGTGCTGTCTGCTCATCCACTTCACGGTTGAATGCGGTAATGCCGCCGAAAATGGAGACAGGATCGGAGTCGTACGCTTTTTCGTACGCTTCTGTGATGGAGTCTCCAATTCCAACCCCGCATGGGTTCATATGTTTCACGGCAACGGCAGCGGGCATGCTGAATTCCTTGATAATATCAAGAGCCGCTTCGGCATCGTTGATATTATTGTAGGACAGCTCCTTGCCGTGCAGCTGGATAGCATTCGCAACAGAGCTCATCGGACCGATCGGCTCCCGGTAGAAAGCAGCCTGCTGATGTGGATTTTCTCCGTAACGGAGATCCTGTTTTTTCTCGTAAGTGACGGTGAATGTTTCCGGATACTGTTCACCGGTATGCTCGGTTAAGTAGTTGGCAACAAGCGCGTCGTAGGAAGCGGTATGGCGGAATACTTTCGCAGCCAGACCGGCTTTTGTCCCGTCTGCGGTATCCCCGTTTTCTTTGATATCATTCAAAATCGAATCGTAGTCCGCCGGATCGGTGACGACTGTGACATGTTTATGATTTTTGGCTGCTGCGCGCAGCATGCCCGGGCCGCCGATGTCGATGTTTTCAATCGCTTCTTCAAACGGCGTGTCCGGCTTTTCAATCGTTTCTTTAAACGGATAAAGATTGACGACGACGAGGTCAATCGGGATAATCTGATGTTCTTCAAGCTGCTTTTGGTGTTTCTCGTTGTCCCGCATAGCCAGAAGGCCGCTGTGAATATACGGATGCAGCGTCTTCACGCGTCCATCGAGAATTTCCGGAAACCCGGTGACGTCGGAAATGCCGATCACGTCCACCCCGCCTTCCTGCAGCACGCGGCTCGTCCCGCCTGTAGAGATAATTTCCACCCCGGCAGCTTCAAGCTGCTTGGCAAAAGGCAGGATTCCTTCTTTATTGGAAACACTGATGAGTGCTCGTTTGATGCTCATTGGTGCATCGCTCCTCCCTGAGATAATCGCTCTCTAAGTAAAAACTGAATCGTATCCGGATACAACCGATGTTCCACGGCCTGTACGGCTTTTGTCAATGAGGCGAGGGAATCGGACGGTTTCACAGCTACCGCTTCCTGGGCAATAATCGTTCCGGAATCCATTCCCTGATCGACTTCATGAACGGTAACGCCGGTCACTTTCACACCAGCTTCCCATGCCTGCTCCACAGCATTCAAACCTGGAAAAGCCGGAAGCAGGGAAGGATGGATGTTTATCATACGTTTTTGAAACGCCGTCAACAGTGTATCTCCGACAAGGCGCATATAGCCGGCAAGAACAATGAGGTCGACTTCCTTCTTCTGCAGCTCTTCCACAATTTCCTGCTCAAATGCAGCTTTGTTTTCATAGTTTTTCGGACGAAACGAAAATACCGGGATGTTCATCGCCTCCGCCCGCTCCACTACGCACGCGTCCGGTTTATCACAGACGAGCACGGCAATGCCGGCATCGATTCTGTTTTCTGCCGCTGCGTCGGCGACAGCCTGGAAGTTGGAGCCGCTGCCGGATGCAAAAACAGCCAGTTTCATTTATTCATCCTCCTTTACGAACTGCAGCCCGCCGCCGGATGTCACGCGTCCGATATGGTACGCTGTTTCCCCGATTGCTTTGAGAGAGGACAGCGCTTCTTCCTCTTCCCCGGCGTCTACCACGACAGCCAGGCCGATGCCCATGTTAAACGTGCCGAACATGTCTTCATCGGTCAGACTGCCATGCTTTTGAAGAAACGAAAACAGAGCTGGTGCGTCCCAGGAAGACAAATCGATGGCTGCCCCGGCTCCTTCCGGCAGCATCCTCGGAATGTTTTCGTAAAACCCGCCTCCGGTCACGTGGGCCATGCCTTTTACCGACACGCGGCGGCGCAGTTCCTGCACAGCCTTTACATAAATACGTGTCGGCTCCAGCAGTTCTTCGCCGAGCGGCCGCTCAAACGGCGCATACATTTCGTTCAGGTCCAGTCCCGCTTCATCGAGCAGTACTTTCCGGACGAGCGACAAGCCATTGCTGTGAATCCCGGAGGACCGAAGACCGAGCACGACATCTCCCGGGGTGATGGTTTCCCCGGTAATGAGTGATGATTTGTCCGCCGCCCCGACCGTAAAGCCGGCCAGGTCGTATTCGTGCGTGTCATACATTCCAGGCATTTCCGCAGTCTCTCCGCCAATCAGCGCGCAGCCGGCCTGTTCACATCCATCGGCGATTCCTTTTACGATGGCTTCAATTTTTTCAGGATCCGCCTTTCCACAGGCCAGATAATCGAGAAAGTAAAGCGGATCCGCGCCCTGCACGGCGATGTCATTGACACACATCGCGACCGCGTCCTGACCGATCGTGTCATGCTTGTCCATCGTGAAGGCAAGCATCAGTTTCGTACCGACGCCGTCTGTTCCCGACACGAGGACAGGGGAGTCGTAAGGGAGCGCGGACATATCAAACATGGCGCCGAATCCGCCCAGACCTCCCATCACTTCCGGACGCATCGTCCGCGCGGTATGCTGTTTCATCCTCTCTACCGCTTCATAGCCGGCCTCAACATCGACCCCGGCCTTTTTATAAGCGTCCGACATGGCGGCTGCCTCCTTTCTCGTTATCCATTGATGACTTTGTCATGGGGATGGAGCGTATCTTCATAAATATCGGTCGGATAGTTTCCGGTGAAACAAGCGAGACACTGCCCGCAGTTTGAATCTTTGTCCTGTCTGCCGATGCCGTCCAGCATGCCGTCGATGCTGATGAATGAAAGGGAGTCGGCTCCCATTTCCTCCCGCATTTCCTCCAGAGAGTGCGTCGCGGCAATCAGTTCTGATTTGGTGGACGTATCAATCCCGTAAAAACAAGGATGAGTAATCGGCGGGGAGCTGATGCGGACGTGCACTTCCGCTGCCCCGGCTTGTTTGAGCATCGTAACAATACGGCGGCTTGTCGTACCGCGTACAATGGAATCATCCACCATGACGACCCGTTTTCCTTCAACCACGCCGCGTACCGGTGACAGTTTCATTTTCACGCCCTGTTCACGCAGCTCCTGGGACGGCTGAATGAACGTCCGCCCGACATAACGATTTTTGATCATCCCCATTTCATAGGGAATGCCGGCTTCTTCGGCATATCCTATAGCAGCTGAAATGGACGAATCCGGCACGCCGGTTACAATATCTGCCTCAATCGGTGCTTCGGCGGCCAGCTTTTTGCCGAGGTTTTTTCGTGCGGTGTGGACGTTGATCTGATCAATATTGGAATCCGGACGGGAAAAGTACACATATTCCATGCTGCACATCCGCCGCTCGGCCGGCGTGGCGTACAACTCTGAGCGCATGCCGTTTCGATCAAACGTAATGATTTCACCCGGCTGTACTTCGCGTTCGTACTCCGCTCCGATGACGTCAAACGCACAAGTCTCGGACGCTACAACGTAAGCCCCGCCGAGTTTTCCGATACTAAGCGGACGGAGACCGTGCGGATCCTGGGCAATCAGCAGTTTGCCCTCGGTCATGACGGCCAGGGCATAAGCCCCTTCGACCATCGACAATGCGTCACTCAGCTTATCTTCCATCCTGGGGTACACGCTTCGTTTAATAAGGTGTGCAATCACTTCTGTATCGGAGGTGGACTGAAAAATGCTACCCTGGTCCTCGAGTTCGAGCTTCAGGTTGTGCGCGTTCACCAGGTTGCCGTTATGGGCGATAGCCAGGCTGTCGGTCTGGGAGCGGAACATGAGGGGCTGGCAGTTGTCGAGACCGCCGCCGCCTGCTGTTGCGTAGCGAACGTGGCCGAGGGAAGCGTGTCCCTCGAGCGCTTCAAGATCGCCTTCTTTGAACGCATCGTTCACCAGCCCGAGTCCTTTATGAATGTGCAGATGTTCTTCGTCACTGACAACGATGCCTGCGCCTTCCTGGCCGCGATGCTGCAAACTGTGAAGCCCGTAATACGAAAGCTGAGCCGCTTCTTTATGCCCCCACAACGCAAAGACGCCGCATTCTTCATTTAATCCTTTGATTTCACCAAGCATGGAATGGCTCCTTTCCAGGCGTTTTCCATTTCTTCTACGTCCGCCTGCAGTACCTTGTCTCCTGATGACTGATGGACTTCAAGTGTCGGTTCATTGGTTACCTTGCCGATGCGTACGGCATCAGCGGCTGTGTTTTCAAAAGGTTCCGTGTGTTCGGGAGATACGGATACGAGAAAGCGGGACTGGGTTTCAGCGAATAATGCTGCTGTTGTATCACCGGCAAGCGTTACACCGGCGCCGAGACCTCCGCTGTCGATAACACTTTCAGCAAGTGCAGCGGCAAGGCCTCCTTCAGCGAGATCGTGGGCGGAATGTACAAACCCGCTCCGGATCGCTTCGAGCAGACTCTGCTGCCGTTCTTTCTCGACGTCGAGATCAAGCTCCGGCACTCTTCCGGAAATACCACCTTCCACCATCTTCTGGACTTCGCTGCCGCCGAATTCCGGTGCTGCTTCCCCGATCACATAGATAATGTCCCCTGCCTGCTTGAAGGACTGGGTCGTGATATGATCCAAATCTTCTATCAGCCCAACCATACCGACGACCGGTGTCGGGTATACCGCGCCATGCTGCGTTTCGTTATACAGGGAGACGTTTCCGCCAATAACCGGTGTATCAAGAACGGAACAGGCTTCACTCATGCCGTCTGTCGATTTCTCGAGCTGCCAGTAGATTTCCGGCTTTTCTGGGCTGCCGTAATTCAGGCAGTCCGTCAATCCAAGCGGTGTGCCGCCGGAGCAGACGATGTTGCGCGCCGCTTCAGCTACCGCGATTTTTCCGCCGGTTTCGGGATCGAGATAGATATAGCGGGAATTGCAGTCCGTTGTCATGGCAAGAGCTTTATTCGTCCCGCGCACCCGAAGTACGGCGGCATCTGAACCCGGTTGGACGGCCGTATTCGTCTGCACCATGTAATCGTACTGATCATATACCCACTCTTTGCTTGCAATCGTCGGCTGACGCAGAAGATCAAGCAGCGTCTGTTTCATATCGGCAATTGGCAGACTCGATGCCGGAAGCTTCTGATTTTCTGTGAAAACCCGGTGTTCTGTGGATTCCGGGTGATACACGGGTGCTTCTTCAGCAAGCGCATCGGCCGGAATGTCCGCCGCAACCTCCCCTTCAAAAAGAAGACGGAGATTCTGTTCTTCCATGACATGACCTACCTCGGCTGCGTACAGCCCCCAGTGATCACAAATATCACGGACTTCCTGTTCGTGCCCCTGTTTGACGACAAGAAGCATCCTTTCCTGGGACTCGGAGAGCATCATTTCGTACGGTGTCATGCCGCTTTCCCGCTGCGGTACTTTGTCAAGATCCATCTCAATGCCGAATCCTGCTTTGCTTGCCATTTCCGAGGAAGAGGAGGCAAGACCGGCCGCCCCCATATCCTGGATGCCGACGAGGGATTCGAGCTGCACGAGGTCCTGACAGGCTTCCATCAGTAGTTTTTCCATAAACGGGTCGCCGACCTGGACGGAAGGGCGTTTTTCTTCCGAATCTTCACCAAGTTCTTCGGAGGCAAACGTTGCCCCGTGTATGCCGTCCCGCCCCGTACTCGCGCCGACATACATGACGGTGTTTCCGGTTCCTTCGGCCACACCTTTCTGGATGTCTTCGTGGTTAATCAGGCCGACACACATCGCATTCATCAGTGGATTTTCTTCATAGCATGGATCAAACTGTATTTCGCCTCCGATGGTCGGAACGCCGACACAGTTGCCGTAGCCTGCGATACCGGCCACGACTTCTTCAAACAGGTAGCGTCCTCTGGCGGACTGCAGCTCGCCGAAGCGGAGCGAGTTGAGGAGTGCGATCGGTTTGGCTCCCATCGAGAACACATCGCGGAGAATGCCGCCGACACCTGTCGCCGCTCCCTGGTACGGTTCGACCGCGGACGGGTGGTTGTGGCTTTCTGCTTTAAAGGCCACCGCCTGTCTGTCACCGATATCAATGATTCCGGCGCCTTCGCCCGGTCCCTGCAGCACCTTTTCCCCTTTACTCGGGAATTTGCGGAGCAGCACTTTGGAATGCTTGTAACTGCAATGTTCGGACCACATGACGGAAAACACGCCCGTTTCGGTATAGTTCGGAAGACGACCGAGAATGTTTTCCGCCATGGCAAATTCTTCATCTGTCATTCCCATGTCGTGATAGATTTTTTCCTCTTTGATTTGCTGCGGAGACGGTTCAAGACGAAGCGACATGTGTTTCCCTCCAGTTTTTCAGCATCGATTGAAAGAGTCTCCGGCCATCGGTACTTCCAAGAAGATCGGAGACAGCACGTTCAGGGTGCGGCATCATGCCGAGGATGTTACCTTTTTCGTTTGTTATACCGGCAATTCCGGCAGCAGAGCCGTTAATGTCATCCTGGTACGTAAAAACAATCCGGTCGTTCTGTTTCAGCACCTCCAGAGTGTCATCGTCACAGTAGTAATTCCCTTCCCCGTGAGCAACGGGAATCGTAACGGTGCTGCCCTGTTCGTATTCGGTCGTAAACATCGTATCCGCATTCGCGACGGTCAGCGGGGTGGGACGGCAGATAAATTTCAGGTTTTTGTTGAACTGCATCGCACCCGGCAGCAGACGTGCTTCAAGAAGTACCTGGAAACCGTTGCAGATACCAAGAACAGGCTTGCCTCGCTGCGCTTGGTCGATGACGCTTTCCATCACCGGCGCAAAACGCGCGATCGCTCCGGAGCGGAGGTAATCTCCGTACGAGAAACCGCCGGGAAGAAGCACCGCGTCATAGTCCGAGATATCCGTTTCGGTATACCATACTTTTTCCACTTCTTCTCCGAGGGTTTCCTCAATGGCATAGTACATGTCGTCGTCACAGTTCGATCCTGGAAATACGATAACGGCGAACTTCATGAAGACACAGCCTCCCCGATCGTATACGTGTAATCTTCAATGACTGGATTGGACAGCAGTTTTTCGCACATTTCTTCGATCCGCTTTTCCAGGTTGTCCGTGTTTTCGACTTCAAGCTCCAGGTATTTGCCGATCCGGACACTGTTCACCTCGGTATAGTTCATGGCGTGCAGCGAATCGGTGACAGCACTTCCCTGCGGATCGAGCACTCCTTCTTTCAGCGTTACGTACACATGGACTTTAAACATCTGTTTATGCCCCTCCCAGTCTTTTTAGAATTTCCGTATAGCCTTCCTGAAGAGACCCAAGGCCGTAGCGGAACACATCTTTGTCGAATTTTTCCCTCGTCTTTTCATCCCACAGACGGCAGGTATCCGGGGAAATCTCATCAGCAAGCAGAAGCTTTCCGTCCGCCGTCGTACCGAACTCGAGCTTAAAATCAACGAGCAGGAGCCCGTGTTTTCCAAAATGATGCTTTAACGCATCGTTAACAGCCAGTGCCCCGGTTCTCATCTCCTGCAGGTCATCCGGCTGTGCTGCCTCGAGCATACGGATATGGTCTTCATTAATAAGCGGATCCCCGAGCTCGTCGTCTTTGTAGTAAAACTCCACAACCGGTTCTTTCAGCTCTGTCCCCTCCGCCATACCGGTACGGCGGTGCAGACTCCCCGCCACGACATTGCGGACGACAACTTCAAGTGGGATGATATCGGTTTTTCGGACGAGCTGTTCCGTGTCGGACAGTTTCTGCTCAAAATGGCTCGGAATTCCTGCTTCCGCCAGTGTCGCAAAAAGCATGGAAGACAACACGTTGTTCAAGCGTCCCTTGCCTGTGAGCACTTCCTGTTTCTCCCCGTTAAAAGCGGTCGCATCGTCTTTGTATTCCACCCATAACAGGTCCGGATCGTCCGTTTCGTACAGCTTCTTCGCTTTGCCCTCATACAGCAGTTCCTTCTTCTCCATGCCCGGGACCTCCTTTAGTCTTCCAGTCCGGTCCGTTTAAAGACCGTGTCGATTTCACGAAGGTGGTGGTTGTAGTCAAAACAGCCGTCGAGTTCCTCCGGCGTGAGTGTTTCGGTAATGCGCGGTTCCTGTTCAATGACCTGGCGGAATAATATGCCTTTTTCCCAGGATTCCATCGCTTTAGGCTGCACAAGGTCGTACGCTTCTTCGCGCGCCATTCCTTTGCTGATCAGGGTTAAAAGCACCTGCTGGGAATAAATCAGGCCGAAGGTGCGGTCCATGTTCGCTTTCATATTTTCCGGGAAGACGGTCAGCTTATCGATGATGCCGGAAAAACGGTTGAGCATGTAGTTAAGCGCCGTCGTGGCGTCCGGCAGAATAATACGTTCCGCGGAAGAATGGGAAATGTCGCGTTCATGCCACAGCGGCACGTTCTCAAATGCTGTCATCATATGACCGCGGATGACGCGGGCCAGGCCTGTCATGTTTTCCGACCCGATCGGATTACGTTTGTGCGGCATCGCCGACGAGCCTTTCTGTCCTTTGGCGAAAAATTCTTCCACTTCCCGCGTCTCACTTTTCTGAAGGCCGCGTACTTCCACTGCCATTTTTTCGATGGAGGAGGCAATGAGCGCCAGCGTGCTCATGTAGTGAGCGTGGCGGTCGCGCTGCAGGGTCTGGGTGGAAACCGGTGCCGGTTCGAGACCCAGCTTTTCGCAGACTGATGCCTCAATAAACGGCGGAATGTTCGCAAACGTTCCGACGGCACCGGATAGTTTACCGACCCGGACCGTTTCCGCTGCCTGCTTGAACCGCTCGATATTGCGTTTCATTTCTTCATACCAGAGCGCCAGCTTCATCCCAAACGTTGTCGGTTCCGCATGAACGCCGTGGGTACGACCCATCATGACCGTATACTTGTGCTCTACTGCTTTGTTTTTCAACACAGCGAGAAAGTTCTCAAGATCCCGAAGCAGGATCTCGTTTGCCTGCACGAGCAGGTAAGACAGCGCCGTATCCACCACATCGGTTGACGTCAGTCCGTAATGGACCCATTTCTTTTCTTCTCCAAGCGTTTCCGAGACCGCCCGCGTGAAAGCAACGACGTCGTGGCGCGTTTCGGCCTCAATCTCCTGAATCCGATCCACATCAAATCCTGCATTCTCACGGATTTTGGCGACGTCTTCTTTTGGAATATCCCCGTAGTCCGCCCAGGCTTCACAGGCGGAAATCTCTACTTCAAGCCAGGCGTTAAACCGATTTTCCTCCGTCCAGACCGCACCCATTTCCGGGCGGGTATACCGTTCAATCATTCGACTTCCTCCACTCTCTATCGTTTATTCAGGCCACACACGGCTTGTTTTTTCCAGCGCATCATCCCGGCCGCTGCCAAGAACGGTCCAGTGTCCCATTTTCCGGCCTGGCTTGGCTTCCTGTTTGCCGTAAAAATGAACGTGGCCGCCTCCGGCAAACGAAGCAAAATGATCCTGTACATAGGACACATGCTCGCCGAGAATATTTGTCATCACGACAGGTTTTAACAGCTGTGTCGAGCCAAGCGGCAGACCGCAGACGGCTCGTACGTGCTGTTCAAACTGTGACGTTTCGCAGGCTTCTATCGTATAATGGCCGGAATTGTGCGGGCGCGGCGCCACCTCATTGACATACACCGTATCTTCATCAAGTACAAACATTTCCACCGCGAGCGTCCCGACGAGATCAAACGCTTCAGCCAGTTCGTATGCCATACTTACTGCTTTTTGTTCCGTCTGCTCCGCTATGTCCGCCGGAACAATCGTCTGGTGCAGAATATTGTTCCGGTGTCTGTTTTCACCCGCCGGGAAGGTTGTCGTTTCGCCGTTTGTGCTGCGTGTCACGATAACCGATATTTCTTTTTCAAACGGGATCCAGGCTTCCAGCACAAGGTCTGTCGTCTGGGCAGCGAGTTCATTAAACGCGTCCTGAATGTTCGTGTCATCCCGGATGACAACCTGTCCTTTTCCGTCGTATCCGCCTTCGCACGTTTTCAGAACAGCCGGACATCCGATATCCTGCATCGCTTCTTCCAGCGCGGCGGCGCTTGATACGAGGCGGTACGGGGATACATCGACGCCGCCGTCCTGAATGGCCTGTTTTTCGCGCCCTCGGTGTTTCGTTGTATGCAGAAGACTGCCGCCCTGCGGCAGATACATCGATTGTTCGAGAAACGAAGCCGTATCCGCGTCTATATTTTCGAATTCATACGTGAGCACATCACAGTGTCCGGCAAGTTCTTCTGCGGCACTGCGGTCATCGTACGCCGCTTCCACGGATACATCGGCAATTTGTGCGGTCGGCGCATCCGGCTTCGGTTCGAGTACGGCGATACGGTAACCCATCGCGCGCGCCGACAACCCCATCATCCGCCCGAGCTGTCCGCCACCGAGAATGCCGATCGTCTGTCCGGGTAAAATGGAAGGTTTCATGATAAATCCCCCGTTTCCATAACTTTCTGCCGCATCGTTTCACTTCGTTCCTCCAGGCGTTTGGCGATCGATTCATCAAAAGCGCCGAGAAAGCGGGCCGCAAGAAGTCCGGCGTTGACTGCTCCCGACCGTCCGATGGCCGTGGTTGCCACCGGTACACCGCCGGGCATCTGCGCAATCGACAGCAGAGAGTCCATGCCGTTCAGGGCGTTGGATTTCACAGGAACACCAATAACCGGCAGTGTCGTCTTCGAAGCTGCCATGCCGGGCAGGTGAGCCGCTCCTCCGGCTCCTGCGATAATAGTCTTCAAGCCTCTTTCTTTTGCCGAGGCGGCGTATTCAAACATATAATCCGGTGTACGGTGCGCCGAAACGACTTGTTTCTCATACGGTATGTCCAACTCCTCCAGCACATCGACTGCATGTTTCATTGTTTCCCAGTCTGATGTACTTCCCATGATGACGCCTACTTGTGCCTCCATGTCAGAATCGACTCCTTCCTTGAACAATAAAATACCCCGGCGCCGGGTCAGTTTCTTCCAGGAGAAATCTGTCCGGCCGCCGGGGTGTCTGTGCCGGCCGGACAGTGGACGCCGCCGGTTGTTAAAAGCGGTCCATGTGCCGGCTCCCGTGCCGTTCTCTCCCTCATAGTCCGGCCATTTACGGTCGCCGGGTAGAAACGTATCAGGCCGTATTCCCGATGATATATGAGAGTATTGATCCATCGTGTTATTCCTTTTTCAGCTTAACAGTATGTGATGAAATCTGTCAATTAAAAATCGAACGTTTGCGATCGATGAAAATAAAATGTTCGGTTATTGCGGACGCGCTTCAAAAATAATCTGCTGTTTCACCGGTATTTGTTCTATTTTACCGTTTTGCTTCACTTCCTGAAATACCGGTTCCTCCATGCGGCGGACCGGCGTATACCCTTCTTCCCGGATGCGGGCCAGACATTCTTCAATCGTTTCATCACCGCTTACTTCAAATCGCTTCTTTTTCGCCATAGATGCTCTCCTTTCCGCTGCTTTGTGCTCGGTTCTTCTATTATTCTAAAATACCTGAATACGTCATAGAAATGAAAGGGGCAGCAGGCAGTGTGCTTGTGTGTTTTTTCCTGCTTTGCTAGGATTTAATTAGATGATGAGGGGAAAAAGGAGTCTTTGCAAATGAACGATATCGGTCTTGTACTTGAAGGCGGGGGTATGCGCGGCGTGTATACGGCCGGGGTGCTGGAGTATTTTCTCGACCATGACATACATTTTCCCTACGTTTCCGGTGTTTCTTCCGGAGCTTCGGTCGCGTGCTCCTATCTTGCACGGCAGAAAGGACGCAACAGAAAACTGCAGATCGGCATGGCCGGTGATCCGCGCTTTCTCAGCATCCGCAACCTGTGGAGAGAAAAAAGTCTGTTTGGTATGAACTTTTTATACGATGAGGTGCCGAAAAGTCTCGTACCTCTGGATGTGGATCAAATCAACAACAGCAGTCAGACCTTTGTCATCGGTACAACCGATGTGAAAACAGGCAGCCCACACTATATTTACCATCAGCGTGAGGAAGACATATTGACCGCCGTCCGCGCCTCCAGCAGCCTGCCGATGCTGGCTCCGGTTGTGCATTACAGAGGATGGCAGCTTCTCGACGGAGGTGTCGCCGACCCGGTTCCAGTCGAGCAGGCGATGACCGATGGCTGCCAGCAGAACGTCGTCGTTCTCACACGCCCGAAAGGATACCGCAAAGAACCATTCAAACTGAGCCGTCTCGCCCGGCGTTTTTACAAAAATTATCCCGGCTTTGTGCAGGCGCTGATTAACCGGCCTGTCATCTATAATAAAACGATGGAACAGCTTGAGGATCTGGAGGACCGCGGCAGAGTGAAAGTACTTCGCCCCGATGCCTCCCTGAACGCCCACCGTACGGAAAAAGATCCGGCCCGGCTTGAAGAAATGTATGATGCCGGCTATCAGGACGCCGCTGATCTTCACCAGGCTTTTCCGGACTGGCTCAACCATTCATACTCATCGGCTACATAAAAAACAAAAGGTGTTCCGAGCAATCATCCGAAACATGCACTCTTATCTCTATATAAAGAACAGCAGCTCCGGCAAAAGAATATTCTGCCGGAGCTTTTTCCTTCCGTCCTGCTATTTCGCGTCTTTCACACTTTATCCGCCGACTGTTTTGAGGGTTTCAAGCAGCAGAGCGGTGCCGTCCAGACAGTCTTTGAGTTCGGTGAATTCTTCCGGACTGTGGCTTCTTCCTTCCACACTCGGTACAAAAATCATACCGGAGGGTACATACCTGCCGAGAATCATGGCGTCATGCCCGGCACCGCTCGCCAGATACTGATAAGGCAGCCCCAGCATCTGCGCAGCTGATTCCATGCGGTGCTGCAGCCACTCCGGTACGGGAACCGGGGGAATACGAACCTGAAGAAGCGTTTCGGATTCAACGTTACGTTTTTCGGCGATATCAAGTACCGTCTGTTCTATATGGCGTATCATCGCATCTCTCGTATCTTCTTCAATATCCCGGATATCCACGATCAGGTCCGCCCGCCCGGCAATCACATTCGATCCATTCGGCGTAAGAGTCAGTTTCCCGATTGTCGCGACCGCGGTACTGCTGTACCCGGCCGGAATGGCTTCCACAGCGGTCATGATTTCCGCCGCCGCGGCTGCGGCATCCCGCCTCATATCCATTGGTGTGTTGCCCGCATGATCGGTTTCTCCTTTTAACGTGATCTCCAGCCAGGACGGCCCGGCGATACCGTGGACAATGCCGACGCTGCCGTCCGTCTGCTCCAGTTGTTTTCCCTGTTCGACATGCACCTCGAGAAAGGCTTCAATCGACTCAGGCGGCACCAGGCAGTGTTTCAGTTTGTTCGGTGTATGCCCACAGCGTTTCATCGCTTCCGCCGCCGTTGTATCATAATCATCCCGCATCTGAAAAAGATCTTCTTTCGTGACTTCCCCCATCGCCATGCGGCTGCCAAGCAGTCCCCCGCCAAAACGGGAACCTTCCTCGTCGATGAAGACAACGACTTCAACGGGATGAGTCAGTCTTCCCTGTTCTTCTATCACTGCTTCCACCGCCATAAGGGAGCTTATACAGCCCAGTGCCCCGTCAAACGCTCCCCCGTCCGGAACGGTGTCCAAGTGCGAACCGGTCCAAACCGCCGGCAGGTCCGGATTGGTTCCTTCGAGCCGGCCGTATAGATTTCCAACGTCGTCTTTCCGTACCGTCAGGCCGGCCTGTTCCATCCAGGACCGGAACAGTTCTTTCGCTTTTAACTCTTCTTCGGAGTACACAAACCTTGTCACTCCACCATTTTCTGTTTTTCCGATGTCAGCCATATCCAAGAGCCTCTGTGCGAGAATATCCGGATCCAGGAAAGGATAATCCCGGCAGTCCGGTTTCGTTTCAAGCAGTCGCTTTTTCATATTCATTTCGCCCCCCATTCTCCCGAGTCCTTTTTGCTTTGCTGGCTGCTTGTTGTGCAGCACTATCTGCTCTGTCTGTCTACAGTCACCAGTTTCGTGACAGGTATACTATGATGAGTCTTCCGGCAATGTTTCCGGCAGACAGGAAACAGGATGATCCGAAGATTGACGATTTTACTATCACAGCTGTTTCTTCACAGCATACACCATTTCCTGTCCATAACGACATGATATAAAAATTTTTTCTCCGGATCATGCAAAAAAATTCGGATGTCCTGCACATTCTGATGTACTGTACACACCACCGCCAGGGGCCATTCCTAAATACGACACGTGGCTTTTCACCTAAAAAAGAAGCTGGGACAAAAATAAACTTGGCGGAGGAAAACACGACTGTCTTGCGGCGTTGTTCAACAGTCGTATAGCAGTGGAGCCAAAATACTTCGGCTCCTGCTCAGAACAGCACGAGTCGCGGGTACCACCCCGCAGGATGTGCGGTCAGGTCGGCGCCCGCATGTGACGTACTTCCACAGGATAATGGCGTTTAAGGGCGCACCTAACACTATAAAGTGCTTTATGAATCATTCATAATGACGTTTAAGGGTGCATCGGTCACTTCAAAATGCCTCAGGCGACATGCCTAACGACGTTTAAGAGGGCGCTGAACCATCTAAAGTGCCTTATGGACTATTCCTCTCCCTTTTCATGCAGCGACGCGGGCTCTTTGCTGCGTCGGCCCGTTCATTTTCCCGCTGAACGCAGCCTCGATTCGTTCATGACGACGTTTACGGGGGTACGAAACCCTCTAAAGTGCTTTATGAACCATTCATGATGACATTTAAGGGCACACCGGACACTCTAAAGTGCCTCAGGCGTCATGCCTAACGACGTTTGAGAGGCTGCGTGATACCCTAAAGTGCCTTAGGACCCATTCCCAACGAAGGTCCGTCCACCCAACCTGAACGCAACAAACAAGCACCTTCATTTTTCTGCAACTGTACTACCAGAGCTGCTCCCTTTTCCTTCGTTATACCGGCTGGCGTCGTGATCACATCGCCGAGCAGCTCAGGTGTGATTTCGATTCCCGCAAACGGGTCCTGGAACGGCCGGAGTCCGTCGGTTTCGACAAGCAGCTGATCCGGCAGGACCGCGGCCGCGACCGCGAGCCGTGCCCACGGCATAGAAGACACGATGAGCCCCAGCGAATCGATGCCGCCCTTGTGCTCTGGAGTAAAAGCAAAGTATTTTGGCGCAGCGGTTTATCTCAGGAACGAAAAATGCCGAACGATTTAAAAAAATCGTTCGGCATTTTTCTAAATTATAAAGGTTTTGTCCCAGACTCCTGCACCGTTATACAAACGTTACGACTTTCCGGCCCCGTACCTTACCGGCGAGAATCTGGTCGAGGGTATCAGGAAGCTCCTGCAGGGAAACATAATCCGCAATCTGTTTCAGACTTTCTCCGACTCTCAGGTCCGACGCGAGACGTTCCCAGACGTCCAGCCGCCGCGGCATCGGGCAGTTGACCGAATCGATTCCGGTCAGCGTGATTCCGCGTCCGATAAAAGGAAACACGGTCGCCGGCACGTCGGTTCCTCCGGTAAGTCCGCTCACCGCAGCCGCACCTTCATATTTCAGCGTGCTCAGTACATAGGAGAGCGTTCTTCCGCCGACCGGATCCACCGCTCCGGCCCAGCGCTGCTTATCGACCGGACGGATCGTTTCCGGCTGCAATTCATCCCGGTCGATGATCTCGGCAGCACCAAGGCCCTTCAGAAAATCATGTTCGGATGATTTGCCGGTTCCAGCCGCCACATCGTAGCCGAGATTGGACAGCATCGCCACAGCTATACTGCCGACACCGCCTGTCGCACCGGTGACAAGGACCGTACCGTCTTCAGGAGTCACGCCTTCTTCCTGCAGCCGCATGACCGACAGCGCCGCTGTGAAACCGGCTGTTCCGTAAATCATGGCTTCCTCAAGCGTCAGCGGTTCCGGCAGCGGTACGACCCAGTCCACCGGTACGCGGGCATACTCCGCAAATCCACCGAAATGGCCTGTACCGAGCTGATAGCTTGTCACAATGACCGGGTCGCCTTCTGAAAACCGATCGTCACTTGACTCTTCCACCACGCCGGATAAATCAATGCCGGGTACCATCGGGTAATCTTTGACGATATTGTTATCCGATATCGTGGCCATGCCGTCTTTAAAATTGACGCTCGAATACTTCACCTTGATAAGTACTTCTCCTTCAGGGAGATCATCAAACGTAAGTTTGCGCACTTCACGCGAAACGTTGCCGTCATCTGCTTTATCCACAACCAATGCTTCAAAGGAACTCATTGTCATCGTCCTCCTTTTTGTCTGCTCCTTTTTATTTTCCCACGCACGGGCAGATTCAATCTAATGATTTGCCCGAGGCGGAAACGGCTATACTAAGACGAAACATACCAGAAAAGGAGCACGATGTTCATGGCTTACTGGCTGCGCGGTCTCCGGGTCACCAACTTTCTCCTGATTTCGATCGGCGCCTTTATTTTTGCGTTCGGCATCATTCATTTTAACCTTCAGAACGGCCTCGCCCACGGCGGCTTTACAGGACTCAGTTTGATTCTGTATTACCTTCTGTCCATCCCGCCGTCGGTCTCCAATATTGTCTTGAATGTTCCGCTCTTTATTATCGGCGGCAGACTGCTCGGCCGCAAGGTTTTCATTTACAGTCTGTACGGCACGCTGATGATGTCGCTGGCCCTTTCTTTTTTTGAAAATGTATGGCACGCCGAAGTCTTTCTGAAAAATGACATGATCCTCGTTTCCCTGTTCGCCGGGGTGTTTGCCGGGACCGGACTCGGTATCATTTTCCGTTCCGGCGGGACGACCGGCGGTGCTGATATTATCGCCAGACTGTGTGAAAAGTATCTCGGCACCGGTATCGGCTCGACCATGTTTTTCTTCGATGCCTTTGTCATTACTTTCTCTCTCGTCCACCTCACGCTGCCGGAAGCAATGTACACTTTGGTGGCTGTCTTCATTGCCACACGGGTGATTGATTTCATTATTGAAGGCGCCAATGCTGCCAAATCGGCGATGATTATATCCAATCATACCGATGCTATTTCCGATGCCGTGACGCAGCGGATGCGCCGCGGTTCGACCGTGCTCACCGGCCGCGGCAGTTTCACCAAAAACGAACGCAACGTGCTGTACTGCGTCGTCAACCGGAACCAGCTCATTCATTTGAAAACGATTATCTCCGAAGTCGATCCCTATGCCTTCGTTTCCGTGCACGACGTGAAAGAAGTGGCCGGCGAAGGGTTTTCGTATGAACCGGAAAATAAGACATAATCCCCTCTTGACCAAGAGGGTGACACTCTCTTTCAATATACAAAATGAGAAAACCGTACGTCGGAAAAAGAAAAAACGCATTATCCGTAACAGGCTGCTTCTTTTTGCCGGAAAATCGCCGAAACACATTATCATCCTCTTCCCATAGTTACGTTTACACTACTTCCCGGTATGGTAAACGTCGCTGGGACATGCTCTATGTTACGTTTCAGCAGTCTACGTCCCTCCTAAACTGTCTCATGAATCATTTATACTTACGTTTAAAGCGTTTTTCCCTCTCTTTTTGGCCGTCGTATGACCAAAATAAACATAAATCGGCCTCCCCTATTCATGTGAGTTCTTATATATATTGAAAAAAGAGGACCCCATTGCCCGGGATCCTCATTAGTTAATGAAGAAAGTGCTATTATGCCCCTAAAAAGGCGAAATAAATCAGAAAGACGAAGAACAGCACGTACATAATCGGATGGATATCGCGTCCTTTGCCTTTGAGCACCATCGTGATCGGATAAAAGATGAAGCCGAGCGCGATCCCGGTGGCGATACTGTATGTGAGCGGCATGGCGGTCACGGTGAGAAACGCGGGCAGCGCCATCTCGAGTTTATCCCATTCAATGAGGCGCAGCGATGACGCCATCAGCACGCCGACGATAATGAGCGCCGGACCCGTCACCTGATCTGTGACGACGGTAAGAAGCGGCGAAAAGAACAGCGAAAGCAGGAACAAAGCCCCGGTGACAACGGACGCAAAGCCTGTACGTGCGCCCGCGGCAACCCCGGACGTGGATTCGATATATGCAGTTGTTGTCGATGTACCGAGCACCGCCCCGATGGAGGTGGCCGTCGAATCCGCGAGAAGCGCCCGTTCAGCGCGCGGCAGCTTGTTGTTTTTCACAAAGCCTGCCTGATTAGCAACGCCGTACAGCGTACCGGCTGTATCAAAGAAATCGACAAACAAAAAGGTGAGAATGACAATCGCAATCTGACCCGTCATCTGCGCGCTCCACTCGAGCTCCCCGAGGAATGTAAACGCAGACCCGAATGTCGGCGCAAGACTCGGGATAGAACTCACAACATTGCCCGGGAGGTTGATGATGCCAAATGCCATACCAACGACGGCGGTAATCACCATGCCGTAAAAGATACCGCCCTGAAACCCGAGCACCATCAGAACTACCGTAACGACGAGCCCGAAACAGGCCAGAATCGTCGTCGGCTGTGTCATATCGCCAAGCGCGACCATCGTGGATTCATCGGCGGCGACAATGCCGGTGTTCTGAAACCCGATAAAGGCGATGTACAGCCCGATACCGGCAGCAGCGGCGTATTTCAGCTGGGCCGGAATCGCGTTGATGACCTTTTCACGTATACCAAACAATGTAATGAAAACAAAAATAACACCGGAGACGAAAACGCTGAAAAGCGCAATCTGCCAGGGGATCCCCATCGTCAATACGACCG
Organism: Salibacterium halotolerans; assembly: GCF_900115625.1. Classification (GTDB taxonomy): domain Bacteria; phylum Bacillota; class Bacilli; order Bacillales; family Marinococcaceae; genus Salibacterium; species Salibacterium halotolerans. The sequence goes on along the minus strand of NZ_FOXD01000004.1, from coordinate 81,732 downwards.
TGTACGTGAAAAACGCGTTCAGCCCCATGCCAGGTGCCAGCGCAATCGGGTATCTGGCCAGAAGCCCCATAATCAATGTACCTACCGCGGCCGACAGCGCTGTAGCCGTAAATATTGCTCCTTCATCCATTCCTGCTTCGGAAAGGATACTAGGATTCACAAACAGGATGTAAGCCATCGCCAAAAAGGTGGTCAATCCGGCCATGCTCTCCTGTCTGTACCCCGTTCCCCATTTTTCAAATTCAAAATAACGTTCCACAAGCAATTCCCCCATTTTCTTTCAGGATGTTCACCGCATCCTGCAATAATAAGAAAAAGCTCCAGACGCATATGGCTGTAACTGGAGCTTTCCCTACAAAAAGACGGACGAAAGACACTGCTTCTTCCGGTTCCGAATATCGTAGTCAAGCTATTTACGGCAGCCTGTAGAAACCAGCGGACCTTATTACCGCTGTTATACGAAATACACAATATATAGACAGCCATCTCATCTGCTCTTTATTGTATCCCGAACAGATGGGGAAAACAGTCATGTTGTAAAATAAATGAACTAATAATCAAGGACGCGTTATTCCCACTCAATCGTGGAAGGCGGCTTGGAGGTGATATCATACACGACCCGGTTGACGTGCTTCACTTCATTCACAATTCTCGTCGAAATCGTTTCAAGCACATCATACGGAATCCTCGCCCAGTCCGAGGTCATACCGTCCACGGAGGTTACCGCACGGACGCCGACCGTGTAATCGTACGTTCTCGCGTCCCCCATGACACCGACACTGCGCATATCCGGAAGCGCGGTGAAGTACTGCCAGATCTTTCGGTCGAGCCCGGCGTTACTGATTTCTTCACGCAGAATCGCATCCGACTCGCGTACAATCTCAAGCTTTTCTTCCGTGATTTCGCCGAGCACGCGGATACCCAGTCCCGGCCCCGGGAACGGCTGGCGCCACACGATGTCGTCAGGAACGCCTAGTTCTGTACCAAGCTGGCGGACTTCGTCTTTGAATAATGTATTGAGTGGTTCAATCAAGTCCATGTTCATGTCTTCGGGCAGCCCGCCGACATTATGGTGGGACTTAATCGTCTGGGCGGTATCCGTACCACTCTCAATCACGTCGGTATAGAGCGTTCCCTGCGCAAGAAAATCCATGTTCTCGAGCTTTTCCGCTTCTTCTTCGAAAAGATAGATGAACTCGTTGCCGATGATTTTGCGCTTCTGTTCCGGGTCGGACACCCCGTCGAGCTTTGTCAGAAAACGGTCCTGGGCGTCGATTTTGACCATGTTCATGTTGAAGTCACCGGCGAATGTATCCATCACGCTTTGTGCCTCGCCTTTACGGAGCAGGCCGTGATCAATAAACATACAGGTGAGCTGATCGCCGATGGCCCGGTGAATCAACGCAGCAACGACGGATGAATCCACTCCGCCGCTGAGCGCACAGAGAACGTTCTTTTCCCCGACCTGTTCGCGGATAAAGGATGTCTGTTCTTCGACAAAATTGCTCATCGTCCATTCTCCGGCGCAGCCGCAGACGGTAAAAGCAAAGTTTTTCAACAGATCATCGCCGTGCTCGGTATGGCGGACTTCCGGATGAAACTGGACCCCGTAGATCCCACGCGCGGCGTCGCTCATGCCGGCCACCGGGCAGGAAGCATTGCCGGCATCGGTCTGAAAACCTTCCGGCGGCGCGGTAATTAAATCTCCGTGACTCATCCAGACTGTCTGCTCCTGTGGCAGTCCCTCGTACAGCGCAGCACTGTTCTGTACCTGGAGTACCGCTTTCCCGTATTCGCGGTGATTCGATGCTTCCACCCGGCCTCCGAAATGCTGCGTCAACAGCTGCATGCCGTAGCAGATTCCAAGAATCGGAATGCCGAGGTCATAAATGGCCGGATCGGCAGCCGGAGCTCCTTCGGCATAGGCACTGCCTGGTCCTCCTGAGAATATAATACCCGACGGCTCCATCTCCTTCAGCTGCGCTGCCGTGACAGATCCCGGATGCAGTTCACTGTAGACACCCAGGTCTCTGATACGACGCGTGATCAGCTGATTATACTGACCGCCGAAATCCAGAACGACAATCCTCTCCGTTTCGTTTGACATATCCCCCATCACCTTTCTTCTGTTAATAAAAGTATAAAAAAACCGGAACCCATCTCCGCCTCAAGAAAAACGAAGACAGATTCCGGGATACACGTATCTCCGGCTGCTCTGTCTTCGTAGTCCAGTCTGAAGCGACCGGGTAGAAACTCTTTCACGTGAAAGATATACGAAGCAAATGCTGGCTTGCGCTCAAACATGGCTACTATTTTAGCAGTCCGTCTGTCAGGCGGTCAAGTTCGCACGCGGTGCACCATATCCGTCCATACAGACAAAATCTGGTCCCAGCTTTCCTTCTCGCGCCGGCCGCCGTAGTGAATTTTTTCGTATTCCTGCACGAGCGTGCTCATATCCTCTGTAGCAAACGATTCGTCCATCCGCTGCCCGTATTCACGCAGCGTTTCCCCGTCGCGGCGGTTAAAGCCGGCAAACCGGAGCAGACGCAGAAGGGAATGAAAAGCACTTGTGAAAGTTGCTGCGTCCCGGACATGCCGGAACCGGAGCAGCATAACTTTCTTAATCAGAGTAAAGCGGAAAATGTACAACAAAGCCCCCAGCGCGGCTGCGCCTCCTGCGGCAAACGGCCAGAATGGAATACCTGAAGAAGAAGCTGCCGCTGCCGTGTCCTCTTCGTTCTGCTGTTGTTCTTCCTCATCTGTGTTTTGCTGCTCTTCCTCCTGCTGTTCTTGTTCATTCTCTGTGGTGTCACTGTTTTCTTCTGTATTCTGCTGCTGGGAATAGTCGAATTCCGAAGAGAATCCTCTTGTCGGTTCAAACGGAACCCATCCTGTACCCGGAAAATAAACCTCAACCCAGGAGTGGGCGTTTGCACTCGTCACTTCATAAACGGTGTTGTCCTCTCCGGCCTGGGACTCCGTTCCTTTTGTAAAACCTTTCACCCAGCGTGTTGGAATATCGGCTGTACGAAGCATAACCGCCATCGATGTGGAAAAATTATCGCAGTAGCCCCGCTGTGTATCAAACAGAAACTGCTCCACGTAATCTTCCCCCCGTTCCGGGACCGCTATATTGGATGTGTCATACGTGAATTCCGAACTGTTCAGATAACGTTCCACCGCCCGCACTTTATCATACCGGTTATTTTCATTGGAGATAATTTCTTCTGTCAGCTGCCCGATGGAGGAAGGAAGATCATCCGGCAGGCCGAGGTAATGGTCCCGTATGTGCTGCGGATCTTCCATCGATGCGCTTTGCATCTGTTCCACGGAAAACTCCGGGTATTGATAGGTCAATTCATAGCTGTTGGCCGTGTATGAATCACCTAAGGCTGTTGTAGATGCCAGACCGGTATACTGGTCCACTTCGAGCGAAACGTTTGCATCCGGGACGTCGATGCTTTGAAGACTTCCGGGATAAAACGCAAAGTCAAACGAGCCACTGTGCTCCTCTGCCATCTGCACATTAATGGTCTGCCGGGTCGTCTGTACCGATTCGTCGTAAAGGCTGCTCGCCGCAGCTGTTTCCTCCGGCGTATCCGACTCCCAGCCGAGCCCGGTGTATACGTTTTTCGACTCGCCGCGCCAGTATCCCACTTCTCCTCCCGAAGCAGTAAACACAGGTGTCTCATCCATTTCAAAACCGCCGCCGAGACGTTCATCATTCTGCCCGTACCCTATTTTCTGTACGGTTCCGCCTCCATTTCCCACAGGAGCGTCAATACCAGCTGTACGCTCCATAAACGGCACCGGATCCGGCCACTGCGGCTCTGCCTTTGGTACGGCCAGTCCCACCGCTGTGGAGAGGGCAAGCAGAAACAACGCCAGCGTCGTCCAGCGGAACCATACAAATCTCGACTGCAGTGCACCCGGGAAATAATACACGAGCCGGTCCCACTGCAGCAGCGCCATTAAAATAAAACCGAGAATGAAGACCCGTATAATGGCCAGGTTTCCATCGTACACAAAAAATGTGTCCATCACCCCGATATAAATGACAGTGAACAGAAAGAAAAAAAGAACCCGTCTGGCCTGCACGATCCAGAAATACAGCAGATAACTCATAATGGCCAGAAGCAGCATAAATAAAAAGCTGCGGAACATATCACTGAGACCGTACCACCGGCCTTCCAGCATAAAACGAATGTTGGTAGTTCCCTCCAGGTACAGAGCCCTCCACCAGTCCCAGGTGAACAACGTTTCATCTAGAAAGATCGTATGTATACTGAATAACATACCGCCTGCCATTAAGAGCAGGGTCACCCACCACGGAAATTGTAAAAACATAACCAAAAAGAAGAAACCCGCAACAGCCATAAAGACCGGCACATATCCTGTGTTTGTCACTTCCGGAAGGGGGATCAGCCATTCCATCAACAGAAGGTACCCGATCATGTACATAATAAATATTTTTGGAGTCTGTTTGGTGCGCTGCATCGCAGGCCCCCCTTCTAGGAAGTTAGATCAAAGGCATTCTCATCCATCGATACGAAAGCCGTGACGGCACCTGTTCCGCGAAGCTTTTCAAGACGGATGTGCTCTTCTTCATTCATCGACTCGCTGCGGCACAACGCAATGACGACTTCATTGCGGTTCTTTATCACCTGCTGCAGCTCTTCCATACGCGCCTCTGACATAACGGAGGTAATATAAAGCAGAGAGCGCCCGTGGAACATCTGGCGGAAAAACGGCGCCTCATCGAACGAAGTATCATCTGCCTGCAGTTTCGCCAATTCCTGGTAGATATTCTGGAAATGGGCGCGTTTTGATCCTTCTTCGAGAAGAACATCTTCCCCGGTGGAAAAACCAAACCCGGTCGGCACTCCATTTTTGTAGCAGTAATCCATGAAAGACGCGGCAAACTCAATCCGCTCTTCCAGCGCATTCTCTCCTTTTTCGATCGTGTTATCGATAATAACGATATGACCCTGCCCTTCCTGGGATTCAAATTCTTTTGTCACCAGTTTCCCGGATCTGGCGCTGACCTTCCAGTCCACACTTGTCATTTTGTCGCCGGGGATGTAATCTCTTACACCGGCGACAGAATAGCTCTGATCCATCATTCTTACGGGGGAAGGCGTGCTCTCCTGGTTCTCATTGCGCAGACCGCTCCACCGTTTCAGCGGACGGAGCCGTGGAAGGACGGTGACCGGGCGGGAAAGGTCAACGTCATACTCTTTTGTAATAAAACCGAATAAATCCCCCGTTCTGAGCGTTACAGCACTAAACCAATATTCCCCCCGGCGGCTTCCCTGGATATCATAGGAGTGGGACAGTGACAATGCCGGGGAGAGAAAAAAAATCGTGCCGGCACTCTGCCCCAGACCTTCCATTCCGGCGGGAACATCGTCCTCCACACTTAAAAACAAAAAGGGAAAAGGCTGCTTTTTTTCCACATGAAGCGTCACCTCCATGCTCTCGTTGTAGGACAGCATCGTACGGCTGAAGCTTCTTGTGACTTGGAGGCTGCGCAGCGGGTACGCAATAAATAAAGCGTTCAGAATCATGATGGACAGTACACTGCAAAAAAGAAACCAGCTCACAAAGCCGCCCTGGAACATTGCATAGGCGTAAAGCACTCCCATGACGGCGGCCAGCATAATGATTTTTCCTGTCTTTACAATCAGTCGCCCCGGTTTCATTTACTGCACCGCTTCCTTACCGGCAAGCGGCACACGAAGCGTGGACAAAATATCACGGATGACATCCTCCCCGTCTTTCTCCACCATCTGCAGATCCGACCGCAAAATAATGCGGTGACTCAGCGCAACTGGCGCCAGACGTTTAATATCGTCCGGGATGACGTAGTCACGTCCATGAAGAAAAGCAAAGGCCTGCGAAGCTTTCATGAGCGCAATCGATCCGCGCGGACTGACACCGAGCTGAACATCGCGGTGGGTTCTCGTTTCGTTCACAATCGAGATAATATACTGTTTCACAGCATCATCCACATATACCGACGCGACCTGCTCCTGCATCTTCAGAATATCTTCCAGACTAAGCACTTCATGCAGCTCCTGAATCGGGTGATTCTGTTCCACCCGATTCAGCACACTCAGTTCTTCTTCATAGGTGGGATATCCCATTTTCAGCTTAAACAAAAATCTGTCCAGCTGCGCTTCCGGAAGTGGATACGTCCCTCCGTATTCGATCGGATTCTGTGTTGCCATCACAAAAAAAGGCTGCTCCAGGTCGCGGGTCTGACCATCGATCGTGACACTTCCTTCTTCCAGTGCTTCCAAGAGGGACGACTGTGTTTTCGGCGACGTCCGGTTAATTTCATCGGCAAGAACCACATTAGACATCACCGGTCCCGCCCGGAATTCAAAAGACTGTGTTTTCTGGTTATATATCGATACCCCGCTTACATCGGAAGGAAGTAAATCCGGTGTAAACTGAATTCTTTTAAAATCTGCTCCAATGGAACGGGCAATGGCCCTTACCATCATCGTTTTTCCAACCCCCGGCACATCTTCAAGCAGAACGTGCCCTTTCGCAAGCAGTGCGGTCAAGCTCAATTCTATTTCCTCACGTTTGCCTACTACGACGCGTTCTATATTCTCTATCACCTGCTGCAGCCCGGAACGTTCGGTCTCCACTTTCATTCCTCCCATTTGTCTGCTGATGCCCTGCGTTCTTCCCTTCATATTATCACAAATGGGAAGGGTTTGTGGGAATGATAAACTTTTTACAGACAGCAAAAGAGACCAGTCAAACCATTAATGTCTAAAAAAAGGCGGACACAGCTCTGAATGCAGAATGCTGTGTCCACCTTCTTGTTCTTATTTTGCAACTTCCTTTTCCTGCATCTGCCCGATGATGTCCGACAATGTTTCGGCGGAAGAGGAAACTTCCTGCATGGATGCGTTAATCTCTTCAATAACAGCTGCACTGTTCTGCAGATTGCCGTTGGAGTCACTCACGATGTTCGACACCTTCTCAAGCGATCCCGCTACCTGGTTCATGTTGCCTGTCACATCATTAATGGCTGTCGATATATCCTGAATAAACTCATCGATTTCTTCTACGTCAGAATGGATGTTCTTGAATGTATCTCCGGCGCTGTGGTTCAAATCTTTTCCTTCTTCCACCGACTCGCCGCCTTTTTTGATAACACCGACCGCGTGATTGGTATGCTCCTGAATTTCATTAATTAAATCCCTGATGTTGCCGGTGGCCTGATTGGTCTGCTCGGCCAGTTTCCGCACCTCATCAGCCACAACAGAGAACCCTTTTCCGTGTTCCCCTGCGCGGGCCGCTTCAATGGCAGCGTTCAGCGCTAAAAGATTGGTCTGATCTGAAATGTCGGTGATCAGGGTGAGAATATTACCAATTTCGTCTGTTTTCTGCCCAAGATCCCCGACGACATCAATAGACTGGTTTACGTGATTTCCAATCACATCCATATGGTTGGTGATTTTCTGAACAGCTTTGTCGCCTTCCTGAAAACGCTCCATAGACGCTTTGGACGATTCGGAAACGAACTTGATGCTTTCCGAAATTTCCTGCAGCGTGAAAAAGATCTGCGAGGACGTTCCATTAATGTCCTGAATTACGTTCACCTGCTCATCAGTGCCGGCAGCAAGATCCTGCACGGTCGTCGCGATTTCGCTGACAGCCTGACTTGTCTCCTTCGTCGAAGCGGTCAGATTAGAGGAAACCGAAATTGTCTGCTTAGCGAGCTGCTCGAATTCTTCATCCTTTTCACCAGGTGCATGGGACTGCTCATCTTCCACAGCTCCTGTTTGAACATCACGAACAGGCTGCAGTTGATGCCGGAGATAAAACCAGACCGCAGCGAGTACAATAACCAGACTGACGCCTGCCGCGCTCCAGACCGCAGCAGTCACTGGCGTCCCGGCGGAGAGCGACACAGTCGTGACAGCCGCTGCCGGAATGATGGCAGCCGCGGCGGCTGTAAGGAATAGATTCATAAGTAGACGTTGGTATAAAGAATAATCGTTTTGCATGGTTATATGACACTTCCTAACTGCATTAAATTTTCATCTCCGGTACATCCATGAATTGGAGGGCATCTTCAAGTGTCGTGAACGCGCGGACTCTTTCATATGTGCCCGCTTTTTTGGACAATCGGTTCAGCTGCATCTTCAACGTGACATTCGGGGCTACCGTCGCATTTTTCTCTATGTTGTCTGAGACCCAGCTCATCAATTCGCCCCAAACCTCATTTACTTCCGGTTTAGCAACGGCATGAATATTGCTGTTGTCATTCAAAAACTTATTGATGCCGGGCTGGCGCAGCACCCGCCTTACCTCTTCCGCCTGCTGTTTCGCTTCTTCGGCCGATTCAGCCATTTCATTGTATTTAAAATAGAGTACGTCTTTATATGTCTTTGTTTCATATTTTGGCATGGTTACATCCCCTTAGTTTTCTTCTTCGAGAACTTCCTTAAAAATAAACATGGCATGGATGGCTTTCGGAAAGCCTGCGTAAGCGCTGCAATGATGCACGGTTTCCATAATCTCCTCTTTGGAAAGGCCGACGTGCAGCGCTGCTCTAAAGTGGTAAGCCAGACCCCGGCCGGCGTCGCCCTGCGTGATTAAAGAAGAAAGTGTAATAAGTGCCCGCTGCCTAAGATCCAGCGCATCATCTTTATATACATCGCCGTATCCGAACTCAAGCGCCAGTTTCGCCAATCTTGGTGAAAACTTCTGCAGCTCCTCCATGGAAGCCAAGCCTGAAGACCCGGCCATTTCTTCAATCTGTTTCCAGCCTGTCTGTTCTTTCTCTGTCATACTCATTTCCTCCTTCATACGTTCAGCCCCGCGCCATCGTCGGCGGCGTCTCTTCTTTATCCACTACAATTTCAATAACTGTAGGCCCTTCTCTAAGTAACGCAGAGCGGCAGGCCGTTTCTATCTCTTCCATTGTGGTGCAGCGCACAGAGGCTGCGCCGAGTGATTCTCCAAACAACGCCGCATTCATATCTGTGTCATAACGGACACCGGCGGACCTGCCAAGATTATTCTTCATACCTTTGTCTACCATATCAAGCATACCGTTATTAAAAACGAAAAACAAAACGCCCGCCTGTTGATTCACCGCGGTAGAAACCTCCGTCCCGTGCATGAGCATGCAGCCATCCCCGGTGAAGCAGGCAATGTTTTTCTCAGGTGCTGCCACTTTCGCACCTATCGAAAAGCCGATGCCGTGCCCCATTGCTCCGAACACGTCATCAAAGAAAAAGGTGCCCGCCTGTACCGTATCAAAATATTTAATACCATAAAACGTGTGGCTGCCGTCATCCCCGTAAACGACCGTATCACCCGGAAGCAGCTCCCGCAGATGTGCCATCACGGCTGCGGTGGAAAGCCTGGAATGCTTTTCTTTTTCGTTATTTATCACTGCGGATACTGCTATTGTTTCTTCTTCCCAGTACGGCGCCAAGTCGCGCGTTTCGGGAGGTTCTTCCGTTTTGGCATGGTCCAGAAGATAACGGAGGTTGGTTTTAGCATCTCCTTTCACAAGCGTCGTCTCCACCGGAAGAGACTTTCCGGCAAACGTTTCATTATAATCGAGCTGGATGATTTTTTCTGGATACATCGCTTCATTCAGCCCGGCAATGGACATATCGCTCAACGTGGAGCCGATAACGACCATCACGTCCGCTCCCTCCTGCAGATAGGCATTGGCCGCCAGTGTTCCTCCGAGTCCGAAACCACCGAGCGATAATGGATGTTTCGTCGGAAACGTTCCTTTGCCGCCAGGTGTTGTCATGACTGGAATGTCCCACTGCTCCGCTGCCTGCCGGACTTCTTCATAGGCACCTGCAATATGTACTCCTTTTCCCAACAGCATAACCGGCTGACGGGCCTCCTGTAAGGCATTCTCCATCTCTGTCAGCTTCATGGATACCATGTGCTCCTCCATCTGCATACCGGAAAGATCAAATGGTTCCACTTCCGCCGTCAATACATCAAGCGGAATAGAAAGATGAACCGGGCCTTTTTCACCGGTTAGTGCTTTTTGGAAGGCATGATGCAGATAGTTTTTCAAAGAACGGCTGTCTTCCACTTTGGCACTGAATTTCGTTACAGGCTTAAACAACTCTGTCAAATCCGTGCCGAACATACTCGAATCCTGCCCCAGTGCTTTCCCGGTTTCCTGTAAAGGAGGGTGCCCGGTAATAATTAAAACCGGGGCGTGATAGGCTTTTGCCTGGCCGGCAGCGGTTAACAGATTCGTACCACCCGGGCCCGACGTTCCTACAGCAAGACCAAGTGTGTCATGCTGCATCGCATATCCGGCAGCAATATAACCACCGCCGCCCTCATGACGGGTCAACACAAAATCCATTCCCTGTGCTTCCATCTCAAGTATCAGCGGTACAACAGGTTTACCGGGAATACCAAACGCGTGCCTGCATCCCATTTTCATCACCTGTTCCACTATCATAGATGAAACTTTTGGCATATATACTTTTCACCATCCTGTTTCATAATTTTTCTTAGGACTAACGACGCTCTCTACTTATTATCGGACAAAATATTACATCTTCCATATTAATTTTGTATTTATCGCGAAAAGTTTCTTAGTCATTCAACAAACTAAATCATTTTTCTCTCACTGCAATGAATCATTTTTCCTGGTTTTTTATGCTTATTTTATAGAAAATCCGGGTATGAATCTGAGAACGCACAATTTGGTTGGAGGGTACGACATGAAAAACGGATGCGATATCTGTATGCCGCAGCACAAAGGATACACCGTAACATTTAAAAACCAGCAGGACATAAAACCATTGATGCCTTACTTTGCATCATTTGACAGCAGTCTATGGACACAAATTGACGAAACCAGCTTTTGGGCGGAGGAAACGGTCGTTTTTGACATGCTTGATTATCTGGAGGCGCACTTTGATGCTTCCAACATTTTTGCTGTGTCCACGATGAAAACCGACGATGAGGTGGATTGGAACACCTTGCAGCCCATTTCGGAACTGCATAAACAAAAACAGGCGGGATGAATTGATGACATCATCGACAAACAAAACATCACGTCCTATTATCAGCCGATCGTGAAGAAAAACGGAGACAATCTGAAAATTATCGGTCATGAAATTCTGGCACGCGGCATAGCAGAAGATGGCAGCACCATTTCACCATTCCACATGCTTGAAGCGGCCCGCATGCGAAACCGGCTGTTTTCACTGGACCGGGCTTTCCGGTTGAAAGCAGTGGAGAACGCATCGGCGGTGCAGGAGAAAATGGTGTTTATCAATTTCATTCCGACCGCCATCTATGCCCCCGAACACTGCCTGTCCACGACTATTGAGCTGATTGATAAGCTCGGCATCAACCCGGGCAATGTTGTGTTTGAAGTCGTGGAAAGCGACGAAGTCCAGGAGCTGGGGCACCTGAAAAATATTCTTAATCATTATAGAGCTTCCGGTTTTCAATATGCCCTGGATGACGTCGGCACCGGTGTCAATCATATAGAGAAAACAGACTATCTGCAGCCTGACATTGTGAAATTGGCACGGGAGTATGTGGACGGTATCACCGAAGACACCATCAAACAGGAAGCCGCTCATGCTCTCCTCAATACGGCTGCAAGGACCGGCGCGCGGGCACTGTCTGAAGGAGTCGAGCGCAAGGAAGATTTGGACATGCTGGCGGAAATGGGATATGAATTATTTCAAGGATACTATTTTGCCAAGCCGCAGAGCAAGCCGGTAAGAGCATTAGAGGAGGCCGGCGGTGAGCGGTGTCTTTGGCGTGCTTGATTTGAATCATTTCAAAATCATTAATGACAGATACGGACACGAAGCGGGCGACTCCATTCTCCAGAAAGCGGGGGAAGTGTTATCCCATCACACCGCCGGCAGAGAAATCGGTGTACCGGTCGGTGCCTCTGTTGGCTTCGTTCCCTATCAAAAATACTGCGACGATTTCCAGTCTCTGTACAACGCTGCTGATCACAAAATGTATGAAAAAAAGCAGCATCCTCTACCTTCTGAACAAAACAGAGCCTTCGACGACAGCCGAAAGCTCTGTTTTTTTATGCAAGCGGACGTGCCACTTATAGAGATATGTTTTCTTCCATGTATTTTTTGAGATTATTGGACGTTTCGTTAAGCTTTTCGATTTCGGACATGAAATCGGTAACGAGCTTCGCTTCTTCCTGGGTGGAATTGGCGATATCCTGAAAGTCATTCTCCATTCTGCTGATGGATTGTTTAATTTCATTCAGTGTGTCTTCAATGCGCACAGTTGCTTCTTTGGAATCGTTGGAGAGCTTGCGGACTTCATTGGCGACCACTCCGAATCCGGCTCCTTCTTTTCCAACACGGGCGGCTTCAATCGCTGCGTTTAAACCAAGCAGATTCGTTTGATCACTGATGCCTTTGATGGTCCCTGTCACTTCTGTGATATTGGAGGATTGTTCCACCGCTGTTTTCGTATTTTCCGAAATCTGTTCGGTGGTCGCCGATAACTGCTCCGAATGCGCGGCAATGTGCTGCACTTTACCGACCAGAGACTCCGAAATCGAATCCATCGACTCGATAATCGACGAGAACTCTTCCATCTGCTTTGTACTGACCCCGGCACTAATGCCGGCGATGATTTCTCCATTTTCTTTAATCGGGAAGGAGGCACTTTGAAACGGAACACCTAATACCTCAGGTCCACTCTTTACTATCGTTGGTTCCTCTCTTTTCAGCTCATTGAAATTCTTGTGATGTTCCGGCACCGGATCACCAGGCTTTATGTTCAAATGCAGCTCTTTACTGGGCGAATAATACAGAAATTTTTCATGATCATAGACATTAAACATGGTATCTTCCCGAAGTACTTCTTTAATATATGGAATCGCCGTAATAATTGCCTGTACTATTTCACTGTCTTCTGCTCTTCCCACAATAAACACTCCTCAAAGTAATTTCAGAGGTAATATCGGAAGAAATAATATGATTCTTGATCACTCCATTTTAGAAAAATAAATCTTTCCGCTCGAAACAAACAGCTATGCCATCGACTCTTCTTTTCTTCACCAATTCAATCGTTTCCACGGCAGGGTCTTCTTTCATAACCACCACCGAAATGTTTACGACTTCCTGAGCGGGAAGCAGATCAGCAGCCTGCAAAAATACAACATATCTTTGTATAACAGCATTTTTTTACCTTTCTGTCTTCAGGGGGAAGACTATCAAGCCGTTCTTATTCTGCTCTGTATCCATTTTTTTATATCGATACGTGATAACATCACTCCAGCCATAATGAAAGCCGCTCCGATATATGATTTCGTTGTTAATTCCTCTCCCAGCATCAACATAGCAAAAACAGCGGCGAATAGAGGTTCCAATGAAAAGATGAGACCTGTATTCGTCGGTGTCGTGTATTTTTGTGATATGGTTTGCACCGTAAATCCCACCGCACTGCATACGATACCAAGCGCAAGCACAGCAATCCAGGCTTTTGCCGATCCCGGAAGTACAAAGTTTTCAGAAGACATCATGGATGACATGAAGCCGAACAAACCCGCAAAACCAAGCTGGATTACTCCCAGACGTATAGTATCGAAATGATTTGTAAGAGATGCAGCCGTAAGTATATAAACCGCATAGCTCAGTGCGCCAAGCATGCATAACAAATCCCCTGGATTAGTCTCCAACTGCAGCTTTAACGTTAAAACGGCGACACCAAACAGAGCCAGAACAATACCAAAACCCGTGTGGAGACTGATTTTCTGTTTAAACAACACAAACGACAGCAGTGGAACAAAAATAACAGCCAGACTGACAATAAAGCCTGCGTTGGCAGCAGATGTCGTTTGTACCCCGGCGGTAATAAACGAAAACATAAGATATAAAAGAAATCCAAGGATCATTCCGGATAAGATGGTTCTTCCATCTGTTCTCCGTAATCGTTTATGAAAAATCAGTCCGGCGAAGAGAAATGCCGTGCCGAACCGGAGAGCAATGAGGTTGAATACTTCCATAGAGCCAAGCCCCATTTTCATAAATACATAGGAACTTCCCCAGAAAAACGTCACCATTACCATCATGACATCGGCCTTTTGCCGCATATTCATACACTTTCTCCTTTCTCCTGCACTCTTCATTTGTTCTGCATTCATTTTAAAAGTACAATTACCATTAATAAAACGAATGTTATTCATTTTTTACATGAACTATATTCATGAAGGAGTGGGAAGGATATGACACTGGCAAAATATGAGATTTTCCGAAAAACAGCCGAAACAAAAAGCCTTACAAGAGCAGCAGAAAAGCTCCATTTGACACAGTCAGCTGTAAGCCATGCAATGAATGCTCTTGAAGCAGAACTCGGATTTTCTTTAGTAAACCGGGCAAGGTCCGGTCTTACCTTGACAGAAAATGGAGCAAGAATGCTCGAATACATAAAAGAAATGCTGTACCTGAATGAAAAAATGTTTCAAGAAGCCAATGCTATCCGTGGACTGGATATCGGCACAGTAAGGATAGGTACGTTCACCAGCGTCTCCTCCTATTGGCTGCCGGACATCTTTAAAACATTCAATACCAAGTATCCCGGGATTACGATTGAAGTATATGAAGGGGACTATGAAGAAATTGAAGACTGGCTTCTTCAGGGAAAGATTGATTGCGGCTTTGTCAGTCAGGTGAGAGCTGAAGATCTGAATCAAACAATGCTGAAGCGTGAAAAACTGCTTTGTATTGTTCCTGCCGACCATGAGTATGCCGACCAGGAAAGCATCTCCTTCACCCAACTGGAACAAGCACCGTTTATCATGCCGAGATACGGCAGCCGCCGGTATGAAGGATATCATGACGTGAAACAATATTTTAAGAATCATCGGATAAAAGCAGATGTCACTTTTGAACTGCTGGACGATTATGCCATTATATCCATGGTGCGGCATGGCATGGGAATAAGCATTCTTCCAGAGATGTTGCTGCACAATCTGCCCCCTGAAGTGAAAAGTCTTGATCTGGAACAGGACTGCCACCGGACAATCAGTATTGGATCAACTCAAGAGCCTTCCCCTGCTGCACGGAAATTTAAGGACTTTGTGACTTCATGGATTCATACGGGAAACTCTCGAGCAGAATAACTCCTTCCCCTTTTCAGACGGCTCTTTGCGAGTTACTAACGTGATGATGCACAGACCGGACTTTTTTCCGGCAAAAAAAGAAGGCTCTCTCCAAAAGAGGCCTTCTTACGAAGTGTGTTATTTTGATTTCTTTACTTTTTGCTTTTTGTTAATTCCTGCATCGGGTTCGTGTACACCGTGGCGGTAGAAACCAGCATGGTCCCGGTGAAAATTCTCCTGAATTATAGGGAGCGATCGACGGCTGAGCCATAATGTCGCGTGTCACACGTACGGCTTCCAACCATTCGCGGCGGTCCTGATCGGTGGAAAGGTAGTTTGCTCGGATGCTCTTTCGGATCATTCGAACGAATCTTCAAAGACCCGCGCGCATCGGAGAACATCGGGCCGACGTGTACCTGGAATCCGTGCTCGGTTTCCGCCTGCTGGCCGTCATAACGTACCGCTACCGGCAGGAAGTGATACATCAGGTTCGGGTAGGGAACATCTTCGTTCGAACGGACAAACCCGCCGCCTTCAAAATGGTTGGTTGCCGCCGGTCCTTTGCGGCCAAACAGCCACTGCAGACCGATCCACGGCATCCGTGTTTTCTTTAGATTAGGCTGCTCGGAAACAGGTCTTGGGCAGCTGTATTGAATATAGGCTTCGAGGTGATCCTGAAGGTTTTCGCCGACCCCCGGAAGATCAACCACGGGTTCCACGCCGACAGAACGCAGATGCCCGGCATCCCCTACCCCGGACAGCTGCAGCAGCTGCGGCGTATTGATGGCCCCTCCGGCAAGAATGACTTCTCCGGCAGAGACTTGATGCGTCTTTCCGTTCCGCTTATAGGTGATGCTGTCCGCCTTTGTGCCGTTGAAATCAATGCTTTTCACAAACGCTCGCGTCTTCACCGTGAGATTCTGCCGTTTCATGACCGGACGCAGGTACGCACGTGACACGGACATCCGTCTGCCTTTGTACACATGTTTATCAAACGGTGCGAAACCTTCCTGGCGGAAACCATTCACATCAGAAACCACTTCGGATGGTCTCCTCCTCGGTTGATCTTGGAATAGAAGAGGTCTGCCTTCTGACGGTCATCCACAAAACGCATGCCTCTTCTACCAGTCACCGTTCAGCTTCTCGGACCCCAACAAAAAAGAAACAGCAGAAAGTTATTCTGCTGTAAAAGTCCATATCCCAGCATGCAAAGGCGGTTTCTTATCTGTTGTGATGATACTGAATATTGGTCAGTATATTGTTCACTTCATCCAACCGCTCCCGTGTTTTTTCGGAATTTCTGATAGCTGCTGCGCTGATAATATAATCCGCTGCAATCATGGCTGCTACAGGGGAGTTGTGGAAAGCGGCGCTGCTTGAATCACAGGGGAGAATGTAATCGGCGTATTCCACAATGGGAGCCGAATAACTATCTGTGATGGCAATGACAGTAACATTTCTTTGTTTCGCCTCTTTCACGTAGTCAATGATGCGCTGGGCATACCGCGGAAAACTGGTCGCAATGATCACATCCGAAGCCTTCATGTGGATAACCTCATCAATCCAGTCACTCATATCGGCGATCACCAGCTGGGTGTTACCAAGCGTTCGATTCAACCCATGCGTCAAATACTGTCCCACCGGAAGACCACTCCGTACACTGGTGCAGAATATGCGGCCAGCGTCCAGCACCTCATCTACGACCGTATCGAGATAATCGGTGGATATCAGACCTCTCATATTTTCAATTTGTTCTACATGTCTGTTAACGGTGTGACCCCATAAGTCACTGTCATCCATATGCTGCAGGTTCGTTTCCAGGCGTGTGTGGGGAGCAGCCTTGTTACGAAGAACCCCCTGCATCCCCTTTTGAAACTCCGAATAGCCGGTATACCCCAGATGAAAAGTCAACCTCATGATGGTTGTGGTACTCGTACCCACTTCGCGGGCCAGTTGATCCACGGTCAAGAAGGCAGTCTCCGACGGATGCTGGATAATATAGTCGGCAACTTTACGCTGTGCGGCAGTCAACTCCGCAATATTGTTTTTTACGTTTTCAAGTGGATTATCCATGATTCTCTCTCCGTATACATGTCATTATTTTTCCTTCCATACATAGATAAAAAGTAGGATTCATTATATAGTTTTTACTTTAACACTTCATGTGTGCATAATCAAAAAGTGTCTTTATCCATGTTGGTTTTTGTGGAACCCAGCAGAACGATACCTCCTATAATGTAAAACACTCCAGCTATTCCGATGACATTCGCTGCAGCTCCCGCAAAGACGGGCATAACCACCTGAGTGAGTTTATTGATTGACAAACGTACGCCAAGCCCCTCTCCTACTCTTTCGGCAGGAAGTTCGCTGATGGTTGCGGAGATGGACAAAGGCTGGCCGATCCCCAGACACAAACCGAGGACGAAAGAAACCACCAGAAAAGCAGCGGCATGCTCTAAAAAAGGATGAAGAACGTATAACATGCCGATGGCCGCCACAGAGGCACAGATCACAAAGCCTCTGCTCCATTTTTGGACGATAACAGGGAGAAGAAATCGGATGAGAACACCCGCCCCAGCATTAACCGATACAACCGCCCCTATAAATGCATTGGAAAGGTCGTGTTCTTCGGCCAGCAGAGGAAAATAAGCGATATACATTTCTTTTCCCAGCAGAACCAGCGCACTGATTAAAAAAGCCTTACGCAGGCGCGGCTGCTTCAAAAAGTCCATATAACGGCCGGGCTGTTTCATGTTGAGGCTTTGGGGCGCTTTCATGTGTAACCAGAAAACAAACCACATCGAGAGAAACAAGGGAGATCCTGCCAGTGCAAAAGTCAATGCGTATCCCAGATGTTGCGACATAATCCCGCTGCATAACGGGCCGGCAAAACTTCCAAGCGCCGCTCCGATGCTGAAGATAAATACATAAAATTCCCTTGCTTTCTCCTGCTCAAACATCCCCGCAAAAGCCTGGACAGCGACAACAAACATCATCTGCGACACACCCATCATGATCTGGGAAGCATAAATGCCCGGCAGACTGGTTATAAACCAGGGAATGGTCAATGCTATTCCGCCAAAACAGATACTGCCCAGCAGAGGGTACCTCGGACCCATCTTATCCACCAGCTTCCCGGCATGAAGGGAAAGAAACAAAGGCAGCAGGGAAAACACAGCAACAATGATGCCGATATCCGCAGGAGAAGCCCCTAAATGCCTCGAGAAAAGGGGAACCAGCGGACGGGTCCCCGCTGCGCTGAACATAAACAAGGCTGAACTGATTAAAATAAAGCAGGCTTTCTTATCCATTTTTCTCATATCATCTTCCGCCAGTTTTCCATGTTACTCTTTCAAACCTTAAATGGTTTTAACGAACGATACTTTTTGAAACCTGCCTGCTTTCGAAAACGTTTATTCGTGTAAGCTGTAAAAACATAATGGAGCGCTGCAAGGACGAACATTATCACGACATTATTTTCTTCCGGACCTTCCTGAATTCCGGTCGGACATTTCCTGATAAAGTCTTCAAACACCTGATCCGCCCTTTCTTTCCACAACACGCCCCCTCCGTTGTTGTTATAATAATCAATCCGCTCCAGCACAAGCGCCTCTTCTTTTTCGTCCAGCGATTCCCGGATCATCTGAACCAGCATGCCGTTTTCTCCTTTACTGTTCTCGGAAAGGAAAAACTGAATGAACTCTCTAAATGTCAGCTCCTGAAGGAAGGCATGGAATGAATGATACGATACGCCAAGTACATTGGCGGGTTTTATAGTAAGATATGTCATTGCTTCCCCCACTTTCGTCTACGCTTGGGTATCCGCTTTCTTTCCTTTATTATTCTGTATATAATTTCTCACAAACGGTGTGAAGAACGATATAACAGCTAACAGCAGGAACACCGCGGTGATCGGCCGGGTCATAAAGATAGTCAGCTCGCCGCCGGATTGTAATAAAGCCTGGCGGAAACTCTCTTCTGCGATGGGTCCCAAAATGATAGCCAAAACAATAGGAGTCGTGGGAACATTCAACTGCCGGAATATATACCCGATAACGCCAAAAGCCAGCATAACCCATATGTCAAAATAGCTGTTCTGAATGGCAAACGCCCCTACAATACTCAGCATCAGGATAATCGGTCCTAAAATGACAGCAGGCACCTTTAACACAGCGGCAAAATACTTGGTAAATGCCAGACCGAAAGCCATAAATAAAATGTTTGTTATCATTAAACTGAAAAACAAGGCGTACACCACATCGCCATTTTCCTCAAACAACATCGGCCCCGGCCGCAGCCCGTGTATCAAGAGACCTCCGATCAGGATCGCCGTCACGGTGTTTCCCGGTATCCCCAGTGTTAATAATGGGATAAGAGCCCCTCCGGTAACCGCGTTATTCGCGGCTTCCGGCGCGGCAACACCGCCGATTTCCCCTTTCCCGAATTGATCGGGCCTTTTCGACCAGCGGACCGCTTCATTGTAGGCGACAAAGGCTGCAGGATCACCGCCGATCCCTGGAATAATTCCAATAAATGTTCCAATGAGAGAAGAACGGGAAATATTGGGAAGCAGTTTGAAAATTTCTCCGAACGAGGGGCGCGAATGAGACGATACATCTTTGACCGTTTGTTTTTTCTCCTGCCCCACACTTTTTATCAGCATGAAAGACTGAGAAGCGGAAAACAGGCCGATTAAAACCGGTATCAGAGAAAAACCGCCGTTCAGCTCAGGAAGTCCCATGGTATACCTTGGATAGCCTACGATGGGATCGAGTCCCACAGTCGCTATCAAGACGCCGAATGCTCCTGCAATCAATCCTTTTATAGGATTTTTTCCTCCAAGGCTGGATACGACGGAAATGCCGAAAATCGCTACCGCAAAGTACTCCGCCGCTCCAAACCGCAGGGCTTGATCCGCCAGAAACGGCGCCGTGGTGGATAGAATAATCGCGCTTATAATGCCACCCAAACCGGAAGCAACAGCGGAGACCCCGAGAACTTTACCGGTCTCTCCCTGCTGGGACAGTGGATAACCGTCCAGAACCGTCGCAGCGCCGGCCGGGGTGCCAGGGGTATTCAACAAAATAGCTGAAATCGAGCCTCCGTAAACCGAAGCACAATAGATTGCTGAAAGCAGTATAATGCCACTTGCCGGATCCATGGTGAATGTAAAAGGAATGATAATCGCAACAGACATGGTTGAACTCATTCCCGGCAGACATCCCATGATAATTCCGAACAAGGTGCCGAATAATATAATGGATAGATTCGTGATTGTTAAAACATCTGCGACAGCGTTTAACCAAAGTTCCATTTGTCATTCTCCTTTAAAACCAATTTTCCAGCAGCCCCTGGGGAATAGGTACTCCCAGCAGAAATTGAAAAACAACCGTGATACCTATCGTCGTTCCAACAGACACGGCAATCAGCTTTCCTTTCTGCCTGTATTGAATAAACCACAACAGCAAAGCCAGGAAAAAAGGAGTTGTTAGTAAAAAGCCGATTCGTTCCATAATGAAAATGTAAAGAATTAATAGAGCGACCGAGGCAAACACCTTATGATCGTAGATCCGGGGTTTGATTTCTTTGTTCTCCTCATCTGTTTCTTTCTCCCGGTCAGGGTGAATCACCGTATCAACGATTAACAGGACCGATAAAAGAAGCATGGTGATGGCAAAAAACTGCGGCCACTGTCCGGCATCAGCGGAAAACGCGTTTCCCCAGAAGTAAAAAGTCAGTGCCAGAATAATGATGATTCCCGAGAATATAAAATTGTAGCTTCTCATCACAGGCCTCCTGTAGGTAATGTATAAGAGAATGGGCCGCTGCCTCTTCCGTCCGGCAGAGACCCATCGTACCGTTACTCTTCGTTATACCGTTCAAATTGACTATTCATCAGCTCGGTCAGCTCTTCCCCATTTCGAAAACGTGTGGTCATACCCTGGTTTTCCATGGACTGCTGGAAATCTTCTTCGTTGAAAGCCTTTTCCAAGTTGTTGGTCAAGAAGTTAATAATTTCGGAGTCGGTTCCTTCCGGTGCCACCAGGCCTCTCCAGGACTCATCTGTAATTCCTTCATATCCAAGATCGGCTGTCGTCGGTAAATCCGGATAATCCTGTGAACTGTCGCTGCTGAAGACCAGAATTGGTTTCAGATTGCCTTCCTGCACCTGGCCTTCCGCCTCGGAGAAACTGCTCATCGCAGCTGCATCATGACCGCCCGCGGCGGAACTGACAGCACGCGCCGCCCCGTCATACGGGACTGTGTTCGCATCTATGCCTTCTTCTTCAATCAAATCTTCCGCGGCAAAATTATCAGAAGCCTGCGCTCCGGATGTGGCAATGGTTACTTCGCCCGGATTGTTTTCAGCGTAAGTTATAAAGGACTCATAATCATCGTAGGGCGCATCCTGCGGCACATAAAGATAAGACACATCGCTTACCACCTGTCCGATAGGTTCATAGCTTTCATGGGTATAGCTGGTCTCACTGAATATCGGATTGGTGATCACAGAATTGGTGGCCAGCAGCAATGTATAACCGTCCGGCTCTGCGGAAGCGACGGCCTGTTGTCCAGCCGTTCCACTGCCGCCTTCCTGGTTTTCCACGACAATATCCTGGCCGACATGTTCTTCCATATTATCCGCGATCATCCTTGCGGTCGTTGTCGCTGCCCCGCCCGCTGCAAATGGAACAATGATTTGAATTTCATCATTGGGATAATTGGAACTCCCGTCGGACCCTCCAGACGAACTCTGTTCTCCGCATGCGCCCAATACGAGAATTCCTGCCATGATTGACGCATAAAGACCTGTTTTACTGACGAGTTTCATCATGAATGACTCCTCCCTTTTTATTAATTTCTTCCATGACGGTTCTCCAGCTTTCCGGGGTTTCATTGTGAAACGTCTCTCTTAAGCCTTTCGACGTTAAATCGGCCAGTCTTTCTTTTATAGCTTCGGCCATAATGGGACGTTCATCATTGGCTTCCATGAACGATACAACGTTGGACATCTCCGCTTCGCGGCGTTCGGAATGAATAGCACTGCCGGTAACAAGACGGTTCATGATTTCCTTGAATGGTTTTTCATCCATGGTTTGAGATATTGATTCGATAATCATGTCACTTAGTTCCAATTTATAAGATAATTGCAGTACTTCCTGAAACAGCATCGACAACCCTTTGGTATAAATGCTTCTGATAAATTTGATGTTGGTGGCATCGCCTGTTCGATCACTTACTTTTTCAATATTCATGTGAAAGGGCCGCATTCGTTCCATAAAGGCATCCACGCCGCTCCCGCTCGCAAGTACAGACACTCTGTGCTGAAACACCGGAAGCGGTCCCATTAACGCAACATCCACAAAATAATGATTTTTATTTAACAATTGCTCGTAAACTGTGTTTTTTACGGAGGCACCGGCTGTGGAGACATCGACATAGATGGTGTCTTCATGCAGAGGTCCGAGGCTGACTTTTTCCCAGGCGTCCCATGCGTGCTGAGCGGGGACAGCTGTAATCAGCACATCCGGCTGCTGCTGTGCCACCTGCACGGGATCCGGATATAATACGACACCCAGTTCTTTCGCTTTTTCTTTCACCTCCTCCCGGTCATATAATGGATCGTACGCATATATTTCTGTCACACTTTCCTCTTTGAATCCTTTGGACAATTCATAACTTACTTCTCCGAAACCTATAAACCCGATTCTCATTTTTGTAACTCCTATCCAAATGAAATATAGATACTCTTTTTCTGTTTGATTGCGCTTACAAAAAAAGACTGTACCAATAGAATTTCGATATTTCGGCTTTCGGCCAATGTGGTTTCATATCTGACAAAGTAGAAGCCCCTTTTCTGAAGACGAAATATTTCGAATTCTATATTCTTCAAATTTCAGCTAGTTTTCCGCGTGGTCGGGGTTTTCTTCTATACCGTCTCCAGCAAGAACGACCATCCCGGCTGCATCGTGACCCCGCCGCAGGAAATAGTTGTATTCACTTCCCCTGGGCCGTTTTATGAGGACCATCGGAGGTGAACCCTTTCGAAAATACAGTAAACCGCAGATCTTGTAACTTCTGCTTATCTCTTACCAACCCATCGACAACGATGCCATTTATCTCCGTTGCTTCCACTGCACATGTCATTAAATCCCCGAGATAGACGTTTTCCGTTTATCACCCGGATAAAGACTGACGGTCTGTGCCGTACCTGCAACGCTCATATCGTCGCAAACAGTTTTGATACAGAAATGATGGCGGCTTTGTTCGCCATCAAATCAGCAAGCATCGTAGTGTACAATTTCCGCGCTTGTTGGGTGACATGCTCTGGTATGGCGGCACATAGTCCTGCTTATCCCCCCTTTTTAAGTAATAAATATTACTACTTTTTAAAATTTGTAGTATTTATTACATTAATAATATCATCGGATTCGTGCCTTGTAAAACATAAATTTAAGCGCTTACAAAATTGTGTCTATTCCGATTATCTTCACCATGGCTGCAAAATAAGAGCATCATTCTATATCATCTTCAAACAAGCAAAGAAGTTGCTGTACCATGAACCGCAATCGTTTTACTTTTTATTTTCCCGATATGCCGGGAAATATCCCAGAATAAATGCAGTTCCGGAAAAAACCGCTGACAGGATGATAGTCGGTTGTGTCAGCCACTCGCTGCTCTGTACCATCAATGAGCCGCTCCCCACAACCAGACCAATGACCTGCAGTAGAATCATAAGCGCGGCAAACGTCAGGGATGCCACTAAACTGAGGGTGAACAATCGTTCCAGTACTTTCTGCATCATAACACCTTCCTTAGACGGGTAGTATGCCCATAGCAATGAGCCATCCAATACCTATAACCGGTAGTACGTAATAAATGAGAAGCGTCCCGAATAATCGTTCCGGTCTGGCTCCGACGATACCTGATGCGATATAGATCGAGCCGGAGGCCGGCGGCATCTGCGCGGACGTTGACGCGAAAGTCATGACAACAACAGCGGATGTCAGCGGATCGTAGCCGGCGGAGACGAGGATTTCATAGGAAACGAGTCCAACGGCTGTCAGGGTGCCCGTCGATGTCAACGGACCGGCGATAGCGGCAATGCCGATACCGAGAATAAGAACAGTCAACCAGCCTGGTGTGTTTGCCGCTTCTATCAGCCGGGCAATATTATCCGACAATCCGAGACGGGTTAAGACTTCACTGGCGGCCACCGCAAAAAAGATCAACGCCCCGATAACGGTAAAACGCGGTACCGCCCCTTGAATGAATGCAGAAAACTCCTTCATGGATCCGGGGATGGACGGCCTCGATATAAGAAAAGCCAGGATAATCATCAGTGTCGGAATCCACATGACAATATCGATACTGTCTAACGCTTCCTGTCCAAGAGACGGCGAATTGCTGATCCAGTCGGAAACCGGCCCGATTGTCAGAGCGAGCGGAATCACCGCCCCCAGATAAATCAACAAGGACGTCCATCCTGCCTTAACAGAGGAGCCGATAGACTGCAGAGACTCGGGTGGAACCGCTTTTATATTTTGCTTTTTAACAAAGTATCCTATTAAAATTAAACGGTGTATAAACTGGTAGGCACCAGCTGCCAAAAGAGCCAGAAAGTATTCGCCGGTCGTGACAGCTGCCGCCACCGGTGCAAAGCCGAGAACAATAAACATCGACGTGGTCGGCGGAAGAGAAGACGCCATACCGCCGTTTCCTACCATGACAATAGCAGCTCGGTCTCTTTCCCACTTGGTGCGCAGCATCCATGGTCCTGTAATAGACCCTGTCGCCGCGGTGTTTCCAGAGTCTCCTCCCGACAGTGTTCCTAATACAGAGGAACCAATGACGTCCATCAAAGCCGGAGCGCCGGGAAGTTTTCCGACAAAAGCATTCAATATAGTAAGCAGCCGCTCGACAATGCCGAACTTATCAATCACATAGGCCATAAACACAAAGGCAATGGCCGCGTACAACACAGAGAAGGTGGAGGCAAACGATAATCCCTGCAGAAACAGAGACGGCGCGTCTGCTCCGCCCAAAGGGACAATCAGCAGAAATCCGACGAGGGCGGCTTCTCCAAGATTTCGTTTTAATTTCACACTCCATATCACTAATACGCTTACAAAAATAATCAGGGCAATGATGCCCATTTGAGTCCCTCCTTCTTTGGCGGATTACTCCCTGTGGTTTACCGCCTTCACAACAGATTTCCAGTCTTTCGGCGCTTCGCCGTTGAAATAGTCTTTCAGGTTCTCCTCTGTCAGCGCCTGTAGTTTATTCCGCGTGGCTTCTGTCATGAGGGGCTGCTGGTCGTAAGACTGGATAAGGTCGATCACATTTTCCATTTCTTTGACCCGCCGCTCTGCATGCTGCACATTGCCGGTTATCAGGCGGTTCATGATATCTTCAAACGGTTCTTTATTCATCGTCTGACTGATGGATGCCAGCATGGTGTCTTCAAGATTAATCTTCTCCGCGATTTCCATCACTTCATGGAGAAGGGTGGATAAGCCTTTGGTGAAAATGCTGCGGATAAACTTAATATTGGTTGCATCTCCGGGGACGCTGCTGACGGACGTCGCGTTCATACCCAACGGACGGCTCCATTCCACAAAAGCCCCGGCTTCCCCGCCGCTGATCTTGATGGGCACCTCATGTCTGCTTTGTTTCAATGGCCCCATGATGGCTCCATCCAAAAACGTTTCGATCCCCTTTTCTTCCATCTTTGAGTTCACCTTCTGCTTTGTTTCAGCACCTGCTGTGGAAAGGTCCACATAAAACGTATTCCCGGCTGCATACGGCAGCACAGCCTGCCAGGCCTCCTCCGCAAAAGGTGCCGGCACGGCAACAAACAAAACATCCAGGTTTTCCTGGGCGACGAGGGCGGGATTGCTGTAAAGCGATACCAGGGCTTTTTCGGCCCGGTCCATGGTTTCCTGTTTTTCATACAGCGGATCATAGACGAAGATATGGTGGGTATCCCCGCTGTTGAATCCTTTGGACATCTCATATCCTACTTCACCGAAACCAATAAAACCGATATTCATGTTATCCTTCTCCTTTTTGCTCCGGTGTTACAAATCATACTGTTTCATTTTTTCTTCCAGCCAAGAAGGAGCAATGGCGCGTCTATCGTTATTCTCCGGAGAATGGGCGTCGATTTTCTGCATGCGGGCCTTTTCATACTCCAGTTTTTTCTCTGCTTCATCGAGCGTACTCTCGATGATGGAAGCCGGTATCACAACTACGCCGTCTTCATCCCCTATCACATAGTCATACGAGGAGACGACAGTGCCGCCGCAGGTAATAGTCTCATCAAAAGAACCCGGTCCGTCTTTGCTGGGACCTACGGGAATGAATCCTTTTGCGTAAACCTGAATATCCATGTCCCGGAGTTCCCGTTGATCACGAACGAGACCGTCTACAACGATACCCTTAATGCCGAGTTTCTGAGCGGCGCCGGCCATGAGTTCGCCCAGACAGGCGGATTGGGTATACCCTTTGCCGTCGACAACAAGAATATCGCCGGGGGTTGAAGCATAAATGGCATGATGTAAAAATAAATTGTCTCCCGGGGCAGCAGATACTGTCCGTACCTGACCTGCCAGCGGTTCTTTGTAATTTACAGGTTTCATTTTAAAATCCATTCCCTGCTGGACACCCATCACATCCGCAAAAACAGACGATGACCCTGCAGATTTCAACCTTTCAATTATCGGATTTTGTCGTTCGGACAGTTCTCGGTTCATCATCATCACTCCGTAATAATTATTACTTTAATATTAAATGTAGTAATTTTTATGACATTGTAAACATATCAAGTTCTGCTTTATTT
The DNA here is from genome assembly GCF_900115625.1 of Salibacterium halotolerans. Taxonomy (GTDB): domain Bacteria; phylum Bacillota; class Bacilli; order Bacillales; family Marinococcaceae; genus Salibacterium; species Salibacterium halotolerans. Next base: position 54,772 of record NZ_FOXD01000004.1, on the reverse strand, counting down.
GTAAAGCCTTACATTTGTTCTATAAAAGATGGATTCTCTTTTTTATTATTGTTATCGGTTTGATAGATTTCGCTCGTATTCAACAACGGTCCGCCTGTAATCTACAATATTTCGCTTGTTTCTACCTTCCTTTCGCTCGGATCACACCGCTGCGCTGCTCTTTCAAAAAAAAAAGGAGCTGTACCTTTTGATACAGTCCCCTCTTACGAAGTGTGTTATTTTGATTTCTTCACTTTTTGCTTTTTGTTAATTCCTGCATCGGGTTCGTGTACACCGTGGCGGTAGAAATCGGCATGGTCCGGCTCGAGCGGATCACGGCCGCGGATAAGGTCTGCTGCTTTTTCCGCCAGCATCAGCACAGGAGCATGGATATTGCCGTTTGTGATGTAAGGCATTGCGGACGCATCGACGACCCGGACATTGTCGAGCCCGTGAACCTTCATCGTTTCCGGATCTACGACAGCCATGGGGTCGGACGCCGGCCCCATTTTCGCGGTGCATGACGGATGGAGTGCCGTTTCCGCATCTTCTTTCACCCACTCCAGAATCTCCTCCTCTGTCTGCACGGAAGTTCCGGGTGAAATTTCTCCTGAATTATAGGGAGCGATCGACGGCTGAGCCATAATGTCGCGTGTCACACGTACGGCTTCCAACCATTCGCGGCGGTCCTGATCAGTGGAAAGGTAGTTGTAGACCATGCTCGGATGCTCTTTCGGATCATTCGAACGAATCTTCAAGGACCCGCGCGCATCGGAGAACATCGGGCCGACGTGTACCTGGAATCCGTGATCGGTTTCCGCCTGCTGGCCGTCATAACGTACCGCTACCGGCAGGAAGTGATACATCAGGTTCGGGTAGGGAACATCTTCGTTCGAACGGACAAACCCGCCGCCTTCAAAATGGTTGGTTGCCGCCGGTCCTTTGCGGCCGAACAGCCACTGCAGACCGATCCACGGCATCCGTGTTTTCTTTAGATTAGGCTGCTCGGAAACAGGTCTTGGGCAGCTGTATTGAATGTAGGCTTCGAGGTGATCCTGAAGGTTTTCGCCGACCCCCGGAAGATCAACCACCGGTTCCACGCCGACAGAACGCAGATGCCCGGCATCCCCTACCCCGGACAGCTGCAGCAGCTGCGGCGTATTGATGGCCCCTCCGGCAAGAATGACTTCTCCGGCAGAGACTTGATGCGTCTTTCCGTTCCGCTTATAGGTGATGCTGTCCGCCTTTGTGCCGTTGAAATCAATGCTTTTCACAAACGCTCGCGTCTTCACTGTGAGATTCTGCCGTTTCATGACCGGACGCAGGTACGCACGTGACACGGACATCCGTCTGCCTTTGTACACATGTTTATCAAACGGTGCGAAACCTTCCTGGCGGAAACCATTCACATCAGGTATCCGCGAGTAACCGGCGTCGACAGCTGCATCAAAAAAGGCCTGGAATAAAGGATTTTTGGCCGGGCCGCGTTCCAGTTTCACCGGACCGTCATGGCCGCGGTATTCATCATCTTTATCCGCTGCAAGCGCATTTTCGAGCCGCTTGAAATAAGGAAGACAATGCGCGAAGTCCCATGTCTCCATACCCGGGTCCGAGCCCCAGCGTTCATAGTCCAGAGGATTGCCGCGTTGGTAAATCATCCCGTTAATGGAGCTTGAACCACCCAAAACTTTTCCGCGGGCATGCTTCACACGCCGACCATCCATGTAAGGTTCAGGGTCCGATTCGTACTTCCAGTCATAAAACGGTTTGCCGGCGGGAAAAGGCAAGGCTGCCGGCATCTGAATCAACAGGTCCCACGGATAATCACTGCGTCCTGCTTCCAGAACAAGGACACTGTTTTTCCCATCTTCACTTAGACGGCTGGCAAGAACAGAACCCGCACTGCCGCCTCCAATCACAACATAATCATAACGTTCGCTCATCATAGATACCCCCTTGGGATCAAAAATTTGAAGCTGCATCCGTATCTTAAGAAAATTGTTTTGTTAAATTTTTATTTAACGTTTTTAACACAATTAATTTATCATGGTATGTTTCTTTTGTAAAGGGAGATCATAGAGGATTTAAATTCAATAGATTCTAGAAGGAGGGGGGAAGAATCAGAAAAAGGGTAAGCACGAATGGAAATGTAACAAGAATCATGCGAAGACTGAGTGTTACATGAGTGGAGGGGGATAAGAGGAGACGGAAGACATAATGGCAGGCAGCGGCCGGCGCAAAGAAAATCCCGCTTGAAATAGTTTTATTATTAATCTTCTTCCTTAATCGGCACATAACCTGTTTTTTCAATCAAAGATTGTCCCTGATCCAACAGTATCCATGTAATAAAGGCGTCGAGGCGGGGGTTGTCGGATCCGTTCGTAATCGCATAAAATTCGCTCGTTAATGGATATCGATCCTGCTGGATGGATGTCTCTTCCGGTTTCACATTGTTCACTTTTAAAAGCTTCACGCCATTGTTTTCTACCATCTCGGTGGCGAAATAGCGGTAGGAAAAACCAATTGCATTGCGGTGATTCCGGTAATCGGACGTTTTCTCCACAATCCCGCCCATACCGCTGACCTGCTGATCGGCAGGCGGATCCATAATCGGTGTTTGTCCCATCATATTTTGAAGCCCTGTCTGACTGCCGCTTCCTTCCGGCCGTTGAAAAGCTATTATATTCTGGTCGCGTCCGCCCACTTCTTCCCAGTTCGTGATGTTTCCGGCATAGATCTGCCGCAGCTCTTCCACCGTCAAGCTGTCAACCGGATTGCTTTTATGGACAAAAAAGACAAACGCTTCTTTTCCTATAGGAATCTGTTTTTTCTCCGGTCCAAGCTTTTCCTCCTGCTTATCAGACGGCCCCGCTGCAAAGATCATATCCACCTCGCCGTCCGCCAGACGGCGGTAGGCTCCGTTTGTTTTGGAGACAACCACTTCACTGCGCTGCGTGCTGCCGTGGGGATAGGAATCTTTTGGATAGACGGCACGAGCAAAGGCCGCATACACCGGATATAACGCGGTAGCTCCGTCCAAAGCAGGGAGATTCTCTTCTATCGTATAGTTAGACGTTCCATCAAGCGAAGCTGCTTTTGTATTTTCATGAAACGGTTCGTATGCTGTTAAATCTATCTCCGCACGCTGGATTTCAATATGACTCATATAAGCATCGTACCCGGCATAACCGGCAGTAGGTACAACAAGCAGAAGCAGCGGAATAAGAACCTTCATACGTGCCGATACACGGGAGAATACTCCCAGTATCCATAAGTCCCCTGATATTAATATCGCAGCAGCGGTAATGCCGACATATATGTAGCCGCTCTGGGGAAAAATGAGCAAGGAAAAAAATACTGCTATGGCACCCACCAAGCCAAAAATAATAGTAAAAGCGAGCATTCCAACTATTCGTTTGGCCACTTTCTGTCTCCCCTTTCCTACTATCAGGAATCCTGATTCTTCAGTTCATCTAAGCGCTTTTCGGCGTCTTCCTTATGAAATGTGCTGTACCGCCTGTAATTCTCGTCGTCCAGGATCCGGTAATGATTACTGATTACATTTTGCTGCAGGCGGTAAGTGTCTTCTCTCGTAATCTCCTTCCACCATACGGTTCCTCCCATTGTTTTAGCCTTTGGTGCTTCATCATTTTGGAAACCAACCAATTGAATAAACTCTACCGGGTCATCACCCAGAAGCGACAGCAGTACTTCACTGTGATTGAACAACCCGCATACCGCTGCTACGGTGGTCCAATTTGCGGTCGTTCTGCCTTTTTCTATCTGAACAAGTGTTTTCTTTGAAATGCCCAGAATTTCCGCCATTCTGTCCTGGGTATAGTCCTGTTCTGTCCTTATCAGTTTTATTTTGTCCGAAATAAGAGCAATAGCTTTCTGCTGATCCATCCGAAGTCTCCTTTTTCACTTTTAGTGTAATTATACACTTTTCGTTTAATTTTTTAAATCTTACTGTTAAAAAAGTTTCGTTCGCACGTATTTCACAGTACTCCACTTGTAACAGGCAGGAACAGTTTCGTTTCAAAATTTGAAATCATATACCAACATTAGTCACAAAATTGATTTTTCATACCAGAAGGGGGTACTATGACATGGAAAGTACTGATGTTGATAGCTAAGGGAGGGATTCATACTGGAAGGGGTTCTTTACAAAATAAGAGAATCATTCAACCACGTTAAACCGTCAGAAGGAGCTGTAGCGTCCTTTATTTCAGAAAATCCGGAAAAGGCTGTATCCATGACTGTTAAACAGCTTGCGGAGGCAAGTTATGCCAGTCCTTCAGCGGTTATGCGCTTTTGTCACACTCTCGGATACAATGGATTCAAGGATTTTAAATTAAAATTATCCGGCGATCTGGCCGTCAATAACTTACACGATCTGGAACAGGAAACACTGGCACCTGGGGACTCCATTGATAAAATGATGTCGGTTATCACCAATACAAATATGCAATCTCTGTACAGTTCCCTGCAGTTGATACAAAAAGATCAATTTGAAACAGCCTATAATCATCTGATCCAGGCAAAGAAAATTGACTTCTATGGTGTAGGTTCCAGCTTTTTAATTGCTTATGACGCGATTCAAAAGTTCATGCGCATCAATAAAACCTGTACCGCTTACAATGATTTTCACATGCAAAAAGTGTCGGCTGTGAATTTGAACCAAGAGGATGTGGCTGTTGCCATCTCTTATTCCGGGGAAACCAAACAAGTGAATAATTGTGTGAAAATTGCCCAATCAAAAGGCGCAAAAGTGATTGCAATTACGAAATATGCAGATTCCGAATTAAGTGAAATAGCTGACGCTGTATTATTTGTTGCCGCTCAGGAGGATGAATTCCGCAGTGCTGCCATGTCCTCCCGGATTGCTTCGTTAAATGTGATTGACATGCTTTACACCGCCTGTGCTTACGAAGATTACGATCGTTCCCTAGCCCATTTAAATCAAACGTACGACATTATCCACCAAAGCCAGAGGGAGGAACCACGAAATGTGCAAAGCAGCAACAAGTACAACCGAAGAACGTAATGATAAAACCATGAACTTGGATGAGATGAGCACCCATGACATATTACAGATCATGAATCAAGAAGATGAAAGCGTTACCAAATCTGTAAACAAAGAAATTATTCAAATCGAAGAAGCAGTGTCAATGGTCATTGACTCTTTCACAAAAGGTGGCAGGCTTATCTATATTGGAGCCGGTACAAGCGGACGTCTGGGTATTCTTGATGCAGTAGAGTGCCCTCCGACATTCGGCACAGACCCTGATAAAGTCCGGGGACTCATTGCCGGCGGAAAAGACGCTATCATGAAAGCAGTTGAAGGGGCGGAAGATGATCCTCAACTTGCCAAAACAGATTTGAGAGACCTGCATTTAACAGAAAAGGACATGGTCATTGGGCTGGCAGCCAGTGGTCAAACCCCCTATGTCATCGGTGGTTTGGAATACAGCAGCAAGATTGGTGCCCGCACGGCCTCCATTAGCTGTAACAAAAATGCCCTCTGCAGCCGATATGCCGACACCCCCATCGAAATTGAAGTCGGACCTGAGATTTTGACAGGATCCACCCGACTAAAAGCAGGAACGGCCCAGAAACTGGCGGTAAACATGATTTCGACCAGTGCCATGATTGGCATCGGTAAAGTATATAAAAACTTGATGGTCGATGTTCAATTAACGAACCAAAAACTGATCGAGCGGGCTAAAAATATTATTTCCCTGGCAGCCGAAGTCGAGTATGACACTGCTTCAGCTTATTTGGAAAAATCTCATCAAAATCCAAAGGCCGCAATTATTATGATTAAAGGACAGTGCAGTTACGAACAAGCCAAGCATTATCTTGAACAGGCAGATGGATTTGTGCGCGAATCTATCAAAATAGCTACTGATAAGGATGGTGAAACCTTTGGATAACCAAAAGTTGGCACAGTTGATTGTCGAAAACCTTGGCGGCGAAAACAATATCAGCAATCTTACCAATTGTATAACAAGGCTGCGGATTGATCTTAAATCACGCAGTAATGTGGATTTGGAAGCGCTTAAACAACTAGAAGGGATCTTAAGTGTTATCGACCAAGGTACCATTCAAATCGTTTTAGGTCCTGGTAAAGTAACAAAGGTGGCCAACGAAATCCATGAGAACACTACCATTTCCGTTGATGTCGAGGAAGAAGAGGACAACAGCGAATTTGACATGGCATCTGATACAAAAGCATCTTATAAAGCTAAACAAACATCTATGTTTCAGCAATTATTCAGACACATTGGTAATATTTTCGTTCCCATCGTCCCCGGACTTGTCGCCTCGGGTTTAATGCTTGGAATCGCAAATCTTATAACCAACCTGGCCAACCCCGATGCAGGAATGCTGGATCCTTCGGTTCTTGAGACGGACTGGTTTATGCTGCTAAGTGCTATCGGCAATCTCTTATTTGGTTCTCTTGGTGTATTTGTCGGTATAAACACTGCAAGAGAATTCGGCGGTACGATGGTTCTCGGTGGTATCGCAGGACTGCTTATTTACGCCCCTGTGTTAGGAGACGTCGGCTCCTTAAGTTTATTTGGGATAGACTTGAATCTCAGTTCAGGTCTCGGCGGCCTGCTCGGTGTTATTGCTGCCGCTTACCTGTTCACACAAATTGAAAAATTCACCCGCAAACGAATGGCAGACAGCCTGGATCTTGTTTTCACGCCACTGATCACCGTAATGGTCGGATCTCTTATAACCATTGTAATCATCCAGCCCCTTGCAGGCTTGCTGATGGACGGCATTACGTGGTTCCTAGTTGATATCATGCTCCAGACAGGCGGCATTTTAGGCGGATACGTCCTTGCCGCAACGTTCCTGCCGCTAGTTACTGTCGGAATGCATCAGGGCTTGATTCCTGTACACCTGGAGCTCATTAATCAATATGGCTCCACCACACTTCTTCCAATACTTGCCATGGCAGGCGGCGGTCAAGTTGGTGCTATGATTGCTATTTATATCAAAGCGGAAAACAAGCGTTTGAAAAACACAGTCGCAAGTGTTCTGCCCGTAGGTTTTCTTGGGATCGGTGAACCGCTTATTTACGGCGTCAGTCTCCCGCTTGGTCGCCCATTCATCACAGCTTGTCTTGGTGCTGGATTCGGTGGTGCCTTCTTATCACTTTTCAGTGTAGGTGCCATTACCGTCGGTCCCTCCGGAGTCGTCCTGATTCCACTGATTGCAGACAATAAGTATTTACTATATATTATCGGTCTTCTCATTTCTTACGCCGGCGGATTTATCCTGACTTATCTGTTTGGTTATAAAGAAGAAATGGTCGAAAAACTTTACGGTAAAGAAACGGAGAAAGCAGAAAAAACGAAGGCACCCGCACAGCAGGAAGAAATCATTATCAGCAGCCCTTTATCCGGAGAACTGCGCCCGTTAAACGAATTAAGCGATGAAGTCTTTGCCACAGAATCAGTAGGCAGGGGAATTGCCATTTTCCCAAGCGAAGGAAAATTATATGCTCCAGCCGACGGCAAAGTGACGACTGTCTTTCCTACCGGCCATGCTATTGGGATCACAATGGATAATGGAATGGAATTATTATTGCATCTGGGGCTGGACACTGTTGAAATAAAAGACAACGTATTCGAGGTGAACGTCACCAAAGGAGAAGAAGTGAAAAAAGGCCGGCTTTTATGCACCTTTGATATGGAGGCCATCGCCGGCAAAGGCTTTGAACGGATCTCCCCCATTGTTATAACCAATTCGGACGACTACACCGAAATTGCCACGGTCAATCATAAACAAATAGAAGCCGGCGATAAATTATTTACGGTCAAATGAGATTCAAGTCTCATGTTGGCGCAGGGGTGCCGGTATAGTCGAGTGTAAAAGAAGAAAGGCCGGCATGTTATTTTTTCCTGCCTGATTGAGTAGGAGGGGGGGTAACTAACCCCCGTCCTCTTCATTTCCACTTTCTGGTTTTCGGTTTTTGCCAATTTATTTTTTTCTACTTGTCTTTGTAGTAAATATTAGCCCCAGCCATAAACCCAGTCCAACAAGGAAAAAGATTATGAACGAACTGATAGCAATAAAGGTTTCCCCAGTGGCCAATCCGGACGTGCAAGCGATAAAAATGCTGAAAAGGATAATACCAATGGCCAGGGTATAAAGCAATGCGCGGCCTTTGATCATCGCGTATCGAGTTGCTGTTTCTCTCGTGAGCAGACTGTATGTGAATAACATTCCGCCGCCTACGATGAAGATAGCTGGTCCTGTCACTGCTTCACCCGGAAGTCCCATGAAATACAACATAGTTGTCGTTAGACCTCCGAAGACCATGACTAATATTCCAACAATGAGTCCTGCGGTTGAGATCCTCGATACCATGGATGTGTACACATCTCTTTTTGATTGATCTTCCCCAATTTGACGCATATCTTCTTTCAGGCCGCTCAAATCACCTATCGACTGAATCGCCTCTTGAAGGGCTGTGCCTTCTGACTTTCCTTCTTTTTCTAAATCTCGTGCTCTTTCTTTTAGGTTGACGGTTAATTCTTCTTTCAGTTCATAAAGCTGCTGGCTTGTTCCTATTCCGGAAAACTCCCGGTCGATGAAAGCTTTGATTTTTTTATCCAGATCAATTTGACGCTTCATTCGCATCATTTCTCCCTTCAATTAATTTATTTAATATTTCTTTTGCAAACGCCCATTCTTTTTTGTTTTGATGAAACCTCTCTTTTCCTTCATTTGTAATCTGATAATATTTGCGACGGCCTCCCTGGCTTTCATCTCCCCAATAAGAAGCAATGCATCCTTCTTTTTCAAGACGGCGAAAGGCAGTATAAAGCGTAGCTTCTTTCAATTCATATTGCCCATCACTCATTTCAAAAATGGTTTTATAAATCTCATAACCGTAACTATCTTGCTGATGCAGGATGTTGAGCACGATTGTATCGGTATGCCCGCGAATCAAGTCATTCGAAATTTTCTTGCCCAATGTTTTTTCACCTCCTACAGATTGCAGTATATAACACATTACCGTTTCTGTCAAAGTAATTTGTTTGAAATAATAATTAAGAAAAATCCGCAGAATATACTCGTCATTTTGCTAGTAGAAAATTTTTCAATTCATTTCTTCCTGGTAATATGAAGGGAGGAAAGCGAAAGGTAAATTTTTGAAAAAGGAAAAGAAAGACAGAGGACATTTAAAATTGACAGATTATATAAGGTGGACTGAAGAACCAGAAGAAGGAGAAGAAGGAGTGGAAATATAACGAGAACCATGCGGACTTTTTGCATCACATTACGGGGAATCAGAGTACATTGTAAGGATTAAACGCATCCTATGCCGCCCTTTTTCTGTTTCTGATTATGATTGTGACGTTAAAACGACGTCTAAGCCTTACTTTCTGCCTTGGATGCAGAAAAAGTAAGATTTAGCTGCCGGTAGAGGTATGATAGATAAGAAATAAAACCCCGGCTGCTTAAGCAGCCGGGGTTTTGTCATAACCAGGGTGTTTTAATCCATTCTTTTTTCCCATCCACCTTTAATGTCGACACCGGAAGCTGCAGCGGTTTCTTCGAGTTCGCTGATTTCCTGGTCGGACAATGTCACGCCTGCAGCGGAGGCAGCGCCGTCCACGTGATGTGGTTTTGTCACACCGACAATCGGTACGGTGCCTTTGGCAATGGCCCAGGCCATCGCAATCTCAGCTGTTTTTACGTTATGTGTTTCAGCTTTCTTTTTCAAGAGTTGAAGCAGGTCATCCAGCTGTCCCATAACTTCGGCGTTGAAAGCATCGCCGCGTCTTGTGCCGGGCTGCATCGGATTATTTGCATCAAATTTGCCGGACAACGCGCCCTGCTCCAGTACCATATAAGAAAAGAACACGACATCGTTGTCGCGGCACCAGTCGATAATGCCGGCATCTTCCGACGAACGGTACAACAGACTGTAATGGTTCTGCACCGCAGATAGTCTCAAGCCTTCTGCTTCAAGAATCGACGCCGCCTGTTTCACTTCTTCGAGATTGTGGTTGGATACGCCGGCGTGCTTGATTTTACCGTTTTTCATCAACGGAATCAGCTCTTTCGTCCAACGATCTACATCGGTTGGATTGTGGATCCAGTAAATGTCCGTATGATCGATATCAAGGCGTTCCAGTGTCGTGTCGAGCGCCTTTTCCACTGGTTCCACGCTCATACCAGGCGTGAATTTCGTCGACAGAAAAAGATCCCGGCGGCCCTGCATAAAGCGGCCGAGAATCGTTTCAGCATTCCCCATGCCGTACACCGCAGCTGTGTCCCAAAGGGTGAAACCGGCGTCTACAGCTTTATCAAAGACAGGCCGCAGATCTTCTTCTGTAAGATGATTGCCGAAAATGTCTTCGCCGCTGTTGGAGCCTGTCCCCCACGACCATGTACCGAGTGCGATGGATGGAATATTTTCTTTCGTTAATGGTGTCTGTGCCATAAGTGACGCTCCTTTCGTGTTTCGCGTGAATGGCTAACGTATCACTTCAGTCTGTATTTCCTCAAAATAAGTGCTCAAAACGTTTATCTGCAGTCGGTGCGTTTCCTGCTGCGGGCGAAAATGGGGTGACTACGAGCGAAATGGTGTCCATTGCGGGCGAAAATTTGTCGAAATCGAGCGAAATCCTTCCTCTTTCGGGCGATTCCCCGAAACATACTATTTTTACTGCTCCACCATCTGAATCAAATTGCCGCATGTGTCATCGAACACAGCGATAGTGACTCCGTCCATATCGGTGGGCTCCAACGTAAATCTCACGCCGAGCTCCTTCAGCCGCCGGTACTCCTGCCAAATGTCAGCCACACCGAACATTGTGGCCGGTATATTGTCCGCGAACAACTTCTGCTGGTATTCCTTCGCAGCGGGATGTCCGTTTGGTTCAAGCAGCAGTTCCGTACCTTCCGTATCCTCCGGCGAGACAAATGTCAGCCAGCGGGCGCCGCCTGCCGGCATATCATGTTTTTTCACAAAACCAAGCTTCTCCCCGTAAAAGTGTGCCGCTCTCTCCTGATCTTCCACAAAAACACTCGTCACTACAATTTTCATCAACTTTCCCCCTTTCCTCTATCCTAGGATGATATGGTTCCACCGTATTGATCTTCGAATTCTTTTATCGTTTCGCCAGGTACCAGCACCGGCTGATAATATGTTTCGTTCGGCAGGTTTCTCGCTCCCTGTAATTTTTTAATAACCCAGTCCGCTGCGTCACGCCCCATCTGCTCCTGGGGATGGGTGAGCGTGGAAAGGTGGATGTTTGCGTTTTTGGCAATATAAGAGTTGTCCTGGCCGATAATGGACAGCTCATCCGGAATCGCCATACCAAGCTCCCTGCATACATTCGCGACTTCAAGTCCTACTTCATCATTGTAGCAGACAACACCGGTCAAATCGTCTTTATTTTGCATCAGGAACTCTTTTATATCCGTATACAGCTCTGACTTTGATTCTGTCGTATAGGACAATATATGTTCCGGCTTAAATTCCAGCCTGGCTTCTCCTATCGCTTGAATAAATCCTCTCATTCTATATTTTCCCTGCAGATCATCCATTTTGGCGATGAGGCCGATCCCGGCATGGCCTTTTGAAATCAATTCCCCCGTGGCAAGATAGCCCGACTGCACGTCGTCCAGACATAGAAACGGAACGTCCAATTCATCATAATACGCATTAATCATAATAATGGGAACATCCTGCTCTTTGAACGACATGTAGTAGGCGATATTCGGGTTATATAGATTACTCTTTGTCGGTTCAATAATCAGACCGTCCACCCCAAACGAAAGCATCGTTTCCAGCGCATCTTTTTCCTGCTCCACGTTATTGTTTGTGCTGGCGAGCAGCAGGGAGAAACCGTCATCGTTTAATCTGCTTTCAATACCGCGGATGATGGAAGGGAAAATATAATCGGAGATGTAGGTGGTGATCACACAGATGGTTTTTTTACCGGCTCTGGATGGGTGAATGGATGGGTGCTGGTTTATGACATACGTACCGGATCCTTTTTCCGTCCTCAGAAATCCTTCATTCGACAGTTCCGCAATCGCTTTCCGAACCGTCTGCCGGCTGACTTCATACCGGCTCTGCAGAGTAGACTCCGTTGGGATTTTTTTATCCTGTGCATAATCCCCGGAAAAAATACTGCTTTTTATATCATCCATAATCATTTGATATTTCGGCTTCATGTCATCCCTGCTTTCCTGAAGATTTCTCTCTTCGCTCTTGATGGGCATATTCTATCACGGCTCTGCATGAATGAAAACGTAATGAAGGGAGGTTTTATGATAATTTGTACGTACAAATTATTATAGTATTGACAAATGTACGAACATAAAATACACTGTAGTCGAAATTTATTGAAATTGATATATAACCACCTGCAAACATCGCCTTTATTTTTTGTGTATAATTGAAATCGTTATCAGAGAGGAGGAATACGCAAAATGAATCACTCAGATGTTAAACAGGCCATTACAGACGGCGAAACGTCCCTCGGTATTGAGTTCGGTTCAACACGTATTAAGGCAGTACTTATGGATGACCATTTTGAAACAATCGCCTCCGGCAGTCATGAGTGGGAAAACCGGCTGGAACATGGATTCTGGACGTATAATCAAGTGGATATGATTACCGGCCTGCAGGAAGCCTACAGCGATATGAAACAGAAGGTGGAAAGCACGTACGGGATAACGATACGCACGATTGGATCCATCGGAATATCCGCCATGATGCACGGATATATGCCTTTTGATCATACGGGCGAGCTGCTCGTACCGTTTCGGACCTGGCGTAATACCACGACGAGTCAAGCCGCTGAAGAGTTAACGGATTTATTTCAGCATAATATTCCGGAACGCTGGAGTATCGCCCACCTTTATCAGGCCGTCTTGAATGACGAACAGCACGTGTCCCGTATCGATCATATTACGACGTTAAGCGGATACATCCACTGGCTGCTTACCGGTAACCAGGTGATTGGAACCGGTGATGCTTCCGGCATGTTTCCACTCGATGAAACCACCCTGGACTATAAACAGTCCATGGTCGATCAGTTCGATGAACGAACTGCGTCAAAAGAGTATCCCTGGAAACTAAAGGATATTCTCCCTAAGGTCTTGGATGCAGGCGAAAAGGCAGGAACATTAACCGGTGCCGGGGTTAAAATCCTCGACCAGTCCCAGAACCTGCAGCCAGGCATTCCGTTCTGTCCGCCCGAAGGTGATGCCGGAACCGGGATGGTTGCGACAAACAGTGTCAGAAAACGTATCGGCAACGTCTCTGTAGGGACTTCTGTCTTTGCCATGATTGTGCTGGAGCAGGATTTATCCAGCATACACCCGGAAATTGATCTGGTTACAACACCGAATGGAAGCCCGGTTGCCATGGTTCACGCCAATAACTGTTCCAGTGATTTGGACGCCTGGCTCGGATTGTTCCGGGAATTTTCAGATGCCATGGGACAAGTTGTGGATTCCGACAAGTTGTTCTCCGTGATGCTCACCAAAGCGCTGGAAGCGGATCCGGACGGGGGCGGTCTCCTCAGTTACGGCTATTTCTCCGGGGAAAATATCACAGGGCTGGAAAGCGGCCGGCCGTTGTTTGCCCGTTCACCTGAAAGTACATTTAATCTCGCCAACTTCATGCGCACCCACCTGTTTTCTGCATTTGGGGCACTCAAAATCGGCATGGATCTCTTAACAAAAGAAGAACAGGTGACCATTGATAACATGTTCGCGCACGGCGGGTTATTTAAGACGCCGGTTGTCGGACAGAAAATCGTTGCCGCTGCTATCAATGCTCCCGTTTCCGTTATGGAAACAGCCGGTGAAGGCGGAGCGTGGGGAATAGCCATCCTTGCTTCCTATATGAAGAGCAAAGAGAAAGAGGAACGCCTGGAAGATTTTCTGGATGAAAAAGTATTTAAAGATATCGGCAGGCAGGAGATTTATCCCGATCACCGTGATGTCGAAGGCTTCGAAACATTTATTGAGCGGTACAAGAACGGCCTTATCATCGAACAGACGGCTGTTGATCATCTGGCCCCGGATAACCAGAACCATTAACTGGAAAAAAGGAACTCCCGTTTCAGGGCAGAGCCAAGATCGTCAGCCATCTGCCCTGCTGTTTTTCTGTTCAACTTGTACGTACAATTTAAGAAAATGTACAATAATTGGTTTTTATAATCAACAAGTGGTATTTTCCGCATAGCAGGAAACCGCTTATGATGGTGCATTCGAACTATTTACTTTATAAGAGGAGTGATTGTTATGGAAACTATCCAAAACCCCATCGTATTACAGAGAGCAGACCCGTTTGTTTATAAACACAGGGACGGATTTTATTACTTTACCGGCTCCCATCCGGCGTATGACCGGATTATTATAAGACGCGCGCAGCATCTCTCTGACTTGTATGATGCCGAAGAACACACCGTTTGGCGTAAACACAGCGAGGGACCGCAGAGTGATCTGATCTGGGCTCCTGAACTTCACCGGATAAATGGAAAATGGTACATCTACTATGCCGCTTCTCCGGACGACAAAATCGTAGATGACACGTTCAATCACCGGATGTATGTGCTGGAAAATGAATCGGACAATCCTATCGAAGGAGAGTGGAAGGAAAAGGGACAGATAGATCCAGGCTGGTCCACGTTTGCCCTTGATGCCACCACGTTCGAACACAACGGCGTGCAGTATTACGTCTGGTCGCAGCAGGACCTGGATATTACCGGCCACTCCAATATTTATATCGCTGAGATGGAGAATCCGTGGACATTAGCGGGGCCTCCCGTTCTGCTCACCAAACCTGAATTGTCGTGGGAAATCAAAGGATTCTGGGTGAATGAAGGCCCTGCCGTTTTGATTAGAAACGGGAAGGTTTTCATTACATACTCGGCAAGTGCTACAGGCATTGATTACTGCATGGGCATGCTGACAGCAGATACAGATGCGGATCTTTTGAACCCGGATTCCTGGACGAAACGTCAGGAGCCGGTCTTTGAAAGTTATACACCTAATCAACAATACGGACCGGGGCATAACAGCTTCACCGTATCCGAAGACGGAAATACCGACATTTTGATTTACCATGCCCGGAATTATACAAAAATCGAGGGCGACCCATTGTATGACCCAAACCGTCATGCTCGTGCACAGGTTATTACGTGGAAGGAAGACGGTACACCGCATTTCGGCGTTCCCGCTGCGGATGACAGATGGACCCCTGATACAACCAAGATTTTAACGAAAGAGGATGAATATGAATAGTTTAAAAAACAGCACCTTTTGGAATTTCGGCGGTATTAACTTTTTCTATTTTACCGTCTGGACACTCATCATCACGTTTCTGCCGCTGTGGTTAAATGACCAGGCAAATCTAAGTACAGCGGAAGCAGGCATCGTGTTTTCCACGATGTCTGTTGTGGCCATATTTTTGGAACCGGTTTACGGGGTTATTCAGGATAAACTGGGACTCAGAAGACATTTATTTGCCTTTGTTGTTTTGTGTTTATTGATGATTGGACCTTATTTTGAATTTGCGTTCATCCCACTCCTTCAATTCAACGTTGTTTTCGGCAGTATAGCCGGCGGGGCTTTCTTAAGCCTGTGTTTATACAGCGGTGTCGGTGTTGTAGAAGCGTATACAGAAAGATCGAGCCGCGCCAGTAATTTTGAATACGGCCATGCCCGCTTATTTGGATCTCTTGCAGGCGGGGCGTTTGCCTTTATCGGCGGTATTATGTTTGTACGAGAACCATTCAGTGTTTTCTGGGTATGTACCATCTCCGGCATTCTGCTTGGCATTCTGCTTTTGATGGTAAACGTTAGAAAATTGGATTCCCAGCGAAAAGAAAATGAACCAGTTGATACCGGCAGCGAAGATACGAAAAAAGACGAAGGATCCCACGTGAATAAAGACAGTATTCTGAGTGTTTTTAAGAAAAGAAGTTTCTGGGGACTCTGTCTTCTAATTATCGGAAGTGCCAGCCTGTATGATGTTTTTGATCAACAGTTCCCCAACTACTTTGTCAGTTTCTTCCCTGATGAAGCAAACGGAGAATCCATTTTCAGCAGATTAGCCTCGGTGCAGATATTTATGGAAGCCGGCTTTATGGTTCTTGCTCCCTGGTTTATTAACAAAATCGGAGCGAAAAACGGACTGATTCTGTACGGGCTCATTTTATTCGTACGGGTTATTGGAACCGCTTTATCCACTACGCCGGCACTGCTTGCACTCTGGAAGCTGCTCGCGGCTATCGAGATGCCTCTTATGCTTGTCTCGATTATGAAGTACATTGTGAATGTGTTTGATGTGCGCCTTTCCGCGACAGTCTATATGTTAGGATTTAACGTGGCAAAACAGCTTGGTGTCGCCTTCTTTTCTGTTTTTATGGGAAGTCTTTATACCAGTCTTGGATTCCAGAACGCGTATATTATTATGTCCATTATCGTTCTGGCCCTCGTCATCCCAGGTGGACTATTAATGAGAAGCGACAAAAAATCCACACCGCCGTCATATTCTGCGGTGGAAGGGCTGAACTATTCTTAAAAAAA
This sequence comes from Salibacterium halotolerans, assembly GCF_900115625.1. Classification (GTDB taxonomy): domain Bacteria; phylum Bacillota; class Bacilli; order Bacillales; family Marinococcaceae; genus Salibacterium; species Salibacterium halotolerans. Next base: position 38,206 of record NZ_FOXD01000004.1, on the reverse strand, counting down.
TTTAAAACAGCATCACTATAAGATAAAAGTTACCGGACGATGGTGCGGAATGCTTACGTGCTGCATCCCGTACTATCGCCCGAATCATTATTGAATGATGCTCCAATTGTTTATCACAGTGATTTAATCATCATCACTGTCCTCATCATCGTCATCATCGTCATCATCGTTGTCGTCATCATCATCGTCGTCGTTGTCATCGCGGTCCTGCTCGGTTTCCACCACTTTACCGGACTGGCCGCTCACTATAATTTCGTACTCCGTGCTGCCGTCTTCCATCTGCACTTCATAGTAGCCATCGTCCAGATCCACTTCCGTTACATTCCCTGCGCCTTCTGCTTTAGCAGCTTCCACTGCCTGTTTTTCTGAAATGCTCACCTGACTGTTATTGTCATCATCGTCATCGTTGTCATCGTGCTCGGTTCTGATCACTTTTCCGGAGTTGGCATCGATATCAAGATCCATGTCTCTGCCATCCGCGTCCGTCCCGTCCACTTCGTAAAGGAAACGACCGTCATCTTCGTCTTTTTCTATATGATCCACTGTCAGTCCCTGCACCTTCTCTTTCGCCGCGGCTTCCGCTTCACTCACGGAAAGCTCCGCCTTCTGCCCGTTCCAGTCATCCCCGCTGTCTGCCATCGCGCTCACACCAAACGTGCTGCCTACAACAACCGCGCCCGCGACACTGCTTACGATCCACTTCTTCTTCATTCTTTTTTCCTCCTTTGATTGAATCTATCTACAGCTTAACCAATCAAGATGAGAATTCATGGAAAGAAAAATGAGAATCTGATAAGAATGTCAGTCATCCCACGTGACAGACATGATCTCTCCGGTGATGCTGTTTACCTGCACCGTCGCTTCTCTTTCATCTTCTCTTTCTATTTCAACTAAAAAGAAAGAGCCGCTTTCCGAAGACTCTCGTTCAATATCATCCACAGTGCCGGATACACGTTCCAACGCAATCGTTTCTGCCTGCTCCTTCGTCATGGGTTCCGGGGTTTTTTTGGATGTTTCCGGTTTTTCCGGAGTTTCCTGCGCCTCCTGCGTTTCCGGTGATTGAGATTGGCTGGATGTTCCGGCCGTGTTATCTTCAGAGGGGGCGGCCTGGGTCTGCTCCATCCGGAGGACGTTCCCATCCTCTCGGGAAACCTCGAGCTCATACTTCCCGGTTTCCTTCGATAAAGAAACCAGGTACTGGTTCCCCTCACGCCGGATGCCCGTGATGCTTCCACTGTACTGCTCTTCTACTTTCTGCCGTACATCCTCTGCGGACACCCTTTCCTCTCCACCCCACAGCCGGAAACCCTGCCAACCGGCTAAAACGAGAAAAACCGTCACAAGAGCGATGGATATCGTATATTTCATGTTTTTTCACCTCTAGTTCCATATTACAAAAGGAACATGAGAATTCACTGAGAAAGGGGCAGAAAAATCGATGCAGTCGTTCCGTTTCCTTCTTCACTTTCCAACTGAATCTCTGCACCAAGCGCACGCGACAGCTCTTCGGCCAGGGACAATCCGAGGCCGAAGCCTTCAGATTTGGAAGATCTGGCTTCATCCACCTGATAAAAGCGGTCAAACACCTTGTCCAGCTGCTCTGCCGGTATGCCTATGCCGTCGTCAGTGATCCTGATACCGGCCTTATCTTCAATCCGCTCCGCCCGCACTTCGATGGGGGCATCGCTGTACTTGCGGGCATTGTCCATAAAAATGTAGAGCAGCTGCTTCAACTTCTGTTCATCCGTTCTCACATTTAATTCCCCGAATCCTTCAAATATCACCCGGCGTTCGTAGGCTCTCTCAAACGCCTGGGTCATGGACTCCAGAATCTGTGAAATGTCATAGTCCTCCCACTCCATATTCCACTGTTCATCTTTCCTCGCCAGAAGCAGCAGCTGCCGGGTCAACCCCCGCATCCGTTCCGCTTCGGATTGAATGGCTTCCACCGATTCGTTAAAAAGAACCTCATCCTCCATACCGCGTCGCTTTAACAAGCTGGAATAGGACTCAATAACAGTGAGCGGCGTTTTTAATTCGTGGGATGCATTCGATACGAACTGCTCCTGCCGTTCATAGTTCGTCTGCAGCTGGTGGATCATTTGATTAAACGTCTCTGTCATCTGCGACAGTTCATCCCTCGTCTGTTTCGGCGTCTCAATCTGCTGAAACCTGCCGCTCTGCCGGATATGATTCATCGTCTGAATCAGCGACGTTATCGGCCTGGTCACGAGATTGCTCAATATCCTCGCCGAGATAAACAGAGGCACCACCGCCAGCACAGACACAACGAACAGAACAATCCGGAGCAGCGCTAGATTTTCCGCCGCAGCCTGTATCGATTCGGTCAGCTGCAGGGAAGCGACTTCTCCGCCTGTCCACACGACAGGCAGCGCTGCAAACGCATGCGGAGTGCCTTCTATCCAGCGGACTTCGGCGATACTCTCTTCGTAATAGCGGGTGTCCTGACCGGGAAGCACCTGTCCGCTTCCCCCTGTGACCAGTGTGTCCGAACTGCTGTTTTGAAGCACAATATGCAGCATGCCGCCGGGCGGCACATAAGCACGCAGCAGATCGCGGGATGCGGCAGCATTCTGATTATCACTGACTCCCGCCACGACCTGCTCCGCCTCCTGCCGGACCTGCTCGACTTCCGTCTCGAACATAATATGTTTAAAAGAAAAATAGACCGCCATATTGATCAGAATAAGAAGAAAAATAAACAATACCGTCGTGAAAACATGTATCTTATTCGTCAGCTTCATCTCGGGTCCTTCAGCACATACCCGACACCTCTCACCGTGTGAAGAAGCTGCGGATCATAGCCTTTATCCATTTTATTGCGCAAGTACCTGACGTACACTTCCACAATATTGGTGTCCCCGTCGTAATCATAGCCCCAGACGCGTTCCAGAAGCTGTTCCCGGTTCAGTACCTGACGCTGGTTGTGCATAAAATAAGCAAGCAGGGAAAATTCCTTTGCCGTAAGCTGAATCGGATCCCCGCCGCGGAAGACTTCATGGGTGGACTCGTTCACGGTTAGATCAGCGGCGCGCATCGCGTGCGCGTCTTCTGCTTCCAACGCATTTGTCCGCAGGGCGGCACGGATTCTCGCCAGCAGTTCCTCAATCTGAAACGGCTTGGTGACATAATCGTTCGCACCCAGATCCAGCCCTTTCACCTTATCCTCCAGCTCATCTTTTGCCGTCAGCATGATAACAGGAGTCGGATCCCCGCCGGAACGAATCCGCCGCAGCAAATCCACCCCGCTCATCCCGGGAAGCATAACATCGAGTATAATAAGTTCCCACGTCTCTTTGCGGAACTGCTCGATTCCCTCCAGCCCGTCATGCGCTTTGACCACACGGTACCCTTCGTACTCAAGTTCGAGCTCCAGTACCCGGGCGATTTTCTCTTCATCTTCGACTACCAAAATGGATGGCTTTCTCATAAACACCCCTCATTCGTTCGTCTGTATCATCTATCGATAGTGTAGCACAGCTGACGAAAGAAGGTCAGGCTATATTGCTCGACTTCAGCCATCGATTCCCTGTTAAATAAGTAAAGGAACTATAAATTATTCGAACACCGTCACGATAACGCCATTCATATTGTTTCCTGAAATCTTATATTCGAGATGTTCCGGTATATCAATCGTCATGTTTTCGGAAAATGAGTGATAAGACACCGTATATGCTTTCCCGTCCACGTCAACTGACATTTTCTTTTTTTGTTTGAGATGATTCAAATACTCCTCTAAAACAAAATTTTTCTCCTTCATAATTGCACTATGCGGTAAACCAACATAGCGAATATGCCAAGGTTCATATTCGATTCCTGTAACATCAACTTTACCTTCTGGATAACGTAAAATAAACCCATGTTTCCAAGCGTTCTCTTCTATCCATTTTGCTTCTGGTGCGTTATACATCGATTCTTGCGTAGAGCCTACATCAAGGGCCAGCCCTGCATTGTGTTCACTATGTCCTGCCGGTAATGCGAGATTTGCCCCTTTCTCTTGATAAAGTTCCCTTTGTTTTTCAAAACTCCGAACTCCGCTCGTCATTGAAAAATGATTCACTCCTTCTTTCCCAGCAGCAGTGACCATATCGGAAAATTTACGAGCAATATCCTTTGGTAAGGAAATATTGTTATCCAGCAGCACATACCCCTGCGTCAAATCACGGTGTGTAGATAAATCTACGATACCCTGCCTTATACTATCGCGTTTCACTGCATAGTCCCTGTTGATCAAAAGCAGGTTCCCCTGCTTCGTTTGATCTTCTGTGACATCTACCTGCCGGGTACTTTCATCTGATTGTTCTTCACTCGACACGTTAGGTTGATTACCATATTGCAATTCCACATCTGCATTATCCTGCAGACGGGTGGCTGTATAAACAAGTGAAACACCTAAACATATCAACAACAATAATAAAAATCTCCATTTTTTCATGTACGGTCCCTCCTTAATTCTTACTAAGGAAAGGATAGAAAAAAAATTTTAAATAAAAAGCGGGGTGACATTTAAATTTTTCTTAAATCCATGAAGGTGCACGCCGCTTATGACCTTCTGCGGAAGCGATGATCAGGATAGGAGGGAGGGAGGAGGGAGGAGGGAGGAGGGAGGAGCCGGACTATATCCTGGATTTTCTACAGGTTATTCGTTGTTCTCCGGGGAATGAATAATCTCTCCTGTTTTTGCATCTATTCCAAACGTCATCGACTGATTGGAACCATTATCACTAAACGTAATGTTATATCTGCTGAAGTCTTTTATGAAATTGTCTACAACGTTTACACCTGTGATTTCATAAGACTTTAACTCCGGGTGTGCGGCATGGATTTCATCTATCCCTTTTTCTGCGTTTGGATAGGAGCGTACTTCCGAAGCCTCTAGTGATTGTATGGTATAGCTGACGTCTCCGGTTTTTGCATCTACTGCAAAGTGAAAAAAGTTCTCTCCATCATCTTTCAGCCGAATCACATACTTATCGTAATTTTCTTCAGATACCACATTTTCATATGCATTAATCTCATAGGATTCTGTTTCTGGAAACAAATCATAGACCTGGTTCATTGCTGCTTTCACATCCTTGTCTTCCAGAGCTTCGGCAGCTGTTATTTTTTTGAAAGCACCTGCATGCAGCTCCTCAGAATCCTGCTCCTGAGCTTCAATGCCTTGATTGGAGTTTTCCTGTGCACTTACAAGGGACTCTCCAGACAGTGTAACCGCAGCGACTAATCCTAAAGTGCTCAAACTTACAGCAGTTTTTTTAAGTTTTTGCATCATTCTATTCTCCTTTTTGATATGATTTGATATCCAGCTCCTTCCTCCTCAGATTTAAAATAGACAAAAATGTTTAAATAAAAAGCGTGGAAAAATTTAAATTTTTCTTAAATCCATGCCTTGTACGTTAAATAGACTTATGATCTGTCTCATTTCCATGCGGCAGACGTACTTCAAACACCGTACGAATGACTTCGCTGTCCACAGTAATCGTTCCACTATGCTGCTCGACAATATTTTTGGCAATAAACAGACCAAGGCCTGTGCTGTCTTCTTTTTGCGTTCGTGCTTTGTCACCGGTATAGAGCATATCAAAAATATGCGGAAGCTCCTCTGAAGGAATGGAATCGCCATAATTCACGACCTGCACCACCACTTCGTCCGCACCCATAAACCCGTTCACATCAATAAACTGTCCATCGCTCCCATACCGGCTGGCATTCATCAGCAGATTTTCAAACACACGCGCTAACTGTTCACCATCACCGGTAATTGGTAAAGAGGAAGTTATATTCATTCGGGCTGTTAACTGATTGTTTTCAAAAACAGGATACAGTTCTTCCTTTAATTGGTGAAGAAGTTCACTTACATCAATCGGCTGTTTTTTCATCGGCAGCTTACCGTAATTCAAACGCGTGATTTCAAACAACTCTTCGATCAACCGTTCCAGACGCTGGGATTTCGTCAATGCAATTGTCAGATAATGCTTTACCTGCTCCTCTGTTAAATTACCGTCTTTGAGAATCACTTCGATATATCCTAAAACAGAGGTAAGCGGTGTCCGCAGATCATGAGCCAGATTGACGACCAGCTGATCCTTGCTGCTTTCAGAAAAGTCTCCTCTTTCAATGGCTTCTTTTAATTCTTCATTTGCCAGGTTAATATCACGTGCAATGTCACTAAACTCGTCATTGGAACGAACAGGAACACGATGGGTAAAGTCACTATTGGCAAGGGCATGAATCCCGTCGGACAATTCCTTGAAATATTCGGAATAAGGCTTAGTCAACCGTAAGAAAAACAAGATAGAAAGCGGGATGAAAAAAAGTAAAAAGACGGTAATATCTCCAATGTTGTTAATGAACATACGGATTTGGGCCAATGTGTCACCATAATCAACCATCGTGCGATAATAAAGCTGCAGCATTTTATAGATGCCATACGTGATGACACCGGAATAAAACATACTTAAACCAAATAAGCCCACCATCTTTGTACGAAAATGACGTATCTTATTTACCATCAAATGTATACCCCACTCCCCAAACGGTTTTAATCCATTTCGTTTTCCGAGCGTCTTCTTTCAGTTTTTTTCTTAACGTTCGAATATGAACCATAACCGTGTTATCACTTTCAAAGTATGCTTCGCCCCACACTTTACGAAAAATATTTTCTACGCTGAACACTTTCTTTGGATAACTCGCCAGCAGGTACAAAATATCAAATTCTTTTGGCGTCAGCCCAATGATTTCATCATACAGGGTAACGGTGCGCTCGTCAGGAATAATCACTAATCCTCCGAAATCCAAGCTTGATTGATGATCGGTTTTTGGTTGATTTAATACCATAAAACGCCTGAGTTGAGCGTTTACACGAGCGGCCAATTCCATCGTGTTAAATGGCTTTGTTATATAATCGTCCGCTCCAACCGCCAAACCGTGAACCTTATTAAAATCGGACGTTTTCGCACTCAAAAATATAATAGGCATGTGATATTGTTCTCGAATGTGCCGTGTCACTTCATATCCATCCATTTCAGGCATCATAATATCCAGGATTAATAAATCAATCGGCTGAGTCTCAATGATATGAACAGCTTCCTGTCCATCGGAGGCTTGAATGACATGATAGTTTTCCTTTTGTAGATGAATGGCGATCAGATCCGCAATTTCTTTTTCATCATCAGCAACCAAAATCGAAACACGTTTCATCTTATCCCACTCCTAAGCGTAATGATGATTATTTCTATGACCATTCGTATTCGATTAAAGTGTAAGAGAAAAAATGACATACCACAACTAATACATGACGTTTCTTTTTATTCCGTTGGGGTTTTTGTTGGTTGTTATCTACTAACAAAAAGGGGCTGTATCAAAAATCGTTAAACGTTAAGAAGGCATCCGCTGCAGGCGGACGCTTGCCGCGGGCAGCGCCTCAGCTACATCAAACGGTAAACCGCCGTTTGATGGGATCTTCGGCTGCTGCTCTTCCCGCTGGCGTCGCCGCCTTCCGCTTCTGCCTGGGTTGAATTTTCTATATTACTGAAAAAGGAGCTGTACCTTTTGATACAGCTCCTCTTCAGGTATAATGCCATCCATGTGCTTCTTTGTCACTGTTCCCTGACGAGCAACGCACAGCATTCTACATGCACGGTCTGCGGGAACATGTCCACCGGCTGTATTTCTTCAACGTTGTACCCGTTTTTCTCCAGGTATTCAAAATCCCGGACCTGCGTTTCCGGGTTGCAGGAGACATATACGATCCGCTCCGGCTGCAGCTTTACGACACTTGATAAAAAGGCTTCGTCGCTTCCTTTCCGGGGAGGATCCATCATAACGACGTCGGCCTTCTCTCCCCGCTCTGCCATCTCGACCATGAACTTTCCGGCGTCGCCCTGATAAAACCGGGCGTTTTTCACACTGTTTCGTTTGGCATTACGGATGGCGTCGCGGACAGCATCGTTATTCAGCTCCACTCCGATGACCCGGCCGGCCGTTTTGGCGGCAATAAGACCAATCGTACCAACACCACAGTAGGCATCGATCACCGTTTCTTTTCCGGTCAAATCTGCCATTTCCATCGCTTTGTCATACAATTTCTCCGTCTGGACCGGATTGACCTGATAGAACGATTTCGCCGAGATCACAAACTCCATCCCGCCCAGTGTATCGGTGATCGTACCCGGTCCGAACAGTACTTTTTCCTCGTCCCCGAGTACCATGCTCGTGTCTTTATTGTTCACATTATGAACAAGCGTAGTGATCTCCGGATGGGCTTTGCGCAGTGCTTTGACAAAGTTATTTTTGCCAGGAAAGACAGAAGAGGCGGCAACGAGCACCACCATAATCTGCCCGCTTGTTTTGCCGACCTTTATCAGCACGTGGCGCAGAAAACCGTTACCCGTGTCTTCGTTGTACGGCTGCAGTTTCGTCGTTCGTAGAATGCCTTTAATGGTCCCGGCGATCTCGTCGGCTTTCGGATCGTGAATAAGACAGTGGTCCATCGGGATAATCTCGTGGGAATTACTCGCATAAAGCCCGCCGATCACCTGCCGGTCTCTGCTCAGTCCAAACGTTGTGTGGCTCTTGTTGCGGTACGCATACGGATGCTCCATCGTCAGCATGGCTTGTGGTTTTCCGAACGGCTTCATCAAGGCATCCACGGTTTTCTGTTTGAAGTCCACCTGCGCCTCATTGTTCATATGCTGCAGCTGACAGCCGCCGCACTCGTAGAAATAAACGCACGGCGGTTCCACGCGGTCGCTTGAAGGCTGGATGACCCGCTTCAGTTGCGCAGTCGTATGCCGCCCCTTCGTTGAAACAGCGACTTCCGCCGTTTCACCGGGCAGAAGGTGCTCCACCTCCAGTTTCTTGCCGTCCCACTGAATGATGCCTTTTCCCTCATTCGTTAACCCGGAACAGGTAACCTCCGCGATAACAGGCTTCTTCCCGTCCGTACCTTTTCCTTTTGCCGGACCGCCGCCGTGGGCCTGACGCTTTCCGACTGGCGGTTTATTCGCGGGGTTTGGCTTTTTTCCTGACTTTTTATATCCATGGTTCTTTCGTTTACTCATATGCACTTCCTATCTACATGTCTTTTCTGCCCCTTTATTATAGACTACTGTTAGTAGACAGTAAAACAGCCGCCAAGGCGTGTATGTTGCGTTTGTCCCCCTTCGATCCACCGTAAACGTCGTTATGAAAGGTGCCTAGTGACGTTTACAGCACACAGAGCAGGCAAAAACGTAAGCATGAATGGTTCATGGTTACGTTTAGACGATATGAAACAGGCGTTTTGGCCGCATGAACGGATGTATGCATTCTATTGTCCACATTCCGGCATAAAAAAGACACTTCCAAAGCGCAGTACTGCTGCTTGGAAGTGTTTTTTTGTAAAACTAATTCTCCTCATGGTTCAGCTATTGTAACTATATACAACCTTTTTCAAAATGAAACAGCCAAACTTTGGTAGCAAAGGTGTTTTTCTTATCTCGTTTCGCTGGATCCATTCCATGCTCAACGTGGTGTCATGAACAGTTGGGTCCAATACGTATGGTACGGCCCTGACTGTTCCACATAACCTACTCCCATATGTGTGAAATCCTTATGAAGAATGTTGTCACGATGTCCTTCACTATTCATCCACCCTTCCACGACTTGTTCAGGTGAACGCTGCCCTGCAGCTATATTTTCCCCCGCTGCGCGGTAAGTGAAATCAAAGGCTTCCATCATGTCAAAAGGGGACCCGTAAGTTGGTGACGTGTGACTGAAATAGTTGTTTTCAGCCATGTCCTGTGATTTGATATCAGCGAGACCACTAAGCCGGTTATGCATTTCCAGAGGTTCCAGTTCCCGTTTGGCCCGTTCCTCATTGACGAGCTTTAACACCTCCCGCTCAAATTCGCCCGGTTCATAGTCCGTAATCGATTCTCCTGAAACAGAAGCCTCCTTATCCGGAGAACTTTGTTCCGGCTCTCCTTCTTCCTTTTGTGCTTCGCCCGGGTACTGCCATTCCACACTGTTTAAAAATGACTCAATATTCGTTGTCCAATCCTGGAATGTTTGTTGTATATCCGTTTCTCTTGTCCATTCCTTGATATTCTCTGTCACTTTTTCATACGATTCTTTCGGTGATTTCCACTTCCATATATCCTGAGCGGTTACGGGAGAAACCACAACGATAAAGAGAAGCAGACACACCAGAACAACGAACGATTTTTTTATCATGCGATAAGCTCCTTTTGCAAAAAATGATTACATTGTGATTTCTATCAACGTATTCCTCTCTTCTGCACTGATCATGTTTTGTTCTTAGAACGTTGATGAAACTCCCTTTTCTTCACTTCTGCTTTAAATATCCGCTTTATATATTATATTTTCTATAGTTACCTTTAAGTAAAGTATCTTATAACATATTTCATATAATATATAGATTTTATCGATTTATAGACCGGCAAACAAAGTTGTGAAAGTCTGATTGAGACCGTTGAGGGATGTAGAGGAAGCCAAAACGTGGGCATCATTTAATCATACTTACGTTTTGACGAGTATAAAAGAGAACAAAGAAGCATGGAATAAAGACCAGAGAGACCGGAAATCCCTTTGGTCAGGTAAGACTCAGCTGGGTTGTTCTGCCGCCGTCCACGGTGTAGACCTGTCCTGTGATAAATCCAGCTTCATCTGCTGCGAGAAACGCGATGAGCGCTGCCACTTCTTCGGGGGAGCCTGTGCGGGCGACAGGGTGGATACCCGCGATATCGCGCCGAAACGCTTCTGCATCTTCCGAGTTTTCGACCATATCAAGGTTCAGCTCGGTGTCAATCCAGCCCGGTGCCACCGCATTACAGCGGATGCCTTCATGACCGTGATCGACCGCTACCGAACGGGTTAACCCGTGCAGTCCGGCCTTTGTAGTACAGTACGCCGCATGCTGGGGATTGGCAGCAATGCCTTCTATCGAGCCTGTGTTGACGATACTTCCTTTCGTCCGGCGCAGATGCGGAAGCGCAGCGCGGATCAGCAGAAAAGGTGCCGTCAGATTCACACTGATGTTGCGCTGCCAATCCTCTAAACTCATCTCTTCAATGGAGGCTTCCTGCATCATACCGGAGTTATTGACGAGCACATCAAGCTGCCCGTGTCGTGCCATAATTTCTTCCATCACCCGCTCCGGAGTTTGTGGGTCGGAGAAATCAGCCTTGATGGATTCAAATTCCTCATCATCACCGCGCTGTGCCGTGATGACGACCGCTCCTTCCTCCTGCAGCCGGCGGGCGACAGCCTGTCCGATCCCAGAACGCCCGCCTGTCACCAATGCCACTTTGTTATCAAAACGCTTCATTTGTGCTGTCATTATTATTTTCCTCCCCATATATGTAATAACGTACGGTTGTCTCAGCTGTCTTTATGCAAGAAAGCGGAAAAAGTCCGTTTATTCCAATGGGTGTCCTTCCCTACTTTTTCCGGGACCTTTTTCGTCATTACCATAACATAAAAAGAAAAAGGGCGTTAGCGTAGAAATGATCAGCTTCTGCGCCACCGCCCTTTTCAACAGCTTTTAATTATTAAAACAACATCCATGGAGGGAATGTTTCCCGCGGGTAATGCATTTTTACATACCATTATACCATTTACATGGAGAAATCATACGATAAAAACTCAGCCCGTTGGTTTTCATGTTTATCGAGCATAATCTGTTCCGGCTGGATGCCCTGCTCACGCAGAACTTCTATGTTCTGCAGGAGAAACTCGTCGCTTCCGACAACATAGAAGAGTCCATCTTTGTCTGCCGCAAGAGCTTGTACTTCCGCGTAGTAGTCCCTGCGGTTATCGACGAACTGTGAGGTGAACGTTTTGTCAGGGGAGGACGCGAAAGTATCAGGGAATAAGAAGCTCCCGGAGGAATCGATGTTGAGCGAATGCATATGCCCGACGTTGTCACCACGTTTAAAATAATCCAGCACGAGCGGTCTGAATGTTGCCAGGCCGACACCTGATGATAGTAGATACACATTTTTGTCTTCTCTTTTCAGCGGCACATTCGAATGCGTTTTAAATATCGCAACATCACTGCCCACATCAAGCTGCCTTAATATCGCTTTGAACTCGGAGCACTGCTCTTTGATACGTGTCGTGATACCAATGGAATGCTCGTGTGGTAACGTAGAAATGGACATGTGACGGATCAGACTGCGGTTTGGCTGGTCCCCGGCATTAAATCCCTCCAGGGCAAAATGGGTGTGGGCGCCTTCCTCCCAAGTGAAACCTTCCGGGAGGTTAAGCAGGAACGTTTTCACTTCAGGCGTTTCTTCGATAACCTCATTTATTTTCGTCCAGTATATCTGCATCTTAGATTCTCCTTATTTCATTCTATATCCCAGTAGATCCTACTATACAATAAATGAAAATGATTATCAATTAATGTGATTGAACGTTTATTTTATGAACGTCCGGCCGGCTGGTTTCGTCTGAAAAAGGGAAGGATGTCCCTTTATTTCTAAAAACAATTAGTAAGAACATGGAAAACATGGTAGAATGACATTAACTTATAAAAAGGAGGTGTGACGCATGAGTAACGTCGCGTTAAAGCAGGATCTTACCAGTGAACAACAATCCATAGTGGCCAGTGAATTTGAAAAAAGGAAGAAAAGTCCTCTTATTCTCATTCTTTTATGGTTTTTCCTTAGTACGTTTGCGGCTCATCGATTTTATATTGGTCCCATCGGACGTGCTGTCGCTATGCTGCTGCTGGGATGGCTGACGCTGTTCATCTGGAATTTGATCGACATCTTTTTTGCCTGGCAGGGAATGCAGGAAGAAAACGAGCGCATTGAAAAACATATCATTGAAGAAGTGAAATTACATAGTAAGTAAAGAGCAGGAACTATCCCTGCTCTTTATTATTTCCTGGATATGCACCCTTTTCCTTTTTGTATAGCTGCTCCAAAAGAGGGTCGTAACGAAGGAGTGTTCAATCTAATCAAGCAAAAAGTGTTAACTCTAATCTAGCAGTTACACCGTTTATAAAGATCGGGATTTTATCTTTGCAGAAAATACAGGAGACCCAAGAGTTATGAAGATGGCTACAATTCGTTTGCAACGCCTTATGAGGTTTATGGACATTAGCAAGCATATCACCCTCATAGCTTCAGACATACGCACATATCCTTGCTTATTGAAGCTGGCGCAGGAGTTAAAGAGATTCAGGAACGGCTGGGACACTCAGATATCAATACAACCATGGATATTTATGCGCATATGACCAAAAATATAGAAAAAAGACCTCCGAAAAGTTCAGTGAATTAACGAAGAGTCTTATTTAATTATTCTCTTAAATATAAATCATCCAGCCTAATTGAGTAAGGTTAATTTTTCATTAAATAAAAGTACCCTTCACCTAACAGTGTTATTTCTAATATTAGCCAGTGTAGCGTGTTACGGAATAAGTGTTAAGAAACAAAGGTACCACACTATTTTTGTTCTTATTAAATATAAATAACCTCATTCTCTTCAAACCAACCTTCTGAAAGAGCATAATCCCTAACCATTTCGGGTTCTTTTGTGTATGCTACTATTGCCAAATTCCTTTCCGCTCTGCTGCATGTTACATAAAACAAGCGGCGGGTGCGTTCTATACTGGTATCTTTGCCTTCACTTTGATTTTTAATGTCAGTTTTTGAAAGTTCCTTTGCCCCAAGTAGTTTCTCATAGCTAAAAAGAAAACCTTTTGCTTCTTCATCGTCTAGAACGACCATCACACGAGGAAATTCTAATCCCTTTATGCCTTGATGAGTACCAAATCTAGATTGATCATTTATATATTGAACATATTGCTCAAATTGACTAAATAGGCATTTTAAAGCTTCATCCCATGCATCAATAACACTATCCTTATCTGATGATTGGTCATTCTCAATTATATGGGAATCATCGAGTAAGCGTTTTGCAATTGGTATTAGTGCTTCAGGAATTTGAAATAATCCACTGCGAAATACCTCTCTCAATACTAAGTTTAGGGGAGGGTTGTTATTATTATCCCAGAGCGTACAAAGTGAATTTACTGCCTCCTTAGTCTTAATAATTTCTTGTACAGAATCTGAACTACTTTGTAAAACTTCTTTGCTTAAAAGAGGGGAGTATTTTCGAGCAATTCTGGCTACTTCAAACTGATCACCAGACTGTCTTGCTTTAACTAAAGGGAGTACCTGATTAGCAAATAAAGACACTCCCGATAATGTTCCGTCTAGTAAACCGTTTTTTAATTTGTCCACAGCATACAATGGCTCAAAAAATGGGGAGAATCCATCTCTGCTAGCAGCCATGTGGTGTTCTAAAGTTAACACTTTTACATCAGCTTTAGAATAATTCCACTCATTATCCCCAGACAAAATAGCCATCCGAGAAAAGACATCAGTTTCAACCTTAGCCTTTTCAATCTGTTTCCTTGCATCTATAACAAACAGGCGAACAATACCATCAATTTCTTTATTCGGTTTTTGCTCCTGGCCATCTACACTAGACCTAATCTTATTGATGAGCGTAACAACTCGTTTAGGACATCTATAGTTAATTTCTTTTGCCGGCTTTGCCCATGTGGCAGGAATATTTTGGCCCAAGTCTTTTTTTCCATCATTATAAATCCTTTGCATAGTATCACCGAACATACCTAGCGCAAAGCATTCTGACTTATTTTTTTGGACTTCAAAAAACGCGTCTATCAGCTCTTTTTTTGTGTCCTGGCTTTCATCAATAAGTAATATTGGATACTTTCTTACCAGTATACTTTGCATGAGAGGTCGATTCTGAATAAACTCAGCCGAGATCTTAATCACCTCTGAATGATTCAAGGAACCCTTACCAGTATTTTCTCCGTTTGGGTTATAGCTAAATTTTCTGATACTATCCAAAGATTCAATGCGCTTTGTTTTAAAAGCTATTTTACTTTCTCTATCTGCATATGTTTTTGTTTCCGTATTTTTTACCTTGCTTTGCTGTTTGTTAAGTTCAATTATTTCTGACTTCAGATTATTTACTAACCATTCTTTTATATCGTTTGTGTAGGGTTTTATAAGTTCCCATGCAAAACTATGAATAGTGGAAACATGAAACGTAGAGTCAAATTCAAGGCGTCTCTTAATCTCATCACATGCAGCATTGGTATAGGTTATTATTGCAACCTTTTGAGCCTTTCTTCTCAATTGATCAATATTTTCCGCCCGGAATCTTTTTAATGCTTCAACTAAGCTTCTTGTTTTACCTGATCCTGCTCCTGCGAACAAAAAAAAGCTTTTCGGATTATCCAAGTCCAGATAACTAAAAATTTCTTCTTCCTTAGAAACAGAATTGAAACAATTACTCATCTTTGGCCTCCCTCTATGTTACTTTGAATAACATAATCCTTATGTTTATTTTTTAGCTCTTCTTGGAGCCACTCCAGGCCTCCCATTATATATTGAGGTGGCTTTAATTCACTTGGTTCAGTTGTAAAAAGTAATTCCAATGCCATTTCCGCCTTTTTGCTATTTTTATCCAAAGCGTCAAACATCTCATTACATGCTTCAGAAATAGTTGGCTTATTAACAGCATCGGCCATTTTTTTGATTAGTCCGCTTTCAGATGTTTTATCCTTAAACAATGTAATATTACTTAAAACTAATGCGTCTTCAAAGGTATACGGAATAGCTTTTGTTTGGGTACCTGAGTAATCTGCATCCATTTCATACTGATAAGCAACCCTAACAGAGTTATCTTTAATCTTATCTGTAGAAGATGCTTCCAAAATCTCATCTATCTGATTTTTTTTCGGAATCCAAAACTTTAATGAGTCATTGCCAGTTCTATACCCTTTTCCTTTTTCAGGACGAACTTTCTTTCTTGAATCCTCAGCTATGGAATCCAAATCAGTAATCACAAGCGTTAATAGTCCTAGTGATTCAATTAAAGGCTTAAGCCGATGGGCATGGCTTCCACCAATTTCTAGTAATGAAATGTAACTTCGATCTAAAGCTGTAAAGTCATTGCGAATGAAATGTGGAAGTAACATACGTTCAACCGGTCCTTCAACTAAGATTGCCGCATCAGCAAAAAAAAGATCACAATGGGTTGACTTTAAATAACGAGTCGAAAATTTAGTTGTATCTGAATTATCACCAAATGTTTTTGAAAGATTTACAACCTCGGCGCATGGTATATCATTGGATTGCTTTGCAGGAATTCTTTTAAAATATCGCAAGCTTGTAAAATCAGTTTCATGTGCAATATGACTAGAATGAGTGCTTACAATCAATTGGGTTGAGAATAGAGAAGATTCGCCTGTGAGGATGGAGTGATTTCTTAATACCTCGTATGCCTTTTTTATAAAAACCTGCTGTACTTGAGCATGAAGGTGCGCTTCCGGCTCTTCGATCATAACAATATGAAGTGGCTCTATAAAGTCATCGCTCTTATCATTACGCTTACTTGCTTTACCAACTCGCATCCATTCGTCTCGAAAACGAATCAGATTAAAAATCATTGAAATAAGATTTTGATAACCCAAACCATTATATTTTTCAGGTAAGTACAACGGTTCAGCATTGGGAGTGGAATCATCTTGTAAAACATTAAACCTTACCGCTGCATCATGATTAAGGCCATCCAATGGGGTTATCTTACTGGAAATTTTTATTTTTGGATCGCTAAATCCAGGATAATTCAAGCCTTCCAACTCACTAATCGATGGTGTAAAACTCTTATTCAATCTTTGATCAAAAGCTGTTCTTGCTTCCTCAATTGCAGTCAAAGCATCAAGATCGTTAGAGTCTGGCAATTCAGAGGGATTTAAATGATTATCAAAATATTTTTTCAATTGAGTGGAAAGTTTCCGACTATCATTTGTTCCGCTCTCAATTGGGTTAGAATCAGAAAATCCCCTTTGAGCATTAATGATATCTATCTTAAAAATGCCCACAAATGGGTCGCCTTCCAAAGGTTCCGAATGGTTTGGAAGATCCTGTGGTTTTTCTTCGGTAGCTTTTGATGGATCAAGAATGTAAGCCCTTACCGTAAAGAAATTATGCAATTCTTTATCAAGAAAATCGTGCATTGATTTAGGCCATAACTTTAATGAATCTTCTTTCTCAGTTGATCCACTCGTTTGTTCAGCTGCTACAGATGCCTCTTTATATGCCTTATACAGTTCCTCTACATTTTTAGGTTCGAAAATCAGGCGAACACCAAGTAATCCTCCAGCCCAATCTAATGTTGGAATTAAGTGGCTAACATAGTGTACTTCAGCATTTTCCACTTGTAACCAAACATCAATAGAAGGCACTTGTTGTTGCCATTCTTTTATACTTAAATTCAGATCTTCAGAATCCTTTGTTTTTAACCAATGATTCGCAATTTGATTGACTTTTTCCCAATTAGACAATGTGAAGTCGACGGTTGAAAAATCTTTCTGATGAGATCTTTGGAGAAACATCATTAGTGCATTCATGGCTGATGTTTTCCCACTATTATTAGCACCTACGAATACCGTCTCATTTACAGAAAAGTCAACCCTACATGACTTGAGTTTTCTGAAATGATGTATATCAACGAATCCTAGTTTCATTACACTACAACCACCTTTTAATACGTGTTCTTATCTTTAGTTTGTTTACTGAAACATTTATCAAAAAACTAGCTTGTAAAGGACTATAGTATTTCTAATTTTCTAGTACTTTTTCAATCACTAAATTATTTACATATTTTATTTAAAAGTATAGTCCGTTTATAATATAAAAGTAATTATACCCTAAAAACCCCCTTTTGGCTATCATATCCAAAAGGGGGTTTGCTCTGCATATTATATTTGTGTTTACATGGCATCAAAATTATTTAAGTTAGCAAAAAGTTAGCATTTAAACTTAAATTATTCGATGATCATTGTCATGACAGGGTTTCAAGGCAGTGATTACATCATGCCGCCCATTCCACCCATTCCACCCATGTCAGGCATGCCGCCGCCGGCTCCGCCGCCTTCGTCTTCGCCTGGTTTATCAGCAATGACAGCCTCGGTAGTGAGGAACATCGCGGATACGGAAGACGCGTTCTGCAGTGCGGAACGAACCACTTTCGTCGGATCGACAACGCCGGCGTCAATCATGTTGACCCATTCGCCGGTGAGGGCGTTGAAGCCGTTGCCGATAGCTTCGCTCTTCATACGCTCAACCACAACGGAACCTTCGAGGCCTGCGTTGTGTGCGATTTGACGGAGCGGTTCTTCGAGTGCGCGCAGCACGATGCTGACGCCTGTTGCTTCGTCGCCTTCTCTTTCGTCTTCCAGCTTCTTCACCGCTTCATGGACGTTCATGAGAGCGGTACCGCCGCCGGAGACGATACCTTCTTCCACCGCTGCGCGTGTGGAGTTGAGGGCGTCTTCGATGCGGAGCTTGCGTTCTTTCATTTCGGTTTCGGACGCTGCGCCGACTTTCACGACAGCGACACCGCCGGCAAGCTTAGCAAGACGCTCCTGCAGCTTTTCACGGTCGAAGTCGGACGTTGTTTCTTCGATCTGTGCTTTCAGCTGGTTCACACGGTTTGTGATGTCAGCCGGGTTGCCTTCACCTTCCACGATGGTGGTGTCGTCTTTGTTGATGACGATTTTGCCGGCTTTACCAAGCTGATCGATCGTAGCGTTCTTCAGATCAAGGCCGATGTCTTCGGTGATCACCTGGCCGCCTGTAAGAAGCGCGATGTCTTCAAGCATGGCTTTGCGGCGGTCGCCGAATCCTGGTGCCTTCACGGCTACCGCGTTAAAGGTGCCGCGCAGTTTGTTAACAACAAGGGTGGCGAGGGCTTCGCCTTCCACGTCTTCTGCTATGATCAGAATCGGTTTGTTCTGCTGCACGACCTGCTCAAGCAGCGGAAGGACTTCCTGAATGTTGGTGATCTTCTTGTCTGTGATAAGTACATACGGATTATCCAGTTCCGCGGTCATCTTGTCGGAATCGGTCACCATATAAGGGGACGCATAGCCGCGGTCGAACTGCATGCCTTCCACAACCTCAAGTTCTGTTTCAAGGCCGCGGGACTCTTCCACTGTGATGACACCGTCGTTGCCGACGCGTCCCATTGCTTCAGAAATAATCTGGCCTACTTCTTCACTGGAAGCGGAAACCGAAGCCACCTGGGAAATCGCTTCGCTTCCTTCGATCGGCTTGGATACTTTGCGCAGCTCTTCAATCGCTGTTTTGGTTGCTTCTTCAATACCATAACGGATGCCCATCGGGTTTGCTCCGGACGTTACGTTTTTCAGGCCTTCTTTAATCATCGCCTGTGCGAGAACGGTTGCCGTTGTTGTACCGTCGCCGGCGAGGTCGTTTGTCTTGCTGGCTACTTCGCTTACGAGCTGGGCACCCATGTTTTCAAAGTTGTCCTCAAGCTCGATTTCTTTAGCAATCGTAACTCCGTCGTTTGTGATAAGCGGAGATCCATATTTCTTTTCAAGAACAACGTTGCGTCCTTTTGGTCCAAGCGTTACTTTTACAGCATTCGCCAATTCGTTTACGCCGTCGAGCATAGTCTGGCGCGCGTCTTCACGGAATTTAATATCTTTTGCCATCGTTTCGACCTCCTGTAAATGAGAGTTTGAAGGGGTTGTCCCCTATTTATTAACCGATAACAGCAAGAACATCGCTTTCGCGGAGAATGAGGTAGTCGTTTCCTTCATATGTTACTTCTGTGCCGGCGAATTTGGAGAAAATCACCATGTTTCCTTCGCTGACTTCCGGGGCGATGCGTTCGCCGTTATCCGCGGCACGGCCGTTTCCGACAGCGACTACTTTTCCTTCCTGTGGTTTTTCCTGGGCGGAATCCGGAAGGACAATCCCGCTTTTCGTTTTTTCTTCCTGTTCGATTTGTTCAATCACAATGCGGTCACCAAGAGGCTTTAACAAGGTAAACACCCTCCTTTAGTATTAGCGCGGCATCCCGTCCTGCACAAGGCGGGAGACCGACATGTTTCGAGCTTGTTAGCACTCATTGTCCTCGAGTGCTAACACCAATTCTTATGATAAGCAATCCGCTTCCATTTTGCAAGGGGAAAGCCAGAAATTTTTTCATCTTTTCATCAGTCCGGCGCACCGGCTGGATATCACATGGTGCTTCCTCTTAAAATCTACCCGTTTTTGTACGGAGCTGAAACACTTCTTTTCATCATTTCATCACAAGTGTTTTCGGCCCTTCTTCCGGTGCACTATGATACAATACGTACGAGTGAATGATATTATTCAAACGACAAAGAGGAGTGGAACAAGTTTGACGATACGTTATTGGTGGATTCTCATCGTTTACATACTGATGCAGCTGTCCGGTTTTATCGGTGTTCCGGTTCTGTACAGTCTCGACTTTTCTGAAAACCAAAGTTTAGTATTATGGAATATGATAAGTTTCACGCTGGCGCTTCTGGTATTTCTGCTGATTATCTTTCCGCAGCGGGAGGGCGACCGCCATCCGAAACTTCATAAGACATCCGGCGGTCATGCGGCTTTGTGGTCTGTGCTCGGGATATTCCTCGTGTTTGCCGCGCAGTATGTGGCAATTTTGATTGAGACCTTGATAGGTATTGAACCCGGTTCCGAGAATACAGAGAGCATTTTGTCAATGATTGAAATGTCACCTGTTTTCGCTTTGGTTGTCGCTGTCATCGGACCGATTCTGGAAGAGATTGTGTTTCGGAAAGTACTGTTTGGCTCCTTTTACAGACGCTTTAACTTTTTTCTCTCCGCACTTCTGAGTGCCCTCATCTTTTCCCTGGTGCACTTTGATATCATGCACGTGCTGATTTATACCGCCGTTGGATTCGCTTTTTCCTATCTGTATGTGAAAACGGGCAGAATTCTCGTGCCGATTCTCGCGCATGTGGCGATGAACAGTTACGCTATTATCGTGCAGGTGGTGTTTGCAGATCAAATCCGCGAACTGCAGCAGCAAATGGAACAGATGAACATGATTCTGGGAGGATTCTTTTTATGAGACGCAACACAACCATGATGGGGCTTGTCTATTTCGGGCTTGCCGCTGTTTTCATCTACTTTGCGATCCTTAATGTAAACAACCAGTCATGGAATTTCTGGACGTTTCTGTTCGCAGGCTTCGCGGCCCTGGACATTCTGATCGGCCTCCGCTTTTTGCGCGCCGGTAAACAAAGCGGCTCCGGAAGCTGAATCACAGACATCACACCAGACCTCATTAAAACAGGAGCGCTGCATCATGCGGCGCTCCTGTTTTATTTATGTCTCTTTATCGTCCTGACCGGCTTGTTCCTGCTCGGCCTTCAGGGCTTTTTTATACGAAAACCGCGAAATAATGACACTTCCTTCATACAGCAGGAAGAGCGGAAGTGTGACCATCAAGTGAGATACGATATCCGGCGGGGTAATAAAGCCGGCTGTCACGAGTAATACAAAGTAAGCGTATTTCCTGATATGACGAAGCCACGCCGGTGTGATCAGGCCGAGCCTCGTGAGAAACATCACAACGACAGGCAGCTGAAACAAAAACCCAAACGGTATCGTCAGCTGAAACAGAAAGCCGAAATATTCATTGGCCCCGTACTGCTCGGTTAAATGAAGCCGTTCGGACAAGCTGCTTAAAAACTGAATCACATTTGGGAAAAGGACGAAATACGCAAAAGCAAGCCCGCCGAGAAACAGCACTGTCGCTATCGGTATGTAGGAGAGTGTAACCTTTTTCTCCTTTTCCATCAGACCCGGCGACACAAACGCCCACAACTGATACAAGAGGACGGGAAACACGAGAATCAATCCGATGAAAAACGCAAAATTCATGTAAAGCTTGATCGGATCGGTCAGTTTAAACACGTTCATCGGAAAGCTCTCGGCTTCCGGGATATTCTGCAGATACGTAATCACCGCGGGCGCGGCAATCAGTCCGATGATGAACGCCGCCAGTAAATAGACCGCGGAGATGATGATGCGCTTCCGCAGTTCTCCAATATGATCATATAACGTCATTTCATTCTGTGCCATGCCTGTCCCGTCCTACTCTTTACTTATCGGAATCGTCATTTGACTGCTGCCGGTTTTTCTTTTTTTCGTCTTCTTCCACGTCATCAGCAAGTCCCTTTGTCGCGCTCTTGAATTCGCGCAGCGTATTTCCCGCGGCTTTTCCGAGTTCCGGCAGTTTTTTCGGTCCGAAAATCAGAAGCGCGGCAAGAACAATCAACCCAATACTCATAGGACCCAGATTCATTTTCCAAACACCCCCTGCATGTGCTATAAAGGATAATTTTTGAGAAAGTACACTAATGTCTGAAGCTCCACCGACAAATCAATATGATGAACCCGCACCGTTTCCGGCACCGTCAGACGGGCCGGGGTGAAATTCAGGATACCTGTAATTCCAGCGTCCACCAGTTGTTCTGCTGTTTCCTGGGCGGCCGGCGCCGGAACGGTCAGAATCGCAATCGAGGCGTCCCGCTTCTTTTTCACCTCCGGGAGGTCCTTCATGTCGTATATTTCAACCCCGCTGATGTCCTGTCCGATTAAGGCTTCGTTCACATCAAAGGCGCTTACGATCTGTGTGTTGTCACTTTTTGAGAAATTGTATTTCAAAAGCGCTGTGCCAAGGTTCCCGACACCGACGAGAAACACTTTTGTCACTTCATCCTGATCCAGCGTTTTGCGGAAAAAAGAAAGCAGGTATTGTACATTATACCCATATCCTTTTTTTCCGAGTGCCCCGAAATAGGAAAAATCTCTGCGGATTGTCGCGGAGTCCACCTTCACCGCGTCGCTGAGCTCTGTCGAGGAAACCCGCTGTTTTCCGGATGTATGAAGATTCTCAAGAAACCTGTAATAAAGAGGCAGCCGTTTGGCGGTTGCCTGTGGTATCTTCTGCTGGTCTATGTTCATGGCAGCCTCCAACTATTCCTTCCATGTTTTCCTTTCAGTATAACATGATAAAGGGTGCTGTCGTAACGAAAACCCCCACCCATGAAACAGCGTCCGGAGCAGTCTGCGCTTGTCTTTCATTGTACACGAAATGACGGAAATTTGTAATAGTTGAAAGCATTTTCTCCTCTTCTCCTGTTCTATGCCTTATTCTCTGTTTCGCGTTCGCGCTTCAAATACGATACACTGACACAGGAAGAGTTTTTTAATAAAAGGATGAACGATAATGATTGTTCTGCAATGTGCGAATATAACGAAGGCTTATGGTATCGAGACGATTCTTGACGGCATCAAGCTCGAACTTAAAAAGAATGAACGGGCAGCGCTTGTCGGCCGGAACGGCTCCGGCAAGTCGACACTTTTGAAAATTATCGCCGGTGAGCTCTCGAGCGACGAAGGCGAAGTGATCACACCGAAAGGAACACGCATCGGGTACCTCGACCAGCATACCGGGCTGGATTCGGACCGCACGATCTGGGATGAGATGCTCTCTGTTTTCGACGAACTGCGGGCGGTGGAAGAACAGCTGCGCCGTCTCGAAAATGCGATGGCCGACCCGGACGTTTACAATGACGAACAGAAATACGAGAAAACCTTGAAAGAATACGACAATCTTCAGTATGACTTCCAGGAGCGCGGCGGCTACCAGTATGAAGCAGATATCCGTGGAATCCTGGCGGGGCTGAAGTTCGATTCCTTTGACTACAGCACACCAATCACGACATTAAGCGGAGGCCAAAAAACGAGATTGGCGCTTGGGAAACTGCTTCTCTCCAAACCCGAAGTGCTCATTCTCGACGAACCGACGAACCATCTGGATATTGATACACTCCGCTGGCTGGAGAACTTTTTGTCCAACTACAAAGGATCCGTCCTGATTGTGTCCCACGACCGCTACTTTCTCGACAACATCGTCTCCAAGGTTTATGAAATTTCGCGGTCGGAAGCCTCTCTCTTTTACGGCAATTATACCCGCTATCTGGAGAAAAAGGCGGAGCGGTACGAACAGGAAATGAGAGAATTTGAGAAGCAGCAGAAAGAAATTGCCGAGCTCGAAGACTTTGTCGCCCGCAATATCGCCCGGGACTCCACCTCTAAACGCGCACAGAGCCGCCGCAGGAAGCTCGAGAAGATGGAGATCAAGGAGAAACCGCAGGGAGACGAGAAGTCAGCCAGGTTCTCGTTTGATATCGAGCGGGAAAGCGGCAATGAAGTGCTGAACATTTATGACTTGAATGTATTTTATGAAGAAACCAATCCTGTTATCCAGGACTTAAACCTGTCAGTTAAAAAGCAGGAAAGCATTGCGTTGATCGGGCCGAACGGTATCGGCAAAACGACACTGCTCAAAGCGATTGCCGGGCGTATGGCGCCGGCTTCAGGCACGGCTCAGTACGGCAGCAAAGTGTCTGTCGGCTATTACGATCAGGAACAGGCCGATCTTGATACCGGCAAGGATGTGCTTCATGAACTGTGGGACGAGTATCCGCTCAAGACAGAACGCGAAATCCGCACGGTTCTTGGAAATTTTCTTTTCACCGGGGAAGATGTGCTGAAGCCCGTTTCCAGTTTGAGCGGTGGGGAAAAGTCACGGCTTGCACTGAGCAAATTGATGATGAAAAAGGCCAATTTATTGATTTTTGACGAGCCGACCAACCACCTTGATCTCGACAGCAAGGAAGTACTGGAATCCGCACTGCTTGAATACCCGGGAACCCTCTTGTTTGTTTCCCACGATCGTTACTTTCTCAACCGGATGGCTACAAAGATTGTCGAACTGGACCATTCCGGACTTCAGGAATATCCCGGCGATTACGATTACTACCTTATGAAAAAAGACGAAGAGCGCCAGCGTGCTGAACTCCGCGCCCAGGAACAGCCGGCCGCGGCATCCGGGGACCGGGCCGGCGCTCCAGGAGAAGACAAAAAGGCGTTTCTCGAGGACAAAGAGGCAAAGAAACAGGCGCGCAGACGACAGCGTGACATTGAAGAAACAGAGCAGCAGATTGAAGCGCTCGAAACAACCATCGAGCAGCTTGAAGAAGAGATGCTCTCTCCTGAGGTGTATGAAAATCACGAAAAAGCCGCCGGGATGCAGCAGCAAGTGAATGAAGCCAAAGAACAGCTCGAAACGTTAATGGAAAAATGGGAAGAACTGCAGCTCGACAACGAATAAACGAGCAGGAGACTGGGACAAAACTCTAGAGTGGATAAAAAATTCCGAACGATTCTTGAGGCAATCGTTCGGAATTTTTGTTTTGCATCACACACCGCTTCGTCAAAACACTTCGCTTTCACTCCAGAGTACAAGGGCAACATCGGCTCGCGTCCGCGGTTTTACCGGTTCAGCTGCTTGTCGAAACCGACGGACCCTTGCCGTTCCAGGGTCCGTTTACCGGAATCGAAATCACACCTGAGCAGCTCCAGCCGTACGGATGCAGAAAAATGCAGGGCGGATGTACGGTGGTTTGTAGAAAATGGAGGCGTTTGTTTCGTTCAGGTTGGATGGAAAGCGGGTCGACGGACGTTCATTGGGAACAGGTCATAAGGCACTTTAGGGGGTTGAGCGTCGCCTTAAACGTCGTTAGGCATGACGCATGAGACACTTTAGAGTATCCGGTGCGCCCATAAACGTCATTATGAATGATTCATAAAGCACTTTAGAGGGTTTCGTGCACCCGTAAACGTCATCATGAACGAATAGAGGTTGCGTTCACCCGGGAAACGAACGAGCCGACGCAACAAAGAGCCCGCGTCGCTGCATGAAGCTTCCTGCGGAGTACCCGTGACTCGTACTGTTCCCGCTGGAGCCTGCGTGTTTTGACTATGCTTTATGCGTGCTTCTTAATCTGGATTTTTGAATGTTCGGCTTTTCATCAAAACTATTCTCTTTTGTCCCAGTCCTTTTTTATCTACCAGCAACGTGGTATTGCGCATGCCAAATGTAGCGGACACAGAGCAGATAGAACATCGAGGTGGAGGCGGCGACGGCACCGGAGTCATTTAGAAGCAGGAGAAAGATCGAACCGGCGGCTCCTGCTTTTAACACGAGCTGCTGTGACGGCCTCATCGCCTTTGTTTCGATCAGCATATAAAAAGCGGCAATCGCGTAGCTCGCAATCAACAGCTTCGTCCAGCTGGAGTGAAATATAATCTTGATGTTCATCTCCCATTTCCGCTGAAGCAGCGCACCGAGTTCATCCCATTCTCCCTGCAGCAGCTGCTGGAATGCTGCTCCAATGTGGGAGTGTCCGCCTGTAAACTGAAGTCCCCAGAGCAGCACACCTAAAAGAAGCACGAGAGCAACTGCAACCGTCCATACATATTTCCAGCCGGCGGCGCGAAACTCTTTCATCCAAAGAGTACCGAACATCAGCCCGGACGCCAATGTTACGCCGGCGTTTTTTCCAAGAGATGCACTTCCGGTGATGATCAGAAACAAGAGAATCAGCGGAAGTACCGCTTTTTTTCCGTACCGGAGCACCGGTTCCAGACAGATGACTGCTGCTGCAGCGAAGAAACCGCCAAGCTCGTTGCCGATGCCGCTGTACCTGGCGCCGATCAAAGGGTCGTAGCCGAGATAAGACTGCTGGATGGCTTGAGCACTGTTCAGAAGATCTATGCTGATGATTATAATCAACAGCGTAGAGAGGACGAGCGGTGCCTTCTCACGGGCCAGGACAGAGGTGATCGTCCCTATCAAGAGAGCCGCGGCGGCAATGCTTCCTGTATAGAGAAAAACGTTATCCACAGGCCGGCCGAAAAGTGCCGGAATCAGCAGGAAGGCAGTCGGTGAAGCCATCCCGGCCGCGACAGCGGCATGCATAACCGGGCGCGGAGCTCTGAAGAAAAACGCCGCAGCCAGCAGTACAATCAGTACCGAAATGTAGGGCCCAAGCACCGTGGTGCGCGTATCGTGAATCGTCTGCATCCCGCGGAGCACTTTTTTCATGTCCGCAAGCTCTGCTGTCTCTCCCGGAATAAGGGGTGCGGCGGTGTGCTTGGTAAAGACGGCGGCAAGCGTGGAAGCTGCGTCCACACTGCTTCCAAGATACGGCTGGCCGGTGGTTGTCGACACGAGCCGCTGCGTAGAGGTTCCGCTCTCCTTCGTCCACATCGCAAACGGAATCATCTTATCTGTGGATGGATCCACTCCCATGAGAAATAGCGGACTATTTCCTTTTTTCAGTCCGCGCAAAGCCTCCATGAGCGACTCAAGCGCGCGGCTTCCGGAAACATCCTGCTCTGCTCTTTGTGTTCGGTAAAGGTCTCCCCATTCCACGACGGTCAGGCTTGAGGAAGTATGCTGCTGAACGTTATCCACCCACTCCAGTGTTTTCTGTGGATTCATCATCCAGCCCCCGGGAGCAGATTCGTTTTTATCCACAACCACTTCCCGGCTGCCGCATATTCTGCCCTGAAAATCAGCCGCTAAGAAAGGCGCATACCCGCGCTTCTGGCCCCTTCTGTCACTGTGTCCGGCAAAACGGACGGCACCCCCGTGTTCACGTATCATCTCCGAAAGTGTCCCCGGAGCGGCGCCATAACCGCCCTGTTCATTCTCCTTCCGCACTTTCTTGAATCCGGGAAGATGATAACAAAGATGGTTTCCAGTCTTTTTTTCAGTTATCCGGTCCTGCAGTATAACTTCGTCCGCCCGCGCACGCGCACCGGCACTTAACGTAAGCAGTTCATCCACAGGAGATAATGGCCCGGCTGTGACACGATTCAATGCTCCGGCTGCCACTCCTTCTGCGAGCCGCTTGTCCTCCAGCAGCAAAAAGTAATCTTCCATTTCCAATCCCGGCACGAGTACAAGCACCGCATGCTCTTCTTTTGCCTGCACCCCGTGTGGCAGCATGATCAAAAAAGAGAGTATCATAGCGAAAATGAAGATCCACCACGTTTGACTTTCCGTATTATCCGCCACTCGCGCAATATCTCCTTCCACCCGGATTCATCCACACTATCAACAAACTTATTAACATACAAACATCTATGTGATTGGGTTTTCCGCACTTATTCACAAAAAATACGATGTTATACACAGTTTCACTGTTCACACTGCTCATTACTGATTTATTAGTTTTCCACCTGTTTATCCCCATTATCCACAAGATGACTTTTACACAGTCTCCACATTCTTTACGTTTTGTAGACAAAAAAAGCTTGACCTTAATATAAGGCCAAGCCTGGTACGCCGTTTAAATCCCAACAGGCGGTGATTCCTTTTTTCCATTGGATATGAGCGGCGGCCCCGATCATCGCCGCATTGTCGGTGCAATACCGGAAAGGGGGGATTGTCAATGCCGGACCGGCTTCTTTGAAAGCGTCTTCCATTGCCGCGCGCAGCCCTTGGTTGGCTGCCACCCCCCCGGCAAGTACGACCTGCTTTACTTCGTATTCCTCCGCCGCGCGTCTTGTCTTTTCCACAAGCACTTCGATTACGCTCGCCTGGAAGCTTGCGGCGACATCGGCTGTGGATAACGTTTCCCCGCGCTGCTCTGCATTGTGGACAGTGTTTAGAACCGCTGACTTCAAGCCGCTGAAGCTGAAATCAAATGATCCTTCTTCGAGCCATGCAATGGGGAGCGGGATGTCAGCTCTTCCGGTAGAGGCGAGTTGATCCACATGAGGACCTCCCGGATAAGGAAGTCCGAGCGTTCTCGCTACTTTGTCATAGGCTTCCCCCGCTGCATCATCCCGGGTCCGGCCGATAACTTCATAGTCCCCTTCTTCTCGTAACAGGACAAGGTCGGTATGTCCGCCCGACACAACGAGCGCAAGCGCCGGATACTGCCACTTGCGTTCAAGCCGTGCCGCTTGAATGTGGCCGGCGATATGGTGCACAGGAAGAAGCGGAAGCCCGTGCGCAAAAGCGGCGGCTTTGGCGGCATTTACGCCGACCAGAAGCGCTCCGACAAGGCCCGGTCCTTCGGTTACGGCAATGCCGTCCAGGTCCGAAAAGGTGAGTCCCGCCTCGTTCAGTGCTTCTTCCATAATCATGGTTATTGTTTCGGTGTGGTGGCGCGATGCAATTTCCGGCACAACGCCGCCGAACCGCTTATGGCTGTCAATCTGTGACGCCACAACATTCGACAAAACGTTACTGCCGCCCTGCACCACGGCGGCCGCCGTCTCATCGCAGCTCGTTTCGATGGCGAGCAGCCGCTCTGAATCAGTTGAATTTGTAGTCATCGATATTCACCCACATTACCAACGCATCTTCTTTATTGTCGGTATAATAATTTTTCCGGATACCGCCCGGCTGGAATCCGAGTTTTTTGTAGAGGGACTGGGCGATGACATTGCTTACCCGGACTTCGAGCGTCATCGTAAGGGCCCCGTAGGCATGCGCCATATCGAGCACATTTTTCATGAGGAGTTCTCCGAGCCGGTATCCGCGGTACGCCGAATGAACCGCCACATTCGTGATATGGGCTTCGTCAATAATGATCCATACCCCGCAGTAACCGATAATACGGCCGTCCCATTCCACGACCAGATAATGAGCGAACTGATTGTTCATCAATTCATTGAAAAAAGCGTATTTCGTCCACGGCATTTGAAAAGCGTCATGCTCGACCTCAAGAATTCCTTCCAGGTCACGTTCCTCCATGAAACGAATAATGGGACTGTTACTCATACGTCCGCCCTTCTTCCGCGGCGTACCACTTCTTTTCCGCTTCCGCCATCTGGGCGTATTCAGGAACGAGCGAATGAGGCGGCTGCGGCTCCATCTGCGCCGTAAGGCTGATCAGATCAGACGGACGGGGACGGTTTTCGGCGTCCCCTCCGAACACGGCACGTTCTCCAAGTGTGTCCCTGATCGCCGACTCGTGCTGTTTTGAGTCTCTGCTTAAAAAGAGGACCGGTTTCTCTGTTTCGTTCAGCTTTTCCAGCCAGTCGTCAAGAGAGGTTACCCGGTCTGAACGTTCAGTAGTCAAAATGCCGTTTCGAAAGCGGTACAGCCCGGTGTACACTCTTCCCCGCCGCGCATCCGCAAACGGACATATCAAGCCGGGAAACCAGGTACCGCCCGCTGCCAGCTGCATCAGGCTCGATATGCCGTACACCGGAATACCGAGCGACCACGCCATTGTTTTGGC
Source organism: Salibacterium halotolerans (assembly GCF_900115625.1). Classification (GTDB taxonomy): domain Bacteria; phylum Bacillota; class Bacilli; order Bacillales; family Marinococcaceae; genus Salibacterium; species Salibacterium halotolerans. The sequence continues at coordinate 8,151 of NZ_FOXD01000004.1, read as the reverse complement.
GGTTGTCACGCCAATCCGGACACCGGTGTATGAACCCGGTCCCTTTGCTGCCGCTACCGCATCCAGTTCTTCCGGTGCCATATCCACTTCCTTCATCATCTGATGAACAGCAGGCATTAAACGCAGCGAGTGGTTCTTTTTGAAGTTTGTTATATATTCCGCCAAGATTCCGTTTTCTGAGGAAACCGCCGTTCCCATGACATGACTTGACGTATCAATCGCCAGTATTTTCATGATTCTCAAGCTCCTTGCATCGTCGCGTAAAGCTTTCACCGACAGGAAGCAGCCGGATAATACGCTCTTCTTCCCCGCGCCGCTCCATTGTAATCTGCAGCCGGTTGTCAGGAAGCAGATCCCTGATTTTTTCCGCCCACTCCACCACACAGACCCCGCTGCTTTCCAGGTACTCTTCCAGACCGATTTCATCTGCTTCTTCCCCGTCCAGCCGGTACAGATCCATATGATAGAGAGGGAACAGACCGCTGTATTCTTTTATGATGGTGAAGGTGGGACTGTTTACGATTTCTTTGACGCTGAGCGCGTCAGCAAGACCTTTGGTTAAATGGGTTTTTCCTGCGCCGAGGTCTCCGTCCAGTGTGATCACATCCCCGCTCTGCACGACAACACCGAGCCTCCCGCCGAACTGCATCGTCTCAGACGGGGAATGACTTGTGAAAGAAAAAGACATTCAGGTTCGCCTGCCTTTATGATTGAAAATGATTGTATCCTTTTTTGGGAAGGGTTTGTTCTTCTGTTCCATCCAGCAGGGTGACAAGCGGCGGACCTTCCTGCACCCGGCCGATGGCATAAAGGGGAAACCCTTCCTCCTTCATGTTCTGCTGAAGCAGGGACCAGTTTTTCTCCCGGGCAGTTCCAATCAGTTCGAAGTCTTCCCCTCCGTAAAAAATCCAGTCCCAGTACGAGTCCCCGCCGGCTGCTTCTTTCAGTTCCGTGGCAGCTGGTATGTCCTGCTGTCGTAACTGCAGCTTCACCCCGGACGCTTCCGCTATTTCATTTGCCTCACTTGCAAGTCCGTCGCTGATATCGTTTAAGGAAGCAGTCGGGGCGGTTCCGGCAATGATCCGGCCTTCTTCGACTCTCGGACGCGGGCGCTGATGATAGGCGGTCAGCGTCTGAAACGGCTCCGGGCAGTTCTGTCCGCGGCCGTGCTGCAGCAGCCAGTCCAGGCCGGCCGCTGATCTGCCGGTGGGGTTTGTCACAAAGACGATATCTCCTGGGAGCGCGTTCCGCCGGAGGAGATGACGCCCTTTCTCCACCCTGCCGTGGACGGTGACAGAGATAACGAGACCGGACTGCGAGGACACGGTATCGCCGCCGATCATGTCCATGTCGTATTCCGCTGCAAGCGCCCCCATACCGTTGTAAAGCTCCTGAAGTTCTTCATCCGTCCAGGAGGGAGGTACGGCGATCGAGACGATATAATAAACAGGAATACCGGCCATCGCTGCAATATCACTGATATTCACGGCCAGTGCTTTATGTCCGGTATCATACGGGCTCATCGTCTGTTTTTTAAAATGGACCTCTTCCACCATCGTGTCGACACATAATATCTCATCAAAACCATCTTCGGCCGCATACACCGCTGCATCATCGCCGATCCCCTCTATCACACCGGAATGGTTGTAACGCTCAGGCGTATGCTGACGGATCCATTCAAATTCATCTTTCGGCATCGGTGACATCCTTTTTGTGCGCATCATTTCTTCCAGTGTAACGCATTCCGAAAGAAAACGCACCGCCTTTGATTGCTGTTGAAAATAAAAAAAAAGCCTTCTAAGGGCTTTTGCATGTTTTGTATAATTGGTTGCGGGGGTAGGATTCGAACCTACGACCTCCGGGTTATGAGCCCGACGAGCTACCGAACTGCTCCACCCCGCGATGTGTTACTATGTGCTCTGTTAACGCCACTTTTATAATATACCATATGCTCTCCAGGATGACAAGTACCTTTTTAAAAATTTTTCTTGTCCAGTTGTTACAGAGATGTTACATTAATTATAAGAAAATTTCGACACAAATCGGGAAGGAGGTGGCATCATGAAAACCTGGAAATACTTGCGTGCGGCACTGCTGGCTAATGTACTCGTGCTCATGACGTTTGTCTTTCTGCCGATTATGCTTCTGACCGACAACATCAGTATTTACCAGGAGTTTATTCAATATCTGAACAAAAAGTAACAGGCTTCCTATAGAAAAAGCCCCTCCCTGCATGTGTGTCCATGTGGGAGGGATGCTTTTGATCCGTTAACGTGCTGCCTGCTCCAGTGCAGCGGCAAACGCAGCGGTAATATCGTCTTTGTCTTCAATGCCGACAGAAATCCGGACCGTCCCGGCGGTAATACCGAGCTTTTGGCGGATGTCATCCGGAATCGCCCGGTGGGATGTATTCAACGGATAGGATACTGTCGTTTCCACACCGGCCAGCGTAGGCACGATTTTGATCCAGTCGAGGGATTGAAAGAAAGTATTTACGTCATACGCACTCCCGAGATCCACACTCACCATGGCGCCGTTCCCCTTATCAGAAAGGTCCTGCGGATAATAGACAGCTGCCGCCCAAGTATTCTCCTGAAACCAGCGGGCGAGCTCCGAGGCGTTCTGCCCCTGCCTTTCCATCCGGACACTGAGCGTTTTCAGACCACGGCACGCGAGCCACGCTTCAAACGGGCTTAAGTTGGCGCCGATATTGATCACCCGTTTTTTCGCCTTGGCTATCTTGTCCTCCGTTCCAACGAGTACACCGGCCGACACATCGCTATGGCCTCCTATGTATTTGGTCGCGCTGTGGATGATAAGATCGGCTCCCTCTGCATAAGGCTGCAGAAAGTACGGCGACGGGAACGTGTTATCAATCAATAAGGTCAAGTTGTGCTTCTCTGCGATCCGGTTTAATTCTCCAATGTTCTCGCGGCGCAGCAGCGGGTTGGTGACGGATTCGGCATACAGCAGCCGGGTATCTTCTTTTACCGCCGCTTCCACCGCTTCTTTATCGGTGAAGTCCACGACAGATACCTGAAAACCCCATTCCTGCAGTTCCTGCTGAAACAGCTGGTATGTTCCGCCGTACAGATCGAGCGGAACAATCATATGTTCACCCGGCGAAACCGCGGCAAGAATCCCGGCCAGAATCGCAGACATTCCCGATGACGTCGCCACCCCTGCAGGAGCTCCTTCCAGCTGGGCTGTACCGTATCCTAAATCATCCGTATTCGGGTTGGAGTAGCGGGTGTAGAGATGGTCTTTGCGCCCGGAGAAGTAGGACTCCATATCCTCAAGATCCTGAAACGCAAACGACGATGTCTGATAGATCGGCTTAGTTTTGCTTTTATTTTTTTCTCCATCTCCTTTTTGAAAATGGACCGCTTTGGTATTAAACTTTTTCTCCATAATTCCTTCACTCCTGTCCATGTTCTGATCAATTCATTCCTGCTGCCGCCGTGTTTCTGGAAGCAAGAGCAAGGGAGGCGAGCTGCTTTTGCTGCTCTCTCCATAAAGTATGCGCATGCGCAAGGGTTACCTTTTCAAATCTGATTTTCTGTCCGGGCAGCAGCTGGGCAGCTTTCGGCAGATCCGCCTGTATGACCGACGCCGGGCGTGTATAGCCGCCGGTCGTCTGACGGTCCGCCATCAAGATGACCGGCCTCCCGTCCGAAGCGGCCTGGATCGTGCCGGTGTCAACTGCGTCAGATAGAATATCAGCGGATTCCCGGTGTATAAGAGTGGCTTCTTCCACCCGGCATCCCATCCGGTCGGACTCGTTGGAGACGGTGAAACGGGAGTGGTAAAATGCGTGCAGGGACTCTTCTGTAAAGGCGGATGCCTCCGGTCCTTCCAGTACGCGGAGCACCTTTTCTCCACCGTATTCGGGAATGAGCGCTGAAGCCGGCCGGCTGCTCCGCTTTTGCACCGGGCCGCGGCGGCGGGCGGACAGCCGGTCCCCTTTTTCAAGCGGCCTGCCGTTCATGCCGCCGATTCCTGCTTTAACATAGGTGGAGCGGCTGCCGAGAATATTATCTCCATCCCATCCGCCCTGCACGGCGATATAGGCGCGGGCCCCTTTTTTCGTGCCGGCAAAGGAAAGGACATCCCCTTCGCCGACGCTGAAAGAATGCCAATTGTCCACCGGGCTGCCGTTCAGAGCAGGCTGGAGATCTGCACCTGTCACTGCTGTTACCGCCGGATTTGTGAACTGCAGCACCGGTCCAAGCATTGTCACTTCCAGTACCGCTTCATATCCCTCGTTGCCCACAAGTAAGTTGGCAATTTGAAAAGCATACGGATCCATCACCCCTGCCGGAGGAATTCCTTTCTTCTGCCAGCCCCGGCGTCCCACGTCCTGAATCGTCGTGAACAGCCCTGCTTTTTTTACAATACATACTTGTGTTTCTGCACTCATCGGCTGTTCTCCGGTGCGTGAATCGTGACATCGTGCTGGTGCAGCATGTGGTACAGTCGGTCCAGAAATTGCAGGGCCTCCGGTGTATCGCCGTGCACACAAATCGTGTCTGCTTCCACCGGCAGTTTCGTGCCGTCCACGGCTTCGACCTCACCACTTGAGAGCATGTGCAGAATACGGTCTGCCGCCTGCTCCGGATCGTGCAGTACAGCATCTGTCCGGGAACGCGGGGTGAGCGAACCGTCCGGTTGATACGTCCGGTCGGCAAATACTTCGGATGCGGTGCGGAGGGATTTCTGCCGGCCGGCTTCCACCAGCTTGCTGCCGGCGGGGGCAAACAGCGTCAGGCCGGGGTTCACCCGTTTTACCGCCTCCGCCACGGCTTCCGCCATATCAAAATCGCCGGCCGCCTGATTGTACAGAGCGCCGTGCGGCTTCACGTGTCGGAGAGGCACATCCTCTGCCCGGCAGAATCCCTGCAGGGCTCCGATCTGGTATATCATCAACTGATAAATCTCCTCCGGATCGACCGCCATCGGACGCCGCCCAAATCCACCGAGGTCAGGGAAACCGGGGTGGGCCCCCACAGCTGCGCCGTACTGTTTAGCCAGCGCCGTCGTCCGGGCCATCACGTTATGATCGCCTGCGTGGCAGCCGCAGGCAATGTTGACCGATGTCACATAAGAAAGAACCCGCTCATCGTTACCGAGTGTGTAGACTCCAAAACTTTCGCCTACATCACTGTTCAGATCCACCATTTTCTTCAATACGACGCCTCCTTCTCTTCGATGTCGAGAAATTCCTGAGCGCTCACCGGCGTAAATCGTATGGTCATACCAGCCTCCAGCAGTATTGGATCAGTCTTTGACGGAAAAAACAGTTTTTTCGGGGTCCGGCCGATAATATTCCATCCGCCGGGACTCTCCAGTGGATAGACTCCCGTCTGGGTGCCTGCAATACCCACAGAACCCGCCGGGACGTTTCGGCGCGGTGTACCCAGACGAGGTGCCGCTATTCTTTTATTCATCCCCCCAAGGTACGGAAAACCGGGCATGAAGCCCATCATATGGATAAGGTAATCAGGTTCCGAATGCCGTTCAATCACGTCTCCGGGCTTTAACTGGTTATAGTTTGCCACGTGATGCAGGTCAGGACCAAATGGTTCCTCATAACACACTGGAATCGTCACGGGCACCGGATCAGAATGGTCTGCGCCATCCACTGCTTTCGATGTATCCAATAAGTAGGTTTCAAGAGAAGCAGGCGAAAGGAGAAGCGGATCATAAAAAACGGTGACCGCTGTATACGAAGGCACCCACTCCCGGATTCCCTGCAGCGGCCGTTTCTCCAGTTTTCTGCAGAATGCGATAATATGTTGATGGGTCTCTGCCGAAATCGACGTTCCAAATGTCACCTGCAATGCTGAGTCACTAATCAAGTTCACATGCAGCGGTTCCACACACATCTTCCTTTTCCTGTAGATAAAGTCTTTCCTCCAGTATACCGGTTTCCGCCCGTTTTACATACCCTGAATATGAAAATGAAAATAGATATGCTGATCAATATAAATGGGACTTATATTCATAGGCCGTGATCCCGTACACACTCTTGAAATGCCTGTTTAAATGGGGTAAATCCACAAATCCACCCTCTGCCACAGCAGAATAGATATCGCCCTGATGTTCGATGATCTGCTTAGCGAGTTCTATTTTGCTGTTAAGGTAGTACTGGTACGGTGAAATACCTGTATTTGTCTTAAAAAGCCGGATAAACTGATATTTCGACAAACCGAGCTCCTTTGATATGTCATCCAGATGATACCCGTTTTCCAAATCGGCATGAAGAAGAGCCTTGGCTTTTTGTATCCGCTTTGTATCCTGTTTCGTTTCTGTAAAGAGATCTTCCGCGGTCATCAACTTGTCTGCCAGCGATAAAAACAATTCACTGCTTAACGCATCCTCTTTTTCGGTAAGGATGGCATGCCCCAGATGTAAAATACTTTGTTTCAATTCATTATTGTAGACGACCGGTTCCGGAAAATGTACGATGTCTTTTTTTCCAATTGCTTCTAAAAGCAGCTCAGGCTTGATATAAAGCATAATATAGTCAAGTCCGTTCTCGTCCTGGGCGCTTCCGTCATGTGCCTGTTCCGGGTTAAAAAGCATTACGCCGTCAGGGCGGGACTTCTGCAGACTTCCATCCAGATGAAACCGCTGGATCCCCCGCATCGTGACACCTACAGCATACTCTTCATGGGCGTGTTTTTTATACGAAAAATCATGAATGCTCGCCGATAACGCCGTAATTCCCGCTGCCTTTTTATAAACAAACTTCTCCACGTCCCTCACCCTTTCTTTGTCTCTAAAAATGGTATTCGTCCGGCAGCCCTACATCCATATCATAGCCGCGGAATATACCAAAAATGCCGCCATGATGGTGTTAACAACCTTATTGTACTTTTGAAGAAATGTCTGAAAGATGCTTCCAAACAGCAGCCATGTCACAAATGCGGCAAACCCAATCAATGTGACCGCGATGACCCCTGTTGCTACGGCAGGTACAGACGTATAGTGCGGCAGTATAAAACCCGGCACGACTGTCAACGTAAAAAGAACTAATTTTGGATTCAGAAACTGCATCACGAAACCAGACAAAAATGTTCCGGTTTTATCAGAAGAAGGCTTGGATGCGCGCGTATTATATATCTGCCACGCCAGGTAGAGCATATAGCAGCTTCCAAGTATCTGCATGACAATCAGAATACCCGGCAGAATGGAAACAAGCACACTATTTAAAAAAGCCGAAACAAAAAGCAGTAACCCAAACGCCGTTGTGGCGCCGTAAGTAAATTTTGCAGCCTTTTTCATCCCGGAATTATACACGGTGGACAGTATAACAATATTCGCCGGCCCCGGGGTGAACGTAGAAATAACGCAGTAGATAAAAAAAGAGGTGATATTCATGGAGAAACTCCTTTCCTAGTGTTTCTCCTGTCATCCTATCTTTTTCTTTTTATATTCTATAGTACATTATTGCACCATGCATTCGGTTCGTTGAGAGCTGAGTTGTTTTATAAACTGCTGAAAAGGTCCGGCTTCACGAACCGGGCTGCGATCGTGCTCTGCCGGAAAAGAGTGGTTCCGTGGAAACCACGTCCCTGCTTTTCTATGACAATGTCCACTGACGCGCCGGATGCAGCATGGTCTAAAAACAGCGCCGCCGGTTCTACAGTTGCGTTTATCCCGATAAAAAAGGGACAAACGCAACGTAGAGGGGTTCATAATGACGTTTACGGGTGCAGGAAAGCGGAGAAACGTAACTATGGTTAATTCATAGTTGCGTTTGCACTCCCCATAGCAGATGTAAACGTCGTTATGATTTTTCTAAAATGATCATGGCCATATAGTCTTTGGACATAAACCTCACACGACTTTTTGCGTTTTCTGCAGGAAATCAAACGAGCAGGGAAGTGGAAACTGCAATCGTTCCTTTACCAACTTCTTAAAGGAAAAATACCCGGATTGCAAACTAAGACGGGGAGCCGTCATTTCTAACATAGATCCGTAACGGGCAACAGCGGAACATTGGCATCCAAAAAAAAGAACCGCCGGATAACAATCCGACCGTCCTTTTGGTGCCTGGCGGCGTCCTACTTTCACAAAGGGTTGCCCCTTCATTATCATCGGCGCTGGAGAGCTTAACTTCCGTGTTCGGCATGGGAACGGGTGGGA
>NZ_FOXD01000006.1 GCF_900115625.1 Salibacterium halotolerans | reverse complement strand
ACGGCCCCTGGAACGGCCGGGGTCCGTCGGTTTCGACAAGCAGCTGATCCGGAGGAACTGCGGACGCGAGCCGTGCCCGGGGCAAAGAAGACACGATGAGTCCCAGCGAATCGATGTCGCCCTTGTACTCCGGAGTGCAAAGAAGACACGGTGAGCCCCAGCGAACCGATGCCGCCCTTGTACTCCGGAGTAAAAGCAAAGCATTTTGGCGCAGCGGTGTATCTAAGAAACGAAGAATGCCGAACGATTTTTTTAAATCGTTCGGCATTCTTTTATCTTATAAAGGGTTTGTCCCAGTCTCTTTGTATAGAATCCTATTTATCCTGTGACAGCTGCTGGATGCGCCGGTTGAAACACCATTGTCCGTAAAGAAGACGGACGGTGTGTTCGAACATTTCGGCTCTGGATATCATGCCGCCGGTAAAGATACCGACGGCGCCTTCCTGCTGACTGACATTATGACGGTTGGTGTAGTCGTTCATGACGGTTTTTAACTCTCTGCCTGCGTGCAGTCCGGCGGCAATGCCTGAGGGCAGTTTTATTTTTGCTCCGGCCGCTGTAATCACGCGCCGGCTGCTGTCGGTCAGAGCTCCCCAGTTACAAAGGTACAGTCCATCGGCCATTTCCATCACGCCGCCCTCCAGACCTATACCCGCGTCAGCTCCTTCCGCCAGAACAGCGGCGGCGCGGTGCTCAGCGCCTGCTTTCGTTTCTTCATCCGAAAAAGGCTGCAAGGACACTCCGCTGCCTGTCTCAAACCCTTGAATGTCATAATCTTCATTTCCGAAAACAGCGGACACTGCTTTCAGCTTTGCTTCATTGGTGGAACCAACACCAAGAATCATAGTCATCAGAGCGTCAGACTCCTTTGCGGATGGCATCAAGGGCACTGTTATCTGTCATCTGCACGAGCTTCACAAGCAGTTCTTTCGCTGCGGCATAATCATCCACATGCAGAATCGAGCCCGATGTATGAATATACCTTGAGCATACTCCGACGACGGCGGATGGCACGCCTTCGTTCGATGTATGTACCCGTCCGGCGTCTGTGCCTCCCTGGGATACGAAATACTGATACGGAATGTCGTTGGATTCCGCTGTATCCAGGACAAAATCACGCATACCGCGGTGGGTGATCATCGTCTGATCAAAAATCCGGAGCAGTGCTCCTTTTCCAAGATGGCCAAATGCATCATTTCCACCGGCGGCATCGTTGGCAGGGCTTGCATCCATCGCGTAAAACACGTCCGGCTGAATCATCCTGGAAGCTGTCGCCGCGCCGCGGAGCCCAACTTCCTCCTGCACCGTCGCACCGGAGTACACAATATTGGGATGATCGGTGTGCTGCAGTTCTTTCATCAGTTCAATGGACAAGCCGGCACCGTACCGGTTATCCCATGCTTTCGCCAGAATTTTCTTTTTGTTCGCCATCGGCGTAAATGCACCCGCGGGCAGAATCGGCTGTCCCGGTTTCACTCCGATGTTCTCGGCGTCTTCTTTGTCATCGGCTCCGATGTCGATATACATTTTTTTCATCGGCATCGGTTTCTGACGCTGGGATTCTTCCAAAAGATGCGGCGGTATCGATCCGACCACGCCGGGAACGGCTCCTTTATCGGTCATGACTTCCACTCTCTGTGCCAGCAGCACCTGGCTCCACCAGCCGCCGAGCGGTTCAAACTGAATCATGCCTTTTTTGTCGATGTTGGTGACCATGAAGCCGACCTCATCCATGTGTCCGGCGGCCATCACTTTCGGGCCGCCTGCATCTCCGGTTTTTTTCCCGAAAATACTGCCCAGTTTATCCTGCACCACCTCGTCACTTAAAGGCTGCAGTTCTTTTTTCATGTAATCTCTAACCGGCTTTTCAAAACCGGGGGCTCCCGGCAGTTCGGTTAACGTCTGGAACATCTGTTTCGTTTCTTCGTTCATAGTCGGCTCCTTTCCGCTCCTGTTTTCCCTTTTTATTCTATCGGAAGCGTCCTTCATTTTCTACCGATATACATCTTAACGTTTGGAATGAGATGAATTTTAAGCTATACTTGAGGGAAATGAGATAGAAAAGGCAGGGATAACATGAAAGTAAGAGATATTCTCATTGGAGCAGGTGTTGGTCTCGCAGCCGGGTACGCATTGAAAGAGTACACCGGAAACAGCCACATCACTCCCGAAAAAGCACTGAAGACCGTTAAGGAAAACATTCAGGATCATATACCTGTCAATGGATCATGGATTCACATGACCGCCGAAGACTACATGAAAGACGATCTCGAATACAAAGTGTACCGCGGCGGTATTTCGAGTACCAAAGAAGGCGAAACAAAACAGATGGATTTCATCGTCGACGCTAAAACAGGCACCATCCTGGAACTTACATCATAATTAAAAACGGAGCCCTGCGCAGGCTCCGTTTTTGCTTATTTGACCGGTCTTTTCAGAAATCCTACTAAAAGCGTCGTTACGATTGTTCCAATCAGTACCGCGGCTATATAGAGAAGTGGATTGGTTCCCTGAATAGTCGGGACAACAAAGACACCGCCATGGGGAGCCGGTAGTCCGGCGCCGAACAGCATCGCAAAAGCTCCGGCAGTTGCAGCTCCTGCGACAGACGCCGGAATGATACGTCCGGGGTCCGCTGCGGCAAATGGAATCGCTCCTTCGGTAATGAAGAATGCTCCCATAAAGTAACTGGAAAGGCCGGCGTCTCTTTCTTCTTTCGTAAACTTATTTCGAAACAGGCTCGTTGCCAGGGCAATGCCGAGCGGCGGCACCATACCGCCTGCCATAATCGCTGCATGCGGAGCGAAGTTTCCGGCGTCGATCATGGCAATGCCGAAAGTGAAAGCCGCTTTGTTGACAGGACCCCCCATATCTATCGCCATCATACCACCGAGAATGAGTCCGAGAAGAACAATATTACCGGTTCCCATCCCATTCAGCACATCCTGCAGGGCGGTATTCAGCCAGCTGACCGGCGGATTAATGACAACTGCCATTAACAGCCCGACAATGAAAATATTCAGTACAGGGTAAAAGAGAATCGTCTTGATACCGTCAAACACTTTCGGCAGACCAGCCAGTGCCTTTTTCATCAGATTCGCTGTATAACCGGCCAGGAAGCCGGCGATCAAGCCGCCGAGAAAACCGGCGCCTCCGGTCGTTGCTATAAACCCTCCGATCATACCAGGCGCAAAACCGGGGCGGTCGGCAATACTCATCGCGATAAAGCCGGCAAGAACGGCAACCATCAGCTGAAAGGCATGATCGGCCCCAATAGAATTTAATGTAGCTGCAAAAGCATTATAATCTTGATGTCCCGGTTCGGCTGAATGAATACCGAAGAAGAAAGATACGGCCATAAGCACGCCGCCGCCGACAACAAATGGCAGCATGTTCGACACCCCGTTCATGAGGTGCTTGTAAAAACCGGTCCGCCCTTTGCTGTCGCTCGAACTGTCTTCCTCTGCCGATCCCTTCGCATGATAAACAGGTGCCTGACCGCTTGTGACCTCATCAATCAGCTCTTCGGGGCGCTTCATCCCGTCAGAAACCCCATTGATTGATACCGGTCGGCCGTCAAACCGCGTCATTTCCACTTTTGTGTCCGATGCGATTATGATACCGTCGGCGGCTGCGATTTCTTCCGGCGTTAAGGCGTTGCCGATACCATCGGAGCCATTGGTTTCCACTTTAATGGATAAACCTTTCTCTTTTGCCTTTTCTTTTAACGCATCTGCTGCCATGAAGGTGTGGGCAATACCTGTCGGACAGCCTGTAACAGCAAGAATCTCCGGTGTTGTGCGTTCCTTTTCGTTCGACTGCTGCACCTGCTGCTCTTCTTCATCGGCACCAAGCTTCTCTTCTTCTTTCTGATCAACGAGTGTCAGAACCTCATCTTCTGAAGAAGCCTGCAGCAGGTCCTGACGGAACGTTTCATCCATCAGCAGCGTCGACAGCCTCGACAGTGTCTGCAGGTGATCCTGATTGGCTCCCTCACTTGCCGCAATCATGAAAAACAAATGCGCCGGCTGACCGTCGAGCGATTCATAATCCGTTCCTTCCTGCGACCGTCCAAAAGCAATAGCCGGTGTCTTCACGGCCTGTGTCTTAGCGTGGGGGATCGCGATTCCTTCCCCGATGCCTGTTGAACTCTCTTTTTCCCTTCCATGGATTGCTTCTTTAAACGCCGATGGATCGGACAGATTCCCTGCTTTATCCAGCACGTGTACCAGTTCATCGATGACACCGTCTTTGGAATCAGCCCCAAGATCCAGAACCATCGTGTCTTTTTGAAGCAGTTCTGTAATTTTCATAGTATGTCACCCCTTTACGAATTCCCGAACGTCGTAATGTCTATTTCCCCTTGAAGCTTTTTCACTTCCTCTTCCGTGCAGAACGTTTCTGAAAACGCCGTGGCGCTCCCTGCGGCTGAAGCATAAGCGAGTATATCCTCCGGTTTCGGGTGGACCTTCAATGCTTTAATAAAACCAGCTGTGAGCGAGTCGCCCGCTCCCACAGAATTCACCGCTTTACGCCTGGGAGGCACAGCACGGCATGCTCCGCGCGGATGCAGGTAGACGGCCCCTTCACCGGCCATGGAAATAATAACGTGCTCGATCCCGTGTTCTTCCATCAATTTTCTGCCGTAATAGACTGCGTCTTCCGGCTTTTCAATAGTAACGTCATACAGTTCTCCAATCTCGTAATGATTTGGCTTAATAAAAAACGGCGCTGCCTGGACTGCTTTTTTCAACGGCTCTCCGCTCGTATCAAGATAAACTCTCACGTTTTGGTTTTTCAGGGTATTCATCAGCTCTTCGTAGCATCCCGCAGGAAGCGAAGCAGGCAGACTGCCGGCGATAACAACCTCATCCTCGGCGGTCAGTGGTTCCAGATTTTCTTCGAGCGCTTTCCTGTCGGATTGTCTCACTTCCGGCGAGACACCGTTTACTTCCGTTTCCCCGGCTCCTCTCAATTTGACATTAATGCGGGTATCTCCATCCACCGCTGTAAAATCAGTCGAGATGCCTTCCTGTTGAAGCATGTCTTTTATATAATCACCGGTAAAACCTCCGATGAAGCCGAGTGCGGTACTCGGCACGCCGAGACGTTTCAACACCCGGGAGACGTTGATTCCCTTCCCTCCCGGATATTTGATATCTCTTTCGGACCGGTTCACGGTTCCCTCCTGAAATCCGGGAACGTCCACAACATAATCCAGGGCGGGATTAAGCGTCACGGTATAAATCATAGTTTCACAACCTTTACTTCTGTTCGCTGCTGCAGCTGATCCAGATATTTTTCGTCCATACTGTCCGACGTCAGCACTGCTGCTTTCTCCAGTTGTGCGACGCTTGCAAACGAAGTCTCCCCCATTTTGGAAGGGTCGGCCAGCACCCACGATTTCGAGGACAACGACAGCGCTGTTTTTTTCACAAATGCCTCTTCGGGGTCCGGAGTGGTGTAACCGTGTACGGCGTCCACTCCATTCATCCCGAGAAAACACGTATCAAACCGGAATTCATGCATCGACATGACGGCTTTTTCCCCCGTCAGCGCCGATGTTCCCGGTTTGGCTTTTCCGCCGGTAACGTAAGTCTGAATGCCGCGTTCCAGCAGAAGCGGGACGTGGGGGATGCCGTTTGTTACGACGATGATTTCCTTCCCGGTGAGATGCGGAATCATTTCCACCGTCGTTGTACCGGCATCAAGAAATATACAATCCCGTTCTTTCACGACGGATGCCGCTTCTGCTGCAAGCGCCTTTTTATCTTTTTGATTGGTGCTTTGCTTTTCTGCAATCGAAGGCTCTTCCAGTTTTCGTTTTAAAAGAGAAGCTCCTCCGTGTAAGCGTTTTATATAATGTTCAGACTCAAGTTCGGTTAAGTCCCGCCTGATTGTCGACTCGGATGCACCAACAGTGGAAACCAGCTCCTGCACGGACACGGTTTCCCTGGACTGCAGGACGTTTAGTATCTGTTCTTTTCGTTCCACATGAAGCATGATACGACCTCCTCTCATGTTCAAAGGAAACGCTTACTATTATTATCTTTCTATATTATATAATCATTTTCGTTCAAAATCAATCATTATCAATCATATTTTTTATTAATTTGACTGAATTCAATCAATAACGGTCACATCGCGGCTGATTGAGAGGGATTGTGCACCTTAGATATGCTCTAACGGTTACTTTTTTCATTTTTTCGTAAAAAGTACCCTTCAGGCCGCATCTGACACCCACATTTTCTTCCAGTACCCTGAAAAGTGATGCTAAGCGTAATTACAAAAAAAGATGACTCCTGCTTCTCACAGAAATCATCTTTCCCGTTATTCCGCGTTATTCACGAGTACCTGCTGCCGGGTACCGCCCTCTTCATCAAACTGAACCGCCCGGTGCCTGTAGTCATGATAAAACGTGAACCAGGCACGGTTGTTGTATCCATAATCCATATACCGCTGTTTTACCGCTATAGAATCCATCGGGTAATCATCGTAGGCGGTGACCCATAGTACAGGCTGATGGGCAAGCGTCGGCATATTATCCGCCATATGGATAAGCGTCTCTTCCCCTTGCTCCATGGTAACAATACTCATGCCCCGGCTGTGGCCGCCGGTCTTCTGCATCGTTATCCCTGGCGCCGGGTTGTATGTGTCCTCGTACGTTTCCACGTGATTGCGCACCGGTTTCCAATTTTGTTCCCAGTACGTGTTGGCAGACCGGATATTTGGGTTGGTCGTCTCTTCCCACTCTTCAGCGGAAGTCCGGATGACCGCGTTCTCAAATACAGGAACATCCTCTCCGTGCTGATGCTTAACAAGCCCGGCCGCATGGTCATAATGCATGTGCGTCATGAGAACGTCATCAATGTCCGCCGTCGTTAACCCAAGCGCATGCAGATCCTCTGCAATCTGTGATTCCTGTGTGATGCCGAAGTTGCGCTTTTGCTTCTCCGTGAATCGGTCATTGCCAATGCCCGATTCTATCAGCATTGTTCTGCCGTTTCCCTGCACCAGAATCGGATCACAGCGCGTCTCGACCTGATTGTTTTCGTTTACCGGATACTTCCGGGACCACAGGGGCTTCGGTACAACCCCGAAGATGGCACCGCCGTCCGGATGCGTCACGCCGCCCCGCAGCCACGTCAGCGTATAATCCCCGATTGTCAGCTGCTCCATGAAAACCCTCCTATTCCTCTTTTTTATCGTTCGGAAAGAATGCTTCCAGTCTGTAAATCGGCTGCCCTTTCTGATAAAACTTCCGCTCGTATTCTGTCATAATATTATGTTCCATGCCGCTGTTATGAAGATCAAGGGAAATATTTTTCAGTATCATTCCGTATCGGGACATGCTTTCCAGACTGTATTCAAATAAGACTTGATTATCGGTTTTCATGTGGATATCCTGTTCGTTTTTCAGCACCTTCTCGTAAAGGGACAGGAATGTTTTATACGTCAGGCGCCTTTTTTCATGCCTGTTTTTCGGCCACGGATCCGTGAAATTAATAAACAGCCTGTCCACTTCCTTTTCACCAAAAAAATCAAAAAGGTTCAGGACGTCCCCGTGAATGAAACGGACATTTTCCCGCCTGTCATGTAGAATCCGCTGCAGTCCGGTGACGAGAACACTCTCATACTTTTCCATTCCTATGAAATTGATATCCGGATACGCGCGGCTCATTTCATCAATGAATTTTCCTTTACCGGTACCAAGTTCGACATGGACCGGGTTGTCGTTACCAAACAGTTCTCTCCAGCCTTGTGCCACCTGAGAGGCATCCGAAATCACCAGCTCCGGATGCTGCTGGATCCAGTCGTTCGCCCAAGGTTTACGGCGCAGTCTCATGTATGCTCCCTCCTGTTTCATCATTCCTGTCGTTTCTGTTGCTTTAAGCATCGAGCGCCGGATGTTAGAAAAGTCCGACCCACCGGGCCGGACTTTTCTATCGTATGAATACGTTTTGCCAAAACCTGTACAACCTGTGGAAGTTTTTTACACGGTGCCGTATACGAGCCGGCGGAGGTAATCCGTCCACGAGGCTGCTTTTTGATTAAATCCCCTGCTCCGGTGATACAGAGCCCGCTCCAGTGCATCTGCCGTCACATACCAGTGCATCCGCCTTTTCAGGTTATTTGTAAGAGCCAGTCCGTAATGGCGCAGCCACTGTTCCCACTCTGACACCGGTATATATTCATACAGGAGCAGCCCGAGGTCAAACGCGGGATCGGCGACCGTGGCACCGTCCCAATCAATGAGATACAATTCATTGCTGGAATTAATCATCCAGTTATTATGATTAATATCGCAGTGACAGACAACCATCGGGGAAGACACTACTTCCGAATAAGCAGCAAGCAGGTAATGAAGAGCCTCCTGAAATAACGGGGGAAACGTATCATCCAGCTGCATCTGTGATTTTAAGTTTTCAATGATGATCGATGGAGTCAGCGGCTCATTTCCGATCCGCTTGAACATATCAAGCAGTTCGCTGGATGCATGTATTTTGCTCAGGAGACCGGCAACATCCGCGCGGTTCATGTCGGAGGCACGCAGTTCCCGTCCGTGCACCCATCGCTGCGCTGTGATGACGTCACCATTTTCCAGGCGTTTGGTCCATAATAACTTTGGAACGATACCTTCGGCAGAAAGCACTGCTAAAAAAGGGGAGGAGTTGCGTTTTAGAAACAGCTTCTGCTCTCCGGCCCAGGCAATATAAGCTTCGCCGGTCGTTCCACCTGCGGGTTCAACGGTCCATTCATTTCCAAGTAGAAGTTCCAATACCTTCACCCTCGTTTTACAGTTTCCTCTTTACAGCCACTATGTCCAGCAGAAGTTCGTCTGTTTATCTAATATTGTTTATTTATTCCGGAATCCTGTATAAAAGCGCATGATATGAGGATTCTTTCGTTTTTCGCCTGTGTGGCAGGTCGTAAAAGAGCGAATCGTTTTTAATAGTATCAAAGTTTTTGTTTTATCGTCAACGACAACCTTTGTTCGCGCTTCTGCCGGAAAGAAGCCTCTCCCGGCGTTTTGGCGTACGTTCGATCTCCTTCTTTTTTTTAACCGGCAGGAGTGATATAGTTAAAAACGTATGAGAGATTTGTAATTGGAGGCTCATTGTCATGCACGAAACCCATCTTTCCAACCGGGCCCGGCTTTTAATATCCTGCCCCGACCAGCCCGGTATTGTAGCCGCTGTGTCGCAGTACCTGCAGGAGCAGCAGGCAAATATTGTACAATCCGACCAATACAGCACCGATCCGGAAGGCGGAACATTCTTCATGCGGATTGAATTTAACCTGCCATCCTTCGAGGAACGATTCGAGCGCGTTCTTCAGGATTTTGCTCCCATTGCCGATTCCTTTCAAATGAATTGGCGGATTGAGCAGGAGCGCAGACGCAAGAAAATGGCTGTCTTTGTATCCAAAGAAGACCATTGTCTACTGGAGCTCTTATGGCGCTGGCGCTCCGGTGAGCTGGAAGTGGACATCCCGGTCGTCATCAGCAACCATGACCAACTGCGTGATATTGTCGAAAGTTACGGCATTGCGTTCCGGCATATTCCGGTGACCAAAGAAACAAAACTTCAGGCGGAACAACAGCAAAAAGAAGTAATAGATGCGTATGATATTGATTTCATCGTACTGGCGCGCTATATGCAGATTCTTTCTCCTTCGTTTGTGGAGTCGTTTCAGCATAAGGTCATTAACATCCATCACTCTTTTCTGCCGGCGTTTATCGGCGCCAACCCTTATCAAAAAGCGTTTGACCGCGGCGTAAAGCTAATCGGTGCAACCGCGCACTATATAACGGACGATCTTGATGAAGGACCGATTATTGATCAGGAAGTTCTCCGTGTCAATCACCGTTATGCAGCGGAAGACCTCAAGATCGCCGGACGTAATGTGGAAAAAATCGCCCTTGCCCGTGCTGTGGACTGGCATATCCAGGACAAGATCCTCGTTTTCGAAAACAAAACAATTATTTTCAACTGATCACTCTTCCTCTTCGATATCTTCCAACAGCTCCCTCCGCCGAAAAGATGTCGTCAGCGTATGCTGCAGTAACGTTTCCGCCGCATACAGCTGATTTTTCTTGATCGGCGAAGGGGTTCTTTTTCTCTTTTCGAACCAGTCCTCGTGATTTCGCTTGTCCACCATTTCCACTTTCATACCGGGAGCACGGTGGTCAATGACAGCAGCCGGAGACCAAACGAGCCGGTGCAGCTCCATTTCCAGAGGGTGTTCGCTGAATACGGATTGAATCACCCGGCTCATCCGATTCAGGGAAATCACCGGATTCACGATGCGCTGCCTGCTTTTATGAACATATTCATTCCAGTAACGCCCCGATGACGTTTCAAACACACTGTTTTTATCCCCAGAAAGATAGGAAAGGCAGATAATTTCAGTCGGGCTGATAAGAATAATATCCATATCCAGCGGCGCACTGCCGACCGAGAACACCGGATAATATAAAACAAGGTAATTATCAGGCAGATAGCGGAGCAGAAATCTCAGGTTCTGGTCATATTTATAAACAGGGTTCATGCGCGATTCTTCCAGAATGGAGGCGCTTGCCCACCGCAGCTGAGCCATGAACAGCTCTTCAAAGAACATGTCCTTCAGCTCCTCGAGCGATTTTCCTTCATAAAAAAGGGAACGGTCATCAGTCTCGTACTCTGGTTCTTCTTTTTTTCCCCGGCGGTTCTGAAATTGTTTCAAACGGTTAACCGCTCCTTGAAAAAAGCCGTTTCCCGCCTCTTCCAGCCAGTCCTCCAAAGTTTCTTCCTGAATAGGTTCCGGCGCTCTTTCATTATTCACCCTTCTCCAGTCCCGTTTCATGCTCTCCCACCGCTCTTTTTTTAAGCGGGAAAAACGGCTCAGGTAGCGCTGCATATCGTTCATATACCTTGATGTATAATCTTCCAGTTTTATCAAATGAGCCATGATGACCCCTCCTTATGAAAAGAAAATCGCTGTCAGTAATGGGGTGATAAAGGAGAGAAAGAGAGCACTCAGTGTCATCGCCACCGACCCCGCCGTCCCTTCCAGTTCACTGTTTTCAAGCGCTTTTGCCGTCCCTATGGCATGGGAAGCTGCTCCAAAAGCAATCCCTTTAGCGAGAGACTGCGATATACCGGTCAAAGCAAACACGTAGGAGGCACTAACGACACCGCCTATGCCTGCAACCATGACAAAAACAGCCGCAACAGCCGGAATGCCTCCTGTCGTCTGTGCGATATCCATGGCAACCGGAGTAGTAACCGATTTGGGAAGAACGGTAGCAATTAATTCGTCATCCAGTCCCAGCCACCTTGCAGGAACGTATCCCGACAGCACTCCCGCCACCGCACCTGCCGTGACACCGGCAGTAAGCACAAACGCATATTTTTTCACCGTTTGGCGCTGTTTGTAGAGCGGCAGCGCCAGTGCGACGACAGCAGGACCAAGCAGCTTTTCAATCCACTGCCCTCCTGACATGTACGTCGAATAAGATATATCCATAGCGAGCAGAAATAGGACAATGGTAATCGTTCCGGTGACAATCGGCAGCGTCATCGGATAAGGAAAACGCCGGTAAAACCACCGGGTTCCCTGGTAGACCGCCACTGTTCCAGCCAAAGCCGCAAGTGCCGGAAGCCATTCATTCATCACGGGTCCCCCTTTTTAACAGCAGCTGTACTGTCCAGCCGGACGTAACAAGCACCAGTAGTGTGCTGATATACGCAATCACCACAAGCCATAACCCCTCGCCGGCGAATAAGGATGTATGGGCAATAATACCCGCCGTCACCGGCAGAAAAAGCAGCGGCATATGAGACAGGAGAAGGGAAGTACCCTGTTCAAGCCAAGCCGGTTTCACGATGTTCAGTGAGAAGCAGCCCAGCAGCAAAAGCATTCCGATAATGCTTCCGGGTATCATAAGCTGGAACGCTTCCTGAATCCACACTCCTGTATAATAAAAAAGAAATAATATCGCAATATGAAAGACAATTCGAATGGTCTGCATGTTTTATCCCCTACAATCCTGGTTCTCTGTCTTTTACTTTATCCCGGCCCCGGGGCAAGCGGAAAGGTTTCCACCCTCTCATATTTCGGCGTGCGGTGTGGATGCGTCCGGAAAAGGACAGCTTCTTTTACCGTCCATTCCATCGTTTCGAGCGCTGGCAGATAGTCGAAACGCTCGGAAAATGAAAAAGTTTCGGTCCACTTCCGGGCTAACGTAATGTGGGGGCGGTATTTTCGTTTCTCTTCCGTAAAGCCCGCCGAAACACAGCTTCCGGCGACACGCTGCTGGAGGTGCTGCAATTCTTCCGGACAGCTTGTATCCGCCCACAAAACCTTCGGCACCTTCCGGGGACCGAAATATCCTATTCCGCCTGCCTGCATCGTAAACACGGAAGATGCGGCACAGCTGTGGTGCAGTAATTCTATTGTCTGTTGAACAGTAGATGTATCAGCTGCACCAAGAAAAAACAGGGTAATATGGTAATCCTCAGGATGTACCCAGTTTTTAAATGAGAGGCTTGGCGCTGCTTCCCGGGTCCACGCAGCCATCTTTTCTTTTACCTCTGCGGGCAGGGCGAGTCCGGTAAAATAATGCGGTTCCATGATAATCCTCCTTCGGTGACGTTCCTTTCTTCTCCCTATTATATCGGATGATCTCCTGCTTGGCTAAACTCAGAAACAAACGGCCTCGTTTGTGCAAATAGAAGTAAAAACCGGGAATATGTTAAGATAAGTAGTGCATTCGATATGATCAAAAGGAAGTGTCCATTATGCAAGTTGTATCCAATATGTCAGATTTAGTTGGGAACACTCCCCTTGTTAAACTGAACCGGCTCCCCGCCGCCGACGGAGCCGATGTATATGTAAAACTCGAATTCCAGAATCCAAGCGGCAGCGTAAAAGACCGCGCTTCCAACAATATGATTGCGCAGGCGGAAAAAAAAGGTCTGCTGCGGCCGGATTCTGTTATCATTGAACCAACGTCGGGCAATACCGGTATCGGCCTTGCCATGAATGCGTCAGCGAAAGGGTACCGCTCTATTTTGGTTATGCCGGACACGATGTCCCGCGAACGTATTAATCTACTTAAAGCGTACGGAGCGGAAGTGGAACTCACACCGGGCAATAAAAAAATGCCCGGTGCGATTGAAAGAGCCCATGAACTGGTGGAAGAACTACCTGCAGGCTTTATGCCGATGCAGTTTGAAAATGAGGATAACCCCGATGCACACCGCGGAGGAACGGGAGAAGAAATTAAAGAAGCGATGGATGAACTCGGCAAAACGCTCGGAGCTTTTGTTGCCGCATCAGGTACGGGCGGAACCGTCACCGGAACCGGAGAAACGCTGAAGTCCTATTACCCGGAAGCAGCGATCCACGTCGTTGAGCCGAAAGGATCCCCCGTTTTATCGGGAGGAAGTCCGGGTCCGCATAAATTGGTTGGGACAAGCCCCGGATTTATACCACCGGTGTTAAACCAGGATATTTACGATTATATCTATAAAATCTCCGATGAAGATGCTTATGAAGCAGCGCGGGGACTTGCCCGGGACGAAGGGATTCTCGTCGGTCCTTCCACGGGGGCAGCCTGTTATGCCGGCATGGAGACAGCCCGTCGCATGAAGCCGAATGAAGTTGTCGTAGTTATCGCCTGCGACACAGGAGAACGCTACCTCTCCACCGACCTCTTTCAGTACAGCGGAAATTAAAAATAGGAAGCATCACGGGATGATACCGGATGCTTCCTTCTTTTTTGTAAACACTTAATAAAAAATATGACTTTTCTATATTTTTTATTAAGTGTTGCGAAAACCACTTTCATGTGCTTTGCGCATGCGCAGGAAATATTGTATAATGCAGTTACAACATAAGGGGCCATTGATAGGTTGGAAATACATTTGTACCATTTATGCTTTGGCTGATATCACACTATTTCGTCACACCATGACCGCTGCATCGTTTTCCTGTCAATGCAGATGAATAACAGCATGATACCAGTGCCCCGGGAGGCGACCTCCCCCATTCATTAAAGCTAAGGAGTGGTTTTTTGAGGCCATCAACCGACCGCATGATCACCCGGGTAAAATCGATTTATCTTTATATCAAAGAGAAAGGAACGGTGACAACGAGCGAACTGGTTGACGAATTCGGAATCACCCAGCGGACGATTCAGCGGGATCTGAATGTGCTGGAATACAATCGTTTAGTGCACAGCCCTTCCAGAGGGAAATGGACATTGACAAAGAAAAAAGTGAAAGTATCCTGATAGACTTATGACACAGGACGTATAAAGACGGAACCGCCGGGCTGTTTATTCAGCGCGGCGGTTCCTTTTTGTCACGATGATAGGCTTCGTCCAGCAGCTGCTGGACTTCTTCTTCTTCCATCTCACGGTACTCCCCGGCTTCCAACTCTTCATCAAGTTCCAGAGAACCGATCTGAATACGTTTTAAATAGAGAACCTTTTTTCCCACTGCTTCAACCATCCGTTTCACCTGATGATATTTACCTTCCCCTATCGTTATGCGGACCCGGTCCGGATCTTCCGGAAACCGCTGGAGGTCAGCCGGTTTGGTGCGATAACCATCATCAAGAGTTACACCACTGGAGAACACTTCGGCATCTTCTTTTGACGCCGGCTGATCCAGCAGTGCCTCATATATTTTCGGTACGCCTTTCTTCGGTGACGTCAGCGCATGGGAGAACTTCCCGTCATTCGTGAGCAGAAGCAGCCCCTCCGTATCCTTATCCAGCCGCCCAACCGGAAATGGGCTGCGGACGACATCTTCCCATTCCAGAATGTCCAGCACTGTTTCATGAAGCTCATCTTCGGTTGCGCAGATAACACCGGCCGGTTTATGCATCAACAGATAAATGTACTCACGGTAAACGAGCGGTTCCCCTTTCACTTCTATTTTCTGTGTGTCCGGATCCAGGTGGACCGCTCCGCTTTTCACTTTTTCTCCATCAGCCGTCACGGCTCCCTGCTTCAACAGTTTTTTGACATCTTTTCTTGTCCCAAATCCGGTATTTGCCAGTAACTTATCAGCTCTCACCCATACTCTCTCCCCTCTGCAGCCTGTTCTTCCCGGGCCTGTTTTACCCGTTTTCCTTCTCGTGAAATATTAGCCAGAATACCAATGCCTGCCATAGAGACCAGCATGGACGATCCACCGTAACTTAAAAACGGAAACGGAAGTCCTGTAATCGGCAGAAGTCCGGTTGCCGCGCCGGCGTTCACAATGGACTGGCTGACAATCTGAAAAACAATCCCGAAAGCCAGCAGCGTTCCAAATGTTTTGCGGCAGCGTATCCCCGCTTTTATCCCTCTCCAGGCAATCGTCAACAGGCAGATCAGAACAAAACCGATCCCGAAAATACCAAGCTCCTCTGCGACTATCGCCAGAATAAAGTCGGTATGAGGGTCAGGCAGATAGTGCATCTTCTGCACGCTCTGTCCAAGACCTGTACCGGTAAGTCCGCCATGTGCTATGGATATGTACGATTGGACAAGCTGATAGGCATTATCAGCGGCACGCTCCGCTGTTTCAAATGGATCACGAAAAGCTATCAGACGCTGCACACGGTAGGGTTCACTAAGCGCAAAGTACGTAATAACCCCGCCGGATAAAAGACCAAGAACTGTCAAATGCCTCATTTTTGCACCGGAGAGAAAAACAATGATCCCAGCTGTCATTAAAATGGCGGCCGCCGTACCAAGGTCCGGCTGAAGCATAATGAGTGAGAACACAACCACAACGAGCACAAGCGGAGGCAGCACACCACTGATAAACTTATTGATGTAAGCCTGTTTCTGGGAGTAAACCTGGGCCAGATAAATAATCACCGCCAGCTTCACGAATTCCGACGGCTGAATGGTTAGCGGACCGATGGAAATCCAGCTCGTTGCTCCGCGGATTGTCGTTCCGACGAGAAGCACGAGGATAAGAAGCAGTATCGTTCCGGCAATCAGAAATGGAGACAGCTTCTTCAGCCCCTCATAACGGAAGTGCATAAAAAAGAACAGCAGTACACTACCGAGAGCCAGCCAGATCAGCTGTCTTTTGAAAAAGTGTGCAGGATCATCATACATATCAATGGCAAGTGGAAAACTGGCACTGAAAATCATGATGACACCGAACATGGCCAGCAGCATAGCTGCAGATATTAACCACCAGTCATAGTCTTTGTAACGTCTCGTTTTCATAGTACCTCCAGGGTGATTGCACGTCCCTTCAGCATAATTGTATTCCATCCCGGCAGACGGGCGTTAGTATATTATACCACCGGGGTCCTCCGTGAAAAAGAGAACCCGGTCCCTGTTTTGAACCTTGTTTTTATTTCGGCAAGTCTTTCGTCCGTTTCAGAAAAGGGAAACGACCTCCCAGAATAACACCGGCCAGTCCGGTTTTCACACTTAGAACAAGGTACAGGCCGGCTCCGACCGCTACACTGAAACATTCGACGAAAAACGCATGATGCCAGGAGTCCAGCGGAAACATAGTCTTTGCCCCTTCTTTGACAATGACAACAGCGGCTGTCATCAACAGGGTGAGCGCGGTAATTAAAAGCAGGCGCTTCACCAATTTTCCGTAGTGAAACGACGTAAAACGGCCAATTCCCCATATGTTGATTCCAACAGCGGCAACGTAGCCGGCAAGTGTACTGAAACTGCCGCCGACAGGCCCCATATAATACAGGAACAGATAAGCGGTGGCAGCTTTTATGCAAAGTCCGATAAGAAGGGACGTCACAACAAAACGCTGCCGGTTAATTCCCTGCAGAACCGCTGCCGTCACCGAAAAAACGGAGAAAAACAAGGCCGCCGGAGCATAATATCTTAAGATGTGACCGCCAAGCTGCATATCATCCATGCCGAACAGAACGGCAAAGGTGGGGTAGGATAAAACCATCAGACCGGCTGATGCCGGCACGGCGAGAAATAGAATAATCTGGTACGTCTGCGTGATCTGACGCTGCAAAAGCTCCCTGCTGTCGTTTGTAAACGCACTGGTGATGGCGGGAATCAGCGTAACAGACATCGCTGTCGCCACAGCGACCGGAATGAGAATAAGTTTATGGGCCGAACCTGAAAAAGCCCCATATGCGGTTTCTGCTTCACTCTGTATGAAAGCATCCGACGCCGTCAATGCATTGTTGAACGTAAACAGATCGACCAACTGAAACAGCGGAATGGCAAGGCCCACAAAAGAAAGAGGCAGCGCATAGGCAAGCAGCTCTTTGTACATCGAGGGCAGCGAAATATTGTGATCCACCGTACTCTGCTCCACTTCCCGCTCCAGATGGCGGTGCCGCTTCTTCCAGTACATGATCAGGACGAGCAGCGAACCAAGGCCGCCCACAAACGCGCCGAATGTGGCAAAACCGACAGCAGTTCCCCTCTCTCCGCCGAATATATGGAGAACGGCGAATGCCATGGCCAGTATGAAGGTGATGCGCACCACCTGCTCCACCACCTGGGAGACCGCTGTCGGCCCCATCGACTGAAACCCCTGGAAATAACCGCGGATAATCGACATCACAGGTACTAAAAGAAGTGCCGTGCTGACCATTCGTATCGTGAAAACGACGGCCTCTATATCATTGCCGCCTGCAGCATCCGGACTCGGAATAATCCATCCTGCGACAACCGGCGCCATAAAAAACAAGCCGAGAAACGCCGCGAGCCCCGTCAGGCTCATAATAACAAGTCCGGATTGAAACAGGCGCCGGCCTGTCCGGTAGTCCCCGAGCGCATTATATTTGGAAACAAACTTGGACACCGCCATCGGTACACCAAGTGTGGCAAGGCTTAATAAAATCGTGTAAGGCTGGTAACCGTACTGATAAAGTGCCAGCCCCTGCTGCCCGACGAGAGCAGCAAACGGAAATACAAAAATCATTCCAAGAAACTTGGATGAAAACTGGGCCAGCGACAATATCATCGTGCCCCGTAAAAATTTATTAGAATCGGGCATGTTTTCCACTCCCATTGTCATGACTGAAAGTATACGTCCGTCGACATTTTACCACAATCTGCGCGTTTACACTTCCTTTGTATCGGGGATGGCCTTTACGTACATGGAACGTGTGCGCGGACCGTCAAATTCGCAGAAATAAACACCCTGCCATGTACCGAGCACAATCCGCCCCCGCTCCACGATCAATGTCTGCTGGGTACCGACCGTGGATGCTTTCAGATGGGAGGCCGAATTTCCTTCGCCGTGCCGGTATTTCGGATGATTCCACGGGTACACTTCATCGAGTTTCATGAGCATATCGTGTTTCACATCCGGATCTGCGTTTTCATTAACGGTGATGCCGGCGGTTGTGTGAGGGCAGTATACGACAAGGATAGCGCTCTGTATGTTTTGGTTGTGCACCCACTGCTGTATATCATTTGTTACATCCACCATGTCGTCATGCTGTTTTGTCCGGATGGTCATTTTTTCAAGCATTCCATATCCTCCTCCAGGCTTTGACAACCTCTTTCTTTCTGTATAACGTAAGCGTATCATTTATAGTGGAATTGATTAAATAAGGCGGGAATACACATGACTTATCACACTATCATTATCGGGGGCGGACCGGCTGGATTAATGGCAGCTGTAGCCGCTTCGCAGCAGGGCGCCCGCGTCCTCATCGTTGATAAAGGAAAAAAGCTGGGGCGTAAGCTTGCCATCTCCGGCGGCGGGCGCTGTAACGTAACAAACCGGATGGAGCAGAAAGAATTAATCGAACACATTCCGGGTAACGGACGGTTTATGCACAGCCCGTTTTCGATTTTTAATAACGAAAACATTATCTCCTTCTTCGAAGACCTCGGCATTGAACTGAAAGAAGAAGACATGGGCCGCATGTTTCCGGTTAATGACAAAGCTATGACCGTCGTGCAGACTCTGCTCCAGAAAATAAAAGAACTCGGAGTCGAGATACGGCTTCAGACGAAAGTAGAATCTCTCACCTTTGAAAACGGCCGCGTGACCGGCATGACACTTGATAACAAAGAAGTGCTCGAAGCCGCTTCCGTCATCGTTGCAACAGGCGGGAAGTCAGTGCCCAACACCGGCAGCACCGGGGATGGTTACCCTTGGGCACAAGCAGCGGGTCACACGATTACAGAACTGTACCCGACAGAAGTTCCCATCACATCAGCGGCTTCCTTTATCCAGGACAAAACGCTTCAGGGCCTGTCCCTGTCCAATGTCGCGCTTACCGTCTATACGCCAAAAGGAAAGAAAATAAAGACCCACCGCGGCGATATGATTTTCACGCATTTCGGCATCTCCGGCCCTATTGTGCTGCGATGCAGCCAGTACGTCGTGAAAGCACTGAAAAAAAATGAGACATCCACTATTCCGATGGGGCTCTCCCTCTTTCCGGACACCAATGCCGAAGCCATGTTTCAGAACCTTGCCGGCACCAAGAGAAAAGACGGCGCCAAAGCCGCCAAAAATGCTTTAAAACAGATGGCGCCGGAACGGCTTCTGGCTTTCTTTCTGGAGCGCTCCGGCATACCGGAGTCCAAACCTTTGCAGGACGTGCCCAATGACGCACTTCGCAGTCTTGCACAGGCTTTGACAGACTTCCGGTTTGATGTGAACGGCACCTTATCGATTGAAGATGCCTTTGTTACCGGAGGCGGTATTTCCATTAAAGAAATCCAGCCGAAGCGGATGGAATCCAAAATCACCGGCGGTCTCTTTTTCTGCGGCGAGATTCTTGATATTCACGCCTATACGGGCGGTTTTAACATTACATGCGCCTTTTCCACTGGCTATACCGCCGGCATGGCCGCAGCGGAATCTTCCATGTCACAGTCTCTTTCGTAGATAAAAGCAGCCGCTCCTATTGTAGAGGAACGGCTGCTTTTTTTATCCTGCGACGACAATATTAACGAGTCTGCCAGGGATGGCAATGACTTTGCGGATGGTCTTTCCGTCAATCTCTCCGCTGATCTTTTCATCGTTTCTCGCAAGCGTTTCAAGCTGCTCTTCATCGGCGTCTTTCGGTACAACCGCTTTAGCGCGTACTTTCCCGTTAATCTGAAGTACAATTTCCACTTCATCTTCCACGAGCATATTCTCATCATACGACGGCCAAGGCTCATAAGCAATGGTTTCCTCGTGTCCGAGAAGTTCCCATATTTCTTCAGCAATGTGCGGTGCTACCGGTGCAAGCAGCTTAACGAAGCCTTCCATTGACGGTCTTGGGAGTGTGTCCTGTTTATAGGCTTCATTCATGAACACCATCAATTGGCTGATCCCGGTGTTGAAGCGGAGGTGCGAAAATTCTTCCGTCACTTTGTACACTGTCTTGTGATACGTCCGTTCAAACTCTTCGTTACCGCCGGTTTCCGTAATGGCATCGGACAGCGTCTGTTTTTCATCCGTGAATATCCGCCATACGCGGTCGAGGAAACGACGGGCGCCGTCCAGGCCGTTTTCCGACCAGGCCACTGCCGCTTCAAGCGGTCCCATGAACATTTCATACAGACGGAGTGTGTCAGCACCATGTGTTCTGATAATATCATCCGGATTGACGACATTCCCTTTGGATTTACTCATTTTCTCGTTGTTCTCCCCAAGGATCATACCTTGGTTGTATAGTCGTTGAAACGGCTCTTTCGTCGGCACAACACCAATGTCATACAACACTTTATGCCAAAAGCGGGCATACAGAAGGTGCAGCACGGCATGCTCGGCGCCGCCGACATAAATATCAACGGGAAGCCATTGTTTCAGTTTTTCTTCATCCGCCAGTTTCTCATCGTTGTCCGGGTCGATAAAACGAAGGTAATACCAGCAGCTTCCCGCCCATTGAGGCATGGTGTTTGTTTCGCGCCGTCCCTTCATACCTGTGGCAGGATCCGTTACTTCCAGCCATTCTTCTGCGTTGGCAAGCGGTGATTCACCGTTGCCCGACGGCTTAAATTCTTCGAGTTCCGGAAGCTCCAGAGGAAGCTCATCTTCAGGTACCGGGGAAAGAGAACCATCTTCCCAGTAAATCATCGGGATCGGTTCCCCCCAGTAGCGCTGACGGCTGAACAGCCAGTCACGGAGACGGTACGTGACTTCTCTTTTTCCGCTGCCTTCCTGTTCGAGGCGTTCCGTCATCGCGGAGATGGCTTCTTCTGTATGAAGGCCGTTTAGAAACTGCGAATTAATATGCGGCCCGTCGCCTTCATACGCTTCTTGCTCCATATTTCCGCCTTCCACGACTTCTACAATGGGGAGATCAAACGCTGTAGCAAATTCATAGTCACGCTGGTCATGTCCCGGAACAGCCATGACTGCCCCGGTGCCGTAACTGACGAGAACGTAGTCCGCAATATAGATAGGAAGTTTTTCGCCGTTGACCGGATTAACAGCATAGGCACCAGTAAACACACCTGTTTTCTCTTTTTGCAGTTCGGTCCGCTCGAGGTCGCTTTTCGTCCCGATTTCCCGCTTATAGGTCTCTACCGCGTCCTTCTGCTCATCGGTCGTAATCACATCGATGAGCTCATGCTCCGGTGCCAGCACACAGTAAGTCGCACCGAATAATGTATCCGGCCGGGTTGTGAAAGCGGTGAACGTCTCATCATGACCGTCGATGTCAAAATAGACTTCCGCCCCTTCTGAACGGCCGATCCAGTTCCGCTGCATATCTTTTACGCTCTCCGGCCAGTCGAGGTCTTCCAGATCTTCAAGGAGACGGTCGGCATAATCGGTGATTTTCAGCATCCACTGTTTCATCGGCCTGCGTTCCACCGGATGATCCCCGCGCTCACTGCGTCCGTCAATCACTTCTTCATTGGCAAGTACCGTTCCAAGCGCCGGGCACCAGTTCACCGCCACTTCATCAACATAGGCCAGTCCTTTTTTATACAGCTGGATAAAAATCCACTGCGTCCATTTATAATAGGAGGGATCCGTTGTATTAATTTCACGGTCCCAGTCATAGGAAAACCCGAGTGCTTTAATCTGGCGTTTAAAGGTTTCAATGTTGGCCTGGGTGAAATCCCCGGGATTCTTTCCGGTATCAAGCGCAAACTGCTCCGCCGGAAGACCAAACGCGTCCCATCCCATCGGATGAAGCACCTGATATCCCTGCATCCGTTTCATGCGGGAAATGATGTCGGTTGCGGTATAACCTTCCGGGTGTCCGACATGAAGCCCCGCACCTGAAGGATACGGAAACATATCCAGCGCATAAAATTTACTACCTGAATCCGGAAGATCCGGTGTTTTGAAAATAGTATTGTTTTCCCAGTACTGCTGCCACTTCTTTTCAATATCCTGGTGGGGAAAAGCCATTGTATATGTACCTCCTTTGATTTGCTGACCGTCCAATCACTTGTTGTATGCATCCATTAAAAACCCCCCGCCCCCTACCTGCTTCCTATAGGGACGAGAGGTTGTTTTTTCTGCTGCTGTTCCCTGTCAACATTCTTCCTATATATATGAAGCGCTTTTGCGGGTTCCTTTTAATACTTGGTATTTTATGAACTTCCATGCCGTCTGTCAAGATTGGTCAAAACGAAGCGGCACAATCATGACATGAAACAGCATATTACCTATCTTACCATATTACACGCCTGTCTTGAAGAAGGCAAACAGGAGCGTATTCGTGTCTATTTGGATGTTTTGATGAATCATGCTAAAATACAGAAGTATAGCGTGTAGAAGGAGAGATTCAATCATGACGCTGAATGAACAGGAACAACTGCCGTTGATGTGGGGAGAAAAACGTTATCATACATGGAATTACCACCTGCGTGACCATTTCGGAGAAAAGATATTCAAAATCCCTCTCGACGGAGGTTTCACGTGCCCGAACCGGGACGGTCAGGCAGCATCGGGAGGCTGTACGTTCTGTTCCGCCCGCGGATCCGGCGATTTCGCAGGCGACCGCAAAGACAGCCTGGTCACACAGTTCCACGAAGTGAAAGACCGGATGCACCAAAAATGGAAAAACGGAAAGTACATCGGCTATTTTCAGGCATTCAGCAATACGTATGCACCGGTGGAGGAACTGCGCGAGATGTTTGAAGTCATTCTCGAACAGGACGGTGTTGTCGGACTCGCGATTGCGACCCGCCCAGACTGCCTTCCTGATGATGTTGTCGAATACTTGGCTGAACTGAACAAACGCACATATCTCTGGGTGGAGCTCGGCCTGCAGACCGTACATGAAAGCACAGCCGACCTTATTAACCGGGCGCACGATTTTGAATGCTACAAGGAAGGCGTGAATAAACTCCGCGCCCACGGTATCCGCGTCTGCTCCCACATCATCGATGGACTGCCGCAGGAATCGTATAATATGATGAAAGAAACCGCGGCTGAAGTGGCAAAGCTAGATGTGCAGGGAATTAAGATTCATCTGCTGCACCTCTTGAAACACACTCCGATGGTTCATCAATACGAACAGGGACTGCTTGAGTTCATGGACATGGAGGAATACGTCAGCCTTGTCGTCGACCAGATTGAACTGCTTCCGCCGGACATGGTCATTCATCGTTTAACCGGTGACGGACCCGCGGATCTTCTCATCGGCCCGATGTGGAGCCTGAACAAATGGGAAGTTCTGAATTCCATCGATGCTGAGATTGAACGCCGTAACAGCTGGCAGGGAAAATATTATCAGCCGGAGGCGGCCCTCTCGCGATGACGATGCCCGATGTGCTGACATTTGCGAAAGAATGGATGGAAAGAGTGCTCGAAAACGGGGACACCGCGGTCGACGCCACCGCGGGCACCGGCAGAGACACGCTTCATCTTGCCCGCTGCGTGGGAAACAGCGGCAGCGTCTTTAGTTTTGACATTCAGGCCGAAGCACTGGAACAGACAAAGCAGCGCCTCGAAAAACATCACCTGCAGGAACGCGTTTTCCTTCTGAACACAGGCCACGAGCACGCAGCCGGACAGCTTCCGGACGAGCACCGGAGGAATCTGAAGGCGGCTGTTTTTAACCTTGGTTACCTGCCCGGCGGTGACAAAACGGTTACAACCCGGACAGATACAACGATACAAGCTGTTTCACAGCTGCTCAACATCATAAAACCTGGAGGTCTTTTATTCGTTGTCGTCTACCCGGGACACAAGGAAGGCCGTGTGGAAAAAGACAGACTGGAAGACTACGCGGCCTCCCTGCCCCAAAAAGAAATACAGGTTCTGCGTTATGAATTTATGAATCAAGTGAATCATCCCCCATTTTTATTCATTTTTGAAAAAAGATAGGAAGTGAGTAACCATGACCGTACTGGATTCCATGCTTTCTTTTAATGAAAAATTTGTAGAAGGAAAAGAATACGAATCCTTGCAGACATCCAAGTTTCCGGATAAGAAAATCGTCATTCTGACGTGTATGGACACACGCTTGATTGAACTGCTTCCGCGGGCTTTGAACCTGAAAAACGGAGACGCAAAAATTGTTAAAAACGCAGGTGCCATCGTGACAGATCCCTACGACAGCATTATGCGCAGCATCATTGTCGCGCTTTATGCCCTTAAAGCCGATGAAGTCGCTGTCATCGGACATTACGGGTGCGGCATGACCGGCCTGACCTCCGATGATATTTTCAGCCAGGCCGAGTCCCGCGGCGCTGATACCGAGCGGCTGCAGGAAGCAGCCTACGCCGGCGTCGATCTGGACAAGTGGATGCGCGGATTCAACGATGTCGAAGAAAATGTGAAAAGCAGCGCACAAATAATACGAAATCATCCCCTTCTGCCGGAAGGAACACCCGTCCACGGACTCGCCATCTCCCCCGACACAGGCGAACTCACCGTCATCGAAAAAGCATCGGCTTCCCAGTGAAGCCGATGCTTTTTTGTTACCCGTATATCGATTTGGAACTCCGTCTGTAGACCCAGGTGTTAATGTAAAAGAACGCGGCCGGCAGTCCGCCGAAGCGGATGAATTGTTTCGCTGTTTTTTTCATCGACGGCTCTGTCTGCACCTTCTCATCTGCCAGATAAATCGCAAACAATCCTTTCACAATTAACGAATGAAACCGGGCATCCGGCAATTTCCGCACTTTCCGCTCCGCTTCTTTTTTAAAGTAGCGGACCCGTTCCACCATTTCCTGCTCATCATCATACTGCGCGCAGAAATTGAGTTCATCATCAGCGATGTCTTCCTGTTGATCAATAAAGTAATCCAGTAAAATATGAACCCCCTGCACGTACGGGAAGTAAGCCGATTTGATGGAGCGGGCCTGCACGTCTGCCAGGTGGGATCTGGCAGCATAAGCTCCAAGGGCAAAGATTCCGAGTGTAGAACCGGTGCAGGCATTGAATTCATACCAGCGGATATCAGGAAATTCCTCTTTTACTTCATCAAACCAGGCGGTTAATCTCGGGACCCGCTCTTCTTTTTTGACATGCTTATGAACCTGAAGCGTTCTGTAATGATGAGACAGTTCCTCCATGTATTTTTGGACGTTCCAAAAGCCGGGAAACGTCACCAGAAAAGACTGGCAGGTTTCCACCAAATCTTTCAGATAACCTGCGTCGTCCTGATCTTCACGGTAAAAATAGTAGTTCTCCACCTCATGTCCCGGTGCAAGTGCATGTTTTAATGCTTTGTGGAGCATATGAAAGTCATCGGGATTCTGGGATTCACTCCAGTCGCAGAGACCGTCCAGATAATCGCAGATCGTCTGATACGCAATAATGAACTGAAGGACGTTTTCCCGTCTGCTTTCGGGAGCGAACATAGCGTACACTCCGCCGCCTTCACAATGGAAAGCTTTATTTTCTATGCTTATCAAAGCCTGTCTCCGCAGCTCCGGATTCGGGATCTGCTCTGCTTTTTCCCGCCACTGTCCGAGCAGGCGGTGCACCTCGGGAATGATTTCCCGGTAGATGCTGTACATCATGGTCCAAGGCGTTGCTGGTACGTTCACAGTCATCCTCCTTCTTCCTCCATCGTATGTTCCAGACGCTGCCCCACAAAATGCATCATGAATCTGAACACGTCTTCGCGCTCCGGTTCATGAAGAAGCTCGTGATACAACCCTTTCCACTCGCGGTACGCGCAATCTGACAGTCGGAGCTGGCTGAACCAGCGCCGTACCGCAGAACCGTCCACAATATAGTCCTCTCCGGCCTGCATGACCAGGGTAGGAACGTCCGGATAATAATCCGGATAAAGATGAGCCTGTTTGACAGCTTTCGTCAGTTCCCTGTACCACCGCAGGGTTACTGTTGAAACGATAAGATCATCCTGCCTGAATGCCGCTCTTGTCTCTTCATCTCTGGTGAGTCGTTCTGCCGTAATTCCTGATTCGGCCCGGATAGAAGGAGCCATACGGTGCATCATTTTTGCGGTGAGTTCCTTCCCTCTGTTGGGAAAATCCGCCAGACCGAGACAGGGAGAGGACAAGACCACTCCCCGAACCGGCAGATGCTTTTCCATCAAGGTCCGAACCGCAATCAACCCTCCAAGGCTGTGTCCGAACAGGAATACTGGAGCATCGAGAGCGGCCGCCTCTTTGTACCAGCTGTACACGGCATCTATGTACTGGTCAAAACGATCAATGTGGCCTCTTTTTCCTCTCGTTTTCCCGTGACCCGGCAGATCACCGGCAACGACGTGAAAACCTAGGCTGTTCAGACGGTTTATCCATGCCTGGTATCGAACATGATGTTCACCGGCACCATGTATCAACACCATCGTGCCGCGTGGTTTTTTTGTTAACCAAGTCTTTATCATCTTGTTATCCCTGCCTTTTTGTCGCTGCATCGAAACGAACAATCCCCATACTATCCATTTTACTATGATTTTTGCTACACTTACATTAAAGTTGGAAAAATTCTATGAACGAGCAGGAGGTTTCGACATGCTCTATGATTACAAAGGAAAGTCTCCGGACATTGCAGATTCCGCCTATATAGCCGACTATGTGACCATCACAGGGGATGTAAAAATCGGAGAGGAATCAAGCGTTTGGTTTAACACCGTGATCCGTGGCGATGTCGCTCCGACCATTATCGGAAACGGTGTCAACATTCAGGATCAATCTGTTCTCCACCAAAGTCCGAAGAACCCTCTGATTCTTGAGGATGACGTCACCATCGGGCACATGGTTATCCTGCACAGCGCCATTATCCGTAAAAATGCACTGATTGGAATGGGCTCCAAAATACTGGACCGTGCCGAAATCGGGGAAGAGGCATTTATCGGTGCCGGTTCTCTTGTTCCACCCGGCAAAGTCATCCCCCCGCGCACCCTCGCACTCGGAAGTCCGGCAAGAGTAGTGCGGGACCTCACCGACGAAGATCTACGTGAGATGCACCGCGTGCAGCAGTCCTATGTAGAAAAAGGCAGACACTACAAAGAATGGACCAGCCGCGGTGGTGGTTGAGCTGTCTACGCCTTATTACACCCGCTGTTTCATCCAAAAACAGAGACAGAATGAAAAATCCGGACGATGCTGCATTCCAATGGAGAATGTTATCTACTCGTCCGGATTTTTATCTGGGTGCTGCGTTTTCATACGGGGCCGTTCGTTTACCTGTTTTGTGCGGCCTGCTCTTTCAGTGCTTCAGCCTTGTCCACGGCTTCCCAAGGCAGTTCTACGTCAGTCCTGCCAAAATGGCCGTATGCCGCGGTCTGCCGGTAAATCGGACGTCGCAGATCAAGCATCCTGATAATACCAGCCGGACGCAGGTCAAAGTTGTCCCGGACAAGTTCAGCCAGAACCTCCTCAGATACTTCCGCCGTGCCGAATGTTTCCACAGAAACGGATACGGGTCGGGCTACACCGATGGCATAGGCGAGCTGTACTTCACATTTTTCGGCAAGCCCCGCCGCAATAATATTTTTAGCAGCATAACGGGCGGCATATGATGCGGACCGGTCCACTTTCGTCGCGTCTTTCCCCGAAAATGCGCCGCCCCCGTGACGGGCATATCCACCATACGTATCTACGATGATCTTTCTTCCGGTCAATCCGGCGTCTCCCTGCGGGCCGCCGATAACGAAGCGTCCGGTCGGGTTAATAAAGTAATTCGTCTGTTCATCAAGAAGATGTTCCGGAACGACCGGTCTGATGACATGTTCTTTCAGATCTCTGTCTATCTCATCGAGGGATACATCAGCGTGGTGCTGCGTGGAAATAACAATCGTCTCCACCCGCAGTGGTTTTCCATCTTCACCGTATTCTACCGTCACCTGGGTTTTACCGTCCGGGCGGAGGTAAGGGATGGTTCCATCATTTCTTACTTCCGTCAAGCGGCGTGCCAGTTTGTGTGATAACGAAATCGGGAGCGGCATCAGTTCCGGTGTTTCATTGTCCGCATAACCGAACATCAATCCCTGGTCCCCGGCACCGATAGCCTCCAGCTCTCCTTCGGTCATCTGCCCTTCTCTGGCTTCGAGCGCCTGATCCACTCCCTGCGCAATATCGGCGGACTGTTCGTCAATCGATGTAAGGACAGAGCACGTTTCGTGGTCAAAGCCGTACTTAGCTCTTGTGTATCCTATTTTTTTGAGGGTATCCCGTACAATGCTTGGAATATCCACGTATGTTGAGGTTGTGATTTCGCCGGCTACCAGAACAAGCCCGGTATTCACAACCGTTTCGCAGGCCACCCTGGCATTAGGATCTTTCGATATAATTTCATCCAGTATAGCATCGGAGATCTGATCACAGATTTTGTCCGGATGCCCTTCTGTTACTGATTCTGATGTAAACAAACGTCTTCCATCCGTAGACACTTGTACTGCCTCCCCTTCACGTTAGATTGTTACGGCACTCATTCCCTATGTTCCAATTCTTAAAGACGAGCAGGCGTAAAATAGTGTTTCTATCCTATGAAAACATAGAGACCCCTTTTCCATGGCGAGGAAAAGGGGTCTCTATCCGTTCACCTTTTTCGCCTCTTATCTTCCAAGACGTTATTCCGTCTTTCCAGGTTAGCACCTTTGCCTCCTGCAAGAGGAGGATGGTTGCCGGGCTTCAAAGGGCCTGTCCCTCCACCAGCTCGGGATAAGAGTATCCGTTCAACAGTTATAGTACCGTACAACAATAGTTTCTGTCAAATGATCAGCGCTTGATGCCGCACGTTCCAGAATCACACTCTGCACCGGACAGCCGGTGGCGGTTACGGGCGACGAGGGCGTACAGTTTCTCACCTGCCAGGTCAGCTCCCGGCAGGTTTAAAAGCGGCGCTGCGATTCTGATTGCCGGGAGCAGCTGCACGATACGTTTCACTGCCGCAAACCCGGTATAGAGATACGTGTTATCTTCCAGAAGGTGCATCGCTTCCTGTACGTTGCTGCCTTCCAGAAAAGGATACATTTCCAGCGTTGAAGGGGCTTGGATATCAAACCATGTAATGATGCCGGTGCGGTCCCATTTTTCAATAAACCGTCTGGACTCCCGGCAGATGCCGCAGCTCTGATCATAAAAAACGATGATGGAGGACGGCTTCTTCATAATGGACCCTCCTGTTTTATTTCTTTTAGTATAACATATCTATTCCCTTTATTTTGTATGGTTGAAACAAAAATAAGTATAACATTTTTCTTTAAAAAGTATAGACTGTTTAGTAAAATATGTTATACTATTTTGTAACAAATACAATATTCTGATAAAAGAAAGGATTTTCCACCATGATGTCGTCCCGTTTCTCCAACCCTTTAACACGTTTGATGGAAGGCGAAAACGTGCATACTGATCTCTCTGTTCCGCGTCTTGTGGAAATTTCCCTTTCCCGGGGAGAAGGCGTCCTCACCGCAGACGGTGCCCTTTCTGTAGCAACTGGAAAATACACAGGCCGGTCTCCGAAAGATAAATTTATCGTCAATGACAGCACTTCTGCTCAAAAAGTGGATTGGGGGGAAGTAAACCGTCCGATCAGCCGGGACGTGTTCACATCGCTTTATGATCAGGTTCTCCAACATTTGGAGAGCAAAGAGGAATTGTATGTCACACATGGATCAGCCGGGGCGGATGACGTCTACCAGCTGCCGATCACCGTTATCAATGAATTCGCCTGGCACAATCTGTTTGCCCGTCAGCTGTTCCTGCGTTCCGCCGGTCCGGCTCATAATCAAGGACTTGAGCCTTTCACCATTATCAGTGCACCGCAGTTTAAGGCCGATCCTGAACGGGACGGCACCGATTCCGAGACATTTATCATCCTCTCCTTTGAAGAACGGGTTATTTTAATCGGCGGAACCGAATACGCCGGGGAAATGAAGAAATCGATATTCTCGGTCATGAATTACCTTCTTCCCACGCAGGATGTTCTGCCTATGCACTGCTCGGCCAACGTAGGAGAAGAGGGAGATACCACCCTCTTCTTCGGTTTGTCCGGAACAGGAAAAACAACACTGTCCGCCGATCCAAACCGTTACCTAATAGGAGATGATGAGCACGGATGGTCGGATAACGGCATCTTCAACATCGAAGGCGGCTGCTATGCCAAATGCGTCAACCTGTCACAGAAAAAAGAACCGCAGATCTGGAATGCGATCCGTTTCGGAGCGGTGCTCGAAAATGTCCACGTCGATCGGACCACTGGTGATCCGGACTACACACACACCGATTTAACGGAAAATACACGTGCAGCCTACCCAATCGACAATATACCAAATGCGCTGGAAAAGAGCACCTCCGGCCACCCATCGACGATCATTTTTCTTACGGCTGATGCGTTTGGTGTCCTGCCGCCGATCAGCAGGCTCACAAAAGAACAGGCGATGTACCACTTTCTGAGCGGGTACACAAGCAAACTCGCCGGCACAGAACGTGGGATCACAGAGCCGGAAGCGACCTTTTCCACCTGCTTCGGTTCACCATTTCTACCGCTTGACGCATCAGTTTATGCACAAATGCTCGGTGATAAAATGGAACAGCATGGTACGGAAGTCTTTCTTGTGAACACAGGCTGGTCCGGCGGGCCGTACGGCATAGGAGAACGGATTAACCTTTCCTACACGAGAGCCATGATCCAGGCCGCACTCGAAGGAGACCTGGGATCGTCCGAGATGGCAGTGGAACCGGCTTTCGGGCTCCACATTCCCCTGCAGTGCCCCGGTGTTCCGGATGAACTGCTGCAGCCGTCCTCGACATGGGAAGACAAACAGGCTTACAACGAAAAAGCCAAAGAACTCACCCGCCGATTCGAACAGAACTTCCAGAAGTTCACGGGGGTCTCCCAGGCTGTCAAAGAAGCGGGACCTCCCAGCCGCAGCGCCGAAACCGCAGGCCGTTAAAACAGATAACAGTATTGCCAGAAAGAGACTGGAACAAAACCTTTATAAGATAAAAGAATGCCGAACGATTTTTTTAAATCGTTCGGCATTCTTCGTTTCTTAGATACACCGCTGCGCCAAAATGCTTTGCTTTTACTCCAGAGCACAAGGGCGGCATCGGTTCGCTGGGGCTCCATTGTGTCTTCTTTGCACTCCGGAGTACAAGGGCGACATCGATTCGCCGGGGCTCATCGTGTCTTCTTTGCCCCGGGCACGGCTCGCGTCCGCAGTTCCTCCGGATCAGCTGCTTGTCGAAACCGACGGACCCCGGCCGTTCCAGGGCCCGTTTGCTGGGATAGAAGCCACACCTGAGCTGCTCCGCGATGTGATCACGACACCAACCGGTATAACGGGGGAAAAGGTAGCAGATCCGGCCGTACGGGTGTACGGAAGTTCGTTGGACTGGGTCATAAGGCACTTTAGAGTATCCGGTGCGCCCTTAAACGTCATCATGAATGATTCCTAAAGCACTTTAGAGGGTTTCGTTCCCCCATAAACGTCGTCATGAACGAATCCAGGTTCCGTTTAGCGGGAAAATGAACGGGCCGACGCAACAAAAAGCCCGCGTCGCTGCGTGAAAAGTAGGATGAATAGTTCTAAGACACTTTAGGGGGTTCTGCGACCCCTTAAACGTCGTTAAGCATGGCTCATGAGGCACTTTAGAATATCCGGTGCCCCTCCAAACGTCATCACGAATGATTCATAAAGCACTTTAGAGGGTTTCGTTCCCCCGTAAACGTCGTCATGAACGAATCCAGGTTGTGTTCAGCGGGAAAGGGAACGGGCCGTTCGCGTCGCTGCATGAAAGTCATAAGACACGTTAGAGTATCCGGTGCCGCCTTAAACGCCCTTATCCTGTGGAAGTACGTCACGGGTACCCTGCTTCCTGCGGGGTACCCGTGACTCGTGCTGTTCTGAGCAGGAGCCGGAGCATTTTGACTCCGCTGCTATGCGGCTCTTGAACAACGCCGCAAGACATTCGTGTTTTCCTCCGCCTATTTTACTTTTGTCCCAGACTCTTTCTTTGTGGCTCCGCACGCCGGGAGGGCTTCTGTCATAAGCTGTACTACAAGCAGATGGAGGAGGCCCAAAGAATGAAAAAAAGTATAAAAGGTCTGCTGTGCGCTATGCTGGCAGCCGGAAGTGTACTTGCCGGATGCTCGTCACAGCAGGAAAACACAACGGTGGAGCTTGCGGAAGTAACCCGGTCCATTTTCTACGCACCGTTATACGCAGCGATGGAAAAAGGTTTCTTTGAAGAAGAAAACATAAATATAGAACTCACAACAACCTGGGGCGGCGACAAAACGATGACAGCGCTCCTTTCCGATGGAGCCGATGCCGCCCTTGTCGGCGCGGAAACATCCATCTACGTCAACTCGCAGGATCCGGCAGAGCCGATCATTAATTTCGCGATGCTCACCCGGACCGACGGCACCTTTTTAATGGCGCGGGAAGAACCGGAAAACTTTCAGTGGGATGATCTAAAAGACTCTGTCTTTCTCGGACAACGCAAAGGCGGTATGCCGCAGATGACAGGAGAATATGTACTCAAGCAGCACAATATCGACCCCCATGAAGATCTGGAGCTAATCCAGAATGTGGATTTTGCCAACATCGCGAATTCTTTCGCCTCCGGCACCGGGGATTACGTTCAGCTGTTCGAACCACAGGCGACCAAATTTGAACAGGAAGGCATCGCTCATATCGCAGCTTCCTTTGGAAAAGAGTCCGGCCCCATTCCTTACACCGTATTTATGGCAAAGCAGAGTTTTTTTGAAAACGACAAGGACACGGCACTTCGTTTCACGCGTGCGCTGTACCGGGCACAGCAGTGGATTTATGACGCTTCACCGGAAGAAATAGGTACCGTGCTCGCTCCTTACTTTGATGACACGCCGACATCCACCATCGCC
The DNA here is from genome assembly GCF_900115625.1 of Salibacterium halotolerans. Classification (GTDB taxonomy): domain Bacteria; phylum Bacillota; class Bacilli; order Bacillales; family Marinococcaceae; genus Salibacterium; species Salibacterium halotolerans. The sequence goes on along the minus strand of NZ_FOXD01000006.1, from coordinate 129,820 downwards.
GATGCAGCCGTTCGATACCGCAGCCAGCGTTCCTATGCCGAAACACCGCTGCTCCCGGAAGAAGCGTGGAATAACCTGCAGAATATTATGGAGGAAGCCGGACAACTGCCGGAACGGTCTGATTACGATAAGTATGTGGACACAACCATCGCTGAAAAGGTGATGGAAGAGTAAAAGGAGGGTGTCAAATGCTTGCCCTGCAGGAAATTGAAAAAATATATTTTACAGATGAACACGCAGTGCGGGCGGTGACGGACATCTCCCTTACGGTGGAAGACGGGGAATTTGTTTCGTTTATTGGACCGAGCGGGTGCGGGAAAACGACGCTGCTGTCCATGATTGCGGGGCTGCTCGACCCCACATCCGGCACTATTTTCATGAATGACCGGAAACTGGAAGGTTATTCAAAAGAAACGGGATATATGCTGCAGCAGGATTATCTGTTTCCATGGCTGACCATCCGCCAGAATGTAGAACTTGGTCTAGTCATCACAGGAATGCTTACTTCAGAGACGTCATCCAAAACAATGGAACTTCTGCGGCAGCTTGGACTGGGAGATAAAGCAGATGCGTTCCCTTCCGAATTGTCCGGGGGAATGCGGCAGCGGGCAGCCCTCGTTCGTATGCTTGCCCCGGAACCTTCCCTGCTGCTTCTGGATGAACCATTTTCCGCTCTTGATTATCAGACGAAGCTGAGACTCGAAGATCTCGTTTCTATCACACTGAAACAGCAGCGTAAAACCGCGGTTCTTGTCACCCATGATTTAAGCGAAGCCATCGCTATGTCAGATCGCATCGTTTTATTCGAATCCAATCCCGGTACGATCCGGCATACATTTAACGTACCCGAAGAACTCAGAACCCGGTCCCCTTTTGAAACAAGAAACCACCCATCGTTTCACTCTTACTTCCAGAAAATATGGGAGGAGTTGGAGAATGTTGAAACACAGCATCAAGACTCAACATAGGCTGTATCTGCAGAAAAAAACAAAAGAAAAACGCCGTGTCCTGAGTGCCCAGCTGCTGCTCGCTGTCATGTTTTTTGTTTTATGGGAAACAGCTGCCCGGCTGGCATGGATTGACCCGCTTATTTTCAGTATGCCCAGTCAGGTCGGCCTTCTTTTTCTGGAAAAGGTGAGCGACGGCTCCCTGTTCGTTCACACTTCCATAACGCTTGCCGAAACGGCAGCCGGCTTTCTTCTTGGAAGTGCAGGCGGTGCACTGGCCGCTTTCCTGCTGTGGTGGTCTTTCTTTTTTTCCAAGGTGTTTGATCCCTATCTCGTGATTCTGAATGCCATGCCGAAAGTAGCGCTGGGTCCCATTATTATTGTCATGTTCGGACCGGGAATCCCATCGGTTATCGCGATGGCCACCCTGCTCTCGGTTGTTATAACAACGATTGTCGTATACCACGCCTTTTTGCAGGTGGATGACAATTACAAAAAGGTGCTTCTTACCTTTGGAGCGACAAAAAAACAGTTGTTTCAGTATGCTGTTCTGCCTGCATGCTATCCAACGATCATTTCCACGATGAAAGTAAACGTCGGGCTGGCGTGGGTCGGGGTAATTGTCGGGGAGTTTCTCGTTGCCAAACAGGGGCTTGGATACATGATTATATACGGTTTTCAAGTGTTTCAGTTCCGTCAGGTCATGCTCAGCCTTATTGTCATTGCTGTTCTGGCTGCTGTTATGTACAAAAGCATTGAAGCACTGGAACGGTTTTTAATCAGTCGGAGAGGGAGGTAAGTTTTCTTTTCCTGATTTGCTGCAGTGCTTTGGGCAGCACATCATCTTTCATGATGAAACTGTAGTTCTTATCCGGCTCCCGGGGCAGATGTTTGAGCTGAACCGGCCCCATCGTTTCCAGGTAGTCGTCTCTAATTTGAATTTGCTGCACGTCCGCAAAGTAAACATTTTTCACAATCGTTTCGGCCCGGCCTTTGACTTTGTACTGTCCAATCTGGGTAATATGATTTACGATACCTCCCGTTTCTTCCCATACTTCCCGGATGGCAGCTTTTTCAGCGGTTTCGCCTGCTTCCACTTTACCTCCCGGAAATTCAAGGCCTCTGCGTGGATGACAGGTGAGAAGCCACTGTTTATCATAACGGCAGATAACCCAGACATGTCCCGGCCGGCTGGAAAACGGTTCTTTGCTGTATGACAGCTCTACTTCATTGTTGTAATAATCCCGAAACGTAAATGTTTTCATTTCAGATCGTCCTTATTTGTTTTATGACCTTTCTGGTTCGTTTATCTGGTTTCATTTCAGTTTTCTGCGGATTCCAGCTGTTTGTAGATACGAGCGGCGGCCTCTTTGGACCATTTTCCCTGATCCTGTTTTCGCTCATAGAATTCTGACAGCATATCATGTCCGGAATAACCTTCTTCAATCAGCTGTTCCAGTATCAGATTGGATACATCATCTTTGCCGGCAGCCATGACGGCATCAAACATGACACTAATCCGTTGTTCAAGAGGAACAATACGTCTTACAAGACCTGTCATCAGGGCGGGGTCATTGTGTGTGTCGGTGATAATTACTTCAAGGACCATCTGCTCCTGTGTTTCCATTTTCCGGCGGAACGTTTCTTCCTCCGACTGCGGGAGAACCGCTTCGATTAACCACGATTTATCACGTTCTTCCCTGTTAATGATCAGCCCTTCCTGCAGTGGAACGCGGTACGAAGCAATGCCTTTTTTCTCTGCAGGCAGCAGAAACAAAGAGACGAGACGGAATGTTTTCATTTGTGGGGCTTCTCCTTTCAGGTGGTAGTGAAAAAAGCTGTCTTCCAAAAAGAAACTTTGGAAACAGCTTTTTCCGCACTTCCGCTTTATTTACCTAACTTTCCGCCTTCATCACTAACGTTTTTTCCATGCCGGCCTTATCGAACTGCTGCTGTCTTTCTGCCATCCAATGAATCAGTTCCTTTTCATCGACTGTCAGTACACGTCCGAGCTTACATTCGAATTCTTTCTGAAGCTCTTTTGCAGCATCATTTTGCATGTTGAACGGCCCCTTTTCCTACGCACAGAATGTTGGACGAATCATTCGTATACTTAAGTATTCTATTCGATGCATCCCTGCGTCATTCCTGCCGGCACAAAAAAACTAATGATGAAACCTTCTTGCGTCTAGAAAAGTTCCATAATGCAGAAGAAAGAAGATGCAGTCCATTTTTTACGTATTCAAACGGTCATAAGCTTCTTTCAGGCGGCGGAGCCCTTCTTCGATGGTTTCCCGGGGGCAGGCTGCATTCATACGGACAAATCCTCCGCCTTCTTTCCCGAAGTTCGGTCCGTCACTGAGCGCGAGTTTTGCATCACGGCGCAGCCACTGTTCCAGTTCCTTATTCTCCATATTCAATCCACGCATATCTATCCAGATCAAGTAGGTACCTTCCGGCTTCACTACTTTTATTTCCGGCATTTCACTCTCTACGTATTGTTTTACGTGCTCAACGTTTGCTCTCACGTATTCCAGCATCTGTTCAAGCCATTCTTCGCCGTGGCGGTACGCAGATTCTGCGGCAACGGTTGCAAGCGGGTTATTGATACCGACAAATTCCTGCTGCAGATGTTTTTCATAGGCTTTCTTCGATTCATTGTTTTCAAATACGACGTAGGACAACTGCAGCGAAGCCAGATTGAACGTTTTACTCGGGGCCAGACAGGTCATTGTCTCGACATTTTTCCCCTCTGCCGCTTTGGACAACGGTGTATGTTTTCCATCAAGTATGATATCTGCGTGAATCTCATCGGAGACGACAAGCACCTCGTGTTTTTCCGCGAGTTCAGCGAGTCTGGTCAATTCCTCCTGCGTCCAGACACGTCCAATTGGATTGTGAGGACTGCATAGAATCATCATTTCAGCTTCTTTCATTTTCTCTTCCAGATCTTCAAAATCCATCGTAAAACCGTTCTTTGTTTCCTGGAGAGGATTTCGAAGAAGGGTACGCTCATTGTTCTGCACAAGCGCATAAAAAGGAAAATATACAGGCGGCTGAATAATAATGCCGTCCTCTTTTTTGGTAAACGTCTGTATAATGTGGCTGATGGCAGGTACAACGCCAGGGGTGAACACAATCTGCTCATCGGAGATGCTCCAGTTAAATCGATGCTCCAGCCAGGATGTTGTGGCGTCAAACAAGGATTTCGGACGGCGGTGGTATCCGAACACTCCGTGGTTGATCACTTCATGCATGGCATCGAGTACAGGTTTCGGTGCCTGAAAATCCATATCCGCCACCCACATCGGCCAAAGATCACCGGCCCCATAAACATCCGGGTAAAAGTCCCATTTCATCGAATTCGTCTGATTTCTATCTATTACGTTCTGAAAGTCCATCATATTTCCTCCTTGTCTGCAGATCGGTTTGCTCTTTTGTTCAGTGTGCCTTTTTTCGTCTTTTTTTTCAAGCTATCCACTCGCATTAAAACAACGTCCGGCAGCCCTTAGGTTCCTGGAAAGTCAAAAAACCCCGGACGATGACAGCAGCCGCCGTTCCGGGGTTTTTCGTATCTGTATTCTTTCGTTCCTGCCTCTTTACTTCATCCTATGACTTGTTGGAATCATTGGTTGAGCCGTTGGAGGCTTCTTCGGTAAATACATCTTCATCAATCTTCTTCTCACGCTGAAGGTCTTCAAGTGCTGCGAATATACGCTGGCGTTCCACCGGCAGGGAACCTTCCCGGAGCTCATTACGCAGCGCCTTGATCAGACAGTAGACCATAAGCAGCATAATAAGCATAAACGGAAATCCTCCGAGAAATGATGCTGTCTGCAGGGAACTTAGTCCTCCTGCAAGAAGCAGAACGATGGCAAACAAGCCTTCAATGGTACCCCAGGCGATACGGATGCCGATTGGTGGATTTGGGTTCCCTTTTGACGTGAGCATACCGATAACGTACGTACCGGAGTCCGAGGACGTCACAAAGAAGACGGCAACCGAAACCATCGCCACCGAGATCAACAGACCGGATAACGGAAAGTTGGACAGAAGCGCGAAGAACCCTTGTGCTTCATCCTGCATAACCGCATCGAGAATATTCATGCCGGCAAAGTGCTGATTATAAAGCGCTGCTCCGCCGAAGACACTAAGCCAGAACATGCTGAGACCCGTCGGAACGAGAAGTACCCCGATGGCAAAACTGCGGATGGTCCGTCCTCTGGAAACACGGGCGATAAAGGAACCGACAAATGGTGACCATGCTATCCACCAGGCCCAGTAGAATATCGTCCATGATTCATACCAGCTGTTTCTCGCTCCATCTGTAGCATCCATACCAAGTGACATGAAGATCAGATTCTGAAAATATGTCCCTGAGGAATGAGTAAATGCGTTCAGGATAAACAGAGTAGGTCCGATGATAAATATAATCAGCATTAACAGCCCGGCTACACTCAGGTTAATCTGACTCAACCATTTAATCCCTTTATCAATTCCTGTCGTAGTGGAAAGAATAGCAAGAATGGTAACGACAATCACGATACCAACCCATGTCGCATTATTGTTCGGCAGACCAAAGAGCGTTTCGAGTCCTCCGCCGATCTGCATAACCCCGAGACCAAGGGATGTCGAAATACCAAGTAGTGTAGCAAGTACACCGATAATGTTGACGAGACTGCCCCAGAATCCATTTAGATTGTCCCGGCCAAGCATCGGTTCCAGCGTAGAACTGAGCAGCATCGGCAGGTTTTTACGATAAGAAAAGTATGCCAGGGCACACGCAACAACAGCATAGACAGCCCATGGATGAAAACCCCAGTGGAAAAAGGAATACTGAAGTGCCGTATGTATTGCCTCCGATGTGCCGCCTTCTCCTGTAGGAGGTGAGTTATAATGGTTGATAGGCTCGGAAACACCCCAGAATAAAAGACCGATTCCCATACCGGCACTGAAAAGCATAGAGAACCAGGATAAAGTGGAGTACTCCGGCTTCTCTCCATCTTCCCCCAGTTTAATTTCACCAAGAGGACTAAAAATAAGATAAACCGTGACGATGACAAAGAAAGTTGCTCCCAAAATGAAGCCCCAGCCGAGTGTGCTGGTCATCCATGCAAAAGCGGCATCCATATATCCGCCGAAGTTGGGTACCGAAATACCAACAATGACAAATGCAGCAGCTAGTATAAATGCAATGATAAATACCGGATTCTTTATCACGTCACCTGAAGTCTTAAGACCTTTTCCGTAATTGTTTTCCACGTTTGTCCTCCTTTTAAGATTGTAGTAATTGAATCACCATCCATTATATACTAGGAAAAATGAAACAAAGATACAAACGCTGTATACATGCATATAATCATATTAATATGAATGAGACGACAATATTCGCGACATATTCTTAGTATTTGCACATATGTCGTATATATTCGGTATATCTCGAAAATGAAATCTTTTTTAATTACCTGAATTTTCGTTTTTTTAGAAAATAACTCACGCATAATTGGGTAGAAACCTCCGACACCATATCAGAAGAAATTTATATGATAGTAGAGAAAGGAGGATAAAATATGAGAAAACGAAGGCAACGAGAAGAAGAGATGGAAGATACCGCCCGCGAGGAAGTACGGCACTCAAAAGACCATTGCGTGTGCGATACTCTTCTTCATATAAAAAAAGCACAGGATGAAGCAGAAGAGAGAAATAATCCTGGCTGCAGAAACAGCTGTTACAGCAGTCTATTAAGCGGTCAAAACAATAATAATGGAAGAGATACTGTTCCTTTTCTGCTTCAGGGCAAAGATGGAAGTTATCTTCATGCAGTCGGGTCAATCGGTGAACGATACTGCTTTCAGACGGTTTTCTTCCGGGTGGAAAAAGTATCAAAAGAAGACTGTTGTGCTGTGTTGTCACTGCTGCGTCCGGATTGCCCAATCGATTTCGATAAATGCTGCGTGGATCCGTGGTCGCTGTGCGACGTGGAAGAACTGTCCCGAACGAGAGAATGTATTCACGTGGACTTGAAATGTTTCTGCACGGTGCAGTGCCTCGACCCGGAACTGGTCGAAGACTAAAAAAAGCCGAAGGAACGATACATCGTTCCTTCGGCTTTATTACACATCCATGTTCGTTAAAAATCGTAAGCCGCGTCCTGTTCTTCCTGGATTCTGGTCAGCACGCCGGTGCGGAACGCTGTGTCCTCCACGAGGCGGTCGATCCGGAAAAGGACGTCATCATCAGTAATCTGTTTCTGGTAGAAATTCTTTTCTTCGATAAATACATACCCCTGGACGATTTCTGCTTTCATGTAACCGAGAATCGGTTTCAGCTGCTGCTCGGCAATCAGGTAATGTTTTGCCGATCCGGCCGTGACGAGCATACTCACGACTTTGCCGCTGAACCCGTCGCCGGGGAGGAGATCGAACAGGTTTTTCAATGTCCCGGGAATGGAAGCCTGAAAAACAGGCGTTCCGATGATAACCGCGTCGGCTTCCATCATGGTCCGCACGACATAACCGGTATCCCCGTCATAGTCAAGGTGATGCCGGCCGTCGCTGAACTGCACGTCATATTCCGCCAGATCAAGCAGCGTGACGTCCGAATCCGGCAGCTGCTTTTGAAGTGAGGCTGCCGTGTAGTCCATCGCTGTCCGTGTTTTGGAACCGGCTGTGGAACCGGATAATGCCACTACATTCATGTCTCATTCCTCCTCTTATTTTGCTGTATGCTTCCGGACTTCAGGCAGAATGTCGGTTGCAATGATTTCGATATTTTTGCGGAGCTTATCAAACGGTACGCCTCCGAAATCAATCTGGGCAATGTAACGCTGATGCCCGAACACTTCATGCTGATAGAGTATTTTTTCGATGATTTCCTGCGGACTGCCGATGTTCATCACGCTTCGTGTATCGGCCCCCTGCGCAAACAGCTGTTTTGCAAAACCGCGTCCGTTCGTCCGTTTCATGCCTTCGTTCACATGAGGATACATTTCCTGAAGAGCCTGCTGTGTGGTTTCTGCCGCATAGAAAAAACCGGCTGTTGCCACCGGGAGCTCCGCCGGATCGAATCCTCCGGCCGCTGCCGCTTCCCGGTAGGCGTTCACGGTCTGTTTAAAAGCATCGACCGGGCCGCCTAGATGTGCCATAAACATCGGCACACCCGCGTATCCTGCTTTCATGGCGCTCTGCGGTGTTCCACCGACCGCGCGCCATATCGGAAGCTTTCCTTTTTGAGGTCTCGGCAGCACTTCCGCGTTTCGAAGCGGGGCCCGGTAGTCTCCGCTCCATGTGATTTTCTCCTGTTCATTGATCTGGCGGAGCAGGTCAAACTTTTCTTCATATAACGCTTCGTAATCACGGATATCATACCCGAGCAGATCAAAGAGACCGATACGGGAAGCACGGCCCGCCACGAGCTCGGCACGGCCTCCTGAAATCAAATCAACCGTCGAAAAGTTCTCATACACCCGCACCGGGTCCGACGTGCTTATGATCGTGGAGGAACTCGCTACTTTTATATTCTTTGTTGCCTGCGCGACAGCAGCAAGTACGACAGCGTGCGCCTGTGTGGCGAAATATTCCTGGTGGCTTTCCCCTACACTGAAAAAATCAAGTCCCGCTTCGTCAGCAAGTTTGGCAAATTCGATGATCTCCTGTATGCGCTGCTGCGCGGAAATTCGTTCTCCTGTATGTGGATCCGGCAGATGATCGCCGAGCGTATAAATGCCGAATTCAAGTCCTTTGCTTTCATCTATTCCATATTGCTGCATTGTGTTACCCACCTTTCCTGTGCCATGTTATTATAGAAGATATAACGACTAAAAAGAAGTACGCACTTTGAAGTGGTGTGGTATCTTTTATGATACCGTGGAGGCTGATTTTATGGAAAAAGTACCGGAGCAATGCCGGGTGGAAGATGCCCTCAATATTATTACCGGAAAATGGAAACCAATTATTCTGCTGCATCTTCTTCAGGAAGGAACCCAGCGTTTCAGCGAACTGAAACAAAAAATGCCGGGTGTGACGCAGAAAATGCTCACCAAGCAGCTGCGTGAACTGGAAGAAGAAGACATTATTCAACGTACCATTTATCCCCAGGTTCCTCCAAAAGTCGAGTATGCGATGACAGACTACGGCCGGAGCCTCGAACCTATTCTTGAAGCGATGCATGAATGGGGGCGGAACCACACGCTTCGTAAAAGACAGAAACAACAATCGCCTACATCCTGAAAAAACGCCGGAGCTGTTTGCTGCACCGGCGTTTTTACATATCATTATTCCGATACGATGTCTTTCAGGATCTGATACGACCGTTTCTGCTTTTCAGGATCGTAAATGTAGGAAACAGCCATCAACTCGTCCACATTATACTTCTCCTGAAATTGTGTCAGCTGCTCCCGGATGGACTCTTTACTTCCGAGAAACGTCATTCTCGACATCGACGACGATGCTTCTTTTTCACGGGAACTCCAAATCTCATTCATATCATCAACCGGCGGGTTTAACGGCTCCCTGTTACCACGGACGACATTTAGAAAGAACTGCTGCATCGTCGTCTGTTCCCGGCGCGCTTCTTCGTCGGTTTCCGCGGCGATTACATTCGCGCAAACCATCATGTAAGGTTCGGCCAGATAATCGGACGGCTGGAACCGGCTTCTGTAAATCGAAATCGCTTCTTCCATATGAGCCGGCGCGAAATGCGCGGCAAAGACGTACGGCAGACCGAGTTTAGCCGCGAGAACCGCTGAATCGGTCGATGAACCGAGAATGTAAATCGGAATATTCGTGTTGATACCAAGATCGGCTTTCACGTAACCCTGCTCTTCTTCCGGACCGAAATACGTAAGCAGCTGCTGTACATCGTCAGGGAACGAATAGACAGACTGATCCGTCTTGGAACGGCGGAGCGCGGAAGCCGTCAGCATATCCGTTCCCGGCGCGCGCCCCAGTCCGAGGTCGAGGCGGTCCGGATAAATGGTGGCCATCGTACCGAACTGTTCGGCTACAACGAGAGGGGAATGGTTGGGCAGCATGATGCCGCCGGAACCGACCTTGATTTCGTCGGTATATTCAAGAACGTGCTTCATCAGAATCGATGTCGCAGAGCTTACAAGTGTCGATGTATTGTGGTGTTCGGCAATCCAGTAGCGTGCGTATCCCATCTTTTCCAAAGACTGCGCCAGATCGACCGTTGCATCGATGGCGTCTTTTTTGGATCCTCCCTGCCGGACAGGCGCCAGATTCAGGGCGGATACTGGAATATTTATATCTGCCATGTAACATGTCTCCTTTTGCCATGCAGCATTTTCTTTTCCCCGTTATTATAACACCTTCCTTTTTCTTTTATTGTAATCCTGCTCATGAAGGTAATTTTTGTTCTATTTCACTTGTAAAAGAAAGGAGCTGTACCTTTTGATACAGCCCCCTTCTTCTCTTTATTCTTTTACAATCGATACGCTGACACTGGCACCGACCCGGTCGGCGCCGGCTGCGACCATGGCATCCGCCGTCTCCCGGTCGCGGATGCCTCCCGATGCCTTAACGCCGATACCATTTCCAACCGTTTCGCGCATCAGGGTAATGTCTTCCGTTTTGGCTCCACCGCCGACAAACCCGGTCGATGTCTTCACGAAATCCGCTCCGGCATTCACCGCCAGCCTGCAGGCTGTTCTCTTCTCTTCATCCGTCAACAGCGCTGTTTCGAGAATCACTTTAACAAGCGCCTTTCCTTTTGCTTCTGTTACTACGGCCCGGATGTCGTTTTCCACCGCCGTCTCTTCCCCGTCTTTCAGAAGGCCGATAGGGAGCACCATGTCTATTTCTTCCGCCCCTTTTTCAAGCGTATCTTTTGTTTCAAACATTTTCGTTTCGGTTGTGGAGGCTCCAAGTGGAAAACCGATGACGGTGCATACTTTCACACCCGACCCCTGGAGCAAATGGTAAGCTTCTGTCACATGGACCGGCAGGACACAGACGGAATAAAACTCATATTCTCTTGCTTCGGCGCAGAGCATTTGAATCTGTTTATTGCTCGTATCCGGTTTTAACTGCGTATGATCAATCTTTTCTGCCAAGTTTGTCTGCATAGGTTATCTCTTCCTTCCATGTATTATAAGGACGCGGTAATTGTCTGAACAAGGTTTTTGAAAACGGGTTTCGTCCGGGCCGCCACCGCGACAACATCGTCGTGCGTCAGCGGCTCCAGCTCTTCCCCGATGGCCATGTCCGTGATGCAGGAGAGACCCAGTACTCTCATTCCCATCTGATTGGCCGCAATCACTTCCGGTACGGTGGACATGCCGACTGCATCCGCGCCGCATTGACGCAGCATCTTCACTTCCGCCGGCGTCATATAACTCGGACCTGTAATGCCTGCATACACCCCGTGCTGCACCTTGATATCAAGTTCCGCCGCTTTTTCCTCCGCGACCGTGCGCAGCTCGGGTGAATAGGCCCGGCTCATATCTGGAAAACGCGGACCCATATCCGGATCATTGGGACCAATTAAAGGGTTGTCTCCCGTCATGTTTAGATGGTCGTCAATCACCATAATATCTCCCGGTGCAAAGGATGGATTCATTCCACCGCAGGCATTGGTAATAAGAAGGGTATTTACACCCAGCCCCTTCATCACCCGGACCGGAAACGTGACATCCTGCATGGAATGCCCCTCATAATAATGAAATCTTCCTTTCATGGCTGCTACCGTTTTTCCCTGCCATGTTCCTATCACCAGTGTGCCGGCATGACCTGCCACTGTAGACTTTGGAAAATGCGGAATATCTTCATAGTCCACAACGACCGGGTTTTCGATATGATCGGCCAGTTCTCCCAGGCCGGAACCTAAAATAAGTCCGAGCTCCGGTTTTACGTCTCTCTTCTGTTTCAGCGCTTCTACGGCTTCTTTCTGTTTTTCTCCTATGTTTTTCATTTTTTTTCAGTCTCCTTTCTCTATTCGTTTTACCCATTCCCTGATCAATCCCAGAAACTCTTCCCGCACCTTCTCGGTCGTTTCGATCACTTCTTCGTGTGAGAGAGGCTGATCGAGAATACCTGCTGCCATGTTGGAGATACACGAAATTCCCGCTGTTTCCATTCCCGCATGACGGGCTGCGATCACTTCCGGTACGGTGGACATCCCCACCGCATCTCCTCCGAGATACTGGAGCATCTTCACTTCCACCGGCGTTTCATAGGACGGGCCGCTGTTCCAGACATAGACACCCTCCCGGAGATTCATGCCAAGCTCTGCTGCGGCATGCTGCGCTTCTTCCCGCAGTCGCGGAGAGTAGGCTGCCGACATGTCCGGAAAGCGGACTCCGAGCTCCGGATTATTTCTGCCGCGCAGGGGATGGGACCCGGCGTGATTGATGTGATCGGTGATCAACATGAGATCTCCGGCGTTCAGGGACGGATTCACCCCTCCCGCGGCATTGGTAACAATCAGCTTGTCGATCCCCAGTTCTTTCATCACCCGTACGGGAAACGTAACGTCTTTCACGTCCCATCCTTCATAAAAGTGAAAACGCCCCTGCATGGCAAGTACCGGCACACCATGCAGTTCTCCAATAACGAGCTGTCCTTTGTGGCCTTCCACCGTGGACACGGGAAAATGAGGAATATCCGCGTAAGGAATCGTGACCGCGTCGGTGATTTCATCAGCCAGGACGCCCAACCCCGACCCGAGAATCAAGCCGATTTTCGGCTGCACTTTCTGACGGGTGTTCACGGTGCGTGCTGCTTCCTGAATGGATGTGTAATTCATGATTATTCTCCTTCCTGCTGCTTCACGTCTGTTAGAAATCCTGTTCCAAACGACGGCATCCTGATCTGAAAGTTTTCCGCTACGGTCGCTCCTACATCGGCAAACGTGGGACGAAGCGAAAGCGCCAGTCCTTGATTCACAGACGGGTGATGGATGAGCAGCGGCACATATTCCCTCGTGTGATCCGACCCGTGATGCACCGGATCATTGCCGTGATCAGCCGTAATGATAAGCAGGTCGTCGTCCTGCAGTTTCTCCAGCACTTCCGGGAGCCGCTCATCAAAGGCTTCCAGTGCTTCCCCGTAACCGTCCGGATCCCGGCGGTGACCGTATTGTGCATCAAAATCCACCAGGTTTAGAAAGCTTAATCCAGTAAAATCAGTATCCATCGTTTCCAGCAGCTTATCCATACCGTCCATATTGGAAGTTGTCCGCAGGGAGGTCGTCACTCCTTCCCCGTCATAAATGTCCGTTATTTTTCCAATGGCTGTCACGTCAAAACCTGCGTCTTTCAGTTCGTTCATGACCGTGCGGCCGAACGGTTTCAATGCGTAATCATGGCGGTTCGGTGTTCGTTCAAAGGAACCCGGTTTTCCGGTAAAAGGCCTTGCAATCACGCGGCCGACCATATACTTTTCATCTTTCGTGAGCTCGCGGGCGGTTTCACAAATCTCATACAATTCTTCAACGGGAACAACATCTTCATGCGCGGCAATCTGCAGGACCGAATCGGCGGACGTGTAAACAATTAAATCCCCCGTATGCAGATGATGCTCCCCCAGCTCATCGAGAATATCGGTTCCGGATGCCGGTTTGTTGCCAACGATGTTCCGCCCGGACGTTCCCTGAAGGGCGGTGATCAATTCCTCCGGAAATCCGTCCGGAAATGTCCGGAACGGCGCATCAATGCGGAGCCCCATCAGTTCCCAGTGCCCGGTCATGGTATCCTTGCCGGCGGACGCTTCCTGCATTTTTGTGAAGTGGGCAAGCGGCGCCTCTGCTGCTTCGATACCCGGAAGCTTCCTGATATTACTCAACCCGAGCTTTCCCATGTTCGGCATCCTGAGGGACCCCCGGTGTCCGGCAATGTGTCCGAGCGTATCCGCCTTTTCATCCCCGTACTGCGCGGCGTCCGGAGACGCGCCAATTCCGACCGAATCCATAACGATTAAAAATATACGTTTAAATGAAGTATGCATCTATGATTCTCCTTTCTTTATGCCAGCGTTTTATAGAACCAATCCACGATAACTCCGCCGAAGTATACACCCGCCACTCCTATCACCCCGGCCAGAACCGGAGGAGCCGGAAGTGGAAGCTTGAGAAATTTGAACACGATGCCGATAATCATACCGGCAGCGAGACTTAACATTAATTCTTTCACTTTTAACCTCCTATTTGTAGGACGTCCAACCTCTTATACTGAAAAGAAAGGTCCATCCATGACGGACCCTCTTCCTCTTTAATGAATCACATCGTACAACAGCTGGGGCGGTTTAGTCTGCTGCGTTTCTATCGTGTAAGATGAAGAAATTTTCGCTTCAGCTTCTTCAGTATTCCCGGTGCTGGAGTGCATAACGGCGAGTACCTCCCCTTTCTGCACCGGATCCCCAATTTTCTTTTGCAACATGATGCCTGCGGCCAGATCAATGGTGGACTCTTTCGTTGAACGTCCGGCTCCAAGCATGCTGGCCGCCGTTCCGATGTCATCCGCTGCTATGGAAGCAACATAGCCGTCTTCCGCTGCTGTTACTTCCTTTTTGTACGCAGCGGAAGGCAGCTTTTCCGGATTATCTGCAACAGACGGGTCTCCGCCCTGCCCTGCTATAAAGATTTTCATTGTTTCAAGGGCACTTCCGGAACGTACCGCTTCACGCAGACGTTCTTCGGCCTCTTCTGTCGTTTCCGTTAAGCCAGCTGCCACCACCATATGACTGCCAAGAGTGAGGCACAGCTCAAAAATGTCATCCGGACCCTCCCCTTTCAACGTTTCAATGGCCTCTTTCACTTCGAGCGCATTGCCGACCGCGTAACCGAGCGGCTGGTTCATATCCGAGATGACGGCCGTTGTATGCCTGCCGGCGCCGTTTCCGATATCAACCATCGCCCGGGCAAGTTCTCTTGCTTCCTCTGTTTCTTTCATAAACGCGCCCGCTCCTGTTTTCACATCAAGAACAATGGCGTCTGCTCCGGATGCCAGCTTTTTACTCATAATAGAACTGGCTATTAGCGGGATCGAATCCACCGTCGCGGTCACATCACGCAGACCGTACAGCTTTTTGTCGGCCGGGGTTAAATTGCCGCTCTGGCCTGTGACAGCCGCTTTATTTTCATTAACGAGCCGGTTGAACGTATCTCCGTTAAGCTCCACATCAAAGCCGTCGATCGCTTCGAGCTTATCAATCGTGCCTCCGGTATGACCGAGGCCGCGCCCGGACATTTTCGCTACCGGTACTCCCACGGAGGCAGCAAGCGGCGCCAGAATCAGGGTTGTCGTATCCCCGACCCCGCCTGTGCTGTGTTTATCGACTTTGACACCTTCAATACCGGAGAGATCCACCTGATCCCCGGAAGCTGCCATCGCTGTCGTCAAGTGCACCCGCTCGTCGGTCGTCATCCCCTGAAAGAAGATAGCCATCGCAAAGGCTGACATCTGATAATCAGGGATTTCTTCTGCTGTATACTGTTCTATCATTTCATTAATATCTGTTTTCGTTAATTCGCGGCCGTTCCGTTTTTTCTCAATGACATCGACCATTCTCATTTTTTATCACCTTTTTCCTTCGATTAGACAAACATTCCTGCAATCGCAGCACTCAGCATGGAAGCGAGGGCGCCGGCAATAACAGCTCGCACGCCGAGCTGCGCAATTTCGGAGCGTCTTTCAGGCGCAAGACTGCCGATTCCACCGAGAAGAATCGCCAGAGAACTGATATTGGCAAAGCCACACAGAGAAAACGTAATGACCGTAATCGCCTTATCCGACAGATTGCCTGCTTCAATTTCCGGTGCAAAATTGGCATATGCTACAAACTCATTCAAAACCAGCTTCTGGCCGACAAATGATCCGGCACGGACCGCTTCTTCCCATGGCACGCCAACCATAAAAGCAACCGGAGCAAAAATAAATCCGAGAATACGCTCGAGCGTCAATCCATCTGCGCCGAACCAGGCACCCACTCCGCCGATAATGCCGTTCACCATCGCAATCAGGGCAATGAAAGCAAGAAGCATGGCACCCACGTTCAACGCCAGACGCAGCCCTGTCGAAGCCCCGTTGGCAGCAGCGTCAATGATATTCTGCGATTCTGAGTCTTTTTCCAGTTCGATATGATCCGTCGTTTCGGACACTTCGTTTTCCGGCATGATCATCTTTGCCATAATCAAACCGGCCGGAGCGGCCATAAAGCTTGCTGCAAGCAGGTAATTCAACGGAATACCAAGCGCCGCATAGCCAAACAGTACCGAACCTGCCACGGACGCAAGTCCTCCGGTCATAACAGCAAACAGTTCAGATTTTGTCATATTGGAGAGAAACGGTTTCACAACAAGCGGCGCTTCGGTCTGCCCGACGAAAATGTTGGCAGCCGCTGACATCGATTCCGCTTTACTCGTTCCGAGAATATAGGATAAAAAGCCGCCGATAATTTTAATAAACCACTGCATAACACCCATATAATATAATATAGCGATCAAAGAAGAGAAGAAGATAATAACAGGAAGCGTTTGCAGAGCAAAGACACTTTCTACACTTTCAATAGCCAGCAGATCGCCGAATAGAAAGTTGATTCCTTCGTCCGTATAACCGATAATGTTGGAAACATATTCGGTGAACCATTCCAGCGCCTGTCTTCCTAAATCCCACTGCAGCACAATAAAAGCAAAGGTGAGCTGTATCGCCAGTCCCCCCAGGATTGTCCTCGGCCGGATGGATTTTTTTCTGGCTGATACGAGAAACGCAAGAAACAAGACAAAGACAATCCCCATCAATCCCCAAAGAAAACTCATGATAAAACCTCCATATATAATTAGTAAGCGGTTTCTAAAAACATTGTTAAAAATACCTGGTCATCAGACATCCAACCTCTCATCTCAAAAAGAGAAAACCCTTCCAATAAATGTCGATATCCTCTCCCCTGCTCGGAATGTTGTATTCATTGTAAAGGTTAGACGTCCAACAACACAACCCTTTTTTATAAGAAAAGCATAGAAGGCCCGCCGAAGCTCAGGAAGTTCTTTTTTCCGCGGAAGTCTGCCTGAAATGATGATACAGTATTCCCATGCTTACGTTTTGACTGCTGGTATGTACTATAAACGTCATTATGACCTGTTCTATGTTACGTTTGGCCGGCTTCCTCCAGTCAAAACGGTCTTATGATCGGTTTATACTTACGTTTTCGGTATCGTTCTGCCGCTTTTTGACCGTATGATAAGAAAAGCCGTCTGCTCTTCCACCGCCGTATCCACTAGATTAATAAATGCTTCACATGCCGCCTGCGAATCTCATCAACAGGCGCGCCTTCATATCGTTCAAGCCCTCGAAACGGACTGTCCAAATGAATATCCGCCGCATGAATAAACATATAGTCCTCCCCAACATTCTCTCCTCACAAATCCGTTTCTTTTTCCTTTTCATTAAGGTCCTTTCTTTAGCCGATGAACCTTCAAATGTCCCCACCCTCCACTTATGCCTGAGTTACATTTTCTTTTTCATAGGAAAGGGACTGTACTTCTTGATACAGCCCCAATGAAAGTCCTAGTCAATATATCGTCTTGCCCCGGCGAATTCTATTTCATAATTCGAAGCTTCCCAGTCCTCAATAATTTCTACCGTACTGCTGGAGTTTGGAGAATGGATCATGCTCCCGCCACCAGCGTACATGCCGACGTGATGGACATTTCCTTCACCTTCTTCATAAGCGAAAAACAACAGGTCGCCTTTTTGCAGGTTATCCCGGTCCACAGCCTCACCTTGGGTGGCTTGAACGGAAGAATCACGCGGAATCGTAATCCCGTAAGAATCATAGATGGTGTGGGTAAATCCGGAACAGTCAAAACCGAATCCAGAGGTTCCCGCCCATAAATAAGGAAGACCGAGAAACTGTTTTCCTGTTTCCACTAGATCACTGCCTTCCGGTGCCGGAATATCTTCTTCAGATTCATAGATAGAAACATCTGACGCCGGAATCCATTTATTTCCGTCGCTTGGAGTAGCAACCAGCACAGCTTCCTTTTTTTCATTTATGACGGGAAGCCGTGTATTATAGCTGAGTTCTTTAAAGTCGGAACGGAGTTTTTTATTCGTGTGAAGCTGAGTAGTTGGCTCTGTAACAAGGGCAAATGGTTCTTTGTCGGTATTATTAAATCGTTGATTATCCGCTAATTGTTCTTTTGGCATCCAAGCTGGGTACCCTGATTCATTTTTAGGGGTGGGCTGGCCGTCTGCTGCTACCTTCACCCAATCCTCATTTTCTTCTATAATTGTTACTTTACTTCCATACAACGCCTGGGTTTGCAGTTCACCGACAAGCCAAAGTTTTTCATCCAATGACATGCTTTCGGTCCAGGTCCATAAATCCGCAGGGTTGGATATGGCTGGTTCATCAACATCACGTAAATCTCCAGGAGTGGTCCAAAGGGAAGCCGCAGAAACATCAATATATGCTTCTTCCCCCTCATTAAATTTTTCTTTGGCACTTACATTTGCGTAAAATAGCATACTTGTTGTGACAACAGCGATCAGAGGAAAAATCAATGACTTAAAGAAATTTTGCATTAACAGCACCTCCAAGAATTAATGTAATCCAA
This sequence comes from Salibacterium halotolerans, assembly GCF_900115625.1. Lineage (GTDB taxonomy): Bacteria > Bacillota > Bacilli > Bacillales > Marinococcaceae > Salibacterium > Salibacterium halotolerans. Next base: position 111,302 of record NZ_FOXD01000006.1, on the reverse strand, counting down.
GTCCCGGCCTATTAGACAGTTCAGCGGTGTTTCCCTGCCACTTCACCCCCCCTTGTACGACTTGATCCTGCAGCCAGAGCGCTGCATCAAGATCGTATCTTGTAATATTACTGTGGGCGTAAGCCAGATGGGCAGCCGCTGTAACGGATAGATGCGATTCCATCATGCTTCCGATCATACATTCCACACCAGCGCTTTGAGCCATATCTGCTATCTGCCTGGCCCTGCGGAGGCCTCCGCATTTCATCAGTTTAATATTAAGCAGATCCACCGCTTCTTCTTTTATTAATCGAAAAGCATCTGCCGGCGAAAAAACACTTTCATCCGCCATGATCGGAGTATTAACTCTTTCGCGGATATATTTTAAACCGGCTATATCACCGGCAGGGACCGGTTGTTCCACTAATTCAAGATTTGTTTTTTCTTCAAGAGCGCGAATAATTTTGACAGCATTCTTACTACTCCATCCCTGATTAGCATCCAAACGAAGCTTCACGCTGTCTCCGACCGCTTCGCGAATCTTTGTGATACGCTCGATATCCAGTTTTTCCTCATTGCCGACTTTTATTTTTAATACATCAAAACCCTGTTCTTTGGATAGTTTTGCACTGTCCTGCATTTTTTCAAGATTATCGATACTGATTGTCATATCGGTGACGGGAAATAGTGCACCCCCGCCAAGGTATTGATGGAGGGGCAGACCAAACATTTTACAATAGGCATCATGCAAAGCGATATCAACCGCGGCTTTAGCACTTGTGTTCGCTGCGCAGCTTTTCTGCACAGCTGTTAAAATGTCTTCCAACTGTTCAATATCCCGTCCAAGTAAAGCTTGTTTCATCGGCCCCTTCATGGCCGCTTCGATACTTTCCAGTGATTCTCCGGTGATCTGCCATGTGGAGGAGGCAGATCCGAGGCCGCTCTCCTCGTTTTCAAGCTGGATGGTTACATCCACCACTTCAATGGAGTTGATACTCCGAAGAGCTGTTTTAAAAGGCTTTTCCAAAGGCAGTGATGTTTTTTGTGTCAATAATTCAGTGATTTTCACGATGTCTGACTCCTTTTTTCCGATATCACCCACTCGGGCTTGAAGCTTGTTTACAAAAGGGACAATAATTGTGCGGTAAGCAGGCCGAAATAAGTACCAAAGAAGGAACCGGCCAGGGCCATTACCACCCCGATGGGAATGAGTGCACGGTTATAGGCACCGGCAAGCAGCGGGGCAGAGGCCATACCGCCGATATTGGCCAGGCTTGAGACACCAAGTGTAAATAAATCCAGCTTAAACACCTTCGCGGCCAAAGCCATGATAAGTCCATGGATAGCCAAAATGATAAAACCGGAGAGAATATAAACAGGCGCCTGCCAAAAATCAGAGAAATCAGCTCTGGACGCAATCAGAGCAATCACAATATAAAGAAAGACATTGGCTATATCCATGGACCCTGGGATTTTGGATACTCTCGTCATGGCAAGCAGCACCCCTGCTATAGAAACAATGAAAATAGTCCATGTGAGCGAACTGACGATATCACCGTAGGAGGGGAGCAAACCGCCAATACTTGCAGCAAGAGCAGAGCCGAATATACCAATAGCAATTAATCCCATTAAGTGAACGAAGCTTGTTTTTTCATCCTGCTTTTGTTCCTCTTCTTCTATCAGCTCTTTGCTTACTTCATCAAGATGAGAGGTGTTTGCTTTTGCCCAGCGGTTAAAGATGGCCGCAAACGGAACAAGCCAGAACATAGCCATTACCCAGGTGGAATAGTTAATCGTATCCATCACCAGCGCATAACCAAAAATATTTTCCGGAATGTCCAGGACTCCCTGGATGATTGCCATATTGGCAGAGCCGCCGGTCCAACTTCCCGACAATGCACCTAATGCCTGCCAGGTGTCTGTGACATAAAGGCCTTTAAAGATGAGATACGTTACAACAAATCCGAGAATGATACTGAACACCGCAGTAAAGTAACCAATCAGCATTTTGGGACCCAGCTTGATAAGCTTTCGTAAATCACAGTTTAATAACATTAAAAGAATCAAAGCTGGTAAAATCGCATCTCTTACGGTACCGTACGTATTGTCAACGGATTCACTGTCCCCCAGCACACCGATGGTTTTTAAAAAAGCACCAGCAAAATAAATGAGGATAATACCAGGTACATACTTGAAAAACCTGCTGTCCGAGCTTTTTTCTATGTAAGCAATAAGCCCGGCCAGTCCGATCATGATCCCTAAATACAAAAAACCCTCCTGAATCATAGAAAAACTCCTTTCTTTATAAAAAGTGTAATAATATAAGAAAAACCCAGCCAATAGGAAAAATAATTCCTATCAGCTGGGTTTTATCTACGTATCAATAGATAAAGCAGCGTAGTTGAAGTTATTCTGATTCAAAGGCCTGCTCGTATTTTTTCCGGGCATGCTTAAAAGCGACTATAATCGCTTTTTGGGAAGAACCTAGATAACGATTCATCACACTGTTTGTTACAGCATCACTGTCCCAGATATTATGACCGGTGAACAGGGTTTGTACAAACTTTTTAGTCAGTCCCAAAACCGAAGTACAGTCTGCATCTACAATAGTGCCGTCGGTGCGATCAATGACAAATCCTACAAAAAAAGTGTCGTACTGCTTCATAATGGGGTTGTTTCCAGGAGATTTTGCTTCTCCCACAACGTAAACTGTTTTCTCGTCATACATGGGCTCGTGCTCCTGAAAAGTCAGTCAGACTCCATAAGGGGTTTTATCCGGGCAGGATAAAGTCACGAAATGGAATGAACTGCTTTTGGAGATTTTTTTAAATATTAACACATCTAAAAATTATCCTCAACAGTAAAATATCATGTCTTCTAATACTTTATGCCGGGGCAGTGATTTTAATGTTTATATCTACGATTCTGAATGAAGGTTCAACCTAGGGAAGAGAAAACCCTGCATATCAATGAAATATAGATATTTATCTTTTGACTTATTATAAAGACCGATTGTCATACGCCTTGAGTTTGTGGGTATAGTCCTTCGAACAATATTGCGATCCCCGATCGGAGTGAAGAAGAAGACGGGGCCCAGGAAAACGGGTAATGAAAGCTCGGTCTAACGCCGGAAGGACAAGCTCTTTTGTTATGTGGGAAGCCATATTCCAACCGGTAATTTTCCGGGAAAATAGATTCATGATCGTGGCCGGATAGATCCATATACTCTTATATGGCTTGTTCAAAGTTTCCACGTCCTTGTGAAATAGCATTTTCATTATAAAACAATTCTCTTAAGAACTTGTTTACCTTTTAGGCTGACTCTACTAAGATTCCCAATCAATCACTTAGTGTCCTCTTCCTCCCCCTATAAGAAAAGTGCAAGCGCCCTGGTTTGCCGCGACAGGTTCTGGACCAAACCCTGAGCAGCTGGACGCTAAAGCTGGATCCAAAAAAAGACAGCTTCTAAAGCTGTCTTCTTCGAAATACATTAAAACTGATTTGATCGGATTTGAAAAAGTTAATCGAGTACAGCACCGGCTCATCCGCCATATCATAATGGACCTGTTTCAATACGAGGAGCGGCGAACCATTTTCGCACTGCAGCATCGTACTGATTTCTTCATGATAGCCCATCGTTTCAATATTGGCTTTGGCGTAGCTGATTGTCACGCCGGCCTTCTTCTCCAGCGAGAGCAGCATCGATTCTTCATCCAGGTTGTAATCATCTTCAAGGAGCCCTGCTGGAATTTTGTCCACACAGTAGACAAGCGGATCGTCATCTGCGGTCCGGATCCGCTTTATCAGATACACCTGCTCCTGTTCATCGAGTGTGAGCTCTTTTTTATCATCGCCATGCGGCTCGGTGAATCCGGTGAATAAAATATCCGTTCCCGGTGTTTTTCCTTCACGTTCAATCATGTCGGTAATACTAAACAACTCTTCAATACCGCCCGAAAACACCGGTTTTTTATTCACAAACGTGCCGATTCCGTGTTTGCGGACCATGATGTGCTCTTCTTCAAGAATCCGCAGCGCTTCACGAAGGGTGTTCCGGGAAACATGGAGCTGTTTCGCATACTCGTTCTCCGACGGCAGGCGCTCCCCGGGTTCCAGTTCCCCGTTTCTGATTTTCTCTTTTATTTCTTCAATAACCGTCACGTAGCGGGGATGTTGAAATTGATTTGTCATGATAAGCCTCCAGCATTCTTCTATTTATTATAGTATCAGACAACTTCAACACCCGTCTATCAGATATCGGCGCGCATCGATGCATTCTTACATCGCATGCTTCACTCCCTTTTTCACAAGCAGCCAGTTTGCCGGATAACTCGTAAGAAAGCCGAGCATCATCGCGATCTGCATCATAAACCAGAACACCGCACCGCTTGGTTCCGGAGGCTGGGCAAACAGGAGATAGTGGGACACAGCCATCCATCCGAACATGCCGACTTCAAACGCAATAAGCGACCACGTGTCTGCTTTGACTGCGTTTTTCAGCCTTTCTCGGGGACTTCCTTTTCCATGGGCCCCCATGCCGTAGTACTGAAAAGCGATTCCGAAAATATAGGCCAGCACAAATTCCACCGCGTACTCCGCAAACAGCGTGCTGCCCGCGATAGTCAGCCCGGTAAAAACAACCACCGGCACGCCGATCATATCACCAAGTGAACAGCCGCTGCTACAGTGGGTCGTAGATACAAAAACACTCTGCCAAAAGGGCTTGTTTTGATGTTCGTGGTGCCCGTGATGGACGTGATGGCCGTGCTGATGATTATGAGGATGGTTGTTCCGCCCCAGTTTCCAGTACGCCAACAAGCCGACTACCGGAAAATAGAGTCCGGTCAGCGGCCAGACGATGTTCATGATCGGCATCATCTGCTGCGGGCGCCGCACCACGTCTATCGTGATATAGACGGCCTGCAGCACACCCACTATAATAAACAGCCAAGATATGATTTCCATCGTACTCATCGTCAAAACTCCTTTGCAATCAAAAGATGCAAGTAAACTCCGTAAGAACAGGATACCCGGAGAATCATAGGAGCAAACAGTCCAGGAAGGAAAAAATAAGCGGAGATACCGGCGTCGTTTCTGGATTCTTTGAGCAGACAAAACAGAGTGTATTGTATTTAATGCAGTAAAGTATAGGAAAGGGGCTTTTATAATGAGTAACCACGTGACAGCGGCGGTGTTCACTGAATTTGGAGGACCGGACGTCCTGCATCTGCAAAACGACGTACCTGTCCCTGATGTAAAGCCTGGACAAGTGCTGATACATGTAACGGCCGCATCCGTGAACAACACAGATATATGGACACGGGAAGGCGCTTAGGGTCTCCCGGGAGAATCGGGCGCCAAAGCCCGCCGTACGGGGTTATTCCCGTACAGCTTCTTTATGATAGTATGGGGTGAAAGCTTTTGTTTAAAGAGGAGGCCCTATCATGGATGATCGTTTAAATAACGAAACATCAAACTCCGTCAAAGTAGAAAATATGAAAATGAAAATAACCCTTCTTTCTTTATTTACATTTGGTATACACTTTATTCTTCTGTACATAAGCGGTTGGCATCAACCTTCCAGCCACTCTGTAATGGGATCTATTTTTTTCAGTGCTTTTGTTACAGCCGTGCCATACGTGATTTTTGTTTATATCCCCGCACGATTCATATTCACACGGCAGATACGGGGATGGATGAAACATGCTTTATTTCTTCTTATCTCGTACGGCTTGTTCTGCCTATTATCCATGATGAGTGAGGAACTGGGGGATTTGATGGGGATAGACTATATCCCATTCACCTTACTTTTATTTTCAGCATTTTTGCTATGGGACAATATATCAAAGGCGCTGGACGAAGGGGGATAGCTCTCCTCCGGCGCATGATGTCATCTCTCCATTTTTCATTACCGTAAATGTGCTATGATGTATACAGGCAATTTACAGTCGGGAGAGTATCGTATGAATCGGGAGGATATTCAAAAGATTATTAAAATGACAGGAGAACGGGCAAAAATTGATGCAAAATTCAATAACACCTATATTGTAGACAAAATGTAAAATGGAATAGAAATTACCGTGGCTGTTTAATATATAATAGGCGGGGGGGGTGTGATGATCAATACAATGGCAATGGAAGAAGAAACGCTGCCCATTATAATAGTCGGTTTCTCTATCATGATGCTGCTTTCATTCGTCATAGTAATCTCTTTGTTTATAAAAAGTCACACCATTCGTGAGAAAAAAGCTATGGGATATTTTCTCGGTTTTCTCCTTTTATTCTCTACTTCAGTTTTGATTGCTCTAACTGTCATTGGTCCACCGGGTAAACCATCTGCTGTTACATCTATGAGACTTGCTGCCAGCGGAATTTTATGGTTTTTCAGCATGTTATCCTTTTTAGGCGGTGTGTTATCCACAAGACAGGATTCCATCTAGCTTGTTTTAAATAGTAATACCACATCTATATTACTTTCTCCAGGTAGTATCTGCTGCAGATAATGTATTCGTGCTGTCCAAACATTTAGAGCTGCTGCTTCTACTTTTTGAATAATATTCCATTTTCAGATGAAATGCGGTATCCTTTTGTATAATAAACTACAATGTTGGATCTACAGCTTGTATAGAAAAGCCATAAAAACAACGCCGGGCCGAGGAAGTCCCTCAAACCGGCGTCATTGGCGGAATTATGTATGTGTACTCCGAAGTACAACATCGTTTGCTGTCATCGATAATGTCACGATACAGCAGGTTTATTGGTTGGTGGAGCATATCGGGCTCGAACCGATGACCTCTTGGCTGCCAGCCAAGCGCTCTCCCGACTGAGCTAATGCCCCGCATCAAAACGACAATTTTCATTATAAGTACATTTGCTGAAAGTGTCAACACAAAATCATAATAAAAGTATCAGATCGAAGGCAGCCCATCCTGCAGCGCCGACAACGCCGACGAGAAAGGATTCCGCAACTTTTTCTTTCCGCCACTGCTTTTCTTTGGCGTAGTCCAATACAAGCCAGCCGATAAAAATGGCCAGGCCGAAACTGATCGATTCGAGCAGTATCATGGCATGTCCTCCTCCGGCGCTTCTTTTCCCTACGATACCAGACCGTGAATGAAACGGCAATCCTTTGGCTATATTGGTACCAACAGGATTCTTTTTGTGGGGAGGTGTACGTTCATGCTACATGCGGCTGTCCGTTTTTACGACCGGATTCCGGTTCTGGTCCGTCTTCTTTTTATTATTATGTTGATTCTGACTACGTTTTCCTATGTGCTGCATGTGTTGGAGCCGGAGGCGTTCCCGACATTTTTTGATGCGGTCTGGTGGGCGGTTGTCACCTCCACGACAGTCGGCTACGGGGATTTTGTGCCGGAAACAGTGACAGGCCGGATTTTTGCGATGATTTTAATTTTGTTCGGCATTGGTTTTGTGCTGTTTTTCGTGACGAATCTCGCCTCCAGTACGGTAAATGAGCAGCACCGATGGCAGAAAGGAACACTGCCGTCGAGCTTTTCGAACCATTATATCATCGTCAACTGGAATGAGCGGGCCCGCCAGTTTATCGATCAGATTCAGCGCGCGTATCCGGAGCGTCAGATTCTGCTGATCGATGACAGGCTGGTGGAGTCCCCGTTTCACAACAGTGCCCGCCTTCAGTTTTTAAAAGGAAGCCCTACGATGCAGTCTGTCCTGCGGCAGGCCAATGTCAGACAGGCCCGGGCGCTTGTCATTACATCGGGGCTCGAGGGGACGGAGCAGCAGGCGGATGCGCAGACCATTTTGACACTACTTACGGCTAAGCATTACTGCGATGACATTTATACCACCGCTGAAATTCTGACGTCGGAACAGCTGCCCAACGCTCGTCATGCGGGAGCTGATGAAATCATTGCTTCCAATATGATTTCCAGTCTCTTAATGACCGAAAGTCTCGAGCAGCAGGGTATCGCCGAAACCATCACCCTGCTGCTGGATGTGGAAGCCACTCCCTATCTCCGTTCCATGCCGTGTCCGGAAGATTGGATTGGTAGAACGTTCGAAGAAGTCAGCCGGCTTGCCGCCTCGATGGATATTCTGCCGATCGGGATCAGCGGGGAAAAAAAGACGAACCTGCATCCGGACAAAGAAAGTGTGCTGCAGGAAGATCAGTCGCTGCTTGTGCTGGAGTCCTCACGATAACAGCAAGTCCTCGAGTTCTTTATTCAGCCTCTCTCCCTGCTCCACCCATGGTTCGGACACCTCAGCGTCTTTGTTCTGGGGAGTCTGAAACTGATTTACGACGGCATTATAAGGTTCTTCGATATGATCCGAGCCGCGTTTATATTCATGAGACAACACAAACGGACGGCCGACAGCGACTTTTACCCCTTTTTGTTCCAGCTCCCCGTCCACCGCCTCAAACGGCACACGGAAAAAACGATATTCTCCCTCACCCGACATTTTATAATCAAAGCAGCCGTGGTCGTACTCCCAGCCTCCGCCGATATCATAGCCGAGCGGTTTCAGCTTCTTCTCAAGATCTTGAAGCACAAATCGATGCCCTTCCACTTTTGAAGGTATTTCAATCATAAGCTTCCCTGCCTTCTTTTTTGTTCTTACTTTTTCCCGACTGCCGTTTTTCATGCAAAAATCCCGGAGAACATTTCTCCGGGATTGTGCTTATTGATTCAATCGTTTCTCGAGTTCCTGCTGCTGCGCTTCAAAGCCGGGTTTTCCGAGAAGGGCGAACATGTTCTTTTTATAGGCTTCCACGCCAGGCTGGTCAAACGGATTAACGCCGAGCAGGAAGCCACTCACGGCGCATGCTTTTTCGAAGAAATACACAAGATATCCAAAGTAGTATTCGTTCATTTCCGGAATGCGCAGGACAAGGTTCGGCACACCGCCGTCTGTGTGGGCGAGGAGTGTCCCCTGGAACGCTTTTTCGTTGACGAAATCCATGGACTGCCCCGCGAGATAATTCAAACCGTCGAGGTCGTCCTCCGTTTTGGGAATGGTAACGTCTTCACCGGCATGCTCCACCTGAAGTACAGTTTCAAACAAGTGACGGCGTCCTTCCTGCACGTACTGCCCCATCGAATGAAGATCCGTTGAAAAATTCACCGAAGCCGGGAAGAGACCTTTATGATCTTTTCCTTCGCTTTCGCCGAACAACTGCTTCCACCACTCAGAAAAGAAACCAAGGCTCGGCTCATAATTAACGAGCAGTTCAATGGCTTTTCCTTTTTGATAAAGTGCGTGGCGCACAGCGGCGTACTGATACGCTTCGTTTTTCATCAGGTCCGGCTCGGCATAGGTGTTTCGCGCGGCGTCAGCGCCCTGCATCATCTGCTCGATGTCGAGTCCGGCCGCAGCAATCGGAAGAAGACCGACAGCAGTGAGAACAGAATACCGGCCGCCGACATCATCCGGCACCCTAAAGGTCTCATACCCCTGCTCATCGGCAAGCGTCTTCAAGGCCCCTTTTTCTTTGTCTGTCGTGGCGTAAATACGTTTCGCCGCTTCTTCTTTCCCGTATTTTTTCTCCAGAAAGTCGCGGAAAATACGGAACGCAATCGCCGGTTCGGTGGTTGTGCCAGATTTGGAGATAACGTTGATGGAGACGTCTTTTCCGTCCAGCATATCCATCAAGTGGCGGATGTAGGACTGGCTGATGTGATGGCCCGCGAAATAAACCTCCGGCCCGCCGCGCTCATCGTTTCCACGCTGGTTGTCGAACGTGTGGGTGAGGCTTTCAATAGCAGCTTTGGCCCCGAGGTACGAGCCGCCGATGCCGAGCACGAGCAGTACGTCGGAATCACTTTTGATCTTTGCCGCGGCCTGCTGAATACGCGCGAATTCTTCTTTATCATAATTTTTTGGGAGATCCACCCATCCGAGAAAATCACTCCCTGCCCCGGTCTGTTCATGAATAGCCGTTTGGGCTGTATGTACCTGGCCTGCGAGCTGCTCCAGTTCTTTTTCATCAAAAAACGGCAGCGCACTGCTGTAATCAAATTGAATGTCTTTTGGCATAAGATTTCCTCCAAAGTATTAGTCTCTTCTTCCAATGTATAGAACGGCGCTTTGGAATTCAAGCTATTTTTATGGAAGGAGAGCTTTGCAAACTGGAATGATTTCTTTTCGTGTCCATCATGTATAAAGCATGCTTTCTTTTCTCATGATAAGTCGTAAGCGTGACACAGGTGAAGGGGGGTGAAGGAGTATGAGCGGCATACAGCGTACGGCTCTTGTTCTGACCATTATAGGTGCGGTGAACTGGGGGCTAATTGGATTTTTTGGATTCGATCTTATCGCAGCCATCTTTGGCAGCCAGGCCCAGGCAATGTCCCGGGTGATTTACGCTCTGGTTGGGATTGCCGGCCTTTACAGCATCTCCGTTCTGTTCAAACCGGATGAAGAACTGGAGAGGAGCCCCGAACCTCAGCGGTAAGCCTGTCTTTTACGTAAAAAAAGAAGGGGGTGTTCCGGCTGTTCCGGAATCCCCCTTCTTTTCTTTACTTACGGATGCGTTTATTCAGGTCCGCCTGAATTTCGTTCGACTGCTTGAGCCAGTCTTTCAACTTATCTTCGAGGGTATTGAACCCTTGGTTTTTCTGCTGGCCGCCTTTATTGGATCCGCCTTTCGGACCGCCGCTGTTATTTGGCTTTTTGTCTTCCCGCTCCGGCGCTTCCTGCGTATCACGGATGGAAAGCGAAATTTTACCGCTGTCCGCATCCACGGATTTGATTTTTACTTTGACTTCGTCTCCGACTGATAGTTCATCATTGATATCTTTTACATACCCATGAGCGACTTCAGAGATATGGACGAGTCCCTGTTTATTTTCATCAAGAGCGACAAAAGCCCCGAACGGTTTAATTCCTGTGACTTTGCCCTCAACGATACTGCCTACCTCGTATTGCTCTACCGACATTCAAACATCTCCTAAAAAGTTATTAGCTAACAAATTATATCACATCCTCCCCCATTCAGCAATTTATTTATTTATAAATCCTGCTCCGTTTTTTCCCTTTGGTTATGAAAATGCGAAACAAGTGCAGCAATCTTTGAATCCGGTCCCAGATTTCTTCTTGAAATGTCCCGGGTTTCATTGACAGTACTCCTTGTTTTCCGATATGGTTTTTGAGATGTTTACATCGTTTAATGAAAGGAAGGGGCAGGCATGAATAGAGATCAATGGCATTCAAAATTAGGCTTTATTCTGGCTGCGGCGGGATCGGCTATCGGTCTGGGCGCGGTCTGGAAGCTTCCATATGTGACCGGAACGAGCGGAGGGGGAGCGTTCTTTCTGGTCTTCTTGTTGTTTACGATTCTTCTTGGGACCTCGCTTATGCTGGCGGAATTTGTGATCGGGCGCCGGACACAGAAACCGCCGATCGAGGCGTACAAAGAACTGGCGCCAAAGAGTTCCTGGCACTTGGTCGGCATCCTCGGCATTATCTCCTCCTGTTTAATTCTTTCGTTTTACGCCGTGGTAGGAGGTTGGATTTTCACCTATTTCATCCGCAGCTTAACCGGCGGATTGACGAATCCACCCGGCGGCGATTTCGGGGCGTTATTTAATTCCATCATCTCGAATCAGTGGGAAGTCGGCGCGGCTCATCTGGCCTTTATACTTCTTACGATTCTTATCGTCCAGGGCGGCATCCAGAAAGGAATTGAACGGGCGAGCACGATTATGATGCCGGCTTTGTTTCTTATCTTTGCCGTTCTCGTGGTGCGTTCTGTCACCTTAGAGGGAGCAATGGAGGGCATCCGCTTTTTCCTTCAGCCGGATCTTTCCAGTCTTGACGGCGGGACGGTTCTGTTCGCCCTCGGACAGGCTTTCTTCTCGTTAAGTCTTGGTGTTTCCATCATGGTAACCTACAGCTCTTACCTGTCCAAAAAAGAAAGCCTGGTCCGATCGGCGTTTTCGATTGTCGGTTTAAGTATTTTTATTGCGTTTCTTGCCGGTCTCGCAATTTTTCCGGGCGTGTTTGCTTTCGGTCTGGAGCCTAGTCAAGGACCGGGACTTATTTTCGCGGTGCTTCCCGCTGTTTTCAGTGAAATCGCGTTTGGCTCTGTATTTTTCTCGCTGTTCTTACTGCTCTTGCTGTTTGCCACGTTAACGTCGGCATTCTCGCTGCTTGAAATCGTGGTATCGACGGCTTCCTACCAGCGTCCTGAAAGGCGCAGAAAAGCAGCATGGATTGCCGGCATCGCGATCTTTCTGCTCGGCATTCCGTCGAATCTTTCGTACGGCTTGTTATCCGAATGGTTGATCTTCGGCGATATCTTTTTCAATCAGGTCGATTTTCTCGTCAGCAACATTCTGCTTCCGCTTGGCGCCTTTTTGATCGCGGTCTTTGTATCGTGGCGCTTGAAGCCGGACGTCCTGCAGGAAGAACTTCTTCGCGGCTCCAGTCTCTCCACCGGTTTCTTCCGGGTATGGCTGTTTGTGCTCCGCTATATCACACCGGCTGCGATTCTCGCCGCTTTTCTCGATGTCCTCGGCGTTTGGTGACAGCGTAACGATAATCCGTAAAAAAAAGGCTGCCCGGTACGTTTCCGGTGCAGCCTTTTTATTGATTTTTCAGGATGAATGCCGGCGCAGAAAACGCCCCATGCGGTCGAGTGCAGTTTCCAGCGACTCCATGGAAGTCGCGTAGGAACAGCGGATATGTCCTTCTCCGCCTTCTCCGAATACGCCACCGGGAACTACGGCCACGTGCTCCTCTTTCAACAGCCCTTCGGCAAACTGCTCCGAGTTCATGCCGGTGCTTTCAATCGAAGGAAAGGCGTAAAACGCCCCACCCGGCACGTGACAGGACAAACCGATTTCGGCAAAAGATTTCACAATGTAATTGCGCCGCTGCTTGTAGCTTGTTATCATGCGTTCTACATCATCCCGGCCGCTCCGCAGTGCTTCGAGCGCTCCAAACTGGGCGGGAGTGGACGCACACATGAGAATGTATTGATGAATTTTCAGCATAGCGGCTGTGATATCAGCCGGAGCGCATACAAAACCGAGGCGCCAGCCGGTCATCGCAAACGCCTTAGAGAATCCGGAAATAAGAATGGTGCGGTCTTTCATCCCGGGAAGAGCGGCAAGACTGCAGTGCTCGTTATCATAACTCAGTTCGGCATAAATTTCATCCGAAAAAACGAGCAGGTCGTGACGTTCGATGACATCAACAAGCGGCTCCAGCTCTTCTTTTGTCATAACAGCTCCGGTAGGGTTGTTCGGAAAACTGATCATAACCGCTTTCGTGTTCGGGGTAACGGCCGCTTCCAGTTCTTCTTTCGTTAATTTGAATTCATTTTCCTTTTTCGTTCCGATGGAAACCGGTGTACCTCCGGCAAGCGACACAACCGGCGCGTAGGATACAAAACCAGGCTCGACGATAATAACTTCCTCTCCCGGGTTCACGGTGGAACGGACGGCGATATCTATCGCTTCGCTCGCGCCCGCCGTGACGATGATTTCACGTTCCGGATCATACGGGGTTTCGAAGCGTTCATTGAGGTACTTCGAAATTTCCTGCCGGAGTTCGGGGATGCCGGGATTGGCCGTGTAGGCGGTGTAGCCTCTTTCCATCGAATCAATGCTTGCCTCCCGCACATTCCACGGGGTTACAAAATCCGGTTCTCCGACGCCGAGTGAAATCACATCATCCATCGTAGACGCCATATCAAAAAAACGGCGGATGCCCGACGGCTGGATATGCTGCACCGCATCCGACAACCGATTGGTTTTTCTTACGGAAGGGGTGCTCATGGCGACACCACGATCCTTTTATCATCGTCTTCCCCGTCTTCAAATACCACACCGTCATGCTTGTAGGTTTTCAGACGGAAATGGGTGGTGGTGGAAATAACTGATTCGAGCGTAGACAGTTTTTCCGAAACAAAGCCGGCTATTTCAGACATCGTTTTTCCATCAATAACGACGGATAAATCGTAAGCACCGGAGACGAGATAGAGCGCTTTGACTTCCGGGAAGCGGTAGATCCGTTCCGCCACTTCATCAAAGCCGACTCCGCGCTGCGGTGTCACTTTCACATCAATCATAGCCGTCACGCCTTCCTGCTCTTCCACTTTGCTCCAGTTTACGACGGCCGCATAGCTTACAATCACATTTTCTTTTTCCAATTTATTTAATACCGCCTGCACTTCCTCTTCTTTGCGGTCCACCATCTTGGCGATGGCAGGGACACCGAGGCGGCCGTTATCTTCCACCAGCTTCAGTATTTCCAGTTCATGCTTTTCCATCTCTGCCTCTCCTTTCAAGCGTGCAGTACTGCATTCACTTTTCTCATTACCGTCTATCTTATCATATGATCAGCCGGGGTGACATTGCATTTTAGATTAAACATGGTGGTGGTGCGGGAATGATAACAAGGAAAAGAATGGAGGGTTGATGATGACGGACAAATTACTGCATGTAGCGGAAAAATCTTCGACAGCGTTAATTGTACTGGACATGATCAATGACCTGGAATTTGAGGACAGGGATTATTTATTTCCGCATGCGCTGAAAGCCGCGGAAAACATCGCCTCGCTCAAAAAAAGAGTGAAAGAATACGGCATTCCCGTCATCTATGTAAATGACAATTACGGCCGCTGGCAGAGCGACTTTCAGGAACTTATCACCCACTGCAAGCGTGATGATGTAAAAGGAAAACCCGTCACGGAAATGATTGAACCCGACGATGACGACTATTTCGTGCTGAAGCCGCAGTTTTCCGGATTTTTTGCGACACCGCTTGATATTCTGCTTGATTACCTGGAAGTAAAAACATTGATTATTACCGGGGTGGCGGGAAACATGTGTGTCCACTTCACCGCCAACGACGCCTACATGAGGCATTATCAGTTATTTGTCCCCGGGGACTGCACCGCTTCCAACAGCTCCGAGGATAATGAGCTCGCTCTGCACTTGATGAGTCATGTGCTGAAAGCAGATATCACAAACAGCAGTGACTACAATGTAGAACACCTCATCGACCGCGCCCGGAAGTACGACCAGGAAAATCCATAATGACAGGGAGATGCCTATTTTGTTGACGACGTGCCGTCTTAGGAACACTGCACGTTTTCATCTCGTGTTTAGTGTCCGATAGAACGGTTCCAGGAGACACTGGAACACCGGAAGGAGCAGGTAGTGGACGATAGAAGCTTCTATCGTCCATTATGTTTTCATTTTCACCCGTTAGTGTCCGATAAACCGCTCCTACCGGACATCAGCTCCGGGAATTAATCTGACAGCGGACAGAGGCATAGATAGATTTCGTCCAACTAAAAATCCGAACGACAGAACAGGATGCCAAAGTGCAGCATCCCGTTCCACCATTCGGATGATCAATCGAGCGGTACTTTTTTGTTCCGGGCTCGTTTTCATTCTCTACTCTATTTCAATGAGTGTGCGGTGCCCTGATTCTTTAAAATACCTTTTTCAGTTCCTCTTTGTCCTGACCGAGCCAGTACTTCATCCATTCTTTGGCATTATCCAGATGATGGAGTCTTGCCTGCCCGCATTGTTCTTCGGTAGCGGCAGGTACTTCTTCGTACGTCAGCGAATCTTCCATTGTTTTCTCCAGAATATCAATCAACTCCGCTATTTCCGGTTCTCCGTTCATAATGAGATAGAAACCGGTCTGACATCCCATCGGTGACAGGTCGATTACTTCAAAATGGGAGTATTCTTCGGCGTATTTGCGGATGTTGATCGCAAGAAGATGTTCGAGCGTGTGAATAACCGGCGGCGTCATGTTTTCTTTGTTCGGCTGAGCAAACCTAAGATCAAATTTATTGACGATGCCGTCTGTACCGACCCGCTGAAATCCGGCGTGTCTGACGTATGGAGCTTTCACTTTGGTATGATCGAGCTCGAAACTTTCTACGCGTGCCATAAACCAACACTCCTTTATCATGTCTTTGTTCCATCATACAATGCCGGCGCTTCATTTGGCAATCCACAGCGGTTGTCAGATCAAGCGTTTCACCGCTTCCACATTGTCTGTAAAGACGCCGTCCACGCCGTATGTTTTTAATTTTTTCAGACGTCCCGGGTGATTGACCGTCCAGACATACACATGGTAGCCCTGCTCATGCAGCCGGGCTGTAAAACGCGGACCAGCCAGGCGGAAATGCGGACATACCATATCAGCCTGCGCCTCCTGCAGCCGTTTTTCAGGAAAATAGTCGCGCCACCATTGAAAAGGCCTTCTGCGCTCCTGCTGCAGATCAAACCTTCCAACAAGCAGAGCCGTGCGGCAGGAAGGGTCCAGCTGTTTGATAGTTTGGATAATCTCTTCATCAAAGGAAGAGAACAGAATATTGTCACGTTCAGGAATCTGTTCGAGCACCTTCTTTTCCAGGCCTTTTTCCTTCACTTCTACATTGAACGTATATTTTTTGTCGAGCAGAGGAAGAAGGTCCTGCAGCAGAGCCGGTTTCCAGCCTTCTTTCCGCTGTGTTTTTCTGCTCCACTCCTTGTAGGACATGTCCCGGATGGCTTTTCCCTGCCAGGAAGGATAGTGGACGCAGACCAGCTGTCCGTCTTTTGTCTGACGTATATCGGTTTCGATCATATCTGCGCCGAGTTGTACAGCCCGGTGAAAGGATTCGACCGTATTTTCTTTCATGCCGGTAGCCGGACTGCCCCGGTGAGCAATGATTATCATGCTGTGATTACGGACCATAACCGGTTTCCTCCGAATCATTAAGGTTGGTTACATACTATACAAACACCGCTTCGTTTCGTCAAGCTTTGTATTGTTAACCTATTTATATTTTAAGTTGACAAAAAAGGAACATTCGTTTATGATAATGACTCAGAAGAACAGATAATAGGAGGGCACATACGATGACATTTAAACCTTTTGAGATTGTTTCTGCGGCCCTTTTTGCCGCATTAATGGGAATCGGCGCCAACGTTGCCGCCTTTCTCGTCATTGGCGGAGTGCCTGTCACCTTGCAGCCGATCATTGCCATTGCGGCTGGTGCACTGCTCGGCAGCCGCCTCGGCGCTTTTTCCATGATTGTATACATGTTAATCGGTCTGGTAGGGCTGCCGGTATTTTCGGAATTTTCCGGAGGCTTCCGCGCGCTCGTCAGTCCTACGTTCGGATTTATCTTATCTTTTATCATCATGGCTTTCGTCACGGGAAAAATTATAGAAATGAAATCAAAGCCTGGGCTTCCGACATTTTTCACGGCTGCTTTCCTCAGCCTCATTATTAATTACGCCCTTGGAACGACGTACATGTATTATGCCTACATGACGATTGCCGATGCACCGGATGGGTTCAGTTACGGGCTGTTATGGACATGGATGGCTCTACCGCTTGTGAAGGACGTTATATTGACCGCATTGACCGCAGCGGCAGTGCCAAAGCTCTATTATATGCTGAACCGGCGGAATAAATCTCAAGCGTCCAAACAATCAGCGTGAACAGAAACAGGCGTGCATTCTACCGTTGTCAAAACAGCCCGGTCAGGCGCTACTGCGCCTGACCGGGCTGTTTTGTTTAGGATCCTTCATTTATTTCTGCGATTTCAGACTCCAGCTTATCTAGAATAGCTCCTGCCTGATCTCCGGCATTTTCCCGGTAGTAATCACGCATCGGCATCGCCAGTTCCCGGAACGCGTCCCGCTGCTCCGAGGTTAATTCTGTTACTTCCGTCGGCGTGTCTTCGTTATTTTTGATATCGGAAAGAAGCTTACTGTTCAGCTCATCCTGTATATCGAAGCCGACGTCCCGCATTTCTTCGACTGTCTCATCAATCATGCCTTGAATCTCTTCCGGAAGACCGTTGTAGAAGCCTGGATTTACCGTCATCATCGCAACATACGAGTTATGATTGGAAATCGTCATGTGATCCTGTACCTCATGGTAAGAAGAATCGGCGATAAAGAAAATCGGGTTCTCCTGACCATCGACTGTGCCGTTCTGCAGCCCGGTATACAGGTCGCCCGCGCTCATCACTGTTGCGTCCGCCCCGTACTGTCCGTAAGACTGCTGAATCAGCGGAGAATTCTGTGTCCGCATCGTAAATCCTTCGAAATCGGACGGTTCCACTAATTTCTTGTTCCCCGTCCACTGCATGAACCCTTCCGTGAAAAAGGACAGTGGCATAATATTCTGTTCTTCATACAACGCAGCAAGGTCTTCATTCAGCGCCTCGCTCGTCTCAAGCAGTTGGTGGACGTCTTCCTGGTTGTCCGGAAGCAGGAACTGCAGGGCGAAAACCTGTCCTTCTTCTACCATCGTTCCGGTGAATCCCGGGGAAATGATAGCCATTTCGACGGCCCCGCTCTGGAGCTGGCCAACCTGATCCACTTCCGTGCCCAGTCCACCGAATTCAAACACCTCTATCGAAATCTGTCCGTCTGATTTTTCCTCAAGACGGCTGGCAAATTCACTTGCATATTCATACTGCATCTGTCCTTGACTTTCTTCCGTGACAAAACGCCATTCGTATGTTTCCCCGCCGGCAGCCTCTTCTTCTCCACCGCCCCCGGAGTTCCCGCCGGCGTCTCCCCCGCTGTCACCACTGCTTTCTTCCGATCCCCCGCCGCCGCAAGCGGTAAGAACAAGAGAAGAACTTAACGCTGTACCAAGCAGCCATTTGAATTTGCTTTTTTTCATGTTTGTTTCCCCCTTAGAATGGTTAATCTATATCTCAACCTCCCGTTCACTCTGGAACCAGGAAGAGAGAAATCTCTGGAAATATAATCAAAAGCACACAGACAACAAGCATCATCACAATAAACGGCGGTGTGCCGCGTATCGTATCCAGGTAAGATCGGTTGAAGACAGCACTTGCCGTAAAGATGTCTACACCAAACGGCGGTGTTGCCGACCCGAGAGCAGCCTGAAAGGTGACAATAACCCCCAAATGAACCGGATCTACCCCGGCAGCTGTTGCCGCATCAATAAATATTGGTGTCAGAATCAGAATAACGACGATCGGATCCACAAACATGCATCCTACAAAGAAAAAAATCGATACAATAATCAACACTTCAATTGGTCCGGGACTCCCCGAAAGAAAAGTTTCAGCGATCATGCCCGGAATTCCTGTTATGCCGAGAGTGAAAGCAAATGCCTGGCCGCCTGCCACCAGAATAAACACAGCCGACGTTACCAATCCTGTGGAAAGAGCTATACCCGGTACCTTTTTAATACTGAATGAACGAAAAACAACCAGTTCGAGCACAAGTGCATAAAGCACAGACATGCCGGCAGCCTCCGTCGGGGTGAAAAATCCACTGTAAATACCGCCGATAATGATAACCGGAAACATCAGCGGAAAAACCGCCTTCCATGTGAACCGGAAACGTTCCGGCCAGGTTGCCTTCGCCGCGAGCGGTATATGAAACATATGGGCGTGCACATACGCATAGACCGCAAAGCAGCTGAAAATCAGCACCCCGGGCAGAATACCTGCTATAAACAAGTCACCGACAGAGGTCTGGGATATAAGGCCGTAAATGATCATGCCGATGCTCGGCGGTACGAGCAGGGCAACATCACTCGCGTTAATAATCAAGGCAATCGCAGTCGAATCTTTGTAGCCGATTTTCAGCAGCCGCTCCCGCATCGGCGTACCGATTGCAACAACCGTCCCCTGTGTAGATCCTGAAATAGAACCGAACAATGTACATGCCGCCGTCGTCGTAATCGCGTAACCGCCCCGCAGGTGCCCGACAAACGCGCCGACAAAATCAAGAAGGCGGTTCGATGTTTTTCCCATGGACATAATATCAGCGGCGAAAATAAACAATGGAACCGCAAGCAGGACAGGTCCTGATATACCGCTCATCATCTGCTGGATCATCAGAAACGGCTCTACCTGCGGCAGGAAAAACAGTACAATGACAAGCGGTGCCAGAATGAGCGGAATCATCATCGGAAAACCGAGCATTAAAAATAAAAACATAATGACCAGTAGTGTCGTAACCATCTGCCATTCCCCACTATTCTCTATAGTTTACGTCTTCTGCTGCTCTGCTGCTTCCTCTTCAGACTGGTAATCCTTGCGTTCCTCCGCCAGATACACGTCCTTTTTTCTTACATTCACCCAGAAGTTACGGAGGAACTGAATCCCGCCCAGGAAAAAGCCGATGGGAGCCCATATAACCATCCAGTAGTAAGGAATACGTAAAGCAGAAGTAACCCGTCCGGATGTCGACTGAACATATTCATAAGAGAAATAGGCCATGATAAACAGAATAACCGCGGTAATGAACGGAATAACAAGAGCCAGTGTTTTGCGCAGTGGAAAGGGAACATTATCAAAAAGAGCCGACATGGTGATATGTCTTCCCTTTCTCGCCGCATAGCTTATACCCATGAACGTCGCCGCGTAGAGGGAGAGTTCACTGATCTCCGAGGCAAACGACCAGCTTTCTCCGAAAAAACGGCTGACTGCATTACCGGCAACCATGACGGCAATTGTTATGATAGACAGGCTCAATATGCCCTCTTCCACCCGGGTCAGTCCTTTATCCAGCTTTTTTACTATGTTCATCATGAAGAACCCTTCCTTGATTGCTAATAATTCGAAAAGTCAGTATTTTTTATATTTTACCCTTGTCTTCTGCTTTATTCAAACTCCTCTTTGACGTATATAGCGTCGTATATGCCGGTAAAAAGGAATTATCATGGAAAAGGAAACCATATCTGTAATATGACTGAAGTATCCTCTTCTTATCTACGGAATCGGCGGCGAAAACAATGGAACGGTGAAGGACGTTCCTGTGATACAATACTATATGCAGGATTTTATGCTGACTTGTTTCTTATATGATGGTTCATCCTATATTAAAATGGAAGAGTATTTGACAATATAAAGCCGTTCATGATTATCATATATAACGGTCTCCGGGCCATCACCGGTATGAAATATCACGATGCCACCTACTTGAAAGGACGTACATAGACTATGGAAATACTGCAGAATTTTCCTCTTTGGGCCGCGCTCTGCTCTATTCTTTTCGCGCAGGTCGTAAAAATCCCCTTATCGTATATCGCATCCAGAAAATGGGATATCACCCTCATCACCAGCACAGGCGGTATGCCGAGTTCCCACTCCGCTGCCGTCACTGCCGTTTCTACAGCTATTGGTCTGGAACATGGTTTTGATTCCGGGTTATTCGCCATATGCATGGTTTTCGGAGTTATTGTACTGTTTGACGCCACCGGGGTACGCCGGCACGCCGGTTACCATGCGACCGTTTTGAACCAGCTCGTTGTGGACTTTAATAAGTTTGTCTCCGAAGCAAAATCATGGCAGAAAAAGCAGGAAACCGAAAAACGCGAAGAGCTGAAAGAACTGCTCGGACATCAGCCGATTGAAGTCTTTTTCGGCTGTGTCGTCGGCCTGGCATTTGCATGGGCAGGACATTATTACATGCCGATCTGGTAAAAGCCATAAAAAAACAGCTCGTCTATTCAGACGGCTGCTTTTTATCCTGTTTCTATATAGAAGAAGGGACCGGGTTAAACACCGGTAAAATCCCTTCTTTATTGATTGCTTCCATTTCCGGTTCGGTTAAGGAACCGTCCCCTTCTTTTAAAACAAAAACCTGGAGATTCCGCTTGCCCCATTCATCATATACATCTTTCACTGATTCATAATATAAATCGATCTTACTTCCCTTAATAGCCGATCCGGTATCAGCCACCATTCCGTACCCATAACCCGGAATGTACAAAAGGGTACCTATCGGAAAAACAGACGGATCCGCGGCAATGGTGGATACCCGGTCCCTCCGTGCTTTTACCCCGGAATACGTAATACCATACCCCGGGTGTGATGCTGTTTTACCGGTGGATTCATAACCGGCAGTATACCCGGTGGCTGTTACCATCTTTGTCAAACCGCCTTCTACGTTAAACAGGGACTCTGCCTCCGGTATCTGTCTGCCGGCATGCTTCACACCGCCTTTTTGCGGGAGTTCGATACTGCTTTTTTTCTCATTGGTCTGCTGAAAATAATCATAAAAATAGCGTGGTAGCTCTTCTGCTTTTACGTTCGTAATGTAGGAAATGGTAGTGACGAGTGCCACGGTAAACAGCACACCCATTAGCAATCTCCTGAAAATGCTGCGTTGCATGAGACCACTCCTCTCATCAACAAAGCATTTCCAGAAATTCATATGTTTATGCATACCCGTGCCGGCTGTAAAACTTAAAACATTTGATAACCCCGGTTTCGCAGCATTTTAATGACAATGCCGGACAAAATAGCGCCGGCAAGTCCAAACACAAGGATTAGAATGTCGACGGACTGCAGGTTTGCAACGTGTCCACCCAGCGCGCCGAAAGAAGATACAGGTGAAAATATATAATCAAAAATCCCTACTTCATCAATAATTAGAATAACGATAATCGGATAGGTTACAGCCATGATCCACGTGGAACGAAGAATCATGTTCAATAAAAAACCAATCCCGAAAAAAAGGAGTAAAAACAGCATCATGGATATAATGAGCTGAGGCAGGCTGGCAATTCCGGTCACTTTCTCTCTCACCTCCAACAGAGCAGTATTAGGCTGGTTCATTATACATTAAACCAATTGACAATTTTGTGACTTTTACAAGACAGATCCATCAGGGATTCCGGCGGTATGCAGGAACCATCACAAAGAAAAACCCTGCGGGGCAGGTTCCCGCCGCGCAGGGATGAAACACAGTTTATAACGGATTTTTTCCCCGTTTCAGCATCAGACCGGCACCGCCCAGAATCCACAGATACCGGTTATCGATCATCTTTTTCATGAAGTTCGCCGAGGAACCGTACAGCTTCTTGTTTCCAACGACACCGATCGCCTCTTTTCCACCGAGTGAAGCGACGGTTCCCTTGATGTCAGGTTTAAATTCCTTCAGTTCATTACCTTTAATGAGAGCGTGAAGATTTTCAGCCACGGTTTCCGCCTGCTGCATTGCGATCTGGGCGGTCGGAGGATAAGGCCGTTCCGTTTCTTCGTTAATGATAAGAGAACAGTCCCCGATGATGAAGATGTTATCCTCGCCCGGCGCGCGCAGGTCCAGTTCCACTTTTACACGGCCGCGCATATGTTCAAAGCCGGACTCTTCAATAACCGGGTGGCCGCGTACGCCGGTTGCCCATACTACCGTCTGGGATTTGATTTCTTCTCCGTCTTTGAGAACAACTCCTTCCGCGTTCACTTCACTGATAGGCTGGTTGATTTTGAACTCCACCCCGCGGTGTTCAAGCAGGTTCATCGCATACTCGACCAGCTCCGGGTCGAACCCGGGCAGTGCGGTCGGAGCTGCTTCAATCACATACATTTTCACTTTATTCCTCGGAACATCGTAGCTTTCGCACAGTTCCGGAATCCGTTCACTCAATTCACCAATGAACTCCATGCCTGTGAACCCGGCTCCCGCCACGATAAACGTAAGATAGTCGTCGCGTGGTTCCGGCTCATTGTTGTATTTGGCAAACAAGTATTCAATGTGCTCTTTCATTTCGCGCACACCATTTACCGTCCACTTGCTGAAGGCATGTTCAAACACACCCCCGACACCGAACGTTTCCGGGACAGCACCGAGTGCGGTAACGAGGTAATCATACTCCATGTCACCTGATTCCTTCAGGACGACTTTGTTTTCTTCTTTTTTAATTTCCCTTACTTCGTCCTGTACGAATTTGATTTTATTCGTATTAATGACGGAGTCGATCGGCATTCGCGTCCGCTCCGGATCCATCGTTCCGGCTGCCGGTTCATGCAGCCATGTCGTCTGATAATGGTAATTGTGCTTGCTGATCAGAGTGACATTCGCATCACTGTGCCCGAACTGTTTCGCAATTTTTGACGCTGTCACCATACCGCCGTAGCCGGCTCCTAAAATGAGTATGGTTGGCTTAACCGCCGCTGCCATGTTCATCACATCCAATATTAAATAATTTGATTATTTCACGTATTCCTTGTTCTTTATGTCCTTATATTCTGTATGTGATTCATTTCACGTATACAGTTTTAAAAAAACGTCTGTTTCACAAGACGGAGGCATATGAATGATAGGACTTTTTCTTCATTATGTTCAAAAAAACGTGCATAAACACGGTTCACACTTAACATGATATGTTTTTTTTATATGTTTTTCAACCTTTTCATTGAAAATTGCTGACAAAACGTGTCAGGTTACATTAGCTAAATGCCGGGTACGACATGTCCCGGCATCCAGCCTTCTGCATAAAAAAAGAATCGCTGCAGGAACGATTCTCAGGTGCAACCTTCGCATTCGAAATAATTGTCTGTTTCTTTAATAACACTGTCGAATGTGATGGACTGAACGTCTTCCGGCTCCGTAAATTCAATATCGGCAATCGCCTCGCGGATTCCGGCATCTGCTTCTTCCTGGCTCGAAGCCGGCACACCGAATCTGCTCTTCTCGTCTGTGGATATAATATGGTAGGAATAAATGTACTTATTCATGTTTTGTCCCCTCTCCCTGTTTCTTTGTTACCTGCTCTTCCCATGCCTTTTCACAACAAAACCTCCTTTCAGCGGGTTGTTCCGTCCGCTGAAAGGAGGCAGAACAGTTACCGGGCTGTAATCAGCAGTCTTCCGGTGTACCGGTTCTGGTAGCTGCTTTAAACGAACTTCCGCAGCCGCAGTTGGCAATAGCGTTCGGGTTGTCGATCGTGAAACCGCCGCCCATCATGTTTTGTTTATAGTCAATAACCACACCTTCGAGAACATCCGCGTCTCCCTTGTTCACAAGGACTTCGAGACCGTTCTGCTCCAGTTTGTGGTCGTTTTCCTCCACTTCTGTATCAAAGCCGAGTCCGTAGGAGAGACCGGAACAGCCTCCGCCCTTCACGCCGACACGAAGTTTCAGGTTCGGGTCTTCTTCTTCCTCTTTCATTTTCTTAACCTGCGCTGCAGCGGATTCTGTAATAGTAATCATACCCTGTACCTCCTTTTCCTGTACATTTATCATTGTGTCAGGACTTTGTTTTAGTATATCGTTTTTGGCAGCAGGAATCAAACAACCTGCCAGTGTCTGCGCGTTGGATAAATCGTTGAAGGTAATCTCGGCTGATGGTACTGAAGGCCAAGCAGTCGGTTGTGTTCCTGGTCCACTTCGTGGCTGTAGTAAAGCACCAATGGATGATAAAAGCCGTGAGTTCGTGCCGCTTCCATCATTTTCATACGGAGAAGTTCCAAATGCTCTTCGTGAAAATCGATATAACCATACCTATTCCCCATCACATTACCTCCCTTTCAGTAGGATCCCCTTCTTGATACGATGGTTGCTTCTATTCTACCTTTTTTTCCATAAAAAAACAATTGTTTTCACTTAAAATTCGATGTTTATTTCTTCCATTGCCTTTAATTTTCTTACAAGCGGTAGTATAATAAAGGGAATATAAGGGCAAAGGAGGGGGCTCCAATAAAGCTGAAACCGGATCAAATGCAGGCTGTTGCAGAAAAAGTCCATGCTGGTGAACGTTTGAGTTTTGAAGACGGAATGTTTCTCATGACGTCACCCGATCTTTTGAAGATCGGATCTTTAGCCGACCATGTGCGGCGGAAGTGGAATGAAGACCGCGTGTATTTTATCCAGAACACCCATGTAAATTACACCAATGTCTGCTACCTTGACTGCAAGCTTTGTGCCTTTGGTGTTAAACCCGGAAACAGTTCGTCCTATTCCCTTAATTTAAAACAGCTGGAAGAGAAGTTTATCGACATGCAGGGGAAAGGGTTCACCGAACTCCACATTGTGGGAGGAGTAAATCCCAGGCTCCCTTTTTCGTATTACGAAGATATGATGGCACTGGCTAAAAAACATAACCCCGGCATCCACATTCAGGCTTTCACTGCTGTAGAAATTCATTACCTCGCCAAAGTATCACGAATCCCTGAAGAAGAAGTGCTCCAGCGGTTGCAGGCAGCTGGGCTTGGTTCTATACTCGGAGGCGGGGCGGAGATTTTCGACCCCGGAATCAGAAGCATTATTTCAGGACATAAAACCGGAGCAAAAGACTGGTTTCATATCCACAGAACCGCCCACCGCCTGGGAATGCCGTCGAATGCCTCTATTCTGTATGGTCATATCGAGAAACCCGAGCATGTGGTGGACCATTTCATCCGGCTGCGTACGCTGCAGGATGAGACGAATGGATTCAACGCTTTTTTCGGTTTTTCGTTCCAGCCGGAGAACACGACGCTTGCGGAAGAATTCAATATTCAGCAGACGTCCACCGGGTGGTATGATCTAAAAATACTTGCCGTTGCGCGGCTGATGCTCGACAACTTCCCGCACATTCGTGCTTTCTGGATGCTGATCGGAAAGAAACTGGCCCAGATCTCCCTGCAGTTCGGCGTCGATGACCTTGATGGAACAGTGATGGAAGAACAGATTGTTCATGCCGCGGGAAACCGTTCGTCCCACATGGTGCCAAAACAGTGGTTCATTGATATGATTAAAGAATCCGGCAGCATCCCCGCGGAGCGGGACACGCTTTATCACATTCTGCAAACCTATTAAACCAGCCCACCCGGAAAGGAAGGATAAAATGGCAGTCACCTTAACGAAAGACACCCGTATGGAAGAAATCGCCGCTAAAGTCCAGACCGGAGAAAGGTTATCCATCGAAGACGGCCTTTACCTGTATGACACAACGGACCTGCTTACGATCGGCCAGCTCGCCGACCAGGTTAATAAACAAAAAAGCGGAGACAACGTCTACTTCATCGAAAACATGTACATCAATCCGACAAACGTCTGTGAAGCCAACTGCGGGTTCTGCGGATTCAAACGCAAACCGGGGCAGGAAGGCGCCTACACTATGCATGAAGAAGAGCTGCTCGAATATGTGGAAAAACGCTGGAATGATAACATACAGGAATTTCACATCGTCGGCGGTCACAACGTGGAAGTCGGCTTCGAATATTACCTGAATACCGTCCGCACGTTGAAAAAGCATTATCCACAGGCCGCTGTGAAAGCATATACCGCTGCGGAAATTGAATTCTTCGCTCGTATCTCCGGCCTTTCGATGAGAGAAGTCCTACAGGAATTGATGAAAGCAGGTCTGGATACTCTGCCGGGCGGCGGCGCGGAAATACTTACCGAACGCTACCGTGCCAAGATGAGTCCGGAAAAAGCGTCCACCTACGAATGGCTTGAAGCGCATGAAACTGCTCATAACCTCGGCATGAAAACCCATGCGACGATGCTTTACGGTTCCATTGATACATTTGAAGAACGGCTCATTCATATGGATCGTCTGCGTCAGCTGCAGGACAAAACGAACGGATTCATGGTCTTCATTCCGCTTGCCATGCAGCCGCGCAAGCTGAATGCCGGGTGGCACCAGCGCACTTCCCCGTATGACGATATGCGCACCGTTGCTATTTCACGGCTGATGCTCGATAACTTCGATCATATTAAAGCATACTGGATCAATATCGGCGCGCAGCTTACCCAGATGGCGCTCACGTTCGGTTCCGACGATATTCACGGCACGCTGATTGAAGAGCGGATTTCCCACTCCGTCGGTGCCCTGACATCCCAGGGACTGACAAGAAAAGAACTGATCCATCTCATCAAAGCCGCCAACAAACAACCCGTCGAACGGGACACCTTCTATAACCGCATCAAAACATACTAAAAGCCAGAAATGTCCCCGGAGATGGTTTTCTCCGGGGACATTTCTTAATGGAAAGCTATTCTTCATGGACACTATCAGAGGCTGTCACTGTGCCTGAGCATCTCCATTTCCACCCGTGTGGCCTTCCTACGTCGAGAGAACATATTCGCCGGAACAGATCGTTTCAGCCGGTCCTTTCATCCAGATGCGTCCGTCATGATCCCACGTAATCCAGAGATCTCCCCCTTCGAGATGAACAAGGACTTCATGGCCCCGTCTGCTTCTACCAGTCAGCACCGCCGCCACCACAGCGGCACAGGCTCCGGTCCCACAGGCCTGGGTGATCCCCGACCCTCTTTCCCAAACACGGAAATTCATTTCACGCTCCGACACCATGTCTACAAACTCAATATTGGCTCTGTCAGGAAACATGGAATGATGCTCGAGCACCGGGCCGATTTCTGAAACAGGTGCCTGTTTTACATTCTTTTCAAACACTACAGCATGTGGATTTCCAATCGACAGCGTCGTGAGATAAAAGGCACTCTCCTTTATTTCAAACGGCTCCTCCACTGTATGCGAGACCGGGTCCCCGGCTATAATCATTGGAACCTCCTGTTTCTTTAAGTGAGGTTCTCCCATGTCGACGGTAACGTCCGTTCTTTTTCCGCCGGCATCCCCTTCGTCCAAAACAGCTTTCATCATTCCCCCCAATGTTTCTACATTAATATGGGGAGAATCCACCCGTCCGTTTTCATAAGCGAGTTTCACGGCACACCTTATTCCGTTTCCGCAGTTTTTGGCCTCGGAACCATCCGTGTTAAACACTCTCATTTTTATATCTGCTGTATCAGACGGACCAATGAGAATTAGACCATCGGAACCGATACCGGTGTTTTTATCCGAAACGTCCCGTGCCAGGGTGGAAAGCCTGTCTTCTTCCAGTACTTCTTCAAACCCATCAACGTACACATAACTGTTGCCGAGCCCGTGCATTTTCGTGAACTTCATCCTCTTCTCCTCCTCACTGCCGCAGCTTTTCTGTCGTCCAGAAATAATCGTCGTCCGCTTCAACGATCATCATCCGGCCGTGACAGCAGGGCATGACAAGTCTTGTTTTCACTCGTTCTTTTGCCTGCTGCAGATGTTTTTCCTTCATATGTGTCAAAACACTCGTGCTGCCGCAGAAAGGGCATTCTTCAATATAAACGTCTTCTCCGTGTTTTTCGTACGGCCATGATTGTTCAAATGGAATTGGTTTCATCCGGCTCCTCCCATCGTGATTGTGGTACAAACAGGGCTGCTTCCAAACAGCAGTTGGTCTGTTAAGAAGCAGCCCCGTTCTTATTAAAACATCGGATTGTCTTCCAGATGTTGATAGACATTGCTTACAAGCTGATCTGCGTCTTCCCCTTGAACAACCTCACCGTTTACAAGTGCGTACATGGACATCGCACATTGCGAGCAATTTCCAAGGCAGTCGTATTCAATGATATCCAGGCTTGGATCTTTCTCAAGTTCCTCCATGGCATCGTGGGCACCGCTGGCCAGGTTGCTCATGCAGAATTCTATAATTGGCAGCATTGGTATTCACCCTTTTTATGATACTCTTATTTATCCTATCTCCGCATTATCAATTCGTCAACCTGTACGCTTGAACAGCACAATTGCACATTGTATTTTCCTGCTGTACTCGTTATAATCGAAGTGACCAGGGTCATTTTTTATATCTACGTCATTGTGGAGTTGATTCTCCTTGAAACGTACGGAAAAAAAACTACAGACACGACAGAACATACTGGATGCAGCAGCTGGTCTCTTTCGAATGCAGGGATTCGACAATACCACTGTACAAGAAATAACCGAAGCTGCTCAAGTCGGAAAAGGAACTTTTTTTAATCACTTTCCCTCCAAACAGTCGATCATGCAGACGCTTGCGAAGGACCGCCTGTTTCAACTGGATGAACATGTGGATACATACCGCTTGTGGAAACTGCCCTTTCTTCCAAAGCTGCGTGCTTATTTCAGCTTTTTTCTGAAGGAATATGAGCAGAACAGGGAATTAACAAGCCGCGCTTGGATGAACCTGTTGGAAACGGATTCTTATGTTCTGCAAAAATGGGAAGAACTATTGGAAGAGGGAATTAACAATCAGGATATCACACCTGATATTGCTCTGCGGACCTGGGCGCTGGTTATCAACAGCCATTTTTATTACACCCTGGCAGTCTGCAGAAAGGAAACAAGAGACGCATTTCTGGATGAATTAATGTTACTCGTACATGCAAGTCTGCAAAGTATCTTAACGCAAAGGGGACATCGCATGATGAAAAAATTAGTTGTGGTAGGCGGTGGTTACGGAGGAATGCGGATTCTGCAGAAGCTGCTTCCCAACGAGCTGCCCGATGACGTGGAGCTCGTTTTGATTGATAAACTGCCGTACCACTGTATGAAGACGGAATATTACGCCCTTGCCGCCGGGACAGAATCGGATCAGGAAGTGCGTGTGCCGTTTCCGAAAGAAGACCGTTTAACGCTCCGCTTCGGCACGGTGGAACGCATTGACAGACACAATCAGCTGATCCACCTGCTTGGAGAAGAACCTGTGTCGTATGATCACCTGATTATCGGACTCGGCTGTGAGGATAAATACCACGGTGTTCCAGGTGCCGACGTTCATACGTTCAGCATCCAAAGTATGGAAAAAACACGCCGCACCAGCGAAGCATTGAACAACCTTCCGCCAAACTCCGTCGTATCGGTAGTCGGCGCGGGACTCAGCGGCGTGGAACTGTCCAGTGAGCTCAGAGAAAGCCGCGACGATTTATATATCCGGCTGTTTGACCGCGGTGATACGATTCTGCCGATGTTCCCGAAAAGACTCAGCAACTACGTGCAGAATTGGTTTGAAAAAAACAATGTGGATGTCATCAGTAACTCCGATATCACTAAGGTAGAAGAAGACGGGCTCTATAACCACAATGAGTTTATGCCATCAGATGCCATTATCTGGACAGCCGGTGTCCAGCCGAATAAAGTAGTCCGTGATCTGGATGTGGAAAAGGATGATAAAGATCGCGTCATCCTTACCAACCATCATCACCTTCCGGACGATGAAAATGTGTATGTTGTAGGCGACTGTGCGAGTCTCCCGCACGCGCCGAGCGCCCAGCTTGCCGAAGGGCAGGGAGAACAGATCGCGTCCATCCTGAAAAAGCGCTGGAAAGGGGAAGAACTCCCGAACCGGCTGCCTCCGATTAAACTGAAAGGAGTGCTCGGCTCCCTCGGTAAAAAACACGGTTTCGGTGTCATGGGAGAAACAGCACTTACCGGCCGGGTGGCACGTCTTTTGAAGAGCGGTGTATTATGGATGTATAAACACCACACCGGGGTATAAAAGGGATCAATTAGAACTGGTGGACACATACGGTTATATCCCGTTTTGTCCTGGTTGCCACTCACGGGTGTTTCATAGTAGAATGTGTAGTAAGCCTTGCGTTTGGTAAAGGTAGAAGAAAGGAGAGATTGAATCATGCCGCAAACGACTGACAATATGTATGCACAGGTTAATGAAGTTCTCGAAAAACTCCGTCCGTTCCTCCTTCGCGACGGCGGGGATGTTGAATTAGTAGATGTTGAAGATGGCATAGTTAAAGTTCGGCTGATGGGAGCATGCGGTTCCTGCCCGTCCTCCACTATCACATTGAAAGCCGGTATCGAGCGCGCGCTGCTCGAAGAAGTACCAGGCGTTGTCGAACTCGAGCAGGTATTTTAAATACAGAACGAAAAAAGAGCGGAGTCCGGTTTTTACAGCCCGGACTCCGCTCTTTTTTGCGTATGGAAGTGTATTTTTTACCAGCTACATGCTCATGGTGCTGTCTTCGTTCATTTTCACGTACTTCGTACTGGCTCCGAATGCATCAGGCTGCGCCGTCTGCACATCGAAATCCGGAAAATCGAGCTGGATCTGCCTCCGGACATTTTCCCCTTCTCCGCGGGGAGCGAGGCACATCACTGTCGGACCGGCTCCGCTGAGCGCCGCGCCGTATGCTCCGTACTCTTTGGCATTTTCCATCATATCCACCAGACCCGGAACAAGCTTCGCCCGGTAGGGATGATGAAATACGTCCTGCCCCATCATTTTTCCGGCCAGTTCCCATTCTCCTTTTAACAGTGCTGCCACCAGAACATTGCTGACAGAGCTGCCCCGGATGGCCTGATGATAGTCCACCTGTCCAGGAAGAATCCCGCGCGCTTTTTTTGTCATAAGTTCCGTCGCGGGAACAGCCATGACAAGATCGACGCCCGGTACACCACAGTGAACCATATCCGTCGCTTCCTGGGAATGAGCCCCTACAAGCAGTCCGCCGTAAAGGCACGGTCCTACATTATCGGGATGGCCTTCCCAAAGACTCGCAAACCTCATTTTTTCCTTTTTCGAAAGAGAAGCACCCGTTAACTGATCAGCCAGTTCCACTGCGGCAATGATCGCTGCCGCACTGCTTCCCAGACCCCTGGCAAGCGGAATATCGCTGGTCATGGTTACACGGCATGGCGGCAGTTCCAGTCCAAGCTGTCCGGCGAGTTCCGCCGCAGCTACATAAATGAAGTTCTCTTTTCCCTGCGGAATATCCTGAAGCTCCGCGGATTTTGACGAGAAATGCCATTCCGGAGCCGGTTCTGCTTCGAGGGTCAGATAGCGGTTCACAGCCAGGCCGATCGAATCAAATCCCGGACCAAGGTTCGCGGAACTTGCCGGCACGGTAATGACCAGCTTCTCATCTTGCACCCGCGGCACCTCCTTTAATCTTCTCCAGAAACGCTTCTTCACTGTTTGGAATGACGGTCGGTTTCACTGTTACCGTATCGATGGCGGTGCTTGGATCTTTCAGTCCGTTTCCGGTGAGCACACACACCACCTTGGATCCTTGGGGAATCTCGCCGCTTTCCAGCTGTTTTTTGAGACCGGCGATGGAAGCACACGAAGCCGGCTCAGCAAAAATGCCTTCTTTCTGCGCCAGCAGCTGATAGGCGTTAAGAATTTCCTCATCGGTCACAGAGTGGATGGCGCCATTTGATTCCTCCGCTGCCTCAACCGCCCCGGACCAGCTTGCCGGGTTACCAATACGGATCGCGGTGGCCACAGTTTCCGGATCATCGATCACCCGGTTCTGCACAATCGCCGATGCTCCTTCTGCTTCAAATCCACGCATCTCGGGCAGAGCGGTTCCCCTGCTCTCATAATACTCTTTGAATCCTTTCCAGTACGCGGTAATGTTTCCGGCATTACCGACCGGGATAGAGAGCACATCCGGTGCTTCTCCCAGTGCATCACAGATTTCAAAGGCCGATGTTTTCTGTCCTTCAATCCGGTAGGGGTTGACCGAGTTCACGAGCGTAATATTTTCTTTTTCGCTGATGGAGCGAACAATCTCAAGAGCGTGGTCGAAATTACCCTGAATTTCAAACACTTCCGCTCCGTACATCACCGCCTGAGCGAGTTTGCCAAGCGCAATTTTGCCTTCCGGAATAACAACAATACACCGGAGGCCGGCTCTGGCGGCATAGGCAGCGGCCGAAGCCGACGTGTTGCCGGTGGAGGCACAGATGACAGCTTTGCTTCCTTCTTCTTTCGCTTTGGCCACCGCCATCACCATGCCGCGGTCTTTAAACGAACCGGTTGGATTCGTCCCTTCGGTTTTTACATATATATCGGCTCCCCACTGCTCTGACAGATTCTCGAGGCCGATTAACGGGGTGTTCCCTTCATTCAGCGACAGTTTCGGTGTATGCTCTGTCAACGGTAGTAATTCATCATAGGCATGGAGCAAACCTTCCCAGCTGCTCATGAGACTTTTCCTCCCTCTACACGGTACGTGCTTTTTACATCAATAACAACGTCCATGTTCTCCAGTTCATGGTATATGCGTTCATAGGCGGCCCGGTTGGTGCTGTGCGTAATAATAACGACTTCCGACGCCGCGCCGTTCTCTTCTTCCAGCGGCCACTGCTGCAGCTTGTCAAATCCGACATCTTCTTTTTTGAACAAGGAAGAAAGATCGTCGAACGTGCCGGTCTGGTCTTTCACATGAAGACGGATGAAGTATTTCGATTCCACTTCCTCATTGTTTTGAAGAGCTTTCGTGTGAAGCGGTTTGGAAACCGTGCTTCCGACTGCTCCCAGCATCATATTTTTCACGACTGCCGTAAGATCCGACACAATCGCCGTAGCTGTCGGAAGCGATCCGGCACCGGGTCCGTAGAACATCGTTTCCCCTACCGCTTCACCGTGAATATACACGGCATTGTATTCATCCTGTACGGAAGCGAGAGGGTGATCGTTTGGAATGAGCATTGGCTGAACAGTCAGTTCAATCCGGTCTTCCACCCGCTTGGCGAGCCCAATCAGTTTCAGGCTGTAACCGAGCTGGGCACAATACTGCATGTCTTCTGTAGTGACACCGCGGATGCCTTCCACTTCAACATCTTCAAGCTCCACATTCATGGAAAAACCGAGCCTTGCCAGAATCGCGATTTTTCTCGCGGCATCAAGGCCGTCCACATCCGAGGTCGGATCACTTTCTGCAAAACCGAGTTCCTGCGCCTCGACAAGAACTTCATCGTAGTCCCGTTCATCCTGAAACATTTTCGTCAGGATGTAGTTGGTTGTCCCGTTCATGATTCCCATAATCCGTGAAATCCGGTCACCTGCCAGTCCTTCAGTCATGCCGCGGATGACCGGAATGCCTCCGGCAACGCTTGCTTCGTACAGCAGCCAGCAGCCATTCTCCTCCGCTGCCTGAAGCAGTTCTGTTCCGTGCAGAGCCATGACGTCTTTGTTTGCGGTAATGACATGCTTTTTGCTTTGAAGAGACTGAAGAATGTAATTCCGCGATTCTTCAATGCCCCCCATCACTTCGATAACAATTTGGATCTCCGGGTCTTGCAGAACATCAGCCGCGTTTTCTGTCAAGGTCGTACCTTCCACGTTCACACTACGCTGCTTCGATGCATCCTGAACGAGTATTTTTTTCGCATATATTTCACACCCGGTCTGGTGCGTCAGTTCCTGCCGGTGATCTTCCAGTATCCGGATCACACCGCTTCCTACGGTTCCAAGACCTAATATACCAACCGCCGCTTTTTGTGCCATGTTCTCTCTCCTCCTGCTGCTTCTATCTGTTTCTATTCCCATCCTTTTGTTCTCACAGGAAAAACAAATGTCTTTTTATAATGGACATTATATAAGGTTTTGCGGTATTTTACAAGAGCGCTGAACGGACCTCTCACCAAAGTCATCCAGCCGCCCGGGTGTCACAGGGACCAATCCGACAGCGTCGCCACGGCATGGGTCGGCAATGCAGGTTTTGAGGAGAGTGCATGAATCGGCGTTACACCGGTGCCGACGTGCAGCGTGGATACTCCCGCACGAATTCCGGCGGTAATGTCCGTTTCGTAATTATCCCCCACCAGGAGAAGCTTGTCTTTTGGTACACCGAGCAGCTTCCGGGCCTGATCGATCATCATCGGTTCAGGCTTTCCCATAAAGGCCGGTTCCACTCCTGTAGTAAGTGCGACGATGGATGTTAAAGCGCCGTTTCCCGGGATAAATCCAGTTTCCGACGGCATCGCCTTATCAGCGTTGGTACTGATGAACACGGCGCCGTTCTGGACAGCGGCGGCCGCGGTGGCTGCTTTGCTGTAAGTGAGTTCCCGGTCCATCCCCATCACCACATAATCGGGATTGTCTTCTTTTTCCACAATACCGGCTGACTCCACAGCCTCTTTCAGACCTGCTTCTCCAATGACGTAAGCAGTGGGAGCAGACGGCAGTGTGTGTTCGGATTTTATGTAGGACGCCGCTGCCATGCTCGTCGTCAGCACCTGATCCTCCCTGCAGGGCACTCCCATCTTCACAAGTTTTTCTGCCACAGAACGGGGAGGGGTTGTTGAATTATTGGTGACAAATACATAGGGAATCCCTTTACCATAGAGTCTGTTTACGACATCCACTGCTTCAGGAATGGCGTCGCTTCCCCGGTAAATGGTTCCATCCAGATCGAAAAGATACGCCTTGTAAGATGCGTTGTACTCCTTCATTGCCCGCGTTCATCCTCCGGGAGAAAAGCCGATACGGTGCCCGGTTCTTTTTCCAGAAAGTCGCGCACGCGTCCCGGGAAATGTTCCAGTGCTTTCTCGTGGCGGAGCATTGTTTCATGAAGATCCTGCACCTGGATCGCGTAATAATCCTGCAGCAGCGTGCGGCGGTACCCTATAATGGTTTTCAGCCCTTCTGCCTCTTCGGCTGGCAGCACGTTTTCGTCCTCGAGAATATCGACAATATCCTCGTAACTCCCGGCGTCCCTCATCACAAATCCATCGATCAGCTGATTGCCGGTATCCGTTACGGCTTCCACCCAGCCCTGCGCCATTCTCTCAAGCGCCAGTTTCTTCAGCTCGGTATCCACCCTGCCGAGGCTTTTAAACGTTTCCGCCAAAGTTTCTGTGTACTTCAGTATCTCTTCGATTTGTTTCCGGTCTACAAAATACAACTCGAAACCTCCCCTTATGACATGTTCTCATCGTATTATACCACATGCTGTGCCCTTGTTTTCCATGAAAGAAATTATCCATTGACCTTACTTTTGTGATAGGATAATGACGGATTTATTCTCACATGGAAAAGATGGAGGAGGACATACTGTGGATAGAGAATTAGCGCTTGAAATCGTCCGGGTGACAGAAGCGGCAGGTATCGCATCCGCCCAGTGGTTCGGCCGCGGCGAAAAAAACGAAGCTGATGATGCGGCCACCACCGCAATGCGCACCATGTTTGATTCGGTCAGCTGCAGGGGCACGGTAGTCATAGGAGAAGGCGAAAAAGACCAGGCACCGATGCTTTATATCGGCGAAGAAGTCGGCAGCGGGGACGGTCCGGAAGTGGACATTGCCGTCGATCCTCTCGAAGGAACCAATATTGTCGCAGGCGGACGGGCCAATGCCATGGCGGTCATTGCCGCCGCGGACCGGGGCACCCTTCTTCACGCACCGGATATGTACATGGAAAAAATCGTCGTCGGTCCTAAAGCCGCCGGATTAATAAGAATTGATGATCCGATTGAAAAAACCATTGAAATAACAGCCAAAATGACGAATAAACGAGTTCGGGATCTGACGGTTATCATCCAGGACCGGGACCGCCACCAGCATCTGATTGACCGGGTACGGGCCAAAGGAGCAAGAGTGAAATTGTTCGGGGACGGGGACGTCGGTGCTTCCATTGCCACTGCGCTTCCGCAGACAGGCATTGATTTGTTTGTCGGAACGGGCGGCGCTCCGGAAGGTGTCATCTCCGCCGCTGCCATCAAAGCGCTTGGCGGCGACATGCAGGCCCGGCTGGCCCCAAGAGATGATCAGGAACTGCAGCGCTGCCGGGAGATGGGCATTGAAGATACAGATGAACCTCTGGAGCTCCGTGATCTCGTCAAAGGCGACGACGCCATCTTTGCTGCGACAGGCGTATCGTCCGGTGAACTGCTCGAAGGTGTCCGCTTTCTCGGAGGAGACTGGACGGAGACAGATTCCATCGTGATGCGCGCCAAAACACGTACGGTGCGGTTCATCAAGGCTCATCACCACCTGGAACATAAACCTCATCTGATTATGGAGGAAGAATAGCACCGGCTTTTTATCAAATGCTGCAACAGATATTCCCTCTCATGCCCGGCTGTTCAGCCGGGCATTTTAAAAAGGAGGAGGGAAAAACATGACGAACCGATACCAGAAAAACCGGGAACGCCATGAATCCGCAGAATACGAAGATTTCTCCAACGTTGAAGATGCGCGTGACACCGTGCTGCCGGAAATTTTTCCAGAGGGACCGTATGGTTCTCCTATTGAGAAAAAGCCGGGGAAAAGCACGCCCTGGAAAAAAGGACAGCATGCCATCAGCGCCTTTACGTATGAAAATAGGGATCTTCACAACGACAACCCGCGGCATTATCCAAACAGCCACCCTGTTCATTCCTATTCCCAAAAGAAAAAATAAAATACACGGGAGCTGAAAGACCGGGGCGGTTCATGAAAAAAGGCAGTGCCCCTCCAACGTTTATTGGTACTCTGACGTTGGAGGGGCACTGCCGCATGGTTCGGTGTTTCTTTTTTAATGCTTTTTCTCATTTTTTTATTCCGCCTGTTCTTCCCGCACCTGCTTCAGTACGAAATAGGCGCAGCCGAAATTACAGTATTCGAGAAGGTAATCCTGGAGGGTGCTGATTTTAAAATCGTATGATACCTTTTTCCTGGAATCTTCAAAAAAGCCCCGGAGGCGAAGTTGATTGTGCCCCCAGTCGCCTACAATATAATCATATTTATTCAGCACTTCGCTGTAACGTTCTTTAAAAACCTGTTCATCCCAGCCGTCCCTTGATTCTTCCAGCAGTTCGTAGTTGCGGCCGTGAACCTGAATCACAACCAAACACCTCACTTTACTTGTCTCTGCTATTATAGCACATCCCAGCTATCTCGTATATTACCGCTAATTCCCATCTTAGAATGCCGGATAAGCAGCCATACTAACAGCAGGACCATTGCAGGAAAGGGGGAAATGCATCATGAGAACAATCGTTTTTATTGTTATTCTTTTTCTCTTCATGCAGGGATGCAGCGGATTCACGAGCATGGATAAAGAAGATCTGGCTGCGGAATACGGCCCGGAGGATTCTCTGGATTATATCTCTGATAATAAAGATGACGCTCCGGAAGGCCGCAGTACCGGGAATTTGTTTGGATGGAACAAAAGCGACAGTACAGAACCGGATCTCGACGAGGATTTGTCCTTGCATGACCTCCTGGATCGTCAGGGTATTGCGGAAGGATTAAGCAAGATTCTCGTTAAATCACCGGATGTGAACAAAGCCGGTGTATTAATTACCAACGAATACGCACTGGCGGCTTTCGAACCAGGTTCCGACGACAGCAGCGAAGCAGCAAAACGCGTGAAAATGATGGTGGAAGCCGCTGTCCCGTATTTTTTTGTCACCGTTGTTACGGATAATCCGACAATGATCCAGGACCTCGAAGCATTTAAAGGTATGGATGCTCGCTCGAGTGAAGGCCGTGAAGCCCTTCGTCATACGATTGACACGATGCTGAAGATGACAGAACAACCAACCACACCCAAAGAAAAGACCGCCTCCATGCAGGAATAGCGGTCTTTTTTTCATTAAGCGCGGTATTTGTCGGCTTCTTCGAGCACCTGTGCTTCGTTGACCTGTTCGTCCGCGTGATAGGAAGAGCGCACGAGCGGACCGGCTTCACAGTGACTGAACCCTTTTTCCATCGCGATTTCCTTCAGCTCGGCGAATTCTTCCGGAGTATAATAACGCTGCACTTTCAGGTGCTTTTTGGATGGCTGCAGATACTGTCCAATCGTCAAAATATTAACGTCGTGAGCACGGAGATCGTCCATCGTTTCGACAACCTCTTCTTTTGTTTCCCCAAGTCCGACCATCAGACTTGATTTTGTCGGAATATCCGGATGCAGTTCTTTGGACTGCTGCAGAAACGTCAGAGTGCGTTCGTATGTAGCTCTGGCTCTTACTTTCGGAGTCAGACGACGCACGGTTTCCACGTTGTGGTTCAGGATGTTCGGACGCGCTTCCATCAGTGTTTCCAGGTTTTCCGGGCGTCCCATCATATCTGAGGGCAGCACTTCAATGGTTGTTCCCGGATTGCGGCGGCGGATGGCGCGCACGGTTTCAGCGAAAACTGCGGAACCGCCGTCTTTCAGGTCATCCCGGGCTACAGCGGTGATAACGACGTGCCGCAGTCCCATCTGCTCTACAGACTCTGCCACCCGTTCCGGTTCGCCCCAGTCGAGTTCGTTCGGCAGACCGGTTTTCACGGCGCAGAAACGGCAGCCGCGTGTGCAGACGTCCCCGAGTATCATGAATGTAGCTGTTTTCCGTTCACCCCAGCACTCATGGATATTCGGACACTTCGCTTCTTCACAGACGGTATGCAGGTTTTTCTCCCGCATCATTTTTTTCAAACCCTTATAGGATTCATTGGTATTTAATTTTATTTTGAGCCATTCCGGTTTACGCAGATACTCTTCTGTTTTTGCCACTTTTATCACTCCTGCTGCTTGTTTCGGTAGGAATTTCTTTCATGTAACAACTGTATATCCTTTACTTTAACATGTCCGGCACACCGCCGCCAAACTTCTTTTACCTTTCCAGTACCTGGGTGTTATGAAAAAGCGGATGTGGCACACACTATAAGCAGAAAATCAACGAGGAAAGAATGATAAAACATGAGAAAATTAATGATCATGACAATGGTATTGCTGATTGCCGGTGCAGCAGAAACAGTACCGGCTGATGCGGAAAAAGAGCCGGAACAGGATATGTACGCCGAACGCATGGCTCTGTATAAAAATATGGAAACCGTCACCCACATTCCGTGGTATTGGCTGGCCGGTGCCGACGCGTATGAGAGAGGGATACGAAGCGCCGGCACAGAGCGGGAAGAAGCCGAAGGGGCCATCAGCATTTATTACTCCCCGAAGGAATGGAGCGGCCCGCTGAATCCTGAATTTGATGCCGAAGATCCGGCGGCTGTTTCCATGTTTAACGGTGCCGGACTGGACGGAAACGGCAACGGCACGGCTTCCTTGTCGGAGGATGCGGATGTGCTGTACACTTTTGCCTCGTACCTTGCGGGATACGGGTATGATGACGATAACATCCGGCAGGGACTGTGGGATTACTACCACCGCGATCAGGCGGTCCGCAGCATCACCAATCATGCGCGGATTTACCGTAAATACGGTACCCTTGACCTGGATGACCATTCTTTTCCCGTGCCGCTTCGTTATAACTACAGTTACAACAGCACGTGGGGGGACTCGCGCGGCTGGGGCGGCCGCCGCATCCACGAAGGAACGGATATCTTCGCGGACTACCGCACCCCGGTCCTGGCCACGTCCTACGGTGTCGTAGAACTGACAGGCTGGAATAAATACGGAGGCTGGAGGCTTGGTATCCGGGATCTTACGAATACGTATCATTACTTCGGCCATTTGACCAGTTATGAAGAAGGACTGGAAAAGGGAGATATTGTCGCTCCGGGAGACACTATCGGCTACGTGGGAAGCTCCGGGTACGGCCCGCCGGGCACCGAAGGAAAATTCCCGCCGCATCTGCACTACGGCATGTACCGCGATAACGGATACAGTGAGTGGTCGTTTGACCCGTATCCTTCGCTGAAGTCATGGGAGAAACAGGCGAAGAAAGACGCCTCGGCGTGAAAAAGTGCTGAGAATACCGGGCCCGCCGATATTACCTCACGCACCACGCCGCGTCCCATATGAAAAGGCTGCCCGTATCAAACGGGACAGCCTTTTTTCTATTGTGCGTTATTTTCGTTGTTTGGCCTTACTCCGGGCATACAATATGCTTGAAATAAGACCGCCCCAGATAATAATCATACCGAGAATCATCATAAATATTGCGCCGCCTGTCATCTCTATCACGCCCCCTTGTCCGCTTCGGTTTCCGGATTACGTCTCCAGCGGATGAGAGCCAGAATGACACCTATGATCAGAGCTGCCGCCGGGACAGACCAGCCGTTTGTCAGGATGAACATATCTGGAAAGCCCGAATAGTTTCCAGTTTCAGTATCAAACTGCTTCATCAGGTTCTGGCGGAACAGATCAAACATCATATACCCAAGTACAATCGGGGTGATGAGGCCGAGACAGAGTTTCCACAATCCACCGACCCGGATATCGGAAATACTGTTGGCGTGATCCTGGAGCACACCGAGTCTGCGCATGAACCATGCAATAGTGACAACTTCCACCAGGCCGAGCAGTGCCACACCGAACTGGTTGATGAAATAATCCGCCGCATCAAGGAAGTGAAGGCCGCCGCGGGTCGCATACAAAAGCGAAATGAGCGCAGCCGCACCTCCCCCGAACAGGACGGCTTTGCCACGGGAGATGTTCAATTTCTCCGACAAGCCTTTCACGTATGTTTCCGTAATGGAAATTAACGAAGAAAGACCCGCCAGTGTCAGGGAAGCAAAAAACAGAAATCCGAACAATCCGCTGAGTACCGGGAACTGGTTGATAATCTGCGGAATCACAACAAAAGCAAGGCCTATTCCGTCAGATGCCACATCTTCCACCGGTACGCCCGACTGGGTGGCCATAAAACCGAGTGCTCCGAAAATACCGATGCCGGCGAGAAGTTCAAAGCTGGAGTTACTGAATCCGGTAATAAAGGCATTGTTCGTAATATCCGATGTTTTCGGAAGATAACTCGAATACGTAATCATAATCGCAAACGCGATCGATAGACTGAAGAAAATCTGACCGTACGCCGCCACCCAGACGTCGCCGTTCATAATAGCCGAGAAATCAGGCTCAAAGAAGGCCTGCAGACCCTGCGCCGCTCCGGGAAGCGTCACCGCACGGATAACGATAATGATAAAAATAATACAGAGTGTCGGAATGAAAATCCGGTTCGCAAGCTCGATTCCTTTTTTGACACCGCGGTAAATGACGCCGAGCGTGACGGCCCAGACGATGATGAGCGGAATCAGGATGCCTGGAACAAGACCTCCAACCTGCCCGGGATCAGCGGCCTGCAGAAAATCCTGAAACAGGAAGGTCTCTGTATCCTGCCCCCACTGCAGATTGAAAGAAAAAATACTGTAGGATATCGCCCAGCCGATGATAACCGCATAGTACGTCGAAATGACGAACGCGACAAGCACCATCCACCAGCCGATCCACTCTGACTTCGGGTTCATTCTGGCATAGCTCAGCGGCGCAGATCCGCGGTATTTATGACCTATTGTGAATTCCATAATCAAAAGCGGAATTCCCGCCGTAAGCAGGGCAAATAAATAAGGGATGAAGAAAGCGCCGCCGCCGTTTTCAAAGGCTGTTGCCGGAAAACGCCAGATATTTCCGAGCCCTATGGCGGAGCCGACCGCAGCCAGAATAAAGCCGGCGCGTGTTCCCCACTGCTCTCTCATACTCATGATTCTGTCTCCTTTTTAATATGTTGTACGCTGTTTATATATTCAAAATAGTGGTGCAATAACATGCAGCTACTGTCCTCCTTTTTTCTACTATTTTCTGATAATTCATTGTATTATTGTAATTTTTTCTGTGACATTTGTCAAAACAGGGTTTCATTCCATTGTCTGTTCTTCAAATGCAGGTTCTTCAGGCTCCTCGGTTTCTTCGACTGTCTCCTCACTACTGCTGTTATTATTCAGATCTTCTTCCTGTATGACAGCCGGGGCTGGCATTTCGCCGTCACCTGCATTGTAAAATTCCGGAACTTCCCCTGATATGAAGGCTACGCCGACAGGAATGGATGTCGCCACCACGGCAGTATCCGTCGCAAATGGAATGACGACCCGGACGTCAACTTTGATATCAATCGATAC
Organism: Salibacterium halotolerans; assembly: GCF_900115625.1. GTDB lineage: Bacteria > Bacillota > Bacilli > Bacillales > Marinococcaceae > Salibacterium > Salibacterium halotolerans. Next base: position 68,228 of record NZ_FOXD01000006.1, on the reverse strand, counting down.
CCTGACATACGTGTTGTTGATGCCGGATTCAATAATCGACTCACTCATCGAAGCCTTCACGTGACCGATAGCGGTGAAACGTACCGGAACCCTGGGTCCGAGCTGGGCAAGCAGCGCATTGTTGGTAGCCTGCCCGAGCGGAATGACATGAATGATGCCGTCTTCGGTGAACTGATCGGTATTCAGTTCCTGCTCGATTTCCTGAGGCAGCCCGAGGTCCTTGATATTCCCTTCTTCCATCATCTGCAGGTACCGCTGCACCCGCATAACGGATTCCGACTGCACCCGGTTGTACATTTTGGAATTAAAGTTAATCGATGACACGTTACCCTGATTATCGTGCTGCATATCAATAATATCTTCCACATCAATATTCTCTACGATTTTATTGGAGATAGCATCATTGATAGCCTGTGTGGCGAGCTTCTGTGTTTCTGTATGGGCGATAGCCATCAACGTCGGCCGTATTCCTTTTTCAACCAGAATTAATCCCTGTACCGTGAACAATCCGAATAATACAAACGATATTAAAAACACATACCGGAAAGGGAGCGGTCCTCTTAGAAGCCGTGGTTTCTTGAAAATTCGTCCCCGTTTTTTCATGGGTGCCCCGTCCTCCTTTGCCTGCTTCATGTATATGCAGGAAAAGACAGGTTCAAACCATGATTTATTGTTTTCTCTCGAGCGTCAAAAACGTGTGGGGATGCTTGTTTTTCTCATCCATATGCCCCTGTTCTTCGCATACGACATGCCAGTCTTTTTCTTCCCATGGCGGGAAATATGTATCGCCGTTGAAATGTTCATGGATAATGGTGAGATGCATCCGGGATGCATGCGGAAGCAGCTCTTCAAAAAGTGCTTCTCCACCGATCACAAACCACTCTTTCTCCTCATCTCCATCACCGAGCACCTTTACTTCTTCCACAGTGTGCACCAACTCACAGCCCGCAGCATCCAGAGATGGGTTGGAGGTCAGAATGATATTCTGCCGCCCCGGCAGCGCTTTTCCTATCGATTCAAATGTCTTCCGTCCCATAATGACGGGAGCACCGTACGTCACCTGTTTGAAGTGTTTTAAATCGTTTGGAAGATGCCACGGCATCGAGCCGTTCAGCCCGATCACCCTGTTCTCATCCATAGCAGCGACAAAACTGATCATATCGATACTTCTCCTTTTATATGAGGATGTGGATCATAGTCCTGCAGTTCAAAATCATCAATCGAAAAATCAAAGATGGAATCGATCTCCGGATTGATTTTCATCTCCGGGAGAGAGCGGGGGGTGCGCTCGAGCTGCTGTTTCACCTGATCAAGATGATTCAGATAAATGTGGGCATCACCAAATGTATGGACAAATTCATACGCCTGCAGCCCGCATACCTGGGCGATCATCTTTGTCAAAAGCGCGTACGATGCGATGTTGAACGGTACACCGAGAAACATATCGGCACTGCGTTGATAAAGCTGACAGGAAAGTTTTCCGTCGTGTACGTAAAACTGAAACAGGCAATGGCACGGCGCAAGCGCCATGTCATCTATTTCCGCTGCATTCCAGGCGCTGACGATCAGACGGCGGGAATCGGGATTGGTTTTGATCTGTTCAATCACCTGTGAAATCTGGTCTACCGTTTTGCCGTCCGCTCCTTCCCAGGAACGCCACTGCTTGCCGTAAATCGGTCCGAGTTCACCGTCCTCCCCGGCCCACGGCTTCCAGATACGGACGTTGTTTTCTTCAAGATACCGGTTATTTGTATCTCCTTTCAAAAACCATAGTAATTCGTGGATGATTGAACGAAGATGCAGTTTCTTCGTTGTCAGCACCGGAAATCCTTCTTCCAGATTAAAACGCATCTGCCAGCCGAATGTGCTGATGGTGCCGGTACCGGTACGATCGTCTTTTCGAATACCATTGTCCAGAATGTGCCGGCACAGCGTTAAATACTGTTCCATCTCTCTTCCACCTTTCAAAATAGGGATACATCTATTTTCTCCTCATCATCTTCATTGTTGGTAATCGTAATGTCCATGCGAACAGACAGGTCGATATCATAAGGTTCGGACAAGGGTGTCCCGTCCTGTTCAACAATGCGTATAACCGGCCTCCAGGGAAGATTTCTGTTCTGCTTCACGACAACCGCTTTGCTGCCGTTACTCACATTGACACATACACCATTTGGAAACAGCGCAATCACTTTCTGAAACGCCGCAACGATATCATGATCAAAAAGGGTCCCCGCTCCTTGATACAAAATCTCAAGCCCTTCATGGGGAAGCATGGCTTTACGGTAGACACGATGGGACGTTACGGCATCAAACACATCAGCTACCGCCATCACTTTCGCATAGTCATGAATATCTTTTCCGAAGCGGCCGTGTGGATACCCGCTTCCATCGATACGCTCATGATGCTGAAGGGCGCAGTGAGCAGCGAGAATCGGGACGTTGGGAAGGTCTTTCAGCAGATAATAGCCGTCGAGTGTATGCTGCTTTATCATGTCGAATTCTTCATCCGTCAGCTTCCCCGGCTTATTCAATACGTTTTCCGGCACATTCATTTTTCCGACATCATGCAAAATGGCGCCCAGACCGATGTCACGCAGCGCTTTATCTGAAAAGCCGAGCTCCACCGCGAGACGGAGCGTGTATACGGTAACCTGCAGAGAGTGCGTAAAGACATAGGAATCGTAAAGCAGCACATCCGACAGCAGCCCGATGGCTTCATCGTGGCTTTTCACGTCGGTCAGCACCATATCCACAATATTGGAAAACGTTCTGCTCAGATTTCTCCCTCTGAATGACCCGGCCAGATTCTCTTCCTTTCCAATCCAGTGAAACTCTTCTTTCATTGTCTGTACAGCTTGAAGCCTTGTTTCATCCCGCAGCGGCTGCTTTACTTCGATATCACTAGTGAGGGGATCTTCCACATAAACATAGGTGAACGACTTTTCCATTAAACGCTTAATGAGCCCGTGCGTCAATTCCACTCCGCGGTGAAGCAGAATCTTTCCTTCATCATCGACCAAAGCTTTTCCAAGTTTTTCACCCGGGTTCAGAGACTGGACCCGCTTAACCCTCATGGCAATGTCACTCCTTTTCCTCCCCGGTTCCTTTTTTGATCAGCGGGGTTATCCCTCTTTGTGCTTCAATGCAAAAGCAAGTACATCGCGCATCATTTCCGGCATGTAATATGTTTTGGGACCGCAGTGGGCAAGACCCGGAAACAGCGGACCGAATGTGAACATATCTGCTGTAGCCAACTGATACGTACGCTTTGGGTCCAGACTTTCCCCGTGAATCTGAATATCCTTTATCTGTTCGCGGGTGCCGTTTTTTTCCCAGACGATATCCATACCGGAAAAAGCCATTCTGCCGAGCACTTCTCCGCGGAAACCAAGTCCTTTCACTGGAAGATGAATCATTTTTTCGGTAAAAGCGGCCGAAATCGTTTCTTTTAACACCGCTCCCGGCACGGGCAGGACGCACGGGTTGATAGGATGCGGACAGAGACGGTGCAGATCCGCGCGCCTCACCGTTCCGGACGGAAGGGACTTAAGCAGCAGACCGGAATTGACCATGGATATTTCTGCACCGCACCATTCTCTCAATCCTTGCGCCAGCTTGTCGGCAAAAGGGGATTCATCCGTCCAGGATACCGGAAGGGGCTCCTCCATAAAAGCAACGGCATGGTTCATCGTCGCTTCTGCATCTTTTTTCAATTGTTGAAGCAGGTGATTGGTTCCGCTGTCAGGTTCTTCCTTACTGATATCGACAGCTGCCCCTTCTTTATTGATAAGCTGCTTTGTTTCTTTATCAAATTCCAGTTTCACCTGGCCGGCATAGTAACCGCTTTTCCCGCACTGGGCAATCAGTGTGTCATTCTGCAGGATCGATGTTTTCAGAAGGTGGTGGGTGTGTGCCCCGAGAATCACATCAATATCCGAATACGTACGCGCAATCTCTTCATCCTGAGGATAGCCGAGGTGGGACAGAAGAACAACAGCATCGGCCTGCTGCTTCACTTCAGCGGCCAGACCGGGAAGAATGTCAAGAGGGTCTCTCACATCCCACCCCAGTTCACGGTAAAACGGATAGAAAGGCACCGTCATGCCGATCAGGCCGATCCGCACTCCTTCTTTTGTTTCGACAATGTCATAAGGCCGGGCCCAGGCAGGCAGGTGCCCGTTCTCGTCGAAAAGATTAGCAAGCAGCACTGTAAACTCCGCCTCTTCATATAAGGCTTCCAGCTCAACTTTGGATAACGTAATTCCCTCATTATTGCCGATGGCAGCATAATGAATGCCGCCCTGATTTAAGAGTGCCACATTTCCTTTCCCACGGGTCGCCTCCGTCACGGGGTGAACCCGGTCCGCATGATCACCGAGATCAAAAAACAGGGCGGTTTCCTCTTTTTTATCATGAAAACGGGCGCATTCTTTCACGTAGGACACCGCTGCCGGCCACTGCTCCAGGTTGCTGTGCAGATCATTCGTATGGTATAGGTAAATAGGTTGTAGAGAAGACAATAACGTGCACCGCCTTTTTATAACTGCAGCATGATACTGGTGCTAGGTTCCGGTTATTCCCTGCCATATTAATCGTATGCCTATAATAACAAGGAATATCCTGAGAATAAGGACAAGGGTATTACTTTTCAGACGCTGATTGACAACGGCTCCGATTTTCGCCCCGACCCACGCTCCCGGTATAAGCGCGAGCGCATACAGCCATTCCACATTTCCGAGGGCGATATGGGAAACAGAGCTGGTCAGCGCGGACAGCAGTACAAGGAACATCGAAGTCGCCACGGCTGTGTGAGGAGGAAAGCGGAACAAAAGAATCATAACCGGTACCATGAGCGAACCGCCTCCGATACCGAACAGACCCGAGCACATTCCCACTACAAAAGCGATCAGAACACCTGCGACCGGCTGAAAACCATATTCTCTTTCGTTTCCCTCTGCATCTATGTATGTTCTCTGAATCCCTTTTTTCCGGACTTTCACCTGAGGGAGCCGGTTACGGACAATCAGAATAAACGACATGAGAATCATGAAAAGACCGAACCAAACGAGAAAAGGATCCGTTTCCATTCCTTTATTCAACCAAACCCCTGTTAGTGCGCCCGGTCCGCTCCCGATAAAAAATACAGACCCGGCCACATAATCGATCCTTTTTTGTTTCATGTAGGCAAGCGTTGACGAAAGACCGGTAAAAATCATGATTAAAAGGGACGTACCAACCGCCGTCTGCGGCGTAACAGCAGAGAAAAATTCATCTATGCCGCTGTAAACCATCAATGCCGGTACCACAATAATACCGCCGCCAAGACCCATAAGGCTTCCGAGCACCCCTGCCAGCAGCCCTGTCAGGACCAACAGGATCCACACCATACTATCCCTCTTTTCCAGACCGCGTTCCTACCGTTTTTTCGGAACAAACGTATTCCTCTATTCTACTACGATTCCATATCATCAAACAATGACATTTGGCGGGAAGCCAGCCCGTCGTATGATATACCTGCCGTTTCCAGAAAGGTTTTAGCGTTGGGAGCTGCATGCCGGCCCGAATTATTATTGAAAATGAAAAAGATGTTCTCTGTTTGTTTCTCCAGAAGCTGCAGCCGTTCATGCCAGAATTTCAGCTCATCAAGGGAATAGTCATATAAATAACGGACATTCCGCCAGTTCTCCCCCTGCACCGGACGTCTCCATGCTTCTTTGTTGCGGCCGTGGAGGCGTACCAGTGTTTTTTCAGGATCGGTGGCACGCAGTACAAGCGGTACAGATCCTTCTTCGATCTGCGGCTCATCACAGATGCTGTGAATCCACTCTTCCTGTTTCATAAACGCCAGTGTTTTTTCTTTCCATTCCTCATGAAACCACGACGCATGACGAAACTCCAGGGCACAGGGAAAACCGGCCAGTTCTTCCCGCACGTAACGCAGGTAGGCAACGTTTTCTTTATTGCATTCAAACCAGGGCGGAAACTGGCACAGTACTACAGCTAATTTCTGCGCCTCCTTCATCGGCTCAAGCGAAGCCTTGAACGCTGCAAACATTTCTTTTTTGGAGGAAAACGGAATCTCTCCACGTTCATGACCGGTAATGCCTTGATACGCTTTCACAATGAACGAAAAACGCTCCGGCGTCTGCCGGATCCATTTCTCCATATTTTTTCGGGGCTGTACGGCATAAAACGAGGAATCCAGCTCTACGACCGGAAAGTGCGCACTGTACTCCTCCAGCTTTTCATGCTGCCGAATGCCCGGCGGATACAGCCGGTCATGGTCGCCCCAGCCTGTCAATCCAGTCAGAATCATATCAGTCTCCCCTTATGCAGATGTAGGAAAGGAAAAAGCGAACCCTTCGGACGGGTCCGCTTTTTGACAGTGTTCTTCTATTAACCAATGGATCCTTCCATCTCGAAACGGATAAGGCGGTTCATTTCGACCGCATATTCCATCGGCAATTCTTTCGTAAACGGTTCGATAAAGCCCATCACGATCATTTCCACCGCTTCTTCTTCGGAAATGCCGCGGCTCATCAGATAAAAGAGCTGCTCTTCTGATACTTTGGAAACCGTGGCTTCGTGTTCAAGCGCGATGTTATTGTTCATGATTTCGTTATACGGAATAGTGTCCGACGTGGACTCATTATCCATAATGAGCGTATCACATTCCACTTTCGACTTGGAGCCTTCCGCTTTCCGGCCGAAGTGGGCGATACCGCGGTACGTCACTTTACCTCCGTGTTTGGAAATCGACTTCGATACGATCGTGGAAGAGCAGTTCGGTGCCAGGTGCATCACTTTGGCGCCGGCGTCCTGGTGCTGGTTTTTACCAGCAATCGCGATGGAAAGGATGGTTCCTTTCGCACCTTCCCCGCGCATCAGCACCGACGGATACTTCATCGTGAGCTTGGAACCTATATTGCCGTCGACCCATTCCATGGTGGCGCCGGCGTCAGCGGTCGCACGCTTTGTTACAAGGTTGTATACGTTCGGCGCCCAGTTCTGGATTGTGGTGTAACGGCAGTAAGCGTTACGTTTCACAGAAATCTCAACAACGGCGCTGTGAAGGGAGTCCGTGTTGTATACCGGAGCAGTACACCCTTCCACATAGTGAACCGAACTGTCTTCGTCGGCAATAATGAGAGTCCGCTCGAACTGCCCCATGCTTTCCGAGTTGATACGGAAGTATGCCTGAAGCGGTGTTTCGGTCTTCACTCCTTTTGGAACGTAGATGAAGGAGCCGCCGGACCAAACCGCGGAGTTCAGTGCCGCGAATTTGTTGTCTGACGGAGGAATAACTTTACCGAAATGTTCTCTGAAGAGGTCTTCGTTTTCTTTCAGAGCCGTATCCGTATCTTTAAATACGATACCCATTTCTTCAAGGTCTTCCTGAAGGTTGTGGTACACCACTTCTGATTCATACTGTGCCGATACGCCGGCAAGGTACTTCTGCTCGGCTTCCGGGATTCCGAGTTTATCAAAGGTGTTCTTGATTTCTTCCGGTACTTCATCCCAGGATGTTTCCGAGCGCTCAGAAGGTTTTACATAATACGTGATATCGTCAAAGTCAAGACCCGACAGGTCACCGCCCCACTGCGGTGTCGGCATCTTATAGAACTGTTCCAGTGCTTTCAGACGGAAGTCCAGCATCCACTGCGGTTCTTCTTTCATATGGGATATTTCACGAACAACGTTTTCCGTAAGTCCCCGTTCGGAACGGAACACCGAGACGTCTTTATCATGAAACCCGTACTGGTACTCTTCCATTTCCGGCATTTGCTTAGCCATTATTAAATGACCTCCTTTTTAGGAAAATCCATAGATTTTTTAAATCTTCTGCCGTTGTACAAGGTTATCGGGTTGTACTCTCCATTATAGGGGCTAACCCCCCTATAATGAAAGACATACAGCTTTATTTCCTGCCATTCAATCCGTTTCTTCTTCTTCCTCATTATCAAGGCCTTTTTCCATGGCCTTCCAAGCAAGTGTCGCACATTTGATTCTGGCAGGAAATTTTGTCACACCCTGCAGGGCTTCGATATCACCGAGATCATATTTCTCATCATCATAATCCTCCCCCTGCATCATCTGTGAGAAGATGTTGGACATTTCGAGCGCATTTTCCACCGGCTGCCCTTTGACAGCTTCTGTCATCATCGAAGCGGAAGAGAGGCTGATGGAGCATCCCTCTCCGACAAACTTAGCGTCTGAAATTTTATCATCTTCTACTCTCAACTGCAGTTGAATGCGGTCGCCGCAGGTTGGATTGTTCATGTTGACATGGAGAGTTTCCCCTTCCATATCCCCTTTATTTCTCGGGTTTTTATAATGATCCATGATGACCTGACGGTAAAGAGTATCGAGATTACTATGCAAAGACATCACCAAAATACTCCTTTGTTTTTATTAGGCCGTCTGTGAGGGCATCCACATCTTCTTTCGTATTATAGATGTAAAAACTTGCCCTGGCCGTGGCCACCACGTTCAGCCACTTCATAAGCGGCTGCGCACAGTGGTGACCCGCCCGGACCGCTATCCCCCCGATGTCAAGCGCGGTGGCCGCATCGTGGGGATGAACGTCATCTATATTAAACGTAACCAAAGCTGCGCGTTCTTTCGGACCGTAAATGTGGAGACCGTCAATGCTTCTCAGGCTTTGCAGGGCGTACTGCGCCAGTTCTTCTTCATGGGCTTCGATGTTTTCCATGCCGATATCTTCGAGAAAATCAATCGCAGCACCCAGGCCTATTGCTCCTGCAATCAGAGGCGTGCCGCCTTCGAATTTCCACGGCGTTTCTTTCCAGGTGGAATCGTACAGATCCACAAAATCAATCATTTCTCCGCCGAATTCCACCGGTTCCATTTTTTCAAGCAGGCGCTTCTTACCGTAGAGGACACCGATGCCGGTCGGCCCTCCCATCTTATGACCGGAAAAAGCGAAGAAGTCACAGTCAAGATCCTGAACGTCCACCCTCATGTGCGGAACACTCTGTGCACCGTCGACAACGGTCACCGCATCATGCTGATGTGCAATCTGTGTGATTTCCTTAATCGGGTTGATGGTGCCGAGTACATTGGACACATGCGTGACGGCGACAATTTTTGTGTTGGACGTGATGGTACTCCGCACGTCCTCAAGGGACAGCGTTCCATCTTCCTGCATCGGCATGTACTTCAGGGAAGCTCCTGTCGCTTTGGCCGCCTGCTGCCATGGAATGATGTTACTGTGATGCTCCATCGGAGTCAGCACAATTTCATCGCCTTCCTGCAGGTTTGCCCTCCCGTAGCTTGAGGCAACTGTATTTACAGCGGTCGTGGTGCCGCGGGTAAATATAATATTGCGGGTGCTTGGAGCATGGATAAAGGACCGTACCTTTTCCCTTGCTCCTTCATACCCATCGGTTGCCATGCCTCCGAGGGTATGGACTCCTCTGTGCACATTTGAATTGTAGCGGCGGTAATAATCGCTCACCGCTTCAATGACATTATTAGGTTTCTGGGAAGTGGCTGCGCTGTCCAGATAGACAAGCGGGCTTCCGTTAACCTCCTGTTGAAGGATAGGAAACTGTTGTTTAATTTCCTTTACATCCATCAGTAGACTTTCCTTTCAATAACTTCCGTCAGTCGTTCTTTAACAGACTGAATAGGCAGTTCATTAACAACCGGCGCAAGGAAACCGTGAATAATCAAACGTTCGGCTTCCGTTCTTGAAATACCACGGCTCATCATATAGAACATCTGCATCGGGTCTACCCGGCCGACAGACGCAGCATGCCCTGCTGTTACATCATCTTCATCGATCAACAGAATCGGATTGGCGTCGCCGCGGGCACGTTCGCTCAGCATAAGAACACGTTCTGTCTGCTGCCCGTCTGCTTTTGTGCCGCCGTGTTTAATCTGGGTTACCCCGTTAAAAATCGAGGAAGCGTGGTCTTTCATGACACCGTGCGTCAAAATATGGCCGGTGGAATTTTTGCCGTAATGAATGATATTGGTCCAGAAGTTCTGGCTTTGATCACCGCGTCCGATGGAGACAGCTTTTGTATCTGCATGTGAGCCGTCCCCCTGAAGAACGGTCGTGTTGTCGGAAACGGTATTGCCTTCATTCATCTGGCCGAGCGCCCATTCCAGATATCCATCTCTTTCCACACGGCCGCGGCGGTTCACATAGGTCGTGACGCCTTTTTCAAAATGGTCCACACCGCCGTAAGAAACTTTGGCATTCTGACCAACGTATACTTCAGAAACAATGTTGGCTGCGGCCGACTGCTCTCTGTCGAAGGAAGCATAGTTCTCAAGATACGTTACTTCACTGTTATCTTCGGCAGCGATAATAACGTGATTGAAAAGACCCACTTCCGGATTATCCTGCCAGTAAATAGTCTGAAGCGGCGCTTCCACGGTCACGTTTTTCGGAACGTAGATAAAGGTACCACCGTTCAAAAGCGCTACGTGCAGAGCCGTCAGTTGATGCTCATCTACATCAACAGCACTGCCCATAAAATATTTCTTCAACAGATCACTGTAATCTCTTGCCGCCGTTTCTATATCAAGAAACAGAACACCCTGCTCCTGAAGATGGTCACTTCCAGTCCGGTAGATCGGCTTGCCGTCCCGGAACACGATAAGATTTTGTTCTTCGGTGCTGCGGTCGATCAGTTTCTGAACGTCTTCATGAAGTTCATCTACCGAATCAATAGCGGATACTTCACCAGGATCATGCTTGAATTCGGTGAAATTCCACGTTTTTATATTGGTTTTTTCCGGCTTCGGCAGATTCAGCTCACCCGCCAGACGAATGGCGGCAATACGCTGTTCCGTCAGCCACTCGGGCTCCCCGCGGTTTTGGGAGTATTCTCTTACGTAGTTTTCATCGTAGGTCCATTTCGTATCCACTGACATTCTATTACCTCCCTCGCGATTACGCCTGCTCGCCTACTTTTTCGTCTTCGATTCCGAGTTCTTCCTTAATCCAGTCATACCCTTCTTCTTCAAGACGCTGCGCCAGCTCCGCGCCGCCTGATTTCACGACACGTCCCTGCATCATGACATGGACTTTGTCAGGCGTGATGTAGTTCAGAAGACGCTGATAGTGGGTGATGATAAGACAGCCGAAGTCTGGAGATTTCATGCTGTTGATTCCTTTGGAAACGACTTTCAGCGCGTCAATGTCGAGGCCGGAGTCGATTTCATCAAGGATAGCGATTCTCGGTTCAAGCATAAGAAGCTGCAGAATTTCGTTCCGCTTTTTCTCGCCGCCGGAAAAACCTTCGTTCAGGTAACGCTGGGAAAACGATTGGTCAATTTCCAGTTCGTCCATTTTGCCGTCCATCTTTTTGATAAATTTCATCAACGAAATTTCATCGCCTTCTTCGCGGCTGGAGTTAATGGCCGAACGCATAAAGTCGGAGTTTGTTACACCGCTGATTTCACTTGGATACTGCATTGCAAGAAACATCCCGGCATGAGCGCGCTCGTCCACTTCCATTTCCAGAACATCCTTGCCGTCGAGATGGACACTGCCCTCGGTGATATCATATCTTGGGTGTCCCATGATTGCAGATGCGAGTGTTGATTTACCGGTACCGTTCGGACCCATAATGGCGTGAATTTCACCGCCGTTGATTTCCAGATCGAGTCCGTTGATAATTTCGGACCCATCGATTTCCACATGTAGATTTTGAATCTTAAGGGTTGATCCTGCCATGAGAAATACCTCCATCATATCAATATTAAAGGAACATTCCCGTTCCTCCATAATTCTCAATTTATTCTCATTATCATTTTAAAACAAATTCAATTAGAGTTCAAGAAACTCGGGCACAGCCGCCTTCAAATAGAAAAAGGAGCCGCCTCTTCAGGCTCAGCCCCCTTATGATGACTTATTATATTCATTGTAACAAAATCGATTAATTGTTCAAAATAAAAGCCGGTTTTCCCTATTTACCGAACTCTGCTGCCATCTGCCGGCCCTTTTGGTGATTCTTTTCACGATTGACTTCCACTTCCAGACGGCGGTCTAGACTGTGGTTGTATTCGGCATAGCCGAACCCATGAAACTGATGCATCGCTTTTTCCATTTCCGTTGTCGGATTGCTGCTGATTGCGTGGATAATAAATCCATCCTTTCGTTGTATTTAACACATATCAACGATACCACGCATATTTCCTTACAACAAAGCGTTCTTTTTGTTAAATTTTCTAACAATTAAAGATCAGCAGAAATCTGTGCTGATTTTTTCGAACAGACGAAGGCATACTGGGCGTTCCTCGTCTTTTCTTATCGAGTTACTGTTTCATTTGTTTGTCTGTCTGCAGCTCCTGCACCGCTTCCTGAACGAGGGTAACAGCCTGACTCATTGCTGCTCCCCCACCGAATGCAGCGGTCACGCCAAGGATTTCCATGATCTCTTTTTCGGTGCTCCCTTCATCGAGACATCCTTTCGTATGATAAATGATGCAGTATTCATCCTGCGCATAAACACTGAGCGCAAGTGCCATCCGCTGTTTTTCTTTTGCCTCCAGTTCCCCTGTTTTAAAACAGGCTTCCGTAAACGCATTATACCGTCTGGCAATATGGGGGATTTTCTCCTGAAAAATACCGACTCCCTCTTTGTACTCCTGCAGCGCCTGCTGAATAAAGGATGACGACTGCTGATCCTGTCCCTGCTGTCCTTGTTGCTGCTGCGGCATGACACGGCCTCCCTTTGATCTTTTCCTGTAGTATGCGGACATCCGGATTTTTTTATACCGTTATGTAATAAGAAAACCGGCAGAAAGCCGGCCGCGGACGCAGCTTACCCTCCAAAACAAAAAACGCTTCCGGTCGTCAAATGACAACACGGAAACGTTTTTTCCTCTTTTACAAGCCGTTACAACATCCTATTGTTTTGCCGGTATGACGGCTCCATTGTATTCTTCTTCGATAAACTGGGCGGTTTCCTCAGACTGCAGCACGTCAACGAGGGTTTGAATCGCTTCATTTCCTTCATCTTCACTGCGTACAGCGACAATATTGACATAAGGATTGTTTTCGGCGCTTTCAAGCGCGATGGCATCTTCAGACGGATTCAACCCTGCATCAATCGCGAAGTTGGAATTAATCAGCACAGCGTCGCCTTCCCCGTTCTGATAAGCCTGCGGTAGTACTGCCGCCTCGATGTCGGCCCGGAATGTAAAGTTGTTCGGATTCTTTTTAATATCTTCAATACGCGCATCCACGCCGGCATCTTCAGGCATAGTAATTAACCCTTTTTCGTCCAGCATCTGCAGAATGCGTCCGTGGTCGGCCACAGAACTGCTCATGATAATTTCAGCGCCATCCGGCAGTTCATCCAGACTGTCATACTCCTGCGAATACACACCAATCGGTTCAATATGAACACCGCCTGCATTCACAAAATCATAGTTGTCATTATTTTCAAGCTGCCCCTCGAAATAAGGGATATGCTGAAAATAGTTGGCATCAAGTTCTCCCTTTGCCAATGCTTTATTCGGAAGGACATAATCATTAAATGTTTCGATCTGCAGCTCAATACCTTCCTCATTCAGCTGGTCTTTCGCGAATTCCAGAATTTCCGCGTGCGGAACATTGGTTGCTCCGACCGTAAGGGTTGTCGTTTCTTCCTCTTGTGAAGCGCTGCTTTCGTTGTTTCCTTCCGACGAGCCGCCGGATGCTCCGGATCCTTCTTCTTCTGACCCACTGCCGCCTGTGCCGCAGGCCCCAAGGAGCAGCACCAGGGATGGAACAGCGATAAGTTTAGCAAATTTTTTCATGATAATTCCCTCCATTTTATCGTTTATCTAATGTTTTTGTAATCCAGTCTCCAATCATCTGGAAAATAAATACGATTATTAGTACCGCAATCGTAGAGGCAAAGGTCACGTCGGGCTGCGTCCGCTGAAACCCTTCCCGGTAGGCGAGATCCCCCAGGCCTCCGGCGCCGATAGCTCCGGCCATCGCTGTAAAGCTGACCAGCGTAATGCCTGTCACTGTAATACCGGAAACGAGCGCCGGCATGGATTCGGGAAGCAGCACTCTCATAATAATCCTTCCCTGCCCGGCCCCCATGGACTGGGCTGCCTCAATTACCCCTTTATCGACCTCCCGGAATCCAATCTCGACAAGCCTTGCATAGAATGGTGCCGCTCCGGCAACCAGCGCGGGGAGCGCCGCACTTGGTCCGAGAAATGTACCGAGCAGCGCGTTCGTAAAAGGAATCAAAAGAATAAGCAGAATAATAAAAGGAATCGAGCGGAAAATATTCACCACAGCAGCGGTCAAAGCATGAACCGCTTTGTTTTCCCAAAAGTTCCCTTTGTCCGTAAGATAAAGCAGCAAACCGAGGATGATGCCGAGTATAAACGTCATGATAATGGCTGCCAGACTCATATAGATGGTTTCAAGGGAAGCAGTCCAAAGCGCTCCCCATTCCACATTCGGAAACAGTTGATTAATCATGGCCGAGCACCTCTGCTTTCACCCGGTGTTCGTCAAGAAAACGCAGCGCTTCATTCAGATGTTCATCGTCTCCCTGAAGCTGCACGAACAATGTGCCGTAGCTTCCGTGCCGGGTTTTGGACAATTTTCCCTGCAGAATATTGACTCCCACCCCGCAGCGGCGTATCAATTCCGTCATAACAGGCTGCTCCGCCTCTTCTCCGACGAACCTCAGTTTCACTACAGGACCGCTGTCGTCATCGATCAGCTCATACACAGCGTCCATCGTTTCTTCCGGTTCCGTAATCTGCTTCACAAACTCTTTTGTCATGTCTTCTTCGGGGTGACGGAAGACATCCAGAACATTTCCCTGTTCAACGATTTTCCCTTCCTCCATCACAGCGACGCGGTGACAGATTTTCCGGATAACGTGCATTTCGTGTGTAATGAGCACGATAGTAAGCCCCAGTTTTTTATTGATGTCGGTGAGCAGATCAAGAATCGCATCAGTCGTCTTTGGATCAAGTGCTGACGTAGCTTCGTCACACAGGAGCACTTTCGGGTTGTTGGCAAGCGCCCTTGCGATACCAACGCGCTGTTTCTGACCGCCGCTGAGCTGGGACGGATAAGCGTCCCCTCGACCGCTCAGTCCAACCAGATCAATCAGCTCGTTCACTCTGCTGTTTTTCTCCTGTTTCGACATTCCCGCGATTTCGAGCGGAAAAGCAATATTGTCTTTCACTGTCCGTGACCAGAGAAGGTTAAAGTGCTGAAAAATCATGCTGATTTCCTGACGCGCTTTCCGCAGCTCGCGGCCGCTCAGTTCAGACATGTTTTTATCGCCGACTGTCACCTGACCCGCCGTCGGTCTTTCCAGCATGTTCAACAGTCTGATCAGCGTGCTTTTACCGGCGCCGCTGTACCCGATAATGCCGAATATCTCCCCCTCATTGATAGAAAGGTTAAGCGAATCTACAGCAGCTATATCCTGATCGGGAGTACGGAATATTTTAGACAATTGATGCATCGTGATCATACGTATCCCTCTTCGTTAATCCTGATTAAACTTATCAGAAAACTTATTATGTTATTCTATAAAAATCCGGGTCAGCTCATGCAGAACCGGAAAGAACAAGCATATGTAATCCTTGAAACAAAAAAATAGTAGCACGGAACAGGCTTACTGTCAATATAATTTTACATCTATGTTCCTGTCCTCCGCTTTATGAAAAAGCCGGGACAGGAACACCGCATGTCAACCGGCATGAGAAGGTTGAAACTGCGCCTTTACGAGCCGGTTGTATTCGCCCTGTTTCCGGATCAATTCCTGATGGCTTCCTTCTTCCAGAACTTCCCCTTCTTTAAGCACCATAATCCGGTCTGCTTCCCTGATGGTGGAAAGACGGTGTGCTATCATCACTGCCGTCCTTCCCTTTAACAGTTTACGCAGAGCCTCTTGAATAACCTGTTCGGTTTCTGTATCAATGGATGCTGTCGCCTCATCCAAAATCAGGATGCGGGGGTCCGCAAGCAATGCCCTTGCAAAGGAAATCAACTGTCTTTCTCCGACGGAAAGAACATTTCCGCGCTCTTCCACTTCTGTATCATAACCGTCTCTCAGTCCACGGATGAATGAATCAGCGCCAACTTGGAAAGCAGCTTCCTTCACTTCTTCATCGTCTGCATCTGGATTTCCAAACCGGATATTATCCATAATCGTCCCGGAAAAAATAAAAGTGTCCTGGAGAACAACACTCACCCGGGAGCGGAGACTTTCAAGTGTGACCTCACGCAGGTTTCTGCCGTCAATCAGCACGTTACCGCCGGTGGGATCATAAAACCGGCTGATAAGATTCACGATCGTCGTTTTTCCGGAGCCGGTATGACCCACAAGAGCGAATGTTTCTCCCGGTTGAATATGCAGATCCAGATCCTTCAGTGCATATTTCGACGTGTCATACTGAAAAGAAACCTGTTCAAAGCGCACGTCTCCTTTCATTTCGCCAATGGATACAGCATTCTTTTTTTCCGGGACAGACGGGGACTCATCCAGGTATTCAAATATGCGTTCAGAGGAGGCCATCGCCATAAGCAATTGATTGTATATCTGCCCAAGACGGGAAATAGGCTCCCAGAACATCCCCAGAAACGTCGCGAACGTCACAAAGTTACCAATCGTAAGAGCACCGCTTCCTATCAGATGAATACCGTACCAGATCAAAACTGCTGTGCCGACAGCGTTGGAAAGCTCAACAACAGGGCGGAATTTCGCACTTTTGCGGGTGGCCTGTTCCCACGCGTCATACGTATCCATGTTCAGATCATCAAAATAACGCATGTTTTCCTGTTCCTGATGATACGCCTGCGTCACCCGCATCCCCTGAATGCTTTCATTCAAATGAGCGTTCATCGTGGACTGCCTGAGCCGGACCAGCTGCCAGGAGCGCCGGATTCGGCGCCGCAGGTTGGTGGAGATATAAAACATGATGGGAAGTACAATCATGACAGCCGTTGTCAATTCCGGACTTATGACAAACAGAATACTTACAATACCGACGAGCATGATGACATCCATCATTAAGTTAATGACACCGTTTGTGAACAGCTCCTGAAGGGAGTGCACGTCGTTTGTAACCCGGACGAGAATCGAACCTGCCGAGCGCTGGTCAAAAAAGCGGTGGGAAAGTGTCTGGATATGGTTAAACAAATCCCGGCGCAGATCAAAAATGATATGCTGTCCCATCCGGTTAATCCAGCGGATGCGGAACACATTCGATACCCATTGCAGAGCGTACATTGCAGCGAGCACAGCTGCAATCCAGATAAGCAGGTCCCCGTTTCCGGGAGTTATCGCTTCATCTATCGCGTAACCGATAAGAACCGGAGCTGCCAGCCGGATTATTGTCCCAATAAACATCGCCGCCGCAGCGAGAGGCAGCAGCGTTTTGGCGTAAGGCTTCATATAGGTGAGAAGCCGTTTCAGCTGGGACCAGTTAAACATTTTGTCGACGACACGATCCTGAGGGTAATGAAATCTTCCCTTTGACGCTCTGTCGTGCCCGGCTGCATCATTTCTTTTCATCTTCATCCCCCTGTTCTTACCCCTGATACTGCATCACCTGATTCTGATCCTGGAATTGTATATCATGGATTCTGCGGTAAATGGATCCATTTTCAATCAGTTCCGCATGCGTACCGTGTTCTGCAATACTCCCTTTTTCAAGAACCAGGATCTGATCCGCATGCTTTAAGGAGGAAATGCGGTGTGCGATGATAAAGGTCGTTCTCCCTTTCATCACTTCCCGAAAAGCGGCCTGGATCCGCTGCTCCGTTTCCATATCCACCGCACTTGTCGCATCATCCAAAACCAGTACAGCAGGGTTCAACACAATCGCTCTGGCAATAGCAAGCCGCTGTTTCTGCCCTCCCGACAGCCCCATTCCACGTTCTCCAAGAACCGTATCGTACCCATGTTCCAGCGCGGTAATAAACGAGTGCGCCTGTGCTCGTTTTGCAGCGTCCACGATGTCCTCCATGGAGGCATCCGGTCTGCCGTACGCTATATTATCCTTGATCGATGACGAAAACAGAAACGATTCCTGCAGGACAAATCCTATGTTTTTGCGCAGGTCAGCCAGGCTGTAATGGTTAATCGGCTGCCCATCGAGAAATATGTCTCCTTCTGCCGCTTGATAAAAACCGGCTGTTAACTGAGTAATCGTCGTTTTCCCGGAACCGGCGGCACCGATCAATCCAATCGTGCTGCCGGGAAGCGCATGAAAGGAAATATTTTGAAGAGCGTACGACTGCTCCCCCTGGTATTGATGAAAAACATGATCGAACTCGACGTCCCCTCCTAAACGATCCAGAAAAAGTTTTCCACGCTGAACCTCCATTTCTTCTTCATCCAACACGTCAAGAAGACGTTCACCAGCTGCCTTCGATTGAGAAAACGTGTTGATGACAAAACCCAGGTTCATCAAAGGACCGACGATATACCAGATCAGGCTGAAGGAAGCGGCGAGCTGTCCGATCTGAAGCTGTCCGCTCATAACCAGGTATCCTCCGAAACCAAGCAGCAATACAACACAAATATTCCCTATTAGTTCCATGACTGGGAAAAACACTGCCCAAAGGCCGGCATTATATAACGACTTTTCCCTGTAATCATCATTCCTGCGATTGAAACGAATGCTTTCCATTCCTTCCTGCGACAACGACTTCACGGTACTCATTCCACTCACATTTTCCTGTACTTTCGTCGTCATATCAGCAAATGATTCCCGTATTCTCTTGAATCCCGGATGCACTTTCCGGTCAAACCGGTAGATGACGACCGCGAGAAACGGCATGGAAATCAAAGTGACCAGGGCGAGCTGGAAACTGTAGACCATCATAACGGAGAAACTGAGTACAACGATCAGAAAAAGATTCATCACCTGGGCAAATCCAAAAGAAAGGAAAAAACGGAATGCTTCCACATCAGCGGTTAGTCTCGACATCAAATCCCCGGTCCTGGCATTATCATAAAACCTGAATGGCAGGTACTGCAGCTTTTCATACAGCGATTGACGCAGTCTGTAGACCGAACGGATACCAAACATGTCGCCGCAGTATTGATGCAGGTATGTAGCAACCGCTTTCAAAACGGTTAAAAGAACAAAGCCGACAGCAAGATACGGAAGAAGGGACATATTGGAACCTATCACCACTTCGTCGATGGCATATTGAAGGACGATAGGATAGGCCATGGTCAAACTCGTCATCACGATAAGAAATAAAATCGATAACAGGAAAAGTTTCCGGTCCGGCAGGTAAAAATGTTTCAGTCGTTTGAATGTATTCACATCTTTCCTCCTTTGGAAAACGATAGTATAACTATATCGATTTTATTCCTTTAGAGCGAGAAGCAGGACAATCATGAAAAAAGAGAGAAAAAAAGACCCGTGAAGCTGCTGCGATCTAAAACTGGTGTATCGTTTTATTTAAAAAAATTTAAAAGTTAAAGCAAAAAGCCCCGCTCTCTTAAAGAGCAGGGCTTATGTATTACTCGTCTCCGATCATTTCTTCGTACTGCTCTGCTGTCATGAGCTTTTCGGTTTCGCTCATGTCGGCGGGTTCTACGACAATCATCCATGCTTTTTCGTACGGGGATTCGTTTACAAATTCCGGAGAGTCTTCGAGTTCATCGTTGATTTCCACGACTTTCCCGGTGACCGGTGCGTACAGTTCGGATACGGTTTTCACCGACTCCACGCTTCCGAACGGCTCATCGGTTTTCACCTCATCCCCTACTTCCGGGAGTTCGGCAAACACGATGTCACCCAGCTCGGACTGCGCAAAATCCGTAATGCCGACACGGACTTTTCCGTCTTCGACTTTCACCCATTCATGCTCCTGGGAATACTTCAATTCTTTTGGGACACTCATACGTTAAACCTCCTTCGTTTCAATACCTACTGCTTCCACACTTCCTCAAATTCCTTTTCGTTAAACCCGACCGTCACGCTGCTGCCATCTGTCAGAATCGGCCGTTTCAAAAGCATGCCGTCGGAAGCCAGCAGATCAAGCAGCTCGTCCTCGTCTGCTGTCTTCATTTTATCTTTTATACCGAGCTCACGATACTTTTTTCCACTCGTATTAAAAAATTTCTTCAGCGGGAGGCCGCTTTTTTCATAGAGTTTCTTCAGCTCTTCCCGGCTTGGCGGATCATTTACAATGTGGTGCTCCTCGTAGGGCACATTGTTCTCGTCAAGCCAGTTCCGGGCTTTCCGGCAGGTGCCGCAGGGCGGGTATCCATAATAGGTCAGTGCCATTCTTTACGCTCCTTTCTGTGTGGGGATTCTTTGTATAGTATATCGTAAATTCCGCTGCATCTCTAATAGAAGACATGTCTGCTTCATTTTTTACATAACTTTTCGTTTTCATGCAGAGACTATCCACGAAACGATAAACACGAAAGGGTGAATAACATGAGTCCACAGCAACAGCAGCAGCCCGGAATGACCCCGGAGAATGTCATGCCGCAGCCTCCGCAGACCGTCACGGTGAAAGACCATTTGTATTTGAGCGATATGCTCAGCTGGAATTTGACCGCTGCCAAAAAAGCGGCCTTTTTCGCCAAACAGTGCATGGACATGGAAATCAAAAAGGAGCTCGAAAAAACAGCCCAGATGCACGAAAGGCACTACGAGCAGCTTCTCACCCATCTGCAGCCCGGGTCACAGCCGGGACCGTCCAATTAAAAGGAGGATTACAATGGCATCTTCTCAAAAAATACAAAATCCGCAGACCCAGATTCCCAAGACACCGGAAATGAATGACCGTGATTTTTTAAATGATATGCTTTCGACAGAAAAATACATGACTTCTTCCTACGGATACGCCATGAACGAAGCCAGTCACGAAGATCTTTACGACGATATAGCGATGATTTCAAGCGAAACCCAGAACTTGCAGCGCTCCCTTTTTAACATGATGTTCAAAAAAGGGTGGTACAGCTTCGACGCAGCACAAACGAACGCGCTCAGCCAATCCTATCAGCAGTTTAACGGATACACCAATCAGCTCCCGGCACAGGGAAACCTCAACTGAATCAAAAGACGCGCCGCCTGATTTTAAAGGGCGGCGTTTTTTTAATTGAAACATAAAAAAATTAAAAATTCTCTATCCCTCATGCTTTCTGTTTTACAGCTTATCTTTCATCATGATATATTAAAATATTTTACTATTGTGTTTATTTCATCGTATACATGGGTATGGGTCTCATGGACCGCCATTTCATAAACAGAAAAATAGGAAAAGGAGTGATGGTGTAATGGCAGTCGATAAGTATCCTTCCAGAAACGGGCAGCGGGCTCAGGTGATGGAACGGAAAGATCCTGTAGTTCACCGTGATCCTGCATTCTCAGATGGTCCTCTCAGTGAAAAAGAGATGAATGCTTTTGGGGAGAACGGCTATTTACTGTTTGAGAAATTGTTCAACGATGACGAAGTGTCCATCATGAAGAGCGAACTGCAGCGGACGATGGAGTACAATCAGAACCGCGATGGCGACGATGTGATTAAGGAACCTGGAAGCAACGACATACGTTCTGTTTTTGAAATCCATAAAGACAGCGGTTTCTTCCAGGCACTTGCCAAAAATGAACGCATCGTGAAGGTCGCACAGCAGCTTCTGGGAAGCCATGTCTATATTACACAGTCCCGGATAAATTTTAAGCCAGGCTTTAAAGGTAAGGAGTTCTACTGGCATTCGGACTTTGAGACGTGGCACCAGGAAGACGGTATGCCGGATATGCGCGCGGTCAGCTGCTCGATTGTACTTACCGACAACTATGAATTCAACGGCCCTCTCATGCTCGTTCCGGGATCGCAGAAATGGTTTGTATCGTGCCCCGGTTCCACACCGGAGCAGAACTATAAGAGTTCGTTAAAGAAACAGGAAGCCGGTGTCCCGGATAATGACAGTATGACACGTCTGGTCGACCATGCAGACGGCCGTATCAACCGCGCTACAGGGCCGGCCGGCTCCGTCCTGTTCTTTGACTGCAACACGATGCATGGATCCGCCGGCAACATTTCGCCGTATCCGCGCAGCAATGTGTTTTTCGTATTCAATTCGGTGGAAAACAAGCTGCAGGATCCATTTTCGGGGCAGCCGCCGCGTCCGGAATTTCTCGCGAACCGGGAAAATACCGAACCAATCAAGCCGATCAAAGACCGGATACAGAACGTATCCCACCGCATCAAACGTAATTAATAACGGCAAAGAAAAAAAGGATCAGCTGCTTCGGTGCAGCTGATCCTTTTTTTCTGTTTTCTGCTCAGACGGATTGGATTCCCGGCTTAAAAGCATTCCATACGACAGGAAAAACACCATACCGGTGAAACTAATCACCTGCAGTGAGTATCCAGCTCTTTCTTCATACAATACAGGAGCTGTAAAAAACAAAACAGCACAAACCGCCAGCATAATAAAGGCCCGGATAACAGGGACATGCAATAGAAGTCCTCCCTGCAGCGATGATGACTTTTATTCATCCTATGCAGGGGACGCTGTGCTATGCGCCAAAATTGTATCCGGTACGGCTTTCACCGTTTATTTTTCTGCTGTTTCCAAATCACGGCGGCAGTGAGTACCACCATTCCTGCCCAGAACGAAACGATACCTGCAATTACAAGGGCACCTATGATAAATAAAATAAGCCCGGACAAAACAAAAGCACTGGACCCAGGTCTCCGCAGAAGCCCGGCCCCGGTATAAAAAAGCAGCACCGCGGTCAGAATGGATGCTATCATCCCCAAATTATCTCCGAGCAGCGCGAAAAGTCCAATCACCGCCAGAACGGTGATAATGATGTTTAAATTTCTGCCGTACATCATGTGCCATCAGCCGCCTTCATCTCTATCGTTTTTTCACTATTATATCCTACAGTAACATACAATCTTTGTGCCATCACACGTCATTTCTGCAGCAGAAAGGCAAATAGGAGAAATTTTTTGACATTGTCAAAAGATACAATTGATAGTCAGTCCGAGCCCTAGTATCATGAGAATAAGGTTTCTTTCACAAACGACACAAACCTTTTCTACCTATATAGGATAGAACATCACTTGGGAGGGTACATGAATGACGGAAGAAAACAAAGATCTGCGCATCCGCAGTAAAGTAATCAGTGACGATCCCAACCGGGCTCCAAACCGCGCTATGCTCCGTGCTGTAGGTTTTGAAGATGAAGATTTTCAGAAGCCGATGGTCGGCGTAGCCAGCACATGGACGGAAGTGACGCCATGTAATATACATATTGATGAGCTGGCGCGTTCGGCAAAAACAGGAGCATCCGACAGCGGCGCCGCCCCAATGATCTTTAATACGATTTCTGTTTCCGACGGTATCTCGATGGGACACGATGGCATGAATTATTCCCTGCCGAGCCGTGACATTATCGCCGATTCCATCGAAGCCGTCACCGGCGCGGAACGTCTGGACGGATTTGTAGCCATTGGTGCCTGCGATAAAACCACACCAGGCTGTCTGATTTCCATCGGCCGGATGAACCTTCCTTCCGTTTATGTATACGGGGGCACCATTCAGCCCGGCAAACTCGACGGCAAAGACATCGATCTTGTCTCTTCCTTTGAAGCCGTCGGTCAGTATCAGCAGGGAACGATTGATGAAAAGCAGCTTCACCGGGTGGAATGCAACGCCTGTCCCGGCGCCGGAGCCTGCGGCGGCATGTACACCGCCAACACGATGGCAGCGGCGGTGGAAGCTCTCGGAATGAGTATTCCCGGATCCTCTTCCACACCTGCCATTTATGATTACAAGAAGGAAGAATGCCGCCAGGCCGGCGCCATGATCACCGACCTTCTCAAAAAAGAAATTTATCCACGCGATATCATGACAAAAGAAGCATTTGAAAATGCAATCACCGTTGTGATGGCACTCGGCGGTTCCACCAACGCGTTTCTGCATCTTATCGCGATCGCCCGCTCCGCTGATGTCGACCTGACATACGACGATTTCGAACGCATCCGCAAAAACGTGCCGCATATCGCGGACCTCAAACCAAGCGGACAGTATGTCATGCAGGATCTGTATGAAGCAGGCGGTGTGCCGGCCGTGCTGAAAATGCTGCTTGAGGAAGGCCTGCTTCACGGAGACTGCCTCACCGTTACCGGCAAAACGCTCGCGGAAAACCTTGAAGACGCACCGGACCTGAAAGAAGGCCAGGACGTCATCAAACCGCTGCATGACCCGATCAAACAGCAGGGTCCTCTCGTCGTGCTGAAAGGAAACCTTGCTCCCGAGGGCGCCGTGGCGAAAATGTCCGGTCAGAAAATCAGCCGTTTCGAAGGGCCGGCCAAAGTGTACGACAGTGAAGCCGAAACAACAAAAGCCATCGAAGCCGGTGAAATTGTGGAAGGGGACGTGCTTGTTATCCGCAATGTCGGCCCGAAAGGCGGACCGGGTATGCCGGAAATGCTGTCCATCACGTCCATGATTGTCGGCCGCGGGCTTGGCGGAAGAGTCGCTCTTATTACCGACGGCCGCTTCTCCGGCGGCTCCCACGGCTTTGTGATCGGCCACCTTGCGCCGGAAGCAGCAGCCGGCGGGCCGATCTCCCTTCTGCAAAACGGAGATACAATCACCATCGACAGTGACACCCAGGAGATCAACTTTGATGTGACGGATGATGAGCTCGAAGAACGTGCCCGCCACCGTGTGCCATTTGAACCGCGCTACAAAACCGGCGCACTGGCCAAATACTCAAAACTCGTCTCCTCCAGCGCAAAAGGCGCCGTCACCGACGAGAATTTATTCTAAAAAAGAAACTGTAAAAAAGAGTCTGGGACAAAAGATAAATAGGCAGAAAAAGACACGAACGTCTTCTGGAGCTGTTTAGAAGCCGCATAGCAGCGGAGCCAAAATGCTTCGATTCCTGCTCAGAACAGCACGAGTCTCAAGACCCCGCAGGAAGCGATTTTCTTCCGAAGGCCCGCAGGATGCGGGTCAGGTCGGCGTTGGCACAGGACGTGCCGTTTTTAGCCGATCATCCTCTATTTGAGCCGTGCCCGCGGCAAAGAAGACACGATGAGCCCCAGCGAATCGATGCCGCCCTTGTACTCTGGAGTGAAAGCGAAGTATTTTGGCGCAGCGATTTATCTTAGGAACGAAAAATACCGAACGATTTAAAAAAATCGTTCGGTATTTTTTTATTGTACATAAGGTTTGTCCCAACCTCTTTTTATAGGATGGAGTTAAAAAGCTTTTTCTGCTTTCATCTATCCGGCTTTGGACACTTCGTTCTTATTTTTCAATGATAATGTCCACGGAGCATCATTCTGTGTACACTGCACCGGTGAAATAAGCAATTAGTGTCCATTGGAGGAAATTAATAGACACTAATTGCCGGCAGGGGAGTTGCAGTGTCTACCAACACTACTTCCGTCGACACTATGTATGCTGCCGGTCGGTTTAGTGTCCACGGAACCGTTCCATCCCGGATCAGTCACAGCCCTGCTGCAGACGCCGGACTTTTTTTATTATAAGGTTTTTGCCGTTAGGCAGCCGCCATCCAGGTTAAAAGGGGTTCTTATTAAAAATGCCAACGCAGCGATGGCAGGATGCAGAACAAAAAAACGCCGAACGATTCGCTAAGAAATCGTTCGACGTTTTTTATTGACTTACTGAATTTGTCCAGTCTCTTTGTCTGTTACGTTCTATTCAAGAGCGGCTGATGCCTGTTCAACCATAGCGGGCACGGATTGCAGGCCGCCACCGGAAATGTACCAGTACTCCGGATTCAGATAGACGATGTTGTCATTCTTATAGGCCTTCGTCTGTTCGGTGAGTTCGTTCTCAATCACTTCTTTGGCTGACGTGTCACCGCCTACCACGGCTGTCCGGTCAATGACAAACAAATACTCCGGATTCTTTTCTTTCACGTATTCAAACGACACACTCTGCCCGTGCGTGGAAGCTTCAATGTTTTTATCCGCCTGGGCAAACCCGAATTCATCGTGGATCACACCAAACCGGGAACCGGCACCATACGCACTCAGTTCTCCGTTGTTGGCAAGCGTGACAAGTGCTTTACCGTCGGCGGAGGAAGCTTTTTCTTCAAGGGACTCCACCTTTTCCTGGATGGAAGCCAGTTTTTCATCCACCAGATCTGATTTACCGAAAATCTCTCCCAGCGTCTGGGCATTGGAGGCGAAAGAATCCCAGTAATTCTCCGTGTCCACCTGCATGTAAATCGTAGGCGCAATCTCGCTCAATTCTTCATAGGCTCCAGACTGTCTTCCGGAGATGATGATGAGTCCGGGTTCCATCGCCGCTATCTTTTCAAAATCGGGTTCCTTAATACCGCCGGCGTTTTCATACTCCGAGCTGTCATACTGACTCAGATAATCCGGTACGTTCGCTTTAGGGACTCCCGCTACATCAACACCGAGGGTATCCAGTGTGTCAAGGCTCCCGAAGTCAAACACTACAACGTCTTCCGGGTTCTTCGGCACGGTCGTTTCTCCCAGCTCATGGGAAACAGTTACTTCTTCTGTTTCCGTACTTCCACCGTCTGCGTTTTCTTCACTTGAGTTGCCTTCCGATGATGCACTCTCTTCGGCCGCACTGCCTCCGGACGCGCCGGATGTTTCTCCACCGGAAGCTTCTTCACTGCTTTGTGAACCGCAAGCGGTCATTCCCATAGCAAGCAGTGCTCCTGCGATTACCAATTTCCATTTGTTCAACATGTTGATTCCTCCCTTTTTATAATACAACTTGTAATCTGGTTCACTTTGTGATGACTGTTTTCTATGTCCCCCTTTTTGTACTTAAAAGTACACACAGATTTTCTGCTGGTTGATATGATGAACCGTCATATCCAGCTCATAGATATCCCGCAGTACCCCGCGATCAATGATTTCATCGGTGGTTCCTTCTTTGAACACTTCACCGTCTTTCATCGCGACGATATAGTCGGAATAACAGGAGGCAAAATTAATATCATGTATGACCAGAACCACGGTTTTTCCGAGGTCATCGACCAATTGACGGAGAACTTTCATGATCTGGACCGAGTGCTTCAGATCCAGATTGTTCAATGGCTCATCGAGCAGAATATAATCGGTATCCTGAGCAATAACCATCGCGATGAAGGCGCGCTGGCGCTGGCCGCCGCTCAGCTGATCCAGAAATTTGTCTTTCATGTCCTCCAGTTCCATGTACGTGATGGCTTCTTTCACGTAACGCCGGTCTTCAGAGGTCAGCCGTCCCTGCGAGTAGGGAAAACGGCCGAATGTGACAAGTTCCTCCACCGTCAGGCGCACATTCATTTCATTGGACTGTTTCAGGATCGCAATCTGCTTGGCAAGCTCTCTGGACGGCGTGTCGGAAACATCTCTTTGATCCAGCAGCACGTTCCCGCTGTCCCGTTCAATCAACCGGCTCACCATGGACATCAAGGTACTTTTGCCGGCTCCGTTCGGCCCGATAAAGGTAGTAATTTTACCGGGTTCAATCTCCACAGACACGTCGCTCACCACGGTCTGGTTTCCGTATGTTTTGAATAAGTGCTTCACGTTTACCATTTTCTATTCTCCTTTAGCAGAAGGTATATAAAGTAGACACCGCCGGTAAAGTTAACTATGACACTTAACGTTGTGGAAAAGGCGAACACCCGCTCCACCATCATCTGCCCGGCCACCAGCGCAATAATGCTGATGAGGATGGCCGCTGTTATCAACGGTTTATGCCGGTACGTTTTCATAAACTCATAGGCAACGTTTGCAACGAGCAGTCCAAGAAAGGTAATCGGTCCGACAAGAGCTGTAGCAATCGAAATCAGCACGACGACAACCAGAAGGAGCCGTTTTACTACACTCTTATAATTCACCCCGAGGTTAATGGCATGTTCTTTTCCAAGTGCCAGAACATCGAGATATTTCGCGGCCGGGAGAAAATAGAGAAACACCAGAACCATCCCCACGCACGATATCAGCAGCAGTTCGGTCTGCACGTTGTTAAAACTGGCAAACATCCGGTCCTGTACAATCAGAAATTCATTCGGGTCAATGAGCATCTGCATGAATGAGGAAATACTTTCAAAAAAAGTGCCGAAGACCAGTCCGACTAAAAGAAGAAAGTAGATATTGCGTCCTTCCCCGCGGAACAGGAATTTATACAAAAGCACTGCAAACACCATCATCAACCCGACCGAAAGGAAAAAGTTCAGCTGTTTGTTCGCAATGGTCAGTGTATCGGATCCATAGAAGAAGATAATGGCCGTCTGTGTCAGCATGTAAAGAGAATCCATGCCGATAATGCTCGGTGTTAAAATACGGTTGTTCGTAAGCGTCTGAAAAATAATCGTCGAAAATGCGATGGCTGCCCCTGTCAAGCTGATGGCAAACACTTTTTTGCCACGGCTTTCCAGCACATAACTCCAGTTTCCTTCCACCCCCTGGAACATGAACAATGCCAGGGAAACTGCAGCAAGCACGGCCAGCACGAATAATTTGGCCTTATGACTCATATGCTTTTCTCCTCAACAACAAATAAATAAAGATGCCGCTTCCGATCACCCCTACGGTCAGACCGATCGATATTTCGTAAGGAAAAATGATGATCCGGCCGAGTATGTCGCACAGCAATACGAATACGGCGCCGAGAAGCGCTGTATGTGGAAGGTTTTTTCGTAGATTGTCCCCCTGGAAAATACTTACTATGTTTGGAATCACCAGACCGAGAAACGGAATCATACCGGCGGTCAGGACGACAACGGAAGTAACAGCCGCAACGACGATTAAACCAATGTTGACTACTTTCTTGTAGTCGAGACCGAGATTGGTGGAAAAGTCCTCCCCCATCCCCGCGACCGTAAATTTGTTGGCAAAAGCGTACGCCAGAATAAGGGCGGGAAGACTAAGATAAATCAATTCATACTGGCCGCTGATAATCATCGAAAAATCCCCATGCAGCCAGGACGACATGCTTTGGATGATATTGTTTTTGTACGCAAAAAAGGTGGTGACAGAACCAACGATGTTCCCAAACATCAATCCGACCAGCGGTATAAATACGGTATCTCTGAATTTAATCCGTTCGAGAATTTTCATAAATACAAAAGTCCCCGCCAGCGCAAAAGCAAAAGAAATGGCCGCTTTTTCAAGTGGTGACGCATTGGTGAAAATCATCAGGGAAACAAGAATACCGAGTCTGGCGGAATCCATCGTTCCTGCCGTCGTAGGTGATACAAATTTGTTCCTGCTTAACTGCTGCATAATCATACCGCAGATACTCATGCTCATCCCTGCGATTAATATGCTTGCCAGCCTCGGCAGACGACTGACTGCGAGGGTGTGGGCCTGGTCCTCTGTTAAATCAAACAGATCCAGCGGTGATATCGGTGTGACACCGATAAAGACCGAAGCAAAGGACAGTATAAACAGTGCTGCTGCCAAATATCTTTTTTTCATAGGTGCCCCATACTCTCTCTTCTTTTCAAGTGATCATTTATAACTGCGCGCAGGATTTAAAAATGATAATCATTATCAACTTAATTGATAACGATTATCATTCTACCAGTTTTGATGTTTTTGTCAATATTATCTAGAGTATTTTGATTGACAGGTTTCGACAGAGAGGAGTAGCATGAATTTAAAAGTTTACCTGAGGCAAAAAAATATGAATAGATCAACAATAAGGGAGTGGAGAAAAAAATGGAATACTTTCTATCGCTGCATCCAGTTATGCAGGCCTTTCTGGCTACGTTATTTACGTGGTTCATGACAGCCCTCGGTGCGTCTGCTGTCTTTTTTTCCAAAGGGACGAACTACCGTATAATGGACGGCATGCTTGGATTCGCCGGCGGGGTCATGATTGCAGCCAGTTTCTGGTCCCTGCTGTCTCCGGCTATTGAACGAGCGGAAGAGAGTGGTGTTCCCGGCTATATTCCGGCCGTGATCGGTTTTCTGCTTGGCGGCGCCCTGCTTCTTCTCGTTGACAGAATGCTGCCGATGCTCCGTGATGACCGGTATTTCACGGAAATCAAAGACACGAAGGCCAAACACCGAACCGCCCTGCTCGTCTTTTCCGTGACGCTTCACAATATACCGGAAGGACTGGCGATTGGTGTTGCTTTCGGGGCTCTTGCCGGTGATATAACATCAGCTTCCATCGGCGGCGCCGTCGCGCTTGCCCTCGGTATCGGAATTCAGAATTTTCCTGAGGGACTCGCCGTGTCCATGCCGCTTCAGCGGGAAGGGATGTCCAGGAGAAAGAGCTTTATGTTTGGGCAGTTTTCCGGTATGGTCGAACCCATTTCAGCTGTGATCGGGGCTTTTGCCATTATTATGATTGAACCGGTTCTGCCTTATGCCTTGAGTTTCGCGGCCGGTGCCATGATTTTTGTCGTCGCCAAAGAAATCATCCCGGGCTCCCAGGAACGCGGCTATGTCCAGCTCTCCTCCATCTGTCTCATGATCGGCTTTGCCGTCATGATGACACTGGATGTCGCGCTTGGGTGATGCAGGATAACCAATAGAACCGGAGCATAAAACAAACTCCCGTCTATCCATTATGATAGGCAGGAGTTTGTTTTCATTTTCTGGAAATATATAGACAGCCGCTG
Source organism: Salibacterium halotolerans (assembly GCF_900115625.1). Taxonomy (GTDB): domain Bacteria; phylum Bacillota; class Bacilli; order Bacillales; family Marinococcaceae; genus Salibacterium; species Salibacterium halotolerans. Next base: position 37,643 of record NZ_FOXD01000006.1, on the reverse strand, counting down.
CGGGGCTTAGGCAGATGCTTTGCCTTGATCCACTATCAGCTTAAAATTCGGGATTAGTGTCCATATTATATAATCCGGTGGACACTAAGACGCTGAAATTAATTGTTAGTGGCTTCAGGGGGATAGACGAGGGACACTAATCTTTAAAGTCAGCATCGTAGTGTCCACCCACCACCGGACAACATCTCTGCCCTTCCCTATTTTTTAATACGGATCCGAGACATGCCCGGTTTTTTCCGCTTCCATCACGGCTTCCTCACTGTCATCGGTCGCAATCGGACCGCTGCTTCCGTTTTCTGCCGCCATTTTTAACCCTTCCGCTACCCGTCTGCCGTACTCTTCATCACATTCATGAAACAGGGAAATCATTTGTTCCTGAATACCAGTGTGACAGGTTTTTAACGTGTTGACCAGGTTGTTGATCAGATCGTTTCGTTCCCAGTCACTGAGACGGCGGTATGTTTCACCGGCCTGACCGAAGTTGTTTGTCCGCTCGATCGATTCGCGTGTCAGGCGCCCCGACACATAAGGCTCATGTTCCGTTCCCGGATTATGCTGCTCCTTCAGCCCTTCGACAAGCGATGGTTCATAGTTAATGTGCGGGTTGCGGTCTCCGGCATAATCGGTCCGGTAGTCCATCTGTCCTTTCTGCTGATTCGTGATCGTTTCCTTTTCCGGGTTGTTGATCGGAAGCTGGAGGTAGTTGCTGCCGACGCGGTACCGCTGCGTATCAGAATAGGAAAACGTACGGCCCTGCAGAAGCTTGTCATCGGAAAAATCAAGGCCGTCCACAAGCACTCCGGTCCCAAATGCCGCCTGTTCCACTTCTGCAAAATAATTATCCGGATTCTTGTTCAGCACCATTTTGCCGACCGGAAGCCACGGAAATTCATCCTTGTACCAGAGCTTCGTCGGATCGAGCGGATCAAAATCCAGTTCATCGTGCTCCTCATCAGTCATAATCTGCACATACAGTTCCCATTCCGGGTAGTCTCCGTTATCAATCGCTTCAAACAAATCCTGAGTGGCATGATTAAAATTCTTTCCCTGGATGCTGTCCGCTTCATCCTGAGCCAGATTTTTAATGCCTTGTTTCGGCTCCCAGTGATACTTCACCAGCACAGACTCTCCGTCTGCGTTCACCCATTTGTACGTATTCACGCCGGATCCCTGCATGTGGCGGTACCCCGCCGGAATCCCCCACGGCGAAAATAAAAACGTAATCATGTGCATCGCTTCCGGAGACTGCGAAATAAAGTCGAAAATCCGCTCCCCGTCCTGAATGTTTGTTACCGGATCGGGTTGAAAGGCATGAACAAAATCGGGAAATTTAATGGGGTCGCGGATGAAAAAAATCTTCAGGTTGTTGCCGACGAGATCCCATATTCCATCTTCTGTGTAGAACTTCACCGCAAACCCGCGCGGATCACGCAGCGTTTCCGGCGAGTGTTTTCCATGATTTACCGTTGAAAATCTCACAAAAACCGGAGTCTGCTTTCCTTTTTCCTGAAACACCTTCGCCCTCGTGTATTTGGATGCCGGTTCATTTCCAACCATTCCGTAGGATTCAAAATAGCCGTGTGCTCCTGCCCCGCGGGCGTGCACGATTCTCTCCGGAATTTTCTCCCGGTCAAAATGACTGATCTTTTCGAGAAAATCATAGTTTTCAAGTGTCGCCGGGCCGCGTCTGCCAACCGTTCTCGTGTTCTGATTGTCTGTGACCGGGTGACCCTGACGGTTGGTCAGCGCCTCTTTCTTATTATGCTGGTACTTGTTTTTACCATACATCGCACACATCGCCTCCTTCTTTTCTTCATTGTTGCCAGAAGGCGTAAGATTATGACAGAAAAAAGATGAAAAAATGAACGGACCAGGTATGTGCTATGCGCACCGTTAGAACCATTTTACAGTGAAAAGTGTCTGTAAAACCGCGCACGTCCTGTGCCGGGCATAGAAGCTACCACGGCTCGCGGCCGCGGTTCCACCGGATCAGCTGCTTGTCGAAACCGAAGGACCCCGGGCGTTCCAGGGCCCGTTTGCCGGAATCGAAACCACACCTAAGCTGCTCCGCGATGTGATCACGACGCCAGCCGGTATAACGGGGGAAAAGGAAGCAGCTCCGGCCGTACGGATGCAGAAAAATGCAGGGCGGATGTACGGTGGTTTGTAAATGGGAATGGGTCATAAGGCACTTTAGGGGGTTCAGCGCTCCCTTAAACGTCGTTAAGCATGGCTCATGAGACACTTTAGAGGGACCGGTGCACCCTTAAACGTCATCATGAATGATTCATAAAGCACTTTAGAGGGTTCCGTGTCCCCGTAAACGTCGTCATGAACGAATCCAGGTTCCGTTTAGCGGGAATTTGAACGGGCCGACGCAGCAAAGAGCCCACTTCGCTGCGTGAAATGTGGGATGAATAGTCCATAAGGCACTTTAGAGGGTTCACCTCCCCCTTAAACGTCGTTAGTCATGTCGCCTGAGACACTTTAGAGGGACCGGTGCACCCTTAAACGTCATCATGAATGATTCATAAAGCACTTTAGAGGGTTCCGTGTCCCCGTAAACGTCGTCATGAACGAATCCAGGTTCCGTTTAGCGGGAATTTGAACGGGCCGACGCAGCAAAGAGCCCACTTCGCTGCGTGAAATGTGGGATGAATAGTCCATAAGGCACTTTAGAGGGTTCACCTCCCCCTTAAACGTCGTTAGTCATGTCGCCTGAGACACTTTAGAGGGACCGGTGCACCCTTAAACGTCATCATGAATGATTCATAAAGCACTTTAGAGGGTTCACCTCCCCCTTAAACGTCGTTAGGCATGACGCATGAGGCACTTTAGAGTATCCTGTGCGCCCTTAAACGTCAATATCATGTGGAAGCACGAGTCGAAGCATTTTGCCTCCGCTGCTATACGGCTCTTGAACAACGCCGCAAGACATTCGTGTTCTCCTCCGCCTATTTTACTTTTGTCCCAGACTCTTCAGAAGAAAACATAAGACAAAATGGTCCGTAACCATCTTTTACAGACACTCTGCCGGCCGTATTGTCTATAACCCAGATTTACTCTTCCCCATTCTTAGTCAGATCGGCCGAAAAAATCCCGGAAGCTTTAACAGCATCCGGGATATTACATCTTATGATTTGAAGATACGGTCGATCTCAGCCGTTTCTTCTTCTGTCAGTGACACATCGACGGTTTTCAGGTTGTCGACGACCTGTTCAGGACGTTTGGCCCCTGGAATCACAGCGTCCACGGCATCCCGTGTCAAATACCAGGCGAGAACAACATGGGCGGTGTCAACGCCCTTATTCTCTGCGATCCGGCGCACCTGATTCACTTTTTCCAGGTTCTCTTTAAACGTTTCTCCCTGGAACATCGGGCTGCCCGTGCGGATATCGTCTGAGGCGAACGTCGTGTTCTCGTCATACTTGCCCGCAAGCAGACCGGAGGCGAGCGGGAAATACGGAATGAACGTGATGCCGCGTTCCTGCACGAGCGGAAGCATATCCTGCTCCGCGCCGCGTTTAAACAGGTTGTATTCCGATTGGATGACATCTACATGTCCGTCCTGGTCCGCATCTTTCAGCTGGTCGACGGAGAAATTGGACACACCGATGGAACGGATTTTGCCTTCTTCCCGTAACCGCTGCAATGCACCGACGGCTTCCACTTTCGGCGTATCTTCATCGGGAAAGTGGATGTAAAAGAGATCCACATAATCCGTCTGCATCCGTTTTAGACTGTCATCGACCGCCTGCTTCAGAAAGTCGGGACGGTTGTTGAAAACCATTTCCCCGTCTTTAAAAGAGTGGGCCGCTTTTGTCGCGATGACTGCTTCCCGGCGGCTGCCGCGCTCTTTGATGACCTCACCGATAAGTTCTTCGGAGCGCCCCATACCGTAAGCGTACGCTGTATCCAGGAAATTCATGCCGTGGTCGAGGGCATGGTGCACAACCTTTTTGCCCTGCTCTTCATCCAGGTTCGGATAAATGTTGTGGCCGCCGACCGCGTTGGTGCCTACTCCAATCGGATGAACCTTAACATCGGAGCGGCCGAGTGTCGTTTGTTCTGCCATACGGATTCCCTCCTTCTTTTTAGTTCGATGGTTCACTTACTTTCACGAGCTGCTTGCCGAGATTTTCTCCTTTAAATAACCCGAGAAAAGCGTCCGGTACGTTCTCGAACCCTTCCACCATTGTTTCTTCATACGTCAGTTTTCCTTCTGACAGCCAGGCCGCCAGTTTTTCGCTTCCTTCCTGAAAGCGGGAAGCATAATCGCTGACGATAAAGCCTTGAATCAAGGCACGGCTTTTTACAAGAATCGGCTGCACTCTCGGACCGATATCGGCTTCTGTTTTGTTATAGGAAGAAATCGCGCCGCAGACCGGAATCCGGGAGAAATCGTTCAACTGTGACATGACGGCATCGGATACCGGGCCGCCGACGTTGTCAAAGTAAACGTCCACGCCTTTCGGGCATGCTTCTGCCAAAGCAGCTGTCAAATCGGACACCTCGTTATAATTCACCGTTTCGTCAAATCTTAGTTCATTTTTCAGGTAATCGGTTTTCTTCGTCGATCCGGCAATGCCGACTACACGCGCGCCGCGCAGCTTTGCAATCTGTCCGGCTGCCATGCCGACCGCACCGGCTGCTCCGGAAATAACCACCGTTTCACCAGCGGCCGGATTTCCGATATCAAGCATACCGAAATAGGCTGTCAGTCCAGTGATGCCGAGAATACCAAGATAAGCGGACAACGGCGCAATCGAATCATCAATTTTGCGGACTGCTGCGTCTTCAATCGTATTGTAGCGTCTCCAGCCGAGCATTCCCATCACTTTGTCACCCGGCTCAAACAGGCTCGATTTGGATTCCACCACCTCTCCGACGACGGATCCGTTTATGACTTCGTTGACTTCAAACGGTTCGACGTACGATTTCGCACTGCTCATTCGACCGCGCATATAAGGGTCAACGGATAAGTATATCGTTTTCACAAGAACCTGACCGTCCTGCGGCTGCTCGATGGGTTCTTCCTGGTAGTTAAATGTGTCGTGGGAAGGCATACCTTCCGGGCGTTCTGCCAGTAGGATTTTTTCGTTTGTTTCGGGCATGGTATCACATCTCCCTCTTAGTAAAAATCACGTGCACCACTATTTTCTACCACTGTTTTCCTTTTGTAAAACATTACGAACTGCCGGCGCAAAAAACAGGCACCGTAACCGGTGCCTGCTTGAACGTTTCAGGATAAAAACAGACGCAGAAATTCGTGTTTGGTGCTGCACTGTACCAGCTGCTGCACCAGAGAGAGATCATCAATAACAGCTCCAAGACTTTTATAAAGCGCCTGCAGATCATGGCGGCTGTTTTTTTCTATACTTAACAGGCATACAAGCTGCACGCGCTTATCATCCCAGATAATCGGCTTCTGCAAGGTGCAGACAGCGAGAAAGGTCGTCGTTGTCTGCGGCGTGATGGGATGCGGGACCGCTGTCATATTTCCAAAGCTCGTCGGCGCGGCATCTTCACGTTCATACAATTTTTCCAGGAAGTCACCATCCGTATAACCCTTCTCCATCAACTGACCGCCCAGAAAATGCAGTACTTCTTCCTTGGATGACATATCCTGCTGCAGAAAAATTAATTCTTCTTTTACATACCCAGACATGTTTCTCCATTGATCTTCAGACACAGCGTTTTCCACTTTTTTCAGATCCCCTTCCCCCAGTATCGTGTTCACATGGATGACTGGGATGGGGATATCGTCCGGAATCTCCATGGTACTGATAAGAAAATCGAGTTCCTGCAGGGGGATGCGGGGAAGATTATAATATTCTGTCGTTCCGGCAAGCTCCAGCTGCGTACCAAACCTGGCCTGCAGCTTGTAGTAGATCAGCTGCGCACTGCCGGCACCCGAAGCACAGACAATCATGCAGCGTTTCGGCCTTTTCTCCAGATTCTGCCGCTCCATGGCCGCTCCAAAATGAAGAGCAATGTAGCCGATCTCACTTTCTTCAATGCTTACTTTCTCTTCCTTTTCGAGAACCATTCCTGCGATAACCGCCGCTTCAAAGGAGGCGGGGTAGTTGGTTTTAATATCATCGAGCAGCGGATTGCGGATATTCATGCCGTAGCGGTACCGGTTCACAGCCGGCTTTAAGTGAAGACTGAGGCCGATCTGCAGTTCCCGGTCGTGCCGGATGCCAAGGTCGAGCTTCTGCTCCACTTCTTCCAGTATAACGGAGGTGAGGGAATAGGCACGTTCGTCCATCACTGCTTCGATACGCTCTTCTGTCATATTTGTTTCGGAAATCATCTTGGTACCGAGCAGGTGCATCGCAATGTAGGCAATTTCCACCTCCGGAAACGTCACCCCGAGTGCCTGTTCCACTTTTTTTACGATGGTTTCTGCCACTTCATATTCTTTCTGGTCCATGATTTCATCAAATTCTTTTGCGTAAAAAGAAATATGATGACCGGTCTGTACCCGCTTGCATGTGATGGCTGTGTGAATAAACAAATTATTCAGGGCAATATCCGAGAGCGTGATGTCGTGTTCATTAATTTCCTCCACGATAATATCCCAAATATCATTCATATTATCATTCATCAGCCACGGCAGCCGGTTATGGAAGCGGGATGCTTCATGTTTAATGCTGCGGTCGAACACATATTCTGATATGCAGAACCTGAGTTTCATTTCACTTCCGCTGACTTTCAATCCGTAATTCGGCCGGTTCTCCAGTGTGATATCATATGTCTGTAAAATATCCCGGACGATGCGGATGTCGTTTTGAATCGTGGAGCGGCTGATCAGAAGTTCATCGGCCATATCATCCAGTTTTACATAATCGCCTGCCAGCAGCAGGCGTTTCATTAAATAATACACGCGTTCTTCCGGTTCGTCCGGTATCATGGAGCCGGCGGCTTCCTTTCTCTGAAAAATCTGTTCCAGATAGTGCCGAAATCTGTCGTCATCGTCAATCCGCAGTTCATACCCTCTCGCATGAAGCGCGTGTATAACAGCACCATGACCGGCCAGCGCATCATTGAGCTGTTTGATGTCATTTCTCGTTGTCCGCGCTGTCACTTCGTTTCGGTGCGAGAGATACCGGCTCGTAAGTGGTGTATCCGCCGCCATGAACTCGCGCAGCAGCATCATGCATCGTACATTCATATCATCCCTCCTTTCCTTAGAAAAAGGCCCTGACCCCTGCTGTCAGCGCCTTCTTCCTTGCTGCCTTCTTAAAATCCGTTACGTTCCGCCGTTTCTCTAAACCATCCCGCGCTTTTCTTCGCGGTCCGCTCCTTTGTTTCCAGATCTACTGCAAAGAACCCATATCTATTCTTATACGCATTCATCCAGGACCAGTTATCCATGAAGGACCATAAGTGGTAGCCTTTCGCATTACATCCTTCCTGAATCGCCTGATGCAGCCATTTCAGATGACCTTTGATAAAATCAATCCGGTAATCATCCTGAATCTGTCCGTTCTCCATAAAGCGTTCTTCATTCTGAACACCCATTCCGTTTTCTGATACGAATGATTCTATATTACCATAGTTTTCTTTCAAGTTTATCATAATGTCGTAAATGCCCTTTTCGTAAATCTCCCATCCCCGGTACGGGTTCATCTTCCGCCCCGGCATCTCATACATGTCAAAAAACCAATCCATCATGAACGGCCCGTAAGGATTCGGAAGATGCTCCTTTGCTTTGACCCGCCGCGGTTGATAATAGTTGACGCCGAGAATGTCCGCCGTATTGGCGAGGATCAGACTGCTGTCCCCTTCTTTCGTTTCCGGAAGCTGCCCGTGCTCTTCGAGAATCTCAAGCAGTTCCTGTGGAAACTCTCCTTTTACCGTTGGGTCAAGAAAACTACGGTTAAAAAACAGATCCGCTATACGTGACGCCCGAAGGTCTGCAGGGTTACTGCTTCTTGGATATGAAGGGGTCAGGTTCAGAATAATGCCGATTTTCCCTTTCGGTATGGAAAAGCTCCGAAAGACCTGCACTGCCTTCGCGTGGGCGATGATGGTATGATAGGCGACCTGGGCCGCCCGCTTAAAGTCCACGACATTCGGATAGTGAAAATCATACAGGTACCCGCCTTCCACCGGTACAATCGGTTCATTAAACGTGAACCACTTGGACACACGGTCCCCGAAGCGCCGGAAGCACTCTTCGGCAAAAACGGTATAAGCATCTGTCACATACCGGTTCTCCCAGCCTCCGATTTTCTGCATCTCCATCGGCATATCAAAATGAAACAGATTCACAAACGGTTCGATTCCCTGGTCGAGCAGTTCATCTATGACACTCGTGTAAAAGGTTGCGGCTTCTTCATTTACCGCGCCGTCTCCATCAGGTATGAGACGGGACCAGGAGATCGAGAACCGGAACGTGTTATGACCGGTCTCTTTCATTCTGCGGATATCCTCTTTGTATTGGTGGTAAAAATCAGAAGTCGTCTCTGGACCGACACCTTCAAAAAAACGGTCTGGTTCCCTGGAATACCAGTAGTCCCATATATTCCATCCTTTTCCGCCCTCAAAGGCTGCTCCTTCAATCTGGGTGGCAGACGTGGCGCTTCCCCACCAGAACCCTTCCGGAAAACGGTACTCAACTGTCATTTTCCATTCCTCCTGATTATTTATTACGATAGATTTCGATAATTTCTACAGCCAGATCCCGGACCGTCATGGACGTCATGAGGTGATCCTGGGAATGAACGAGCATCACGTTCAAAGGCGCCTCCTTCCCATCTGCTTCCTGCTGAAGAAGACGGGTCTGGAATTCGTGCGCCTTGCCAAGTTCTGTGCCGGCTTCTTCGATCAACTCATCCGCACGCTCGAAATCGTCCTTTTTTGCTTCCTGAATCGCTTCCATCGCGCTGGATTTTCCGTTCCCCGCGTACAATATAATCTGAAATGCTGTTTCTGTAATTTGTTCCATAATTGGTTCCCCTCCTGCCTTCCACTTTTCTATTTTTTAGACCGAGCTGTATCAAAAGCCATTAAAAGTAAAGGCATCCGCTGCAGGCGGACGCTTGCACTCCAGAGCACAAGTGCGACATCGGCTCGCTGGGGCTCACCGTGTCTTCTTTGCACTCCGGAGTACAAGGGCGACATCGATTCGCTGTTGCTCATCGTGTCTTCTTTGCCGCGGGCAGCACCTCAGCTACATCCTGTAGAGGAAGATCGGTTAAGTTCGGCACGTCCTGTGCCAACACCGATCTGACTCCCGACGCGAGCGCCTCCGTTTGATGGAATCTTCGGCTGCTGCTTCGACGAACAGGAGGTTCTAGCATCGGCGCCCGCCACAGGACGTGACCGCTTTTAGCCGATGAACCTTCAAATGTCGCCGCCATCCGCTTCTGCCTGAGTTGAAAGTTCTATATCACTAAAATGGATTTACACCTTTTTACACAGCCCTCATCCTTACTCTTTGGTTGCTGCAGCGTCTTCCTGTTTTTCGGTTTCATAGTATTGCTTATCCATTATTTTTAGGAAAGGCCACCAGATGAAAAAGACGATAAACATGCTGACAAGCTGAATAGCTGCCCCCTGCCAGGCATTCCCGGTTGCCAGAAATCCGCTTAACAGAGGTGGTGTCGTCCAGGGTACGATGATGCCGGCGGGCTTTGGAACAAGCCCCGCTGCCATGGAAAAGTACACAACAACAGCCACTACAACCGGTGCAACCAGCCACGGTATGAGAATTAAGGGGTTCATGATAATTGGAAGACCAAAAATCATCGGTTCGTTCACGTTAAATATCCCAGCCGGCGCGGATACCCGTCCGACCTGTTTCATTTGTCGGCTGCGGCCGATCAGAAAGATACCAATGATGACGGCCAGTGTCATTCCGGAACCGCCAATACCGACAATAAACGTATCAATGAATTGCTTTGTCACAATGTTGGGAAGTTCTCCGCCGTTCTGAAAAGCTTCAAGGTTCTGGTTGTTCAGCGTATACCAAATCGGGTCCAGAACGGAGTTGATAAGAATCTGCCCGTGCAGACCGAAAAACCAGAACAGCTGAATCAGAAGAACAGCCACAATCGTTGCCGGAAGACCTCCGCCGAGTGCTGTCAACGGCTCCTGCAGCACGGTGTAGATGAAATTCTGTACCGTGTCAAACGGCGTCAAACTGAAAAGAATGCGGATGACAAGAAAGATAAACAACGTTATCGCAATCGGAATCAGTGCGCTGAATGAACGGGTGACGGCGCCTGGTACACCAGCCGGCATTTTTATCGTCCAGTCCTTTTCAACAAAATACCGGTACACTTCCGCCCCGAGAAAAGCGGCCAGAATTCCGAGAAACAATCCTTCCGCTCCGATGCTCGCGGTCGGAATCACACCGCTTGTCTCTTCGACGGTCTGCGGGGTAAGAATCAGAAAACCGGCAAGGGATACGACACCGCCGTAAATTCCTTCTCCCCCGGCATGTTCCACTAATTTATACCCTATACCAATAATGACAAAAAGCCCCATAATACTCAGTGTTGCAGCGGACGCCGGGTTCAGCGCATTCTGATAGGCCGTAAACGCTTCTTCACTGAGCAGCTGATCAAGAAATGGAAAATTCGCGATAACAACGAAAATCGATCCGAAAATAATAAGCGGAAGAGCGACCAGAAATCCGTCACGCAACGCAGTCAGATGTCGGTTGTTATTCAATTTCTCGGCAATAGGCATCAAAATTCGTTCGAGCAGGTCCATAAACTTACTGTTATTCACAATACGTTCCCCCTGTTTTTCATATTTTTCTCCACCCCTTTTCTCCTGCTATTTTTTATCCAGCAGTTCCAGCGCCTTATTCAATACAGCTTCTCCGTCCACCCGGCCGTATGCGACAGGGTCGATAACATCGAGCGGTATGCCGGTTTTCTCTGCTGCTTTGGAGTATTTGTTTTTCATGAATCTCATCTGCGGGCCGATAAGCAGCACATCAGCCTGTTCCATTTCTGTTTCCGCCTTATCTTGAGCCACGGCCCAGATTCGTACATCCATGTTTTTGGCCTCAGCCGCTTCTTCCATTTTTGAGACAAGAAGACTCGTCGACATCCCGGCAGAGCACGCCAGTAAAATATTTGTCATGGTGCACCTCCTCCTTCTTTGATTACATTCAGTTTATGGGAAAAGCCGGTGTATGAAAACGCATACTTTTTCCGTTAAGAAGCGGAAATCGTTTAAACAGCAGAGGGACACGATTTGTGAAATATTTAACGTTACCTTCTTTTTTGTTATAATAATGATGGTTGTTAACGTTTTTATCAAAGGGCAATACTTAAGATGTAAGATTTTTTATCTTCGTTTAGAAAGGTGATCATTGTGAGCAGAAAACCTAGAATTGTTGTCATTGGGGCCGGATATGCCGGCATGATGACGACAAAACGCCTGACCCAGCAGCTGCAGCACCAGGAAGCTGACATCATCCTCGTCAATAAGCATAACTATCATTACCAAACCACATGGCTTCATGAGGTAGCGGCGGGAACGATAGATCCAAACCGCGTCCGGATTATGATCAGTGACGTCATCGACACAAAACGCGTGCAGATGGTGTATGACACTGTCACCGAAATCCAGCCTGAGAATGAGCGCGTCATTCTCGAAAATGGGGAACTGTCCTACGATTACCTCGTCGTCTCCCTTGGCTTTGAGACCGCCACATTCGGCATCCCCGGCATTGCCGAACATGCATGGAAAATCGAGAACATAGAGAACAGCAAAGCCATTTACCACCACATTGAATCACAGTTCACTAAATACGCGAGCGGCGAAACCGATGATGACACGGCATTGAATATTCTTATCGGCGGCTCCGGCTTCACCGGTATCGAATTTCTTGCAGAAGTCGTGGAAAAAGTACCGGAGCTTTGCAGCAAGTATGACATTGACGAGTCCAAGGTCCGCATCATTAACGTCGAAGCCGCTCCTTCCATTCTTCCCGGCTTTGATGAAGAATTGATTGAGTATGCCGAGAAGAACCTGGCAGACCGGGGCGTAGAGTTCCGAATCGGAACAAAGATCCAGGAATGTACACCGGACAGCTTTATTGTCGGGGATGACAAGGAAGAGATCAAAGCCGGCACCGTTGTCTGGACAGGCGGAGTTCAGGCCAATCCTGTCGTCGGTCAGTCCGGTTTTGAACTGACGAAAGGAAAAGTCAACGCACGCGATGACCTCCGAGCACCGAATTATGACAATGTCTTCATGATTGGCGATACGTCCTGGGTATGGGACCACGAAAACGACAAGCCATACCCGGTAAACGCCCAGAGCGCGATCCAGGAAGCCGATACCTGTGCTGCCAACCTGCAGGCCCTGCTGCACGGCAAAAAACTGAGCAGCTTCGTATTCGACAACAAAGGAACAGTCGCCTCCCTTGGTAAAGGCGATGCCATCGGCACGATACTCGATGACTACAAACTGTTCGGCAAAAAAGCACGGCTGATGAAAAATGTCATCGACAACCGCTACCTGTTCCTCGTCGGCGGACCGAAACTCATTCTGAAAAAAGGAAAAGTCCGTTTCTTCTAAAAGAAGACAGAAGGAGGAGAGTAGAAATGAAAAACTGGTTTATGATCGTATCACTGATTTCCGTCGCCGCGGCCGCCATTTACACCGCCGCGAGCCGCTGCATGGAAGGAAGCCGCGATTTCCGCTGAAGCACCGGCTGCCAAAGAAGGATCCCGGGAACATCACCCGGGATTCCTTTTTTTATGGTTTGATCTGGTTAGAGGACGTTTTTCGCATATTTGTATCTCCTAAACGTCACGTTGGAGGGGTCATAGTGACGTTTAGGAGATACAATTGGTCCAAAACGTAAGCATGGTACATTCATACTTACGTTTTTGTCCGTCGTGACAGGAGAAAAGTGCTGTATGAAGTGGATGGGTTATTCTGTTCCTGTTTCTATGGCATCAAACACCTCGTTAGCCCAGTTGATAAAATGCTTTTTCCAATAGCTGAACTTGTTGTTCAGTCGTTTCAGACCTGTGCCTTCGCAGTCGCCGAATCCATGGTGGGCGCCTTCCAGCTCAAGCAGGTGGTTCGGCACTCCTTTTTCCTCCAGCGTACGTTGATACTGCTGCACGCTTTCCTGTGATATGAGTAAATCTTTTGTGCCGTAACACAAAAACTGGGGCGGGTCTCCGGACTGAATATATTGGGACAGCTCATGCCCGTGGAGCAGTTTTTCCCACTTTTCTTCGTCGTCCAGCTCTTCTTTCGGATGAAGAGCAACAAGCATATTCGGGATGTCCCGGATGGTTAACACAGGGTAAATCAGCCCGGCTAAGGCGGGACGGCCATCCATCTGATCCACCTCGTCTTCCTCATATCCTTTTTCGTTAACTGCTGCGTTTGTATGTTTTGTGAGAACGGAAGCCACGCAGTGCCCTCCCGCGGAAAAACCTAGCACCCCCACTTTTTCAGGGTGGATACCGTACTCACGGGCGTGATACTTCACGTATCGGAGCGCGCGCTGCAAATCAAGGGACGGTACCGGATCTTTGTACGAATTCAATCGGTACCATAAAACAAACGCGGAAATACCGGCTTCATTTAAAGCCCGGGCCATCCCTTCTCCTTCCTGCTTGAAAGACTTAAAAATGTAGCCGCCGCCCGGCACAATGATCATCGCACGGTCACTGCCCGAAACGGTATACTCCGTGAGATAGGGAATGTCGTCATACGTTATTATCCCCTCCCCGTTTTTGATTTCTTCGTGATATGTCATTTCGTGGATGTAGTGGTGTTTTTCCGTAAAAGTGCGGCTTCCCAGTGTTCTCATACAATGAAACGTCCGCAGCAGCCTCGGGCGTTTTTTTTGGACATCGAGTTCCTCGAACTTGTTTTTCCCTGTGTTATAGGGAATCCGCGATCCCCATATTCTTATCTTCTTGTGTTCCATGACGGCATTCTCCGCTTCTTCTTCGCCTTCCGCCGGGACATAACCTGCATCACAAGATTAACGGCAAGGACAAGAATACCGATGACGGTTGTCAATACAATCAGATTTTGTTCATTTTTTACGAACACCGCTGCATACACCCATATGAAGACGAGGGAATACCACACGTCACGGTTTACTCTGGTGAATACAACAGCCACGGCAGCAAGAATAAGAAGCATGAGTACCGTCCAGGTCACTTCCCCCATGCCGAGAAACGGCACGATATCATTCCAGACAAACCAGGTGAAAATGTTAACCACACTAGCTGCCGAAACCCAGCCGATATAAATGGAAAACGGCAGCCGCACGAAACCTGCCCGTTTATGTTTCCAGTAAATAATCTGATAAATCCGGATCAGGGATATAAGCAGCAGTATAATAACCAGTGTCGACACAAGAATCCATTCGTTTGTGAACGCAATAATCCAGGCGCTGTTCAGAAGAAAGTTAAGCGGAATCCATACCTGCGTGTCCCGGTAAATTTCCTTTTTCCCCTGGCGCTGAAACGGTGCCCGGAGAATCCATAAGAGCAACAGAACATAAATCAGCCCCCAGATGGAAAAAGCGTAGCCGGCAGGTTGAATCAGGGCCGGTTCCTGGTTCGCTGTGATGCCGACGTTAGTGGCAGAGGAATAGTTCACAGCAATCATGAGAATAAAAAATAACAGATTAACAAGCGTGATCCGAATCATGAATGAACACCGCCTTTCTTTTGTCACCTATTGTTCGATGGATGACCGGCCCTGCACGAGTAATGGAAGCCGCACCGTCCCGTGCTCTATCTCTTCTTTTTCAAGATGGCGGCGGAAACGGTACATCACAAAGCGGTGCGCTTTAGCCTGCGTGTATTTATACAGAAACCACGGGAGCGAAGGCATATAATCGTGGATAGCAATGATGCACTCCGGTCTGCCCGGAATTTTCCGGAATTCCAGCCTGCCTCTTTCATTCTCTGCTTTATCATCAAACAGTCCGCCGGTGATGTAGAAAAGGGCACGGTCCGGCTGGCTGCGCTCCGCCGAATGACGAAGTTCGAGCAGCGTCCAGCCGCGGAACCGTATTTTTATGACACCGTCGAAATGATCCTGAACGCTGAGCAGCGGATGGATGATTTGGGACAGCCATTCGGCATAATAATGCGCCGTCCAGAGCGCTGTTTTGCCAGCCGGCAGCGGAATCCGCTGCACAGACCTGACGTCGTTATCGATATCCGGAATACTCAGCACCTTCAACCGGCCGAGGCGTTTTTGTTTCTCCTCTTCCAGGGATTTGCGCGCCGCTTCCCGGAACGACGTCGATCCTCCGCTGATACCGCTGACCATATTTTCAGGTTTGACCATCATCGGGTGAATCAGACTCTCAATCAGCGGATACACCATTTCCCTCGGCGAGTTGGACACAAGACTGACCCAGAGCCTGGATAAGTTTACGGTCATGAAAGGAACCGAAATCATTTTCGGCTGTTTTCCCATGACTTCCGCCGTCTCTTTCATCATGTTTTTGTAGGTCATCACTTCCGGACCGCCGACGTCAATGGATCGGTCATAAAGATCCGTGCGGCCCGCGCACCGGACGAGCGAATCCAGCATGTCGCCGATATAAATCGGATGCGTCTTTTTTCTCGTCCATTTCGGAAGCAGCATGACGGGAAGACGTTTGACCATTTTCGCAAGAATCGGGAACGACGACCCGTTCGGTCCGACAATCAGCCCCGCCCGCAGTGTCGTCACCGGTACCTGGTACGACGACAGCACCTGTTCTACTTCGAGGCGGCTTCGGATATGGCGGGAGTGGTGATCAGCATCCGGGACAAGCCCGCTTAAGTAGACGATCTGTTTGATCCCCTGCTTTTCAGCGGCCTGTGCAAAATTGTCCGCTAGAATGACATCCATATTTTCAAATGTGCCCTGCGTCAATTTGGCCGACGGTTTCATCGAATGAACGAGATAATACGCATAGTCCGCTCCTTCCAGCGCTTTTTCCGCATCCGCCATTGAAAACAAATCACAGGAACGCCACGTCACATGTTCGGAATCTTCTTTGTCACCGCCGTTTCGGGACAAAGCGATAATATCGGCATAAGGGGTGAGCTGCTTCAGCAGATTCCGACCAATATAGCCGCTGGCACCGGTTAACGCGATCACCGGTCTTCGATTTATGGCTGTCATAGGGGATAACTCCTTTATCGGTATAGTGTATACCACCCCTATACCCGTATATGTGAACGTTTAGACCGGGAATCTTATACCCAAATCCGGCGCAGGATTTCTTGTACCAGCCGGATCCAGGTCGATACATGCCGGCCGGGCTCCAATACATGCCAGCCGATTTCATACGAGCCAAGTGGAAGCCGATACTGTCCAACTTTCATCAAATACATGCCAAAATCACTTCAATACATGCCAACGTCTGCGGTACTTGCCAAGTTCATGCTTTTACAAGCCAATTTATGTCGAATACACGCCGAATGGCACCATTTACATGCGGGCAAGTATCTCCAGTGGTAATGTGTACCTTCGATTTTTATACGATCCTGTGTACGGGAGATCTAATTGATGAAAAAGTTTGGCGACAACAGAAGGAGAGTCGAGCTGCAGGAATGTGCGGCATTCCCGGTTGGTGATGGTGGTTTTATGGATAAGAGCATAATCAATGAGAGACGCGGTATGAGCTTGGGGATGAAGCGAATGACAGACACCACAGTACCATCCACCGCGTTGTCTCGGAAGCGGCAGATGATGACAATCCGGACAATATACGCCGGTGCGCAAAAGACGCGGTTCCACTTCACTTGGCGTATCCGGAATATGATGCTGATGAAATTTCTTTAATTTGCGTGAGATTTTCTGCACCTGCTGTTTAGTGAGAGTAACAGCTGCGTATTTTTTCTGAAGCGATTCGAAGGAATAAGGAAGAGACGGGGGACGGATGACAGAGTGGTACATGTCGCGGTTCTCCGGATCAGCTTTGAGCACAGCCGATGCGTTACTGATGACAACAAATCCCGGAACCGGTGCCTGGGGAAGTTTATGGCGGATCAGCCAATTTTGCAGCTGACTCTTCTGCCTGGACAGCTGCAGCAGCGGATCGGGAAATGCTTCTTCTTTGTCATCCAGCGTGCGGATCATTTGTTGAAACGATGGATCAAAGTATAGCGTACCCGCTATGTTTTTAATCTCAAGAATTAGAAGAAAATGCGGGGTGATCAGCAGGGTATCAATTTGAAAATACGTGTCCCGTTCTCCCTGTAGGCGGAGATCATGAAGAACGTAGCAATCATGGGAGGGCAGAAAATTCAAGTGATAATCCATCGATGTCTCCCCGCGGTACCCGGCGCGGCTCATGGCAAGCTGTTCCTCGAGTTTCGTCCGCTCCGGGTGAGCAGACGGCAGCCGCCGCAGCAGCGCTTCCCATTTTCTGATTTTCCACGGGACGTGTCGTTCTTTTTTAATCAGGTGAACCACCTCTTTCGTTTTGTCCTTCCTGATATTCGACGTGTAACGAGGTTTTTCCTTTATTGTTTTTGTGTCGGATGTTACTGTCCATGTTTTGTCGAATACGATCCGAATCGGAGCGGTTACATGCCGGCCGGGCTCCAATACATGCCGGCCGATTTCATACGAGCCAAGTGGATGCCGATACGGTCTAATTTTCATCAAATACATGCCAAAACCACCGCAATACATGCCAAACCACCAATCACCCCACACCAAAAGATCCCGCTGTACTCACAGCGGGATCTGTCACTTTTATTCTTTTTTCGATAACTGCAGGGCTTTCTTCACGTCTTTGAGGGAATTGGATTTCCCGTACAGCAGCACGCCGCCTTTGTAGACTCTGGCGCCGGCCATCGCCAGTAAGATAATGGTGCCGATCAGCAGCCCGAACGACAAAGCGGTTTCCCATATCGGCACCTCCAGCATCGTCACCCTTAGAAACATGATCATCGGTGTGAAAAAAGGAATGAAGGACGTGACCGTCACGAGCATATTATCCGGCGAATTCAGTCCGAAAATCGCGATGAAAAACGCAATCATGATGAGGTAAATGAGCGGTGCCATTAACTGGTTTACTTCTTCGGTCCGGCTCACAAGAGAACCAATGGTCGCGGACAGTGTCGCATACAGCAGATAACCGAGCAAAAAGAAGATAATCGCGTAAATGAACGTACCGGCTTCCGCATGCTGCAGACCGAAATACTGAAACACGCCGCCGGTCAGCTGGTTCTGATTCGTCTGAAGCATCACGTAGCCTGCCGCAAGGATGATGCCGAATTGCGTAAGACCGAGCAGCGCGATTCCCGCAATTTTCGCAAACATCTGCGTCACCGGAGATACGCTTGAGACTAGAATTTCCATAACTCTTGATGATTTCTCGTTCGCGACGTCCATCGCAATCATGTTGCCGTACATAATAACCGATAAATACAATAAGAAAAGCATAACATATACAATACCGCGGGCGCTGTTTTGTTCTTCCGCCGATTGCGCACCCTGATCCTGCTCAAGCGCCGATGTTTCAAAAACAACCGGAGACGTGAGCTGTTCCACCACCGCCGGATCCACGCCGGCGTCTGCTGCCGCCATGTTCACTTTCACCGGCTGCAATGCCTGCTGCAGGCTTTGGGACAACGCGGAGGGATTGCCCTGCATAGAAAAATATGCCGCCTGCGGCTCGCCGCTTGGCATCGTAATGTTCAGAAAGCCATCGAATGTGCCGTCTCTTACCTCCTCTTTGGCTTCTGCCTCCGAACCTTCATAACGCTGGAGCGTTACATTTCCACCTGTGTTCTGCACATTGTTTCGCAAATCCGGAAAAACTTCCCCGGTCTCATCCAGAACCGCCACACGCTGGCCGGCATCTTCTCCTCCGCTTCCTCCGAAGGAAGACAGGATCGACGGCATATTGCCCGCTAGAAAAATGAACAGAACGGTGATAATGGTCGTAATGAGAAAGGATTTGGCTTTTACTCTGCTTAGATACGTATGACTTAATATAATGCCGAATTTATTCATACGACGTGCCCGCCTTTTCAATAAAAATATCATTCAATGAAGGCTCTTCCAGTTCAAATCGACGCACAAAACCTCTTCCCTGGAGCTTCTGAAAAATATGTTCCGCCGTCTCTTCCCGGTCAATCTGCAGCACGCACCCGTCCGGTACGTCCGCAAAGGTTACAACACCCTCCACCTCTTTGAGATAACCAAGATCAAAATCAGCATGGATGCGGAGATTTTTTCTCCCGTAGGAGCGTTTGATTTCTTTCAGACTGCCATGCACAATCGGCTGTCCGTGCTGCAATATGCAGACATGCTCGCACAATTCCTCGACATGTTCCATCCGGTGGGAGGAAAAAACAATGCTCGTGCCCATCTTCTTGACGTCCAACACAGCCTGCTTCAAAAGTTCTACGTTGACAGGATCCAGACCGGAAAACGGTTCATCCAGGATCAGCAGCTTCGGTTGATGAATCACTGCAGAGATGAACTGGATTTTCTGTTGATTGCCTTTCGACAGCTCTTCCACCTTCTGATCTATATAATCCGGCACCTGAAACCGCTCCAACCAGCCTTCCAGTTCTTTCACAATATCCGCTTTCTTCATGCCGCGCAGCCGGCCGAGATATATCAACTGGTCTCTGACGGTCAGCTTCGGATACAGGCCTCTCTCTTCGGGAAGGTACCCGATCATGCCGCTGCCCGCATATGTCATTCTGCCGCCGTTCCAGTATACTTCTCCTTCTGTCGCTTCAAGCAGGCCGATAATCATGCGGAATGTCGTTGTTTTCCCGGCACCGTTTGCCCCGAGCATGCCGAAAATCTCCCCCTCCGGAATCTCGAGCGAAAGATCACGAACCGCTGTCGTATCTCCGAATGTTTTCGTAATGTGATCCAGTGTCAGCGTCATCGGCGCCCCTCCTTCTTCTTCCTTTATACTATACTTCTACGGACAAGATAAGCTTTTGTTTCGCTGGAATATTATACAAAATGTATAAAACAGTCCACATCCCAATTTTATGTTTTCAGCATGTGAAATGATACCGTACCCATTCTCGTATAACTACGTGGCTCACCGGTTTCATATGTTGTTTTGAAATGTCATCGTCGTCAGCATCCAGTCGATTGGCCAACTGATACCGAAATTCTTCTTTTAGCTCCTGGAATGGGGCCGCGGTCGTCCTGTTTGTATTTTTGGATAAGTTCCTGGACAATTTGTTCAACAGAAATGGTTTTCTCTTCATCTTCTATATCATCACTATCATCCGGAAGCAAGCTCATCCATCAATTTATACTTTCTGACGTTAAAATAAAAAATGCAGACGCTATTATAACGCCTGCATTCTTTATTAGGACACTTGCTTTTTCGCTTTTTCTGTTTTATTCTGCAGCAATTGCACCACTGTAACGATTGCACATATGACCAGACCTGCCAGTGAAATGGCAATGTTTGGATAGATCAATAAGAGTCCGCCGGCTATCAGGACAATCCGTTCTACCCGGTTCAATGACTTAATGTAGTAGCCAATCAGACTGGCGCTCACTGCAGCCATGCCTAACATTGCCGTGATAATAGCAACCGACACATTCCAAACATTAGCGTCGCCCTGCAGCAGAAGCATAGGCTGTGACAAAAACATATACGGGATAATAAACGCTGCGATAGCCAGTTTGACAGCTGTAACGCCGGACTTCATCGGATTGGCACGGGCTATCCCTGCGCCCGCATAGGCTGCCAGGCAGACAGGCGGCGTGATATCCGCAACGATACCAAAGTAAAACACAAACATATGCGCAGCAATGACAGGCACATCAAATGCCAATATCGCCGGCGCTGCCATTGATGCTGTCACAACATAGTTGGCAGTTGTCGGCAACCCCATACCCAATATGATACAAGCAATCATGGTGAAGAACATGACAAGGAAGAACTGTCCTTGTGCCAGATCAATAATACCGCCAGCGATTTTAGGACCTAAACCTGTCGTTGTCACGGTACCCGCAATAATACCCGCCGTCGCACAGGCAGCTATAACCGGCAGCGCTGTTCTGGCCCCTTCTTCAAGCAAGTTAATGATTTCTTTCATCTTCATCCTTGTGTCTTTTCTGAAAAAGCTGATGACAAAAGCCACAATAATAGCAAATAGCGCGGCGAATGTCGGCGTTTTACCGGCTAAAAGGAAGCCGATAATAATGGCGAGCGGCGCAAATAAATCGATCCGTTTAAGCAAGCTTTTTGTTTTAGGCAACTGTTCTTTAGCAAGCCCTAAAATACCTTGCTTTCTGGCCTCGAAATGGGTGCCCATAAACAACCCGGAGAAATACAGGATTGCCGGAATAAGTGCGATAACGATAATTTCACTGTAGGGAACACCTGTATAAGAAGCCATAATGAATGCAGCAGCCCCCATAATGGGCGGCATGATCTGCCCACCGGTTGAAGCGGCAGCCTCTGATGCAGCAGCAAAATGCGGTTTGAAGCCGGCATTTTTCATCATGGGAATGGTAAATGAACCGGATCCAACAGTGTTGGCAACCGAACTGCCATTGACCATCCCCTGCAGACCGCTTGCAGCGACAGCGGCTTTTGCCGTTCCACCCGTGTATCTTCCTGTCAGCCGCAATGCAATATCATTGAAAAACTGGCCGATGTTCGTCTTAACCAATATAACGCCAAAAAACAGGAATAAATAAATATAGGTGGATGAAATTTGAATCGGGGTGCCAAAAATGGAGCTTGAACTAAAAAACATCTCTGTTGCCAGTGTCGGCCAGTCATAACCGGCGTGCCCGATAATCGGGATATAGTTGCCGAACAAACCATAAAGTAAAGCAACCATTGCAATAATGACAATTGGAAGCCCCACAACACGCCTTGTTGCTTCAAGCAGCAATAAAATTCCCGCAGTGGCCACAATTTGGTCAAATGCTGTAAATCCAAATATGATTGCTTCATTAATTAAATGTTCATAATTATAAACAATATAAAAATTCGTGAACAATGCCATTAGCGCCAGTAAAGCATCATACCATGGCACACCCCTCTGCTTTGTCATGCTGGATTTAATCGGATACAGCAAATAAACCAGGCTAAGAGCGGCGCCCAGGTGAATCGCACCCTGCACCATGGAAACTTTCGCCCCTTGATAGGCCGTGTACAATTGAAAAATTGTTAATGCCGTGCCAATGATAAGTGTTACCCATCCCCAGGACCCCAGATTTGTACGGAAATTGCTTTCTTTATCATATTTTGCCATTAATTCATGTCTGTCGATTTCTTGTTTGTTATGTTCAACCACTGGTTTCCCTCCATTCATTGCGTCCGTTTATCAGTACGTGTTCAAAAAGGATAAAAAGGATCGGTCGGCTAAGTTTTCAGGCGACAATCACGGGCGCCGACACTAGCACAGCGGGTAGCGTCAACTTCGAGGCGGACTTCTTGCGTGTTGTGGTGACTTCTGCTGTTGGCGACCCGCCGTGTCGGTACTTAGTCGAAGGTCCCTTGTCGATGTGTTATGTTTACCGGATTTTTTGAACAACCTTTAACAGGGAAAAAACCGGACAATTGATGTCCGGCTTCTACTACTCAGTAATACCTGCTTCTTTAAAGTATTTCTCTGTTCCTGGATGCAGAGGCAAGTCTCCAACACCGTTCATTGCATTATCTTTTGTAATCAATGACGCCTGTTCGATTGTCATGTCTCCGGATTTTTCATATAACGTTTTGGTGATTTGATAGGCAAGATCTTCACTAACTTGTTCAGTAGATCCGAGCAGAAGCGCCATCGCCGTCACAGTTTTCACAGGCTCTTCCTGCCATTCATACGTACCCGGCTCGACTGTATACTCTGAATATTGGCTGTTATCGAGTACTTCCTGCAGGGCATCCCCTTCAATATTCAGGAATTTAACTTCACCGGTTGCGTTAGCCAGTTCGTCTGTTGTTGAGGATGGCACACCTACAACCGCGAATGAAGCGTCAATCGTACCGTTCTGCAATTTACTTTTTGCATCACCAAAGCCTTCTTCGTAAGCTTCAAAGTCACCTTCCTCGATACCATATGCACTGAGTACCATCTCTGCTGCTTCACGCGTCGCACCGCCAGGAGGTCCGATTGCAACCTTTTTACCTTTTAGATCTTCTATTGATTCGATACCTGTTGATTCAAGTGTCACCACCTGTAATGCTTCAGGGTAAAGAGAACCAATCACACCGACTTTATCGGAATTTTTGCCTTCAAACTCGCCCGTTTGATTAACTGCGTTCATCAACGTTGTGTTTTGCGCAATTCCAAGCTGGTATTTACCGGCTTGAATCTGTGCAATATTTTCGATGGAAGCCCCTGATTCAACAGAGCTCACATCAAATCCTTCTACATCAATATTGTCTTTAAACAAGTTCGCCATTTCACCGCCAAGCGGATAGTAGACACCACCAACACTGCCGGTTCCCATGGTCAGGCTGGTCACAGGCTCCGCGGAATCGCTGCTGCCGCTTCCCCCACTGCTTCCCTGACCGCTTTCACCACAGGCACTCAGCACCATGCCAATGGTAAACATCAAAATAAATGAAAATAGCATTCTATTTCTCATGTTCTTCCCCCTTCATCATATGATGGATGGATGTTGTTGCTCACAACAATATGAAACCGGTTTACACTTGTATTTTACCCTGTATTTCTGCTCATTTCAATTTTTAAAAATATTCAGATATTAATTGGCGTTAAGAAAAATCGGGCAAAATAGACTGCCATAGCGAAATGAGACAAAGATAAAACACCCTTGCTTGCACTACATCCCATTTTACCTCACTGGAATACACGTTTTTGCCCACGCAAAAACACTTCCGATTTAGTACTTATTTTCATTGTACCATGTCGAAGGTGTTTTATATTGTCTCAAATTTTTAGGTTAGTCTACCTCCTATTTGGCTGAGACTGGGTGTTTTTTTATAGGTTTACCCATATTTAACTTGTTCGGCGTGAACTTCGTGCATTAACATGGAGCTGTCTTGTCGATGCTCTTATAAAGCAATACGGCTATGATATACCGAACCGTGTATTAAAAACATGGACGATCCTAAAGTTCAGATACTTCTGATGAAGAGATACGTCCCGAATGATACCATTTTCCCGATAGGGGCTCTCGGCCGCCATTTCCGCTGTTTTTACCTCCATCAGAGGGCTGTACCGCTGATTCGGCTGAATAGACAGGTGTTCATCCAGCGGATAATGAGAGATCCCTTCCCGATCGGTCATCAGGGTACGAGAGTACTGAACCGGCCCGAATAAAAACGGGACGGTCCTCGCATCCCGCGTCTCAACGTCCCATCCTTCGACCTTTTTCGCTTCTCTCACCGGATCATCCAGCAGGGTGAGAGCTTCTCCCACCAAATCACGGAACCAGCTGACCATCAGCTGCTGCAGCTTTTCTTCCATGGCCAGGACATCCGGTGTCTCTTTCACTATCTGGTGCATTTCTGTTATAATGGTTATCATGAGAAGGTTTCTTTTCGCTTTGTATTTGCTTGCTAGGCATACATGGATGATAGAGGACCTTCTCTTTTTTTGCCAACCATCAGCTATCGCTACCAAGAACTATTTTACACATACATCTGCCTTTATACCCGTCCTGTTTCAGCCGTTCCTCCAGAAATAGTTCAAACGTTTTCCCTTTCATGTGTAATAACAATAAAGTTGTTTAATTTGGAATCCGCGAATACGTATTACACCGTCCACAGAAGTAGACGGTGTAAAAATAAAGTTATTTATGCAATTGCTGAATAACACTTCGTAGATGTAACAATAAAGTCGTTTAAAAATCTAATTTCTGCGTGGCACACCACTGGGGGACGCTCAGTCCGCTTTCCTGAAATTCTGCAATGCGGCGGCGCCATTCTTCCCGATATTCAATCGGATCCAAAAGCTTTTCCTCCTTTTTTCATCGAGATTACCCTTAGTTTGGCAGAATCTCCAATGAGGAAAAAAGTGGGTACTATTTGACGCTTACTTTCCTCATGGCTGAGCCTGCTGCCCTTTTGGCACGTCCGATTTTTTTCCCGGTGTTCCATAACGAATGGGTTTCTCAATAAACCGCCAAGAAAAAGACGCAATCAAAAGAATAACAGCTATTTGTATAAAAATACGAGGTATAGATTGCCGGCCTTCCATTACTGCAGCAGGAAAGGTCAACACAAGGATGGGATAATGCCAAATATAAATGCCATATGAACGAATCCCCAACCAGCGCAGCGGCTTGCATCCCATGATGCGGGTGATCCAACTGGATGGATGAACAGCTGCGGCAATCAGGGCTGCTGCGGCAATACATTGGAGGACCATTCCACCGCGGTATAGAAATGGATCATACTGATTAGTCTGCCACATCAGCCAGCATAAACTGACAAGACCCGTTATTCCCACTATATCCAGAGTAAAACGCAGACGTTTGTTATCAGCCATTCTACCCGTGAACATTTGACTGGGCAAAAATAACGCAAGAGCTGCCCCAATCAGAAGGGCGAACGCACGGGCATCGGTCCCGAAATAAACCCTGCTTGTATCCAGCAGTCCTGGTTGATAGAGTACTGCCATTTCCAGTGCTGAAACCAATATACCAACGAGGATAAGCACGATTAAGAACTTACGTTTTGGGACGAAATGAAGTCCCAATAACAGTAAAAATGGCCAAACGAGATAAAATTGCTCTTCTACAGCGAGAGACCAGAAATGTAATAGCGGCAAAGGATTTCCAAAATGGGATAAATATCCAACATCATTAAACACGAACCACCAATTAGCAACGTAAAATAGAGAAGCCAGCCAATCGTCCCAAAGGTCAGCTAATTGGGAAGCATGAAACAAGATCATCCATACAGCCAGCACAATCAAAAAAAGAAGCACTCCCGGCAGCAGCCGTTTGGCGCGCCGAAACCAAAAATGACACCAATCAATCTGTCCTGTCTTCTCCCATTCCTTCATCATTAAATCTGTAATGAGATAGCCGGATAAAACAAAAAATATACCCACCCCTAAAAATCCGCCGGAGGCCCATCCCAAATCGAGATGGTAGGCGATTACTGCAAATACTGCCAATGCCCTGATTCCATCCAATCCCGGCATATATCTGCTTTTCATTGTCTGCATCTAGGCATCCTCTTCATCGAAGGTCGAATGTTTTTTTATATGGTCCAGAAAAAAAGGGTGAAAATCGGCTTTGAGATGGATACCATCCTCAGCATACAGGTTCTGATGATTTTTAAATATCGGAGATAGATCGATGTAATCGACTTTTTCAGCTGCTGTCATTTTTTTAAGCGCCTTATTATAATCAGGAATATTTTTATATCGTGGTTCTTTCTTTATGGCTTCTTCGGTCGCAGGGGTACCGATAAGACATGCAGCCGGGCATTTGGCAGTTTTTCTTTTAGTTTCTCGATTAATTTCGTGTAATGCGTCATGGAATGTTCCGTGGGATTGTCCACCGGCATCAATATGTCATCGGACCCCAGCATAATAAAAATATCCTGTGGTTTTTTATTTACAATTTGATCCACCTCTTCTATGGCGAGTTGAGCCGTAGCCCCTGCATTACTTATAACTCGGGAATCATCCAATACTTCTGATAAACCATCTAATATAGAATCTCCCAAAAATATACTGTTGCTGTAAGTAGATTCATACTGGTCTCCTGCACCGCAGAACCTGTTTGATTGTCGTCCTGTTTATTACCACAAGCTGCAGCCAATATGGCGAGGATTCCAATAAGCACCGTAAGAAATTTTCTTTTTGTCCTATCCATTACCTCCTAAATTTTAATCGATGCTCTGTGTGAAAACGACAGGGCATCCTTGTACGGTAGAAAGATTAATAGAACAAGGTAGAGATCAAATGAAGATGTTGTTGATCTCAAATAAAGATTTCAACGAAAAATACGTTGGTTCTCTTCCGAAGCAGGAATCGGTTCTCCTTTCATTTGGGCAACCTTCTACTGAATCCAAGCGATCTTGTTTTTTTAAAATTAAATAATAACAAAAATTGAACTTGAGAGTCGATGATAAGCAAATTCTTAACAACTTCTGGCAGGAGAAGACTCACTTAATTCTCTCCTGCAATTCTTGTTTATCCTACTCCTGTTTGGATATCCGATGACAACGTTGATAACAGTTAAAGTTATATGGTTTTGTGTTTTCTTTTATTTTTTCAGTCTGGAACCCTTGTTCCGATAGATAAGCTAATAGACTAGACAAATGGTCAGCTGTATTTTGTTTATCATGCATAAGAATAATTGGCGTCACTCCTGCATTTACTAGTTCTTCTATTTGTCCAGTAACTGTATCTAAATATTGCTCACTGGATAAGGACCAATCCCTGCTGTCAACATTCCAATCCCACAATTTAAAACCATTGCTGTCTAAAACCTCCCGATATGATTTAGTTAAATACGGAACACTGCCATAAGGTGTCCGAATGAGATTGGACCTGACTCCTGTAATTTGTTGAAGGGTCTCCTGTGCGGTAGTTATTTCTTTAAGAGCGGATTGTTCAGATTTATAAAAGTGGTTTATGTCATGGGTCACACCATGTAAACCTACAGCATGACCTTGCTCTATGATCTTATTTACAACTTCTGGTGACTCTCTCATAGAAGGTTCCAGCATGAAAAAGGTTGCTTTGGCGTTAAATTGGTGTAAAGTATCTAAAATATCTGTGGTTGCTGAAGTAGGACCGTCATCAAAGGTTAAGTAGACAGTCTTTTTTTCTATATTTTTTTCCTGTGACCTATCAGATTCTGTTCTTTGTGAATCGGATGAGCCTTTATATTCCGAATATATCTCAGATGATTCGTTATCAGGTTCTGTCTCCGTACTACAGGCATAAAATATAACCAAACAGCCAAGGAAAATAAATAGTATGAGCTTTTTCATATAAATACCTCTATTTCATTTATTAATCTTGTAGACAGATTAATAAAGTGGGATAAAGACGAAATGAAGATGAAATGGATTTGAGCTAAAGATTTGATAAAATGGAAAAAGCTATCCAATTTATTGACTTATAAAGTCAGAAAATTGGATAGCCTGCATTCCGTAGAGATCTTTGGGCGGGCCCCTAAAACATTCCGCTAAAAATACCTTGTTTTTCTGATTCTTCTTTGTATTCTTTAATCCCTTTCACAATGGAATCGGCAACACGTGATTGAAAATCGTCCGTACGCATTTTGGATTCGTTCGCGGAATTCGTCAGGAAACCTACTTCAAGCAAAGCTGCCGGCATTTCTGTATCCCTTACGACAAAAAGATCTTTCTTCTTGATTCCTCTATCCCTGAATTCGGTAGCTTTAACCACATGTTTCTGTAAAATCTGAGCAAACTGGTGGGAAGTCTTGTGATAATAATACGTTTCGGTACCTGAAACATTGGGATCGGAAAAAGTGTTACCGTGAATAGATATAAATACATCCGCGTTTTTTCTATTGGCGTATTTGGGCCTTTCTCGGCTTTCTTGGGAAATAAAGCTGTCATCTGTTCTCGTCATGAAAACTTCCATTCCCGATTCCTGCTCCAGCCGTTTTTCCACTTTTTTCGATAAATTTAACGTGAAACTCTTTTCATATTGGCCGCTTACTCCTGTTGCGCCGGGATCTTTCCCGCCATGTCCCGGATCGATTACCACCTTAAAGGCTGTGTTTTTGTCTTCACTGTTATGGCTGCTATTGGCCTGAACATTATTATTGTTGTCGGAATTGCCGGAGCAAGCCGACATTAATAGAATGGGAAATAAAAGCAATGTAACAACCAACATATTTCGTGTCCTGTGATTTATCCTGTTTTTCTGTTGAAGTATCATCTTTCATCTATCCTTTCTTTTTCAAAGCTACGTTTTAAAGATTAATAGACAGATGTAAAGTTTAGGTGCATATAAAGTCAATACCGTATAAAAATTTGTAATCTGATAGAATCGGTTTTTCTATCACTCCATACAAAAAAGCCGTCCATTCAATAGAATTGAACGGACGGCTTATATGCTTAATGAAGTTTGCTGCTCTTTTTTTTATCTGAAGTTGCGTAATCTATAGAATAAAGTTCCATGCATGTGCAACTTCAAAGTTTTTTATTCAAATAGAAGTAAAACAGCACGCCTTCTTCTGTATTTGTTACACCATACTGCACACCATGCAATTCTAAGATATTTTTTGAAATAGCAAGGCCCAATCCCATGCTGCCTTCTGAACGGTCACGGGACGTATCTCCACGATAAAAACGATCCCATATTTTCTCTACATGTTCTTCTGCAATAGGAGAGCCGTTGTTTTCCACACATACTTTAACAAGTTCCGGCTCATTTTTAGTGGAAATAATAATGTTTTTATCTTCCGGTGTGTGGCGGATCGCATTGGTAATGAAATTCGTAACTACCTGTTCTATTCGATGCTGATTTGCAACGACCCTTGTCCCGGAAAGGTGTTTATGCACATGTAATTGCTTGTCAGCGATATCTAAAGATAATTGTTCGCAAATATACTCGATGACCTGATCAATATAGAAGACCTCCATTTCCATTTTGTACGTGCCGGATTCAAATTTTGCCAATTCGAGCATTTCGACAATAAGCATGTCCATTTTATCGACTTCGTTTGCCATTGCGTTAAAATAATAATCTTTTTTATCCTTAGCGACATCATCTTCTAAAATGGAGATACAGCTCTTCAATATACTTAAAGGTGTCTTTAATTCATGTGACACACCGGAAATAAATTCTTTACGTGTATGTTCCAGTTGTTTTTCCTTCTCTATATCCTCCTGCAGTTGATTAATATGCGAATGCAGCGTGGTAGAGAGGCTGTTAATATTGTGTGATAACGTACCAATTTCATCCTTTGACTTGACAGGTATGGTCTCGGAAAAATCCAAGTTGGCAATTCTGCTTGTCGTATCGTTGATTTGCAGCAATGGTTTGGCGATTTTTTTCGAATAATAAAAGGATGCCAGAACAATAAGGAGCAATACCAATATAATTAGGTATATATAATAATCTTCTAACATTTGCACAGCTTCATCAATTGGCTGTAATGACGTCATAGCAAAAATATAAGCAGTTTCACCATTCGCATCTTTCATCGGTCGGATGAATATTTTGTACTGAATACCATTTTTCTCATAATCCATTGTTTTCGCACGGTCATTATAATTATCATTAAATAGCAGCTTTGCTTGAAATTGTTTGATTTGTTCGATAAACACACGATTTGTGTAAATAGGTGAACGTACGGTTCCTACAGGTAATTGTAATTTCTTAATGTTTCCCGTTAAATCTACCTGCGAGCCTCTTGCTCCAAGGGGGTCTGTTTCCGTGCTGTTTCCATATAACTCTTCCGAGAGCAGCTTATTCTCTAATCCAAAATTCCCGTTCTGTCTAGTTAAAATGGTAGGAATTACTGTATTATCTGCTATTATCCCATCTATCGTAATACGCTTTCCTTGTTCTAAATCAAACTTTATCCTTTCTAAGTCCTCTAAGCCGATAAAACTGTACAAAGGGATAGTAATATCACGATTAACGAGGTCCTTATTCAAAGAAGCATCTGTATGAATTGTCACAGAAAAATCATTTGTGTGTTTTATATTGCCTGCACTATCTAACGTTGTAATCCACGTCGAATGTTCCTGATAGAAATCCTGCTCCAGCCTTTTAATTGCCTGTACATTTTCCCCGGCCTTCAAGTATTCCTTCTTAAAAGATTCAATACTCGTTTTAATGTCATTTACCTCTTGTGTTGCATAATATTGCTTGAAAAATACCGTTTGTCCAATATATATCGTTGCAAGAATAAGCATACACAATAATGTTGTCAGCAAAAATAATTTTAATACAATGCCTTTTTTCATGTATTTCCCTCAAATTTATAGCCAGCCCGAATAACGGTGACAATACAATTTGCTTTAGCGCCTATTTTATGCCTCAAATTACGGATGTGACTATTGATTGTACGATCATCACCGGCAAACTCATAGCCCCAGACTTTAGTGATAAGTTGTTCCCTTGTAATAATAATCCCTTGATTTTGCATTAAATAGGTTAATATTTCAAATTCCGTGTATGTCAAACTAATCCTTTCTCCATCTACTGTCACTGTCCGCGTAGAAAAGTGGACATGGATACCATTACTGAATAAAGTGTCTTCATCAGGTAACTTACCTGCCCGGGCATAGCGGCTATCCATTAATCGTTTCACTCTTGCCAGTAATATAGGCGGACTGTATGGCTTTGTGACATAATCATCAGCGCCTAATTCAAAACCTAGTAGTGTATCATCTTCATCCGTACGTGCTGTCAGCATAATAATCGCCACATCGGAAGTTTTGCGGATTTTTCTGCAAACGGACCATCCATCTACCTCTGGCAGCATAATATCCAAAATAATTAAATGTACGTCATGTTCTTCAAAAATAGCTAAAGCTTCATTCCCATCTGCTGCTTCTAATACTTCATATCCTTCATTTAATAAATAATCCTTAACTATTTCACGTAAAATGGCTTCATCTTCTACAATTAATATTGTTTTTTGCATTTGTCTCCTCCACAATACCTAAATGATTACTACCTTAAATGATAGCATAGTGATGTAAAGATTAGATAAAGATGTGGCTCTTCGCTGTTTCGTGTGAAAAGAGGAATCTGTGCTCCCCTCGCTAGTCTATGATTTCTTGTTAGCAATAGTGGTTGTCTCAGATGCCGGGTGAACTGTTTATGGCATTCTAAAAGTGTAGGTAATGGCAGGCCTTCTATGTTGGTTGACGAAGGAGGTGAAAAACAAAAAAAGCCACTTGCTAACCATCCCCAGAATCAATAGACTTCCTGCTTGAGCAACCAATAAGGACAGAAGGTCATCTAGGAGATGTTAGAAGTGATTGATGTTGAGTATATCAGGAAGGAAGGAAATAAAAAAGGGTTCAGCTATTTTGATGCGGCGATAAGGGTTTCAGGCTTTTTCCCTTCACTATGAATTGGAGCATGAATGTTGCAACCCTGGGGCCGGGAATGCAGGCTTAACCCTGTCATCCCGTCCAGTTTTTTAAATGACTGAATCGGACCATATACTGAAATTGCTGAAGCCGACTTTTTTATATACGTGAAAAATCATGAGAGCAGTACCGTTGTAGAAGTCTTTAATGAAGAGTATGATTAAAATAGGATATACTCACAAGTAAAATAGGGGGTAGATGAAACGATGAAACGAATGCATGCAGCAGCTGCCTTCTGTGCTTTCTCTATACTGATTACCGGTTGCACTTCCAACTCTTCAGGAGCAGATGACAGAGGCGGCAACCGGGAAAACAGCAGCACCCACCAGGAAAACACGCAGGAAGTCGGCAGCAGTCAGGAAACGAAGGAACCTTCACAGCAGGAAACAGCATCAAGCAGCAATGATACCAGTGCCTCCTCTACAAGCAGCGGAGTTGAAAAACAAAGCTTTGACAGCCCTGAAAAAGCCGCGGCTTCCATAAATGATTATCGTACAGTCAAACAGACGAATATTGATCTTGGCCACGGCATCACAGCCCTGCAGGATGCAGGCGCGGGTCATAAATTTATTTCCTGGAATGAGGGAAACTGGCTTATTAAAATAGATTATCCCATTCAATCGAAGTCCGCTGTAAAAAACCACCCGGATAACCGAAAGCTGGCAGAAACGATTGTAGCGTATCTCGAAAACCACTACCTACCTGCTCCTGATAATCAAGGTGTCATCAAAATCCGGGGATTCAAGGACTCTCCCAGCTCCGTCGTAAAATGGCAGGATGGTCGTGTAGTATATGAATTAAAATCTGAAAAAAATAACCCGATGGAATTGATCAAAAGAGCTGTCAAAGCCGGTAAAAACCTTTGATATCCCGTTTTCCAGGCGGTAACCGACACGCACGCCTCGAACATGCCGCTTGAGAAAAAAGAAATCGAAAGAACCCGGACTATACCACTTTCCTTAAGCAGTGGCGATTTTCAGCAGCACCTTTTGTTTCGCTCCATCCGATGTGGATCAAGCAGTATTTGAACATACCAACGTTATTCGGAACAACGCCGAACGCCGTATTTAACCAACTTTATGCAGACTTGATTACGTATGTCCTGCTGCGTTGATTATATCAGCGTACCTCCAAAGGGGAAGTGATGGAAACACTGTCCTTTATCTCCTTCACACGCCGTTTTCTAGCTCAAAATCTACCGATCGACTGGCTGAGTGAAATGGCTGCTTCCTTAAAAAGTTAGAGGAAAGCTCACGGGACAAATATGTTAAATGGTGGATAATCAACAGTCGTGGTTGCTGTAACATCGTTTGTGATACAATTAATGACATGTTGCATTAATATGTATGGGAAGGGATTAAAAATGGATTCTGAGCAAAAAAACGTATCCAGCACAACAAACCGTGGGCGACCAAGAAGTGAAACGTTGCATCGCAACATTTTGGATGCAACGTTGTCATTACTTAACGAAGTAGGTGTCGAAAAACTAAGCATAGAAATGATCGCTCAACGTGCAGGTGTTGGTAAAACTTCAATTTACCGAAGATGGGCGAATAAAGAAGCTTTAGTGCTCGATACACTTGAACAAGTAAAACCCGAATTAAACCTATCAATCAAAGATAATCTCCACGATACCTTATATGAAATCGCGGATAGTTTTTTTGAGCAAATGAATACACCGCTTGGTAAACAGATGCTCTCAGTGCTTGTTTCAACCTTATCAGGTAGCTCCCAAATATCTGAAACATTCTGGGAAAGACACTCCCTGCCAAAGACCAAGGAAATTTCAAGTATTATTGATCATTTTCGACTACATGAAGGGCTAAGCGATAATGTTAGTGATGATCTGGCTTCAGATTTATTAAATGGTTATGTCATGTATCTGTTATTATTTAAACCTCCATCCAAGGATTTCGATTCCTCGCTTAAAAGAGGTATTGAAATAATTGTTAATGGCATGAAAAAATCTGATTAAAGGTCTTGCACAAAACCGTGCAAGACTATTTTTGTTGACAATTAAAATACGGTACTGTATCGTATTTTATATATAAAGTTGAGGAGGCATAATATATGGTGAATGCAAGTAAAACGGTAATTATTACTGGAGGAAATGCAGGATTAGGGTATGAAACCGCTAGGGCAATAGCAATGGAAAAGAGAGATTGGCAAATTATTTTAGCTGCTCGTAACAAAGAAAGAGTGAATGCCGCTGTAAGTGAATTGATCAAAGTTACTGGAAATCAACATATCACAGGAATGATTCTAGATTTAGCATCTTTTGCATCTATTCATCATTTTGTATCAGAGTTTAATCAACTTGACTTCCCGCCGTTACACAGCGTTATTTGTAATGCAGGAATGCAATTTATAAAAAACGAATCGACGCTTGATGGGATCGAAGGTACATTTGGAATCAATCACCTTGGACATTTTCTATTAGTTAGATTACTTCTTCCCCAAATTCAAAAGCATGGATCTATCTTAGTGGTAAGTAGTGATACCCATGACTCCAGTAAAAAAACAGGAATGCCAAAACCCAAATATCTTCACCCAAGTATAATGGCTGATTTGCAAAAATCTGATAAGTCATTAGAAAATATCCCCTCATCCAAGAAAGGGCAAGTGCGTTATACTACGTCAAAGTTATGTAATCTGTATTTCAGTTATGAATTAGCACGGCGAATTGAAAACGCTAAACTCTCTATAAGTGTAAAAGCATTTAATCCAGGTATGATGCCTGGAAAAAAATCAGGTTTAGCTAGAGATTATAGTGGGATTATGAAATTCCTGTGGAATAATGTCTTTCCTTTAATGCGTTATTTTCACCCAGGTATTCGATCGACAAAACAATCAGGTAAGGATCTTGCAAATTTAATATTGGATAATAATCTTGCCGGACTAAGCGGCAAGTATTGGGACGGTCCAAAAGAAATTCCATCATCTAAAGAATCTTATAATGTAAAACGAGCGGAAGAATTATGGAACTGGAGTTCGAATGTTCTAGAATTAGAGAAACAAATATAAGTAAGCGTCAAATAGAACCCACCTTTTTCCTCATTGGAGATTCTGCCAAACTAAGGGGAATCTCGATGAAAAAAGGGGGTACAGCTTTTGGATTCGATTGAATATCGGGAAGAATGGCGCCGCCGCATTGCAGAATTTCAGGAAAGCGGTCTGAGCGTCCCCCAGTGGTGTGCCACGCAGAAATTAGATTTTTAAACGACTTTATTGTTACATCTACGAAGTGTTATTCAGCAATTGCATAAATAACTTTTACACCGTCTACTTCTGTGGACGGTGTAATGCGTATTCGCGGATTCCAAATTAAACAACTTTATTGTTATTACACATGAAAGGGAAAACGTTTGAACTATTTCTGGAGGAACGGCTGAAACAGGACGGGGATAAAGGCAGATTACGGAGTTGATTTATTACTACTGTTGAAGGATAATAAAGATGTTTAAAAAACGTCAGTCATGCTATTGTAACTGCTAGATTAGAGTTAACACTTTTTGCTTGGGTCCTCCGGGAAGCGGTCATAAGTGCCCCGAAAGATTGCAACCGAATAGGTTGAAAACTCATCCCAATTTTGAATACGATTCCGAATACTCCTCTCCAAAAATAGGAGTTGTAGTAAATACCGTTCTTCAAAAGAACAAGAAGAAAACGGAAAAAGCATTGTTTCGGCCCCTCGATTCCAAAAAATAACCTTGGAACGCTGATCTGTAATGAAGGATGGAAATGATAAGTTGTCGATTGTGGCTTGTAATGAATTATTATATTGTTCTTCATTCGGCAATGATAATGCTTCATTATACGCTAAGTTGAAAAGATGTTCTTTCTCGTCAGGACTAAGCTGTAACGCCTGGCCAATATTCATTAAAACATCCCGTGAAGGTTGAATGTCTTTTCCCTGTTCCAGCCAAGTATAATACGTCACACTAACGTGGCTGAGATAAGCAACCTCTTGCCGGCGCAGTCCCGGAGTTCTTCGTCTTCCCGAGGTCATGTGAATGCCGGCTTCTTCAGGCTGAACTCGTTCTCACCTGGACTTTAAAAATCGACCAAACACCTTGGAATGCACGCCTGTTGATTATCCAAATATAGGAAGCGTTTCGTTGGGCTCCGCCTTTCTTGCCCGCTTTCCGCGGGCGTCGCCTCAGCTACATACCTGAAGGAAGATCGGCTAAGTTCGGCACGTCCTGTGCCAACGCCGATCTGACCCACATCATGTGAGCCCCCGGTGATCTTCGGCTGACGCTTCTCCCGCTGGAGTCGGGCAAATGACTCCGTCCAACGAAAAAGAAAGGGGATAAATGCTTTGATCACAGATGCCCCCTCTTAATAGACGCCTTTTCCATTCCTTTATATGGTAAATCAACAGGCGTGCTTGGAATGTACACTTTTTTGCATAAGATTTGATTCATTCCTTTCTGATTGCATTACCAGTACAGCTTTCATTTTGCTATGTATAACCTTTTTCCTTGGCGACGTAAAAGCTCCCTTATAATTTTTCTCATTCTTTATTTCATATCAATCTCTTCTTCACCTAATCTTTATTCCTCTCGTTTAACCTTTGAAGTGAAAGGGATCTTTGGATTTCCTTAGGATCATATTTTATTGAGATCATTATAGAAAGGGGAGTTTACGCCTTGAGCTCTGAGCCATGATCCATGTTTGTTAACTATCTATTTTGCGAAGAGTAGGGAAAACCAGCAAGTCTTCATCAACATACAGGAGGTATCTATCGATATGAAGAAAAAAATATTTCTTAGTTTGCTTATGATCATTTTTGCTATATTTACTGCAGCCTGTGGTGATCAACAAAAGGAAAAGGACAACGTAAGTCAAGGTGAAAGTCAAAATGAAAGTCAAAACGATTCTTCGCATGGGGAAAGCCAGGCTTCATCGTTTTACGATAACAGCTTGTTTTATGGAGATTCCATTTTAAAAGGGCTACCCGATAACTTAGATGATGACCATGTGATCAGTAGTAAGGGGGCCACCACTCAATTTGCCATGGAAAATGTCAATAAAATTGTAGACCAGGCACCTGAAAGTATCTATATGCTGCTGGGATCGAATGACCTCCTCATGCCTGTTGACCATCCTGTGGAAAATTCGATGAAGTATTACAAGAAATTCATCAAAAAAATAAAGAAGAAATTGCCGGATACGCAGATTCATGTTTTATCGGTAACGCCTGTGACCCAAGCTACTTTAAAGAATGAACCGCGTTATAAAGATATCCCGAAATATAATAAAAGGCTTCAAAAGATGGCATCACAGGTCAAGGTCGATTACATTGATTTATCTCCACTATTTGAAAAGCACCAGAATTTACATGCTGAAAATGGTGTCCATTTCAAATCGAAATTTGATTCTCTTTTATTAAGCTATATCCAAAAACAATGAAGGGGGCGCATCATCATGAGGCATAAACAACCAATGGTTAACAACCTTCCCGAAGAGATAAAAGGTCGTTATATGCCGGGATTAGATGGGATAAGAGCAATTGCTGTATGTGCAGTGATTGCTTTCCATTTTGGTTTTGCATGGGCACCTGGTGGATTTTTGGGTGTTGGCGTATTTTTTGTTTTATCCGGGTACTTGATTACGGACATTTTGATGAGGCAATGGAAAAACAAAGGGA
>NZ_FOXD01000021.1 GCF_900115625.1 Salibacterium halotolerans | reverse complement strand
CCCACCCGTTCCCATGCCGAACACGGAAGTTAAGCTCTCCAGCGCCGATGATAATGAAGGGGCAACCCTTTGTGAAAGTAGGACGCCGCCAGGCATCAAAAGGACGGTCGGATTGTTATCCGGCGGTTCTTTTTTTGCAGGTAAAATGTTTCGCTGCCGGCTGATCCAAGTACTCCTTTCTCTCTGGAATGATATTTTAAGAATATTGTGAATTCATATTTTGTCCGGAAACCACTCCTAATAGCTACTAAGTTGCGTTTATCCTGGAAAAAAAGAGACAAACGCAACATAGAAGGGCTCATGGTGACGTTTACGGGTATCAGAGAGGGAAGAAACGTCACTATGGTGGATTCATAGTTGCGTTTGCCCCCTCTGGAGCAGCTGCAAACGTCGTTATGGCCTTTCTAAAGTGAAGTCAACCATATATTCTTTGGGCTCAAAGCAGGAAATACCGCATTTCTGCTGCAGCGGCTGCACCCTTGTCCAAACGCAGCGCCCAACGACTCTACGCTGCGTTTACCATTTGGATCGTGTTATGGAAGGTTTTCATCTCACGCGTTCGGACATTTGTGAAATGGAAATCTTTTTGACGAACCCGGAGGAACACTTTGAACCATGCATGACTCATTTTAAGGAGTATGTGGGAGATCACCGGCCGGCAGGGACTCTCATCGGTGTGCCGGCTATGGCATGTGATCATCAATTGATTGAAATCCGGGCCGTGGCATATGCCGGCTGATTTCATTGATAGACAGAAAACGTTACGGCGTCGAAGGAGCTGTTCCACCTGGGTGGAGCAGTTTTTTTGGTAACCATGCCTTTTCCTAAAAGCCGGGGAATGATGCAGGCCGGCGGTTCTGCGATCGTATGAAAATTAACAGCCGGGTGGCAATGACATATAAGCTCCTGCAGCATACGATACAACAGGCGGCGGGATCAGGAATAAAAACAAGGAGAAACGGACAGAATAAGTTTCATAGATGAAAAGAGGAGGTAACGTCGGTATGGAAAAAGAAAGACAGGCGGAATCTTGTACTCTATGCGGCCGGACAGAAAGCAGAGGCATTCATATTCTGGATATCTTTTTATGCCTGGATTGTGAAAAAGAGCTGATCCAGATGGAGGCAGAAGATACAGCCTATCACCGGGCGGTCAAAACGTTGAGTTCGTCCAGAGCTTCCAAACTGTTGATGTAAAAAGGAATATTTGCAGGAAAACGTCGATTACGTCATAATTTTAGATACAGATATTCATATAAAAAGTAGAAGAGGGACTATACATGAATCAATCATCGCTTCCTATTGTTGAAGCCCTGCAGCAGCATGCTGAAGCGGAACCGGATTCTTTTCACGTACCCGGGCATAAAAACGGCGTCGTACAGCCGGCGTACGCGCGTGAGATACTGTCGGCGTCCCGGTATGACCAAACGGAACTGCCGGGACTTGATGATCTGCATGATCCCTGTGGTGTGATTGCCTCGGCCCAGCAGCTGACAGCTGACATCTATGGGAGCCGGTCGGCGTTCTTTCTAATTGGAGGATCCACCGCGGGGAATCTGATTATGATTCTCGCTGCCCTGCAGGAAGGCGATGTAGTGTTTGTACAGCGGGATACCCATAAATCAGTAATTAACGGTCTCCGGCTTGTTAAGGCGCAGCCGGTGTTTCTGGAGCCGGAATATGATGAAACGTCGGGTCTGTCGCTTGGGTTAAGCATTCATTCCGTACAAAGGGCCTTTCATTCTTACCCCGAAACGGCAGCATTAATCGTAAACCGGCCTGGTTACTATGGATGGACGTCTCCGCTCCGTGCGATTATCGGAGAAGCCAAAAAGAACGGGGCGCTCGTTCTTGTTGATGAAGCGCACGGGGCACATTTTCCGGCGGGAGACGTGTTTCCGGACAGTGCGGTTTCCCTTGGAGCGGATCTTGTCGTGCATTCCGCCCACAAAACGCTGCCCGCGCTTACGATGACAGGATATCTTCATGTCGGCCGGTCCAGCCGTATTAAGGCAGCAGAGGTACAGGAAGCGGCTGCCATGGTAGAGTCGAGCAGTCCGTCCTATCTGCTGCTGGCATCGTTGGACGCGGCGAGAAAATACCTGTACGATCTGATACAGAAAGATGATGCTGCGCTGCAGGAGCAGCTGAAGCAGACGAAACAGGCTGTGCTGCAGGCTGGAGCGCTCGAGGAACGAATCCCTCCTGAACACGTGCGGGCTGATCCACTGAAAATCGTGGCCCGGGCTCCGCAGGGACATACCGGCTGGGCGCTGCAGCGGTATCTTGAGGAGGAGCATGTATTTATAGAACTGGCAGATGAGGCGCATGTCGTCTTTTTTCTTTCCTTTCAGCCCCTTTCGACAAAAACATTGCAGCGGATTGAACGGGGCGCAGCCCGCCTGCGGAGTGAAAATCCGGCGGTTTACTCCGGCGCAGGAGCACGGTCTCTTCCCTTTTCGGGTATGCAGAAACTTCCTGCAGACTGGTACCAGGCAGGACGGGGTGAGACAGAAACAACGACACTTGAGGACGCTGAACAAAAGCAGGCTGCTGTTGATATTATCCCTTATCCTCCGGGAGTTCCTCTTTTTCTAAAAGGAGAGACGTTAACCGGTGAACGGCTGGATTTTCTGCTGAAGCGTCTGGAAGCAGGCGGAAGTGTTCAGGGTGTCCGGCAGTCGGAAAACGGACAATGGTTGACCAGTACAGTGAAAAGGAAGGAAGCGCGATGATAATAAGAGGGCTTTTTATTACATTTGAAGGCTGTGACGGCGCGGGAAAAACGACCGTGCTGGACAGGGTGCACGATGAACTTGAAGAAAAAGGATATCCGGTTCTGAAAACACGGGAACCGGGAGGCATTGATATTGCGGAAAAAATCAGGACGTTAATTCTAAATCCCGAACATAAAGCAATGGAACGGCGTACAGAAGCGCTGCTGTATGCCGCAGCACGGCGCCAGCATCTCACCGAAAAAGTGATTCCAGCTCTGGAGGAAGGCACTATCGTTCTCTGTGACCGTTTCATTGACAGCAGTCTCGCCTATCAGGGAGCAGCCAGGGGTATCGGTATTGAGGAAGTACTCGCTATCAATGAGTTCGCTGTGGAGGACCACATGCCTGATGCCACCATTTATCTTGATATCGATCCGGAGAAAGGTCTGAACCGTATCCACGAAAACAAAAAACGGGAATTTAACAGACTGGATCAGGAACATGCCGATTTTCATTATAAGGTATACCGGGCGTATGAAACACTGGCGGCACGTTTCCCGAAACGCATACATAAAGTAGATGCATCATTATCTATAGAACAGGTTCAGCAGCAGGCTGTGAATCGGATATTGAATGTTCTTTCTCCGTGACTGGAACAAACAGGGTTTTCTTTTTAGAAACAGGTACAGTAATATAGAATAAACACGTATTTTTACAAGCACAGAAAGAGGGTGTTCTCATGAAATTAATCATAGCGGTCGTGCAGGACAAAGACAGCAACCGTTTATCCAACGCACTGGTGGAAGAAGACTTCCGCGCCACGAAATTAGCTAGTACCGGAGGCTTTTTACGAGCGGGCAGCACCACCTTTTTGATCGGGGTGGATGATGAGAAGGTGCAGTCTGTGCTTGATATTATTAAAAACAACTGTCAGGCCAGAGATCAGCTGGTAGCCCCGGTTTCTCCGATGGGAGGTAATGCCGATTCCTATGTTCCGTATCCGGTCGAAGTTCAGGTGGGCGGCGCCACAGTCTTTATTATGCAGGTCGAACAGTTTAATCAGTTTTAAGAACGAGGGATCCTTATGGACTGGAACCGGATGATCGAAGACCAGCCTTTCGTCATGACGATGCTCAAACAGAGCATGGAAAAGGACAGGCTTGCTCATGCCTATATATTTGAGGGGATGCGCGGGGCAGGCAAAAAAGACGCAGCGTGGCTAACCGCGCAGAGTTTGTTCTGTCCACATCGTGAGAATGCTGCTCCGTGCGGGACATGCCGCGAATGCAGAAGAATTGAACACGGCAACCATCCTGATATTATTGTGGTCGAGCCGGACGGTGCTTCCATTAAAAAAGCGCAGGTAGAAGCACTGCAGAAGGAATTGACGTATAAAGGAATGGAAACGGCTTTTAAAATATATATCATCAATGATGCGGACCGCATGACGGCAGGAGCCGCCAACAGCCTGCTCAAGTTTCTGGAAGAGCCGGAAAGTCCTATTCTGGCTCTTTTATTAACAGAAAATGTCCATTTCATGCTGGATACCATCCTTTCCCGTGCCCAGAAACTTTCCTTTGCGCCCCCATCGCCGGAAAAGAGAGCCCGCACCTACAGGGAAGAAGGTGCCTCTGAAACAGCAGCGCCGCTTCTTGCGAGACTGCCGGATGAAGCTGCCGGCAGTTACCAGGGAGAAGCCACAGACTGGATTGTACAGGGCAGAGCACTAGTGATACAATTAGTGGAAGAGGTTCACTCCAGACCTCATCAGGTACTTTTGACACTGCAGGAAAAGTGGCTTGCTCATTTCAAGGATAGAGAAGAGCTGGACA
The DNA here is from genome assembly GCF_900115625.1 of Salibacterium halotolerans. Classification (GTDB taxonomy): domain Bacteria; phylum Bacillota; class Bacilli; order Bacillales; family Marinococcaceae; genus Salibacterium; species Salibacterium halotolerans. The sequence goes on along the minus strand of NZ_FOXD01000021.1, from coordinate 49,980 downwards.
TAGGCCTCGATCTGCTGCTTTTCTGGTACCGTGATTTGTTGACGGTAAAACATAACGGGCGTGATCTTGCCTACCCGGATCAAAGGGAAACAATGGAAAAGCAGGGTCTTCAAATGCCGGAAACAAAAATCGCCCGTATATTGCAGCTGATCCTTGATGCGAAGCGGAAGCTTCGGGCCAATGTGAATGCCCAGCTTTTAATGGAGCATTTACTGCTCCGTTTACAGGAGGGATCTTAGCGTTGCATGATGTAATAGGAGTCAGGTTTAAAAAAGCGGGGAAAATTTACTACTTTTCTCCCGGTTCCTTAACAATAGAAAAAGACGACTGGGTTGTGGTGGAAACATCCCGTGGATTGGAATTCGGAAAAGCGGTTCTCGGGAAAAAGCAGGTGGGCGAAGATGACGTCGTTCTGCCGCTGAAAGAAGTTGTACGGCTTGCCACCGAAGAAGATAAAACGGTCATCGAAGAAAACAGGGAATTTTCGAACAGGGCGTACGAAGTATGTGAAGCCAAAATTAAAGAACATCAGCTGGATATGAATCTAGTCGATGCTGAATACACGTTTGACCGGAATAAGGTGCTTTTTTACTTTACCGCGGAAGGACGGATTGATTTCCGTAATCTTGTTAAAGATCTGGCATCTGTGTTCCGTACACGGATTGAACTGCGTCAGATCGGTGTCCGTGATGAAGCGAAACTTCTCGGCGGTATCGGCCCGTGCGGCCGCGTACTATGTTGTTCGACGTTCCTTGGTGATTTTGAACCGGTGTCAATCAAGATGGCCAAAGACCAGAATCTCTCGCTGAATCCCGCGAAGATTTCCGGGTTGTGCGGACGGCTCATGTGCTGTCTGAAGTATGAAAATGACCATTACGAGACAGCGAAGAAAGAACTCCCGGATATAGGAGAGCACATCGGGACACCGCAGGGAGAAGGCAGAGTGGTCGGTCTGAACATTCTGGAGCGCCTTGTCCAGGTGGAACTGAGAGAAGAGCAGAATGTGCTCGAGTACAGTCTCGATGAACTAATGGAGGAAGGTCATATCGTGAGCTGAAGACAAGGGGATTAATTGAGGTGGAAGGAACGTGGAGAAGAAAGAAATTTTCTCGCAGGTCATACACATGGAAGAACGGATCGGAACGTTTCATGATGAACTTGGAGAATTGAAAGAACAGTTGGCAATGCTCATTGAAGAGAACCATTCGCTGGCACTGGAAAACCAGCATTTACGTAAGCTTCTCGAAGAAAAAGAGGCCAAAGAACCGGAAAACGGGACACAGGCTTCTTCCGGGGGTACAAAGAGTGTAGGCGAAGGGTATGACAACCTGGCACGCCTTTACCACGAAGGGTTCCATATCTGCAATATGCATTACGGGAGCCTTAGAACCAACGGAGACTGCTTGTTTTGTCTTTCTTTTCTCAACCAGAAATAAATCACTTCCTGGAAGCTGCTCCTGTCGACAGGGGCAGCCTCTTTTATCCCGGCGCTTTTTTTCGTGATAGAATAAGAAATGGAGGCAGGTGAACAGGATGAACGCATCGTTACAGGACGGGGAAAGGCTTGATTATATTACACAGGATCTTTCCATCATTCAACGTGCTTCGGTATTCGCTTTTTCCATCGATGCCGTGCTTCTTGCCCGTTTCACCTATGTACCGAAAACGAGAGGTACCATTATCGATATGTGCAGCGGAAACGGAGTCATTCCTCTTGTCCTGTCGACACGGAGCAGTGTGCCAATCACCGGTGTGGAAATACAGCCGCTTCTCTCGGATATGGCCGAGCGGAGCGTGGCTGCCAATCAGAAACAGGAACAGATTACGATGATGGAAGCGGATGTCCGTACTCCGGAGCTTCGCACAACAGTCGGGGAAGCTGATTTGGTCACATGTAATCCCCCTTACTTTCCGACGCCCCAGGATACAGAAAAAAACACTAATCCATTTTTCACAAATGCCCGACACGAAGAGAATGGAACGTTGGATGATATCATCCGGGCAGCGTCGGTTGTGGTGAAACAGAAAGGAAAAGTGTCGGTGGTTCTCCGTCCGGAGCGGATGGCGGAGCTGTTTGAAATTTTCCGGAAGTACAGATTGGAACCAAAGCGGATGAAGATGATTTATCCAAAGCACGGCAAAGAAGCAAATATACTGCTGGCAGAAGGCATGAAAGATGGAAAACCGGGACTGACATGTCTTCCCCCCTTAACCGTTTATGACGAAAAAGATGCTTATACCGAGGAGTTCAGACGATACTATGCAGGCTGCTGAACATCATGTATACATACTTGAATGCCGGGACGGTTCCTATTACACGGGATATACGACGGATCTTGTGCAGCGGCTGCGCATGCATGAACGGGGAAAAGGAGCAAAATATACGAGAGGACGGGGGCCGTTCAGGGTCGTTTATCATGAAGTGTTTGATAAAAAAACCGACGCCATGCGGATGGAGTACGAAATCAAACAGTGGACGCGGAAAGAGAAGGAAATGTTTCTGGCAGACAAAGAGGGAGGAATGTCATGAATCACCAGCAGAGCTTCAGGCAGAAGACATCCGGTGCGCTGTATCTTGTCCCTACACCCATCGGGAACCTCGAAGATATGACATACCGGGCGGTGCGGGTTCTGCAGGACGTGGATAAGATTTTTGCCGAAGATACCCGCCACACCCGGAAACTTTGCCATTACTTTGAGATTTCGACACCACTTGACAGTTACCATGAACACAGCGCAGAAGGAAAAGGCAGCAGCATACTGACGCTGCTCGAGGAAGGCAGAACGGCAGCGCTCGTCAGTGATGCGGGAACACCGCTTGTTTCCGATCCGGGACGGGAACTGGTCCAGCAGGCGTTGGAACAGGACATCGCTGTTATCCCCCTTCCCGGGGCGAACGCGGCCGTTACGGCATGGACCGCTTCTGGTCTGGGCGGCGGTCCGTTTTACTTTTACGGTTTTCTCCCGCGGAAGAAAAAGGACAGGCAGGCTCGTCTGGACCACCTTTCAGGCGTGAATGTGCCGATTCTTTTTTACGAATCTCCGTACCGGCTGAAAGAGATGCTGTCTCATCTGGAGGAAACATGGGGAAACCGCCGGGCCGTGCTGGCAAGAGAGCTAACAAAGCAGTACGAAGAGATTTTGAGAGGGACCCTGCCGGAAATCGCCCGGTACGTTCACGAACATACGCTCAAAGGAGAGTGCTGTGTCATTGTGGAAGGGACGCAGGAGGAGACCGCTGCTGGAGATACCTGGTGGGAGGCGCTGGAGCCCCGTGCACACGTTCAAGTGTATGTGGAACAGGGTATGACATCCAAAGAGGCCATCAAAGCCGCTGCCAAAGACCGCGGGGTGCCCAAACAGGAAGTCTATGCTGCCTATCACCACCTGTAAGCAGTATTTCTGCCAAATTAGAAATGAATACGTCTATATAAAAGAACCCGGGATATCCCGGGTTCTTTTATATAGACTTTATAAGTGCTCTGGTGTTTGAGAGATGCCGGTTTTGACACTCTGTCTCCCGGTCCGCTTAGGAAGCGCGGGATTGAGCGGGGCATCTGCTGCGAAAAGAGCCCGCGCTTTGCTTATTTGTGATTGTCTACATAAGACTGCAGGTCTTTGATAACTTCTTCGGCACCTTCCGGGGAAAGAATGATTTTCCCGTCAGCAAGAGAAATGTTGTCATCGGAAACTTCTCCGGTTACCTGACAGGTCATGTTCGGCTTGTACTTTTTCAGTACGATGCGGTCGTGATCGACATAAATTTCAAGAGCATCCTTTTCTGCAATATCCAGCGTACGGCGCAGTTCAATAGGGATGACCACGCGCCCGAGTTCGTCTACTTTTCTTACAATACCAGTTGATTTCATTTTGGTTCCTCCTCAAGTATAGTGTGCAAAATGTCATCGTTCGACAAAATTCTCTCTTTCCGTATGCTAAGAATACCAATCTTTCCAAAACACGTCAATTATTTTTGATAAAAAAACTGAGAAACCTTGAAAAAATTTCAATCTGTTTAAAAAGACCGCATGCCTGTAATAGAACTGAAACATGCGTAATAGAGAGATAGTGATAATCAAAATGGTAAATACAGAATTATTGTATCATGTAAAACATAGACAGAAAACGAATGTCGACACGAAATTTTAATTTTGTCGAAAATTGTAGAAATAAACAAAGAAAGAAATATCCTTCTGGACAAAGATGAGCCACTCCCGAGCTTGTCTTGACAGGGAGAGAGCGCTTCGTTATAGTCTTAGATGGAACAATCGAACAACACAGCCTATAGAAGTCCGATGAAGGGATGAGTAGGGAGGAAAACTGTCAAAGAGAGCCGGGGTGGTGGAAACCGGTACAGAAAGCACTCCTGAACATGGTCCCGGGAGGATTTTCTTTCCGAGCTGCCTTCAGTAAGGAAAGGACGCAAGTCTCGCGTTATAGAGAACGTGCTGTTTTACGGATTGCAGTAAAATCAGACAGTGCGCAAAGCTTCGTCTTTTTAGATGAAGAAATTTGGGTGGTACCGCGTGAGTGATACTCTCGTCCCTTACACAAGGGCGGGAGTTTTTTTAATAGGCAGAAAGGGAGGACGAAAAATGGCAGAAGAAAAGAATACGTTTTATATTACGACTCCTATTTATTATCCCAGTGATAAGCTTCATATCGGCCATGCCTACACAACAGTAGCAGGAGATGCCATGGCACGGTACAAACGTCTCCGCGGTTTTGATGTCCGGTATTTGACCGGGACGGACGAACATGGTCAGAAAATTGAACGCAAAGCGGAAGACAAAGGAGTCACACCGCAGGCATTTGTGGATGAAATCGTGGCAGGTATTAGAAATTTGTGGGATACGCTTGATATTTCCTATGATGATTTTATTCGTACAACCGAAGAGCGCCATAAAAAAGTAGTGCAGCGCATATTTGAAAAACTGAAAGCAAACGGTGATATTTATCTTGATAAATATGAAGGATGGTATTCCGTTTCGGATGAATCGTTTTTTACAGAACGTCAGCTCGTAGATCCCATTTTTGAAAATGGAAAGATTGTCGGCGGATACAGTCCGGAAAGCGGCAATCCAGTCGAATGGGTACAGGAGGAGTCATACTTCTTCCGGATGAGCCGGTATGCAGACCGCCTGCTTCAGTTTTATGAAGACAACCCGGACTTCATTCAGCCGGAATCGCGTAAAAATGAAATGATCAACAACTTTATCAAGCCGGGACTGGAAGATCTGGCTGTATCAAGAACGGCATTTGAATGGGGAATCCCTGTCAGCAGTGATCCGGAACATGTCGTTTACGTTTGGATTGATGCACTTTCCAACTATATTACGGCTCTTGGGTATGACACGGAAAACGATGAGGATTTTCAAAAATACTGGCCGGCGGATGTTCACCTGGTTGGCAAAGAGATTGTCCGTTTTCATACCATCTACTGGCCGATCATGCTGATGGCGCTGGATCAGCCGCTTCCGAAAAAAGTATTCGGTCACGGGTGGCTGCTTATGAAAGATGGCAAAATGTCGAAATCCAAAGGAAACGTGGTCGATCCTGTACCGCTTATTAACCGGTACGGACTGGATGCGCTGCGGTATTACCTGCTCCGTGAAGTGCCGTTTGGTTCGGACGGCGTTTTCACCCCGGAAAGCTTTATCGAACGGTTGAACTATGATCTTGCAAACGACCTCGGCAATCTGCTGAACCGCACGGTCGCCATGATTAACAAGTACTTCGACGGTCAGCTTCCGGCGTATCTGCAGGATGGCACGCCGTACGATGAATCATTGGTGGAACTCGTTTATGCGACGGTTGAAAAAGTGGAATCTTCAATGGAAGAGATGGAATTTTCGGTGGCTTTGACTGCCATCTGGCAGCTTATCAGCCGCACGAATAAATATATCGACGAAACCCAGCCATGGATGCTGGCGAAAGAAGAAGAGCAGAAAGAAGAACTGGGGACGGTGCTCTATCATCTGGCTGAATCACTGCGTTACATTTCCATCATGATCCAGCCGTTTATGACAAAAACACCGCACTCCATCTGGCATCAACTCGGCATTGCGGAGTCGTGCAGGGAATGGGAGACGATGCGCGAATTCGCGCAGCTTCCGGAAGGAACTCGTGTGGTGGAAAAAGGGGAACCGATCTTTCCGCGTCTGGAAGTCGAGGAAGAGGTAGCCGGAATTATTGAAGACATGGGAGGTACGGTGAAAACAGCTGAAGATCAAGAGGTAGAAGCGGAAGAGGTAGAAGAAGAAGAGGAGATCACCATCGATGACTTTTCTAAAGTGAAACTGAAAGTCGCCGAGGTTCTTTCAGTGGAACCGGTGAAAAAGACAGATAAACTGCTTAAAATCCAGCTCGACGTCGGCGGGGAAAAGCGCCAGGTTGTATCCGGTATTGCCGAGCATTACGTGCCGGCCGATCTTGAGGGTAAAAAGGTAATTTGTATAACGAACCTGAAACCGGTGAAACTGCGCGGTGAACTGTCACAGGGTATGATACTCGCAGCGTCTCAAGGCAGTGAACTCACCCTGGCGACAGTGGATCAAGACATGCCAAGTGGTTCAGACGTCAATTAAGACAAAGGCAGCAGGCAGCACTGACCCGGAAGGAGGAGATCCCTTTTGGGTCAGCCTTTATTTTCAGGACAGAAGGAGGGGATCGTATGTTATTTGACACCCATGTTCATTTGAATATCGACGATTTTCAGGATGATCTTCAGGAGACGATAGACCGGGCCAAAGAGGCTGGTGTGGAAAAAATGAATGTCGTTGGTTTTGATCATGAGACGATCAAAAAAGCAATGGAACTGATTGATACCTACGACTTCCTGTATGCGTCCATCGGCTGGCATCCGGTTGATGCTGTGGATATGACCGATGAGGATCTGGAATGGATAGAAGAACTATCGGCCCACCCTAAAGTGGTCGCCATTGGGGAGACAGGCCTTGATTATCACTGGGATAAGTCACCGGCGGATGTGCAGAAGGAAGCTTTCCGCAAACAGATTGCGCTCGCAAAAAAGGTAAACCTGCCGCTTGTTATCCACGACCGTGAAGCTCATCAGGATATTGTGGATATTCTGAAAGAAGAAAATGCCGCAGAAACGGGCGGTATTATGCACTGCTTCGGCGGTGACCTGGAGATTGCAAGGCAGGCGCTTGATATGGACTTTCACATATCGTTCGGCGGACCGGTGACGTTCAAAAACGCGCAGCTGCCAAAGGATGTGGCCAAAGAAATACCAATGGACCGGCTGCTTGTGGAAACCGACTGCCCATTCCTCGCGCCGCACCCAAACCGCGGCAAACGCAATGAACCAGCCTACGTAAAGCTGGTCGCAGAAAAAATAGCAGAACTGAAAGAAATGCCGCTGGACGAACTGGCGGAAAAAACCACCAAAAACGCAGAAAAACTGTTCCGTATAAACTGACAGAGTATTTTGTTGAAAGCTAGCGGCGTTCAGCGCCGCTTTTTAATATCCGGGAATGTTCTCGTTATTTCCTGTTTTTCCGGTGGTAAATCGTCGAACGATTCTTCTTTTCTTCATGTTTTTCCTAAGCAATAATATATATTGTATGAACAAAAGAGTTGACAAGGACATAGGGAGGGTCTACAATTTGTTCCTTGTGAAGGAGGGTTAGTAGATGAGTTTGAAACAACGTGCCGATTTTTCCGTTTCAAAACCGGGAAAAGGCATGGTTCTGGCTTTGGCTTTTCTTCTGTTGACTGCAGCCGGATTGTTTTATGCCGTGCATGAAACGACCAAGGCGACGGTGACGATTACAAAAGGTGAAGAAACATTCACTGTAGCCACCCACGCAGACACAGTAAAAGGCATGATCGAAGAACAGAACCTGGATGTAAAAAAGAAAGATGAACTCAGCTCATCGATCACCGAACCCATTACCGGCAACATGAATCTGGAATGGAAGCCGGCAAGGAAGATAACCGTGTCAAAAAACGGCGAGGCCTCAAGCATCTGGACAACGGCCTCTTCAGTGGGTAAAGTGATAAACAATCAAAACATTGACCTCGGTCCGCATGACGAATTGAATAAAGAAGTTACCGCACCGGTAAAAGACGGAATGACGGTGGCTTACGAATCTGCCTTTCCTGTTACCATTAAGGATAATGGAAAAACAAAAGAAGTCATGACAACAACAGCACAGGCAGGAAACATTCTGAAACAGGCAGGGATGAAGCTGGACAGCAATGACCGCCTGAAAGAGGGAAAAAATACGACTGTTTCCGAGGAAACGGAACTGGATGTTGTCCGCGTGGAAAAAGTAACGGATGTCGTGCAGGAGAAACAGAATTTTGCCACCGTGACACGCAAAGATGACTCTCTTGCCGGCGGACAGGAGAAAGTAGTAAAAAGCGGCAGCAAAGGTGTCGTTGAAAAAAAGTATGAAGTGGTGCTCGAAAACGGAAGAGAAGTATCCCGCGAGCTCGTAGATCAGACAAAAGTGAAAGAAAGTCAGGATAAAGTTGTAGCAGTCGGCCCGTCCGATCAGACATCGATCGCGTCGCGTGGAAGCAGTCCGTCCGACAGCAGTTCCAGTGGACGCACCCTCTCGATGGAAGCTACAGCCTATACAGCTGATTGCAGCGGATGTTCCGGCATTACAGCGACAGGAGTAAATCTGAACGCCAATCCTAACCGAAAAGTCGTAGCAGTGGATCCTTCGGTTATTCCACTTGGAACGAGAGTGCATGTGGAAGGTTACGGAGAAGCGGTGGCAGCTGACACCGGCGGAGCCATCAACGGCAACCGCATTGATGTTCATATGCCTACCAACCAGCAGGCGATGAGCTTTGGAAGACGTAATGTGCAAGTTACCATTTTGGAATAATATTATATGTATTTTATCCAGGCGTGAAAGCAGAAAGGGATCCGGTCCCTTCTCTTTCCGCCTTTTTTTTCGCTGTGAATCATAGTATAATAATGCTTGCTGAAAGCTCGGGAGGCTGACATAACAAATGAACGTCAAAGAATGTATTGTGGTGGAAGGCAAAGCGGATACGATGGCCATCAGGCGTGCTGTCGAGGCGGATACAATTGAAACAAACGGTGCCGCTGTCGGAGAAGATGTATTGAGAAGGATTGCGCTTGCCAGGGAGCGGCGCGGTGTTATCATATTCACCGACCCCGATGTTCCAGGTGAACGGATCCGGCGGATTGTCAGCAGGGAAGTTCCCGGATGCAGACATGCTTTTTTGACGAAAGCAGATGCCGACTCCGGCGGAGGCGGCAGTCTCGGTGTCGAACATGCCCCGCCTGAGGTCATCCGCCGTGCGCTGCACATGGTACGAAATGAAATGCCAAAAACAGCTGAAAAGACAGAACCGGTCACGCGTCAGGACTTAATGGACGCAGGAATGATGGCGGGTCCGGATTCAAGGCGGCGCCGCGAAAGAATGGGCGAGGAACTGAATATCGGCTATTCCAATGCGAAACAGTTTTTGCATCGGCTGCATGTCTTTCATATTCAACGTGTGGAATTTGCACGGGCTGCCGCCGCTGTGCTGGAGGAGGAAGAAACGTTTGGCCAGAGAAATAGCAGCCCCGGGACGGACGAAAGAAATACTTGAACACCACGGATTTTCTTTTAAAAAGAGCCTGGGCCAGAATTTTTTAATTGACCGGAATATTCTAGAGAAGATTGTCCTTGCATCGAAGGCAGGGTCTGAGGACGGAGTCGTGGAGATCGGCCCTGGTATCGGCGGGCTGACGGAACACTTTGCCAAAGCCGCGAAGCAGGTGGAAGCGTTTGAAATCGATGGACGTCTGCTTCCGGTGCTCCAGGAAACGATGGCCCCCTATCCGAATGTAAGGATATGGAATGAAGATATTTTGAATGTGGATATGAGACGTGTGCTGTCGGAGGACCTGCAGGATGTACAGGAAGTGATTGTTACAGGGAATCTTCCTTATTATGTAACGACCCCGATTATCATGAATCTGCTGGAGCAGCGCCTTCCTATCACCCGGATGGTGTTTATGATGCAGAAAGAGGTAGCGGAACGGATCGCGGCCGAACCGGGTTCGAAAAATTATGGTTCGCTTTCCATCGCCGCTCAGTACTTTGCCGAGCCGGTAAAAACCATGATCGTTCCCAAAACGGTTTTTGTTCCAAAACCTAATGTGGATTCTGCTGTCGTCCGTTTTGAAATAAGGGATACTCCGCCGGTGCAGGTGGAAGACGAAGCGTTTTTCTTCCGCGTGATCAAGTCAGCGTTTGCCCAGCGCCGCAAAACCCTTTGGAACAACCTGCAGCACAATCTCACAGGACGGGAGCAGCGCGAAGAGCTGGGCGCTGCTCTGCAGGAAGCAGGGATCGATTCCGGCAGACGCGGTGAAACATTAACCATGCAGGAATTCGCCCGTCTCAGTGATTCCATACAGCACCGACTCCACCAACGATGAAAGCAGCCGTCTCCTCTTTTTGAGGAAACATTTTTATGGGCACATTTCCCGACTTTCGGAATAGGCTGGCGGAGGAAGGGGGAAGTTGACGTGGAAAAGGAATTGAAGGCAGGGGATCTTGTAACCCGGCATTCCTACGACGGTGATATTATATTCCGGATTACGTCCATGGACGACAAGAATGCTGAGTTGGCCGGAGAAGAGCTTCGTCTGGCAGCTGATGCTCCCATTGATGATTTGAAGAAAGTGGACGAAACAGAACGAAGATCCCATGAAAAGAATCTCCGGGAAAAAGAAGAACGGGTCTACCGCCTGTTTCGGCAGGAAGCACATCTGATGAAAGAGCGGAATGAACATGAAGCATCGGAGGGCTATAAGGAAGACACGTCGTATTTTGAAATGCGCGGACGTGTACTGCATCTGGATGGGGATGCTTATTACCTCTCCAAATGCACCGCGTTGTATGAGAGACTCGGCATTCCCGTCTACGGCGTCCATATCCCGGAAAAGGAAATGCCGGAGCAGATATCTTCCCTGATCGAAATGGTGCGCCCGGATATATTGGTGATTACAGGTCACGACGCTTTTATTTCCTCGAGGGGATCGGGAAACGATATAAAATCATACAAACATTCCAAAGTATTTGGGAGAACCGTGCGGGAAGCACGGAAAATGGTACCGCAGCTCGATCAGCTGATCATTTTTGCCGGCGCCTGCCAATCCTATTTTGAATGGCTGATCAAAGCCGGTTCCAACTTTGCGAGCGCTCCGGAGCGGGTTAATATTCACGCGCTGGACCCTGTTTATATCGCCGCTAAAATCAGTCTGACACCTTTTATGGACCGAATCAGCGCCCTGCACCTTATCCGGCATACCCTCACCGGCCAGGATGGGCTGGGAGGACTGGAAACAAAAGGAGTGCTGAGGCGTGGATCACCCTGGAAAGAAGAGGCCGGCGCCGTATCCGGTGACAAGAGAAAATAAAACACTGGGCTGTATCAAAAGGTACAGCTCTTTTTTTGTGATGTAAAGTGAACACGGGCAGGATCGGAAGGCGGCGGATCCAGTGTCCGGTCGTTTGAAGGCCCTCGAATGCAGCACTCTCAGACCACCCTCACGTATTCCATGAGTCTGCCTTTTTCTTTTAGAAGAATAAAATGGAAAAAAGAGCATAAACTTTAAGGGAGAAAATAATTTCTCCGGGCAAAAACATTTGACAAACAAGCTTTAAAGTTGATACCATGATACGTTTACTTGACAAAACGGGCAAGGGTTGTTACACTATTCAGTAGTGAGGTGGGTCTGTAACTATGGGAAAAACTTTGATTGAAATTAAAGAATCACTGGATGCCAATGTAGGAAAAAAGATCACGATCACAGCAAATGGCGGCCGTAAGAAAACGATTGAACGTTCTGGTCTGCTGGAAGAAACATATCCTTCCGTGTTTATTGTGAAACTCGACAAAGACAAGCACTCGGTGGAGAGAATTTCGTACAGCTATACCGATATACTCACCAAATCGATTCAATTGACGATGCTCGGGGAAGAAGAACTTCATGCCTGAGTAAAGGACATGCTGCTGGAAACGAAATAAAGTGGCTTTCTGCGGACAAGCAGAAGGCTATATTTATGTCTGCTTCGGGACATACTAAACCATGCCTGCAGGGTTTTTCATTCAGCTGTGAAGGAGATGGGTGAGATGAGCCGGAGACGCGGTATCATGTCAGAGCAATTGAAGAATGAAGTGGCAAAGGAATTAGGGTTTTATGATACAGTCCAGCGTGAAGGCTGGGGAGGCATTAAATCCCGCGACGCTGGTAATATGGTGAAACGTGCCGTACAGATGGCGGAAGAGAACCTGCAGGATTCCAACCGTTCCTAACCCGCAGGCATAAAGCAGGGCTCCGGGATTTCTCCCGGAGCCCTCTTTTTTACGGTGGCTGCAGCCAGGCATATATCCCATTTCTAATAGTTCAAACTGTACACACTTCTTTTTTTAAACTAAAATATACAAAGATGTAAACGTTAGAACCGGAAATGCGGCGCGGCAGCGAAGAGAAGGGGAAGTGAATGGTGAAACAATCAATAAAAGCTCCTGCCAAAATTAATTTAAGCCTGGATGTGCTGGGGAAGCGCAGTGATGGCTACCACGAAGTGAAAATGGTGATGACCCAGGTGGATTTATCCGACAGGCTTGATATGGAACCGCGGGAAGACGGTTTGATCCATGTGGAAATGTCGGAAGGGTCTCTCCCGGCCGACTCGCGTAACCTTGCCCATCAGGCTGCTGTGCTTTTGAAACAGCACGGCGGCACAAAAATGGGAGCATCCATTTACATATACAAAAATATTCCGGTGGCTGCCGGCCTGGCCGGAGGAAGCAGTGATGCGGCAGCAGCGCTGAGAGGATTGAACGAACTTTGGAAGCTCGGACTTTCTCTTTCGGAACTGGCGGAGCTTGGCGCCGAACTTGGTTCGGATGTTCCATTTTGTGTTCACGGCGGCACCGCTCTTGCCACCGGGCGGGGAGAATGCATTGAAAAAATTCCTGAACCTCCGTCGTGCTGGGTAGTACTCGCAAAACCACCCGTCGGCGTTTCCACCGGTGATATTTATAAACGAATGAGAACGGAGGATATCAGCAGTACATCTGCCGATACCATGAGCGCTGCGGTTCGTGATTATAATTATAATGCTATCTGCCGCTCTCTGCATAACGCGCTGGAACAGGTGACGCTGCCAATGTACCCGGAAATCAGGCAGATCAAGGAACGGATGAGGGCATCGGGAGTGGACGCCGCTTTGATGAGCGGCAGCGGTCCGACGGTTTTCGGCCTTGTCAAAAAAGAGGCGAAACTACACCGCGTATACAATGCACTTCGCGGCTTCTGTGACCAGGTCTATGCCGTGCGGCTGCTGGGAGAGAAACAGCCTTGATAAAATCCGTATAAAAATGGTATATTCTCATTACATTATTCGGTTTTTATGGAGGTTGCTATGCAGAAAATGAAACGAAGCGGCCGATTAGTGGATATGACGTACTATTTGATTCAGCATCCACATCAGCTGGTATCCCTCAGCTACTTTTCAGAACGATACCAATCAGCCAAGTCCTCCATCAGCGAAGACTTAACGATTGTGAAAGAAATTTTTGAGTCGCAGGGGTTCGGTTCGTTATGGACGATTCCCGGAGCGGGCGGCGGAGTCAAGTATGTTCCGGTCGTATCGCTCGAGGAAGGGACGGAACTGGTTGAATCGTTGTGCACTAAACTTGAGGATAAAGAACTGCTGCCAGGCGGTTATTTGTACATGATGGACGTTCTCGGTGATCCACGGCTGATGAACGACGTCGGACGGCTGTTTGCTTCGGTGTATGCCGAGCGGCAGATTGATGCGGTCATGACGGTGGCGATGAAGGGCATTCCGCTCGCCTATTCGATTGCTTCCCACCTCGATGTGCCGGTTAGTATTGTGCGGCGGGACCATCGTGTCACGGAGGGGTCGATGGTAAGCATCAACTATGTCTCCGGATCAGCCAAACGGATTCAGACGATGTCGCTCTCGAGAAGAAGCCTTCAGGAAGGTGCCAACGTGCTGATTGTAGACGACTTCATGAAAGCAGGAGGCTCCGTCCGCGGTATGATGGATCTTCTGCACGAATTTAATGCCAACGTTGTCGGTGTTGGTGTTCTGGTCGAGGCCGAAGATGTAGAGGAACGTCTTGTGGACGATTACGTCTCGATTGCACGGCTCGAAAAAGGCCATGAACGGCAAAAACAGGTGAAAGCCGTTCCGGGAAATTTTCTTGATACATTAAGAGAGGTGAATACGTAATGGAATCGATTCATACAGACAAAGCGCCCGCAGCGATAGGACCGTATTCCCAGGGGATTAAGGTAAACGGTGTGTTTTACAGTTCCGGGCAGATCCCTCTGACACCGGATGGTAATATGGTGGAAGGCGGACTGCGTGCACAGACGCATCAAGTATTTTCCAATGTGCAGGCCGTGCTCGAAGAAGCAGGGGCTTCACTGAATACTGTTATCAAAGCGTCTGTCTTTACAACAGAAATGGAAGATTTTTCAATAATTAATGAAATTTACGGTGAATATTTTCATGCGCATCAGCCGGCCCGATCCTGTGTCGGTGTCGCGGCGCTTCCGAAAGGAGCGCTTATTGAAATAGAAGTCACCGCGCTTGTGGAATAAAAAACGATTCTCTCCGCACCTTATCATGAAATAAAAATAATTTTTTTCTATCAAAAGAAGGAAAACTCTGCCTATCTGTTGAAGGGTATGGCAGAGCTATTTTTATATGGAAAAAGGTGGTGAAAGAATGCAGGTTACAGACGTTAGGCTCCGCCGGGTGAATACCGACGGCCGGATGCGTGCTATCGCATCTATTACGATGGACGGAGAGTTTGTTGTGCATGATATAAGGGTGATTGACGGGAATAACGGACTGTTTGTCGCTATGCCAAGCAAACGGACGCCGGACGGGGAATTCCGGGACATTGCCCATCCGATTTCCTCTCACACCCGGGAGAAAATACAGACGGCTGTACTGGGTGAGTACGAGCGTCAGGGAGAGTTTGAAAAGCCGGAATATGAAGAAGCCGGAGCTTCCTGAACAGCCGGATAGAGCCCGGGGGGTACAATTACAGCTATTATACTTACGTGATCAGGCGGAAGCCGCTTACAGAGCAGCCGCCTGATTTTTGTTTTTGGCGGACCCTGCAAAATATTCCATTACCGGAAGCCGTTTTGAATATAGCGTCTTTCCTTGAAATATGAAGGCTTTTAGGATATATTCGTAAGGGAAAAAACGGTGAGTTGGAGGAAAAACAATGAACAATCGTTATGGGGTTGTATTGGCCGCAGGCCAGGGAAAACGAATGAAATCCGACCTGTATAAAGTACTTCATCCTGTATGCGGCAGACCGATGGTGGAGCATGTTGTGAACCAGGCTGCCGAGGCGGGGCTCGATGATATTGTGACAATTATAGGACACGGTGCCGAGGCTGTGAAAGAGCATATCGGTAATCGTGTTTCTTATGTGCTTCAGGAAGAACAGCAGGGAACCGGCCACGCCGTGATGCAGGCAGAGGACCACCTGAAGGATAAAGAAGGAGTGACGGTTGTTCTTTGCGGGGATACCCCATTAATACGCGCGGAAACGGTAGAGTCGTTGATAGAGCACCACGAACAGACACAAGCCAAGGCAACCGTTTTGACCGCTCATACGCCCGACCCCTCCGGTTACGGGCGTGTTATCAGAAACGACGAAGGACACGTACTGCGAATTGTGGAAGAAAAAGATGCGGACAGAGCGGAGCAGCATGTCAACGAGATCAATACGGGCACGTACTGCTTTGACAATAAGATGCTTTTTGAAGCGCTTCGCGAAGTGGGAAATGAAAATGCGCAGGGAGAGTATTACCTTCCGGATGTTCTTGAGATATTGAAAGGCCGGGGCGAAGTGTTATCGGCCTGGCAGACTGCTGACTTTTCAGAGGCCATCGGCGTGAATGACCGGGTGGCACTGGCTGAGGCCGAAAAGGCGATGAAAAAGCGGATCAACACCTATTGGCTGAAAGAAGGGGTGACGATTGCCGATCCTGATCACACCTATATTTCTCCGGACGCCGTTATAGGTCGTGATACCACGCTTCATCCCGGAACGGTTCTGAATGGAGTGGTGGAGATTGAAGGAAACTGCGAAATCGGGCCGTTTTCCGAGATTACGGACAGCCATGTAAGCGCCGGAACCGTCGTCCGGCAGTCGGTGGTTTCCGACAGCCGCGTCGGGCAGCGTGTGAAAATCGGCCCTTATGCCCACATCCGCCCTGCATCAGAACTGGGTGATGATGTGAAAATCGGCAATTTTGTCGAAGTGAAAAAATCATCCTTCGGAAATGGAAGCAAAGTACCTCATCTGAGTTATATCGGAGATGCAGCAGTCGGTAAACGGGTCAATATGGGATGCGGTTCCATTACAGTCAACTATGATGGAACCCAAAAGTACACAACAACCATTGAAGATGATGTGTTTGTGGGCTGTAATGCGAATCTGATTGCGCCTGTGAAAATCGAAAGAGGCGCCTATGTTGCTGCCGGATCCACCATTACCGACGATGTGCCGGAGCATTCGTTGTCGATTGCGCGGAGCAGGCAGACCAACAAAGAAGGATACGTGAAAAACAAAGAATAAAGCTTTCACATTACATTTACGGAGGGAATAATCCATGCCAATTTACGACGATCCTTATCTAAAGGTGTTCACGTTGAACTCCAACCCGGAACTTACCCGGGAAGTAACAGACCAAATCGGAGTCGAGATGGGAAAAAGTTCTATTAAACGTTTCAGCGACGGGGAAATACAGGTGAACATCGAAGAAAGCATCCGGGGCTGTGATGTGTTCCTTGTACAGTCCACATCCGAACCGGCGAACGAGCATCTGATGGAACTTCTGATTATGATTGATGCGATGAAACGGGCTTCGGCAGCGACCATTAATGTGGTTATTCCGTATTACGGGTACGCCCGTCAGGATCGCAAGGCCAAATCAAGACAGCCAATTACGTCCAAACTCGTTGCCAACCTTATCGAGAAAGCGGGGGCGACAAGAGTTCTCAGTGTAGACCTGCACGCCTCCCAAATTCAGGGGTTTTTCGATATCCCGGTCGATCAGCTTCTCGGCGAGCCGATTTTATCGAAACACTTCCTGGATAAAGGCATGGAAGATACCGTCATTGTCTCTCCGGATCACGGCGGTGTCGTCAGGGCAAGAAAAATGGCGGACCGTATGAAAGCTCCGATTGCCATTATTGATAAGCGCCGTCCGGAACCAAATGTCTCCGAAGTCATGAATATTATCGGGGACGTGGAAGGGCGGACCGCGATTATTGTGGATGATATCATTGATACGGCCGGCACCATGACACTGGCGGCTGACGCGCTGCTTGAAAAAGGCGCCAAAGCGGTCTATGCCTGCAGTACGCACCCTGTTCTTTCCGGGCCTGCCATTGAACGCATTGAGAACTCCAATATTGAGGAACTTGCTGTAACGAATACGATTGTTCTTCCGGAAGAAAAGCAGGTTGAAAAAGTGACACAGCTTTCGGTGGCGCCGCTTATTGCAGAAGCCATCATACGCGTTCATGAACAGACGTCGGTAAGCACATTGTTTGATTAACATAGGGAAAACCCCGGCGGCATATTGATATTCGTCAAGCGAAATGGTATAATCCTTTCTCAGGTGGGTTTGAAAATAGATTCCCTAAATGATAATAGAACGAGGTGAATAATTATGGCTGCAGTACTCGAAGCCAATCCAAGAACGGATTTAAGAAAATCCGCATCCAAACAGCTTCGCGCCGATGGACATGTGCCGGCTGTTCTTTATGGTAAAGATACAGCAAGCACGGCGGTGTCCGTTCCTAATATCACGTTTGTCAAGACAATTCGTGAAGTAGGACGTAACGGCATTATTGAACTGGACGTCGACGGAGAATCCGACAAGCATAAGGTGATTGTCCACGACATGCAGGTAGACCCGATCAAAGATTATCTCGTACACATCGATTTCTTTGAAGTCGACCTTAAATCAGAAATGGAAGCCGATGTTTCCGTGAATCTGACAGGCAGTGCGCCTGGTGAAAAAGAAGGCGGCGTGCTTTCCCCGCTTCTTTACAACATCACCGTACGTGCCCTCCCGACAGATATTCCGGAAGAAATCACCGTGGATATCTCGGAACTGGGTGTCGGCGATTCTGTTCAGATCGGAGACCTTACTGCCGGCAAGGCATATGAATTCGTGAACGAATCGGAAGAAACGGTTGTAACGGTTCAGCCTCCGGAGCAGGAAGAGCCCGAAGAAGAAGAGAACGCAGAGGAGCCTGAACTCGTCGGCGCTGAAGACAAGGACGAGGCAGACAACGACAGCAACTAATATCGTTTGAACAGAGGAAAAGGTATAGCCGTGGCACGGTTATGCCTTTTTACTGTCCAAAACGAAGCAGGCAGAAAAGAGGGACGGCCCATGAAGCTTATTGCAGGTCTTGGCAATCCCGGCCGCAAATACGAAAAAACACGGCATAATGTGGGCTTTCAGGCGGTAGATCATCTGGCTGGGAACCTAAACCTATCCTGGAAAAAAGAAAAAAAGAGATGGACCGCCGAAACGGTCATCGACGGCGAAAAAATTTTCCTGATTAAACCGCTTACGTATATGAATCTGTCCGGAGAGGCGCTGCAGCCTCTGATGGATTTCTACGAGGTTCCTGCGGAGAATCTTTTAGTGATTTATGATGATCTGGATCTATCCCCGGGAGTGCTTCGTCTCCGCCTGAATGGAGGACACGGGGGACACAACGGTCTGAAATCTATTTTTCAGGAACTGGGAACAAAAGAGTTCAAACGCATACGGCTCGGCGTCGGACGCCCGGACGCCGGAGGCGATGTCATCTCCCACGTTCTCGGAACATTCCCGCCGGAGGAAAAAAAGGAAATGCAGGAATCCGTGCCGCTTGCAGCAAAGGCCGCCGAATCCTGGCTTTCTCACTCTTTCGCAGAAGTAATGAATCATTATAACAGGAAAAATTAGCCGGTTTTTTTGTATACCATCATTTGTGCCGGCCATACTATAAAGAAACATTTTTCCAAAGGAGCTTTTTGTATGGCTATCCGTTATTACTGCAGGCACTGCAGTACCGATATCGGGACGCTGGAAGAGGAGGATCAGATGCTGTCTTCCCGGCTCGGGCTGGATCAGCTGACTATCGAGGAGCAGCAGCAGATGGTTCATTACGGGTCGGACGGTCACGTACACGTAAGAGTAACGTGCGAGCATTGTGAAGAAGCACTGCGGCAGAATCCCCACTTTCACGAATTGGACAGGTGGATTCAGTAATGTTCCGGCATACGCAAAACACATTGGGACTGGTCTTTCGTAAACAGGATGCGGGAAAAAGGCCAGCCCTTTTTCTTATTGATTAAAGAAAAGATACTGTTTTCCATCCTTTTTTATTCATGGGATGATGGATGGAAAGAGACAGGAACACACGGCTGCGCTGCAGCCGTGGTACGGGAATGAAGGAGGAACGAGTGTCATGAAGGGATTGCAGAACGCTCTGTCCACAAATGACCATGTAAAAGCGGTATTGGAAGGCATTCAACATGGAATGAAAGAACAATTGGCAGCAGGATTGAGCGGCTCTGCCCGCTCTCTGTTCATGGCGCTTGCCAAAGCGGAAGTGGACCGGCCCCAGCTCATTATCACCCACACCCTGCTGCAGGCTCAGAAGCTGTATGAGGATCTCATTGATTTAACGGATGCCCCCGTTTACTTATACCCGGTTAATGAACTGATAGCTTCTGAAATAGCCTCGGCCAGTCCGGAAATGAGAGCACAGCGGATCGAAGTACTGGATGCGTTGACCGATGATTTTCGGGGCATTGTCATTTCTCCGGTAGCCGGGGTGCGGAGGCTGCTTCCGCCTGTTTGTCTCTGGAAAGAGTCACAGGTGCCGGTTAAGATGGGGGACGACGTCGATCCCGGGACACTGCTGCCCCTGCTGTTGTCGCTTGGATATCAACGGGCGGATATGGTGTCGGCCCCGGGCGAATTCAGCCTGCGCGGCGGTATCATTGACATTTACCCACTTACCGAAGAACATCCGGTCCGGATTGAACTGTTTGATACAGAAGTGGATTCGATGCGCTATTTCCAGGCGGAAGACCAACGCTCGCTCGACCATATCCAGGAAATTATAATTGGTCCTGCCGAAGAGACCATTTTATATGCAGAACAGTTTGAAAAAGCGGCAGAACGTCTGGAACACTCGCTTGCAGAAACCCTGCAGCATGTACAGGAAGATGAAGTGAAAGAGAAGCTGCGGTCCTATCTCGGGTATGAAAAAGAACAGCTCGAGCAGCAGAGCCGCTTTCAGGGCATTTATAAATATATGCAGTATTTTTACGAAGAACCGGCAACGCTGCTGTCTTACTTTCCGGACGAGACGGTTCTGTTTATGGACGAAATCAGCAGGGTTCAGGATATGGCGGAGAGTCTGGACAAGGAAGAAGCCCAGTGGTCGGCGGACGTGCTGGAGCAGGGACAGGCACCGAAAGACCTTTCCCTGTCAAAGGACTTTGAGAACCTGTTTAAAGAAAAAGACCATCCGATTGTCTATTTTTCTCTTTTTCTCAGAAACATTCCATCCATTCACCCTCAAAACGTAGCCAACATTCAGTGTAAAGCGATGCAGCAGTTCCACGGCCAGATGCATGTGCTGCAGAATGAAATGGAGCGTTGGAAGAAAGACGGGTACACGGTCGTTTTCGCCGCGGCGGATGAAGAGCGGATGAACAAACTGCAGAATGTTCTCTATGACTACGGCATGGAGGCGGATAAAGCGGATACGGGAGGCCCTTTCACACCGCAGCGTCCGTCGATCATCAAGGCCCAGTTGAACAGCGGCTTTGAACTGCCGATGGAAAAAACGGCCGTCATCACCGAAGAAGAGACATTCACGAAAAAAGTAAGCCGGCCCAAGCGGCAGCAGAAACTCTCTAATGCAGAACGGATCAAGAGTTATTCCGAACTGAAGACAGGGGATTTGGTCGTCCACGTCAATCATGGCATCGGAAAATACCTCGGTATAGAAACACTTGAAGTCAACGGAGTGCACCAGGATTATCTCAATATCTCCTACCGCGGCAATGACAAGTTGTATGTTCCGGTGGAACAGATTGATCTCGTCCAGAAATATGTCGCTTCGGAGGAAAAAGAGCCGAAAGTCCACGCGCTTGGAGGATCGGAATGGAAAAAAGTGAAGCGGAAAGTGGAATCTTCCGTGAAGGACATTGCCGATGACCTGATTAAAGTCTACTCGGCGAGAGAAGCTTCCAAAGGTCACGCATTCAGCAGTCATGAAGAAGAGGAACAGGAATTTGCGGCCACGTTTTCCTATCAGGAAACAGATGATCAGCTGAAAGCGATCCAGGAGATCAAGGAAGACATGGAACGGGAGCGCCCGATGGACCGCCTTCTCTGCGGGGATGTCGGTTATGGTAAAACAGAAGTCGCCATCCGCGCGGCCTTTAAGGCAATTCTGGACGGAAAGCAGGTGGCGATGCTCGTTCCGACTACCATTCTCGCCCAGCAGCATTTTGACACATTGACCGAACGTTTTGCCGACTACCCGATCAACATCGGCATGCTGAGCCGGTTCCGCACGAAAAAGCAGCAGTCTGATACGATCAAGAGCCTGAAGACAGGCGGTCTGGATATTGTTGTCGGCACGCACCGGGTATTGTCCAAAGATATTACGTTTAAAGACCTGGGCCTACTGATTGTGGATGAGGAGCAGCGTTTCGGGGTAACACACAAAGAGAAAATCAAGCAGCTGAAGGCCAACATCGATGTACTGACGCTGACAGCGACACCGATTCCACGTACGCTGCACATGTCGATGCTCGGCGTCCGCGATCTTTCTGTCATTGAAACGCCGCCTGAAAACCGCTTCCCTGTCCAGACATATGTGATGGACTACAATCCGTCGCTTGTGAAAGAGGCAGTGGAGCGGGAAATAAGCCGGGGCGGGCAGGTGTATCTTCTGTACAACCGGGTGGATGACATCAGCAGAATGGCCGATCAGGTCTCGATGCTTGTCCCGGATGCTGAAGTAGCTTATGCCCACGGCAGAATGAATGAGCAGGAACTGGAGTCGGTCATGATCGATTTTCTCGAAGGAAACAAAGACGTGCTCGTCACGACGACCATCATTGAGACCGGCGTCGACATCCCGAATGTGAATACGCTGATCATTTATAATGCTGATAACATGGGATTGTCCCAGCTTTACCAAATCAGGGGGAGAGTGGGGCGTTCCAACCGTGTCGCCTATGCGTATTTCACGTACCAGCGGGATAAGATATTGACTGAGATCTCGGAAAAACGGCTGCAGGCGATCAAAGAATTCACCGAGCTTGGGTCCGGCTTTAAAATTGCGATGCGGGATCTGTCCATCCGCGGAACCGGGAACCTGCTCGGCGCAGAGCAGCATGGATTTATTGAATCCGTCGGTTTTGATTTGTATTCCGAGATGCTCAAAGAAGCCATTGAGGAGCAGAAAGGTGAAGCACCGAAAGAAACGGAACCGGAAATGGAAATGGACGTGCGGCTGGATGCTTATATCCCGGCATCCTATATCGATGATTCCAAGCAGAAGATTGAGATGTACAAACGGTTCAAGGGATTGGAAACGCTTGAAGACCTGCAGGATCTTCAGGACGAAATGATCGACCGTTTCGGCGAATATCCCCAGGAAACGGCGGACCTTTTTGCGGTGTCAAAAATCAAACTGCTGGCAAAACAGAACGGCGTGCAGTCTATCACCCAGCAGGCGGATCAGACGACGATCCTGCTTTCTGAACGGGCCAGTCAGGCGACAGATGGTGCGGCTCTTTTTGAAGCCGTGCATGAATTCGGAAGAGAAGTGGGCATCGGCGCCGAAGAACAGCGGATTAAGCTGGCGGTGCATCAACGTAAAATGTCGAGCCGGCAGTTCCTCGACGTTATGGAGGCGCTGATGATGAAACTTCCGGAAACGAAGAAAGAAGTCGAAGAGACGGCTTCCTCCTGATCCGAGTTGCGGAGAGTGCCTGCCTTTTTTTGAAAACGGATGAATAGTTCTTTTCTGCTCGTGGATAATAAAGACAATACAGGAATCAGGCACACAGTTTTTTCGTCTCTTGTTTGTCAGAGTAGAGCATTCGAAAAACAGCCTTTATTTTAGTCTCTTATCCATCTTAGGAAAACGAACAGCAGAAAGGGAGGCAGCTCAACGTGATGAAAGCAACTGGTATTGTACGACGTATTGATGATTTAGGAAGGGTGGTCATTCCAAAGGAAATCCGCCGCACCCTCCGTATCCGGGAAGGGGACCCTCTGGAAATTTTTGTTGATCGGGACGGTGAAGTGATTCTGAAGAAGTATTCTCCGATCTCCGAGCTTGGGGATTTTGCCAAAGAGTACGCGGAAGCATTGTATGACACCCTGCATCACCCTATCCTTGTCGCAGACCGTGACACCTATATAGCAGTATCGGGCGGGGCTAAAAAAGACTATGCCAATAAAAGTATCGGCCGGGTGGTGGAAGATGCCATCTCGGAACGAAAAACGAAAGTGACATCTGTGAAGGGCGATTATAATATGGTCAGCGATCATGAAGAAGCGATGAAAGGATACGCGGTCGCTCCGATTATTGCAAATGGCGATCCAATCGGAGCGGTTGTGATGATAGCCAAGGACGACAAGGTGGATGAAGCTATCTCGGGCAAACTCCTCGAGACCGCCTCCGGATTTCTGGCCAGACAGATGGAACAGTAACAAAGAAAAGACCAGCCATCGTCTCACATGAACATGAAAAAGAAGGAACCTGTAACAGTCGGGGTTCCTTTTTTTGTTTATCATAGCTGCCAGGCAAGTGAAAAAGTTGGGGTTTTAAGATCCAGCTCCAGTGCCCAACCGCTCGGAGGCTCACAGGATGTGGCGCTCTCAGCTGAATGTCCGCTGTTTGGGGCGCTTGCGCTTTTCATATGGTATACTTGGGGATTAGAGGAAGGAAGAGATGGTTATGAGCGGTGCGGGCAGAAACAATAGCAGATGGTGGAAAGGCGCGATGTATGTGACGGCGGCTGCCTTCACCGGGAAAGTACTGAGTGCTCTGTACCGGGTGCCTTATCAAAACATGGCGGGAGACCAGGGGCTGTATGTCTATCAGCAGGTCTATCCACTGCTTGGAACGGCGATGATTACAGCGATGTATGGCTTTCCGGTCGCTCTTTCCGGTATGATGATGGAGCGGGGAGCCGATCAAAAACCAAAAGAAGCCGAAGAGACGGCCCGTGCCGCGTTTGTGCTGCTCCTTCTCGTTCACGGGTTCCTTTTCGGGGCGCTTGCCTTCACATCGCCGTTCATTGCTTCCTGGATGGGGGATCCGGATCTTACGAATATTTTGCGCCTGGCAGGTCTGGTGCTGCTATTCGTTCCGTTTATATCGATGGTGCGCGGTTATTATCAGGGGATTGGACAGATGCAGCCCGCCGCTGTTTCACACCTTGTGGAGCAGGTCATACGGTCTGCCGCCATTATAGGCTTTACGGCCCTGGTTGTATGCCGGGGACTTGGTCCTTATGCCGCCGGAAGAGCCGCCGCAGCCGCGTCTGTGCTTGGTGCGGCAGCGTGCGCCGGATATCTTTTTGTCGTCTGGAGACGAAGAGACCATCGCCGGGGTGTCCTTGTTTCCAACGTCATCCAGCGGATGAAAGATATCCGGCGGACGTTTCTGCTGCGTGGACTTCTTGCGGCATCAGGGGCGATGATTTTTCTGCTGTATCAATGGGTCGATGCTTTTACTGTCGTGCGTCTGTTAATGGAGAAGGCGGCAGGCTCCGAACAGGCAAAAGCCCTGAAAGGCATGTTTGACCGGGGACAGCCGCTGCTGCAGTTCGGGACTGTGCTTGCCACATCGTTTGCGATGACAGTCGTTCCGCTCATTCAGAAAGAAAAAAATACTGGAAATGAAGATCAATCCGCGTCCTATGCCGGATTCGCGCTGCGACTTACACTGTTTAGCGGGAGTGCGGCGGCAGCGGGGTTGATCATGATAGCAGAGCCGGTCAACATCATGCTGTTTGAAAATCAGGCAGGGACTGGAGCTCTCCGTATTCTCGCGGCGGCCCTTCTGTTCAGCGGAATCATTATGATCACATCGGCGGTCATGCAGGGCCACTATCATTTCCTTCGTCCCGTGCTGTTTCTCGGTCTGGGGGCGGCTGTGAAAACATTCGGTAACCTGGTGCTTGTCCCGGTTTTCGGCATCCGGGGAGCAGCGGCGGCCACGGTACTTGGTATGGCGGTAACGGCAGGATGCAGCAGCATCGAAGTGTTTCGCCATCAGGCAGTCCGGCTGCCGTCTCGTGCGTGGATAGGGAAGCTTGCTGCGTCCCTTGCGCTCATGGTGACCATGCTCGTCATTACAGACGCCGGTTTTGACCAGCTTTATGACGGAAACTCCCGCCTTTATGCTGCATGTCAGGCACTAACCTCCGCGGCGGCGGGGGTTGTACTGCAGGCGGTCCTGGTGAAAAAATGGGACTTGTTCACAAAAGAAGAACGGATGCATCTCCCTGTTTTTCATCACTTGGACAGCCTTTTGAAACGGAAAGGAGAAAAAGTGTGACGACAAAACAAGATACTTATACCAATGTCCCTGTGATACATATCATCGGACTCGGACCCGGTGACTTATCGGGACTTGCGCTTGGCACATACAAGACACTGACGAAAGCAGAGCGGCTGTACCTGCGGACAGAAGAACATCCTTCAGCCAAGGAACTGAAACTGGAAGGGATTTCGTTTCACAGTTTTGATGAAAGGTATGAACAGCACGACACGTTTGAAGCGGTGTATGCTGCCATTACTGGTGAGCTGCTGGAGGCGGCCGGGCAGTACCGCCGTATTTATTACGCCGTTCCCGGTCATCCGATGACGGCGGAGGATACGGTGCAGCAGCTGCTGGAAGAAAAGAGAGCAGGACGTATCCACGTGACGATAAGCGGCGGACAGAGTTTTCTGGATCCTATGTTCACCGCCCTGCAGGTGGATCCTAATGACGGGTTTCAGCTGCTGGATGCAACAGCGCTGAATCTGGATGATATCCGGATGAACCAGCATATTATCATCAGCCAGGTTTATGATCAGTTGACTGCTTCGGAAGTGAAGCTGACGTTGATGGAAAAGTATCCGGATGACTACGGGGTTACCCTCGTCACCGCCGCCGGCATGGATTCAGAAACGCTGCGGCGCCTGCCGCTGTATGAACTGGACCGGATGGTGGAAGTGGATAACCTGACGGCTCTTTACGTTCCCCCGGCAAAGGAGCAGCTTATGTACCGGGACTTTTCCACGCTGCGCAGGGTGATTGATGCGCTGCGTGCGCCGGACGGCTGCCCGTGGGATAGAAAACAAACCCACGAATCCCTGAAAAAATATATGCTTGAGGAAGCTTACGAAGTATTGGATGCCATCGATGAACAAAACGATGATCATCTGGAGGAGGAACTGGGGGATGTGCTGCTGCAGGTACTTTTGCATGCCCGCATCGGCGAAGAAGACGGATTCTTTACGATCGATGACGTCATCGGGACGTTAACGGAAAAGATGATCCGCCGCCACCCCCATGTGTTTGGCGGGGAAACCGCGGATACCGAAGAACAGGTGAATGCCAGCTGGGAAGCATTGAAGGAGAAAGAAAAAGCAGATCAGCCACCTGCCGAGCGCTTTGACGACATTCCAGGTTCCATGCCGGCGCTGATGCAGGCCTATGAACTGCAGAAAAAAGCAGGGAAAGCCGGCTTTGACTGGGATGATGATGCGCCGATGTGGAAAAAACTGCAGGAAGAACTGGCGGAATGGCTGTATGAAATGAAACACGGCTCTGTAGAATCCAGGAAAAAAGAATACGGCGATGTCCTGTTTGTGATTGTAAACCTCGGCCGATTTTACAAACTTTACCCGGAAGAAGCCCTTTATATGACCAATCGCAAGTTCAGACAGCGCTTTGACTATGTGGAAGAAGCACTGAAACAGCAGGGCCGCTGCCCGGAAGACGCCACGCTTGAGGAGATGGACGGTTTCTGGGAAGAGGCCAAAACAAAGAACAAGGGAGAGTGACGTCATGAGAATCGATAAGTTTTTAAAAGTGTCCCGGCTGGTGAAAAGACGGACCCTTGCCAAAGAAGTAGCATCGCAGGGTAGAATATCGGTGAATGGCAATAAGGCGAAAGCAGGAACGGAAGTCGCAGCCGGTGACGAAATTACTATTCAGTTCGGCACGAAAGTGATCACGGTGCGCGTGGATGACATCCAGGACTCGACGAAAAAGGAAGCCGCCGAATCGATGTACACGCTGCTGAAAGAAGAACCGCTTTCGTAAAAAAAATTCAGGACTAACTTCCACTCAAAGGACATATAGATGAAATACAAGCTATATCCGTGAAGGGAGCATCTGTTATGTCCTTTTCTGAAGAACCAGTATTCAGGCAGCCCCAAATGCCGCATGAAGTAGTCATGAAAAGCCGGGAAAGCCTGGAAATAACCGGTGTAAAAGAAGTCGAAAGCTTTGATAACGAAGAATTTTTACTGGAAACGTCGATGGGCTTTTTGTCTATCAGGGGAAATCAGCTTCATATCAAGAACCTGGATGTTCATGAAGGCGTTATTTCCATCGAGGGAAAAGTGGACGATCTCGTCTATGTAGATGCAGCCGGGGAGAAGTCCAAAGGGTTCCTGGGGAAGTTATTTAAGTGACGCTGGCGGTGCAGTTTCAGACGATGGCGGCAATGCTTGTCATGGGAATGGGCGCAGGCGTCTGTCTTGATGTATATGAACGTCTGTTTGTCCGTATCATACGCAGTTCCTGGATTAGAGCCGGCGGTGATATGATGTTTTGGTTTCTGCAGGCTCTGCTTGTATTTTATGTCCTTTTTCAAATGAACAGCGGCGAGCTTCGTTTCTATATTTTTCCTGGTCTTGCAGTGGGATTTTTCGTATACCGGTACTTGGGACGAGCGTCCTTTCTCCGGATCCTTGAGTTTTTCTGCCGGATGGGATATGGAATGTACCGTATCTTTCGTGCTGTGGTAACGGTGCTCGTGCTGCATCCGCTGAAGTTCATATTGCAACTGGCCGCTGCCTCCGTTATGATGGGATTAACGATAATTAAAAATTTTCTGTTCCTTTGTCTCCGTATTCTTCTCCTGCCGCTGAAGGGATTGGTCCACGTGGGCCGCCCTGCTGCAAAACGTGTACTGCCCGCTCCTGTCCTTGCTTTTTTGAAAAAAACGACCGACATCATGATGAACCGCAGAAAAGATGAATGACAAATACTGTGACCGGAGGGATAGAGCTTGGTTTCAAAAGAGAAAAAAGTAACCGAAATGAACCGTTCCTACGTCCGGCAGGAAGAACAGAAACAAAAAAGGCAGCAGGCACAGACCGGCAGACATAGACGCGGTCTCGTCCGCCGGCTGACAGCTCTAGGGGTTGTCGGAGCGGCAATGGCTGTTGTGTTTGCTGTCCTGCTGACATCACAGCTGACGACGCTCGAGGCAAAAAAGACGGAACGGGCGCAGCTGGAGCAGAAAATGGAGAACCTGAAGGCGGAAGAAGCAGAGCTGGAACAGAAAGTGAAAAACTATAACGATCTGGACTACATAGCCGAAATTGCCAGAAGGGATTACTATTTAACCAAGCCGGGGGAAACTTTGTATAAAGTTCCGGAAAAAACGGCGGAAAGCGCGGATTGACACTATTTTCAGCGGGCGGGTATAATAATGGTGATTTTAACAACGTTAAGATCAAGCGCGAAAATAAGGAGGAGCATTTTTTACATGTCAATTGAACAGGGCAGCAAGGTACAGGGGAAGGTCACGGGAATCACCAATTTTGGAGCATTTGTTGAGCTGCCGGGAGGAAAAACAGGACTTGTCCATATCAGTGAAGTAGCGGACAAGTATGTCGAGAATATTAATGATTATGTCAGCGTCGGCGATGAAGTGACGGTAAAAGTGATGAAGGTGGAAGACGATGGTAAAATCAGTCTTTCCATTCGTAAAGCGGTGGACCGTCCGAAAGAAGACCGCCCCAAAGGCGGGAAAGGCGGAAAAGGCGGAGGCGGCAATAAAGGCCAGCGTTCGTTATCTTTCGAAGAAAAGATGAACCAGTTCATGAAAGACAGTGAAGAACGCCTCTCTTCCCTGCGAAAACAGACAGACTCTAAACGCGGCGGTGGTGGTTCCAGGAAATAAACCTGCTGCCTGAGAAATGATAAATAAGGAAAGAACCCTTTTGTAATCAGGGGTTTGGATTCTCCTGTCAGCTGCCGGTGCACACTTCCGGCAGTTTTTTTCATATAGAAGGTTGACGCCGTCCCCTCATCCATTATATAATCATCTCTGTTGTCTGCCACGAGGCGGCGTAGCTCAGCTGGCTAGAGCGTACGGTTCATACCCGTGAGGTCGGGGGTTCGATCCCCTCCGCCGCTACCATACATAAGACCACAGCCTGTTTTCCGCAGCATAAAGCGCGGGAGGCAGGCTTTTTTTCATAATGAAACAGTTGCTCAAGCTGTTCTCTTCTTCTCCCCCTCCATCCGGAATTCTTCTCATAGTCCTTCACTATTCTTGTTTGTTTGCTGTAAGAAATTGTTTTAATTTGACCTCATTCTGTTTTTCAACTCTTAGGAAGCGGCGTCACACCCTGTTTTGCACGCAGCAGGAAATCGTCGAAGGATTTTTTGGACGGGGCTGCTTATTTTGACAAACATTGAACATCACTGCTCGTATAATGAGTCCCATCATTCAAAAAGCAGGTGGTGCATGAAATGTCCGGAAAAGAGTTAGTACGTCGTGCTGAAGAAGTGCAGCCGCTGCTGGAAGCGGCCGGAAGGAAAATGCAGACCGTTCGGAACCGCTGGAAAAAAAGGATGGCAGCCGGTATGGAACGATTGTTTATCCAGTGGGGAGCCCTCGTCTTTATCACAGGTGTACTGCTGGGAAGGGCTGTTCTGCTCGCTGAGTTATTTCCGTTTGCTGTCCCGTTTTTTGCTGTCGTGTATGCGTGGCGCCGGGAGAAAGCGATGGTCGGAGCTGCCGGGTTAATGGTCGGAATACTGAGCGGACCTGTATTGCATGCGGCGTTTGCGATTGCGGCTGTTCCGCTTTTTATCGCACTGTATGAGTGGATCACGCGATTTGGATGGAAAACAGCGTGGACGCTGCCTATGACTGTATTTGCCGCCACGGCAGGAGCACGAACCATCGTGGTCTGGCTGGCTGAGGGACATGTTACTTCCTATGCTGTTGTCATGGCCGGGGTGGAAGCTTCGCTCAGCTTTATGCTGACGATGATATTTTTGCAGAGCCTTCCTTTACTTATTACGAAGAAACGAAGGCAGCCGTTGAAACACGAGGAGATTATCTGCTTTATCATTCTTCTCGCTTCGGTAATGACCGGGGCCATCGGCTGGGTCATTTACGGGATGGCGGCGGAACATATGCTGGCCCGCTATCTGGTCATGCTGTTTGCTTTTACCGGAGGAGCGGCCATTGGGGCCTCCGTTGGCGTGATTGCCGGACTGGTCTTGAGCCTCGCCTCCATTGCCAATCTCTATCAAATGAGTCTGCTCGCATTCGCAGGACTTCTCGGTGGTCTCCTGAAAGAAGGAGGAAAAATTGGTGTCAGTATCGGCATGCTGCTTGGAACAGCTTTGATTGCCTTGTACGGGGACGGTTTGAGCGGTGTTTCGCTTACCCTGGCTGAATCAGCCGCTGCTGTCGGCATATTTCTGCTCACGCCCCGTATCGTGACAGCGTTTATTGAGAAGTATATTCCGGGCACACCTGAATATGCCCGCGAGCAGCAGAAACATACCAGGAAAATAAGGGATGTCACGGCTATGAAGGTCGAACAATTTTCTCATTTATTTCAGACATTATCGACGAGTTTTGAATCGGGAGCGGATACAGACAACCAGGAGCGGACAAAGAGCCGGGAGAAAGACGATATGTTGAGCCGCGTAACGGAAAAAACATGCCAGCACTGTTTTCTGAAAGAAAGGTGCTGGGTCAGGCAGTTCCAAGAGACGTACGACGGAATGACAACCTTGTCACAAGAACTGGAGGAAAACGGCCGTGTTTCGCCTCGTATGGAAAATTATTGGAAAAACTACTGCCATTATGACAAACGGATGATAGAAGTTATGTCTGAAGAACTGCAGCGGGAGGAAACAAAAAGGGTGCTTGCCCGGCAGATGAATGAAAGCCGCAGACTGGTGGCTGATCAGCTGCAGGGCGTATCGCATGTGATGAACAATTTCGCGAGGGAGATCCAGAAGGAAAAAGAAGCCCATCATCTTCAGGAAGAGGAGATTTATGAAGCCTTGCAGGAAGCCGGACTGGATATTGGTCATGTCGATATATACAGGCTCGATGAAGGAAATGTGGAAGTGGAAATGAGTGTCTCAAAGCCTTCCGGAAAAGAAAAAGCGGAAAAAATCATCGCTCCAATGCTGTCGGATATTTTACATGAACACATCGTGGTGGACCGGGAAGAGCCGTATGAAGAAATCACTGATTATATGAACGTTACGTTTATCTCTGCCCGCACATTTATCGTCGAAACGGGGGCGGCCGTCGTCGCTAAAGAGGGGAGATGGGTATCCGGTGACAGCCATGCGGCGATGGACATCGGTACGAAGAAATACGTCATGGCAATCAGCGATGGGATGGGGAGTGGCAGTAAAGCCAGCCGGGAAAGCAGATCTGCCCTTGAGATGCTGGAAACCATTCTTGCGTCCGGGATGGATGAAAAGACGGCGGTCCGATCCATTAATTCGGTGTTAAGCCTGCGGTCGCAGGAAGAAATGTTTTCAACGCTTGATCTCTTTTTAATGGATCTGCAGACAGCCCGGGCCCGGTTTATTAAAATCGGTTCACTGCCCGGTTTTATTAAACGAGGGGATAAAGTAAAACAAATCGAAGCAGAAAATCTGCCGATTGGGATGGTGGAGCACGCCGAACTCGATGTCGTCACGGAACAGATGAAAGAAGGAGACATGGTGATTATGATGAGTGACGGCATCTTTGACGCAGCCGTTGAAATCGAGAACAAGGAAATATGGATGAAGCGGCTGATTGCACAAAAGGAAACAGACGATCCCCAGGATATGGCGGATTATCTGCTCGAACAGGTGATCAAAGCCTCGCGCGGAAACATCCGGGATGATATGACTGTCATGGCAGCATCCATCCAGCGCAATATCCCGGAATGGGCGGCGATTCCGGCCGGCCGGACAGTTCCCCTTAAGAAGAAAAAAGCATGAAGGAGGTGGAGGGTATATATTTTTCCCCCCGCGTCAAAGATGTAAATACTACCAGAAACGGAGGGGAAAAGAAATGAATCACGGAAAAATAAAGCAGATTTTACTTTTAACCGACGGCTGTTCCAACCAGGGAGAAGACCCTGCCGCTGTAGCAGCTTTTGCCAGGGAAAAGGGCATTACCGTCAACGTGATAGGGGTGCTCGATCATGGATCGGCGCGTGATCACGGGATGCAGGAAGTGGAAAATATCGCGGCTTCCGGAGGAGGAGTGAGCCAAATTGTCAATGTGGATCAACTCGCACGGACCGTTCAGATGGTTACCAAACAGTCGATGACACACACCCTGCACGGCGTTGTTCAAAGTGAACTCAGCCAAATACTGGGCAGCGGTCAGGAAGTGGATGACCTCCCGCCGGATAAAAGGGGAGAAGTGGTTGATGTCGTCGATGAACTCGGAGAGACCGTCGATCTCGACGTGCTGATACTCGTTGATACGAGTGCCAGTATGAAACCGAAACTCCCCATGGTGCAGGACGCCTTGACCGATTTGTCGATCAGCCTCCATTCGAGAACGGGAGAAAACCATTTTGCCTTGTTTGTATTTCCAGGGAAACGAAAAGATACAGAAAAGATGCTGGACTGGACCCCTGAAATGAATTCACTGACAGGTGTTTTTCAGCGGATGACAACGGGAGGCATCACCCCGACCGGCCCTGCGCTGCAGGCTGCGCTCCAGCACTTTGACAAGCGCTTATCAAAAAGGAGTCTGAAACGTTATGGAGAAGATGAATTCCCAATCGAAGAATCAGGCTTTTGATCTCGCGCCGGGAACAGCTTGGACCGGCAAATGGAACCAGAATCCGTACAAAATTATAAAAAGGCTGGGAAAAGGGGCCAATGGCGTTGTTTATCTGGCCGATACCCGTACCGGACAGAAAGCGGTAAAAATCGGGGAGGACAAGATGTCTTTGACGTCGGAGGTGAATGTACTGCGGGCTTTTTCGAAGGTGCAGGGCAATGTTCTAGGTCCCTCCCTTCTGGATGTGGACGATGTGATCTGGAAGGGGGAGGTGTACCCCTTTTTTTGTATGGAGTATCTGGAAGGAGAAACGCTGCTGGATTTCGCGCGGAAACGGGGGAGTGAATGGATTCCTGTTTTCATGGTACAGCTGCTCGGGGATTTGGACCGGCTTCATCAGGAAGGATGGATATTCGGGGACCTGAAGCCGGACAATTTAATTATAACCGGTCCTCCGTCCAGAGTCCGGTGGTTTGATGTTGGCGGAACAACAAGACAGGGACGAGCAGTCAAAGAATACACCGAGTTTTACGACCGGGGGTACTGGGGTCTTGGCGACCGCAGGGCGGAACCATCCTACGATTTATTCGCCGCAGCCATGATACTTATCGAAACGGCGTATCCGCGCCGGTTTGACAAACCCGGAGGCGCCGCCCCGGAAAAAACACTATCCCTGCTGCGCCGCTACATTCAGCATTCCCAGCCCCTGGCGCCTTTCCAGCATGTGCTGCTGCGGGCGCTTAAAGGCGAGTACCCCAACGCCCAGCTCATGAAAAAAGATCTGATCCAAACCATTGAAAAAAAGACGAGCAGAAAGCCCCCTGCGAGTCCGAAACAGAAAGGAAAGCCACATAAAAAAACACGCCCCCGGCAAAGGGCTGCCGGTTCTTCCAAAGAGAAGGCATCGTATCGTCCGGAAATAATTCTTACAACCTCTTTTCTCTTTCTGTCATCTGTTCTATACTTTATGGGACAATGGATGTAAAAGGAAAAAGAGAGGGAGAGGACCCTTCATGGGAATACCGGAAAAGACGATGTCGCTCTGTCTGACAAGCGGTAAACTACTGCTGCGTTACGGAGCCGAAACATACCGCGTCGAAGAAACGATGTACCGGATGGCAAAGGCTGCCGGGATGCACAATATTAACACGTTCGTGACGCTGACGGGAATTTTCCTCTCGTTTCGCACAGAAGAGGAACAGGATCTCATGCAGATGATACGGGTCCGGGAGAGGTATCAGGACTTAAGTAAAGTGACGGCGGTGAATCAGGTATCCCGGGAATTTACGCACAGCATTCTCTCCATTGAAGAAGCGGTGGATAAGCTTGCGGATATTAAGAAAGCCTCCATGAATTATCCGGTCTGGCTTATTAATCTGGCTTCCGGAATCGGCGGTGCTGCGTTCTCCTATTTAATCGGTGACAGTTTTATTGATATTTTCCCGGCTTTTATCGGCGGATTGATTACGACGCTTACCCTTGTTCTTTATCAAAAGTTCCTGAACGTGAAGTTTTTTGCCGAGTTTCTCGCGGCTGTTTCCGGAGTTCTTGCAGCAGTTGGTCTGGAAACGGGCGGTCTGGTGCAGAACATGGATCAGGTGGTCATCGGCACCCTGATTCCACTTGTTCCGGGCGTTCCGCTGACAAACTCGGTGCGCGACTTAATGTCCGGGGATTTGATGGCAGGTGTCGCACGCGGAGCTGAAGCAGCGGTGACTTCGCTGTCCATTGCAGCCGGTACCGTTGTTTCTTTGTCTGTTCTCTACTTTTAATGGCTGATTTCAGGGGAGCGTGAGGATGAATGTGGCTTGAACTGATATTTTGTTTTATGTCGACGGTGGCCTTCGGTATTATTTTCAACATCCCGCTCCGTCTCGTCTGGTGGGGCGGGGTAATCGGGATGTTGACCTGGTTTATTTACGGTACGCTTCCGGATCTTGGTTTCAGCCAGGTCAATGCTGCTGCGGTTGCTGCCTTTACGGCCGCCTTCACGGCCCACCGGCTGGCGAAATATAAAAAAGTTCCGGTAACAACGTTTATGATCCCGGGTATTATTCCGCTCGTTCCGGGCGGGCGTGCGTATGAAAGCATGCTCGCCTTTGTGGAAGAGAACTACGTGAATGGTCTCGGTCTGAGTGTGGAGACGCTGCTTCAGGCAGGTGCGATCGCAGGGGGGATTGGATTTGCCCTGTCTCTCTTTACAGTGAGGAAAGGAGCAGGACAACGTTATGAAACAGACCGTTGAACATTGGATCAGACAGCGGTATCTGCTGCCGCCCGGTTCGAAGGTTCTGGCTGCCGTTTCCGGAGGTCCTGACTCGATGGCGCTTCTGCACCTTCTCAAAACAATGGAACAGACCTGGAACCTAACTGTCATGGCGGCTCATGTCCATCACGGGCTCAGAGAAGACACAGCAGACAGGGACGAACAGTTCGTGAAACAGTGGTGTGAACAACAGAACATTCCTTTTTTCCATACCCGCGTTTCGGTGGAAAAGAAAATGGCCGAAGAAGGCGGGGGTGTGCAGGAACAGGCGCGCATTCTCCGTTATGAGTATCTGGCCGGGTTGATGGAGGAAGAATCAGTATCTGTACTGGCTGCCGGCCACCATGCCGATGATCAGATCGAAACGATGCTTATGAAGCAGACGTCGGGCAGAGCGCTGCTCGGAGAAACCGCCATTAAGGCAGCACGCCCGTTTGCCGGCGGAACGTTGATACGCCCTCTGCTAGGTGTAACGAAAGAGGAGATTTACACATACTGCCGGGAGCACGTTGTCCCTTTTCAGGAAGATGAGAGCAATCAATCGGATAAGTACCAAAGAAACCGGATCAGACGGCACGTTCTTCCCGCGCTGAAAGAAGAAGAGCCGTTTGTCCACCGTCATTTTCAACGCTTCGCGGACTGGATGGAAGAAGAACGAAGCTACATGGAAAGCCTGGCGGAAGAAGAATGGAGTCGGCGCATTATTTCGAAGAATGAACATTCCGTGACGATTTCCATAAAAGGGATGGAAGCGCTGCCACTTCCTTTACAACGAAGAGGTATTCCTCTAATATTAAAGTATCTTTACACATACAGCGTCCCGGAATTGTCGGTCGTACATATCGAGCAGTTTCTGGCCCTGGTGCAGGGAGAACACCCATCCGCGGTTCTTGATTGGCCCGGAAGTCTGGTTGTGCGCCGAAGCTATAACCAGGTCACATTGGAGGATCTTTCTTTACAGGAGGAAAACAGGGAAGGACCGGGTCCCGTCCGTCTGCCGGTTCCTGGTAACGTTTCCTATGGAGATTACGTGATGGAAGCGGCTTTCAGCAGGCCGGACGGAGCTGAATGTAATGAGGATTTCCTCATCCTGGACGAGGAGGAAACGACCTTTCCTCTTTATATTCGTCCGCGCCGGGATGGAGATCGTATCATACCAATCGGAATGACCGGCAGCAAAAAAGTGAACCGTATCCTTATAGACGAAAAGGTCCCCCTGCGCCAACGGCCGTTTCAGCCGGTTGTCACGGATGCGGAGGGCATCGTTTTATGGCTCCCCTTCGTTAAAAAGTCAGCGCACCATCTGCGGCGTGGTCATCCCCCGCAAAAGCGCCCGGTTTTCCTTACATGCCGGCGGGTTCCCCGGCAGGAACAGGGGGATTCCATGTGTTTGGGATGAAATCGCTGCGGTATTCATGATATGATGAAATGCGCACATTTTTTGTGAAGAAAAGGTAGAGCGTATACAGCATTCGGGAGGGTAAAATAAAAACAAATGCATAATGATATTCAGCAGGTACTAATTGATGAAGAACAGCTGCAGAATAAGATCCGTGAAATCGGGCGTGATTTAACGGAAGAATACAGCGGACGTTTCCCGCTTGTCATCGGAGTGCTGAAAGGAGCACTTCCTTTTATGTCGGATGTCGCCAAGCGGTTTGATGATCATCTTGAAATGGATGTAATGGACGTTTCGAGTTACGGCGGCGGTACGGTTTCCACCGGTGAAGTGAAAATCATTAAGGACCTGGATACATCGGTGAAAGGCCGGGATGTCATCATTCTCGAAGATATTATCGACAGCGGTGTGACACTTAGCTATCTCATCAGCATGATTCAACATAGAGGTGCCGCTTCCCTTAAGATTGTCACCCTTCTGGATAAGCCGGAGGGAAGGCAGGTGGAGTTGGTACCGGATACTGCTGGATTCACCGTTCCCGATGAGTTCGTTGTCGGATACGGGCTGGATTATGCAGAAAAGTACCGCAACCTCCCTTATATTGGAATTTTGAAGCCGGACGTTTACAAGGGGTCATGATTGTGAGAAAGAAAACAAATATGGTACTATTACCTAAGTTGTCAATGCCCGCGGGAGGAGGTCAGGAATGAACCGAATTTTTCGAAACACTGTTTTTTACCTGTTATTGTTCCTGGTCATTATAGGAATCATCAGTTTTCTCAGTAATGACCAGACCGATACGACAGAGCTTACAACACAGGAATTCGTTACAGAGCTGCAGAATAACCAAATAGCGAATGTTACATTACAGCCGGAAGGGGAGGTATACCTGGTCGAAGGTCAGCTGGCCGGTCAATCTGAAGGCGAGAGCTTCCAGACATACCTTCCTATTTCCGAAGAGAATACACAGATGCTGATGACGGCGGAAGGCCCTCAAGGCAATTCGCTTAATCTGGAGACACAACCCGCGGAAGAGCCGAGTGCCTGGGTTACTTTCTTCACTTCCATCATTCCATTTGTGATTATCTTTATCCTTTTCTTCTTCCTGCTCAGCCAGGCGCAGGGCGGCGGAAGCAAGATGATGAACTTCGGCAAGAGCAAAGCCAAGCTTTATCAGGAGGAAAAGAAAAAAGAACGCTTCAAGGACGTTGCCGGCGCCGAAGAGGAGAAACAGGAACTCGTCGAGGTCGTCGATTTCCTGAAAGATCCGCGTAAATTCGCAAGTATCGGCGCCCGTATTCCAAAAGGTGTACTTCTGGTAGGACCGCCTGGAACTGGTAAGACACTGATTGCCCGCGCCGTAGCCGGTGAAGCAGGCGTACCGTTTTTCTCCATCAGCGGTTCGGACTTTGTGGAAATGTTCGTTGGTGTCGGGGCATCCCGTGTCCGCGACCTGTTTGAAAACGCAAAGAAAAACGCACCATGTATCATTTTCATCGACGAAATTGATGCTGTTGGCCGTCAGCGCGGTGCTGGTGTAGGCGGCGGTCATGATGAACGTGAGCAGACGCTGAACCAGCTGCTTGTTGAAATGGATGGGTTCAGTGCCAATGAAGGAATCATTATCATTGCCGCTACCAACCGTTCCGACGTTCTTGACCCTGCACTGCTTCGTCCGGGCCGTTTTGACCGCCAGATTATGGTCGGCCGTCCTGACGTAAAAGGCCGGGAAGAAGTACTCGGCGTCCATGCCCGCAACAAGCCGCTTGCCGATGATGTGAATCTGAAAGCCATCGCACAGCGTACGCCTGGGTTCACAGGGGCGGATCTTGAGAACCTGTTGAACGAAGCCGCGCTTGTGGCAGCCAGATCCGATGTGGAAAAAATCCGCATGAATCACATCGAAGAAGCGATTGACCGCGTCATCGCCGGTCCTGCCAAGAAGAGCCGGGTTATTTCCGAAAAAGAAAAGAATATTGTCGCGCACCACGAAGCGGGTCACACGGTTGTCGGCGTCAAACTCGAAAACGCCGATATGGTCCACAAGGTAACCATCGTACCGCGCGGACAGGCAGGCGGTTACGCCGTCATGCTCCCGAAAGAAGACCGCTTCTTTATGACAAGACCGGAACTGGTTGATAAAATCACAGGACTTCTCGGCGGCCGCGTCGCAGAAGAAGTGATGTTCAATGAAGTCAGTACGGGTGCGCATAACGACTTTCAGCGCACGACCGAAATTGCCCGCAAGATGGTGACCGAATACGGCATGAGTGAAAAGCTTGGTCCGGTTCAGTTCGGATCAAGCGGAGGCCAGGTATTCCTGGGTCGGGACATTCAGAATGAACCGAACTACAGTGATGCCATCGCCCACGAAATTGACAAAGAAGTACAGAGCATTGTCAACGAATGTTATGAACGATGCAAGCAGATTCTTACAGAAAACAAAGATAAACTCGAAGCAGTTGCTGCATCGCTCCTCGAACTTGAAACGCTCGATGCAGAACAGATTGAGTCTCTGGTGGAGCATGGAAAACTTCCGGAAGACCATCACTCCAATAAAAATGACGAGGAAGTCGGGGCTAAAAATAATTCTGATTCCGACGACAGCGATGTGAAAGTAAACATTCAGTCTAAGCAGGATTCGGAAACAGGCGAGGCTGATTCCGCCGATGAAGGGCAGACAGAAAGCTCTTCAAATGACAGCAGAAAGGTGGAAGAGAAAACAGACTCGGAAAACCTGGGAACTAACAGCCCGCCTTCTTCCGATGAAGATGACCGCAGATAAGCAGTAGTCATAAAAAGGGATGCCTTAACGGGGCATCCCTTTTTAAAAAGAATCTTTTTTCCACGGCCGTACCGAACGTCATTACCGGAAGATAAACCTGTGTATCAGATCATATTGTTGGAAAACATATGATGCATGCGGTATAATCCGGGAGGTTTTACGGGTAAAAAACCATATGAACGGCACGCTCCTTCCAGGTAAAAAAGCAGCCCGGCAGTTAACCTTATCTATAAATAGTAAAACAAAACGAAGAACAGAAAGAGGAGGTTTTCCACTATGGAAGACTATTTGGTGAAATCAACAGCCTATAACGGAAAAATCAGGGCTTACGCGGTGCAGACAACGAATATGGTGAATGAAGCTGCACGGCGCCACCAGGCGTGGCCGACCGCATCCGCCGCGCTTGGCAGAGCAATGAGTGCGGGGTCCATGATGGGGGCTATGCTTAAAGGCGGCGACAAACTGACCGTGAAACTGGAAGGAAACGGACCGATGGGGCCGATCATCGTGGACAGCGATTCGAGTGGTGATACGCGGGGATATGCTCATAACATGCAGGTGCATTTTGACCTGAACGATAAAGGTAAGCTGGATGTCGCCCAGGCCGTTGGAACAGAAGGCGTTCTTTCTGTTGTGAAAGACCTTGGCATGAAAGAGCATTTCACGGGCAGTGTGCCGATTGTCTCCGGTGAAGTCGGCGAAGATTTCACGTATTACTTTGCCACATCAGAACAAGTCCCTTCTTCCGTAGGACTGGGTGTTCTCGTGAATCCGGATAACTCGATCATGGCAGCCGGCGGTTTTATCATCCAGGTTATGCCGGATGCTGAAGAAGAACTGGCCGCGCGCATTGAACAGCAGATTGGGGCGATGCCTCCGGTTTCCAAACTCATCGAAAAAGGAAAAACACCCGAAGAGATTCTCCACGTCATTCTTGGCGATGAAGTGAAAGTGCTGGAAACAACCCCGGTTTCTTTTTCCTGTCACTGCTCGTCGGAACGGGTGGCGAATGCACTGATGTCTCTTGGTACGGATGAACTTCAGGATATGATTGAAAAAGACGGCGGCGCCGAAACGCAGTGTCATTTCTGTAACGAAGTCTATCAATTTTCCGCAGGTGATCTTGAGGAGCTGAAGGAAGAAGCATGGAATATGGAGAATAACATGCAGTAAGGCGGTTTCATTTGACACGGTCTGAAAACGCTGGTACTATATAGACAATAAAACCAATAAATTTACTGGGTATTATGAGGGGGAACGGATGGAAAATGAAAGTAGCAAACAACATTACCGAACTCATTGGAGAGACACCCTTAGTCAAATTGAACCGTCTGACCGGCGAAAACGATGCAGATGTATTTTTGAAGCTGGAATTTATGAATCCGGGAAGCAGCGTAAAAGACCGTATCGCGCTTGCCATGATTGAAGCGGCAGAACGGGACGGAAACTTGAAAGAAGGCGACACCATTGTAGAGCCGACAAGCGGAAACACTGGTATCGGCCTTGCGATGGTGGCAGCTGCCAAAGGATATAGATCCGTTCTTGTTATGCCGGATACCATGAGCATGGAGCGCCGCAACCTTCTCCGCGCATTCGGAGCGGAGCTCGTTTTAACTCCCGGACCGGAAGGCATGGGCGGCGCCATCAGTAAAGCAAATGAGCTGGCTGAGGAGAAAGGTTATTTTATGCCGCAGCAGTTTGAAAACGAAGCCAACCCGGCCATCCACCGTGAAACGACCGGACGGGAACTTCTGAAGCAGGTGGACGGACAGATTGATTCCTTTGTATCCGGTATCGGCACAGGCGGTACGATTACAGGGGCAGGCGGACTTCTGAAAGAGCATTATCCGGATCTCCGTGTTATCGCACTCGAACCGGCGGATTCCCCTGTTCTGAGCGGCGGAAACAAAGGTCCTCATAAAATCCAGGGTATCGGCGCCGGTTTTGTTCCGGAAATTCTCGATACAGATATTTATGATGAAGTGATGACAGTCACAACCGAACAATCATTTGACTACGCCAGACGCGCTGCCAAAGAAGAAGGAGTGCTCGGCGGAATTTCGTCCGGCTCTGCGATATACGCAGCGCTTGAGGAAGCGAAAAAACTCGGTAAAGGCAAAAAAGTGGTGGCTGTTATTCCAAGTAACGGTGAACGCTATCTCAGTACTCCTCTTTACCAATTCGAAGAAGAAGAGTAAAACAAAACGCATGTTGGGAAAAGCAGGGCCTGGCGGCTCTGCTTTTCCTGTATTGAAGGTGATGATCAATGAATACTGGTTTGACTCCGCTTCCTGATCCAGCTGCGTCTTACACGGTAATGGCGTTTTCGTTTGAGTATCCGGAAGAACAGTTTTACCGCATGTATACGGCCCTTAGTGACGGGAAGCCGTACCATGTTTTTCTCGAAAGCGGACAAAAAGGGCGTTACAGTATAGCAGCACTTGACCCTTTCGCGGTGTTTACCGCAAAAGACGGTATCCTCCGTATACATACGGAACATGAAACACTGTGCCGAAAAGGAGAACCACTCGATGAGATGAAGCAGTGGCTGGCTCCTTTTCAGGTGGAAACCATCCCGGAAGCTCCTGATTTTCAGACTGGAGTCGCCGGTTCCATCAGTTACGACTATATCCGTTATATTGAAGAGATGCCGGCGAAGGCAGCAGATGATCTTCAAACTCCGGACCTGTACTTCCTGGCTTTCCAGCAGGTGTTTATATATGACCATCAGACAAAAGAGTTGTGGATTATCCTGCACCATGAAAAAGGAGAAGAACCTTCTGCATCGGTCACATGGCAGGAGATGAGGCGGTTGTGGGAAACACCCCCTGCTGCGGGTCATGAAGAATGGAATGAGCCCTCTGCTGCGATGTCAGGGAAAGAAGCATCTTTTTCGAGAGAGGCATTCGCGGAGTCGATGGAACAAGTAAAAGAATACATCCGCCGCGGCGATGTATTTCAGGTCAATCTATCGGTGCGTCAGTCGGAGAGTCTGTTAACGCCGCCTCTTCACATTTACAAAAAACTGAGGGAATTGAACCCCTCTCCCTACATGGGTTATTTTCATACGCCGGATCTGCAGCTGGTCGGGGGATCGCCGGAACTTCTCATCAAAAAAAGAGGAACGGAAGCTTCTACGCGCCCGATTGCCGGTACAAGACCGCGCGGACATTCGTTTGAAGCGGATAGAGCTTATGAAAAAGAGTTGATGGATACGGATAAAGAACGAGCCGAGCATGTGATGCTTGTGGACCTGGAGCGCAATGACCTCGGAAAAGTCTGCACCCCCGGAAGTGTGGAAGTGGATGAACTGATGGTCGTGGAGCGGTATTCACACGTGATGCACATTGTTTCCAATGTGAAAGGAAAGCTTGCCGAACAGGTGGATGTTTATGATATGATAAAAGCAGCTTTTCCCGGTGGTACCATCACCGGAGCCCCGAAAATCAGGACGATGGAGATCATTGAGGAGCTGGAACCTGTACGGCGCGGGATGTATACCGGCTCACTCGGATGGATTGGGTTTAATAATGATCTGGAACTTAACATTTCCATCCGCACGATGGTCGTAACAAACGGTAGAGCCTATGTTCAGGCCGGTGCAGGGATTGTGATTGATTCAGATCCTAAAGCGGAATATGAGGAATCTCTGCGGAAAGCACAGGCACTGTGGCAGGCTAAAGAGCAGAGCGAAGCAGAGTGGCATGAAAAAAAGAGTAGAGCAGAGGAGGAGCAGGTATATGATTTTAATGATTGATAATTACGACTCGTTTACGTATAACCTGGTGCAGTATCTGGGAGAAATGGGCGAAGATCTGGTTGTGCGGCGAAATGACAAAATTACACTCGCAGAAATAGAAGAAATGGCGCCTGATTTTCTCATGGTGTCTCCCGGCCCGTGCAGTCCGGATGAAGCCGGCATCAGCATGGAAGCGGTGAAACGGTTTGCTGGACGCATTCCGGTCTTTGGCGTCTGTCTGGGTCATCAATCGATTGCCCAGGTCTTCGGCGGTGCCGTGGTCCGGGCGGACAGGCTGATGCACGGCAAAACGTCTGACATTCATCATGACGGACGGTCTGTCTACAAGGGACTGCCTGATCCCTTCACGGCCACCCGCTATCACTCGTTGATTGTGGAAAGAGAGACGCTGCCGGACTGTTTTGAGATAACATCGGAGACCGGCATGGGCGAAATTATGGGAATACGTCATAAAACGATGGCGGTGGAAGGCGTCCAATTTCACCCCGAATCGATTATGACGGGGGAAGGCAGACAGCTGCTTCGTAATTTTATTGAATCCTATAAAAGCCCCCAGGGAGTTTAATTCGATGTATGTGTATATAAATGGAGAGGTGGAAGAGGCGGGCGCTGCTCGTCTTTCTGTTTTTGAACATGGTTTTATGTACGGACTGGGTTTGTTTGAAACCTTCCGGACGTACAACGGTCATCCATTCCTCTTGGACGATCATTTTCGCAGAATGGAAAATGGGCTGAAGGAGATGAACATTTCCTGGACGTATGACAGGCAGACTGTACTTTCACAGCTTGAAAGGCTGCTGGAAGCCAACGGAT
Source organism: Salibacterium halotolerans (assembly GCF_900115625.1). GTDB lineage: Bacteria > Bacillota > Bacilli > Bacillales > Marinococcaceae > Salibacterium > Salibacterium halotolerans. The sequence goes on along the minus strand of NZ_FOXD01000021.1, from coordinate 5,768 downwards.
GGAACAATGCCTATGTCCGTTACAACGTCTCCGCCGGTCCCGCTGCTCTCGGTATGCAGGCAGAAGTCTACGACAATCCGGTTGTGGTCATATATATGAAACCACTCCCCGCTCCGGAAGAGATGCAGGAGCCATCGAAAACGGGGGAGTTTTTACGTACTACCCGAAATACACCGGAGACACCGGAACGCCTGAAGTCCCATCATTACTTGAACAATGTCGCGGGAAAACGCGAAACAGGTGCCGCCCCCGGAGTGGAAGGACTGTTTCTGACAGAACGGGGGGCTGTTGCCGAAGGTGTCGTCTCCAATATTTTCTGGAGACGCGGTGATACTCTGTACACCCCTTCTGTTGAAACGGGTATTTTACGGGGTGTGACCCGTTCGTTTGTCATGAAGCTGGCAGAAGCAAACGGCTATTATGTAAGGCAGGGCCGCTTTTCGCCCGGTCATGTATACCGTGCGGAAGAAGCGTTTTTGACCAACTCGATTCAGGAAATTGTACCGCTTGAAGCGGTCGGCACCTGCAGGTATAACGAAAAGCAGCAAACAGCAGCCCGTCTGCTGCGAAAGGATTATGCTGCGTACCGCGGCTGCCTTTGGAACGCAGCAGAAATGAAAGAGCCGGAAAGGAAGAAGGAGAGAGGATGTAATGAACAACAAGGATCTTCATTTTAAAGATAAAACCTATGTGATGGGAATATTAAATGTCACACCGGATTCCTTTTCAGATGGAGGATGGTACAACCAAAGCGGCAGTGCGTTGCAGCGTGCTCTGGATATGATAGAGCAGGGAGCGGATATAATCGATGTTGGCGGGGAGTCCACCCGCCCTGGTGCTGTGAAAGTGGAAGAAGAAGAGGAAAAACGCCGTGTTATTCCGGTGATCGAGGAGCTGAGCGCCCATTTGACGGTCCCGGTATCGATTGACACGTATAAAGCCGGGACAGCCCGTGCGGCTCTCGAGGCAGGTGCTGATATCATCAATGATGTGTGGGGTGCCAAAGCCGATCCTGAAATGGCTGATGTGGCAGCCCGTTATGATGCTCCCATTATCTTAATGCACAACCGTGAAAATACGGATTACAGTGACGTGATGGAAGACATGATAAAAGATATCGAGGAAAGCATCGACATCTGCCGGAGGGCCGGGGTGAAAAAAGAACGCATCATTCTGGATCCTGGAATCGGTTTTGCCAAAACGTATGATCAGAACCTGGAAGTTATGCGGAGGCTGGAGGAATTTACGGCGCTCGATTATCCGGTTCTGCTCGGCACATCGCGTAAATCCCTGGTGTCCAAAACCCTGAACCTTCCTGCTTCAGACCGGGTGGAGGGGACCGGCGCCACTGTCAGTCTCGGCATCGAACGGGGCGTTGATATTGTGCGGGTCCATGATGTACTGGAAATGAACCGGACGGTCAAAATGATGGATGCAATGCTTGGAAAAGGAAAGGTGACAACCGTTGGATAAAATTTTTCTGAAAGGCATGGAATTCTACGCATATCACGGAGTATTTCCGGAAGAAAACAAACTGGGGCAGCCTTTCCAGGTGGATCTTGTGCTGGAAGCGGATCTAAGAGATGCAGCTGCCGAGGACAATCTTGAAAAAAGTGTCAACTATGCCGAAGCACACCAAGCTGTGAAAACGGTCGTGGAAGACAAGTGTTATAATCTGGTGGAAACCATTGCAGAAGAGATAGCCGGCGAAGTCTTACATGCCTTTTCCATTGTGAAGACGGCAACGGTCAAAGTGAAAAAGCCGAACCCGCCGATAAACGGCCACTATGAATACGTCGCCATCGAACTGACGAGGTCGGAGGAATGACGAATTTCAGTTATATTGCTCTCGGATCAAACATTGGCGACCGGGAATATTATCTGCGTGAAGGTATCCGCGAGCTCCAGGAGCATCCACGTATTCGCGTAACAGAACTGTCCTCCGTTTATGAAACGGCTCCGGTGGGGGTGACCGATCAGCCATCGTTTCTGAACATGGTTCTTTCTCTCCGCACGGACGTTACACCTCTTGAACTGCTGGAGATCACACAGTCCGTAGAACAAAAGCTCGACCGGGTCCGGGACAAACACTGGGGGCCCCGCACCATAGACCTTGACATTTTACTCTTCAATGATGAAAATATTAAGATGAATGAGTTAAACATCCCACATCCGAGAATGCACGAAAGAGCTTTTGTGCTGACACCCCTGTGTGACATTGCTGCATCTCATTATGTATCGTATTATCGGCAGACGATACAGGAGCTTGCGGCTCCATTATCCGGCCGGGAAAAAGAAGGTGTTCATTTATGGAAGAACTGCTTTGGGCAAGGAGGATACGGGCTTTTCGAAAGCTGAAAGGTTTTACACAGATCAGCCTTGCCGGGAAAATGGGAATCGCTGTTTCCATCCTCGGGCAGGTGGAACGTGGTACCAGAGTCCCGGATGAGGCATTTTTACAAAAGACAGCAGACGCTCTTGGTGTGTCAATGGAAGAACTTCAATCTGAATAAATGCAGGAGGTGCGCAAGCGTTGCTGAAAATCGATAACATTGAGCTGAAAAACCCGGTGGTGCTGGCACCGATGGCGGGAGTCTGCAACCCCGCTTTCCGGCTGATTGCCAAGGAATTCGGTACCGGCCTCGTCTGTGCGGAAATGGTTAGTGACAAGGCTATCGTCAATCAAAACGAAAAATCGATGAAAATGCTGTATGTGGATGAGAGGGAAAAACCGCTCAGCCTTCAGATCTTCGGCGGCGAGAAAGATACGATGGCAGAAGCGGCGCAGGTAGTCGATCAACAGACGAATGCCGACATCATTGATATTAATATGGGATGCCCGGTTCCTAAAATCACCAAATGTGATGCGGGAGCGAAGTGGCTTCTTGACCCTGATAAAATTTATGAAATGGTAAAAGCGGCCGTGGAAGCCGTAGATAAGCCCGTTACGGTAAAAATGAGAATGGGCTGGGACGACGAACATATTTTAGCAGTGGAAAACGCCCGGGCGATCGAGGAAGCCGGAGGCAAAGCTGTATCTCTGCACGGCCGGACCCGTGTGCAGATGTATGAAGGTGTCGCCAACTGGGATATTCTCAAAGAAGTGAAAAACGCTGTAGACGTTCCGATGATCGGTAATGGGGACGTCAAGACACCGCAGGATGCCAAATCCATGCTCGACCAGACCGGTGTGGACGGTGTTATGGTTGGACGCGCAGCGCTTGGTGACCCATGGATGCTGTACCGCACTATTCAGTATCTGGAAACAGGAGAATTCACCGAAGAACCGTCACCGCGGGAGAAAATAGATGTATGCATGGTTCACATGGACCGTCTGATCGCTTTGAAAGGCGAGACAATAGCTGTGAAAGAAATGAGAAAACATGCGGCCTGGTACCTCAAAGGCATGCGCGGCAACAACAAAGTACGGGATAAAATCAATCATCTCGATGACAGAAATGATGTAGCGGATGCTTTATACGCGTTCGTCGAACAACTGGAACAAAAAGCGGCGGCGGTATAAACAGAACCTTCCCTGCTCCGGGAAGAGTTTCTCCTGGAGGAGGGTTAGCTGAACGAATCGGGGTGTTAGGGCCCGTTGTCATCCACTTAATAGAAGTGGAAGGCTTACGGACCCTTACACCGGGACAAACGTGGTCTCAACATAAGGGGCTGCCCCTAGGCATCAGGGTCAGTCCTCTTTATATGAGCAGAGAACAAGGTTTTAAATTTTAAAATATGAGGAGTTGTTGTTGTTGAGTCAGGAACAAGAACAAAATGATCAAACGGCCGTCCGCAGAGAAAAAATGGAATCCTTACAGGAGCAAGGATGGGACCCTTTCGGCAAACGTTTTGACCGGACCCATACGGCAGCTTCCATGGCGGAGCAGTTTGATGAATTCTCTAAAGAAGAACTGGAAGAACAGGACACGTCGGTGTCACTGGCGGGCCGCGTTATGACCAAACGCGGGAAGGGGAAGGCAGGTTTTGCCCATATTCAGGATATCTCCGGCCAGATTCAGATTTATGTACGCATGGACCAGGTCGGGGAAGAAGCGTATGAATTGTTTCAGAGTGCCGACATTGGAGATTTTGTCGGTGTGACTGGGACAGCGTTCAAAACCAAGGTTGGAGAATTATCTGTAAAAGCATCAGAATTTGATCTTTTATCCAAATCTCTGCGGCCCCTTCCAGATAAATTTCATGGACTAAAAGATGTGGAGCAGCGTTACCGTCAGCGCTATCTCGATTTGATTGTGAATCCGGAAGTGCGGGACACGTTTGTGGTCCGGAGTAAAATTCTGCAGTCGATGCGTCGATATCTGGATGATCAGGGGTATCTTGAAGTGGAAACCCCGATGCTTCATTCTATTCCCGGAGGTGCATCCGCCCGTCCATTCATTACGCATCACAATGCACTGGATATGGAACTTTACATCCGTATTGCGATTGAGCTTCACCTAAAACGACTGATTGTCGGCGGAATGGAAAAAGTGTATGAAATCGGCCGTGTTTTCCGTAATGAAGGTGTTTCGACCCGCCATAATCCGGAATTCACGATGATAGAGTTATACGAAGCCTATTCTGACTATACCGATATCATGACACTGACGGAGAATCTGATAGCCCACATTGCGCGCGAAGTGCTGGACACGACAACTATTGTATACGATGGTCATGAAATTGATCTTTCCCCATCCTGGCGCAGAATTCATATGGTGGATGCCATTAAGGAAGAAACAGGAATCGACTTTTGGGAGGATATGAGTGACGAAAAAGCACACGCCCTTGCGGAAGAACACGGGGTGCAGGTGACAGAAACGATGACATTCGGCCATATCGTAAATGAGTTTTTCGAACACTTTGTGGAAGAAAAACTTATTCAGCCTGTTTTTGTGTATGGCCATCCGCTCGCTATTTCACCTCTTGCCAAGAAAAACGAAGAAGATCCGCGTTTCACCGACAGGTTTGAACTGTTTATTATGGGGCGGGAACACGGCAATGCCTTTACAGAGTTAAACGATCCTGTTGACCAGCGCCGTCGTTTTGAAGCCCAGGTCGCAGAGCGCGAAGGTGGCGACGATGAAGCGCACCGAATGGATACCGACTATCTCGAAGCGATGGAATACGGACTGCCCCCAACCGGAGGGCTTGGAATTGGAATTGACCGCCTCGTCATGCTTTTAACCAATTCTGCATCCATCCGTGACGTTTTATTGTTCCCGCTGATGCGCAGCCAGTCCCAGGAGTAATGAAAACAGAGGGTCTGCAGATTGAACTGCGGCTCTCTCTGCTTTTTCTTCATCTTATATTTAAAAATCAATAGAAAAAATTTAATTTATGGGTTGTGTTATGATTTAGCAGGTGATATATTATTATTTGTCGCTGCAAAAGACAGCGAATCACACAAACAGCTGAAAAATATATTGACATCCCATATTCACGGTGTTAGTATAAAAAAGTCGCCATTTGAGGCGAAACTGACATTGTCCTTTGAAAATTGAATGAAAGTCAAGCGTCTGTCAATTCAAATGACCGTTTTTCGGTCATGCAGATAAGAAATGCAGCACAGCATCAAACTTTTTTATTGGAGAGTTTGATCCTGGCTCAGGACGAACGCTGGCGGCGTGCCTAATACATGCAAGTCGAGCGCGGGAAGCAGGTAGATCCCTCCGGGGTGAAACCTGTGGAACGAGCGGCGGACGGGTGAGTAACACGTGGGCAACCTGCCTGAAAGTCCGGGATAACCCCGGGAAACCGGAGCTAAT
>NZ_FOXD01000002.1 GCF_900115625.1 Salibacterium halotolerans | reverse complement strand
TAAAGCACTTTAGAGGGTTTCGTTCCCCCGTAAACGTCGTCATGAACGAATCCAGGTTCCGTTTAGCGGGAAAATGAACGGGCCGACGCAACAAAGAGTTCGCGTCGCTGCATGAAAAGTGAGATGAATAGTCATAAGACACTTTAGAGTATCCGGTGCCGCCTTAAACGCCATTATCCTGTGGAAGTACGTCACGGGTACCCTGCTTCCTGCGGGGTACCCGTGACTCGTGCTTTTCTCAGCAGGAGCCGGAGCATTTTGACTCCGCTGCTATGCGGATCTTGAACAACGCCGCAAAACATTCGTGTTTTCCTCCGCCTATTTTTATTTTGTCCCAGACTCTTTGTGTGTCATGCTGCCGGTGCAGCAGCATATTCATATTTCGTTATACTTCCATAATGATCGGCAGAATCATCGGACGTCGTTTCGTTTTTTCATATAGAAAACGACTGAGAACATCCCTGACATTGCTTTTAAGCGTAGACCATTCCTTTACGTTTTCACTTAATGCTTTTTCCAGAGTTGTTTTCACTTTTGTATTGGCTTCTTCCATCAATTCTTCTGATTCACGGACATATACAAAGCCTCTGGATATAATATCAGGGCCGGATACGATGCCGGTGGACTTTTTGTTCAGTGTCACAACGACGACCAGAATACCGTCTTCCGATAGCAGACGGCGGTCGCGGAGGACAATGTTGCCGACGTCGCCGACTCCGAGTCCATCAATCAGAACATTGCCCGACGGCACCTTACCAGAGCGTTTAGCTTTTTTGTTCGTAAACTCGACAACTTCTCCTTTATCAAGGAGAAACGTATTATCCGGTGACACACCTGCTGCCTCAGCCAGTTCACCATGCGCCTGCTGCATCCGGAACTCGCCGTGTACCGGGATAAAATAGCTCGGACGGAGCAGATTGAGCATCAGCATCAATTCTTCCTGGAAACCGTGGCCGGAAGCATGCACGTTATCCCGGCCGTAAATTACTTCGGCGCCGAGCTGGTAAAGAAAATCAATCAGGCGCGATACGGATTTTTCATTTCCAGCTTTTGGGTTGGCAGCAATAACGACTGTATCACCTTTCTCCACGGCAAGTTCGTGATGGGACCCTTTGGCCATCTGGGTCAGTGCCGACATCGGTTCGCCCTGGCTTCCGGTACAAAGTACCGCTGTACGCTTCGGATCCATGTTTTCCACTTCGGACGGATCGACGAATATATCATCCGGGCAGTGCAGGTAACCAAGCTTCCGGGATATCTCGATCACTTTGCTCATGGAATGTCCGACAACGGCTATTTTCCGCTGCTCGCTCTGCGCTGCATTAATCACCTGCTGGATGCGGTGGACATTGGAAGCAAAAGTCGTCACCATGATTCTTCCTTCGGCTTCCTGAAACACTTCGGCAATACCGGAACCCGTTGACGTTTCCGACGGGGATGTTCCGGGAATTTCCGCGTTCGTGCTGTCGGAGAGCAGGCAGAGAACACCGCGCTTTCCAATCCGGGTCAGCTTGTCTATGTCCGTGTACAAACCGTCAACCGGGTTCTGGTCAAACTTGAAATCACCGGTGTGGACAATCAGTCCCTGCGGTGTTTCGATACTGATTCCGACTGAATCCGGGATGCTGTGTGTCACCCGGAAAAAGTGAATTGGAAACTGGCCTACAGTAATACGGCTTTCTCCATGTATCTGGCGGAGATCGGCTTTTTTACGGAGACCCTTTTCTTTTAAATGATCCTCGACTAGACCAATCGTTAATTTTGTGCCGTAAACAGGCGCTTGAATCTTGCGGAGAATATAAGCCAGCGCCCCGATATGATCTTCGTGACCGTGGGTAACAATAATACCCCGTACTTTTTCTTTATTCTGCACAAGATAGGAAATATCCGGGATCACAACATCCACACCAAGCATGTCATCCTCGGGGAACATCCATCCTGCATCGATAATAAGTATTTCTTCTTCTGTTTCAACGACATACATGTTTTTGCCAAGCTCACCCAATCCTCCGAGCGCAAACACACGTATCGTTTCTAAAGACTGCTTTGCCAACGTTTTTTCCTCCTATATATACCATTGTACAATGTAGCTGCAACGTCTCACCGTGTGAGCCGCCTTTTTGGCTTCCGACACACTTCTCCCAGGGCTCTCTTTCCACGGCGGCGGGAAAGACTGGTCCATTTATGAAACAATTTACACCCGAACATATCACTTCTTTGTAGTATAACCTAAACATAAATGAGAATACAAGTCTCTTTTGCACCTGCATCCTGAAAAATGGTTCACCTGCTTTAAGAACAGCCCGGACATTCCATGGAATCAACACGTTTTTACAATGAAAAAAATCAGCCCGGCTTAAGCCGGGCTGAATGTTTCTTTCAACTGATTCATTTCTGCTTCCGTCAATGGAAGAATGGGTGCTCTTGTGTATCTTGAAATGACGCCGGACTCTTCAAGAAGTCCTTTGACGGGTGCGGGGCTGGGTGTCATGAAACATGCTTTCATTTTTGGCAGCAGCGTGCGGTGCCAAGCAGCAGCGTGAGCAGTATTTCCCTCTGCAAATTGGTCCATCATCATGCATATCCCGTGCCCTGCAATGTGAGAGGCGACTGATACAACACCGGTTCCCCCTATCGACATGAGCGGGAGAGTGGATGAATCATCACCGCTGTACACCTGAAAATAATCGGGTGTATGTTCCAAAACGCGGGAAATCTGATCAAAATCACCGCTCGCTTCTTTCAAAGAGCGAATATTTGAAAAACCGGCCAGACGAAACAGTGTGTCAGGCTCAAGATTGACAATACTGCGGCCGGGAATATTGTAAATCATGACCGGCAGAGAAGGCGCGGCTTCTGCCACCGTTTTAAAGTGGTGATACATCCCTTCCTGGCTTGGCTTGCTGTAGTAAGGTGTGACCGCCATGATGCCGTCCACACCACAGGATACAGCTTTTTGTGTCAGATACCTGGAATAGGCTGTATCATTTGTTCCTGTTCCTGCAATAACCGCCGCGCGTGTCCCGGCTATTTCTTTCACCCTCCGGAACAAAGCAAGCTTTTCCTCGGTCGACAGCGTGGGGGACTCCCCGGTCGTACCGGCCGTAACCAATCCTTTTGACCCAGTGGACAACAGATGCTCCACAAGCGGTTCCAGCGCCGGCCAGTCGATGGCTCCTTCCCTGTTAAACGGGGTGACCATGGCGGTCAGTAATCGACCAAATTCCAATCGTTTTCCGCCCCTTTCTTCCTGGCTGTTCCTACAGACCTGTTGTTGGATGGTTCAGGCAGAACGCATCGTGAAGCACTGTCACCGCCTGCTTTTCATGCTTTGATGAGACGAGCACCCAGATCGTTGTGTGGGAATCCGAAGCCTGATAAATATCAATATCGTGTGCTGCGAGCGCATCAACCATAGTGGCTGCGACACCGGGAGTGCCGGTCATCGCTGCCCCGACCGCCGATATTTTCGTGCAGTCTTTTAGACACTCCGGTTCATACCCTTTCTGCTGCAGCAGCTGTACCACTTGCTGCGTGCGTTCTGAAGGTATGGTATACATAACAGCAGCAGGCTGAATGGAAATGAAATCCACCGAAATGCGTGCATCCGCCATCTCCCGGAATACAGTCTGCTGCAAAGAAATTCCGTCTTCACTGCGGACCGTGACCTGCGTCAATCCGGACTTGTGGGCAATTCCTGTCACCTGTCTTTTACCGGATCCGGATGCTGCGCGCTGCGACGAAATCCACGTCCCCGGATGTTCGGATGCCGTAGACCGGATCCGCATTGGAATGCCGCCCTGCTCTGCTGTCTCCACTGCCCTTGGGTGAACGACACGTGCTCCGTGCACAGCCAGATTGCTCACTTCCTCGTACGTCACCGCAGGGATCAGTGATGCTTCTTTAACCATTCCAGGATCAGCCGTCATGACGCCGTCCACATCCGTGAAAATGTCCACCACTTCCGCCTGCAGAGCAGCCCCCAGAGCCGCCGCGGTCGTGTCACTTCCGCCTCGGCCGAGCGTCGTAATCCCAGATCCTGACATTCCCTGAAATCCGGCCACGACAACCACATCGACATGTTCAAAAGCTTCTTCAAGAAAGCTGGTCTGCACGTCTTCAATAACGGCATCACCAAATGCATTGTTTGTTCGGATGCCGGCCTGACCGCCGGTAAATGCCATGGATTCAACACCAGCCGCCCGAAGCTGTTCACTGAAAACAACAGCGGAAATAACTTCTCCGCACGAAAGCAGCAGATCCTGTTCTCTTGCGGGCGCCGGTGAATGTTCGTTCTGAATCAGTCCGGCAAGGGTATCTGTCGCATACGGACTGCCCTTTCGTCCAATGGCAGACACGACGACGACTACTTTACTGCCGCTCTCTGAAGCCCGCTTCACGTGAGCAGCAGCAGCAGACCGCGTCTGTTCATCCTGCACGGAGGTTCCTCCGAATTTCTGCACCAATACTTCCATACCTGCATCTCCTTTTTTGACGATGCCGTACTTACAACCGGTATCCGGATCGTTTCCTTCCGCTGTCTCTGCACATCTTATTTTATAAGTTCATATTGAATCAGACTCTCGGCAATCTGAACCGAGTTATAGGCGGCCCCTTTCATCAAGTTGTCGGAGACCACCCAGAAGTGATAGCCATTTTCAAAATCAAGGTCTCTCCGGATTCTGCCTACAAAGACATCCGGCAGTCCGACACTGTTTACGGCCATCGGATACTCCTGTCTGGAAGGATCATCCTGAATGGTAATGCCTCCGCCGGAACCGATAGTTTCTCTCAAGCCTGCCGCGGTCGGTGCATCCTTTTCCACTTCGATATACACCGATTCCGAGTGTCCGGTTTCGACCGGGAGCCGTACACACGTGGCGGCAACCGGAAGGTCGTTTTCATGAAGGATTTTTTTCGTTTCATTGATCATTTTCATCTCTTCAAATGTATAGCCGTTGTCCTGAAATTTATCTATCTGCGGGATCGCATTAAAAGCGATCTGATAATGTTTTTCATCTCCGCTTACCGGGAGCACTTCCGGTTCGGCGGACTTTCCGTCCAGCACATTTCTGGACTGTTCTTTCATCTCGTCAACTGCTTCATACCCGGCTCCGGAAACGGCCTGATAGGTGGATACAATCACTTTTTTCAATCCGTAGACGCGCCGCACCGGCTCAAGTGCCGCCACCATCTGAATGGTGGAACAATTCGGATTGGCAATAATCCCTTTATGGTCTTTCACATCTTCTTCATTTACTTCCGGTACAACAAGCGGCACTTCTTCATCCATGCGGTAGGCACTTGTGTTGTCGATGACAATTGTCCCGCGTTTGACGGCTTCCGGTGCCAGCTGTTTTGATATGGAACCTCCTGCGGAGAACAGGCCGATCTGAACTCCATCAAAGGATTCGGGCTTTGCTTCCTCCACGGTATACTCCTGCCCGCGGAATGTTATTTTTTTACCGGCAGAACGCGGTGATGACAATAATTTAAGCTCTCTCACCGGAAAGTCTTTCATTTCGAGCGTTCTTAGAATCTGCTCCCCAACTGCTCCGGTAGCTCCCAGTACTGCTACAGAATAACCTGTTTCTTCAGCCATGAATAATTATCTCCTTCCAGCTTCCTGTTTTCTTATGGAATCCAGTATATTTAACGTCTATTGTAACATAATAGCTGAAGCTGAAAGAAGCAATTCCTGTGACGGCTTACTTATTGAAATTTTCCACGATGACAGGCTGATATTGACGTCCGGAGAGCGCTTCTTCCAACGTTGGTTCGATATCTTCCAATCTTGCTACGAGCGACGTTGGTTTGGATACAGGATTATCCTGACCGAACGGAACAAAGTAAATATTTTTGGCATTCATCAGTTTCATAATGTTGCTGCCGTTTAACCCCAGCGCATCGTTGGTGGAAATGGCAAGAACGACAGGACTGCTGTTGCGAAGCGTTGCCTTGGCGGCCATTAATACCGGGGAATCGGTAATGGCATTGGCGAACCGGCTGATAGAGTTACCTGTCATCGGCGCTATGAGCATGACATCCAGCGGTTGTTTCGGGCCGAATGGTTCCGTTTTGACAATGGAGTCGGCAACGTCCTCTTTTCCGGATGCCGCTTTGATTTCCTGAAGCCACTTTTCCGCTGCTCCGAACTTCGAATCGGTTTTCAGAACAGTGGGTGTAATAATTGGATACACATCCGCTCCTTTTTCACGAAGATCCCTCATGTATGGAATAGCTTCAACCAATGTTCATCAGTATGAAGTAAAAATACGTGTACTAAAGATACTTCTCTACCATTAAAAGAGCCAGGACTATATCATCCTGGCTCGAGTTTCTTCATTATAATATTCTTGTTTCCATCCTACTGATAAAATGTTGCTTTTCTTGAGAGACCTAACTGCATTACGGTAATGACACCACACCAGCACATGCTTTTCATTGAATTGATACACTGTAACAATGCGCTGACTCAATGTTCCATCTTTGGCTTCGTAAATCACCTGAATCGGTTCTTTGGTTTCTGCTGCACGTTTCAAGATACTTTCCATCACGAAGCCTCCTTCAGAACTCGCATGGTCCTCGGCTTTGATTCCTCCCAGGTGATAAATCCATCTCTGCGTAGCCTTTCCAATACACCAAATACGGTCGATACCGCTCTGGCATTCACCAATTCAGTCAACTCCCTCATGCTTGGCGAATAGCCGTTCTTTCCTGTATAGGTAACAATCGCATCAAAAACTTCACGCTGCCGTTTTGTCATGCAATCACCCCGTTCGCTTTCCTTTCATTATATACGAACATTTGTTTTATTTCAATACTTATAAAGAACTTTTGTTCGTGTTATTATAAGACTGAGGAGGCGATGATATTGGCGAACAAACTGACACCTGGATCAAATATGCGCTGGGAATCGATGCGGATGATTCTTCCGGAATGGCGTGATGCTTGGCTACAGCATCAAAAAGAGCAGAAGAAGGTGAAGAAGCCGGTGCTTGATGAGCAGCAGTGGGAGGAATTTGAGTGGCTATTGAACGAAGCAATGAAGGAGAATGCAGAGTTGGTATTCACGTACTGGAAGGACGGGTTCTTTTATGACGTGGCCGGCTGGTGTCATCACGTTAATACGAGCCAGCAGCAGTTCCACATCAAAGACAGCGAAGACGATGTGCATTATGTGCCGTTTGATCAGCTGACGGACATAAAAAGAGCAGGGGAGTAACCCTGCTCTGTAACAGCATTATTCATGGATCTCCTACCGTATTCGAACCGTTGACCTACGGCTTAGAAGGCCGTTTGCAACGTTAGGAACAATTATTATGTTATATGAAGAAAGCTGATAAATCAGTACATACATAAGGTTATAATGGAAGAAACTCGATTTTTTTGGGGCAGAAATGATGAAATTCTGCCCCATGTCTGCCCCATTTAAAAACTTTGTTAGCAGCTGACAACTGACCTCATCCTTACCATGGATTCCTTTTCCCTTCGCAGGCGCTCGCACGCATTCATAAGGAAGATTGCAAACATGTATAAATAGCTTTATACAAGGGTGTTCATTCATTATAATCCGCCTGTGTTTATATGGTGCGTTTGCAATCTTGTTTGCAAATTATTTATAGTTTCTTATGGAGCAAGAAACGATGGCTATCCCCATCCTGCACCAAGCACTGGGACTACTCTTTATCTTTATTGTTTTCTTCATTAGTAGAGAAATCGCCGATAAACAGTATATATCTATATAATAAAGTTGCATTTCTCAAGGATAGTACTAAAGCGAAGAGAACAACTGTCATCCATAAGATCCCAAAAATAATTAATGGAATTCTAACCCATATACCAGTTAAATATACAAACACTTCACTAAGATCAACTATATTCTCAGTGAACATAGTAATTAAAGTCGCTGCAACTAGTATTCCCAATTGAAACACTATAGCAAAAGTAAAAAAGGATACTAATTGTCTTAGTATAGTATCATTTTTATCCTGTTCAATAAATTCTGGTGAATTTAGATTCATTAAAATTCTAGGACTACTCGCAGCAATTATAGCTAAGCTAGTTGTATTAAAACCGGCTAATATAGCCATTACTGAAATAGAAACCTGGTTGATCTTTAAAATTGATTTTAGTAAGACAGTATTATGGTCTTCTAGAGTTCCCATAAATATAAAAGTTAAAGCTGAAAATAAAATAGGAAGACCTAATATTAACTTCCATTCTGATTTAGTCGTAAACTTTTTATAATTCTTTACTATTTCTATAAAATCTCTGTTTACGGAGTTGTCTTTATCTATTTCCTTAGTTTTCTTCACTCTCCTTGTCATTGGAAGGATCCACTCCCTTAAATTGATTTATTTTATTTTTGTGCCTTAATGGGTTATCTTTCTTTGCTAGGTTAATCATACCATCTAACAATGAACTTAATGAAGGCAAACCATTATCGTGATGGGAAACTTCAATATCAAATATTCTCTGAATATTTTCAAGTTGTATTGTTTTATTTCTGCCAGATTGAAGTTTTCCACTCACACCAAGTCCATCATAATATTGTGATTCATGAAGTGTTTCAAAAAACTTCTTCACATGTTTTATGGTTCCCCTTTGAATTTTATTTTCAAAAGACATTTTTAATCGGGTAACATCTTCTACTCCATTCTCTTTTGCTATACTATACATATAAAAGAAGTCAGCCGCTTCGTTATTATTTTTTTTAGAGGTGTCTACATCCTTATAAACAAATGCATCTTTTACAGTTGCAAAGTCCTCGATTTCATCAAAAAAAGACTTAGAAGGTAGACTAATTACTTTCAAAAAACCTCTTCTGTATATTTTTCTGTGTTTAAATTTTTTATTAAAAGTATTATGATATTTTTCAATCTGTTTTCTATGATATGAAAAGAATTTTTGTATAAAACCCTTTCTAGCAACGTTCTCAGTATCTTTTTCCACTAATAGTAATCCAGTATTTTTATGTATGACAAAGTTCACTTCATTTAAGACCCCTTGTTCTTTTCCCTTCTCCCCCATTTCAATTTGATGTCTAACATCTATTATTTTTTGTTCTTTTCCAAACCTAGCTGTAGTAAAGACTCCCTCCAAAAATTCTTGATCATTACTGTCTTGTAAATTTGTTAGATTTATCATCTTATTATCATGCAATAATTTTCTTTCGCTCAAAGGAACTTCGTTAATTATCCTATTAAGGAAAAACTCTAAAGTTTCATTGTCGTAACGGTCGATATCCATGCTACCACCCATAAATTTTGGCGTGGTGAGCTCATAACCGTAGATCATTACTGGTTTGTTATTCATAAAGGCCTCCTGAAAAAGCCCCTCCTAAACATTACTATATTATGATATAATATAGTTACACATTATTAGACGTATGGAGGAACCGACTCTATATGTCTTTTTTTGAATTGAAAATGTACAATATACAATGATTAAAGTTCAAAGTATAACTTTAGAATAAGGAAGAGCGGATTATTACTCTCCTAAAATGTATGTCTTATTCTAACATATATCATGCTAAAGTTGGAGTTTGATGTAAAATTTAGTAGATCTTGCGAAGAATATACTCACTCTACATATTAATAGTGGTAAAATGAAATAGGGGAAGAGAAGGATTAAAGGTGATATAGCAGGCCGTCCAGATGGGCGGTCTGTTTTTTAATAAAAAAACATTTACACGTATTATAATACGTGTTATAATATAATTAACAAAGAAGGGAGGGGGGAGCCAATGTGAAAAATTATTCTTCAAAAGAAATCTTAAAAATACTTGAGGAAGATGGTTGGTACATAACAAATATTAAAGGTAGTCACCATCAGCTTAAGCACCATACGAAGCCCGGAAAAGTGACGCTACCACACCCCAAGAAACAGTTACCAACCGGAACAGTGAAAAGCATCTTCAAACAGGCGGGGCTCTAAGCCTCGCCCTCTAAGGAGGTTTTATATAGATGAGTTATCCTGATCGCTACACATTTCTTGCGTTTTTTGAATATGAGGATAATCAAGTGGGTGTACGTTTCCCAGATTTATCTGGTTGTATTACCGTCGCTGATCAAGAAGCAGAAGCTGTTGATATGGCCAAAGAAGCTTTAGCACTGCACTTGTATGGCATGGAACAGGATGGAGATGATATTCCAAGCCCTAGTTCTCCGAAGGATACTGCGCCAGAGGATAATGAATATGCCGTTTATATAGATGTCTGGATGCCGCCATTTAGAAGTGATATGCAGCAGCGGTCTATTAAAAAAACTCTAACCCTTCCTGCTTGGTTGGATGATATTGCAAAAGAGCATAAAATTAATTACTCACAATTACTTCAAGATGCGTTGAAAGAGCATATCGGGGTTCATAAGCCTCTTATTTCATCCAAAGGCCAAGAGGATTCCATTTCTTCTTACAAATCGAAATTGTAACTATATGTATGGAGCAGGGAAAGCCCCTGCTCTTTTTTACGTACAGCCTTCACACTCATAATAATTGTCGCTTTCTTCGATGATGCGGTCGAGCGTGATGTCCTGCACATCCTCCGGCTCCGTAAATTCAATGTCTGCAATTGCTTCACAAATGCCGGCGTCTGCTTCGTCCTGAGTGGCAGCCGGAACGCCATACCTGCTCGTCTCACCAGTAGATAAGATGCGATAGGAATAGACGTACCTATTCATTCGAATGCCCCCGTCCGTTTCAGAACAGTTGCCGTTTCTACTCGAGTGATAGGATCATTTGGGCGCTCACCGTTAAATACTCCTTCTTCCTGAGCCTTTTCCCAAGCTGGCTGATGGACTGGTGCCACATCGGTCCCAGGTGCAGCAGTTTGAATCAACGCCACAAGAGCAATGGCGTTTGACTCCGTCATTTCACCGTTTTTGTATTCGTCTGCAGTAGACTGTTCGATGATGCCTCTATCAGACGCGTTCTTGAGATAATCGCCAAACGTACCGTTCAAAACTCCTGTGGGTTTCATGATCTCATCTCCTTTATCAGTTTCGGATTTCACGTCTTTGTAAGGTATATCAAAGTATTCACAGAGAATCTTGGCATGCGTCTCTGCTACACGCTGCCGGTACGACTCCTTATCACTGCCGAATATACCTTGAAAATCGCCGTTATCGTCCATAAAACCATTTTCCGTCAGCACAGCGGTCATGTTGGTTTCCCTTGTGACATGCATGTTGGTCCAACTCCCGCGCTCGCCAGCGTGTGTGCCGTTCCCGTGCGTTTCAAACCCTGCTTCCTTCATACGTTTGGCGAACAACTCTGCAAGCTTTTTGCCCTCGTCTGAGGTGCCCCAGTAAAATGCACATACACCGGATGCGCCACCAGCATTGGCATGATCGGACCAGTACAAATCCACGCCGCGCCTATTAGCAGCATCAGTTCGAGTAGTCAAGTCAACTTCTTTTGAATTCGGTGGTTGCGGCAACCACACAGAAAAGCCATGCCGTTCCAAGATAGGTTGGAGCCGCATGGCAATATCCGAGTTAAATTCGTGTTCTTCGTATACTTTTCCATTCCTCTTTACGCCTTTTCCGCCTGTGCGCTGAAAGGTATCGGATCCGTGCCCGATATCAAGAGCGATCATTGGCATTTTTTGATTCCTCCTATAAAAAGATTTTCAAATATGCTGCCGTCATGCCGAGGATACCTACTATCCATCCGCCCCATAGTCGTATGCCATCCCATGTCTTCGATCGTCCCTGCGCTTGCTGTTGGATACCGTTCACTTGTCTCTTCACTTTTTCAATATCTTCTCGGGTTTTATTGACCTTTTCATGCAGCCCATTGTATTTCCGGATGTCAGAACGAGTCCGTTCCAACTCCACGCGAAGAGAGTTATTATCCTGTCTAATGGTATTTATAGCCTTATCAAACTTTTCATACAGGTCTTTGTTGCTGTACCACTCATTGCTTTTCTTCTGTTCATCACTCATCCTGAGCCCCCTTCTCTATTTCTCGGGATTACTGCTTCTTCGACTCGAGATATTCCTGCGCCCACTTGGCTTCTTTCGTGAAGTTGTTGTTTTTCCACCAAGCAATGACAGCAGTCACAGCTGAGAAAATGAACGATACGAACAACTCAAGATTCTGCTCATCAATAGGAAGTGGAGACTGTCCAAAAATAGCCAAACCTTGGTTAATGAAAGCCACCACCATAATAATTGTCCGTGTCACTGTGCCGGCATCGAGTCCTTTGAAAAATTGAATCATGAAAATCACTCCTTTTTAATATTAAAAAGGAGCCTCCAATTTTGGAGACTCCTTGCAACCTTTATTTATTGCACCAAGTGTCTTTTGTGGTGCTGTTTTATTCTAATGATTTTTTTATAATTCTTTTTTTAATAACTTGCGACAAGCCATCAAGATCGGGGAATACAGCAAAATCATTAATCCCATTCATGTGTAAATATGCATAAACGTCGTGACGTAATTCTGAAGGGACTTCGATTTTCTGTAATATGGTGTCACTATATTCTGTTTTTTGATCCAATTCCTCCTTAAGATCATAGTAGGTATTTCCTTGAAGAGTAAACTGTCCTTGTTGAGCAATCAACCGACTTGAGTTATATATAGGGGCAATAGCTCTTGAATTTTTCACTTTATCAGCGAATACATCATACTCTTTTTCGGTGGAAGGTATACTTACATTTTTGGTCCCTATGAGTATCTCATTTAGTTTTTCAGGAGCAAGCATCCATATATGAAGAGTACTATCGCTATTTTCCCAGTTTAATCTTGCGAAATATAGTGCAACTGCAAAAGAAGAAGTCCAATCTAATAATCTAGTAGGAACACCATGATGTTGCATGATATATAACAATTCCCACTTATTTTGAGTTTGATGTAAACTATATCCTTTTGTCATAAACTCATAAATAGAATTACTCTCATATTTTTTTATTTGATCAATATCTGCGTCTGTTCTGAATATTGAAGAGGTAAGCTTATATTCTTTAAGTTCTCCATCTAAACCAAAGTTGCTGTGACCTCTAAACCATACCTGATTGTTCCTCATCATAAATTGCTTAATTTGACTAAGAATTGCTTTAAAGTTGTTTTCAAATAATGGCATCATGTAAATTAAACCTCTACCTATAGATATTTTTTATCTTATTCTCAACGGTTGCTCAATTGCCCTCTCAACAGTCCACCCGCGCATTAATCGCTTTTTTAATTGATGGTAAGTCATATCGTTATCACGGGCGAATTCAGAAACGGTTTTAGTTTCACCATTGTAAGTGATTTCTTCTTTCTCATTTTCAAATCTAAAGGCTTCATCAATAGTCATTCCGCTTTGAACTCTAGCCCTTATGATGCTGTAATCATAACCGTACTTTTCACAAATATCAGGAAGAGTTAAAGTCTCGCCTTTATATTCATAGAGATTGTTATTGCGCCTGTTATTGTTTTGTTTTTTCCTGTTAATCCACCGGCAGTTTTCCTTGATATAATTCCCGTTTACATCAATTCGATCTAAAGTTAAATCGCTTCTATATCCGTCTTTCATGTCTTCCCAGAAGCCTTCAAACGTTTCCCATTTTGGGCAATAAGTTATTCCTCGGCCGCCATAACGCGGGTAATCAGGATTCATTTCATTATTGCAGCGCTTTTTCATATTACTCCACACTCTATATGGGCGACTGCCTGTCATGCCGTGGGATTGGGTTAAGCACCCACAACTTTTATTGTTTCCATTTCTTAAATCTTTTCCTGCAAACTCCCGGTGATTACCACATCTACAAAGACATTTATACAAAGGTCCTCTATTGGATGTTTTGGTAAACTCTATAACCTTCAATTTACCGAAAACTTCTCCTTTTGCTACCTCAATTCGTCTCACGCATTCATACCTCCCAGGGATACAATAATAAAAAGAGTAGGGGCGTTCCTGGGAAACGCGCTTGTGGTTGATCAGACCGCCTACTCTCTTATCTATTTTACCATAACCTAGCATATACTCAAACAATAGTTCCCTTATTTACTCATTACGAGCGACAGAAGCATTGGCCCACATCACGGCCGTTTCTAAATTAGTCATGGCCAAGGACTTCTCACGCGATCCTGGACACTCCTGATCAATTAGATAGGCCAGCTCTCCACGGGAATCGCGACGGGAAATTGACACGATCATCCTCGTCATTTCCGGACGAGCAAACAACCGTAATGTCCAAGTCATCTAAAAAACTGTAGCTGTGCTCGGCAAGTGGCCGGCCTGCGCTGCGTGATACGTAAATGATGTCGATGTCATCCGCGTGATCGCGTATCCACTGCCGCCCTTCGTCGTTGGACTGGACGAGAACGACGCGCACGTCAGGCGCCATCTCATGAACGCACTGCGCTACGTTTGTGCCGTGCCCGACTTCTTCTCCAGGATCAAGAAATGGCGACTCTGCGTAAACCATGTGAGCGTGCGGTGCGCTCTTGTCGTCGATGCACACGACTGTCACGTCTTTGCCAGTGTAGCCTGCTGCGTGCCATGTGTCCGCGTTGACCTTTCGGCGCTCGGCGTCATTTTCTTTGAGCATTTTATCCTCCTCATAAGAAAAAGCACCCCGTAGGATGCTTTGTTAATTATTCAAAATCATAAAATGTACATTTCCACTCATGAAGCATATACATATCAACGGTTTGCTTCAGATAATGGTTGTCTTCAGTATTCAGAGAAAGAGGTTCTAGGAAAACCATGCAATCATCTCTTTCATAATCAATAAATACACTTGCCACCTCTACCTCTTCATCTCTTTCAAAAGCAGTTGAGAATACAAAATCTCCTTTGTGGGGTATAACTTCTGATGTAAATGTTTTAGTAACATTTCTTGATTTATGAGCAATGTCCTTTAAAATTATCCATCTACTTAATGTGACTTCCATTACATTCCCTCCCTTTATCTCACTTATTTCGACAAAATAGGAGGGAAATCCTTCTACATAAAAAATACACCCTTTTGGGTATTGCATCTAATGCGCATAAGCCACGCTACGAACTTTCTAATTCAGCCACTCTTTTTTCTAAATTACTGTGCTTGCTCTCCAAATTATCCTTCTCCACTTTTAACTCTTGCACAGCTCCCTTTATCTCACTTATTTCGACAAAATAGGAGGGAAATCCTTCTACATAAAAAATACACCCTTTTGGGTATTGCATCTAATGCGCATAAGCCACGCTACGAACTTTCTAATTCAGCCACTCTTTTTTCTAAATTACTGTGCTTGCTCTCCAAATTATCCTTCTCCACTTTTAACTCTTGCACAGCTTTAATTAAGTTGCCAATAAACTCCGAGTAACGTAGTCCGTAATTGTACTCTCCTGTTTCTTTCTCAATAAGTGGTCTATCTTCTTCTGTTTCATCATCACTTGGTTCCCAATTTTCATCAGGAACCAACTCTGTAATTGGCGTTTTAATAAATCCAGCATGGTCTATACCTAACTGTTCAAGCAAACTTTCTACGTCTTGAGAAATTAAACCATGATGAGGTCTTGTTCCCGGAATGATATTCCCATTTTCATCACGATTACCACTATCTTCTAGCTTATATTCAATTGGGGTTAATTTATCAATAAACGATAGACCGATAGATTCTTTTATATCTTTCTTTTCTTTCTTGTCTGACGTATTGATAGCTCCTGTACCGGCATAAATTTCATTCCAACGGTAAGACGACGAACCTAAAGTTTGTGCGTTATCTTCCCCCGGTCTTAATTCACCGCTATCTTTAATTCTAAGGTGTTCTTCTGTGGTATCACCCTCATTTTCATCTATTTTCGTATAAAAAGCTAAATCACCTTGACTACGATTGCCTGTTGCTTCATGAACGATTTTTGCTCCTAAATTTCCTTGGGTATTAATTGCAGTTGATACAGCAAATCCGATTCCTACTTTTCTTCCGGATGCCGACTGAATATCATTTCCAAAAAGTGCAGTTAAATCAGCCTGTCCAGATTGGACATTCTCATTTGAAATTAAGAAGTCTACAGGAGCTTCTGATAACTTATTCTTATTAAAGCTAACATTGCTCTCGCCTTGTTTTTCCATTTTCCCATTCCAATGACCACGATCCGTACTTGTAACGTGACGAGCATCATCGGAATTATGCGTATTAAATTTCTGCAGCACTTCGTTGATAGCAGCTATAATTGTCGAGTTATCACTGGTGTTTAAGTTCGTGTTTTGCCCGATTCGATTGATGAGATTATCAAGATCACTTTGTGGCACGACTCTTGCCCAATCCGACCAAGTGTCGATAGATTTGAAACGATACCAAAAACCAGTCCCGTTGAAATTATACGGAATGGCAATTTGACTACATTGATCCCCTTCATCGAAGTACGTTTGAATATAGTAGAGGTCATCCGTTGGTGCGTTGGCATGATCTGTAACTATCAGCGAAGTTTCTGTTGTATTAGGGTCTATTTGCTCGGATCGCGGGAGAGCCGCTCTATTTTGAGCATAGTCTTTGGCGTTTTGGGCGTAATCTTTAGATTTTTGCAGGACCTCGTTTGTTGAGGAAACAAGACTGGTATTATCTGCGGTATTCAGGTCATTAAGGTCTCCTGTAATACTGTTAACATACTTACGTGAAGCGATTGTAACTGCAGGATCTATTTTTAGTGTCACTGCTTCAGCGTTGGAGACTTCAATGATCATTCGAACATATAAATCTTTAGCACTCCCATTATCTAAACTAGGCTTGTACGTTTCTGGATATTTTCCGATTGCGATCAAATCACCGTTACTGTCAAAAATGCCCACTTCACGTAACATAAAAGCGTCCGTTTCAGACGGAACTATGGTTTCAATGGTGATCCAATTAGGGTTGTCTTCATCGATGTCAATGGAACTTATATTCCCTCTCCACGTTTCATTTACCAATTCTGATTGATCACTTGTAGGGTTATAATAATTACCATTACCATCGCCTGCAGCCAATTCAACAAGATCGACCTTTTCCCCGGTGACTTGTGAATTGGCAATCTTTGCTTGGCCGACATCAGTTAAAATAGTATAAAATTCAGCCATTCCGTCTCTCCCTTCCTATCCCTTGGGATAAATTGTAGTGGTTTCTGTGGAACGCGATCCTGATCCGAGCCGAGCTACAGCATGTCCTTGCACTTCAGTTTGCTGCCAAGGGTAAACTGTTATTTCTTCTCCGAAATAAGAAAGACTAGCCAAATGCACCTTAGCATTGGATACCAAGTAAAAATTAATGACATCCACCCAGGAACGGTTATTCTTAAATGCGGTGATAAGATTCTCCAAAAGCGTTATATTATTTTCAGACAACCCTTTATTTTTGACTTGAATATCAATTCGAAAGAAATAGGGGTCCCCGCCATAATTGAACCATTCTGTTACTTTTCCATCCATATTGAGCAGTTCCAGGACTCTCTCTAAAGCTGCCGGTGTCCCTTTGATGTTGTGTATATATTCGGAGTTTTCAATGAGGTTGATCTTCTCTTCCCGCGTCTCAGCTAATCCAGAACCTTCGCTAAAAGTTACATGTGACTGCCATAGAAGATGATCAAGTACTTCGTCGGGCTGATCCTGAATATTTACATAAAGCTTTAAAGGATTTGTCTTCTCAACAGTATCTTTAAATGTCTGATTAATTACTTTAGATGCTGCTTTGATATCCGGATCATTTTTTAAATTAGGTGGCAGTAGATCAATCACGTTTGAATTTTGTAATTCAGTCATCTTCCATTCCTCCGTAATTGACACTTACGTTTGCGTCATTAGCCACATTGATATCTGGAACCACTGTAAAGGATGGTGCTATAATTTCTGCACGCTTGGCTCCCGCTTGAATAATCCTGGATTGCAGCTCGGATGGGTTAATATCCCTTCCAATTTTTGATTTTTGCCATATTCTATACAATTGCACGGCGTTTTCGACTGCATTTTGAATATCTACAGAACGGCTTGAATCCGAGGAACGTATATAATATGTTACATCAATATTATATTCATTCTGTTCGGGAGCACCTCCTTGAATGTTGTCAGTAAGAGGTCTTTTATCTTTCTCACTGAGATAATTAATGAGCTCCTCTGAAAAAGAGTCTGTCGGAACCTCTCCATTTTCAAGCAGGAAACGAATATCTGTTACACCAGGGTGCGGCGTCGTCGCTTTTACGTTAGTTATAAGTGGGCTGTACTGCTTTACCATTGATTCGTACGCTTCTTTCGGCCCGGCCACACTATATGTTTCAGGCGCAAGCCAAATACGTTCTCGAAGACTCTCCAAATCCTCTTCTCCGGATCCACCTTGACTTGTTTCGATATTCTCAACCCTTTCCACCCAGGGGATAGGATTCACTAAAATATCAATTTGACCAGGAGTGAAACCGTTCCCTTCTTCTCCCTGAATCGTACACCTTACTACGATATCAATCTGCGTATCCCCAGCCGGTATTTCATGATTTTCTTGCACTTCAAAAAATATTTTGTTCCCCGGACTAACTCTTGTCCCCGCAGGAATCGTCTGTGGAACAGCCTGAGGAGCACTTAAATAAAATCGTTGCAAGGTTGTCGCTCGTTGGGGTTGAAATTCTGAAATATTTTTAAACGCTGCCAGATGATTGATAGCCGGCCTTCTGGCATATGCAAGCAAATTCTGTTTTGCAGCATCATCGATAATGGAACGCAATTGAAGTTCACGTAATGCTTGAGTATACAAAAATATTCTAATCGGATCCCCGGCATATAGTTTCTTTCTTTCCCCTGTTGATTCGTAGTAGGCTTGCTCATAGTCTGAAACCATGCTATTCAGCATTTCATTCACGTCTGTGTCAGCAAAACTTATTTCCGGAAGGTTACTAAGTTCAGGAATCACTACTAATCACCACCTTCGGGCGCATGGATCCTGTTTCTCCATCTGATACAAACGTTACTTCTTCGACCGTTGCGCGCGGTTCGAATTTCCTTGTTTTCGCCGTATATTCAGCTACCATCTTGGCTTGTATGGCATTGATGGGTTGGTCTTGAATTTCCAGAGATATACCGAAATCCCGCATGAATGGAACAGTGCCTTCTGGGGTAGTATACAGAATTTGAAGATTACGGAGAACATCTTCACTACCTTCTGCAGAAAAGTTGATGTCTACGTTTTCATAGTTAATATCCGCCATTTATTACAACTCCCCAATGTATTCTTTCAGCGATACTTCTACGCTGCAGGATAATAGTTCCCCTTTGTCCATCACAACGTTCCATTTTTCCGATACATCCGATACGTACCAGCGATCCAACCCTAATGCTCGTTTACCTATAACCAGTATTTCTACTTGTCCGGATCTGCTCATTCGATTCCATTTTTCCATTTCAACACGCGGCCTCACACCAAATTGACCATGTAAGTCAATAGAAAAAGAAATTCCATCGAGATCAGGGCCGATGAATTCACTGACTGGTTTGCGACCGATAATTTTTGAGGAGTCCCATCGTGAGGTTATATCTCTTGTAAAATCGTAAAAGGAATGGATGCGCTTGTCTGACGTTTCAAACACAATGTCTCCAAAGCTTCCAATCATTCTACCTTCACCTTTTCACTCGGAGAAGGACTCGATGTAGACGGCGGAGAACTATCACCACTGCCACCAGAGTTTGTCCAGGAAATAGGATGAGTGTGATTGTCCAGCCATTGTTTCAGTTGTTTTCCCAATGGAATCCCATCTTCTGCGTTTTCTCCTAACTGAACTTCCTCGGCGCTCACAGTCACACTCCCCCCTTGTACTTTCAACTCAACACTGTCAACAATAACTTTTAAGTCTTTCTGTGTTTTGTCGTACCGAACATAAACATTATCGTCTAACTGTTTTCGGTAAATATTTTTGTCCTGCTCCGTCGGTTTGTTCTTTTCTGAGTAATATTTCCCTATGCAAAACCCATTCTCGAGTCCGTTCCCCATAAACAAACACGCAACGGAATCACCCGGAACCGGCATGTTATATTCAAAGCTTAAAAGGGGTAATGGAGCTGACACCATATTGTCTCGGTCGCGGAAAAGAACTTCCACCATCCCACTTTCATCGTCCACACTGCTAACTTCACCTACACGAACGAGATTCCGTGCAATTTTCAAAGCTTCGTTGCCGGATGTTTGACCCATATTATCCCTCCTAACTACACTAACCGGAACTCAACGTTGTTTCTGTATCCCGGAAGATCGTGTGTAATCTTCTCAATAAAGGCCTTTCCATCAAATACGCCAAAATCTTGCAATATAATGCAGGCTCCTGCAGCCAATTCCGGATTACCCAGAATCGTTATTGACCCTGTAATTTCCCGTTTATTGAGGGTTCTTAATTTCTTCTGGGCTATTCTGCGAGCATCTTCCCCGGTGCTCACTTTGCTGCTCATCTTAAATACTTTAGAATCTTCTGTTATATCTGTGATGGCATATAAATGCTGAATGTTCTCCCCTTTTTTCGGGTCATAATATGAAATTTCTACAGCGTCGTATGCTGTATTGGTCAAAGATGTATCAAATGAATAATCCAGCACTCTGTCCGCAGATTCTCTGTAAGTATCTACAGCGTCACGCTGCTCAAATTCTTGTTCGTCGAAAATAATAATCTTTTGATCCGTCACCTTAATGGCTTTAGCTTCTTCATCACATAGATTGGCGAGAAAAGAATAGTCCGGCTCTTCGGACTGCTCAATTTCATCAAGTGATGGGTTTTCGTCTCCAATATATTGTAGGGTCAATTCCGAACGACTGGATATCTCCGATGCGATATCCCGTAGTGTTGTATTTCGCCATGTCTTACTACGCTCCCGGTCCGTAAAGTTGTTGTTTAAGGGAGCACCAATAGCATCGATAGAAACTTCCCGGGGTGGCCCAGAAAACTTCGGTTCATCAACAAAAAAACGACCACAAGGAAGTCTCTTCCTGTCGCCGTTTTTCGTCCAATTTTCCGCAATTAATGAAGCGTCTATGATATCCCCTTTTTGAGGGAACCAATCTGTGCTCCAACGCCTATGATCATCCTTGAGTTTGATACTTATATCATCAAACTCACCGGATGCATTGTCAGTATATGAAAAGCTTTTAATATCCGGCCGTATAGCTTCATCGATATTTACGCCTTGATAATCCACTTTAACAAATGCGTGTCGAGGATCCACTAATTATCACCACGCTTCCAGGGAGGAAGGCTGGAACTACTGTCATCTTCGTTATTCAATTCAGGGATAGTCAGTTCCTGGCCAGCGCTGAATATTACAGTATGGAGGTGTTCTGGATTGGCGTCCAATAGTTCTCCTGTATATCGCTCGCTGCCCAATTCTTTTTTTGCAATCTGATCAAACGTGTCACCGGATATTGTTGTATATATCAACCTTCATCCTCCCTCCTAGCGACGTGGATCTTTCCGTTCTTTCTCTTTTTCGTATCGTCTCATTCTCTTTTCAAAATCTCTCTGACTCTCTCGTTCAGCGTTTTCGATATCTTCCTGATTTGTATCCCCATAATGATAATGCACTGGAGCATACACAAACTTTGTATCGTTATCGGTATAGCTTGAACTATTATCTGTTTCCGAACTGCTTAACATACCTTCCAATTTTGAAAGAGGCAATACAGCTTCCTGTTCCGCTCCTTCACCTATCATGGCCAAGGTTGCGCCCGTTGTTATTCCACCTTCCGCTAACATAGGGATTCTCGGAATGTTAACACCGAACGATTTACCGCCCATTCCTGGGACCCAGTTAGGAATATCAACGCTGATATTATTCAAACTGCCAATCGCAGAGTTTGCCAATCCTATGACGCCATTAATTCCCGAACGAAAAGCGCCGGTAACGGAGCTGAATACACCTGAAAACCAATTACCGATACCCGAGAAAAGGCTTGTGATTCCATTATAAGCGCTGGTGAAAGCACTTCCTATTGCTTTTCCTACCGATGCAGCTGCGTTTCCTATTCCAGAAAAGAGTTTTGAAAACCATGGTCCGATACCCGCAAAAAAAGATTTAATTGCATTCCATATTTGAATGCTTTTAGCTCTGATTAAATCCCAATTCTTCCAGAGAGAAATACCTGCCGCAATCAGAGCTCCGATAGGACCTGCAACAATAGCCATTATAGGGTTATTGAGAAGCTTTTGCCAAAGCTGTTGCACTTTAACTTTTACAATATCGAAATTTTTCCAAAGTAATACTCCCGCTGCTACAAGAGCACCCACTGCAGCAGCAATAACTCCAATCGGGCTAATCATCATCGTTAAATTCAGAGCTCTTTGCGCAATCGTTGCTGCTGCTAAAGCAGTTCGTAATGCTCTAAACATTGCTACAACGCTTGTAATCACTTTAAAAGCTATAAATGCTGACGCTAATCCCGCAGTTGCAGCCAATAGCTGATCTGAATTTTTTCTTACCCAGTTCAACGTTTTCCCAAAGGTATTAATAATCACTCCAGCTGTGGAAAACGCACCTTGAATGGAGCTTTTAATTTGCGGCATTTTTTCTTGAATTGATGTGATGAAATTCTGTAAGTCCTGAGTAGAAAAAGAATCCCCCATGTTATTCAGGGACTGGACTATACTATCAATCACACCACCAAACACAGATTTTATTGCCGGCATATTAGCGTTTATAAAATCGGAGAATCTTTGTAGTACAGGCATCAACTTTTCGCCCATGGGTATGAGAAGGCCGGTCTGAAGTTGCCGGCCTATCCCCTGGAAGGCTTGACCCACCGTATCGTACTTAACGTCTCCGATTTGATCCATGGATGCTTTTGTGATATCGAATTCATTTTGAACATTAGACAGAGCTGCTATTGCCTCAACACCTAAATCTTCAAACGGAGCTCCCATAAGAGCAGCGCCGGCTTGGAGGGCTTCTTGTGAATCCCCTGCTTTATCTAGTTCTTTTATAACTGTTTGAAAGGCTTTTTGGGCAGCGGGTCCCCCTTCAGAAATCTTCTGCGTCATTTTGTCAGCATTCAATCCAAGAGTTTCAAATGCTTCTTGAGATGCTTTGCTTCCATCAGTAGCTCGTATACCGAATTCTTTTACGGCATCTCCAACTTTATCAACAGAAAAAGCTCCCGAATCAGCACCCTGTTGAAAAATGCTGAACATCTCTTCCGCATTCATGCCAAGGTTTGAAAAGTGATTTGCGTATTCGTTTGCCGATTCAAGTAAATCTCCGGACTTATCCAGTCCTGCTTGTTGACCTTGAGCTAACAAATTGTATGCTTGTTCGCTGGTAATACCGAAGTTTTTCATCATGGTATCCGTTGCTTGTATGGAGCTTTGTAAATCTGCTCCGAATGTATCGCGGTATGCGATTGCATTATTCGTAGCATTCTGCAATTCTTCGCCAGCTAAACCAGTAATATTCTTTGTTTGAGATACGGCGTCGGCAAGATCCTGCCAGTTTTCACCCATGTTATTGTTATACAGATTTTTGGAGATGGTTTCTAGTTCATTCATCTCTTGATTGGAAGCACCGGTGGCCGCTTCCACACTTCTCATAGCCTGTTGGAAGTTCTCAGCAGACGCAAAAGCAGCTGCAGCTCCTCCTGCTGCAGCTGTCATTGCAGCCCCTACTCCTGCCAATCCCACTTTACCTATTGACTGTAAAGACTTTTGCAATAGTCCGGTTTTTTCAGAGGCGTCCTCTGCATTATTCCCGATTTTATCCAAGTTCTTATTTGCACTAGAAAAAGCCTTTCGGACGGAAGAATCCATGTTCGCTCCCATCTGAAAGGCTATTTCATACGTTTTTTGGCTGCTCACTGCTTTTTCCCTCCCCCTTTTTGAGGAAGTGCGTCTGCGACTTCAGACGTTATCTCCGCTAGATCAAACACGTTTAAGCCTAGGTAATAATCAAGATTCGTGTATGTGGCTATGGATAGCCGAACACAAGTTTTTCTCAATTTTTTACCAGTTACATTTTTGACCCAGCTGTTTTGTTGTTTTTTTACAACCTCTATGCGTTCAAAAAACCCATCACCGTGCGTTTAATTTTCAGCGCATCTGGAGCCGGTAAATTCTCAAAAAATTCAACCGGCTTTCCGGTAGATTTAGAGGCGATGATGCAGGAATAACCAATTGTCATCTCGTTCATAATTGCTGTTTGACCACTGTTGTTGAATTTTTTGTCGGCATCCATAAGGTCTTTGGCACATAAATTCTCCATCCCCGATAAATCAACATCTTTATATTCTTGTCCTTCAAATTGATAAGGCTTTTTAAATTCAATTAGATATTCATTTTGATTTTGTTCTTCACTCATATTAAAACCTCAACTTTCTTAAATTTGGTCTCGTATTTCTGCCAGCTGATCTCTCCCATTGACATTAAAAATAAAATTGGTTTTGTCCAGTTCTAACAATGTTCGGCCATCTTCTTCTATCTTGATATATAGCAGTTCCAAGGTGTTCGTGGACTCGGTTGGTGTTCCAATCCCGAGGGTTCCCATCTCGTTTCCTTTCGGGATACCTCGAACGGTAATCTTCAGGCCTCGACTTCTTGTTTCTCCGCGTGCCATATCATAACTCTGCTGTGCCGCCCGCAAAACAATAGATCGCCCTCGATTTTCCATGAGAGTAAACGATGGATCGTGTAGCGTTCGAAAGGGTATTTCTAATGTGGTGCTGCTGAAATGCCCAGGCGTAGGAGATTCGTATTCACCAAGAATTCCGGCTCCTGATACTGTCTCCGACATGTTCTCCAGTGTCGGTAGTGTGACTTCTGCGGATACGCCCTTTAAAACATCTGTGTCATCATAGACGTTATAATTAATCACTTTTTCTGGAATAGTCATTATTCGCCACCTCCAAAGAGCGCATTAGTTAGCAGAGTAGGATCGAATTCAAGGTCATTTTCTATTACCCGTGCAGGCGTATAAAAAGCTACTCTTTGTTTGAATTTAATTACACCATCCAGAATGTCCGATGTCGGATTATCCTTTTGGCGGAATTCAATCGCAGCCCCTGCAATCTGTCCTTCTCCTTGAAGACTGTTCCCGCGAATGTTTTCACTATCTACAACTGACTCAATCAGGCGTGTATTCGTGGGATCATCTACTCGATCCAGGAAGGAAAGCATGAATGAGTTCCCCCACCAATCAAACATTCTGCGGACGGCTATAAATCGGTCTTTCACATCGATATTTTGCACTGTGTCATTATAAGCCGCCGTATTGTTCCCCCACGTTCTCCAACCGTTTAAGTTGATAGCTGTGAAAATGCCGTTCCCGTTCAACTCGTTTGCGGCCATCTGATCCAAATATACTTCTTCGCCGGCATCATTTACCATCGCGCTTATCGATATTTTTTTATTGGACGGTGACTTGTAAGGAACATTGTCATTCTCCGCATCCAATCGAACCATCAGGGCGGCAGCGATTGCACTGTACTGATACGTCTTTCCGGAAATTTTAGCTCGTGGCCAGCAGATAGTGGAAGACGAGTCATCGTAAAGTTTTGTATCTTTATCTGAAGCTGCATCATCTTTTGTATTACCCTTTACATCTAAGATGTTACCTGCGTTAAACCCGCCGTTTATGCCACGGCTTTTTAATACAAGTGTGGTTCCAATCTCCTCCTGATGAGACCAACCAGGAGCTGATAGCAACCCCGGATTCACACCTAGGCGAGGGAAAACCTGCTCAATAACTTCGATTCCTTGATAAGTCCCGTTCTCTGAATCATAGCCGCCTATAATGTCTTCTGAGGTAACAGATTCAGGGTCTAAATAGTCGTAGGTAACGGTTAAATCGGATCCGGTAATTGATCCGCTATCAAGAATGGAAATAACAACATGTCCGTCTTCATTAAAATCAGCTGTGTAATCTGTATCTTCTACATAGTTGGAACTCCCATCTCCTGCCGATACAGTCAGCGAGTTAAGAAGTACACCTTCTTTTTCAATGACTGCTTCTCCTTCACTGACATTGATGGTCACAGCAGATTCAGAGGCAGTATGATCCGTAGGATTGAGAACGTTGACAAATATGACAGGGCCGGCATTAATCCTGCGAAAGGAAGCGTCCATTTGCTGACATAGAGTGAACTTACTCCAATCCTCTGAATACCCAATTTCATTTTTCGCGCCATTCCAGTCGTTAACCTGGATTGGCTTATTTACCGCTTCAGACGGGTTATCCAATAGGTTGACAGGGGCCGTCCCAAAAACAACCAGACCGGTGCCTGCTTCTACAGGATCGACTACCTGCGTATCACTTTCTGTTGTATATATCCCATGCCGATATGCCATTATTCAGCTTCTCCTT
Source organism: Salibacterium halotolerans (assembly GCF_900115625.1). Lineage (GTDB taxonomy): Bacteria > Bacillota > Bacilli > Bacillales > Marinococcaceae > Salibacterium > Salibacterium halotolerans. The sequence goes on along the minus strand of NZ_FOXD01000002.1, from coordinate 262,250 downwards.
TCTGGATAGCCTGCGAGTACTTAAATGCTTTTTTGTAAAGAGTACTTTCTTTTGTCCCGGATTTTTTTAGATTTTGAAAGGACTTCTTCAAATCTTTCGGATACACAAAAAGCGCCTTCACCGCGGCGCTTTTGTCAACATGTTCCTGAATTTTTGGAGGTAACTTCCCTCGAAAAATGGAGTTTTGTCGTAATTGATTTCCTATGCTTGGCCCAATGTAGATAACGGTTTCTTTTGTGCTGCTTTTGGCTGCTGTCTTGGCCCTAGAAGTGCTTGTTTTCTTGGCAGCAGAGGTCTTTGTCTCTTCAGTCATATTAAATCCCTCACGTCCTTTCTTTCAGTTTCCGGCATAATCCAATTTGTTTCGATGGTTCCGAAGTAAACAGGAAATGTATCTTCATCTTCATAGTCCCAGCGTAAAGGAAAATCACGTTCAAACGTCTTGTTCAATATGCGAAAATGATGCAGATTATTTACCACTTTTTGCACGATGTTTAACACGTCACGGTGTCCCTGATGGTTACCACTCTCATCATAGACAGCAATAACAATGAACACCTGAAGCTTCAAATGTCCGTCTTCTGACGATTCTTCTCCGTACCGTACCCGTGTCAAAATAAACGGAAAATGAGATATATCGCCGTCTCGACGTTCCGGTAAATGCTGCGTGTAAAAATTAAGGGGGATGGGGTCTGGTTCTTCCTCGCTTGGCGTAGGGTTTTCAAAGCGCATATGCTTTAAAACACCCTTCAACCGTTTGTCTAATTCGTCCTGGAGTTCGTGAGGTACCATGTTTACCCCCTTCCTTTTTCGTAAAGACGGAATATCTCATGATCTAAGCGTTCATAAAACGTTTCAACACCCTGATCATTAATTTCTTGACGAATTTCTTCGTTGTCGAGCATTTGAGGGACAGACGGACCAAATAATCTACTAATCGGAAGCCTTGACTTACCATGACGGCTAAACACTTTCGGTCCATTGATATCAGCTACAAATGCTCCCCGAACCTCTTTGGTGCTTCCCTTTTTTACGCCAATCTTGATTGGCTTTTTTCTTGTCGGATTCACCGTTTTTGGAGATACCTTAAAACGGTTTAAAGGAATCACCGATCCTTGTGATCGTACTTCTGTGCTTAAATCTCCTCTGCGTGCTTTCCCTTTTGAAAGGGTTTCCTTCACATCTCCGGCCTTTATTACATACTCTTTACGTATTTCTTTGCTGATGTTCGAACGAACGTTGGAAGAAGCGCGGTTAAGGGCATTAGAAATCGCATTGGGAGCTTTTTTCTGAAACGCTCCTAGTCTGCTTTGCACTTCTTCAAGTAGTTTTTCATCAACTTCTACCGACATTTTCATATGACGCTGTACCTCCTGAGAGTGATGGTATATACGTCATGGTCTTCCTGGTACTCAATGATAGTGTACAAGGATTTCCTTAGGTTCAGCCTCTGATCATGATATGGTTCGCCGAAGGCTTCAACAAAATCTCTCTTGGCCACATGAATAAGGAGCCCGTCTTCAGCGAGCCCCTCTTTCCCTTCTTTCAAGGCATGTCTTTTCAATAGATCGTCATCAGGAATCACAGTAAGTCTTTTCGTTTTCTTATTGTGGGTGATGTCAATCTCTTCCGCGAATTCATCCGTGTTAAAGAAGGTATCTAGATCTTCTTCAAGGTAATCTTTTAAACGGACCATTACGATTCACCGTCTGCTGATTCCGCTTCAACTTCTTCAACTTCTTCAGCTTCTTCAAATTCAGCAAGTACCGCTTCAGCTTTTTCTTCTGAAATAATACGATCAATCAACTTTTCTTCACCGATATTAGCGTTGAACTCTATGCCGTGATCAGTAGCAGCTTGTTTTAAATCAGAAAAATCAAGCTCACTGAGTTCTTGCTTGAGATCTTTGCTTTCATTGTTCTCAACGTTCTCAACGGGGTCGTTCGGTTCGTTCGCCTCTTCAGAACTTTCTCTCCCCGGCATAGAAGAAGCAGCCCTTAATGAAATGAGCCGCTCCGCATCCTCTTTGTTTACCTTTTCAAGTGTGTCTCCAATATCATAACTTTTTCCGTTATGCTTAATAGGCTGATTCGCATATAAATCCATATGTCACACCTCCTTAAATAACTGTTGCCACAAACCAGGAATCGATTTCGTGAGGTACAGGCACCGGCCGGCTGTTCATCTGAAGAATGCGAGCAGGCGGATCCTTCTGAATCCAAGAATCCGGAACACGCTCACTTTCATACGTGACGAACCCGTTTGTGTTTCTGTCAGTCAATGTTACAGCGCCGTACAGGAGAGAAGAACGAGCGTTTGATGAACCGAGCATAACCGTACCATCTGGAACCATCGGTTTTTCTATTCCTTCATCTTCATCAAAATACCATTCATCATAGCTGTAAATGTCCATACCCAACTCGCTTAAAGATCCAATATAAGTAACACCGTCAGGAAGCAAATCTGGATTGATTTGTCCAAGTGTTACACGCCGGGTGTCAAGTGTTTGACGTACTTTTGGGTGATTCACAAAAGTTGTAACAACATCGGAAGCCATGATAACGCGGTTAGGTGACACTCCTGATTTTCTTGTGACTTCACGCCGTTTCTCTTTGAGATATCCCATAGGGTCTGTTTCATACTGTCCATCTGTGTTTGCGTAATTATCCCACTTATCAGTGCCGCTCAAAGTCTCCATATTTGTGAATCCAAAGTCAAGAACAGCATCTACACCATCGCCTTTTACGTTTACTTTACCAGTAAACAAGACTTGAGCAATCATCCACTCAACACGCCGGGTAATGGCATCATCCAGATCTTCAATATCACGCGCTATCATTTCAGCAGCACGACGTTGTGGAGAACGACGAGAGTATACTTGTTCCCCTGGGGAACGATGATGGAGGTCTTCCCCCGTAATAATACGTTGAGGCTTAATCAATGGAGGCTTAAAACTTTGGGCTTCATATCCGCTTCGGTCCATAACTTGACCGGTTTTTCGAGGTGATACAAACGGAGCCATTTTCCTGCGTCCTTTAAAATAATCAACGTCCACATGCTCCGACCGAAACGTAATACTGTTCGGGAAAAAAGTGTCTCGTAAAAATGTGTGAGTCGGAATCATTTGTTCTACTGCTGCCAGCATGGTTCGAGTGTCATAAATATTGATTTGATCAGCCATAAATCGTCATCCTCTCTTTACTTATTAGTCTGCTGAAATGTTGGTTTTCAAAAATATTCCTTTGTCGCGAAGGGAAATGTAATGATCTGCTGCTGCATCGGAACCGCCGAATGTCAGTTTCTCTTCGTTAAATTCTCCTGTCAGATAGACGGCTCCGGGTAGCGCCTCGTTCGTAGCATCCACATCTCCTGCAAGCACACCAAAAGGTTCCTCACTTCCGTCTGTATTAGCAGAATCAACAGCAACTGCTTCATTATTCGTGTCAAGCCCCACTACAGTTCCACGTACCAGATTCTCACCGCTTTTTACGGTCACAGAATCCGTCACTACATCGGCTACCAATCCTGCAAAAAGATTATCATTTTGAAATTGCCCGTGGTTGGTTTGAAGATTTTCAGGCATTACTTCGCACCTCCTCGATTAGAATTAATGAAATCGGCAATACCTTTGCCTACCTTTTCAAAATCTTCATTTTTTTGTTCCTCTGACGACTTATCTTCCGGAGCTTCACCGCCAAAAATGTTATTTAATTCTCCGGCGTCCTCTTCTCTGTTTTTCAAGTAACTGCTGCCCTGTTCTTTTTGAGCCTTGATAATATCAACAGCCAGCTTTTCCGCAGAGTTTCTTGTTTCAAATTTTGCATTGTTAACAAGGGTTTCATTGCCTGGAATCTGCATTTCTTCAATGGCCTTAATGCGTTCGTTTTCTTGATCAGCGCCGGCTTTCATTGCTTGATTGTAGATTTCCGGGTATTTTTCTTTAAGCTCTTCCAGGTTCATAATCTTTTCCTCCTCGGTATTTGTTTTCGCTGTTTGACTGCCGGAATATGAAGAGATGTTTTTAAGTTTTGACAGGTCATGTTTGATGTTATTGACAATAAGATAATTGCCTTCTACTTTTGCAACGGCCTCGACCTCGTCTAAGAGTTCATCAGCAAATCCGTTTTCCACCGCTTCTTCTCCCGTCATCCACTTTTCTTCGTCCATAACATCGCTAATTTCCTGACGATCTTTTCCGGTTTTGTTTTCATATGCTGCGATAATGGTGTCCTTGACTCTATCAAGAACTTCCACAGTTTTTAGAAGGTCATTACGATTGCCGATAGTCATCATCAAAGGATTGTGAATCATCATCAATGCATTTTTTGGAATGTAGATTGTGTCCGCAGCCATCGGTATAAAAGAAGCTGCCGATGCTCCAATGCCATCAATGTAAGCTGTAATTTTTGCGTTATGGGAACGCAGCAAACTGTAAATAGCCTGAGCAGAAAATACATCCCCTCCCGAACTGTTGATTCGTAGATCAATTTCGGCCACTTCACCGACGCTTCTCAAATCTTCCGCAAAGGCATAGGCTGTAACGTCACTTTCTACAATTTGAAAAGGTTCAATATCACCATAAATAAACAATTCTGCCTTATCAGCAGAAATGTTTTTGATATCCCAGAATTTCTTGCCTTCATTAGTCGTCGCTGTCGTCTTCCCTGTCATCATCTTGATTCGATGCTGGGGGATCGGTTGGTTGAGATTGGTTCGGTTCACCTTGTTTCAGTCCTCCTTCCTCACGTAGTTTTTCTTCCATGACTCGTTTTCTATGATTAGTCTTCCAATCAGTGCCTGTGAGTTCTGTGGTTTCTCTTGTTCTTGTACTAAAACCACCCTTCACCCTTTTCTCAGCTGCATTCACCTCCTTCAACGGATCAAGCTGACCTTGAGAAGGTCCAGTCCACTCTGCAGCGCAATAGGCTTTTCTCATCAATGGGTCATCGAAAAAACCAGGAGCTTCAACACGCCCTTTGGCCACCGCTTCTGACAGCCATTCTTCATATATAGGCTGACAAAAATCATTAGCGAGCCAAGCACGACGCATTTTATACATCTTCCAAGCTTCCATTAGCGCTCCACGACTTGCTGAATAACTGGAGGTGAAGTGTTTAAGCAACACTTCATACGGAATTTCCAGTGCTGTTCCGATCTGGCGGCAAATAGAAGTGACAAACCCGTCAAAGTTTTGATTCGGACGACTTGGGTTGGATTCTTGTATTTCCTCTCCCGGAGCAAGACCTACAACAGATCCACTTCCGAGTTCGTATGTCCCATCATCTTCATCATCAACCTGCATATCATCAGGGATACTGGGGCCGTATGGTCCTTCATCAGGACTTTGTGATTTGATGAATACAGTATAAAACCCGTTCACCACAGCAGCCATTAGTTCCGCTTCTGTGTATCGTGATAATTGCTTTAATGATTCGATAACAGGAGCTAAAATGGGAACCCCTCGTCGTTGCTCCGGACGCTCTGATTCCATGAGATGAATGATATTCTGTCGTCCAGTTTTCTCGCCGAACTTCAAAACTCTTTTCCATTCCTGTGGCGCAGAAAAGTGGATAGAGTTTGGATGATGCTGCGCGATATGATAGGCAATCACTTCGCCAAAATCAGCAATTTCCACCCCATTAATAATTTTGTTGTTAAAATACGACACACCCTTAGAGTCATTTGGAGTATCAATACGATCTGCTTCAATCAAATAAATGCGGGTGTCATATATTGCCCCCTTCCTTTTTATAATGGGGAGCAAGGAGAATACATCTCCACTCATCAGCCATGACAAAAAAGCCAATTGCTGCAGTTCGTAAAAATTATTCATCCGTTGCGCGTCGCAGTTAATGCTATCTGCCCAGTGGGAAAACTCCCGCTCTACTTTCGAAGACCATTCTTCCGCCTCTTCCTGAGTCATACCCAAATACTCATGATCCGGCTGTGCGTTTAGTTTTAGCCCGGAACCTACTACGCTGGTCCGAATTGCTTTCAAAGCTCCGGCGGCCAATGGAGAACCCATATACAAGTCACGGGAACGCGTTCTAAGTTGATCTACATTCCTTTCTATATCTTCAATGGCAGATCCCGCTGCTGCTATCCATCCGGCCAAGCTCGTTTTTTCAGCATTCGCCCCATGGGAACCATATCCTTGGTTCAACACTTTGGCGCTTTTTCTACCTTTCACCCTTCGCTGCGTGGGAGCATTCTGTTTAGTCAATAACCACCCCTCCCTTCTCTACATATCGCGTGGGATAACTCTCGTAACTTTACGTTTTCCTTTACCTTCCGCTTTAGCCAACTCCATGCGCCAAAACGTTATTTGTTTTCTGATTTCCGGGAGATTAGCGCGCGTTAAACTCCGATTAGCTGTGCTGTAAGATTGACCGGTTGTAACAGCCAATTCAGCATCCAGCCAGGCATTAAGGTGTTTCTCTGCTCGTTCTTTTGTAAATGTGCTCATTCTATCACCTCACAAAAAAAGAACTCTGTATGATGAGTTCTAAATGCTTGCGCCACGGGAATGCGTCCTTTTTCTTCTTCGCTTTTTAGGTTGCTGCGCCGGCGTGAATTCTTCGTCCAGGTTAGGATTTAATATTTCTATCGCTGCAGTGTTATACACCCGGAGGTCAATCGGTTCGTTACGATCCCGAACCTGCTTCCAAACATTATACGGGATTCCTTCGCGATACCGCGTGACCAATTTTTCAGCTGTCAGCCCTTCAAAATAGGATTTGTTGTACCCTTTTCCTACTGGAAAGTGACAGAATCCGGGTCCGGTTTCTAACTGCTGCAAACGTGACATGACTTTCGCTTTCCCTTCATCAACACCAAGGTGAAACAAGAATACTTTCAACCCTTTGATTTCCTTGTATCCATTCACAAGAGGTATATATTGATTTTGTCCACCCTGCCCCTTGATCGGGAAAATACGTCTGCTTTTACGTGGGGCACAGAATTTGTATACTTCCTGTGTGAAATGGCCGCCGCTGTCTATACATGCTCCTGCAATTCCGCATTCCTTTCCCTGACTATCCTTCCATGTTCGTGATAGATATGCATCAAGGTCATTCCACGGAGTCATTGTATTGAGGTCCCCAAATATTTGATGATACTCAATACCCCATGATTCTTTCCCGGCTCCCCAGCCTACAACTTCAATTTCAAAACGATCATCTTGAACGTCTACAGCTGCGGTCAGTATTTTCACACCAGACGGAACATCTGCCTCGTATCCTTCAGCGCGTTTCAACAACTCGTCTTCTTCCAGCTGTTCACCTTCTTCTTCCCATGACTCACCCAGCGAGGTATTCACCCATACCTTTAAGGATTCCGGACCCTTTGATTTGGCTTCCAAAAAGTCATCAATAACCTTCTTCCACGGGCTCCATGGGGATAACAGTTCATTCAAGTGGAAACTCCGGAAGTTAGCGTCAGGATTCTGAGCAACCCACATTCCCTTTGCATCTTTCCATTCATATTCATTGTGCAGCGTCCCACAATGTTTGCAGGCGTGGGAGGCTGATTCAAACTTTATCTGCTGCCAGCGTAACGGTTGATATTCACCGCAGGAAGGGCATGGCAAATTCCAAAGTTCCTGTGTCCCAAGGTTATATTCCGCTTCAATTCGAGAAGCATTCTTCACGGTTGGTGTAGACACAATTACTTCTTTGCTATTGTAAAAGTTATTCGTCCGCTTCTGAGCTAGGGATAACGGGTCGCCTTCTGTTCCTGCACTAACCGGAAAACGGTCTACCTCATCAGCCAGCAGTATACGGATCGGTCTGGAAGATAGTCCGCTTGGTGCATTCGCTCCTACCAATGCAATATACCCTCCGGTAAAAGCTTTCTGGAGTGTGGTATTACCTCCATCCCTTGTTTTTGACTCAGCTACTTTATTCCGAATGGCCGGCGTGTCACGGATCATCGGAGAAAGCCTTTCTTTTGAAAAATCTTTTGCAAGCTGTTCTGTTGGCATAAGAAGAAGAATTGGAGATGGATCAAAGTCAATGTGGTATCCTACCGCATTTAACAGTATCTCGGTTTTCCCCACCTGCGAACTTGCCATGACGACAATCTTTTTCAACTCCGGATCCAGCATGGAGTCCAGTATTTCTCTTTGATACGGTGCGCGGTCTGTTCTCCATTGTCCAGGCTCCGCAGAAGATTCGCTGGATAACCTACGGTATGAATCCGCCCATTCTGATACAGTAAGATCCGGAGGCGGAGAGAGTATCTCTTTTGTTAATCTTTTAAACAGCTTTGAGGTGCTGTTATTCTTCCTGCTTACGCTCATAAGCCTCCGGACCTTCTTCCATTAGAGCCACTTCCGATTCCGGATCTTCCTCTTCCTCTTCCAAATACAGCTTGTCTTTGCTTTGATCGAAGAATACATACGGATCGTATTCAGATAGTTCGTTTAAAGCTTCGTAAATACCGTCTTTGAGCTTCTCTTTAATAGGCGGTATTTCCGTTTTACCCAGTACCTGGGGAGCATATTTTGATGGAAAAGACAGAAGACGAGCCCGAAAAGCGCCAAGCATATCACTCATTACTCTTTCTACGTCTTTTCCACGATGCAGCTCGCCACGCATAATTTTAACTTCCAGCTCTGTCTTTTCTCTTTTTGCCCTGGTCCATTTAGCTGCCTCTTTATTCTTATCGAGATCATCTTCCGTCTGCATTTTTTCCATTTTGTATTCAAAATAGGAATTTATAGAAGAAGGTAGATCAAATTTCCCATGAGACACGCGTACAAGCGCTTTTTCCTGCACTAATTGCTGAATTCTTCGCTTCGATAAACCAAGGATTTCGCTAATTTCAGCTGTTGTCACAAGATAGTTATTTTCTTTTAAATCCTTGCGTGCCATGGCATTTCATCACCTCCTAAATTATTTCCCAGAATGACGGACGCTTGAAAGCGAAATGGCCTTAAAAACGCAGAAACTGGGCAATTTTCGGGCTCGTATGCACCCGCAGGGGTTTAAGATACCCAGAAGGACCCGTTTTTCTGTATCCCTTGCGCCCCAAGGCTTAGAGGGGTTTAAGGCAAGTGAGGGGGTGCTCCCTTTTAGAAAAATTTTGCTTTTGCATTGATTCAAAAAAACAGAACAAAAATACTATGAAGAATTCCTTGACTTTTCACTATCCACAGATATAATGAGTTATCCACGAATGAATCATATCAGGTATTCTGTTTCTTTTTATCAATACTCAAAACACCTGCCACAACAATCCTTATCTCTCTTTCCTAACTGAACGAAACACAACGTTCACTATGGTTCATTGTGGGTATAAGAAAGCCTGAATACCTCTATTTTTATAACCCTGTGGGTATCTTGAACGAGCTCATAGCATTATCCATCGCATCCTGATTCACGCCGATATACTTCAACGTTGTGCTGGGATACGAATGATTGAAAAGCTCCTGCAGCATGGCTACATCTTTCTTCTGCTTGTAGAAGTGATAACCGAAGGTTTTACGAAGTGTATGCGTCCCAACTTCTCCTTGTCCGGCGTAGTCTGCAGCTTCTCTCAATACTCTATAAGCTGCGGAACGTTGAATAGGTTTGTTCCTTCCTTTCCGGCTCTGGAACAAATAATCATCATGCTGCATGTTACGCATATACTCTTTCAGGTATGGAAACAGTTCAGGGGTAATCCGTATGCGTTTCTGTTTCCTGGTCTTCTGCTCCATAATTCTGATGTAGTGACCCTGTATATGCTTTACCTGCAGGTTGAGGATGTCGCTTATTCGTAATCCGGTATTAATGCCAAGAACAAACAGAACATAATCGCGCTCGTTCTTCTCTTTGAGGTACTCTTTCATCATTTCAATTTTCGCAGGATCTCGAATCGGTTGTACGTAATTCACATATAACCACGCTCCTATATAATCCTTCTTATCTATTGCGTGCTTTCGGGCGACAAAAAGCCGGCTAATTTGCCGGCGCTATTCGATGGGATATAATCTTTTGCTCGCATCTGGTGATCATGTTGTTTACTGTCCCCTTTGAAACATTTAGAAGCCGCGCCACTTCTTCGCGCGGAAGCGCTTCGCCCCGAACCATTAAATAAGCATCACGTTCTCTATCTGTCAGGACTTCCAGCGCTTCTTGTATACGTTGCTTATCATCTTCACTAGTTCCGGTGTGCCCAGTAGTAGTATTGCTGACGTAGCTTTGTATGTGTAATGGATCCACAGCAACTTCTCTTTCGTACGCTGCCCGTCTTTCAATGCCCCTTGTGTTGCCCGGATTGTACCCCAACCTCATCCAGTCAATAGCATATGTCAGATCTGATATCATTCGCTTGAAATGAAAGGCATCTTCTTCATTAGCAGTTATTAAAGCTTTTTTCAAATCAGACCGAGTTATTTTATATTCGTCCAGTAAATCTTTCATAATAACTGCCTCCCTTTTATATACATAAAAAAGGAGCACTAACTATAGAGCAGTCGTTATCTGCTCCATAATCAGTGCCCCTGCGTTCATCGCTCAGGACTATTGAATTTTTATGCACTTTCAAACATTAAATGTATTCTTGGCCATTTATTCTTTCTCTCTTGCTTCGGATCACATCTAAGACTTTGCCGTCTTTCCAAACGATCTCGTCATTTCCGTGGCCGCATTCAGGAGCTTTCATTGTTGTAAGCTTCCCATTTTTGACGACATAGGCAGCGTCTTCTTTCAGGCTAATTTCTTGTTTTAAATCGAAATCTCCCATGTTTGCCCTCCCCGGGTTGTGTTAAAATAAATGTGCGACAGTCGTTCCGAGAGGGGCGGCTTCTTCATTCAACAACTTCTAATCGAGACTTGTAACTTCGTACTATCTGTATAACTCTGATATCTTCGGGCTTTACACCACTCTTTAATAATTCATCAGCTTTCCTATCAGCTTCTTTGAAATTTTTCACTTCACAATAATCGGCCCAATACGGTTGGCCAATAACAAGGTGACGATAACTTTGTACAATATACTTCATCTCTTTATCCCCCTATTTAAGATAATCTTCTACTTTCGTAAAATAAAACTCATGCTCTTCGTCTCTATAGATTTTCATTGTGACTGGAGTGTTGTTCTCGTATGAATGGTGAAGAATTTCTTCTGCTTCGCTTAATGAACATTCATAAGCTCTGAAGATCGCATCGCGGTGTGCAGCCCAAGTCATAAAATCCGATTTCCTAGAATTTCTTTTCTCGGGAACAACAGCTTTCACATAACAATGTACAGGTTCTTGTTTCGTATCAATCCATGCTGAGGCGGCCGGATTGAAATAATGGAGAGACTCTATAAGATCCAGTTGTACCATCATCGGCATCCTCCCCGTTCAACTTTTGCAGTGAATCAATCAAATCAATAGACTCTTGAGACTTAATCCAACATATTGGCCCATATCCTCTAACACGGCTGATACTGTCAGTTAACGATCTCCCACATCGTATACAGTGCTTATTTCCAATAGTAAGACCTCCAATTAATATCCGGCTTCCTGTCTTTCATGATTGGTCATGTTCTTTTCCATATAGGCCTGTTCTACCTGACTCCAAGTGAAATCTAAGTTTTTTAGACCAAAATCTATAAAACTATGAAGCATTAAATAGTAAATGGCTTTATCGTTTTTGGCTTTGTTCAGCTTAGAAGCTTGTTCAAACAGAAAATTAAAAGCTCTTGTGGTGTCAGGTATCACATTTACGCTGGTGTAGTTGTAATTGTTTGCTCCGATTTCGATACCAATCGACAGGATGAAGTGCAGGCAGTCTACGTATTCTTCTAGGAGTAGATTGTTGAAATGAACACCGCAACCATCGCAGTTACCGCAGAATGTCCTTTCAATGAATGGCAAATGGGGATTCGTATATCCTTGACCATCGCATACTTCGCAAACATTCTTTGGATTAGGCCCCCATATTCTAGGCTCCCGATCGTTACTCCACATCTTAAAACCACGCCATTCGTTTGCGAGCTCCCCTAATTCCACCTGTAAAGCCAGTATTCTCTTCGGTAGCAAATCCTCCCCTTCCAGCCCTTTTTCTTGCACTATTCTTTCATCCAATTCGCGCTGCTTCTCAACCATTTCGTTTAAATTCACATTACATCATCCTTTTTGAAGTTAGGTTTTCCTCGATTTTTCTTTTTACCGTTTGGCTTTTTCTTAATGTGCTTAACCACTGTTTCCAAGTCTACAGCTTCCCATGTAGACATCCGGGTAGAGCAGGTATCGCATTGACGACGACGACGCCATAAACCGGATTTCCTTTTGCTCGTCATTAAACGCGGACCTTCGAGAACATACAGACGACCTCTACAGTTTTTTACGGGGCAATTCATCCAGCCACTCCTTTTGCTTCAACGTTTCCAAGTACACCAGCGCGTCTATCAGTTCGTCCTGTGCATGCTCAATCCAGCCTGTCACACTGTAGTCGTCCGGATTGACCGTTTTCCCGTATTTTTCAAGGTCTTTCTTCGTCTGTTTGTCTAGCCTCTCTTTGATGTTTCGTAACACCGCATTTTCTGCATTGATCTCATCCGTTATACCCTGCCATCTATCCCATTCCTTTTTCTTTATTGTCATGCTTCCTCGGCCTCCCTCTTATTGCATGTAATCGTCGATCATACCAGCGCACCATCAATCAGAAGAATGGAGTAATCTTCATCATTAAAGTGTCTTTTCTTCTCGGTAATGGCGGTTTTCTCTTCCCCTTCTCCTGCTGCCATTGAAAATTTGATAATTGCTGTATCTCGATCTATTTCATCCATTTCTTTCATCAGGGATCCTTCTTCGCCTTCGTCGCCAGCAACACTATTGATATACTCTTTCACTGCTTCGTTTTCATCCTCTGCTTTTATCATGGCGTAATAAGGGTGGTGAATTTCGTAATATCTCATCATTTATTCCTCCTATTTGATAATCATCAAGACCCTGCGATAATCAAAAATTCGCCTTGCCATCTCCTCTGTCAAAGATGGTGTCTACATATTGCGTCAACTCTTTCTCGCGCTTTCGTCCAATCCATGCACTCTCGGTGTGCATGTCGCAGCTATCCCCTTCATAGACATCATACTCTTGAACCAAGCAGAAGGAGAAAACGCCCGCATGAAGGCTGAAATGATAGCATGTTCTACATATTTTCGTTTCTTCACCGGCTGGCTTGAAATTGTGTGCCATGCTTATTCCTCCTTCGCGTAATCGTCGCTATGAGAATTAATCATTTATAGTTTTTGCTGAATCAGACACCAGCTTTATTTCATGGAACAAACCAGATTCTTCATAAGCAGAACGTCCTTCATCATAGGCTTCCTCAGGTGTATCAAACTTTTCCATGATGAAACTATCTAACACAATCGCATATTTCATTTTCATTTCTCCTTTCGGTATGCGTATTAATAGTTATCTTCTATAAAGTCAATTGCCGCCGCAAAACCAGCTTGCCAGTGTAACAATTCCTTACTATTCGGAGGTTGTTTATCGGTGACAGTGGACAGACCGTCAATTATTTCTTGGCGATATGATTTCAACCTCATAGCGTCATTTATAATCCGTTCAAACGTAGCTGATTCTGGGTAAGGCAACCTTTTGAAGTGATTGAAGTAATCTTTTATTTCCGAAAGGGAGGCTGTCTCACCGTTGATTTTGCTTAGTTCCTCGGCTTGTTTTTCCCACGCTTCCCATTTTTCAGCCATATCGCTCATATCCAATCATCCTTTCTTAATTCTCATATTCCGTCGTATACGTAATAATTCAGCTCTTTATCCTGCCGTTTTCTTTCGCTTCATCCACTTCGCTTTGCTTCGCGTATCTCAACATCCCTGTTATTAAACTTTTTTGCACTTCAGGCATGTTCCATTCACCTACACGGAGGTCATTTATCGTATTATTCGGGTCTGTGGATAGACAGACATAATTGTAGTTCGTTTCATCAGTTTCTCGTTCGGGATTCTGTTTATTCACTTTACGTAGTAACTTTTTGAACACTTTTTTCACTCCTTCGATAATCCGTCATTTAAGAATGTTTCTTTAAAATTTTCATAATCTCAATCGCCTTGCGACCTCGGACACTTTCCCTGTTCCAAAACTGGACGTAGGCTCCCTTTTCTTTCCCATGTCCACAGCAGGCGTTCATCACACCTATCAACGTTCCTAAGCACCCATCATGCCCTTCTGCCGTTTCCTTTTGTCCGCAGTGTCCGCATTTTCTTTTGACGTACTCTTTGCAACCTTGTTCTTTGCTTACTACTGTTGATTCCTTGGTGTCGCTATACACCCATCCCGTGCCGTTATGCTCTATCGGATGTCCGTTTAAAAAAGATCTTGCAGTCATAGGTCCCTCCTTTGTGATCGTAGTCCGTCAGATGTGCTCTTATTGACTTGGCTGTCCATTAGCTAAAGGTCCTTGAACCGACACTATATGAAGAGCTTGGCTTTCAGAGAAACCAGCCTGAACTAATTCATCAAAGTAGGCCTTTTGCAATTTCGCAAATTCCACATATAATTCCATTTGCAAAGGTACAGCCTCTTTTACAGCATCAACCTGATTACCAATGTCTTGCTTCTTTCCGTTGACAAGTCTCATTTTTAAATTCTCCTTTCCACGTCAACTACTCCTGTTTTGGCAATTGCCGCAAGTTAACGGGTTTTCCATCAAACCTGCTTGTTTGTCAATATGCCAGTCTTGAGGAAAGAAATTTACGTCCTCTTTCCTCCCACACTGGCTGCAGACAATCATCATGCGCTCACTTCCCTACTTTGTTTGCAATCGAAGCAATATTTCTTTTTACTCTGTCCCTGTTTCCAGTAAATATTGATTTCTTTGTTACATTCGCTGCATGTAGTTTTCACTCGAGCCTGATGGTCTGTCCATGGAGCAACTTCTTCTTTGTCTTGTTGAGCTTTTTTTAACGCTTCTCCGACTGACGATAAATGATTGTCGGTCGTCTTTTGCAGAGGGAGTTTCTTAGTTGTATCAGATTCTCGCTCGTCCTCAGAAGTGTTGGTTACACTCGTATTTGTCATTGACTTTTCTTGTTTAGCTTCCGAATCTTCAACCAACCGGTCAGCTCTGAAATAATTTCCGAATCTATCACGACTCAGATTGCCTCCAGCGGGATTAGCTTTTCGCTTCAAATGAGGAGTTTTACATTTGCTGCAGTACACTTTCTTGTTATGAGCAATATAATGCTGTTCTCTGTTATGGCAGCCTTCTTTCTTACACCAAAGGAAGGTTTGATAGAGTGGAATCCCATTTTCCATCTTTATGCCTTGATGTATCTCTTCAGCGTCATTTATTGGATCCGGATTTTCTTCAGATTCATCGGATCCAATAAAGGTCATGGCTCGGTTAATCAATTGCTGTCGTTCTCCGGAAGAAAGCTGCGACAATTCAAATGACACTTCCCTGGAACCATCTTTAAAGCGTATCTTTTCGTTGGTATTACTCGGCTCTGTTTCAATGGGTTTAAACATTTTTAACCTCCATCACTTCAGGAATCCGTACTCTCTCCCGTTCCAATTCACTCACCGTCAATTCATTCAGCAACCGTCCGTCCAGAGCAAGGAAAAAACCCTTCTGCTCAAGATCCTTTATGATTACTTGCCGTCTAAGCTCCATCCTTATCCCTCCTCCGGTAAATACATCACGCATTGCTTGTTTCCTTGCTCCGTACGAGGTATCAATTTATCCAGGTAATTATCTTCTACGTTGCATAAGTCGTAATTGTCAGCCAAGTGCATACCCCATATCGGGCACCCATCTTCTTCTCGCTGTGTCCAGTTTTTGCAGTTGGAGCAATAACGTTCAAAATATGCTGCCCCCGCTGTTCCGTTTGGGAAATATCCCATGCTATCCCTCCATCTATTTCCTATAAATCCAGCAGTCTCATATATTAATTGCTTACTGTTTGCCCCATCATGTTAGTTGGGGTGGTGTGCACGTTTTTCTTCATGTCGCGTAATAAACGTTCATTCTCCCGATATATTTCCATCAACTGCCCTTTGCGCACTTCCCACAGCTCGTCCGGCATTTTCCGTCCGCGAATATAAATCGCAGATTCGACCACTTTTCTCACCCCCGGAACAATATGTTTTCCATCTCTTCTGCTTCTTTTCGGCTCTCTTGGTCACGAATACTTTCTTCCGGCATTGGGATCTCTACAACCATCTTGCGTATTCTGCTACTTATTCGGTCTGAAGCATAAACGCCGTCCAAATCCGACAATGAATAGTTTGAAGAGAAAATGGTCACTTTGTTTTTCTCCAACCGTTTATCAAAAATATCCGTCAGCGTTCGTTCAACCCACCCGTTTTTATCGTCGATGTTTTCAACACCAAGGTCATCAACAACTAATAAGTCAGATGTTCTGAATTTATCTATCACTTGCTCTGTATCTACATTTGGAATAAAAGTGCTTTTAATTTCTCCGAGCAAGTCATCTGCCTTTTTGTAAATGGCATGAAGTTGTGGGTGCTGCGAATTAATAGCATTGGTTATGCTGCTGATTAATCGAGTCTTCCCAGATCCCTTTGTATTACTGTGAAAGTATAGCCCCTTCCCTTCGTCGCGGAATTTATCAAAGTGCCAAACAAAGTTTTTGGACGCCTTAAATGCTAGATTAATGATCTCCTGAGATTCAGGTAGTACATAGACGTCCTTTTTGAAATTATTGAGCTTGGCATCTTTGAAATTCTCGGGCACGGCTGCTTCTTCGGCTCGTTTGTCCATAAGCTGCTTGCGGTAGTCATAGCATTCGCAGGGGCTGTAGTAATCTCTTTTCGTAGACTGCGTCTGCGACCAATCCTTCCAGAGAATCCACCCTGACCCATCACACTCGGAGTGTGGACATTCATTCGCTGGAGTCGTCTGTTTGATTGGCCCTTTCTCCTTCAGCGATTTTTTGGCGTCTTCGTATCGTTTCTGAAATTCCGGTCTCATCAACGCCATTTCCTGCATTGCCTTTTCCGCGCTGGTGAAGTCCTCCACGTTGACGCCCTCCCTTTTTATATTGGAACTGCTTTTCTAGCGCTTCCGCATCGGATACCGTTTGAACATTTTGTTGCTGCCAATTACTTAGAATCGCTTCGACATACCTGAAATTCCGTTTCCCCTGCGTTACGGCTGCCTCCATGGCCTTGATTAAAAGGGCATCGGCCTCTTGAAACTGCTGGTGCCAATAATCGAATCTGTCAGCCAAGAATCCGGATATCATCCCGAATCCATTTTCTTCAAAAAACTCGGCAGGTGATTTACGCGCGCGGTCGTCGTTGTCATTATAATTCTCTGTAGTAATCTCTGTAGTAATCTCTGGTATTGCTGTTTCATTTGGTAACTCCGGGTTCCCTTTCGGTAAATTCGAAGTTACATTTTGTAAATACGAAAGGTCGATACGGTAACCGTCTAAGGAATAACCAATATCGTGCAGATCGTGCTGTATTTTTAGCAGGTCCACTCGATACTGTTTAGTGCGGTCCCAGTCATACATTGGGTTCCTCCGTTCCTGGAGCCATCCTTGTTCAACGAGTTTTTTAAGATAGTCCCGCATAGCCTTTTTTGAGACATCCAGCATTGTTTCATCCGAAAGATCTTCTGCCCTTTTGTAAATCCAACCGTTGATTGGCTGCATCTGATGGTCTTGATGTAAGCGCTGGTTTTCTTCTTGTATGAACTGCTCAAAATCTTTAATTCGCTCTGACCAATAGATCATCTGATTTAATGTGATAGCCAGCTTATAATCGCCGGTTAACTGGACTAACTCTTCTTTTATCATCACACGCTTTAGCCGTTTCACTAACGTTCACCTCTCGTCTCCCCAAAATTGGAGAGTGCCCATTCATTAACGATCTGTATAGCATCATGATAGTGTTTGTCTGAAATATCTCTGTATGACCTGACCCCAAAGTTATGGCGCAGGTCTCTGTATAGTGCAGAGAAATATTTAGCTCTTGCTTTGTTGCTAATGCTTGGATAAAGATGGTGAATGCGTTCTTTGACACTCTGATTCAATTTGTTCTGCTGATCTGAATTGAGCGTGACCCTGTCCTCATAAATCTCCAGCAGTTTTCCTACATTCGAACTCTCCAAGAAATTTTGTTGAGTCTCCAAATATGTGCGTGTCCTGTTGAATTCATTGATATATCGCTCTTTGAACCGATCAGCCTTCTCTCCGTTGTAACCCATGCAGAGAAAAGCAAAGCCGTCGTAACTGACGATAAACAGCGGCATCTTTCTTCCCTGCTGGTTTTCATAAGACGATTCTCCAAAATTGGATAGTCGGAATTCATCGGAACATCTTAAAGACCTTATATCGCGCAGCACTTTATCGTGACGTTTCTCGAAAGCTTCTGCGATGCGTATGCTATCTGTGGCCGGTCGGTTGTTCTGATCGACAAAAACCAGCTCTTTGTAATCTAAATCTTCCTGCATGCCTTCTCCTCCCTTCAAAACAATGTCATCTGTTCAGCCACTGCTGGCGGCTCGTCCTCTATCACATCAAACCGTGAAGCCTGCATAACAGCGCAATAGGCACTCTCGGATTTAATGTGCTCATGATAGACATAAACAACATCACCAGTTTCAGAGAGAGGACGGATCCAGAAGACATTGCCCTTTCCTAACTCCGGAATATCATCGATTAACTTCGCTTTCTTTCTAAGCATGCTGCTTCAACCCTTTCACGATTGAATAAAACTGCAGCAACTCCAGTGATTCAATCAACCTGTTAGTTGTAACTTGCAATTTCATCTCATTGAAATCAGGGGTAAACAGTTCCTCGGAGTATTTCTCGATAAGAGCCAAGTCTCTGCTTAGAAACGCCGTGTCTCGATGCTCCTGAAGTTTCTTCTTATACCTTTTGAAATCCGTTTGTTCTAACTCCTCCAGGACCTTATAAAGGTTATCCAGTGTTTCATAATTCTGAATCAAAGGGTATGCTGCTTTATCTCCTACGCCTTTGACGCCTGGAATGTTGTCTGAACTGTCACCTAGCAATGCTTTCACGTCAGCCCACTGATCAGGACGGACACCGTGTTGTTGAATGATAGTGTCTGAAGTAATGGACTCATAATTGTTCTTTTTCCGAACAATCTGCGTGGTTTGACCGGACACAAGCTGGTACAGGTCCTTATCATTCGATATGATGTAACAGTCCTGCTTGGTGCGTTCTTCCCACATGCGCGCCAATGTCCCAATCACGTCATCAGCTTCAATCTCAGGGTTGGAATACTGTGCAATGCCTATCTGCGTAAGAAAATCTTGCGTGATGGAGAATTGTTCTTTTAGCTGTGGTTCTGTTGCTTTCCGCTGGGCTTTGTAATCGTGGTACATACGTTTTCGGAAGGTGTCTCTTCCTTCATCCCAAGCTACTGCAACGTGACTCGGTTTTGAACGCTGTAACAATTCGATGAGACGTTTTACGAAGATGTACACGCCATTGGTAGGTCTACCATCAACAGTTTGCATAGCGTTTGAATTGGTAGCATAGTATCCAGTGGTAAGGATATTGGATCCATCAACCAATATAAGCCGTTCATTACGGTTCTTCATTGGGGTTACGTTTTGCGGCTGTCGCTGCCTTTTCGCCGTTGAAAAGGAAATGGCGTTTTCCATCTGATTAATATGGAATCGCAATTCGTAAGTAGGATTGGCTGATACCCATCCCAAAAGTTTTTGGATTGAATCTCTGTAAGCTTTTGCCGAGGCTGACAGAGGTAATTCATGAGATGCAACGTCGTAACTCTCTGAATTCTTTTCTGACCTGGAAAGGACTAGCTTTGGCATATCTGAAATCATTTCGAGATTGATTTCATACACTGCGGTATCTTCCAGGTGATGTGTTTTTGAAAGCAACGATTTTATGCAGCATACAGCACTTTTATAAGTGCAATGTGCAGGAAATACCACGAATAAATGATCCATGATGACCTCCTTTCTGGAGATATGCAGCGTACATTTGTTTAGTTTTCATCTGTTATTGCATGTCTTTCATTGATCATTCTGAAGTAAACGGATAGTCGTGCTGCCCTTCTATTACGCCTCCTCTCCGTCCAGGAAAACTGTCTTTTACGTAGTTCTGTGGCCTTCTTATCAAGGAAAAGGAATCGGTGTTCTGTGCTTTTTTCGGCAAGAATCAAGTCAATCACTCCTTTCAATAGATTAATAGGGTGCGGTTGCACCGCGGGACTGCGAGCGAAGAGAGGAGGAGGTAATGCGCCAAGAAACGAAACTTTATGTGCTCGCAGCCCTGCGGTGAAACCGGTCAACCCAGCCGGCTTCACCTAAGGAGGGTAATGGCATGGTGCATAGCTGCACCCCTGAAGGCGTAACGTGTATACCCTCAGGGGCAAAGCTATGGAAGCCTTGCCTTATCAAAGAAATCATGATATATTTTTAATAGCGCATATTTGTTTAGTTTTTATCTCTTGCTGATCGTTGCCGCGGTCAGCATTTTTTGTGTGCCGTTCCATCATGTGTCCGACTGTCACTATGTTCCTTATTTCTGTTGAATAAGGGACACTCCCCATCTTTGTGTGTAAGTCTCCATCCTGCACATAATCCAGCAATTCAGCGCTTATTTTATTTGCAATTCTCATAAGTACCTCCCGATATTGTTGTCTTCTAAATCTTTTAAAACTTGAAACGTTTCCTTATGAACTTTCTCTACAAATACCTCATCACAAAATCCCATGTAATTAACTACAAAAATGTAAACAGAAGTGAAAAGAATCACTGTATTCGACTTGTTATGAATATAAGCTTTTTCAAACCCTTCGGTGGTGTAGAAAATACCTTCTATTTTTTTCTTTTGAAGTTCTGGTAGTTCTTTAAGTTGCTCCATGAACTCCCCCAAATTGGTTATTGACTGCATCTAACCACTCCCTCACCTTGCTGATGCTAATTCCTTCTCCAATTCCGATAACGTAGGGATAATCAAATCATCTGACAAACACCCCATTGTCCATTCCGATGTGATATCTTCGATGTCTAAGCCAATGTCGCGCTCTGATGAATAAAGAATTGTTTTCGTAGCCGGTATGAGATCAAATAGATCGCAGGCATCCTTCTTCAAAATGTGGTTGATTTCTACTGGCTTGGTCGGCCTTCTCGAATTGTTCACTTCCTCTAAATCCTCTAAAGCTTTCCATGCCTGCAGCATTTGTTTTTTCATATTCAAAATCGCGTCACTTAATCGTTTTGAGAGTTCTTGATGAATGGGAGGAACACTGAATGGATCCAGCTGATAAATGTGAGCAACAATATCCCATCCTTCATGCCATCCAGTTGCTTTGCACCACTCGGACGCGAATTCCAACCTTGGTTCGGCTCCGTGCTCAATGTTCGAGATCTTCTTCTGATCCGTGTGCAGCCGATTTGCAAGCCCCTGCTGCGACCTTACACTTTCGTCAAAGCTGTTAACTCTGAAATGACGGAGCCATTCCCCTAAATTCGATTTTCGATATACCGTATTCACCTGTTCTCCTCCTTCTTTTACTTTGGATATTACTGTAAAGTTATGATTAGCATAGAAAGGTTGTCCATTCATGCAACTCTCATTTGAGAGCTGCTTCTTTCTCTTCGGAAATCTTCTGTTGAAGTTCTCCGTTTGTTTGAGCCCTTTTCAAAGCTCCGATAATGATGCGATACACGTCTTTCTGGATGTGATCCGGGAATTGATTCAAGTGCGTTGGGTCTTTACTGGTTCCTGATGTTCTGTGCATCTTCACCCCTCCCTTGATACATGTTATGAAACATTAATTGCAGGACAGCCCTAATAATTAAACCAAATTACATTTTTGAAAGGATTTTTTAATTGACCAATGAGTTAACCTGTGAAATACTTCTGCTTGTCGAAGCCGTGTCCGATGGATTACTCAGCTTTGACCTCATAGAGATCACTGAAGTTTATTTATCGGAGGTCGATCAAGATCTTATCAACTGTCATATTAATAAAATCACTGATGAAGGCCTCGTTCACTTGCGACGTGGCAAAGTGATTGGTTTGAGTGATGCCGGCCATGACTTCCTGAGTTAATGTGCTGTTATTTGATGTTCTATTTGTCACCCTCCTAACCTGAATTATCTTCAAGTGCTTTTTTGCAACGTATTGTTACCTTGATGTTCAAAAAAAAGAGTCCAGTCAACTTCTAATATGTTACCAATATTCTTTGCTACAGAAACGCTGGGAGTTCTTTCTCCGCTTTCAATCATTCCGTAGTATTGCCTTTTAATTCCTACACTCTCAGCAACCTGACGATGATTTAACTCTTTGTTGTTCCTTGCTTCTTCGAGCCAAGTTCTCAATTTTTCACCTCCAAACAAAGTAACGTTTTGTTGCTTTGTTAATTACTATTATACGCAACAATTCGTTACTGTCAATACTTTTTTGCAACTTTTTGTTACTTTATATATTACGCAACCTTCAGTTGCGTTAGAATAGCAAATATACTGTAGTTTAAGGAGAATATTATGATTTTCCAAGAAAAGTTGAGGACGCTAAGAAAAGAAAAGAAAATGACACAACAAGATGTTGCAAATAAATTAGGAATGACTCGACAGGCTTATGGTTATTATGAAAGCTTGAATGAAGACAAAAGAGAACCCAATCATGATACAACTGTCAAATTAGCTGAGATATTCGATGTATCTACAGATTATTTACTCGGAAAATCTAAGGAAAACGATCCAAGTATAGAAGAATACGACCCCCTAGCAGAACTTCGGCAGTTTATGATTGATAATGGGCTGGAGAATGAGAGCGTAAACTTTTATGATATCGAGGAATGGAAGAAGCTCTCCCCTGAAGACGTCCAAGATATCATTAATCACTATAAATACAAGCTGTGGCAGGCGAGCCAAAGAAAAAACGAAAAAAATGATGTCTGATTTTGTCGAATTCGACAAAAAGACCTATGAATATTGTATGATAATAAGGAATTAACTTTTTGAGGGGGGTTACATAGATGGGGAAAGCATTTAAAGGCTGTTTGACAGCTGTTGTTGCTTTAATTGTGCTTATCATCATCATTGCTGCGTTTACTGGGGGCGGAAATGATTCAGGTAGTGGTTCTGATTCTTCCACTGAGACGACAACAGGAGAGACAACATCGGAAAGCGAAACGTCAAACAGTGCGGACCAATCTTCAGAACAAAACCAAGAATCCAGTTCAAATAATGACTCGGGTGATAATTCCAATTCCGGCTCCAATGAAGGTGAGATAACGCAAGAAAAGTTTGATTCCATTGAAAGCGGGATGACTTATGAAGAAGTCGTTGAAATCATTGGTTCGGAAGGCGAAGTGATGTCTGAATCAGGAGAAGAAGGGTCTGAATTCCACACAATTATGTATTCTTGGGAAACTTCCGATGCGTTTGGTGGAAATGCCAACTTCACTTTCCAAAACGGTGAACTAACCAATAAAGCTCAAGCAGGGCTGAGTGGTGGCGAATCAGATGTAACAATAACTATGGAACAGTTCGACCAATTAGAGAATGGCATGACAACACAAGAAGTGTTTGACATTGTAGGTGGAGAAGGTGAAGTGACATCTGAATCAGGAGAAGAAGGTTCTCAATACTATACCGTCACTTACACATATTATGGAGAAAGTGGTATGGGAGCAAATGCGACATTGATGTTCCAAGGTGGCGAACTGTCGTCTAAATCCCAAATTGGACTCCAATAATTTCGATAAAAAGAAAGGCTTTTACATGGTAAGAGCTTTTCTTTTACCCATAAACCGAACATATATTCTATCGGAGCGTGATTCTATGCATACACATCGAGAAGATTTTGTTATTGATCTTTACGAAGGGTTGAACATTGAGGCGCCGGATCAGATTAATGAAGAAAATATTGCTCAAAAATTAGATATTAAATTGACGTTTTGGCGTCATCCTTCTAAACATGATATGTTATTAGGTTCTCCGGAGATTTATATTTGTACCAGGGTACCAAAAGAGTATCAAAGATTACATTTTTTTCACGAACTCGGCCACATTCTTCGGCATGTCGACGTTAATCGATTCGTGGATCCTGCTTCTATGTTTTCTAATTGGATTGAAAGCGACGCAAGGCTATTCGAATATTATGCTTCCCTGCCCTATCATATGTTGAAGCATTATAATCTTAGTGACTCAACTGTAATTGATACTGTTGTAGAGGACTTTGTTATCCCGAGAACTTACGTAAATAAGAGAATCGCTCATGTCATGCAGCAGCTGAAACAGGAAGAATTAAAACAAGCTTATGAAGGATCTGTTCCGACTAAATCGAAATCCTATAACCCAGATGAGTGGTCAAACGAAACCCAGCGCATAATGAATCAATTGCGAAAACAAACTGGGCAAGAGGTGGTAAACTATGTTGGTCTATTTTGATGAAATTGACGGAGATCTGCACGCAAAATGGGTACTGTTAGAAGCTCGTGTACCAGAAGATGAACATACTGTCTACTACTCTACAAATCAGGATGTCGAGAGATTTTATCCGGAGGATTTTCACGATGATTTGAAGGCTTTATCAATATCAATGAACGAGCTAGTGAATGATTTTTTTGATGATCACCGTTTCGGCATTAATATTAATCTCGTGAAAAAGAGACTTCATAAGAGTAAATTATCCACTGAGAATATATATGAATTAGATTATTTCATATTATTATGTGATGATCTAGAAGAACTGGCTGAAATTAATCTGCCTAATTTACCATAAAGGAGAAAATAGATATGACGGCAGCTCTTTATGTAAGAGTTAGTACTGAAGAACAAGCTAAAACCGGTTTTTCGGTTGATAACCAGCAAGAACGTCTTATTGCTTTCTGTAAATCACAGGGTTGGGATGACTATAAGTTGTACGTGGACGATGGATACAGTGGAACTGACACAAATCGGCCAGCTTTAAAGAGAATGATTAATCACGTTGAGGAGCAAAAAATTGACTCTGTCATTGTATATAAGTTAGATCGACTCAGCCGTAGCCAGCAAGATGTCATTCGTCTTCTTGAAGACGTGTTCGAAACAAACAATTGTGCATTTAAAAGTGCCACGGAACCCTTTGACACTGATAGTCCATTCGGGAAAGCCATGATTGGTATTCTGGCCGTTTTCGCTCAGCTAGAACGGGACACGATGATCGAACGGCTTACAACGGGACAACGTAACAGAGCAAGTAAAGGTTACTGGCATGGCGGCCCTATACCCTTCGGTTACAACTGGAACAAAGAAGAACAGCAGCTTGAAGTTAATGAAGAACAGGCTGATATCGTTCGAACAATGTTTGATATGTACCTTAAGGGCGCATCAAGATTAGAGGTTTCTGAGTGGGCGCAGAATAGAACAGCCGAGCGAAATCTTTCTAATCATCACAGCGTGGCGCATATTCTAACAAGAGTTCTTTACACAGGGAAAGTGAAGCATAATGATCAAGTGATAGAAGGCAGACACAAAGCTATCGTGGATGATGAAACATATAATGCTGTTCAGCGCGAACTGGAAAAAAGAAAGACCACAAAATATCACAAAGGAAAATACCTGCTCACAGGTTTACTTAAATGCGGGCTTTGCGGTTGCGGAATCACTCATGTGAGAAGAAAGGGGAGTAAAGACGTTTACTATTTTTATGTGTGCAAAGACCAGCATGTAAGAAGAAAGGAAAGAAAAGTTGCTAAATGTAAACTTGGCTATTATCGTCGTTATGATATAGAAGACAAAGTACTTCAAAAAATAAGAAGTGTTTCATTTGACAGGAAAGTGATTGAAAAGGAATTAAATGAACTCGAAACAAACTTAGAAGATAATGAGATGCTACAACGTGAACTTCAAGACAAACTGTCGCAGATTGAAAGTAAGCTGGACAATTTATATGAAGCAATCGAAACTGGTGAGATAAAGGCATCTTTTGTTAGTGATCGCATTAATAAACTGGAGTCAGAGAGAGAACGAGTAGAGGTTCATTTAGATGATTTAAAAATTAATAAGCCAAAAAAGAATTCGAGTGAAAAAACAATTCAGCTCATGGAAAATATAAATGAAACATGGGACTATCTCGATTTCGATGAAAAAAGAGAAATGCTTCGTAAAGTCATTAAAACAGTAATCATACTCCCTGGCGGCGATGTTCAAGTACAATGGAATTTGGAAGAATAATAACTTCATACTGATGAACATTTACTTCTTCCAGCGTACAGTGCGATCCGGTTACACCGAATCCTATTTTTTTATTTTCAAAAGGCAGCATGATTACGCCTCCTTTACTCATCCGTGCAGCCCTTCGGATGACGATCTTCCTTATTTTCTGTGGTATCCTCGAGAAGCTGCAGGAGAACATTGCCGAGAATATATCCCGCTGTTTTCGGGGCAGTTCTCCCGGGAAGGCCGGGTGTCCATAGAGCGGTAATTCCTTTTTCCAATGCATAGGAAAAATCTGTACCACCCGGACGTGACGCAATATCGATAATTAGCGTGTGCCGGGAAACGTTTTGCAGCATTGACTTTGTTAAAAGAAAAGCCGGAATCGTATTGATGACGATGTCTGCGCGTCCCAGTGCCTGCGGCAGCTCATCGAGCAAAAACACAGAATGTCCGTACGTTTCGGCTCTTGCTTTTTCTGTGGGGCTTTTGGTCCCTACTTCTGCATATGCGCCAAGTGCAAAAAACGTGCGCGCTATCACACTACCTGTGCGGCCGAATCCGAGGATGACGACGCGGGACCTGTGAATCGTACGGTCTGTCCTCTGTATCGCAGTGAGCAGTACTCCTTCAGCTGTGGGTACCGCATTATACAGCGCTGTTTCTTCCTGTTCCAGCAGCGCCGTATACGTTCTATCTGTTTTTTCCATACACTGATCGGCTTCGCTCGAGGATATGCCGGTGAAGATAAGGGACTCCGGTGGAAGCCGCCGCAGCCAGTTCTCCTCTATTTTCAAAGGAGACGTTGATAATGGAGCATGAACGATAAATCCGGAATGGATACCGTCCGACGGAAAAACAACAGCATCCAGCCGCTCCCACTCCAATTCCTCTCCTGCCTGGTAACAGGGTATTTCTTCCCGTATGCCGCTTTCATTTGAAAAGCCGAGCATGGTAACAGACATCCCTTTTCCATAGAGATATTCCCCCATTTCCAACTGTCTTTCATCCCCGCCTGCAAGCAGTATGTTTTTTTTCATCATCCCCTCCGCCTTTCTTTTCATGAATGACTCTTTCTCTATACTATGAGCCGTCCGCAGATAGGTGAAACGCGGAACAGGAAAAAGACCCGGCATGACAGCACGGGGCAAAAGACAGATACCATATAAAAATCCGAACGATACCGCAGGCTTTGTAAAAAACCTGCACATATCGTTCGGATGTTGATTCTGTCTGTATTGTTTTGTTCTGCACTGTTTCTTTTCACGTTTTACTCTTTCGATCTTTTGGTTCGGCCTTTCCCGGCATCCATGATAAGCACATCTTCTCCGATTTTCAAGATATCCTCCCAGTGGAACCTCCACTCCCCTGCTCTTCTCCGAAGCGGGGAGGAGGAAATGATTATTTCTCTGATCCGGCCGCTGTTTTCATCAATGTCGAGTTCCATGCGTCCCGGCATTCCCAGTTTTTCTGCTTGATTTCCATCGATAATCTCTTTTCTGGATATATCACTTAACAGCACGGGATCACACTCCTTGCCCCCTGTTCTCTATTAACCATTTTCTTTTCCGACAGACGGGATGAGGCCGTTGTCTGATATAAAAGAAAGCGCGTAGTCGGACCGGAACATAGCAGAGGCAGTCTGCTGGATATCTTCCTTCGTTACATGATCAAGCCGCTGCACGGTATCTTCCAGTGTCCGGTGCCGTCCGAGCATCAGTTCATTTTTCCCATTTCTGGACATGCGGCTCGAGGTACTTTCCAGACCGAGTATTATATTTCCTTTCAGCTGTTCTTTTCCATTCTCGATCTCTTTATCTGTCAGCCCGTCTGCGGCGATGTTTTCCACCACTTCAAAGACAGCTGCGGCCGCTTCCTCCTGCTGCTTCAGCCCTGTTCCCGCATAAATGGTAAGCATACCAGTATCCAGAAATGGCACGTGATAGGAAAAAACGGAATAAGCAAGCCCTCTATCCTCGCGGATCCGTTGAAACAGACGGCTGCTCATGCTGTCTCCCAGCGCATTATTCATCAGCATTAATGGATACATCGCTTCATCGTCCATAGGAGCACCCGGGAAACCGATACACAAATGAGCCTGTTCGGTTTCTTTTTGAATTCCCGTTTTACCCGGCAGAAACAGTGGTTTCTCAAAAGGCTGTTCCACGTACCCACGCGGCAGACCACCGAACAACCTTTCCAGCTGTTCTATTAGTTCACTGCTTTCATTGCCGACAAGGGATATGACCATATTGCCGGCTGTGTAATGTCTTTCCCTGAAATCAAGAATGCCGTCTCTTGTGAACGCACGTACAGATTCCTCTGTTCCAAGAATAGGACGGGCAAGCGGATGATGCCCGAAAGCCTCCCGGTCCAGGTAATCATGGATGATATCATCCGGCGTATCCTCCACCATTTTAATTTCCTCCATAACCACCTGCTTTTCTTTTTCAATCTCTTCCTGATCAAACGTGGAATGAAAAAGCATATCAGCCAGAATGGATAAAGCGGTTTTTGTATGTTTATCCAGCACTTTGGCGTAAAAACAGGTATATTCCTTGGATGTAAAGGCGTTCACGTCTCCACCAATTTTATCAAAACTTTCCGCAATCTCGGCGGCACTGCGGTGAACGGTCCCCTTAAAAAACATATGTTCCAGAAAATGTGATATGCCGTTTTCTTCGGCAGTCTCATACCTTGAACCTGTTTTGATCCAAATGCCGATGGTCATCGACTGTACTGTCGTCGTATGTTCGGTTACGACCCGCAGTCCGTTGGATAATCTGTTTCTTTTCATGATAAACAGTGCCTCCTTCTCCGTTGTCCTATCTATCTATACGAGTTTCATCCAATACACCGGATACGGTATCCAGACGTATTCCCTCCGCTCTGATTCCTTCAATCATTTCTCTCAGTCCCGCAGAGGCCGCCTCCGTGGGGTGCATTAAAATAAGGGAACCGTTCTCCACCTTTTCTGCCGCCCGTGATGCCATAGCAGAAGGTTCCGGATCTTTCCAGTCCACCGTATCCACCGTCCATAAAATCGTATGCATACCCAGATCATCGGCCGTCTCCACAACCTGATCATTATAACTGCCGGACGGCGGAGCGAACAATTCCGGATCCTCTGACAGCACCGCTTTAAGAACATCATCGGTCTGCTTGAGCTGCTGCGTGATCTCTTCCTCTGAAGATGCCGCCATGTCTGGATGCGAGTACGCATGACTGCCGATTTCGTGGCCTTCTTCCATTATCATTTTTGCCGATTTCGGTTGATTGCGCACCCACCGTCCTTCGAGGAAAAACGTCGCTTTCACTTTTTCTTCCCTCAGAACTTTCAGCATCCGGGGAATGTAATCGTCTCCCCAGGACACATTGATCATCAACGCTGCGGCAGGTTTAGCCGGATTTCCTCTGTAAACAGGAGCAGGAGGAAGATCATCAAGGTGCACCTTCGGAGGAACCTGTTCAAAAACAATATCCTCTTTTTGAAATCGTCCTTGCTCTTTCATGGCTTCATAGGAGTCTTTCATATTGACCATTCTTCCATTATAACCCGGAAGCGCTTTCCACACTTTGTCAATGACCGCGTCACGAGGCGGTTCATTCCACTGTCCAGCTGCCCGTTCCAGTTTTTCATACAGTGAATCTCCCGAAGGATCCGAGGAGACTGGAACGGCCTCTTCGTTATGTACAGAAAAAAAATGATACAGAGGCGGACTATTCACAAAAATCGCAATCATGATGATGAGAAAAACCGGCAAGGCGAGCAGCAGCTTTTTCATGATATCTCCCTCCTGCTTGTACAATATGATTGATAAAGCAGGAGTTAGAACATGAAAAAGAACTTGGCCTCTGCCAAGTCTTTCCTACACCCGGTTTGTTCAGCTTTGACTCTGTTCGTTCAGAAGCGCTTTTCTGGAAAGATTAATACGTCCCTGATTATCAATTTCCGTTACCTTCACGAAAATTTCATCCCCGATCTGCACAACATCTTCCACTTTGTTCACGCGTTCTTCCGCCAGCTGGGATATATGAACCAGGCCGTCTTTTCCTTTGATGATCTCCACGAAAGCACCGAATTTTTCAATACGCTTCACTTTCCCGAGGTACGTTTCGCCGACTTCCACTTCACGAACCAGATCTTCAATCTGTTTTTTCGCGTCGTCATTGGCTTTTGCATCGGTCGAGGAAATATATACCGTGCCATCCTGTTCAATATCAATCTTCACGCCGGTGTCTTCAATAATCTGATTGATTGTTTTTCCGCTCGGTCCGATGACGTCACGGATTTTATCCGAAGAAATCGACATGGTAAGGATTTTCGGTGCGTATTCGGACAGTTCGTTTCTCGTTTCGCTGATGGTCGAAAGCATATTGCCGAGGACTTTCATTCGGGCGGAACGGGCTTTTTCGAGCGCATATTCCAGTACTTCCCGGTTGATACCGGCAATCTTGATATCCATCTGCAGTGCCGTTACACCTTCTTCGGTTCCGGCCACCTTAAAGTCCATATCGCCTAGCGCGTCTTCCATTCCCTGAATGTCGGTCAATACAGTGAGGTCTTCTCCTTCTTTCACAAGACCCATCGCGATACCGGCTACCGGAGCTTTAATCGGGACACCGGCGTCCATCATGGCAAGGATACTGGCGCAGATACTTGCCTGGGAAGTGGAGCCGTTGGATTCGAGCACTTCCGACACGAGCCGTATCGTATACGGGAAGTCCTTCTCAGGCGGGATAACCGGTTCAAGCGCCCGCTCGCCGAGAGCCCCGTGTCCGATTTCACGGCGTCCCGGTCCGCGCATCGGTCCTGTTTCGCCGACACTGAACTGCGGAAAGTTATAGTGGTGCATGAAGCGCTTCGACTCTTCCATGCCGAGCCCGTCGAGAACCTGTACATCACCGAGCGGTCCGAGCGTACACACGCTGAGTGCCTGTGTCTGGCCGCGGGTGAAAAGGCCGGAACCATGCGTGCGCGGAAGCAGCTGCACCTGGGAAGCAAGGTCTCTGATTTCTTCCGGTCCGCGTCCATCCGGGCGGATCTTTTCTTCGGTGATGAAACGACGGAATTCTTCTTTGACGATTCCCTGCAGTATATCTTTCACATCTTCCTGCTCTTCTTCGTCAAACTGCTCTACCACAGCATCCTTTGCTTCATCTATCGCCTGTTCCCGTGCTTTTTTCTCTTTGACAAGAACGGCTTCCTTAATGCCGGTTTCCCCCGTTTCACGCACCCGCTCTTCCAGTTCTTCCGGCGGCTGCTTCAGTTCGACTTCCATCACTTCATCGGTGCCGGCTTCCGTTGAAATTTCTTCCTGAAAAGCCACCAGTCTTTTTATTTCTTCATGACCAAACATGATGGCTTCCAGCATATCTTCCTCCGGTACTTCCGAGGCACCGGCTTCGACCATGTTGATCGCATCTTTCGTACCGGCGACCGTCAATTCAATATCGCTTTTTTCTTCCTGTTCAACGGTAGGGTTAATGACAAATTCCCCGTCAACTCTACCGACCTGCACGCCTGCGACAGGTCCTGAAAAAGGAATATCGGACAAAGACAGCGCCAGCGATGAACCAAGCATAGCCGCCATTTCCGACGAGCAGTTCTGATCCGAACTCATGACCATGCTGACGACCTGTACTTCATTTCTGAAACCATCCGGAAACAGAGGGCGGATCGGACGGTCGATCAGACGGCTCGTGAGTACAGCTTCATCACTCGGACGTCCTTCTCTTTTAATGAAGCCTCCCGGTATTTTTCCTGCCGCGTAAAGGCGTTCTTCATAATTGACGGTCAACGGGAAAAAAGGAAGGTCTTTCGGAGTATCTGACGCCGTGGCTGTGGAAAGAACGGCTGTGTCTCCGTATCTGACCATAACGGCTCCGTTTGCCTGTTTGGCAAGATGGCCGGTTTCAATCGTTAACTGCCGGCCGGCCC
Source organism: Salibacterium halotolerans (assembly GCF_900115625.1). Classification (GTDB taxonomy): domain Bacteria; phylum Bacillota; class Bacilli; order Bacillales; family Marinococcaceae; genus Salibacterium; species Salibacterium halotolerans. The sequence goes on along the minus strand of NZ_FOXD01000002.1, from coordinate 230,192 downwards.
AGTCGAGAGTAAATGTGTGCATATTTTGTTCCATTCCCAAAGGATTTTCCTCCTGTACTATTATGTTCTTATGTTTAAGTGTATCCTTCTGTCTTATATTTTACAATTCCTGCGGTTAATAAGAAAAGCGCGGAGTGACTCTTTCCAGCCTGTAAAAAACATGGATGCCGGGCCGCTGCGGAAAACCCGGCCCCTGTGTTTTTTTATCCATAACAAAAAGCGGGAGATTACTCCCGCTTTTTTCTTTATCGGCGCAGACCCAGCTTTTTGATCAGACTGCGGTATCTTGTTACGTCTTTCTTCCGCAGAAATGTCAGCAGGTTACGGCGTTTACCGACCATTTTAAGCAGACCCCGGCGGGAATGGTGGTCCTTTTTATGATCCCGCAGGTGCTGGTTTAACGTCGTAATCTGTTCTGTCAGGATAGCAATCTGGACTTCCGGAGAACCAGTGTCGTTTTCATGCGTCTTGAACTCCTGTACCAGTTCCTGTTTTCTTTCAATTGTCAATGCCATGTCAGGCACCTCCTATTCTTTTAATAACCGCCGATTCCCCAGTCACACGCCGGAGGTACGTTTTGACCGAGCAATGGCTGGCTTGCTGTTACAATCATCAGCATACCGGTTTTAACCGCAGAATGCAAGAGAAAAATTTCAGGATGTACCGGGCACATCAGAACGGGCGGCCAGCACGGTACGTGCTTTTTCCACATCCCTGTTCATTTCTTCTATCAATTCTTCGGCACTGTTGAATGTTTCTTCCCCGCGGATGAATGTGTAAAAACAGACTTCCACATTTTCGCCGTAAATGTCCTGGTTAAAGTCAAAGATATATACTTCGATGACCGGGTCTTCGGGTGCCTCGTCATGGAAAGTTGGTTTAAATCCAATACTGGCTGCCCCGTCGAGCCACCGGCCTCCGACATAGATGCGGACGGCATAGACTCCCGGCGCCGGCACAATATAGAGATCGTGTTTATGGATGTTCGCTGTCGGAAAACCGATTGTACGCCCGCGCTGCTCTCCTCCTTCTACAACGCCCCGGATACTGTATGGTCTTCCGAGCAGAGAGCCGGCTTTTTCAATATCCCCGGTCTGGATGCATTCTTTCACTGCAGTGGAACTGATTTTTTCGCCGTTACGGGTTACTTCTCCAACAATGGTTTGTCCGAACCTTCCTCTGGAATGAAACGGTAGAGTTTCCATTGTGCCTCTTCCCAGACGCCCGTAGGAATAATCAAATCCGGCCGTGACATGAACAGCCTGAAGACCGATAAGATACTGATCCACAAATTCCTGCGGCTCCTTAGAGGCGAATTGTTTGTCAAACTGAACAACAAACAGATAATCCGGTCCCTGCTCCTGCAGACATTCCTCTTTATGGGAAAGGGGGGTGAGGTAGCGCATATTGTTTTCATTCGTTTCGGCGGAAAGAACAACTTTGGGGTGAGGATGAAATGTCATAACGCCCAGCGCACAGTTCTTTTCAGCTGCGATGGCAGCGGCGGTGCGGATTACTTCCTGATGACCGGTATGCACGCCGTCAAAATAGCCGAGGGCAAGCACCATATCCGGAAAGCCTGATGGTATTTCTTTTTGATGGGATAGGTAGAAAGTTTGCAACGATGTTCACCTGCCGATCATGAATTTCCTGAATCAGACTGCTGCGCGGTAAGCTGCAGCATCGTTTTCGGTTTTATAAGCTCCGGTTTTTTGGGATGAATCTGATAGACAGCAAGTGCCCGGTTTTCGTGCAGAAACAGAAAGGGTGAGCTTTCTGCTGCTCCTTTTTCTTTAGGGAGCAGGCCTCCGTTTCGAATCTTGTCCGCCGTTTCATCGGTAACTTCAACACAAGGAAGATGCCGGAGCGCCGTTTCTATGCTCCAGCCGGTCTCATGAAGTGTCCCGTTTGCTTTTTTGGCCTCAAGCTTTTCAAACGTGTAGCAGTCTCCCGCATCCACCGGACCGGAACGGGTTCGTTTCAGATCGGACATGTGCGCAGGAAACCCGAGCGTGCGGCCGATATCCACAGCAAGCGTACGAATAAATGTCCCTTTGCTGCAGGTCACACGAACCGAAAACGATACCGTTTCGGGACCCGCGGTAAGTGTGTCCTCGAGATACTGAAGCTCATGAACATCGATATCACGGGCGGGCCGGTCTACTGTTTCTCCTTCACGGGCGTACTCATACAGTTTTTTTCCGTTTACTTTCACTGCCGAATACATCGGAGGAATCTGCTTCTGTTTTCCTTCAAAAGTCTGAAGGGTGTCCATCAGCTGCTTTGCAGACGGTACTGTCGTTACAAGCCGGCTTTCGGTCTTCGCGCCATCCGCATCTTCGGTCGTTGTAGCGTATCCGAGAGTGATTTCTGCTTCATACTGTTTGTCTGCATCGGACATGTAGTCGGCGATTTTTGTTGCCCTTCCGGTACAGACCGGCAGTACTCCTTCCACCTCAGGATCAAGCGTTCCGGTGTGGCCTGCTTTTTTCACCCCGTACAGGCGTCGGATTCGGTTCACGCAGTCATGGGACGTTAATCCTCTGTTTTTATAAAGGGGAATGACCATGTTTTCCATATGTATATCACCTTTATTCAGAACAGGAAAAAGGCTTGAGCGGCCCAAGCCTTTTAGTCCTGATTTTCTTCATTTAAGTCTTTAAGGAGGCGTTCAATCCGGTTGCCGTAATCAATAGACTCATCAAAGTAAAATGATATTTCCGGCGTCTTTCGAAGCTGTACTCTTTTACCAATTTCACTTCGTATGAATCCGCGGGCTTTCTGAAGCGCCTGAATGGTATCTTCCTGATCTTTTTCATCACCCAGTACGGTGAAAAACACTCTGGCCTGCTGAAGGTCGCCGGTGACATCCACACCCGTCACCGTGACAAACTGAACACGGGGATCCTTTACTTCTCTGGAAAGAATATCAGCCATTTCCTTTTTTATCTGCTCACCGACACGGTCTGCTCTGACATTGCTCATCAACGTTCCCTCCTTTCAGCTACAGCCATTCCAATTCAGTGATGGTGCGTTCGAGTTCCGGGTTCCGGTCAATCATGTCAGCTGCTTTCTGCAGTTCCTGCTCCACGACCACCCGATCACGGTTTACCGATACAATGGTGAGTGCCGTCCGCTGCCATACATCATGATGGTCCATTTCAGCAGCGGCGGCATTCAGTTTCTGTTTCACTCTGGTCATTACGCTTTTGACAACGGCACGCTTTTCTTTCAACGAGCGGGCCCCATAAATGTAACATTCACAGTGAAGGGCACCTATCATACAGGTTTAACTTCCTCCATGACATACGCTTCGATAATGTCGCCTTCTTTGATGTCATTGAATTTTTCAATGGTTATACCGCACTCATATCCAGACTGGACTTCTTTGGCATCATCTTTGTAGCGTTTCAAATCATTGATCTTTCCTTCATGGATAACGACGCCTTCACGGATAACGCGGACGTTGGAATCTCTCGTGATTTTTCCTTCAGTGACGTAGCTTCCGGCAATCGTACCAATCCGTGATACTTTAAAGAGCTGGCGGACTTCCACCTGTCCGATAACTTTTTCCTGATAAACCGGGTCCAGCATGCCTTTCATCGCTGATTCGATTTCCTCAATGGCATCATAAATGACACGGTGCAGCCGGACATCAACTTTTTCGGACTCCGCTGTCCGCTTGGCGTTGGCATCCGGCCGTACATTGAAGCCGATGACAATCGCATTGGATGCAGACGCCAGAATAATATCGGATTCGGCAATCGCGCCGGCGCCTGCATGAATGATATTTACTTTCACACCTTCTACTTCGATCTTTTCAAGTGATCCTTTCACTGCCTCAACAGAGCCCTGTACGTCGGCTTTTACAATCACGTTGATTTCCTTCATTTCATTTTCCTGAATCTGGCTGAACAGGTCATCAATACTGACTTTCGCCGTCTGGCCGCGTTCCTGCTCGCGGGCTCTGACAGCGCGGGCTTCACCGAGCTGGCGGGCTTTCTTTTCGTCCTGCAGCTGAACGAATTGATCCCCGGCAAGCGGCACTCCGCTCAGACCGGTGATCTCAACAGGAGTGGAAGGCCCCGCTGATTTCACGCGTTGTCCGGTGTCGCTTACCATCGCCCGTATTTTACCGTGGGTGTTGCCGACAACGATAGGATCGCCGACCTGCATCGTTCCTGCCTGGACGAGCAGTGTCGCTACCGGGCCGCGCCCTTTATCGAGTCTTGCTTCGACGACCGTTCCGCGTGCACGTTTGGAAGGGTTGGCCTGAATTTCCTCCACTTCGGCGACAAGCAGAATCATTTCAAGCAGTTCATCCAGCCCCTGATTATTCACGGCGGAAACGTTCACGAATATCGTGTCGCCGCCCCATGCTTCCGGAACCAGTTCAAACTCGGTCAATTCCTGCATGACCCGGTCGGGATTGGCACCTTCTTTGTCCATTTTATTAACTGCCACGATGATCGGCACTTCCGCGGCTTTCGCGTGGTTGATCGCTTCTTTTGTCTGCGGCATCACTCCGTCATCGGCAGCGACGACGAGAATGGTAATGTCGGTCACCTGGGCCCCGCGCGCCCGCATCGTAGTAAATGCGGCGTGTCCCGGTGTATCAAGGAAGGTGATTTTCTTATCGTTTTCTTTCACCTGGTACGCACCGATATGCTGGGTAATCCCGCCTGCTTCCCCCGCTGTTACTTTCGTTTGGCGGATGGAATCCAGCAGTGTTGTTTTCCCGTGGTCGACGTGACCCATGATGGTAACAACCGGCGGACGTTTTTCGAGCGTTTCCGGGTCATCAATTTCGACTTGATGGGCAAGATCTAATTCATCGACTTCCACTTCTTCTTCCACTTCCACGTCATAATCGGCTGCAATTAATTCAATGGATTCTTTTTCAAGATCCTCGTTTATTGTAGCCATCACGCCGAGATTCATGAGTTTTTTAATGATTTCGGATGATTCTTTATTCAGTTTGTCGGCAAGCTCCCCGACGGTCAGAGAGCCGGTAAACGTGATTTTTTCAGGTGTCGGTGCCGGCTGTTTCCGTCCGTTGTTCTTACGGTTCTTCTTGCCTTTGTTCCTGTTGTTCGGCTTCTTGTTTTTCGGTTGATTCTTCGGTTGATTCTGCTGCTGCCCGCCGTGTTTACGATTGTTGTTTCCGCCCGGGCGAGCCGCCTGCTGACCATTGTTTCCGGTATTGTTTTTATTACTTCTGTTTCCGGTGTTGTTTCCGGTGTTTTTACCGGGCTCTTCGGTCTTCTTCTCTGCCGTGTCATTCTGCTTGTTATTTTTTCCTTCCAGCTTCGCTACAGTGTCCTCACTGATAACGGACATGTGATTGGAAACCGGTATATTCATATTTTTCAGTTCATTCACTACTTCCTTACTGGATTTATTGACTGTTTTGGCATATTCATAAATTCTCATCTTACTCATAAGCATAACCTCCACCTTTATTCATCCAGCATTGTCATCAGCCTTTCTGCAAAGCCTTTGTCTGTAATACCAATAAGTACACGGCTCTCTTTACCGACGGAGCTGCCAAGCCGCTGACGGTCTCCGGTAATATACACAGGAACCTGATAATGACTGGATTTATCTTTAAATTTTTTTTGCGTATTCGGTGAAGCATCTCCGGCGATAAGCACGAGAAACAGAGTCCGGTTTCTGATTCCGTCCAGAACGACTCCCTCACCTGTCTTCACTCTGCCTGCCTTGGCGGCCAGACCTAAAAACGAATATATCGATGTTGTCATCGGTTTATTCCTTTCTTTCGTTCCTCCAGCAGACGATCATAATCCTCTTTTGTTACCTTGATGTTCAAATGGCGGGAAAGAGCATCTTTACGTTTGGCTTCCAGAAAACACTCTTCGCTGTCCGTAAGATAGGCTCCGCGGCCGTTTCTTTTTCCGCCCGGATCTACAAATACCTCTCCTTCGGGGCTTCTCACCACACGGGTCAGCTCTTTTTTTTCAGCGGTGTTTCCTGTCACAATGCATTTTCTTATCGGCTTCTTTTTCTTCGCCATCCTCTCCCGCCTTTCTCCCATCAATATTCTTCTTCATCGATTTCCTGTTCTTCGGGGTCCACTGCGACATGTTCATCGTCTGCATCTTCCGGTAATTCTTCCACTGTTTCCGACGGAAGCGTGCCAAGCGCTCCGTATGAAGGGTTCTCGGGATCATAAAGACCGCTTTCGAGAGCTTCGGATTCACTTTTGATATCGATCTTCCAGCCGGTCAGCTTCGCAGCGAGTCTCGCGTTCTGTCCGCGTTTACCGATAGCAAGAGACAGCTGGTAATCAGGTACAATCACCAGGGTGCTTTTATCCTCGGCGTCCACTTTAACATCGAGCACTTTAGAAGGGCTGAGCGCGTTCGTGACGTAATCAAACACATCTTCGGAATAATGAACAATATCTATTTTTTCGCCTTTGAGTTCATTCACAATGGTCTGTACCCGCTGTCCCTTCGGTCCGACACAGGATCCGACCGGATCAACTTCCGGATCTTCGGCGTATACCGAAATTTTTGAACGGTCCCCGGCTTCCCTGGCTACAGAAAGAATTTCCACCGTACCATCATGAATCTCCGGTACTTCCAGTTCAAACAGTCGCTTCAACAGTCCTGGATGCGACCGGGAAATGAGGATCTGAGGTCCTTTTGTTGTTTTTTCCACCTTTGTGATATACACTTTAAGACGGTCATTGTGCCGGTACGCTTCATTTGACATCTGTTCGCCCTGTGGAAGCAGAGCCTCCACCTTACCGAGATCCACATAAACAAACCGGTGATCCTGGCGCTGGACTATTCCGGTCATAATGTCTTCTTCCCGGTCGATAAAATCAGAATAAATAATACCTCGTTCTGCTTCACGCACGCGCTGGGTTACAACCTGCTTTGCCGTCTGAGCGGCGATTCTTCCGAAATTCTTCGGCGTCACTTCCATCTCGACGATGTCGTCCAGCCCGTAATTGGGGTCGATCGTTCTTGCCTCTTCCAGTGCTATCTCCAGCCTTGGATCAAATACTTCCTCGACCACTTCTTTCCGCGCAAACACACGGATCGTACCATCTTCACGGTCAATATCGATCCTTACATTCTGAGCCTGATTGAAATTCCGTTTATAAGCGGAGATAAGAGCCGCTTCTATAGCCTCAATAATAATTTCTTTTTCAATTCCCTTGTCTGTTTCCAGTGTGGACAGTGCATCCATAAAGTCACTGTTCATGAGTATCGGTTTCCCCCTTACACCTGCTGCAGCCCCGTCATGAAGCTGTGGTCTCTTAAAATTGGATTGCCAGTCTCGCTTTTGCTACTTTGTCGTATGGTACATGATGGGTGATGGTTTTCTGCTTTTCGGTTGTTTCGATCGCAAGCCGTTCCTCATCAAAATCCGAAAGCGTTCCTTCGAAGGCTTTCTCCCCGTCCACCGCTTCATATGTTGTCACATACACATGCTTTCCGACAGCGCGGTGCAGGTCTTTTTTTGTTTTCAACGGGCGCTCCGCCCCCGGAGAAGAAACGTCGAGATAGTAGGCCCCCTGAATGAGATTCTCATGATCCAGCGCTTCACTCAGCTTTTCACTCACATTACCGCAGTCTTCGATATCCACGCCGTTTTCTCCATCAATATACACCTTCAGAAACCAATGTTTTCCCTCTTTTTTATATTCAACATCCACCAGCTCCAGCCCCATTTCTTCTACAATAGGTTCAGCCATCGCGGATGCTTGATCTTTTATCCTGTTACTCATCGCCTGCCTCCTTTACTTCACTGCCATGGCCGGCCCCGCCGGTTTAAACCAGGCAGCCGGGCCGGCGGGCAAAACGAAAGAGTGGGCTAAAACCCACTCTTCTCCGGACGTGCTTATACGAGGTATCTGCATATATCCTACCACAGGACATATGGAAATGCAAGGTAACCCTGCCGCATGCGTCCTTTCATCAAAAAAGCGACAGCTGATTGGATTCGGGCAGCTCATCCAGGCAGCCATGCAGGTCGAGGTGTTCAATCACCGTCTTTGTTGCCCGGCTGCGCTGCTGCAGGTCCTCTTTCGACAGGAATTCTCCGTCTTCCCTTGCTTTGACGATATTGCGCGCAGCATTGGTGCCGACGCCGTCGAGCGAATCAAAAGGTGGAATAAGACTGTCTTTGTCCACAACGAATTCGCTTGCCTTGGAGCGGTACAGATCCACCTTTTGGAAGGAGTACCCGCGTTCGCACATTTCAAGCGCCAATTCAAGGACGGTTACAAGACTTTTTTCCTTGGGGGGAGCTTCCATTCCTTTGGCCTGAATTTCTTCAATTCTTGTACGGATGGAAGCGCCGCCTTTCACCATCGTTGGAATTTCAAAATCATCGGCTCGTACGGTGAAGTAGGACGCATAGAACAAAATCGGATGATGAACCTTGAAGTAAGCGATCCGGACCGCCATCAAGACATACGCAGCCGCATGGGCTTTCGGGAACATGTACTTGATTTTCAGGCATGATTCAATGTACCAGTCCGGAACCCCGTTTTTCTTCATTTCCTCCACCCAATCATCCTGGAGTCCCCTTCCTTTCCGTACGTATTCCATGATTTTAAAGGCGAGGGAATGCTCGACCCCTTTATAAATCAAATAGACCATGATGTCGTCACGGCATCCGATTACATCTTTCAGTTCACAGGTTCCGCTTCGTATTAATTCATCAGCGTTTCCGAGCCAGACGTCGGCTCCGTGGGAAAGACCGGATATCTGCACCAGCTCGGAAAATGTGGAAGGATTCGTTTCCTCGAGCATCTGCCGCACAAAGCGGGTGCCGAACTCAGGGATCCCGTACGTCCCTGATTGACACTTAATCTGTTCCGGTGTCACCCCGAGGACTTCCGGACCGCTGAATATTTTCATCACATCTTCATCATCCACCGGGATCGTGTTCGGATCGATGCCGCTCAAATCCTGGAGCATCCGGATAACCGTCGGATCATCGTGACCGAGAATATCAAGTTTCAACAGGTTATCATGGATGGAATGGAAATCGTAATGCGTCGTTTTCCATTCCGATTCTTTGTCATCAGCGGGGAACTGAATCGGACTGAAATCGTGAATGTCGTACTCATCCGGTACAACGATGATTCCGCCCGGGTGCTGTCCGGTCGTTCGCTTCACCCCGGTGCAGCCGGAAACGAGGCGGTCAATTTCAGCCCCCCGGTAATGAGCTTCCATGTCCTGCTGATACCCTTTCACAAAGCCGTAGGCGGTTTTGTCCGCCACGGTTCCGATGGTGCCCGCCCGGTAGACACGGTCTTCTCCGAACAGCTCCTTCGTGTAATTGTGGGCAATCGGCTGATAATCCCCGGAGAAGTTCAAATCAATATCGGGAACTTTATCGCCCTTAAACCCGAGGAACGTTTCAAATGGAATGTCATGGCCGTCTTTGGTATAAGGCGTACCGCATTGCACGCAGTTCTTTTCCGGAAGGTCGAATCCGGAACCGACCGAGCCGTCATTGAAAAACTCGGAATGGCAGCACGACGGACACACGTAGTGCGGAGGAAGAGGGTTCACTTCTGTTATGTCGGTCATCGTGGCGACAAAGGAAGAGCCGACCGACCCGCGCGAGCCGACAAGATAGCCGTCCTCCAGTGATTTGGTTACAAGCTTCTGGGATATTAAATAAATGACAGCAAATCCATGTCCGATTATACTTTCCAGTTCTTTTTCAAGACGGTCCTGGACGAGCGGGGGCAGTTCTTCCCCGTAAATACGACGTGCTTTGCCGTAGCACATGTCCCGTATTTCCTCATCGGATCCTTCAATGTTCGGTGTATAGAGCTCATCGGGCACAGGTTGGAGGTCTTCCACCTGCTCCGTCAGTTTCTTCGGCGTATGAACGACCAGCTCCTCTGCTTCTTTTTCTCCCAAAAAGGAAAAACTGTTCAGCATTTCCCCGGTCGTTTTAAGCCAGACATCGGGAAGCGTCTGCTTGTTAAGCGGATTTGCTCCGCCCTGGGAAGCAATCAGGATTTTACGGTGAATGTTCTCCTCCGGTTCAATGTAATGGGCATTGCCGGTTGCTGCGACCGGCTTTTCGAGTTCTTTCCCGAGCTGGACGATTTTTCGGATGATATCATGCACCGCATCTTCACTCTTCACCAGTTCTTTCTCTACAAGATGCGCATAATTGGACGGCGGCTGCACTTCGAGGTAATCGTAGAATGCAGCTGCATCTCTGGCGTCCTCCCAGGATTTCTGCATCATCGTTTCAAATACTTCACCCTTATCGCACGCAGAACCGACCAGAAGTCCCTCCCGGTGCTGCTGCAGTTTGGAACGGGGAATCCGCGGCGTCCTGTAAAAGTAATGGACATGAGACATCGATACGAGCTTGTACAGATTTTTCAGCCCTTCCTGGGTTCGGGCGATCAACGTACAGTGAGAAGGGCGGAGGCGGTGAAAGTCCCCCTGCCCCATATTCCGGTTCAGGTCCCGGTGCAGCGACAGGTCCTCCTGGAGGGCGTCTTTTATCATTTTCCAGAGAAGATAGCCGGTCGCTTCCGCGTCATAAATCGCACGGTGATGACTCACAAGTTCAATATCAAAGGTTTTACACAATGTATTCAGACGGTGGTTTTTTAAATGCGGATACAGATAACGGCCGAGCTCCAGCGTATCAACCACAGGATTCGGTGCTTTTTCCAGCCCCGCTTTTTTATATCCCTCATTCAAAAATCCCATATCAAACGAGGCGTTGTGCGCAACAAGCACCGCATCCGCGGTAAACGCGTGGAAATCACGGAGAACATCCTCCACTTCAGGCTGCCCCTCCAGCATATCATCGGTAATGCCCGTCAGATCCGTAATGGTGGCGGTGAGTTTTTCATGAGGGTTGGCAAACGATTCGAAGCGGTCGATGATTTCACCGTCCTTCACTTTCACGGCAGCCAGTTCAATAATCGTGTCATAAACGACGGATAATCCGGTCGTTTCAACGTCAAAGACAACATACGTATCATCGGCAAGAGTACGATCGGCTTCGTTGTAAGCGATGGGCACCCCGTCGTCGACAAGGTTGGCTTCCATGCCGTAAAGCACTTTCACGCCATGTTTTTTGCCGGCTTCGTATGCTTCCGGAAAGGACTGTACGACGGCGTGATCCGTGATGGCGACTGCTTCATGTCCCCACTCCGCCGCTTTTTCCACATACTGGGACGCAGTGGAAACAGCATCCATCTGACTCATTACGGTGTGGGCATGGAGTTCGACCCGTTTGTTTTCCGAGTCATCCCTGCGCTGGGATGGATCTACTTCCAACACGTCATTGGCGATCATGACCAGGTCACGGACGAATGTATCATTCTGGACGCCGCCGCGGGCTTTCAGCCACATTCCTTTTTTAACGGCCTGGAGCTGGGGGACATCCTCTTTATCGCGCGAAAACATTTTAACGAGGATGGAATCCGTATAGTCGGTGATTTTGAATGTAAGCAGGGTGCGGCCGCTGCGGAGTTCGCGGGTTTCTGCTTCAAATACATACCCCTGCACCGTCACGCGGCGTTCTTCTTCCTCGATGGTCTCAAGCGGTACGGGATCGTCTTTGACAGGATAGCCAATCTGTAGTTTCCGTCCGCTCTGTTCCTGTGCGGCCTGCTGTTCCTGTTTCTTTTTTTCCATCATCGCTTCTACAACTTTAGAATGATCTTCCTGCCTTTTTCTTTCTTCAAAACGGGCTGCTTCTTCCTCTGAGTGCTCGACTGTTGTGGTAATCCGGCAGGATGCAAAGCCAAGAGACTGCAGGATCTCATTCAACGGTTCCTGCAGTTTGCGTTCAAACATAGTTCCTTCTGCTTCGTTTTTGGAAGGAATGACAATGCTGCCATTTTCCACAGCCGGTTTTCCGCCGTTCAGCCGCTGGCGCAGGTAAGGAGCGATGCCGTGAAGACGGTCGATAATGGAGGGCCAGTATTCCGGAAGAACATCCAGCGGAAGAGGTCCGGATTCATAGGTGATGGAAAACTGAACGGAAGCAATGTGGCGGAATGCCTGTGTCATCCGTTCCTGGATTCCGGCAAAGACAGTATAGGGAAGGTGGCTTCCCAATTGTAATTGAAAGTGCCACGTCTGGTTTTCTTTATTTATGGTCAGCTTCTGAATGCTGCCGTCGTAGAGATACGTTTGAACCTGATCTTCAGGCATCCCGATCTGCTCCATCAGAAGCTGGAAACGCTCTTTTCTGATTTGCTGTTCTGTGTCCGTCATGAAAGCCCCCCTTCCTGATTACAGAATTTTATCAGCGGAATAAAGCGTTGAGGTAATCAACGAGACGGTCGGCATGAACTTCTTCCATTTCGCCTGTTTCTCTTGTTTTCACTTCCACGATGCCCTCATCCGCTTTTTTCCCGCACGTTATCCGGACAGGCAGACCAACGAGATCGGCATCTTTGAATTTGACGCCGGCTCTTTCATTACGATCATCAAAGAGCACATCATACCCTTGCTGCCGGAGATTATCATAAAGTGACTCACCAAGTTCCGCCTGGTCTTCCTGTTTCGAATTCAGAACGAGCAGGTGCAGGTCAAACGGTGCCACACTACGCGGCCAGATCAATCCATCCTCATCGTGATGCTGTTCAATAACCGCAGCCAGCGTACGGCTCACTCCGATTCCGTAACAGCCCATGAGCAGCGGGCGGGAACTGCCGTTTTCATCAAGATAATAGGCGCCAAGCGCTTCACTGTATTTTGTTCCGAGTTTAAAGACGTGTCCAACTTCGATACCTTTGGCGAACTGAATGGTTCCTCCGCCGTCCGGAGCAGGGTCCCCTTCTTTCACAAAGCGGAAATCACCGTACTGATCGATGTGCACATCGCGCTTAGGATGCACGTGCAGCAGGTGGGTATCTGTTTCATTCGCCCCGCACACTCCCGAAGAAATGCCTTTGACCGCATAATCAGCCATAACTTTCACGTTTTCAGGAATGCCGACAGGACCGATAAATCCGGGTTCTGTACCGAACAGATTCCGGATTTCTTCTTCCTCTGCCAGTCTCGTTGTCCCGGCATCCAATGCATTCCCGATTTTTACATCATTCAACTCGTGATCGCCTCGGCAGATAAACAGCACGGGTTCATCATCCACGATAAACAGAATCGACTTGATAAGCTGATCATGCATAACGGACAGGTACGTCGATACCTCATCCATGGAGCGCGCAGCTGGTGTATGTACAGACGTTATCTCTTCATCTGGCACAGCGCTCTCGGAAAATGTATCCGGAAGATCCGCGATTTCAAGATTGGCGGCATAATCCGAAGCATCCGAGTAAGCAATCGTGTCTTCTCCTACATCGGAAAGGACCATGAATTCGTGCGTGCCGCCTTTTCCTCCGATGGCGCCGGCATCTGCTTTCACAGCCCGGAAATCAAGGCCGCAGCGCCTGAATATGTTGGAATAGGCTTCATACATAGCGTCATAGCTCTGCGCCAGACTCTCTGTATCCGGATTAAACGAGTAGGCATCTTTCATAATAAACTCTCTCGAGCGGAGTACGCCGAAACGCGGGCGGCGCTCATCCCGGTATTTCGTCTGAATCTGATAAAGATTTACCGGCAGTTTCTTATAGCTGTTCAATTCATCACGTACAAGGCTCGTAATGACTTCCTCATGTGTCGGCCCCAAAACAAACTCCCGGTCATTGCGGTCGTTCAGACGCATAAGCTCGGGACCATAATCATCAAGACGGCCGGATTCCTCCCACAGCTCGGACGGCTGCACAGCGGGCATCAGAATCTCCTGGGCACCACTTTTATTCATTTCCTCGCGGATGATCTTTTCAACGTGATTCAGTACTCTCTTCCCAAGCGGAAGGTAGGAATAAATACCGGAAGCTGTCTGCCGGATCAGTCCCGCCCTCAGCATCAGCTGATGACTGGGAATATCCGCGCCCTGCGGTACATCCCGCAGGGTGGGACTGAAAAGAAACTGTTGTCTCATAACAAAGACCCTCTTTCATCTATGATTTACAAATAACATTTCTTTCTGTGTTTCACGTTACAGGAAGAAATTGTTGATATCGTTCCAGGTGACAACCAGTATAAGCAGAAACAGCAGCGCAAACCCGAAAAAGTGGATCATTCCCTCTTTCTGCGGATCAACCGGTTTGCCGCGTACCGCTTCATATCCGATGAACAACAGTCTTCCGCCATCCAGAGCCGGAAGCGGCAGAAGGTTGACAATACCCAGGTTCACGCTCAGCATAGCCGCGAATTGGATAAGAACGACCATGCCCATCGAGGCGGCCTCCCCTGTATAGTTGTAAATGCCCACAGGACCGGAAACAAAGTCAAGCGAAAAGTCTCCTGTAAAAATCATGCCGAGCGTATCAAATATCACCGTCGTTACTTCGATGACCTGGCTTCCCCCGTATTGGATGGAACCGAGCACCGAGTGATCAACAGGAGCGCGTACGCCTACCATGCCGACTTCCTGTCCCGAAGCTTCAATAGTGCGCGAATAGGTTTCCACCGACGCCGAAAGCTGCTCGCCTCCGCGGGTGAATTCAACGTTTATTTCTTCGTTGGGATGCTTCTGGATCACAGACGTCATTTCCTGCCAGCTGTCGACCGGCTGTCCTTCTATAGAGGTGATTTCATCCCCCTGCTTCATGCCGGCTTCTTTGGCGGGACTGTCATCCTGAAGTTCACCAAACGCTGCCTGATTCTGCGGTACGCCGCTGATTATACCGATCAGTACAAACACTACAAATGCAAGCACAAAATTCATGAACGGTCCGGCGAATATGGCGAGAGCTTTACGCAGCGGTGATTTGGAGCGGAACTGTCTGTTCAGCGGCGCAATCTGTTCCGGCTGCTCATCCACAATCAAATCACACTTCTCGCCGACATGAAACGTCTGCAGCCCTTCTTCTTCATCGCCGTAAGCCTGAATGAAAAGGCGTTCTTCCAGATCGATCCGTTCCACAGAAACAACTTTTGCTTCCGGGTGTTTTGATTTGTTGTTCACAATGATCTCGCCGACGCGGCCGTCTTCCTGAAAAACAAGGCCGATTTCATACCCCGGTTTAATCTGTACTTCCTCCGGATCTTCTCCTGCCATGCGCACAAAACCGCCGAGTGGAAGAAGACGCACAGTATATACCGTTTCATTGCGCTTTGTCGTAAAGATTTTCGGACCGAAACCAATGGCGAATTCGCGGCATAAAATCCCTGCTTTTTTGGCAACGTAAAGATGTCCCCATTCGTGAACAGCGACCAGAACCCCGAACATAATGATGACAGCTATAAAAGTATCCACGTTTTTCCCACCTTCATTTTATTCGAGAGCGGACGAACGCCCTTGTCTCTTCGTCTGTTTCCAGTATGGCCGCAAGATCCGGATTGTCCGTTTTTTGATGACGCTCGAGCGCCTCTTCTATTCTATCTTCAATCGAGAGAAAGGTTATGTCCCCCTGCAGAAAAGCGGCAACGGCTTCTTCATTGGCAGCGTTTAAGACCGCCGGCATCGTTCCGCCTTCCCGGCCGGCGTCAAAGGCGAACTGGAGACACCGGTACCGCTGGAAATCCGGTTCAGCAAAATGCAGTGCCCCTGTTTCCCATAAGTTTAACCTTTTTGTATCATCTAATTCAAGCCTTTCGGGGCAGGAAAGCGCGTATTGAATCGGTACTCTCATATCAGGCGACCCAAGCTGGGCGATCACACTTTTATCCCTGTATTCCACGAGGGAATGAATGATGCTTTCTTTATGCAGAACAACATCGATAGCATCGTACGACATATCAAACAACCAGCGGGCTTCGATTACTTCAAATCCTTTATTCATCATTGTTGCGGAGTCAATCGTGATTTTGGCCCCCATGTTCCAGTTCGGGTGCCGAAGCGCGTCTTCTACCGTCACGCCGTGGAGCTGGTCTCTGGTTTTGTCCCGGAAACTCCCGCCTGAGGCCGTTAGAATTATCCTGTCCACTTCTTTCAGAGCGTTTCCTTCCAGACTCTGCTGCAAAGCTGAATGCTCGCTGTCCACGGGCAGAAGCTGCACTTGATGCCTGGATGCTTTTTGTGTCACGATATGGCCGGCGGTAACCAGGGTTTCTTTGTTGGCAATACCTATATCCATGCCGGCTTCTATCGCCTGGAGTGTTGGTTCAAGGCCCATGCTTCCGACCACGGCATTCATAAGAAGATCTCCGTCACGCGGAACCGCAGCTGCAATCAGACCTTCCTTCCCGTAATGAATGGACGTATCTCCATTTACTCTGGCCCGGATGTAGTCCGCATCTTCCTTTTGTTCCACTGCAGCAGTGAGCGGTTTGAATTCTTCAATCTGCTCCATCAATGTATTTACGTTTCTGCCGGCAGCAAGAGACAGGACCCGGAAGGAATCGGGATGTTTCCGGACAACATCAAGCGTCTGCCGGCCGATCGATCCGGTGGATCCAATAAGCGCTAAATTTTTCATATTTCCTCCTCGTTACGCTGAGTTGACTATCAGCTTCTAGAATTATCCGAAAAACTGTAAAAAATGAAGCACAGGGAGCACAAAAATCAGACTGTCAAAACGATCCAAAATTCCGCCGTGGCCAGGGAGCACCTTCCCGGAATCTTTGACCGCGTAATGACGTTTGAGCGCTGATTCCACAAGGTCTCCGAGCTGGCCGGAAACAGCTGTAACGACAATAAACAGAGCGAACACATACCACGAATCAAAAACCGGGAAGAAGTGGTGGAATACCGCTCCTATTATGCCGGCTGTTACAATGCCGCCGAGAAAACCTTCTATTGTTTTCTTCGGACTTATTTCAGGCCACAACTTATACCTGCCCCACTGCTTACCCACAAAAAAAGCGCCGGTATCTGTTGCCCAGATGATAAATAAAACAAGAAATACTAAAACGAGACCGTTGTCTTCTATATTTCTCGTAATAAGAAGATGATAGAATCCATAACCGACATAGACGGAAGACAAAATGACAAAGCCGGCTTCATCAAAGGTGAAGGAGTTTTTCGTAACGACCGTTAAAGCCAGCAGAAACAGTATCATCATTAAAAAAAGTTCCACTTTGGGAATCCCGGACAGAAATGTCGGCTGAAGCCAGGTTTCAGGGACCAGCAGACTCCACATAAAGATGTAACTGATCCAGCCCATCATGGAAAATGTTTTAATGTGTTTCATCTTAAGAAGTTCATGCAGGGCGATGGAGGCAACCCCTGCAACAGCAAGGTTGAACACCCACCCTCCGAGAATGGTAACGATCAGTAAGACGAGTGCTCCTACAATCCCTGTTATTAATCGCTGCTTCATGTAAGGTCCTCCATTTAAACGCCGCCGTAACGGCGTTTACGCTGCTGATAACGCTGCACGGCTTCCATCAGGTCGGATCCGGTAAAATCCGGCCACAATACATCGGTAAACCAGAATTCACTGTAAGCCAGCTGCCACAGCATAAAATTACTCAGCCGGATTTCCCCGCTCGTTCGGATTAATAGATCGGGATCCGGAATGTCTCTGGTCAAAAGCCTTCCTGATAGCATATCTTCGGTAATGTCATCCGGCTCAAGAACACCGTTCTGCACTTCTTGACCAAGCTGGCGCACAACTTCCACCAGTTCCTGGCGTCCACCGTAATTCAAAGCGAAGTTCAGTATCAAACCGGTGTTGCCGGCTGTTTCCTCGACTGCTTTTTCAACAGCCCGGCGGGTATGCGCAGGCAGCACGGAAGGATCTCCGATGGTTTTGACCTGTACGTTGTTTTTCTGCAGCCGGGGCAGTTCTTTATGAAGAAAACGTTCGGGAAGTTTCATAAGGAATTCAACTTCTGTTTTCGGACGCTTCCAGTTTTCCGTGGAAAATGCGTAGAGCGTCAAATAATCCACGCCTATTTCACCCGATTTCTCAACGACTTCCGTTATCGTTTTCATTCCTTCCCGGTGACCGGATGAACGTGGCAGTCCTCTGCTCTTGGCCCACCGGCCGTTTCCATCCATGATAATGGCGATATGAGAAGGAATATTGTCCTGATCAGGAAGATGAGGATAGCTTTCAGAACTCTTTTCCTTACGGGAGAAAAATTGATCCATTATCAGGACACCAGCCTTTATTAAAGTTGACATGCCTATGTATGATTGTATTCTTTATCATAGACGCTGTATACCTGTAAACGCTTCAGGCATTAGATTAACGGTGAAAAAAAACCCTCTGATGGAAAGAGGGTTGTCGTCATGCATTCATTATAACGTGGACGGCATTAAACTTCCATAATTTCCTGCTCTTTATTCTCCGCTGCCTTATCGATCGATCCGATGTGCTTGTCCGTCAGTTTCTGCACTTCATCCTGCAGTTTACGCAAATCATCTTCCGGTATGTCACCCTGTTTTTCCTGCTTTTTGAACTCATCGTTGACATCACGGCGGATATTGCGGACAGCAACCCGGCCTTCTTCCGCATATTTTTTCACGAGCTTGCTCAGTTCCTTACGCCGTTCCTCCGTTAATGCGGGCACATTGATACGAATAACATTGCCGTCATTGTTCGGCGAAAGGCCCAGATCTGCTTTCTGAATTGCTTTATCAATATCACCAATCGATGATTTATCAAAAGGGGTTACGACCAGAAGGCGCCCTTCCGGTACGGAAATCGTCGCCAGTTGATTCAGCGGCGTGTCCATGCCGTAATAGTTCACCATTACTTTATCGAGCATTGCTGGATTGGCACGACCGGCACGCAGCGTGGCAAGCTCTTTATACAGGGAGTCCACGGACTTCTGCATTCTTTCATCGGTTTCTTTTAATTTCTCATTGGACATTATTCTTTCCCCCTGATGACAGTTCCGATGTCTTCACCGAGAACCGCTTTTTTAATATTTCCTTCTTCCATAATCGAAAATACCAGCAGTGGTATGTTATTGTCCATACACAACGTGGAAGCTGTCGAATCCATTACATTGAGACTGCTGTTCAGGAGATCCAGGTACGTGAGCTGATGATATTTTTTCGCGTCGACATCGTAGGAAGGATCGGCATCATATACACCGTCCACCCTGTTCTTTGCCATCAGTATGACCTCAGCTTCGATTTCGGCCGCCCGCAGCGCTGCTGTCGTATCCGTGGAGAAGTAAGGATTGCCCGTTCCTCCCGCAAAAATAACGACCCGCTTTTTTTCGAGATGGCGGATAGCTTTACGACGTATATACGGCTCTGCCACCTGTCTCATTTCTATGGAGGTCTGCACTCTTGTTTCCACTTCGTTGTCTTCCAGACTGTCCTGCAGCGCAAGGGAGTTCATAACAGTGGCAAGCATCCCCATATAGTCTGCTGTTGCCCTGTCCATTCCTTCCGCACTGCCGGCCAATCCTCTCCATATATTTCCTCCGCCGACAACGACGGCCACTTCTGCTCCCAATTCTACAATCTCTTTGATCTGGGTGGCAATGGATTGTATGACATTGGGATCGATTCCATAGCCCTGCTCGCCGGCAAGAGCCTCCCCGCTCAATTTTAAAATAACTCTGTTATATTGATCCACTTTATCCCCCGTTTCCGTATGTAATCATGCATGTGAACCCGTCATTTCAATGCCATAAAGAAGGGGCTGGGCGTTTCTTCCCATAGATGAACGCCCCACCCCTGCCATTCAGAGGAAAGTGCATTTTGTGCTGCGTGCGGCTCCCCCTGTTCTACTGTTTTATTTTTTCACCTGCGACATGACTTCCTCGGCGAAATTATCTTCTTTCTTCTCGATGCCTTCTCCGACTTCATAACGTACGAACGTCTTGACGGAAACACCTTGATCTTTCAGAAACTGTGCCACTTTCTGCTCTGTGTCTTTTACGTATTCCTGATCAAGCAGGCAGATTTGTTCAAAATACTTGTTAAGACGTCCTTCGACCATTTTCTCCACAATGTTTTCCGGCTTTCCCTCATTCAGCGCCTGCTGCTTGAGAACCTCGCGCTCCTGCTCGATTTCCTCGGAAGACACTTCGTCTCTGGAAACATAGGAAGGACTTACCGCGGCAACGTGCATAGCGAGATCCTTTGCAACGGCGTGGTCGTTCGTGCCTTCAGCAAGCAGAAGCACACCGATGCTTCCGCCCATATGCAGGTATTCACCGAATACAGCGTTATCGTCTTTATGAATTACCTGAAAACGACGCAGGGAGATTTTTTCTCCGATTTTTGCGATCTGATCGTTAATGTATCCTTCGAGAGTCGTTCCTTCTTCCACTTCAGAAGAAAGGGCACTTTCCACATCTGCCGGTTCATTTTCAAGAAGGAAATCAGCTGTCGATTTAACCATATTTTGGAAATTTTCGTTTTTTGCGACAAAATCCGTTTCCGCATTGATTTCAACAATGACGGCTTTATTTCCGCTGCTTGTTACGTATGTCAAACCTTCGGCCGCCACGCGGTCCGCTTTTTTCTGTGCTTTGGAAATGCCTTTCTCGCGGAGGTAGTTCACTGCCTCTTCCATGCTGCCGTCAGTTTCGCTCAGGGCTTTTTTGCAATCCATCATCCCTGCACCAGTCTGTTCACGAAGTTCTTTTACCATGCCGGCTGTAATCGCCATGCTATATTCCTCCTTTAATTCAATACCTACTTCTTTTATACCGGGCCGCCGGTCAAGAAAAAGGGTGAAAAAAGGGCACTCCCCTTTTATCACCCTTTGCGGCCGCCAAAAACACGTACCGTTTTTCAAAGAACGTGTGTTTCTGCAAATCAGGAAAGGCTTTCTTCCCCACTGTTTTCTGTCTGTTTTTCTGCTTCCGGCTCTGCCTGCTCTTCAGCAGTCTGCGCCGGTTCTTCTTTCGTCTGCTCTGGCTCTTCCGCAGCGCCCTGTGTCGCTTCAATGACCGCATCGGCCATCTTGGAAGTCAGAAGACGCACCGCACGGATGGCGTCATCATTACCGGGGATCACTTTATCAATCTCATCCGGATCACAGTTGGTATCAACGATCGAGATGATCGGAATGTCCAGTTTATGCGCTTCCGCAACTGCAATACGCTCTTTGCGCGGGTCAATGACAAAGAGGGCATCCGGAAGGTCGTTCATTTCCTTAATGCCTCCGATGAACTTCTCAAGACGATCCATTTCCTTACGGAGAAGCATTACTTCTTTTTTCGGAAGCACTTCAAATGTACCGTCTTCTTCCATTCTCTCAATATCTTTCAGGCGGGCAATACGCGTTCTGATTGTCGCAAAGTTGGTAAGTGTACCACCGAGCCAGCGCTGGTTGATATAATGCATGCCGGAGCGTTTCGCTTCGTCACGCACGGAATCCTGCGCCTGCTTCTTCGTACCGACGAAAAGAATACTGCCTCCGTCTGCTGCGAGGTCGCGGACATAATTGTACGCTTCTTCCACCTTTTTCACCGTCTTCTGCAGATCGATGATGTAGATGCCATTTCTTTCTGTAAAGATGTAACGATTCATTTTCGGGTTCCAACGGCGTGTCTGATGACCGAAGTGCACCCCTGCTTCGAGCAGTTGTTTCATGGATATAACTGCCATGCTTAAATCCTCCTTTGGTTTTTCCTCCGCCTGCTTCGTTTCCAGATAGGACCCGGGCTGCGGGCACCACTTTCTGAATCAGCGAGACGTGTGTAGTAACACCGTGAATAAATATATCATACGGCTTCGGGGGAAGCAAGAACAGAACCGCGATTTATTGATAAAATTTCAGAAACAGGTCTACTTCCCCTTTTCCGATTCCAAGTTCCCTGGCAATCTGGTCTCTCTCGTAACCGCGGGCGGAAAGAGAAAGTACTTTCGCCTGGTTTGAAGCTTCGAGCTGGTCTTCATCCGCTGCAGAAGGCGGAACATACCTCTCTTCTGTTTCCCGTGCGGCTTCCTGTTCCACTGTTTCTTCCCGCGTTTTCTGCGGTGTTTGAAAGGAAGGGGCGGCTGTTTTTTTGGCGCCGCCGATTTCTTCCTGATCGAGTGATGATTCAGCGTGCCGTCCGGCAGCGGAATGCAGAGAATCTTTCAGCCCCTGGTTTTCCTGTTTTATTTCTTCGGTATACTGCCGCAATATCTCTTCCATCTCTTCACGCATGCCGTGCAGCTGACGCCGTTCTTCTTTTACGCTTTGTACATGCGAATAAAAACGCGCAAGTACTAAGAAAGTAAGAGCATGAAGCGCCACACTGAATACGAGTACTACAATGGTCATGTTTTCCATCCTAACCTGTGATGTCGATTAATTTCCCTTTAAAAGGGTGGCCCGGTCTGTTCGTTTCTTCTGCCGCACCGGGTGTCTGTGTCGAACGCTCATTATTAACCGGGAGCTGTCCGTTCTCCCCGCTTTCCAGCCGGCTTTTTTCTGATCCGGCCGGGTCCAGCACCTGTGTACGCTGTTTTTCCAGTTCTTTTTCCTCCTGGGCTGCCATCCGGTCCTGGGCAGCCTGCCCCCGCTGTTGAAGCTGCTCTTGAAGTTTTCCTGCATCCTGGGTTCTCGGGAGGGCAACCTGAAGTTCCACTGCTTTCCAGCTCATGGCTTCCGCCTCCTTTCACCGTTTCCCCACCTATCAGGTGACGTTCAGTGTTATTTCCCCTTCCTCCAAATAAACAACGACCCTGTCATAAGATTTGTTGATGATCCTGCGGTATTTACCGAAATGAACGTCTACATTGGAGTGAAGAGTCTTTGCTGCTTTTATTATACCACTTTCAGGGTTGGGGGAAACATATGCCAGTTCCTCCAACTCTTCTGCCGCATGTCTGGCCTTGTCTTTGGCAGCCTCGAGTGTATTTCTGGCCCGCAGTTTCATGACACGTTCCTTCGAAGAAAGACTGCTGCCGTTTTCTTCTTTGGTTTGTATCGTTTTCAGAAGATCGGTGACTTTCAGGCTTTCCTCTTTCGCTTCGTACAGTGTCTGCTCCAGGTGCTTTCTGCGTTCAACATAGTCGCGGGTGGCACCGATATAAAAAGACGTTGGTGTATTCATCGTATTGCCGGCTTCGTTCACATTGATTTCCTGAACGGCCGAAATCACCCCGCCTACAACCTGCCCTCTGCCCTGATTGCAGATCAGAGTGCCCCCGGTCGTACAGCGGCTGTGCATGATCGTCTGTTTCACAACAATATCCGCACCCGCGGACACATCGGCTTCATTCAAATAGGTCGCATGTACGTTCTGCCCTGCGTTAATTCTGCCTTTGTTCCGTGCGTTGACGCCGGCGTTAATAAATATCGATCCGGAGGCCTCCAGCACGGCAGCTTCCACCGTTCCAAGAACACGGATGTCGCCTTCTGCTTTCAGTTCAAAACCGGAAGGGACATTTCCGCGGATCATGATATTGCCGGTAAAATCTATATTACCGGTCTTAAGATCAATATCCCCCTTGACCTCGTATAACGGATTGACATGAATAGTTTTCTTCCCGACACTTACCTGCCCGGCCTGTACAGCGTAAATATCGTTTCCTTCCAAACGGGTATTTTTTCCGGCCCGAAGCACAAAATCATTCCCGTCTCTGCCCTGCAGTACGCGTCCATCCACCCCGGTTCCACTTTCTCCGGGTTCGGCGTCGATTTTTCTGCCGGTGTACGCTCCGGCTTCGACCATCGCAATTTGAATAACTTTTTTCAAATCTACTTCGTCTGTGTCCTCCGGTTCATCTGATTCCTCAAAATTCCCGGGTTCAATATAAGCCGCGGCTCCATTGACACTTTCGGTGCCCCGCGCGACTTCGAGTGGATAGACGACCGAGAGGGGGTCACTGCTCAAACGTTCGATGTTATTATTCAGTATTCCATATGTAATGCCTTCCTCTTCCAAAAAAGCCATCCATTCCTCAGTGCTCCAGGAGGCATCTTCCGGAGGTGACAACGCATCCACAGAAGCTGCTAATTTGTTCTCTGATGTCGTCAACCGAAAAAAATCGCGAATTCTGTAAGGTTCCATACTCATCCGCCTTCTTTTTTTTTGAAAATTTTTTCTATCTATCCAGTCATCCCGGAACACCTGTCTCTGCATGACAGGACATTCCTATGATTTTATTCCCGTCATTGTACTGAGTATATCAAAAATTTTCTTTTTTAAGAAGTGCCTGTTTCAAACGGAACAATGCTTTGGAGTGGATCTGGGAAATTCTTGAGGTGGAGAGCCCCATAATTTCACCGATATCGGTCAATGTTAACTCTTCCTGATAAAAAAGACCGACTACCGTTTTTTCTTTTTCCGACAGCTGTTCCATAACTTCCGCCAGTTCCGATACGGAAACGGACTGAACGAGAATATCTTCAGGAGAAGGGGACGATGTGTCTTCAATAGAAGCTCTGTATGTTTCCTCCCTCTCTCCTTCCGGTGTTTCTTCATCGATAGAGAGCATATTGGAAAAAAATGTTTCGGTCACTACTTTACGGACCTCTTCTCCGTTCATATCCAGAACATGGCCGACCTCGTCTTCAGAGACGTACCTCCCATGTCTCTGCTCCAATTCTTCCATTGTTTCCTCTATCCTTTTGGATTTGTCTCGGAGGGACCTTGGCATCCAGTCTTCCTGCCGAAGTCCATCAATAATGGCCCCCCGGATGCGGAAGGAAGCATACGTGTCAAATTTCAGGTTGCGCGAGACATCGAATTTTTTCATGGCATCGTACAGTCCGCTCATGCCATGGCTGATCAATTCTTCTTTGGATACATTCCGCGGAAGTCCGGAGCCGATCCGCTGCACGTGATATTTTACAAGAGGCATGTAAGCTTCCACCAATTTGTCAGCTGCTGTCTCGTCTTCCTTGTACAGCCATCTGTCCCACCATTCTTTATGTTCTGATGATCCGGAATTCATCATGAATGCCCTCCTCTCTTTATCGATGGTTCCTGCTCTGACTCGTTCCACCGCCGCAGTACCTGCTGTTATCTCTCTTTTTGTAGTGCTTTTAGATGATGGTTTTTCCCTCATTCACGGTCCGGATATAAAGACTGCTGTCCATGATACTGAATTCAATGGTGCGTCCTTTACTGCCGCCTGTGTCTTCCGCTTTTACGGGAATACCATTCTCCTTTAAGACAGCTTTTACCGCTTCGCTGTTTCTGGGACCGATCCGCGACATGTCACTTCCTTCAGAAAATGAAAACATCTGTGCGCCGCCTGCCAGTTTCGCCTGCAGACGGCGCAGGCTGCATCCTTTTTCTTTTAGACAGGCCAGCACGTCTTCAAGCGCCGTATCGGCAAATTTCGCCCGCTGCAGCGAGCGTCCCGCTGCCATCGATGAATCAGGGAGCATAATATGAGCCATGGCAGCTATGCTGAGGCCTTCTTCGTAAAGGACGACACCGACACAGGAGCCAAGCCCGGATGTCCGCAGCCTTTCCGGTGCTTCGGCGGTTTTCCAGTCCGCCATTTTGACTTTTATCACCTGATCTTCTTTTGTCTTCGTCATGATTATTCGACCCCAAGAGACTTGAATATTTTGTCGAACGCTTCGGGATCGGGAAGGAGAAAAAACTGACCGTTCACAGCGTCGGTACTGTTTTCAGCCGCTTCCTCCATCACCGTATCGATCACGATGGCATGATCTCCCTTGATCGAAATCTCAAGCAGTCCTGCACTGATAATGGCTCCTGCCATATCAACAGCGAGGGAAGGGACAGAAGGCTGCATCGAAAGGCCCGTAAAATCAGCCAGAGCAGATAGATAGGCCCCCGCCAGTATATTGCCGAGTTCTCTGAGAGCAGACGCGGCCAATTCATCCAATGAATCATCAATGATGTCCACTTTTCTGCCTGTCAGTGTGTAAGCGAGCTCTTCGGCTTCTTCTTTCTGCAGGATAAAAAACATGCTTCCCGGCGCTTCGCCTGTTACCCGCAGAAAGGAAGCGGCCACTACTTCTTCCTCTCCTCCCGCTATGGCCTGCATCTCTTGAAAATCGACCATCCGGACAGAAGGAACATGAAGATCAATTTTTTTGTGCAGTAACTGGGACAGAGCCGTCGCCGCATTTCCGGCCCCGATATTTCCTGCTTCCTGCAGGGCATCCAGATGCACCGGTTGAATGTTATGAATATAAGTCATGAAAAGTCACTCCTGTTTTTTGATCCGGGAAGCAGGGACGCCGATAAAAATCCAGCTATATCCCCGAGATCCAGGCTGTATTCTGCTGCAGCCCGCTGACGGGCCGCTTTTGGCATTCCATATACAATGGATGTCCGCTGCGACTCTGTAATCAGCAGGCATTTCTGTGCGTTTTTCATTTCCACGAGACCGGCGGAACCGTCGGACCCCATTCCGGTGAGAACAATTCCAACGTGGCTGAATCCATCCACAGCCGCAAGCGACGAAAACAGAACATCCGCCGACGGGCGGTGTCCGTTGACAGGAGATGTATCAAGCACTTCCGTGACCAGGGACCTCCCCATCCGGCGGACGGCAAGATGTCTGCCCCCTGGTGCAATATAGACTGTACCGGTTTTCGCAATCTCACCGTCCTCCGCTTCTTTTACAAAGAGAGAGCTCCGCTGGTTAAGTCTTTCGGCCAGCGACCGGGTGAAAGCAGGCGGCATATGCTGAATAACAAACACCGGTGCCGGAAGGTCTTTTGGCAGGTCGGACAAAAGAACCTGCAGTGCTTTAGGGCCTCCGGTTGACGTGGCAATGGCGACCGTCTTTTTCCCTTCAAGGAAGATACCATCCGGCTCATCCTGAGCCTTGTGCATCACAGTCGAGGCGGGAGGCTCGTTTTTCTGTTTCACCTCTACCTGCGCCGCGGTTCTGATTTTTTCAATTATTTCTTCCTTCACGTGATGAAGATCAAGCGATATCGATCCGGAAGGCTTTGCTACAAAATCGACGGCTCCCGATTCGAGGGCCGTAATCGTCTGCTGTGCTCCTTTTCTTGTAAGAGAACTCACCATGATGACTGGATGAGGACAGGTCTCCATGATGGAACAAAGAGCTTCCATACCGTCCATTTCGGGCATTTCCACATCAAGGGTGATGACGTCAAAGCGGCCGTTTCGTGCTTTTTCGAGAGCATCTTTTCCGTTTCGGGCGGTGTCCGCCGCTGTCATATCCGGATCTTCATTGATATAGTCACTGATCAGTTTTCTCATAAACGCGGAATCATCAACGACGAGAACACGAATCACCGGTCTCCCCCCTTTAGTAAAAATTCTTTCAGACGGCCGATACATTGTCTATAGGACAAAGCGTGATTATTGTCATCTGTACGGCGTCTGCCGGTAAATCGGTCGAGACATTTCTGCATCGCTTTGGAAGCGGGAGCGTCCGGAAACGCAAGCAGAAACGGCTCCTGTTTCTTCACCGCCTGCAGTACACGTTTGTCCTGCGGTATGACCGCAAGCAGCTCGACATCCTTCTGCAGAAAACGACCGGCCGCCCGCTGCAGATTCTCCCCCGTCTGACGGCCTTCTTTACTGGATTCACTCCGGTTGACAAGAATGCAGCAGTCAAGCTCAGAAGAACGGAGGTGCAGGTGTTTGATCATGGCATATGCATCGGTGATAGACGTTGGTTCGGGCGTCGTCACGACAACCACTTCGTGGGAGGACAAAATGAAATGAATGCTGTCCCTGTCCGCCCCTGCCCCCATATCAAACAGAATGTAGTCAAAAACCCCGTCCAGCATCGCCATCTGCCTTGAAAAACGTTCTTTTTTCTCTGTCGTCATTTCGAAAATATCGTTCAGACCGGATCCTCCTGCTGCTACGTGAAGACCACAGGGGCCGACTTTCATGATATCCCATATAGAACGGTCATTCTCTATCATGTCGACGATATCTCCCGGCGTTTGAAGACCGAGCAGAATATCCACATTGGCCATCCCTATATCAAGATCAATCAAGGCGGTTTTGTATCCATCCCGGGCGAGCCCTATAGCGGCATTGACCGATAGATTCGATTTTCCGACGCCGCCTTTTCCGCTGACGATGGATACAACTTTGGTGGTTTTCGGTGATTCCTGTTGTTTGTGCTCCAGCACCTTCCTTAAATTCTGTGCCTGATCACTCATGTTCCGCCTCCCCCAGCAGCCACTGTGTCACTTTAGCATGATCCACTTCCTCCATATCATCAGGAACGCTCTGACCGTAGGTTACATAGGCCGCAGGAATACCGGTGCGTGCCATCAAATTAAACATCGCTCCGTACGATGCCGTTTCATCTTTTTTAGTGAAAACGAAGCGGTCAATCGTAAGCAGCGAAAACTGCTCGTAGATGGTTTTCATGTCCTTAAACTTTGATGTCAGGGCCAGAACAAGATAGGTATCCATCTTTTCTTCAAAGTCAATCATTCTGCTAAGTTCTTTCACATAAAGGGGATTGGTAAAATTGCGGCCGGCGGAATCGACAATGACAAGATCCCTGTCCGAAAACTGTTCCTTCGCCTCACGGAAGTCTTCCATCGAATAAGCGACAGCCACGGGAATGTCAAGAATTTCCGCATAAGTTTTCAACTGATCGACAGCCGCAATACGGTACGTATCAGTTGTAATGAAAGCGACGGACTTGTTCTCCTCCAGATGATAGTAGGCTGCCGTTTTTGCAGCGGTTGTGGTTTTACCTACCCCGGTAGGCCCAACTAGATTGACCATCTGCGCCATGGATTCCGAAGGACCCATCTCCCGGGGAAGCAGCTCATTCAGATGAGCAGCGGCCCACTGTTGTACTCTTTCACTGTCCGCCTTTTCAAAACTTCGGTACCATTCCCCAAGAAGGTGCCTGAGCAGTTCATACATCCATGTCTCTTCCACTTCCTGGTCCTCCAGCACATCCGCGATGCGCTTGATAGGTGCGGGGTAACCGCCGGTGGAGGTGTTTGTTTTCTCGTGGAGCCCGTTGATCATCGTTTTCAGTTCCCGCACATCTTCTTCCAGTTTTTCTTTTGACGGGGCGGAAGAAGTCTGTAAAGGGGCGGCGTTCTGCGCAGCCAGTGCCTGCCGCTTCTTTTGCGGTGCAGGGGCTGGAGCCGCCGCGGGAGTATCTTCTTTCGCTGCAATCACTTCGATATATTTTTTGGTGAACAGACCGAGAAAGCCTCCTGCATTCACATGCCTGGAATTCAGGATAACAGCATCATCACCAAGATCGGCCTGAATTTTTGTCATGGCTTCGGGCATCGTCCCCGCTTTAAACTTTTTTACTTTCATCAGGCATTCACCACCCCTGTACTCTGCACTTCAACATTTGGTTCCAGTTCATTGTAGGAAAGAACGGGCACCTGCGGTAAAAAGCGTTCAATCAGCTGGGAAATATGCATTCTTACAGCCGGGGAACACAGCAGAACAGGACTCTGCCCCATTTCAGACAACCGCTCTGCTTCCCGGCCGATATTTTCAACAAGGGACTGCGAGTCATCGGGATTCATGGCCAGAAAGTTACCGTGTTCTGTCTGCTGGACCGATTCGGCGATTTTTTTCTCCGCCTGACCACTCATCGTTACAACGTACAATGGTTCCCCGTCAGGACTGAACTGTTTCGTAATCTGTCTGGAAAGGGACTGCCGGACGTATTCTGTGACAAGAGTCATATCTTTGGTCAATGCTCCGTATTCCGCCAGCGTCTCAAAAATAGTCGGCAGGTTGCGGATCGATATTTTTTCTTTCAGCAGGTTGGAGAGCACCTTCTGAATCTCACCGAGAGAAAGAGGATTCGGCGTCACTTCATCAACAAGAGTTGGATACGTTTCTTTCAGATGTTCAACGAGCTGTTTTGCCTCTTCCCTGCCGAGAAGCTCATGTGCATGGTTTTTGATAATTTCTGTCAGATGCGTGGAAACAACGGAAGGTGGATCCACCACGGTATACCCGGAAAGCTCCGCCTGTTCTTTCATCTCCTCGCCGATCCACAGTGCCGGCAGACCGAAAGCGGGTTCGGTCGTTTCCATTCCGGTGATGCTTTCATCTTCCACGCCCGGGCTCATTGCCATGTAGTGATCGAGCAGAAGCTCTCCGGAAGCGACATCATTACCGTGCATTTTTACGGCGTATTCATTTGGCTGCAGCTGGATATTGTCACGAATACGAATAACCGGTACGACCATGCCGAGCTCAAGAGCAAGCTGTCTGCGTATCATCACGACCCGGTCCAAAAGATCTCCGCCCTGGTTTGCATCAGCAAGCGGGATTAAGCCGTAACCGAATTCAAACTCTATCGGATCAATGGTTAACAGGTTCACGACATTTTCAGGTGACTTCATATCGTCATCTTCTGCCGCGTCTTCAGGCTCTTCTTCCTCCTGTGCTGCTGGAACGTCCGTCCGGCTCATGAAATAGCCCATGACAGCTAAAACACCGGCAATCGCTGTCGTCAAGAGAATCGCGATCGGTGTAAGAAGGCCGAGAAGAAATATCGCGCCGGCAGCAATATAGAGCATTTTTGGAAAGGCAAACAGCTGACTGGTGACGTCCTGACTTAAATTACCTTCCGACGCCGCACGGGTAACAACAATTCCAGTAGCCGTTGATACGAGCAGAGCGGGAATCTGGCTGACAAGACCATCACCAACAGTGAGCAGGGTATATGTATTGGCTGCCTGCGCCACCCCCATGCCATGTTCCACCATGCCGATAACAAGACCAAATATGAGATTAATAATAACAATGACAATACCGGCGATGGCATCTCCTTTCACAAATTTACTGGCACCATCCATGGAGCCGTAGAAGTCTGCCTCTTCCTCAATCTTTTCCCGTTTTTGTTTGGCCTGCTGTTCCGATATCATGCCGGCGTTCAGGTCGGCATCAATGCTCATCTGTTTCCCCGGCATGGCATCAAGCGTAAAACGGGCTCCTACTTCCGATACTCGTTCTGCACCTTTAACAATAACGACAAACTGAATAATAACGAGTATCAAAAACACAACAAAGCCGACAAGCGGGCTTCCGCCTACAACAAAGTTTCCGAACGTGTTGATAACATTTCCC
The DNA here is from genome assembly GCF_900115625.1 of Salibacterium halotolerans. Lineage (GTDB taxonomy): Bacteria > Bacillota > Bacilli > Bacillales > Marinococcaceae > Salibacterium > Salibacterium halotolerans. The sequence continues at coordinate 199,299 of NZ_FOXD01000002.1, read as the reverse complement.
GCTTCGGCATCGCCTAAAATTGAACGGGTAGTCGATACGTTCAATCCAAGCCGGAACAGTGTCACAAGGAGCAGCAGCGTCGGAAATATGGAAAATTCAAGCGGCTCTCTCGTGTTCATCGAAACGAGAATGATGATGAGAGCAAGAGAGATATTAGTGATAATTAAAATATCAAGTACAAAGTTGGGAAGCGGAATAATAAGCATGACAACAATTAAAATGACACCAAATAATACGGAAAACTCTCTTGTACCCATTTAGATGCTCCTTTTTCTCGATTCCTTTGACTCTCATCAGACGAGCTGATTTCGCAGGCGGTACACATAAGCCAAAACTTCCGCCACCGCTTTAAACAATTCTTCCGGCACTTCATCGCCGATGTCGGTCTGGTCATAAAGGGACCTGGCGAGCTGTTTATTCTCAACAAGCATCACATCGTGGGCTCTGGCAGCAGATCGTATACGATACGCAACAAAGTCAGCGCCCTTTGCCGTAATCTTCGGGGCAGCCATCTGCTCCTCCTGATATTTCAGAGCAACAGCAAAATGCGTCGGGTTCGTAATCACCACATCCGCCTCCGGTACTTCCTGCATCATCCGCTGCGTCGCCATATCCATCTGCTGCTGACGCCGCTTCTGTTTAATCTGCGGATCGCCTTCCATCTTTTTGTTTTCATCCTTTACATCCTGTTTGGACATTTTGATCTGTTTTTCGTGATCATGACGCTGGTACAGGTAATCCGGAATCGCAAGAAACAAAAGGAGAAGCGCCGAACAAACACCGATCAATCCGGTAAGCCTGGCAATTTCACCGAACCCGTCCGACACATCTTTCTGGTTTAAGAAGAGCAGCGAATCCAGATTCAGCCAGATAATCATGAAAGTGAGCAGTCCGACCAGCGTGATTTTAAACATGGATTTCAGTAATTCAACGAGTGCTCTTGCTGAAAAGATACGCTTAAAACCGCTTAAAGGATTGATTTTCGACGGTTTGAATTTTACCGCTTCCGGCGAAAACAAAAAGCCGACCTGCAGCATGGAAGCCCCTGCACCAAAAACAAGGGCTATGAGCATAATGGGGGCCATCACGATGCCTGTTTCCACAGCAAGCTCATAGAAAATCTGAGGAATCGTACTTTCGGTAATTTCCCACATCAGAAATTCGGTAAATACGGTCTGCATCGTGTCGTACAAGTGCGTGCCCAGTACCGGTGCATACAGAAACATGAACAAAAAGACAGCAAGCAGAATAAAAGCCGTATTGACATCATTACTTTTGGCGACCTGGCCTTTTTCACGGGTTTCCTGCCTTTTTTTTGGTGTCGCTTCCTCCGTTTTTTCCTGCTGGAAATACTGAAGATCCAGGGTTAGTTTCATGTCAGGCTCCCCCAAACATCGCCATTAACGTTCTCATCGCTTCAAATGTTTCATCAAACAGATGATCCACCGCCATGAAAAAACCCGGCAGTGTGATGGCCAGAAGCGGCAGGCCGGCAAATAATTTCAGCGGCAGGCCGACGACGAACACGTTCATCTGAGGCACGGCTCTGGACATCATGCCAAGAGCAATATCGGTCAGAAACAAACAGCCTACAATCGGAAACGCCATTTGAAAAGCAATCATAAACATCGTACTGAACGATTCAAGAATGTGTTTGGCGATGGCCTCATCTCCAAATGGCAGCGTCACCTGCTCCACCGGAATAAATTCATAACTGTAATAAATGCCGTCCATGATAAGGTGATGTCCGTCCACCGCAAGCAGAAACATAAGCGTGAACGTGTACAGAAACCCCCCCATTAACGGGCTCTGCGCTCCAGTCTGCGGGTCAATCACATTGGCGACAAGAAAGCCGAGAGCAATATCAAGAAACATCCCCGCCACCTGTACGGCATAGACCATGATACCGGCGAGAAGACCGATGGTAAGACCGACAAGCATTTCCTTGAAAATAAGCAGAATATACGTGCTGTCGATGGAAATGCTCTCTACATCCAGAGTGAACACGATAATAAATGCAAAAAAAGCACCGAACCCCACTTTAAAATGAGAGGGAACGTTCCGATATGAAAACAGAGGCATGCTTGTAAAAAACGCAAGCACCCTTATTAACACCAACAAATAAACCGGTAATTGGTTCAACCATTCAATCGTCATAAGCCTACCTTATATATTCCATTAGATTACTTAAAATTGTAGCTGTAAAATCGGTCAAAATCTGCAGCATCCACGGCCCGAAAACAATAAGAGCCGCGAGCACACCGAGAATCTTCGGTATAAAGGCAAGAGTCTGCTCCTGAATCTGAGTGGTAGCCTGAAAAATAGCAACGCCGAAACCGAGAACGAGCGCCACCACTAAAAGCGGACCCGCCACAAGAAACACAACCCATACCCCGTTCTCGGCAAGACTGATGACTGTATCCGCCGTCATGGTTCCATCCCTTTCTAACACCTAATAACTGTATAATAACGATTCAACAATGAGATACCAGCCGTCCACCAGAACAAAGAGAAGAATCTTAAAAGGCAGTGAAATCATAACCGGCGGCAGCATCATCATCCCCATCGACATAAGGACACTGGCCACAATCATATCGATGACGAGAAACGGAAGAAAGATTAAAAACCCGATTTGAAATGCCGTATTCAGTTCACTGATTGCAAATGCAGGTACAAGTGCCGTCAGCGGTATATCCTGCACCGTTTCCGGCCGTTCCATTTCGGCATATCCCATAAACAAGGACAAATCTTTTTCGCGGGTATGGTCGGCCATGAATTCTTTCATCGGGGCTGCGGCTTCCGTGAACGCCTCTTCCTGGTTCATCTCCCCGTTCAAAAGCGGGGTCAATGCCTGGTTATTCACCTCGGAAAACACAGGAGCCATAATGAAAAACGTCATAAACAGCGCCAGACTGATCAGCACCTGGGTCGGCGGCATCTGCTGGGTGGCCAGTCCCATCCGGACGAAAGAAAGAACAATGACAATCCGGGTGAAACACGTCATGAGTATTAAAATGGCTGGAGCCAGCGATAGAATGGTAATAAGAAAAATTAACTGCAGACTCGTCGTTAAATCCGACGGATCGTCACTGATCAGGCCTCCAAGATCCAGGCCGGGGATCGCAAAAATCATTTGTCATACTCCTTTAAGTGGCGGCGGACGTTTTTCCGTACTTTTTTCATTTCACCGAGCTGTCCTTCCAGTACTTTCTGAAAAGAAGAAGCATCGGACGTTTGGCTTTCCTGCTGCCGGGTTTTCTTTGGAAAAAACGACTGCAGTCTCTGCAGCGGACCTTGCTCATTTCCACGGTTTGGCTCCAGCAGCTCTTCCATCTCTTCTTCATTATCGACTTCCTTCAGCAGCTGAATCGAATCACCAACACCGACAACAAGCAGGCGCTGCCCCACTTTCACAAGCTGAACGGATTTGTTCTGTCCGAGCGGGACACCTCCCAGGTTCTGCATAGTCCGGTTGGACTGAAACCGCTGCGAGCGTTTATTGATGAATCGGAGCAGCAGATACATGAGCGCGATAACCGCACCGAGAGCAAGAAACAGCTGCACGAGCATGGAGAAGACATTGGTACTTTCCGCAAAGTCCATATTGTTCGTTGTCTCTGTCGATTCTTCCGGTGTCGTGGTGTTTTCTTCTGTGTTTTGATTCTCTTCCTGCTGCGGGCTGTTCTCCAGAATATCGCCTATGAACTGGTTCTCACCTGGAGAGGCCTGCATCGTGAGTGGAAAAAGAAACCATGCGAGAAGTACCAGTGTCAGCCGGACTGCTTTGTTCGAGTACATGCCGAATACCTCCCCGGTCTTGTCAGCTCAGTGTTTTATTGATTGCTTCAAGAACCCGGTCGGCCTGAAATGGTTTTACGATGAAATCCTTGGCGCCGGCCTGGATGGCGTCAATAACCATCGCCTGCTGCCCCATCGCCGAGCACATAATGACCTTGGCATCCGGGTTGAATTCCTGAATTTCTTTCAACGCTGCAATACCGTCTTTTTCCGGCATGGTAATATCGAGCGTAACCAGATCAGGAGAGGTCTCTTTATACAAATTCACCGCTTCCTGTCCATCTTTTGCTTCGCCAGCAATCGTGAAATCATTTTTTTCGAGTATGTCTTTGATCATCATCCGCATGAATGATGCGTCATCCACAATCAGTACAGAATGTGCCATCGTCTGTTTTCCTCCCTTTATCCCATTATTTTAGTTTTTTGATACGTTCGGCCTGGCTGACGATATCCGTCACACGCACGCCGAAGTTTTCATCAATCACGACAACTTCCCCTTTGGCCACCAGCTTCTGGTTTACGAGAATGTCCACCGGTTCGCCTGCAAGCTTGTCGAGCTCAATAATTGATCCTTGCGAGAACTCCAGAATGTCTTTGATGCTGCGCTGGGTACGTCCGAGTTCCACCGTCACCTCAAGCGGGATGTCCATCAACATGTTGAGGTTTTTCGATTCATTCTCACTCAGAGACGGCGTCTCAAAGGTTGAAAACTGTGCAGCCTGCACATTGCCGGAAGGTCCACCGACAAAACGTTCCTGTCCTCCACTCGGTTTCTGCTGCTGACCCCCGGACGGCATCTTCTGCTCCGATGCTTGGCTGCTCTGTGGAGCAGGTTCCTGCGGCGGCGTTGGAGTCTGCGGTTCCTCCTCAGGCTGCGGAGCCTTGTCCCCTTCAGGTTCCGGCTGATTCATCAGGTTATCCACCATATCTTTTGCAAACGGAACACTCACGAGCTGCATAATAGATGAATCAATCAAATCTCCGATAATCAGACGGAAGGAAATTTTGGTGAGCGTATCGGCATCAGGAACATTGCCGGCTCCTTCTTCGTTTTTAAGATCCATCATGTCGATGCCGGGCGGTGTGATGTCGACACGTTTATTGAAGATGGTGGACATCGAAGTGGAAGCCGAGCCCATCATCTGGTTCATCGCTTCCTGGACGGCGCTTATGTGCATTTCTTCCATGTCTTCCGCCGGATTGGTTCCGTCTCCGCCGAGCATCAAATCAGCGATAATCGCAGCATCGGTTGTTTTTATAACAAGCAGATTTGTGCCTTCAAATCCTTCCGTGTAGCGCACGTGGACAGCGACATTCGGCCTTGGAAACTGTTCGTCCAGTCTCCTTCGTTCCACAATGGAAACAACCGGCGTCGTGATTTCCACTTTTTGATTCAACAGCTGGGACAAAGCGGTGGCCGAACTCCCGAAGGAAATATTACCGATCTCGCCTAAAGCATCCTGCTCCACGGCTGACAAATAATCTTCTACATTGAGTTCCCCCGGCTCATCCGCTGATGATCCCGGTGACGCCTGTCCGTTATCATCAGAGCCGCCGTCCCCGCCTTCCACGCTTTTGAGCAGTTCATTGATTTCTTCCTGAGAGAGCATATCATCGTTCATACTCATCCCCCTCCTTTATTTCTTCTGTGATCTGAACAGCCATGTTCTTTTTCCACTGCCCGGGCTGCGCATAATATTTCGCCTCACCGCCGGCATTCAACAGCAGCGGTTCGTTGATATTCTGATCCAGTTCCAGCACATCTCCGCTGTTCAAACCAAGAAATTCTTCAATCGATATTTCGGACGTACCAAGAACGGCCTGAAGTTCAATCGGTGCGGTTTTCACCGTCTGCTGCAGCTCCTCCAGTTCATGGGGATCCCGCTCTTTCTTTTTTGTCTGCATCCAGTAATGAACCGACAAATGAGGAAGAATTTCCTCGAGCACAACGTGGGGAAGGCAGATGTTAATCATACCGCTCGTCTCCCCGACGGTCGTCGACAGTGAGATAACAACGACCGTTTCATTGGGGGATACCATCTGCAGGAACTGGGGATTGACTTCAATATCCTCCATCTGCGGCTCCATCTCGACCACGGATTCCCAGGCATTCTGAAACGTCTCAAGCATCGTCTGAAACACCTGTGTCATTAGTTTCGTTTCAATTTCTGTCAGGGTCTCCACTTTATTAATGCTCGTCCCTTTTCCGCCGAGGAGCCGGTCAAGAATCGCATAACCGATGTTGGGATTCACTTCCATCAGAAGACGCCCGTCCAGCGGATACGCATCGAACACATTCAACAGCGTCATTTTCGGGATCGACCGGATGAATTCATCATAAGGCAGCTGATCCACCGATGCGACGGATATCTGGACGAACGTTCGAAGCTGGGCGGACAAAGACGTGGTTAAAAGCCTTGAGAAATTCTCGTGAATCCGGGAAAGGCTTCGGATCTGGTCTTTGGAAAAACGGAGCGCCCGCTTAAAATCGTACGTTTGTATTTTCTTTTCATTTTCTTCTTTTTTCAGTTCGTCCGCGTCCATTTCCCCGGTAGAAAGCGCGGATAACAACGAGTCTATTTCACCCTGTGAAAGAACGTCCGCCAAACGTTTTCACCTCCCTTTCGACATAAGCTGCCTTCATTGGATCATCCGCTGTGTCGTATACACCCGGACGACATCTCCTTCTTTCATAATGTCATTGATATCAGAACGCAGGGTATCTTCAAGCGTCTGCAGTCCTTCCCGGCTCTGCAGGCCCCCGGCGTTCATACCGGCAAGCTCGTGGATGATAATGTTTTTGATCTGAAAATCCCGTTTCTGCAGTTCTTCGGCTCCCGCTTTTGTTTCCACATGAATACGGAAGGCTCCGCGGAACATCGACCCATCATTCAGGTTGGTAGTGATTTCCTCGGTTTCCCAGGAGTTTTCTATAATTTGATCGATGGTCGGTTCTGCCCCGGCTTCGGTCGAATAGGAAAAATAGTTGAACAGCACAAAGGCCACAACCCCGACCAGCGTCAACGATATGATAATGATAAGCATAATGTTCACTAAACGGTTCTGAAACAAGCTAATCGTCCCCCTCTTTGGCTGACAAACCGATCAAGCCGATCCGCCGGTAAAAAGCTGTTGTCAATTGACGGACATCCTCTATACTTTCCTGTACGACAATCTTTTTCCCGTTACTGAGCGTGACGGTCGTGTCCGGAAAAGCTTCCACCTGCTCAATCATCGCTACGTTCAATAGAAAGGTTTCCCCTTTTAATCTAGTTAATGAAATCATATGTATTGGATGAGCCGGGCGGCAGGACCCGGCTCACGCCTCCTTTTTCAAGTAATGGGCCGATTTAACGTTTCAGGTTCATGAGCTCCTGCAGCACTTCATCGGCGGTGGTGATGCCCCGAGTATTCGCCTGGAACCCACGCTGGGCCTTGATCATTGCTGTAAACTCCTCAGAAAGGTCAACATTGGACATTTCAAGTGTACCTGGAACAATTTCTCCTGTTCCGTTTTCACCAGCTCCTCCAAATTGAGCATCTCCTGAATTAACAGATTCTGTATATAAATTACTTCCGTTCTTCTCCAAACCTCCTGGATTAGCAAAATTAGTAAGGCCGATAGTTCCTGCTTCTTGGGTATCTCCGTCTACATCTGTGTAACTCACAGTTCCGTCTGAACCTATACTAAAACTTTGCGCATCTACAGGTATATTAATTTGAGCACCGTTATCACTATCATCTAAAACATAATACCCATCTGAGTTGACCATGTTACCATCTTGGTCTAAATAAAAATTTCCAGCCCTTGTATAAAAGTCGTTAGTGCCATCTCCTACTCTGAAAAATCCGTCACCGGAAATGCCGAGGTCGAGGCTTCGGCCGGTATTCTGAAGGCTTCCCTGGGTGTGTACGGTGTCGATACTGCCCATCTGCGTACCTAAACCGACCTGCATCGGGTTGGATCCCCCCATATCATCGCCGGGGGCGGTGGCGCCCTGAATCTGCTGACTGATCATATCTTTAAACGTGGCTCTTCCTTTTTTATAGCCGTATGTGTTGACGTTGGCGATGTTGTTACTTGTTACATCGAGCATCTGCTGGTGGTTTTTCATCCCTGAAATACTGGAATACATAGAAGCTAACATAGGTTTTTCCTCCTCAATTTTTTGTTCATGTGGACGGCTTCGGTCGGTCCGCCGTCCTCCGGCTTCCTTTTTCAGGTCGGGCCGGTTCAGTCGTTCACGGCAAATGTGCCGTCAATATTTGTGAAAATGTGATCGGATGCTTCGTTTCGCTGCATTGCCGTGATCACTGTATTATTTTGTGCACTCACAACAAGAGCACTGCTGTCAGTGAAAACGACCGCATCCTTTACGCCTTTCGTACGCGCCTCTTCCATTTTGCCGCTGATCTTCTGCCACTGTTCGTTTGTTACGATGACATCCCGGTCATGCAGGCGTTTTTCTGCATGTCTGCTCACTTTCAGTCCGCCGGATGTCTCCAGCTGTCCATTTAAAACTTCCTGAAACGATGGTCCGGATGAAGCCGGTGCCGTCTTCTGTTTTGGGGCTGATGTCCCGGGATGTGGCAGCTGATGCAGTCCACCGGGCTGAATCCCTGAACTCATTTTGTCTGCCTCCTGCCTGTCACAGCTATGCCGTTAACTGCCGGCACTGTTCTGTCCGTTATTTCCGGTTTCTTCCGAATCATCCGATGCAGCTTCCACCTGAATCATCTGTTCACTGTTCACCCACTGGCCGCTGTCCATCAGAAGCCGGATGGTTCCGCTTTTATCCTGTTTGACGGAAGTAACTTCATTCACTTTTTCTTCGGTCTGCTCGACGCCGTTCTCATCTTTCACCGTATGCTCCCATGTCACCGTTTTTCCGATGAGCTGGCTGTGCTGGACGAGTGACCCTTTCTGCTGAGCATTGGCCATATCTGTAATAGCGGACGTCATGTTTGTCATCTGCTCCAGTGTAGAGAACTGTGCCATCTGACTGATAAACTCCTTGTCCTTCATCGGATTGGCCGGACTCTGATTCTGGAGCTGGGTCATCAGAATTTTGAGGAAATCATCTTTTCCCAGCTTTCCATTGTTTTCATTGGTTCTTAACTTGTCCGTCTGGGTCGGCAGTGCGTATTGATCCTGAATCGTATTTGCCATGTTTTTCACCTACACTTGTTCATTAAATGTTAATGCATCGAGCATATCGGCGAATGATTCTTCTGCTTCTCTGTCCGCGTCTTCCTCATTTACATCACGGCCGGCCGGATCTTCGGATTCTTCCTGTCCCCCGTCATCCTGCTGCAGGGTGGACGGCTGCTGCTGGGAAATGTCAATCCGTTCGACCTGTATGTTCTGCTGCTGAAACGCAGCGCGGAGCTGATGAAGCTGGCTTTCCACCATTTCTCTGGCGGTACTTGTCGTCGTCATGAGCTGGGCGGTCAACTGCCCGTTCTGCTGCATAATTTTTACGTCCAGTCTCCCCAGATTTTCAGGCACAAGTTTTACAGTGAGCTGCTGATTGCCGTTTTTAAAGGACTGAAGGCTGCTTTTGCCGATCAAATTCTGGAACTGCTTCACAAACTCCTGGGCACGGGCATGTTCCGTTTTTCCCTCTCCAAGATAAACAACGGCCTGCTGGGCTTTAGCCATAACGCCGGTTGCGTCCTGGGAACTCATGGAGACAGGCTGTGCATTTGAAGATCCGGCATCGGAAGCGCCTCCTGTCATACTGCGGTTAAGAAGCTGCTGAAGATACTGCTGCTTTGACTCCCCGCTGCTTGAGGCTGTGTTTTTCCAGGCCTGCGTAAAGTTGTCCATCGTTTTCAGCTGACTCTGCTGTCCGCCGGCGGATTCCATCCACTGCGAAAGTTGTTTCACTGCCTGGTCCGGCGTCAGCGTCTGCTGCTGACCGGAATGACCGGTAAACGACATGACAAGGGAGGACAACCCTGCGCTGAATCCGCTCGATTTCCCGCCCGTGGAAGCTGCCTGGGACATTAGATCTGCGCCGGATCCATTTCCGACGCTGAGCGTCTGCTGTAAAACAGCCAGCATTCCTGTGAAGGCGGACGCCAGTTTCTGTTCATCGGCATTCAAATTTTTCATAAAGTCAGCGGATAATTCTGTGTTCGTTTGCAGCAGGTCAGCCAGAGCCTCCGGTGCCGATTTGTTTCCGTTGCCGGAAGACGTCGAGAATGTCTGCTCCAGCCACTGCATCATTTCCTGGCCATTGAGTTCTGTTAATGCCCCGGCCAGTTCCTGCATATCTTCCGGCAGTTGGTCGAGCAGTTTTTCCATCCTGCCGGACCACTGGAAGTCCCCGCTTTCAAACAAAGCCTTCAGTTCATCTGAAAATTGTTCAAGCAGCTTTTCCCCGTTGTTCATAAACCCGGACAATAACTCTTTGAGGGAGCCGCCGGCTTGCGCACCGGACGTTGTTCCTTCGGACCCGGCCGCGTTTAATGCCTTGCCGAGCATTTGCATGAATCCTTTTTCCGCGCCTGCGTCCGGGCCTTTCTTCCCTGTACGCTGCATGTTCAGCTCCGCGTTCGGCATGGTCTGCATAAGCATCTGCATCTGTTTCACCCCCTTTCAGTAATAATCATTTTTTTATTCACTCATCGAGTTTAAAATGACAGAAGCCCGCTGCGGCTCCATTTCTGCGAGAATATTTGCTCTCATTTCCGTCCCGGTCTCCGACAGGTGCCGGACGACTTCTTCATTGCTCATTTCCGATAAGATAGAGGCAGCTGCCGAAGCTCCCATACTTTCGTATACTTGAGCCGTTTCCTGAAGGGCGGAGTTTTCCTGTTCCTGCCCTGAGCTTTCGGCTTGCTGCTCCACCTGCGTGGTTTCGATCTCCTGTTCAAGTTCCTGTATTTCCGTGTTTTTCGCTTCGAGCTGCTGCTCAAGTGATGCTATCTCTTCTTCTTTTGCGGCCAGCTCTTCCTGCGATGCCTGAGGCGCGGATTCTTCTGCTCCCGTTTCTGTGCTGTCTGCTTCCATGGAAATACCCGGCACTTCATTCAACATGCTTTTTCCCAGATCAGCTACGTTGACACCGAGAACGGACAGGAGAACAGCGCCTAGAATGAGCGCAAACACGACCGGCACAAAAATGATAAGGAAGAACCACTGCCCTTTTTTCGTTCTTTTTTCCGTTTTTTGTTTGGCCATCTGATTCACCACATTTCATCGAAACGCAAATTTCCGTGTTGATATTTCATCCATCATTTTTTCTTCCTGCCGTTTCTCCTCCTGATGGAATGCCTCTTTTTCCCAGTCTTTCATTTTAGAATACTTTTTCCATTCGATGGACGCTTCCTGCATCTCTTGTTGTTTCCGGTGCATGTTGTCCCTTGCTTTATCGGTTTGTTTCTGAATATCGGCGATCTGATGCTGCAGCTGAAACATGGCTTTTTCACTCTGCTGCAGCTGATGGACGTATGTGCCACCGCTCATCTGTTCTTTATATAGAGATTCTATCTGCTCTTTTTGTTTGAGCAGCTCATACAAAGAAGATGCCATTCGTTCAAACTGCTGCACCGACTGTTCATACTCCTGGGTTTTCTGTTCTTTCTGGCGTTTTCGCAGCTCCAGTATTTTCTGAAAAGAGTATGTAAACGGCATTCATCATTCTCCTTTACCAAACTCATCGACCAACTGTTTTTTTGTTTCGGACAAAGCCTGCATTTCCGAAGTATCCTGCTGAAGAAATGCATTGATCTTCGGCTTTATCTGCACCGCCTCGTCGATTTCTTTGGAGGAGCCTTTCTTGTAAGCTCCGATATTGATAAGGTCTTCCGACTCGGTGTAGGTGGACAGGTAGTGCCGCAGGTTGGCGGCTGCTTCCCGGTGGCTTTTGTCCACCAGGTCTTCCATCACCCTGCTGATGCTTCTCAGTACATTAATGGCAGGGTAATGACCTTTATCGGCAAGTTTGCGGTCGAGAACAAGGTGGCCGTCAAGAATCCCCCGGACCGCGTCGGCAATCGGTTCATTCAAGTCATCTCCATCCACCAATACAGTGTAGAACGCGGTGATCGTTCCATTCTCGCTCGTGCCGGAACGTTCCAGAAGTTTAGGAAGCATGGCAAAAACAGAAGGAGTGTATCCCTTTGTCGTCGGGGGTTCCCCGACTGCAAGCCCAATTTCACGCTGCGCCATCGCAAATCTCGTCACTGAATCCATCATCAGATTCACATTTCTTCCCTGATCCCGGAAATACTCCGCTACTGCTGTTGCGGTCATGGCGCCTTTGATTCTCATTAAAGCCGGCTGGTCGGACGTCGCTACGACGACAACGGATTTTTTCATTCCTTCTTCGCCGAGGTCCCGTTCGATAAAATCCTTCACTTCCCGGCCTCGCTCTCCGATTAAGGCAATAACATTCACATCCGCTTCCGAGTGCCTCGTGAGCATGGAGAGAATCGTACTCTTTCCAACACCGCTTCCTGCAAAAATGCCGATCCGCTGGCCCTTTCCCATCGTGAGAAGACCATCCACTGCTCTGATACCAAGGGAAAGCGCCTCGGTGATCCGCGGGCGGAGCAGCGGATTGGGCGGTTCTGCTTCTGTCGGCACCGGAACAAGCCCGTCCGGCAGCTTTGATCCATCAAGCGGCCGGCCTGTTCCATCAATGACTTTCCCGATCAGTCCGGTGCCTGCTTTTACCTGCAGAGGTTTGCCTGCCCCCTCCACGAGGCTTCCGGGACTGATATCCACTGTGTGGCGGAGCGGCATCAACTGTACGTGCTTGTCCTTAAATCCAACAACTTCAGCAAGAACCGGTTTGTCAGCAGCTTCCGGATAAATGAAGCACAGTTCTCCAACCGACGTACGGGGTCCTTTGGATTCGATGGTCAGACCAACCACCCTCGTTACTTTTCCATACTGTTTGTACGGATTCAGGGTGTGTATTTCGCTTGCGAGATCAGCTGCTTTCATGCATACCGCCCTCTTTCAGTTTTTCTTCGAGCTGTTCTTTCAGTTCCTGAAGCTGGCTGTCCAATGATGCATCCACTTTGCCGTAAGGCGTCTCGATAATACAGTCGCTTTCTCCAAGAGAGCTGTCCGGGTAAATGAGAAGGTCCTGGGAATAAGCGAGCAGGTTCTGCATTTCATTGCGCTGTTTTCTCGTTTCTTCAAGCCGGGAGAGTGGAACATATACGGCGACTTCTTCATGGTCTTTCACTTCTTTCACCGCATTTTTCACTATCTCCATCCACGTTCCATCGTGGTCCTCCAGGGAGTCGTAAATGATCCGGTTGGCTATGGTGAGTGCCAGATCAAGAATGACCGGTTCTGCCCGCTCGAGGTATTGGTGATACTCTGCCTGTGCTGCTGTTATCGTCTGCTTCGCTTCCTGGACGGCATCTTCAACAGCTGCGTATCCTTCCTGTCTGCCTTCTTCGATCCCCTGCTTCCAGCCTTCCTGTCTAGCATCCGTATACGCCTGTTCTATGCGCTGCTTGGAATTTTCCTCTTCTTCACTGATCTTTCTGCGTGTCTCCTGCAGCTCCTCTTCCGCCTGCTGTTTCAGCACCTTTATTTCTTTTCGTTTTTTTTCGAGCCGGGACTCTTCCCGATCAGCTGTTGTTTCACCGGTGTCGGCTTTTCCAACTTCATGGTTGTTCTGGGAATAATCCGGCGCTACCTGCCTGAGGCCGATAGGCCGCACATTTTCAGAGGAAGCGGGGGAAGAGGACCGCTTAATCAGTCTAGACAATAATATCGTCTCCTCCTCCGCGTGCGATGACAATTTCGCCTGAGTCTTCCAGTCTGCGGATCACCGACACAATTCTTGTCTGGGATTCCTCCACATCACGCAGGCGCACCGGCCCCATAAATTCCATTTCCTCTTTAAATGTGTCTGCCATCCGCTGAGACATGTTATTGAAAACGAGCTCTTTGACTTCATCACTTGCCACCTTCAGGGAAAGCTGCAGATCATCATTTTCAACATCCCTGATAACACGCTGGATGGAACGGTTGTCGAGCGTGACGATATCTTCGAAAACAAACATCCGCTTCTTGATTTCTTCAGCCAGTTCCGGATCCTGAATCTCCAGGGAATCAAGAATGGTGCGTTCTGTGCTGCGGTCCACCCCGTTTAGTACTTCCACGACAGATTCGATGCCGCCGGCTTCGGTGTAATCCTGCGTCACGGTAGCCGACAGTTTCTGTTCAAGGATGGATTCCACTTCATTGACAATTTCGGGGGATGTGCTGTCCATCACAGCAATCCTTCTTGCCACATCGGTCTGTACGTCCTGTGGCAGTTCCGACAATATCTGGCCGGCCTGTTCAGACTCCAGATAGGAAAGAATCAAAGCAATCGTCTGCGGGTGTTCATTCTGAATGAAATTGAGAATCTGGGACGGATCGGCTTTTCGTGCAAAGTCAAACGGCTTCACCTGCAGCGATGAGGTGAGGCGGTTGATCACCTGCATTGCGTTCTCCTCGCCGAGTGCTTTTTCCAGGACACTCTTGGCATAACCTATCCCGCCCTGTGAGATGTAGTCCTGAGCCACCGCTATCTGATGGAACTCTTCAAGGACATTCTCTTTTGTGGCGCTGTCCACTTTCCGGACATTGGATATTTCGAGTGTCAGTTTCTCGATTTCATCCTCATTCAAGTGTTTATATACCTGGGCGGAAACATCCGGCCCAAGCGAGATAAGGAGCATGGCCGCCTTCTGTTTTCCGGTCAGGGTATCTTTTGGTTTCGGCATGGCAGAACCTCCTTACTCATCGGACAACCACGTCCGTAATAGTTTTGAGAATTCCTCCGGGTTTTCCTGAGCCAGGTTTTCCAGCTGTTTTCTACGTTGTGCTTCCTCTGAGTTGTCTTCATCCGGAATATCGGGCACCGGTTCTGCTGCGGTCATTTCTTCTTCGGTCCACTCTTCTTCACCGTGGTTTCTTCTGCGTATTAATATAATGATGAGCGCAAGAACCGTGAACAGAAGAGCTCCTCCGGCAATGTACGCCCACATCGGGATAGACGATGTTGAGGTTTCCTCCGGCATCTCCTGCTGTCCATTGAACGGCTGGGAAGCGACGTAAATATTGTCCTCAATGGCTCCGGCTTCCATATTATCCTGGTATTCCTGATTGATGCTTGTACTTACCATTGTCGTCAGCATTTCTTCAATTTCGGTTATTGTCTGCGGATCAAGAGAGTCCGGATTATTCGGTTCAGGTGGTTCAACCATCACCTGGATACCGAGGTCACGGATTTTGTAAGGACTTTCCGTGATTTCACGGTGAATTCGGTTCACCTCGTAGTTGATCCGCTCTTCATCCCGTTGATAATCGCCCTGTCCGGTGCCGGCTCCGGCTGGATAGTTCGCCACATCTCCTTCCCCGGCTCCTGCAGTGCCGCCATCTTCCGGGGGCTGACCTTCATAAGCTTCTTCAATCCGTTCAGCGCTGACGGCGATGCCTTCCATATTCTCTTCATCGACCGGCTCCACCAGCGCTTCCTCTCTCGTTTCCTGCGTGAAATCAAGATCTGTTGTCACCGACACGGCTACTTTATTGAGCCCCATCATACGGCCGAGCATCTGCTGCAGTCTGGACTGAATATCCTTTTCAATATCTTCCTGAATGCTCCGCTGTTCTTCATAGGCACTCATCGTCGAGCCGCTTTCGGCATTCTCATACGTGAACTGTTCAAACATCTGATTCATAATAACAATGTTATCAACGGTCAGATCGGGCACACTTTTGGCAACAAGATGATACAACGCCCGCACCTGGGACTGCTCAAGATTTGCTGATCCTCCGGTGTCCACCACGACAGATGCGGATGCATTTCCCCCTTGTTCAGACACCCACGTGGACTCTTCAGGCATATTGAGCATGACATCAGCTGCTTCCACGCCGTCAATGTTCTCCATAAGACGACCGAGCTCTGTCTGGATGGCGGCCCGCTCCATCGTGTTGAATTCATTGTCGGTCATGCCAAAGCCCATCTGATCTTCAATAAACGAATAATCAATACTGCCGCTGTCCGGAAGTCCTTCGGCAGCCAGATCCACTTTCAGGGAATCGACCTGCTCCTGCGGGACCCGGATAGTAGATCCATTGTTTGCAAGCTCATACGTTACGCCCCTGGAATCAAGATTCTGCGTAATCTGTCCTGTTTCTTCCTGTGTCAATTCGGAATAGAGCGGAGCATAGTTCGTTCTGGACGTAAAAAATACAGCGAGAATTATAATAAGGATAAGTAATACAAAGGAACCGATGAGCAGTATTTTCTGAACTCCGCTTCGATTACGCCAGTATTCGGTTGTTTTCTGTCTGAATTGTAGTACCTTCTCTTTCATGGGGCCTCCCGATTTGCATTATCTGCTGTGAGCAGATCAAACCTGCATACGCATGATTTTCTGATAGGAATCCAGTGCCTTATTCCGCACTTCGACAGTGGTCTGCAGCATGACGCCTGCTTTCTCAGCCGCAACCATTACTTCATGCAGGTTCTCCACTTCACCGGATGCGAGTTTTGATGTCATTTCATTCGATTTAATCTGCGCGTCGTTCACTTTGGTCACCGCATCATTCAATGCGTTTTTGAACGACTCCTGAGCTTGTGCAGGCGTTGTATTGTTCCCGGCATTGTTTTTCACTGCCCCGGTCTGCTGTGATGCTACAGGGCCCCCTATAAAACTTTCAAACATTCATAGTCCTCCTCTTACTGGCCTCTTCCTATTTCAAGCGCTTTTAGCATCATGTTCTTCGACGCATTCAGTGATGTAATATTAGCCTGATAGGAACGGCTCGCCCCCATCATGTTCACCATCTCTTTCAGCGGATCCACATTGGGCATCTCCACGTATCCGTCCTCCCCGGCATCAGGATGCTCCGGGTTGTAAACCTGTTTGAACGGAGACTGGTCTTCCACAATGCCCGTTACTTCCGTTCCAGTTCCCACCTGCGGGTTTTTGCCGCTTCCCATCGCCTGCTGGAGATGGGAAGAAAAACCGGAGTCCGCCGAACTCATTGTTACCATTTTCCTGCGGTACGGTTCCCATTCTCCGTCGACGAGAGTTCCTCTGGTGGAATCGGCATTGGCTGTATTGGCCGAAGCAACATCCATCCGCAGGCGCTGGGCTGTCAGCCCTGAGGCTGCTGCATTCACTCCATCAAATAGTCCCACTATTCATTCCCTCCGATTTCATCAGCGGATTAATTCGAGCGTACCGCTGTTTTCAGACTGCTGAATTTACTGCTCAACCGATCCGTCAGTGCATTATAGTAAATCTGGTTTTTGGCCGAATCTGTCATTTCTTTGTCTATGTCGACATTATTGCCGTTATGGTTGTACATCGTAGATGCATCCCGGCTGACATAAATCGACTCGCTGCCGCCTCCAAAAGGAATATGTTTTTGATTGGTCTGCTGCGCTTGAAATTTGTCGTTTTGCACCGCTTCATTTAGGGTATGTTTAAAGTGGACGTTCTTAGCCTTGTAATTCGGCGTATCAACATTTGCAATATTGTCTGATATTGCCTTCTGCCGGGTGGCCGCACCTTTCAGACCCTGTTCCAGGTTGTGAAAAGTGGCTGAATCAAACAGTCCCATACACTACCTCCTTCCTCCTACTAAAGACCTTATTAAGCCTGAAATTTGCTTTGGTTTGTTTGTTCATGACATAACCTTACATTTTTTTCTATTGTTTGAGGACTTCCACCCAAATTGTATAAAAATATGTGACATTTGTCTAAGGGTGTTTTCATGGTTTTTCATTTCGATAAAAAAGGACCACCCCATTTTTTCCTATATAAATAGTTCTTTTATACTAAACAAAAACCACTGGTATCGTTTTCATTTCTAAGACCTTTACCCCCCTGTTCAATATAGTGAAAGGCCTGCCGTGCTTTCGTTCACTTTGATTGTCGTTTTCGTTTTCTCTAAAAAGAGCAGCAGCTTACATAGGTCAATCTTATTGATTTATGAAAACATGAAAAAACCCGCTGCTTCACACGAAGCAGCGGGTGCCGTCATTATTCGGTTCTAACTGTTTGCTTTCAGCTTTTCGAGTTCATAGAGAAATTTGTCGTTCAGTACTTTAATGTACGTTCCTTTCATTCCGAGGGAACGCGATTCAATGACTCCCGCGCTCTCAAGCTTCCGGAGAGCGTTCACGATCACAGAGCGGGTAATACCGACTCTGTCTGCAATCTTGCTCGCGACGAGCAATCCTTCTTTTCCTTCCAGTTCTTCAAAGATGTGCTCCACTGCTTCCAGCTCACTGTATGAAAGGGAGCTGATCGCCATTTGAACGACCGCTTTACTGCGGGCTTCTTCTTCAATTTCCTGTGTTTTTTCGTGGAGAATCTCCATGCCTACCACGGTAGCCCCGTATTCCGCCAGAATAAGATCATCATCATCAAAGTGTTCGTTTAAACGCGCCAGTACAAGCGTGCCAAGACGCTGCCCGCCACCGTTAATCGGAACGACCGTCGTCAGCCCGGAAGCAAACAGTTCCTTGTTCTCTACCGGGAAAGCAGTGTAGTCACTGTCTATCGTGAGGTTAGGAGACGTTTCATCTATTTTGAACAAACCAGACGTATACTCCTCCGGAAACTGTCGTTCTTCCAGCATTCTTTTCATCCGGTCGTTTTCAATCTCCTGTTTAATTGCATAGCCGAGCAGTTTGCCGCGGCGGCTTACAACGAACACATTGGAGCTGATAATATCGCGGAGTGTTTCCGCCATATCTTTAAAGTTAACATGGTCCCCTGCCGTTTTTTGCAGCATGTCATTAATCTTGCGGCTTTTTGATAACAAATCCATCTGTGACTCCTCCTGTTTATCTCTTATAAAATATATCGGCTCATATCTCTGTTCTTTGCAATCGAAGCGAGTTTTTCTTCCACATAATCCGAGGTAATCGTCACCGTTTCCATCATAATATCCGGTGCCTCAAATGATAAATCTTCAAGCAGGCGCTCCAGCAGTGTGTGCAGTCTGCGTGCCCCGATATTTTCTGTATGCTGGTTCACATCCTGCGCCATCTCCGCAATCTTGTGTACAGCTTCGTCAGAAAATTCAACATTTATACCTTCGGTGTTTAAGAGCGCCTGGTACTGTTTTATCAGAGCCTGATCCGGTTCCTGCAGAATCCGGATAAAATCATCCGCTCCGAGGTTATCAAGTTCCACTCGGATCGGAAAACGTCCCTGAAGTTCAGGAATCAGATCGGACGGTTTCGACGTATGAAAAGCGCCGGCACTGATAAACAGAATGTGGTCGGTTTTCACTGTTCCGTACTTGGTGGATACGGCCGATCCCTCGACAATCGGGAGAATATCCCGCTGAACGCCTTCCCGGGACACATCAGCACTGGACTGCTGATTACCGGCGACTTTGTCGATTTCATCTATGAACACCATACCCAGCTGTTCTGCTTTCGAAACAGCAATCTGCCCCACCTCATCCATATCAATGAGCTGCTGGGCTTCCTGCTCCTCAAGCACCGGTCGTGCCTCTTTTACTGTCAGCCGCCTTTTTTTCTTGTTTTTAGGCATCATACTGCCGAGCATTTCCTGCATGTTCATGCCCATCTGTTCCATACCGGACCCTTGAAACATATCAGACATGCCCCGTCCCTGTTCTTCCACTTCGATGGTAACCATGTGATCTTCCAATTCACCCATAGCAAGCTGATGTTCCATGCGGCGCCGCTTTCCAGCGATGTCCTGATCTTCTTGTGTTTCTTCTTTTGTTTCTTCCTGATTCTGCTGCTGAAAGAGCATTTCAAAAGGGTTTTTGCTCTGCTGCTGCTTCTTTTTTTCCGGAACGAGCAGTTTTACAAGACGCTTCTCTGCTTCGCGTGCGGCTTCATTTTTTACTTCCTCCATCTTTTCCTCTTTAACGAGCCGGGCCGACGTTTCTACAAGATCCCGGATCATGGATTCGACGTCACGGCCCACGTATCCGACTTCGGTGAATTTTGTCGCTTCCACTTTCACAAAAGGAGCCCCGGCCAGCTTGGCCAGTCTTCTCGCAATTTCGGTTTTACCGACTCCGGTCGGTCCGATCATGAGAATGTTTTTCGGCGTGATTTCATCCTGCAGACTTTCCTCCAGCATGCTTCTCCGGTATCTGTTGCGAAGCGCTACCGCGACGGACCGCTTCGCCTGGTTCTGACCGATAATGTACTGATCGAGGATCTCCACAATTTTTTTCGGTGTCAGCGGGGTGTTCATCACTCATCCGCCCTTTCCTTTATTCGATTTCTTCTACAACCAGCTGGTCATTTGTAAACACACAGATGTCGCCGGCGGTTTTCAGGGAAGCTTCCGCCATGTCTTTAGCTTCCATATGGGGAGCATGCTGCTTGAGTGCACGTCCCGCGGCAAGCGCATAATTTCCTCCCGAGCCAATCGCAATCAGACCGTCATCCGGTTCAATAACTTCACCGGTGCCGGCCACCAGGAGAAGGGTATCTTTATCCATCACGACGAGCATAGCTTCCAGCCGGCGGAGTGTTTTGTCACTGCGCCATTCTTTGGCAAGTTCCACGGCAGCTCGCTGCAGTTGGCCGTTCCACTGTTCGAGCCTGCTTTCAAACATGTCAAACAGGGTAAACGCATCCGCAACCGACCCTGCAAACCCGGCAAGTACCCGGTCATGATAAATTTTCCTGACTTTTCGTGCGGTCTTCTTCATGACAACCGCCTGCCCGAATGTCACCTGTCCATCTCCGGCCATTGCGGCTTTTCCATTATGATGAACGGCAAATATCGTTGTAGCATGAAACGATGACTCCATGGTTTTATCCTCCATTCTTTTCCGAGCGTGGGTGGGCATTGTTGTACACGTCCCGGAGCCGGTCCTTTGTTACATGAGTGTAAATCTGCGTTGTGGAAAGGTTCGCATGTCCCAGGAGCTGCTGCACACTGCGCAGATCCGCTCCCTGATTCAATAGATGAGTCGCGAACGTATGACGCAGATCATGGGGAGACAATTGCAGCGTAGCTGATACATCTTTCACCCGTTTGTTCACGATATAACGTATCCCCCGGTCTGTAAGCGGCGTCCCTTTATTGTTCAGAAACAAAACAGAGGTATCCCCGCCGTTTTTCTGAACGAGGCGCCGCCTTGCATGCCGGCGGTAATGATCAAGCGCCTCCATCGCAAAACTCCCGACAGGTACATATCGTTCTCTGTCGCCTTTTCCGTGCACAAGAATAGTGCCAAGGTCTTCATCAAGATGCTGTTCTTCCAGCCGACACATCTCACTGACGCGCAGTCCTGTGGCATACAGCAGTTCAAAAAGGGCCAGATCGCGCTGGTCAAGATCTTTTTCAATATCAAAGGAATCAAGCAGCGCCTCCAGCTCTTTCTCATACAAAAACCTGGGCAGTTTTTTCTGTTTTTTCGGCAGACTGGAGGACGCAAATGGATTTGTCTCCATCTGTCCTTCTTTTTTAACATACCTGTAAAACGTGCGCAGAACGGAAATTTTCCGGGCAGCGCTGCTGCGCCCGTACTGCTCGTCAAAGAGACGTGTTAAATACAGGCGCGCAACGTTCATGTCCACGTCCAGGGGATTCTGGATACCTTCCGTCTGTAAAAAACGGAAATAGTCCTCCAGATCTTTTCGGTACGCATCAATCGTCAAAGAAGATGCGTTTTTCTCCACCTGAAGATATTGCAGAAATGTATCATTCCAGTATTTCCATTCTTCTTTCATGTTTGTCACCTCACGCACAAAAGCTCTTAAATTCTAACATAGACCCTGCACCCGTTCAAGGAAGTTAATTATTTTTTCATAAAATTCTGACGAGGGCCGGTTGTTTTTATGTGAAGGAAACATAGGAAAACCCCCTTTTGTAAAAAAGGGGATTCCTTTTTGTCGTTAGTTCGGTTCTTCTTTGTAGTCGCAGTTGGTGCACTGGACATGTACTCCTTTTTTCGTCTTTTTCTCGACGAGCATGGAGTTACATTTCGGACAGGGCCGGGAAATGGGTTTATCCCAGGAAATGAAGTCACATTCGGGATAGCGGTCACAGCCGTAAAATTTCCGCTGCTTTTTGCTTTTGCGCTCGACGACATTCCCTTCTTTACACTTGGGACAGTCGACTCCGATTTCTTTTACAATGGCTTTTGTGTTACGGCACTCCGGAAAGTTTGAGCATGCCATGAATTTACCGTAACGCCCCATTTTATAGACCATGGGACTTCCGCAATTTTCACAGTCCTCTCCGGCCGGTTCGTCACGGATTTCCACTTCTTCCATTTCCTCTTCCGCGACTTTCAGCCGTTTCTCGAAATCCTGGTAGAATTCATCGATGATTTCAATCCAATTCTGACGTCCCTCTTCAATATAGTCAAGGTCATTCTCCATTTTCGCGGTAAATTCAACATCCAGAATTTCCGGAAAGAATTCAACGATCAAATCAAGAACAATTTCTCCAAGTTCCGTCGGTACAAACCGTTTTTCTTCGAGAGCGACATAGTTGCGCCGCTGAATTGTATCCAGTGTCGGTGCATAGGTCGACGGTCTGCCGATTCCCATTTCTTCCATCGTCCGCACCAGTCGTGCTTCCGTGTAACGCGGAGGCGGCTGTGTGAAGTGCTGGTTTTCCGAAAGTTCCTGTTCCTGCACCTGCTCTCCTTCTTTAAGGTCCGGAAGAAAGGTGTCTTTTTCTTTCTTTCCGTCGTCGCTGCCTTCGACATACACTTTCATAAAGCCCTGAAATTTAACCTTGGAGCCATTCGCGCGGAAGATAACCCCGTTGTTATCCATATCCACTGACATCGTGTCCATGACAGCGGGCGCCATCTGACTCGCCATCAGACGTTCCCAGATCAGTTTGTACAGCCTGTACTGATCCCGGCTCAGATGGGATTTTACGCTTTTTGGATCGTTGCTGATTGTTGTCGGCCTTACGGCTTCATGGGCGTCCTGGGCGTTGGAATTCTGCGAAGGCTGTTTTTGGTTCGTTCCCAGGTATTCTTTCCCGTATTGTTCTTCAATATACGCTTTCGCATCTTCTTTTGCCGTGTTGGATACCCTGGTTGAATCGGTCCGCATGTACGTGATAAGCCCAATGGTACCCGCTTTGCCGAGATCGACTCCTTCATACAGCTGCTGGGCAATCATCATCGTTTTCTTGGCGCGGAAATTCAGTTTCCGGGCTGCTTCCTGCTGTAGGAGCGACGTTGTAAACGGCTGTACGGGGTTACGCTTTCTTTCCTTTTTCGTAACCTTTTGAATCGTGAAGGAATCGTCGATCATCCGGCTTCGTACCTGGTCTACATCTTCTTTGGAGCGCAGTTCCTGCTTTTTGCCGTCCACGCCGTAAAACTTCGCCTCAAAAGCGTCTTTTCCGCGTTGAAACGACCCTTCGATACTCCAGTATTCTTCCGGTACAAAGCTTTGAATCTCTTTTTCCCGGTCGATTATCATTTTTACCGCGATGGACTGGACGCGGCCGGCGCTTAATCCCTTCTTCACTTTTTTCCATAGAAGCGGACTGATATTGTATCCGACGAGCCTGTCCAGAACCCGGCGGGCCTGCTGGGCGTCAACGAGATCCATATTAATTTTGCGGGGTTCCTTGAAAGCATCTTTGATCGCTGACTTTGTGATTTCATTAAAAACAACCCGGCACTCCGATTCCGGATCTATATTAAGGCTGTAGGCCAGATGCCAGGCAATGGCTTCCCCTTCCCGGTCGGGGTCTGCAGCCAGATACACTTTCTTTACTTTTTTCGCCGCTGCTTTCAGTTCCTTCAGAATCGGGCCTTTTCCCCGGATCGTTATATACTTTGGATCAAAATTACTCTCTGAATACACTCCCATCTGGCTTTTCGGTAAATCCCTGACATGTCCCATCGACGCTTTCACTGTATATTTTTTCCCAAGATATTTGCTGATCGTTTTCGCCTTAGCGGGAGATTCCACGATTACTAAATAATCTGCCATATCTCTTGTTTCCTCCCCCTTTTTGCTGCTTTTCGATTTTCCATATTATCAACCAGTGTCCTGTGCTTTGTCAAATCTTTAACATATTATGGTGCCGCTTTTATTCGTCTGCCGTACGTAACCTGTCTATTCATTCTTTCTCCGCTAATTAGTAAAACTATCTTTTGTTTTGGGAAACAAATCACAATCATTTTTTCACAGTTTATGTGCCGTGTCCACCCAAAATGTCTATGTTCCTTTCTTTCCTCGTCATTCAGGATCCAGAAGGTCATCGGCACTCATCACCGGCGCAGCTCCTTCTTTAATAAGCTGGTTCGTTCCGGCAGACATCGGGGAAAATATCGATCCGGGCAGCACTTTCACGTCCCGGCCCTGTTCCAGAGCCTGGTAGGCGGTAATAAGAGAACCACTGCGGGAGGCGGCTTCGGTTATAAATACCGCATCAGACAAGCCGCTGATAATACGGTTCCGCATCGGAAACTGCCATTTTCTCGGCGGGGTGTCCGGCGCAAATTCACTCAGCAGCAGATGATGGCGGGAAAGGTGGTGGAATAAAGCTGTATTCTCCCGGGGATAAATATGATCAAACCCGGCGCCCAAAACAGCTATTGCTACTCCTTTTTTACGGATCGTTAATTTGTGGGCAGCAGCATCTGTGCCGGCAGCTAAGCCGCTGATAATAACCGTACCGCGTTCCATAACAGGCGGGAGCAGTTCTTCAAGAGCTTCCATACCATAGGAAGTAAGCTTTCTTGTTCCTACGACAGCAAGACTCTTTTCGCTGTGAAGCAGATTGGTTCTGCCTTTGGCATAGATCACCCATGGGGGATCATATATGTGGCGGAGTCGTTCCGGGTATTCTTCCATGAAAGGTGTCAGAATTTCAATGCCTTTTTCTCTATAAAAAGCGGGGGTACGTTCAGTGGAATGAAGAAATCGGTGCAGTGCGGAAGCCTGAAGGGGCTGCAGATAAAGACATGAGGCGAGTTCAGTTGCAGAAAGGTGATAAGCCGTGGTGAATGTCGGATCGATGCCGTGAATGGCTGCTATTCTTTTCCATGTCATGTGGGGCGCTTCGTGCAATGTGAGAAGCCGTGTCGTTTCCGTAGGCATTCATCCTTCCAAAAAAAGGACGGGCTTGGTAAAAGCCCGCCCCGATTCTTTTACTATTGTGGATCGTGTGTCAGACACTTCTCAAACAGATTGTTCTGCTTCAAGGAAGAAATCAGTGTGTCTCCGATTTCAGCCGGTGTATCAGCTACATCAACCCCGCAGCTTTCAAGGGTTTTAATCTTTTCATCGGCTGTGCCTTTTCCGCCGGAGATGATGGCGCCGGCATGGCCCATTCTTTTTCCCGGAGGTGCGGTACGTCCGCCGATAAAGCCGACAACAGGCTTATCCATGTTATCTCTAATCCACTCTGCTGCTTCTTCTTCCGCGGTTCCACCAATTTCACCGATCATGATAACTGCTTTTGTGTCATCATCTTCATTGAATTCTTTTAGTACATCGATGAAGTTCGTTCCATTGACCGGGTCACCGCCGATGCCCACTGCTGTAGACTGGCCGACACCATTGGTGGAGAGCTGATGTACAGCTTCGTAGGTCAGTGTGCCTGAACGGGATACAACGCCGACATGACCTTTTTTATGAATATAGCCAGGCATAATTCCGATTTTGCATTCTTCCGGTGTGATAACCCCCGGGCAGTTCGGCCCGACCAAACGAGTTTTCTTGCCTTCCATAAAACGCTTCACATTCATCATATCACTAACCGGTATACCTTCAGTGATGCAGATTGCCAGATCCATTTCTTCATCCACCGCTTCAATAATGGCATCCGCCGCAAAAGCAGGTGGAACGTAAATGACGGTGGCATTGGCTCCGGTTTCAATTACTGCGTCATGGAGTGTATCAAATACCGGAACGCCTTCAATTTCGGTGCCGCCTTTCCCTGGTGTAACGCCTCCGACAATCTGTGTTCCATAGGCAAGCGCCTGCTGGGTATGAAACAAACCGGTTGAACCGGTAATGCCCTGTACAACAACTTTGGTATCTTTATCGATAAAGATGCTCATTTTGACTTCGTCCCGCCTTTCTATTGCACTTGAGATACGATTTTCTGTGCGCCGTCAGCCATGGAATCCGCTGCTGTTATATTCAGTCCGGATTCTTCCAGAATCTGCTTCCCGGTTTCCACGTTGGTGCCTTCAAGACGCACAACAAGTGGTATTTCAAGACCGATCTGCTTGGTTGCTTCCACAACACCATCAGCAATGACATCACATTTCATGATACCGCCGAAAATATTCACATAAATGCCTTTAACCTGGTCATCCTCGAGAATAATCTTAAAGGCTTCGGTTACTTTCTCTGCCGTCGCGCCGCCGCCGACATCGAGGAAGTTGGCCGGATCGCCGTTATAATACTTGATAATGTCCATCGTAGACATGGCAAGCCCCGCACCGTTGACCATGCAGCCAATATTGCCGTCGAGCGCAATATAGCTGAGATCAAATTTTGAAGCTTCGATTTCTTTTGGATCTTCTTCATCCAGATCGCGGTATTCCAGGATGTCTTTCTGGCGGTACAGCGCGTTGGAATCAAAATTCAGCTTCGCATCAAGTGCCATTACACTGCCGTCGCCTGTTGTTACAAGCGGATTGATTTCTGCGACAGAGCAGTCTTTTTCCATGTACACATTATACAGGCCAAGCATAAATTTAACTGCCTGCTTCAGGAGATCTTTCGGAATATTGATGTTAAAGGCGAGGCGGCGTGCCTGGTACGGCTGCATACCGACTGCCGGATCAATATATTCGCGGAAAATCTTTTCAGGGTTTTTTTCCGCTACTTCCTCAATCTCTGTTCCACCTTCTTCGGAGGCCATCATAACGACACGGGACGATGCACGGTCCATGACAAGTCCGACATAATATTCGCTTTGAATATCGGATCCTTCTTCAATGAAAAGCCGTTTTACTTCTTTTCCTTCCGGACCTGTCTGATGCGTGACAAGTGTCTTGCCCAGAAGTTCTTCGGCGTATGTACGCACCTCGTCGAGTGTCTTTGCAATTTTGACCCCGCCGGCTTTTCCGCGCCCGCCTGCATGGATCTGGGCTTTCACGACAGAAACTGCAGATCCGAGTTCTTTGGCAGCTTCCACTGCTTCGTCTGCGGAAAAGGCTACTTTTCCATTCGGTACGGCTACCCCGTATTCTCTGAGGAGCTCTTTTCCTTGATACTCATGAATATTCATGTTCTCTCCATCCTCCTAACGATTCGATACGAATACCCGCTTCAGGCCGGACCTTTCGGGAAAGGATATCAGGTGCCAGGCGCAGGCTGTATCAGCAGGCCATTGTTTCGCACGCACTTATTATCGTATAAAAAAACTCCGGCAAATTCAACAATTCGGCACGATTTTGTCGTGAACCGCTGTCATTTTTTCACCGGAACAATGAAAAATCCCGGGGCAGAACCACCGGGAGCAGACATAATACGGGATATTTCTTTATGGAGTATCATTATTTTCCATTTGTTTTTTTCGTCAGTCTTTTCCATAGTTCTTTTAACAGCGACAAGGAGCGGACTTCCGATGTGCTGCGGAAATATCCAAGTTCCTGTCCGGCTTCCATTTTATAGGACTTCTGTTTATCTTTCGATCGTCTTCGTTTCATGACAGGCTCCTTTTTTACGTATAGGGTGCCCGTTTCCCCTGTATTCTATGACGAAGAATGTTGATCGACCCTGTATAAAAAGGCAAACACTTCCGCCACGACTTCGTATAACTCAGGAGGAATCGATTGGTTAATCTCAAGCTGGGAGAGAAGTTCCACAAGCGAAGGATCTTCCTGCACGGGAATATTGTTATCCCTGGCGCGTTCGATAATTTCTTCGGCTACAAGTCCTTTTCCTTTCGCTTTCACGCTGGGGGCATGCTCCGACTGAGCCTGATAGCCAAGCGCCACAGCTGAAAGGCGGCTTTGTTTTTTATCTGTCATATCCGTACATCCACTCCTTCCCAGCCACTATAGGAAGAAGCCGGCGTTCTGCGCGCATGCTGTTCTTCATGTACCGATTTCCAGTGAACGGCGTTTAAGGTATAGTTTTGTTCTGCCAGCCGTTTTTCAAGGTAAGGCTGAAGCAGTTCCATCAGTTTATCCGGCTTCTGTGTTTCATTGTATACGTGGACGGTCACGCTGCGGTTCTGAATCTGCACGTCGGCGACGGTTTCCCCCAGATGCTCCATCTCCAGATAAAAAAGAATACGGCAGTGATCCGGATGAAGCGTGCCGTCCTGCTGCCTTTTCCCCTCCCATTGAATCGAGAGGTCGGTATGAAAACCGGCAAGAGAAAGGGGAATCTGTACAGCCGTCTGCTGAAACTGCCCCTGCTGCTCCTGCGAAAGAAGCTGCTGTCCGGAAATTTTGTGAAGCAGTGCCTCGGCTTGGTCGCGTACCGGCTGAGGAAGCGATGCCATATGCTGCAGAAGAGACTGTTTCAGATTTTCGGTGTTCATGCTCTCCAATTGACTTCCTGATGTTGCTGCAGTCTGCTGCGCGAGTCCGGATTCATGATGGAGGCCAAGCTGCTGCAGCAGCTGCATAAACTGACCCGCTGTCTGTGAAAAGCCCTGCGTTCCGCCTGCCCGTTCGTTGGCAAATGACCCCTGAAGCAGGACAGTCAATGCCTGATTTTCCGAGCTTCCTGACGTGCGCGCAAGTATGGTCTGCATCAACTGCTGCAACTGCTCCTGGGAAGCCTGTGGCGTCTGGACTCCCTGGGACTGTCCGCCTGCCTGCTGCATCAGCGACAGCAGCAGCTGCAGCTGCTGCCTGCCGGCTTCTCCTTCCGCCGGCGAAAACCGGGTCATTAACGTCTGAAACAGTTCTGCCGATTCCATCGCAGCAAAACTTCTCCCATTCCGGGCGGCAGCTGTCTCCGGCCATATCTCCTGGACCACACCCCGGTTCTCAGGCAGAAGAATCGTCTGTTTAAAAGCGGCCAGCCCTTCTGCGGTGTCCATCCCTGCCGGCATGACGCCTGCTTTGTGCAGAAGCGATACGGCTCCACTTTGTACAGACCCGGGCGCGTGCTCTGCTCCTGCGAGTTGAAAAAGACGCGCCAGCTGGTTCACTGCGTCACTACGGCCGGACTGGTTCATCATACCGGCTGATACCGTCTCCTGGACCGCCCCGGCGAGCTTTGATACGGCAGAGTCGCGGCTTCCTGAGAGTCCGGTTGCCTGAAGCTGCTGCAGACCGCTCTGAAGCTGCTGAATCTGGGTGCTCAGCGGCTTTCCATGTTCAGCCTGATACAGACTCTGGAACGTCTCCAAGGTGAGCGGGAAGCTCTTCTGGTTCATGGCGGAAAGAAGCTGTACGCCTTCCTGGTTCATCACACCCGCTTGTTTCAGCACGGCAGCACCCTGCCGGATCATTTCTTTGGAAAATGGAAGCTGTTCCTGCTGAAAGTGGCGGATCATCGATAAATTTGCTTTATTTTCTTCAAGCCCCAGCGCCTGAAGCACTTTCGCCGCACTACCCTGATCCGCAGCAGTGCTTTTCAACGCCTGCTGATCCGCTTCCAGCACTTGAAGTCTTGGAATGCCATCATTTTGGCTCACTTGAAAGAAATATCTCTGACCAGCATGGAGCGCCGCTTCCACCCTGGCCGTTACATTCATGCCCCCAAGGCGCAGAGCCGCTGTCTGATTGGGAAACAATTTGGTGATTTCTCCTTCAAACACCTGGCCTTTCGGAAGGGACAGAGTCGTCTGCCGGGATGCACTTTTTTTGGTTAAAGATGATGCCTGCAATTGTAATGGATCCATAACGTTCCACCCTGTTTCTTAGTGCTGGATGCTGTCCCGCACAGGTGCAAAGCTGCGCCGGTGCTCCGGAGTCGGCCCCAGCCGGTTCAGAGCCTCCAGGTGCTCAGCTGTTCCGTAACCTGCATTTGTATCAAAACCGTATTCCGGGTAGGTTCGCGTGAGTTCCGACATATACCGGTCCCGTTCCACTTTGGCAAGCACCGAGGCTGCAGCAATGGAGGCACTCCGCTCGTCCCCTTTCGTCAAAGGGAGCTGCGGCAGGCTGGTGGAGATGGTGACCGCATCAACAAGCAGGATATCCGCTTCTTCTCTGAGACCTTCCACCGCCTGCTTCATGGCTTTTCTGGAGGCCTGGTATATGTTTATGTCATCAATCACGTCCGCCGGAACATGCACAATGTGATACACTGCCTCCGCTGTCAGTTTTTCATAAAAATAATTCCGCTCTTCTTTTTTCAGTTTCTTCGAATCTGTAAGCCCCGGCAGAAAGCAGTTCCGGGGAAGGATCGCCGCAGCCGCGGTCACCGGTCCGGCAAGAGGGCCTCTTCCGACTTCATCCACGCCCGCGGCGGCCGTAAAGCCCTGTTCCCTGTACTGGTTCTCAAAAAACAGAGAGTCCAGAAACGCCGCTTCCCTCACCTTTTCTGCTTCTCTATGTTTGTCGTAGCGGCTGATCAGCTGACGGACGCCCTTTCTCTCATCCTGCCGCAGCGTCTCCAGCCACGCTGCATCCGGCTGCTCCTCGAATAAATAATACCGGATATCGGAAATACTCAATTTTTTCATACATCTGCATCCTTATCTCTACTCATTATATCGGATGACTTCTCTGCATTCGAAGAGGCATGCGTATCCTTTTTTTCCTCATGATCCGATGGTGTTTCAAGCGACAGGCGTCCCAGCTTTCCATCTCTGAATTCGCGCAGGATCAGGGCGGCGCACTGTTCTTCATCCACATAACCTCCCGGCTGCAGGCACCCTCTTTTGCTTCCTATCTGTGTAAACAGGTCGTGGTCGTCAGCAGGCAGTTCTTCGATCCGGTACCTCTCCTTCAACGCTTGCGGATAGCGTTCTTTCAGAAGTCTCGTCAGATAAAGAGCAATGTCCTCCAGATCGAGCCGCTCATCTTTAATCGCACCTGTTGCCGCGAGCCTGTATCCTACCATCTGGTCTTCAAATTTCGGCCATAGAATGCCTGGTGTATCAAGCAGTTCCATTTTATTTCCCACTTTCAGCCACTGCTGCGCTTTCGTGATGCCCGGTTTATCGCCTGTCTTCGCCGTCTTTCTGCCGACGAGACGGTTAATGACCGTTGATTTCCCGACGTTCGGAATTCCCAGTATCATCGCGCGGATGGCACGGGGTCTGATGCCTTTTTGTTTCATTTTATCAAAAATCGGAGCTGTGACCTTTTCCGCCTTGTCTATGACCGGTTTAGCCCCCTTACTTTGGAGAGCATTCAACGTCACCGCCTCCGCTCCTTGTGCTTCGTAAAAACGGAGCCACTGTGCACTCACATCAGGATCGGCCATGTCACTTTTTGTAAGAACAACAACTCGGGGTTTGTCCTGCAGTATTTGATCAAGCATCGGATTCCGTGAAGAAAAAGGAATACGGGCATCTACCAGCTCAACCGCCGCATCCACCCGTTTCAACTGCTCAGCCACCTGGCGTTTTGCCTTTTCCATATGTCCAGGATACCATTGAATCGTCATGGCTGTACTCCTTTCCTGTCTGCCCTGTTTGGGGAGTTTTTTTCTTCTAAAAAAAGACTGCTACGGCGCGTTTGCCGTGGCAGTCTTCGGGATTCCCTATCGAATTTCTTTGATGCGGGCAGCTTTTCCACGCAGATTGCGGAGATAGTAAAGTCTCGCCTGACGTACTTTGCCGCGGCGCTTCACTTCAATCTTGTCAATACGCGGGGAATGAACCGGAAATGTACGTTCCACGCCGATACCGTAAGATACCTTACGAACGGTAAACGTTTCACTGATTCCGCCTCCGCGGCGTTTGATAACTACGCCCTGGAATACCTGAATACGCTCACGGGAGCCTTCCACGACTTTTGCGTGTACCCGCACCGTATCCCCCGGACGGAAATCCGGCACATCGGTTTTGAGCTGATCTTTCGTGATTTCACGAAGCAGTTCCTGCATTTTTGTTGCCTCCTTCTCTCGAATGCTCATGCCGTTCTATCCGGCAGCGGAACATCGTAGTAAGCGGCTTTCACCACAAAATTTATCCTACCACACCGGATGGCGCTCTTCAACGGTTTTCTTCATTTTCTTTCACTGAAAGGTGTTCCGCGCTTTTTTCGAGCAGATCCGGGCGTCGTTTCCGCGTTCTCTCAAGCGCCTGCTGCCGGCGCCATGTTTCGATATTTTTATGATGTCCGGACAAAAGCACATCCGGCACCTTCAACCCTCTGAAATCAGCCGGTCTCGTGTAATGAGGATGTTCGAGCAGAGATTCGGAAAACGAATCTGCCGCAGCCGATTCACTGTTTCCGAGCACTCCGGGCAGAAGCCGGGTGATACTGTCGGCAAGCGTCATGGCACCAAGCTCCCCGCCAGTCATGATAAAGTCGCCGATGGAGTACTCATCTGTTGCCAGATGCGTGCGTATCCGCTCATCATACCCTTCGTAATGACCGCATAGGAATATGAGCTGCTTCTCGCCCGCCAGTTCTTCCGCGTCTTCCTGGGTGAACGGCGCCCCTTGCGGACAGAGCAGAATAATTCGTGCCTGCGAGGAGCTCTGCTGCCGGGCAAACGCTGCTGCATCAAACACCGGCTGCGGAGTCAGAACCATTCCGGCTCCGCCGCCGTACGGATAATCGTCGGTTTTGCGGTGTTTATTTTCGGAAAAATCGCGGATGTTATGCACGTGATAGGATACAGCCTGCTTGTCCTGGGCTTGTTTCAGCATGGAGGACTGGAGTACACCGGGAAACATCTCTGGAAAAAGGGTTAAAAAATCCATTCTCATCACGGCAGCAGTCCTTCCATGACATGAATGATAATGGTTTTTTCTTTTATGTCCACCCGTTTGACAATATCATCAATGTAGGGAACGAGAATATCCCGGCCGCCCCCGGCTGCCTCGACCACCCATACGTCATTGGCGCCGGGGGACTGCACCTCTTTGACCTCACCAAGCAGTGTTTTATCCTCTGCATAAACCCGGCAGCCGATGATTTCATAATAATAAAATTCATCGTCTTCAAGCTCTGAAAGTTCCGTTTCAGGTATCTGCAGAACAGCTTCCCGCCAGGCCTCAGCTTCTTCCACCGACGAAATTTCCTCCACCGTCAGAAGCCGGTGCTGTTTATGCCGCCGGGAATGCGAGACCGTAACCGGAGTGCGTTCCTTACTGCCTTTTGACAGGTAGAGCGTCACTCCCGGAGCAAACCGCTCCTCTTCAAAATCAGTAATCGGGAACACTTTCCATTCTCCTTTTATTCCATGAGTGTTCACGATTCTGCCAACATTAAACCATTCCATTCTCATCATCCGATCTTTTATTCCTTATCTGTGTAATGATCCCGTCCTGAACGACAATTTCCTGATTCTGCGACGGCCATTCATCCCCTTCAGCCACCTCTTCGATTACGTCCACTTCCCTGGATCCTATTTCAGTGCCGGGCGGAAGCTGTTCCAGCTGAGTCAGCTGAAATTCAGAGTGCTTCACCTTTTCTTTACGCTTTTCTATTTCTTTATCATATCGTTCTTTAATTTCTGTTTTCTTCCATCCGGTATCTGCTGTTTTCCACTGTTTCTGCATCTGAAACCGGAGCTGCTCTATTTCTTTGTTCAGCTGCCTTTGGTCCCGGTGAAAATCAGAAACCATCTTTTCCCGCATTTTGTCTGTCAATACATGTTTTACAGCGGCTTTTTTAATGATACGCATGGATTCACCTCAGTTGAAAACAAGTGATGGAGCGGTCCGCATCCGGGTATGAAGGGTACCGGGCATTGACCGGTCCGCTTTTTTAAAAAAAGGCAGGGAATGCGGGTCCCTGCCTTTTCTCCTATTCGATAATATCCAATCGAATGCGCTCTTGATGATGGGAGGCACCGGCATACAGGACAGAACGCATCGCATTTGCGGTTCTGCCCTGTTTTCCGATCACTTTCCCCATATCCTGCTTGTGCACCGTTAATGTCAGGACGAGAATTTCTCCTTCCCGGCGCTCTGTTACTTCCACCTCTTCGGGAAAGTCAACGAGCGCGAGGACCATTGTCTGGACCAACTGTTTCAAAGATTTCCCCGCCTTTCTCCATAATCGGGCAGCAGACAACGCTTTTTACTTTCCGTTTTTCTCGTTATGAAGACGCTCCATCAGACCTTCTTTGGAAAAAAGGTTGCGCACAGTATCGGAAGGCTGGGCGCCGTCCAGCATCCACTGTACGGCTTTCTCGCCGTTAATGCTTACTTCTGCCGGATCTTTCAGCGGATTGTACGTTCCAATTTCTTCAATAAAACGGCCATCGCGCGGAGCGCGGGAGTCGGCCACTACAAGACGGTAAAATGGTGATTTTTTTGCTCCCATACGTTTAAGTCTGATTTTAACTGCCATTAGCAGACACCTCCAAATTTTTTTCGCACAATAAATTATTATAATAGGACAGAACTTCCCTGTAAAGGGTTTTTCCTTTTCACTGTAGAAAAGGGAGCTGCATGCCGCCTTTTCCTTTTTTCTTCCCTTTTTGATTGCCGCCTGTCATCTGTTTCATCATCTTCTTCATATCTTCAAACTGTTTCAGCAGCCGGTTCACATCCTGAATCGTTGTGCCGCTTCCTTTTGCGATACGCCGTTTTCTGCTGGCATTCATCACCGACGGGTTTTCTTTCTCGTGGGTCGTCATCGAACGGACAATCGCTTCCACCCGCCCGATCTGGCTTTCGTCCACCTGAATGTTTTTCATTGCCTTTTTGTTCGCGCCGGGCATCATCTGCAGCAATTCATCAAGCGGCCCCATGTTACGCACCTGTTCCAGCTGCTCCAGAAAATCATCAAATGTAAGATCGGCCGACTTCATTTTTTTCTGCAGTTCTTTGGCGCGTTCATCATCGACACTTGTCTCCGCTTTTTCAATGAGGGAGAGCATATCGCCCATCCCAAGAATTCGGGAGGCCATGCGTTCGGGATGAAACACATCGATTTCATCAATCTTTTCACCTGTTCCGGCAAACTTAATCGGAACGCCGGTTACTTCCCGTACAGAAAGAGCCGCGCCGCCGCGGGTGTCGCCATCCAGCTTGGTAAGTATGGCTCCTGTCACCCCGAGCTGTTCGTGAAAGCTTTGTGCTACATTGACGGCGTCCTGACCGGTCATAGAGTCAATGACGAGGAGGATTTCATCGGGATCCACCGCTTCTCTCACCTGCTGCAGTTCACTCATCAGTTCTTCATCTACATGAAGACGGCCGGCGGTATCAATTAGAACATAATCACAGTTTTCTTCTTTCGCCTGTTCCACCGCGTCTTTTGCAATATCAACCGGAGAAGCTTTAGTTCCTTTGGAATAGACAGGCATATCGAGCTGTCTGCCGAGCGTTTCCAGCTGATCAATCGCAGCCGGCCGGTAGATATCAGCCGCGGCGAGCAGCGGCTTACGGTTATGATGTTTGCGGAGGTGGTTGGCTACTTTCGCCACCGTCGTTGTTTTCCCCGCACCCTGCAGGCCGGCGAGCATAACAACGGTAGGCGGTTTACGAGACGCTGCGATTTTGCTTTCTTCCCCGCCCATAAGTGTCGTCAGTTCTTCATTGACGACCTTGATAACCTGCTGGCCGGGAGTCAGACTTTTCATTACTTCCTGGCCAACTGCACGCTCTTTTACATCATTGACAAATTTTTTGACGACCTTGAAGTTTACGTCTGCTTCCAGGAGGGCCAGACGTACTTCCCGCATCATTTCTTTGACGTCGGCTTCCGATACCTTTCCGCGTCCCTTCATTTTATCGAAGGTGGACTGGAGCCGTTCTGCCAACCCTTCAAACGCCATTACATCGCCCCCTCCTCCTCGAGTTTTTCCAGAGCCTCTATCGTATCCAGCATCTCCCGGGAAGGAGAAGCACAGCCGCCGGCGTACTGCCGGAGTTCCTGATAAAATGACATCCGCCGCTTGTATTTACGGTAGAGGCCGAGTTTTTCTTCGTATTCCTCCAGCATAACTTCGGTTCGTTTGATATTATCATACACCGCCTGACGGCTCACATCGTATCTATCCGAAATTTCGCCGAGCGAATAATCATCCAGATAATAGAGCTCCAGGTATTTCTGCTGTTTTGCCGTTAACAAGGGTTGATAAAAGTCAAACAATGCGTTCATCCGCACCGTTTTTTCCAGCATAAGTCCCACCCTTTTGTTAATCCTGAATCCTTCCTATACACAGATAAGCCTACTAAAGACATTTTGCACTGTCAAGACAAAACCTTTACGATGATTCTTCTGTCTGTTCTTCCACGAGTTCCCGAAACAAACCATATACGAACTGCTCGGCATCAAACGGCTGCATGTCGTCCATTTTTTCACCAAGTCCCACCAGTTTCACCGGTATATCCAGTTCATTCCGGACAGCCAGAACAATGCCGCCTTTGGCCGTCCCATCGAGTTTCGTAAGCGCAATGCCGCTTACATCCGTTGCTTCCTGAAACGTCTTCGCCTGGCTCATCGCATTCTGTCCGGTTGTGGCATCCAGAACGAGCAGAACCTCATGGGGCGCGTTTGGAATTTCGCGTGAAATAACGCGTTTCACTTTTTCCAGTTCTTTCATGAGATTCACTTTGTTCTGCAGTCTTCCCGCGGTATCGCACAACAATACGTCTGCGTTTTTCGAGCGGGCGGACTGAATGGCATCGTACATTACCGCTGCAGGATCCGATCCGGCCTGCTGTTTCACAACGTCTACACCAACCCGTTTCCCCCACTCGTCCAGCTGCTCAATGGCACCTGCCCGGAACGTATCTCCGGCGGCCATCACGACTTTCTTCCCTTCTTCTTTAAAAGAGTGGGCCATTTTTCCGATGGTCGTTGTTTTGCCGACACCGTTCACACCGACAAACAGAATTACCGTCATGCCATCCTGCTGGATGTTCAGAGAAGCGTCGTCACCGGTTTTGTCCAGTTTTTCCGACAATTTCTCCGTAATGAGCGGCGCGATGTTCTTTGAATCCTTAATATTACGGCGGCGTGCTTCTTCTTTCAGTTCATCAATCAGCTCCATCACGGTATTCACACCCGCGTCCGCGCCGATCAGAATTTCTTCCAGTTCTTCGAAAAATTCCTCATCGACGGTTCTGTACTGCGCAAATAACTCATTCATCTGCTCAGCAAAGGAGTCTCTCGTTTTTGTAAGTCCTTCTTTGAATTTTTCCGTCACCGTGTCTGTCTGCTGGGTTACCTTGTTTTTCAGTTTTTCAAAAAATCCCATAACTGTGCCTGCAGTTTGCTGCAGATTCTACCTCCTTTGCGATTACGTTGCCGCAGATTCCACCAACTCACCTGCATCTTCCATTTTAACCGATACCATTCTCGATACACCTGATTCTTCCATTGTAATTCCGTACAACACATCTGCTTCCTCCATCGTCGCTTTGCGGTGGCTGATGACAATAAACTGGGTGGTCTCACTGAACGTACGCAGGTATTTGGCAAACCGGGCCAGGTTTGCTTCATCCAGCGCTGCTTCTACTTCATCAAGCACACAAAAAGGCACAGGCTTCTCTTTTACAATCGAAAAGAGCAGCGCGATAGCGGTTAAAGCCTTTTCTCCTCCCGACAGAAGGGACAGATTCTGCCGTTTCTTTCCCGGAGGCCGTGCTACAATATCCACCCCGGTATGAAGAAGATGATCGGGATCGGTCAGCTCAAGATCGGCTTCTCCACCCCCGAAGAGTTCCTGAAACGTGTACCGGAAGTGGTAACGGATCGCTTCAAACGTTTCGGAGAACCGGCGTTTCATTTCGTCGTCCATTTCCTGTATCACTTCATTGAGCGAATTCCAGGCCTCCTTCAAGTCCTGCCTCTGCTCCTGGAGAAAGGTGACACGTTCGTGTACACGCTCATACTCATCAATCGCTCCAAGATTGACATTACCGAGTTCATCCATCCCCATTTTGACCAGTTTGATTCGTTTGCGGGTTTCTTCCAGATCTTCTTTCAGAGGATATTGATCTCTTGCCCGTTCGAAACTTATTTCGTAATTTTCCTGCAGGTGTTCAAGTCTTGTATCAAGCTCTACATCCAGACGATTCAGCTCAATCTGATGATCGTGAAGCACCTGCTGTTTTTCATTTCGGTCATGGTTCAGCTGCTGGATGCGCGATTTCCGCTGCTCAGCGTCATCACCGGATTCGACCCTGTCCCGGCGCAGCCGTGCCATCTCCTGGGAAAGAGATTCCTTTTCTTCCCGCAGCCTTTCAATCTCTGTTTCCACATCTTCGTCTCCCTCCATGGAAGACATTTGTTCATCGAGCAATGCTATATCCTGTTCCAGTTTCTCCAGCTGGGCGGCTTCTTCCTCCCACTGTTTTTTCAAACGCTTTTCTTCGGCTTCATCATTGGCAGCGGATTCTTTAGCGCCCGCCAATTCCACTTTTATGTCTGTTTCTTTTTCTTTCAGCTCTTCCAGCTTTTCGCCGCGTTCTTTTTCCTGTTCTTCCAGTTGTGAAATCTGTTCGTCGAGCACACGCAGTTTCTCCGCGACACTGTCTTTGTTTTCCATAAGTACTTTTTCCCGTGACTGCAGACGCTCCTGCTCCTCTTCAAGGGAGGAAGATTCTTTATCATACATCGACAGCTTGGAGTTGGCTTTTTCAAGGTCTGCCTCGGCACCGGCAAGTTCTTCCTTGGCCTGCTCCAGCGTATCTCTTGCTTCTTCTCCCCGTCTGCGGCTTTCTTCCAGCTGCTCTGCTGTTTCATCACGGTTCTGCTTTTCCTGTTTTACTTTCTTTTCCAGCGTTTCCGTCTTCGCCTGCATGTCCTGGTGCTTTTCACGCAGTTCTTCCAGTTCATTTTGTCTGGCGAGAATCTGGCTGCTGTTTCTGCCGCTGCTTCCCCCGGTCATGGAGCCGCCTGGATTGACGACATTACCGTCCAGGGTCACAATCCGTACCTTATAACCGGTCAGACGTGCCATACGGTTCGCCGCTTCAAGCGATGCAGCCAGCACGACCTGTCCGAGGAGATGTTCGACAATATGCCTGTAGGAATCCTCTACATTCACAGCATCGGCTGCAGTTGTGATAAATCCTTCGTCAGACTGGAGTTTATTCCGGAAATCCGCAGAAAGCCGGCGCGGCCGGATTACCTCTGCCGGAAGAATAGTTGCTCTTCCCTTTTGACGGGTTTTCAGAAACTGTATCGCTTTCCTGGCATCCTCTTCCGTCTTTGTTACAACATTCTGGAGAGCGCCTCCAAGCGCTGTTTCAACAGCCAATGTATAGCTCTTGGGCACATCGATGAGTTCCGCCACCGCGCCGACAACACCGTTTAACGTGTCCCTGCCTGCTTTCAGTACCTCTCTTACCCCTTGGTAAAAACCGGAGTAATCGGCTTCCATTTCTTCGAGTACATGAATTCTGGAGCGGGTCTGATCCACATGCCGGTACGCTTCATACAGTTTCTGTTCGAGACCTTCCACCGATTCACTTTTTTCTTTCCACGCCTCCTGCAGGGTTTTCCATGTTTCTTTTTCCTGCTCATGTACGCTCGCTGCGTTTTCTTTTTTCCCGCGGGCGTTCTCTACGAGTTTTTCAGCCTGCTCTCGTTCTTTCACATATTCCTGATTGTCTTTTGTGAGCGATCCATGTTTATGCTCGAGCTGTTTTTTCTGTTCGTCGAGGTACTTCTCTTCGTTACGGACGGCCGCCTGTTCATTCAAACGCTCAATATATTCGCTTTTTAATGATTCAATCTCTTCACGCCGGCTTTCTTTGTATGTTTTCCATTCTTCCTGAATGGAAGAATGTTTGTCTTTCAGCGATTGGTACCGGCTGCCGCTTTCTTTCATGATACGGACCTGATTTTCCCAATCTTTCCGGGACTGCGCGCTTTTCTGTTTCAGCTCCGCGTACCGCTCTTCCCATTCCTCTTTTTTTTCGCCGGCATTTTTTCCGCGTTCTTCAAGCACCCGCCTGCGTCCTTCTTCTTTTTCAAGCTTTCCGCTGACGTTGACGAGATCATTTTGAATCCTGCTGACGGCTTCATCGATTTCTTCTGTTTTTGTCTCTGCTTCCGTCTGTTTCTGTTCCTGCTCCTTGATGAGATTGTCCGTTTTCTGCTGCTGTTCTTCCAAATGGGCAATCGTGTCCTGAAGCGTGCTCCATCTTTGATGTTTCTGTTCTATTTCACCCGCCGTCAGGGCAATATCTTTCTCTTCCAGTTCTTCTTTTTTGGCTAGATAGTCCTTTGCCATGGACGCCTGCTCTTTTAACGGCTCCACCTGATTTTCGAGCTCATGCAGAATATCTTCCACCCGGTTCAGGTTATCTTCGGTTTCACTTAATTTTTTTCCCGCCTGGTTTTTCCTCTGTTTGTATTTGGAGACCCCGGCCGCTTCTTCAAAAATCGCGCGCCGTTCCTCCGGTTTACTGGACAGTACTTCTTCCACCCGTCCCTGACCGATGATGGAAAAGGCTTCTTTTCCCATTCCGGAGTCCATGAACAGCTCTACAATATCTTTGCGCCGGCAGGACTGGCGGTTTATTAGATATTCACTGTCACCGGTGCGGTACAGTTTCCGCGTAACGCTGACTTCATGATAGTCAAGATTCAGGTACTCGTCATCATTCTCGAGCACAAGGGTGACTTCGGAGGCGTTCATCGGCTTTCTTGTATCACTGCCGGCAAAAATAATGTCTTCCATTTTTGCCCCCCGCAGCGACCGGGCCGACTGTTCGCCGAGCACCCAGCGTATGGCGTCGGACACATTGCTTTTTCCGCTTCCATTCGGTCCCACGACCGCGTTTACGCCGGGTACAAATTCTATATTCATTGCTTCAGCAAAAGATTTAAATCCTTTAATTTCTATTCGTTTGAGGAACATCGTATCAGGTGTCCTCCTCCTGGGTGTCATCATTCTTCCGGTTCCTTTTATTACTGAAAAGAACACTTTTCTATTTTATCATAATACGAAAGCGTGCATAAGGCTCATCAAACGGTATTTGCTCTTTTTCGATTGAGTCGATACAATTAAACGAGCGGCATACAGCCACAACATAGAAGGGGGAGATCATTTGGGTCTTGAACAGCCGACCGAAGAAAATCTGAATTTCATGGTGGAGGAAATCGGAAAAAAACTGCAGGTCGTGAATGCTTCTGCATTTGAACCGGGTAACTTTGATATCAGCCATTATGATGAGATAAAAGAAATGTATGAATTGATTGAATCCAAAGAAAACGTAAGCGTGAGTGAAATGGATGCCATCATCTCCGAACTCGGACGTATTAAAAAATCCTGAAAAAAGAGGCTGTCCCACATGACTGGGGCAGCCTCTTTCAGTCTTCTTTCTTTTTTTCCGGATCCAGTCTGGAGAGAGCCTGCTGGGCGGCATGTTGTTCCGCTTCTTTTTTCGACCGGCCTCTTCCTTCACCAAGTAAGTCTTCATTGAGGTATACTGCCGAAATAAACTCTCTGCTGTGAGCCGGACCGATCTCATTTTTGATTTCATAATGAATGGGGCCGTGGTTGTCTTTTTGCAGATGTTCCTGCAGCTGGCTTTTAAAATCCATCATATGCGAAAAAGCACCGTCATCGATTTTTGGATAAACCGTCTGTTCCAAAAAGGTATACACGGCATCCATTCCCTGATCGAGATATAATGCTCCCGTGAAAGCTTCGAATACATCCGCAAGGAGAGCAGGTCTGTTACGTCCGCCGGTCATTTCCTCGCCTTTACCGAGAAATACAAGCTCGCCGAACTCCAGTTCTTCTGCCAGATTGGCAAGCGATGCTTCACAGACGATAGCAGCGCGTAACTTCGTCATTTCTCCCTCACTCATCGTGGAAAATCGTTTAAACAGATGCTGCGATACCGACAATTCGAGTACCGCGTCCCCTAAAAACTCCAGCCGTTCGTTGTCATAGACCGAACGGATCCGATGCTCATTCACATAGGATGAATGGGTGAAAGCCTGAATCAGCAGTTTTTCATCAGAAAAAGACAAGCCAAGCCGTTCCAGCGTCTGGTAAAGATTCTGCCGGTGTTTTTCGGTTAATACCAGTTTCTTCGATTTTTTAGAACGGGAGCCATGGTTCTTTTTATCTGTATTCTGTCCCATATCGTCCTCCGTTTAGTCGATCCTTCCCTTACACGCGGCAAAGCCCTGGAGCCGCTGGTCAGAAGCTTTCAGCGGCTCCGGCGATGCTTTTTTATTGCTGACCATCTATGTAGTTCACAACATCAGCAACACTTACAATTTTTTCTGCTTCTTCATCGGAAATCTCGAGGTCAAACTCATCTTCAAGCTCCATGACAAGTTCCACCACATCCAATGAATCGGCACCGAGATCATCTTTAAATGCAGCTTCCCGGGTAATATCCGATTCTTCTACATCCAGACGCTCAGCTACAATCTTTTTCACACGCTCCAACGTATTTTCGGCCATTTTCTTCACCTCCTTTAACAAATTGGTTCCTGCCGCCATTATAGAAGATAACATACAAAAATGCCATCTTACAGACGGGAAAGATTAATGCATGACCATTCCGCCGTCAATCTGCAGGGTCTGGCCCGTCATATAATCAGCATCCCCGGAGGCAAGAAAACGCACAGCCCGTGCCACTTCCCGGGCTTCTCCGAGCCTGCCGAGCGGAATACTCTGAAGTAGTGACTCCTGCGTTTTTTCATCCAACTCTTCGGTCATTTCCGTTTCAATAAAGCCGGGGGCCACCGCATTAACCTGGATATTACGCGGGGCAAATTCTCTCGCCAGGCTTTTTGTCAAACCGAGAACGCCTGCTTTTGCCGCAGAATAATTGGCCTGGCCGGCATTGCCCATCACACCGACGACTGATGAAATGTTGACAATCTTACCGGAACGCTGTTTCATCATCTGACGCGAGGCACTCTTCGCACAATGATAGACACCTTTCAGGTTCGTATCAAGAACAGCATCCCAGTCCTCTTCCCGCATACGCATCAACAGATTATCTCTTGTAATACCGGCGTTGTTAATCAGAATATCCAACTGACCGAATTGGTCCGTCACTTCTTTTATCATGGCTTTCACATCTTCTTCGACAGCGACATCGGCTTGGACGGAGAAAGCTTTCACTCCCTGATCCCGGCACGCTGCGGCGACTTCTTCCGCTTTCTGCGCGCTGCCTGAATAATTGACAGCGACATTGGCGCCGCTTGCGGCAAGCTCCAGAGCTATCGCTTTTCCGATACCTCTGGAGGCACCGGTTACAAGCGCGGTTTTTCCATTAAACATGTCATTCCCTCCTTATGTTAAGGCTGCTGCAGTTTTTTCGACCGATTCCGGATCCTGCGCGGA
This sequence comes from Salibacterium halotolerans, assembly GCF_900115625.1. Classification (GTDB taxonomy): domain Bacteria; phylum Bacillota; class Bacilli; order Bacillales; family Marinococcaceae; genus Salibacterium; species Salibacterium halotolerans. Next base: position 156,199 of record NZ_FOXD01000002.1, on the reverse strand, counting down.
ATAAACGTTTACTCCACGGCGCTGCACCCGGCGGACAAGTCCTCCGAGAACATTGCCCGGACCTGCTTCAATGAATGTATCCACTCCGAGCTCCAGCAGCCGTCGGATGGTATCTTCCCAGTACACCGGAGACGTGACCTGTTCAATCACGTTTCGTTTCAACTGACCCGGGTCGGTTTCTTCGAGCGCATTCACATTGGACAAAACCGGGAATGCCGGTTTCGAAAAGGAGATCGGTTCCATGGCGCTTTCGAGTTTTTCCTGAGCCGGTTCCATCATCCGCGAATGAAACGGACCGCTTACTTCAAGACTGATCACGCGTTTTGCCTTTTCCTGCTGCGCCATTTCTTCCGCTTTGGCAATCGCGTCTTTGTCTCCGGAAATGACAATCTGACCGGGGGCGTTAAGATTGGCCGCCTGGACGATGCCGCCGGCTGATGAAATGTCGGAACAGATGCGTTCCACTGTTTCCCTCTCCAGGCCCATGAGAGCCGACATGGATCCTTCTCCTGCGGGAACGGCCTCCTCCATGAACAGACCCCGCTGCTTCACGATACGGAGGGCATTTTCATAAGACATGACTCCTGCAGCCGTCAGCGCCGTATATTCTCCGAGGCTGTGACCGGCCGCATAGTCGGCGGTAATTCCTTTTTGTTTCAGCGCTTTTAGCGAAACCATTTCCGCCGTTAACAAAGCCGGCTGCGCATGCTCGGTTTTTTTCAGCTCGTCTTCCGGTCCGGAAAACATCATACCGGAAAGCGGATAATCAAGAATACGATCCGCTTCATCGATTAATGCTTTTGCATCGGCACTTTCGTCATAGAATGCTTTCGCCATTCCGGGATGCTGTGATCCCTGCCCCGGAAAAAGGAACGCAGTTTTACCCATTTTTCCATTCCCCCTGATGCTTGACTTCCTTTTTCATAATATCAGTCACCTGTTCATTGACCATCTGCCTTGCCTGGCGGATGGCATGAAAAACCGCGGTGTGGTCTGATGATCCATGCGCTTTAATGACAGGGGCATTCAGCCCGAACAGGCCGGCCCCGCCATAATGCGAATAACTCATTTTATCTCTGATGTTACTGAAACTTGAACGAAGTATACCCGCTGCGAGTTTGTTCGACCACGTACTCGTTAATTCTTTCTTCAACAGAGAAAACAGCGTTCCTGCCGTTCCTTCAATGGATTTTAATATCAGGTTGCCGGAGAATCCGTCGCTCACCGCTACGTCGCAGACTCCTTCAAGCAGGTCACGGGCCTCGACATTTCCGACAAAATGAAGGGGAGCCTGTTCGAGAAGCTCATAGGCTTCTTTGGTCAGCTCATTGCCTTTCCCTTCTTCGGTACCAATGTTCACGAGTCCGACCCGCGGCCGGTTTACTTTCTTCACCATTTCCATGTAGATTGACCCCATAAACGCATTCTGCAGAAGGTGTTCTGCTTTGGAGTCAACATTTGCTCCTACATCAAGAAGAAGAAATCCTTCCCCGTCCAACGTCGGAAGCATGGGAGCAAGTGCCGGACGTTCAATGCCTTCAATGCGGCCGACATGAAGCAGTCCTGCTGTCATGAGCGCTCCGGTATTGCCGGAGGAAATGCACGCATCCGCACGTCCTTCACGGACTTCCCGGAGAGCAAGCACCATCGACGCATTTTTCTTTTTACGCACGGCTTTGGTCGGGGTGTCCTCCGGCTCTATTTTTTCGTCGGTATGGAGAACGGAAATACGTTTTGCCTTTGTTAAATGTTCATTAATCTGTTCTTCGTGACCTGCCAGTATGATTTCCACATCGTCGAATGCCCGTTCTGCCGCCATGGCGCCGGCAACGTGTGCTTTGGGAGAGTAGTCTCCTCCCATTGCGTCGATGACAATTTTCATGAACATTGTCTCCTTTTTCACTAATTCTCAGCGGTGGGAGCGGTACATGACAAACTCACCGTGAAAAACAGGTTCCTGCTGCACACTGCTCGTTACTTCCACCCATGTTTTATGACCTTTTGAGCTGGTAACGACTGCTCTTGCAGCAACCCGTTCCCCTTCCTTCACCTGCCGGCTGAAATGAACCGACGCCTTTGTAGTCAACGCCAGTTCGTCGTTAATGATCGCAACCGCAAGAGAATTAGCCTGAGCGAACAGGTAGTGGCCTCTTGCGATTTTTGTTCTTGAAAAAACATGGTCTTTCGTAATATCCAAAATCGAAATCGCTTCTTCATCAAGCCTTAGATCAACGATTTCGCCGATCACTTCTTCGAGTGGCAGCGCCTGCACTTCATCAAGTCGTTCCCTGGCGACATGTTTGATCCGCTCTCTTAATTCCGGGATGGAAAGTTCCAGCCGGTCCAGCCGGATGGTCTGGACACTCACCTCAAAATCCACGGCAAGCGATTCATCCGTCCGAAACGGATCTGTCTCCAGAATCTGCTTCAACTGCTGCTGCCGTTCTTTTTTATTTCGTTTCACTCCTACACCATCCGCTTCTATGACTAGGTACTAAGAGTAGTATATAATTCCACTCTTTCTTTTTCAAGCATGTTTAATCAAGTTTCGTTCCATCCAGAATGCCGCTCTCCTCGAGTATGGAGCGCAGTCCGGCGTACTGAGGGTCATTCCAGAATGATCTGCTCTGAATGAAGGAAGCTGCGTCACGCCGGGCGGTTTCAAGCGCCCGGTAATCGTGGACGAGGTCGGCCATTTTGAATTCAGGCATCCCGCTCTGTTTTCTTCCGAAAAAATCACCCGGCCCTCTCAGTTCCAGATCTTTTTCGGAAAGCTTGAATCCGTCTTCGGTTTCCTGCATAATCCGCATTCGTTCCTGGCCGGTTTCACCCTTAGGATCAGCCATCAGCACGCAGTAGGACTGGTACTCCCCGCGCCCGATACGACCCCGGAGCTGGTGAAGCTGGGAAAGGCCGAAGCGGTCGGCGTCATAGATGAGCATGACAGACGCATTCGGTACATTCACGCCGACTTCCACCACGGTTGTCGATACAAGCACGTGTATCTCATTTGCGGCAAAGGCCTGCATCACTGCTTCTTTTTCATCAGAGGAGAGGCGTCCGTGCATCAGGCCGACACGGCACGACTCAAAAAACTGCTGCAGCTGAGCGTGCACATCAATCGCATTCTGCACATCGAGCATGTCTGATTCTTCAATAAGCGGACAGATGACGTAAGCCTGCCTTCCCTCTTTCACCTGCTTATCAATAAAGGTGAGAATCCGCTCCAGCATGCCGTGTTTCACCCAGTATGTCTTAATCGGTTTCCGCCCGGCCGGAAGTTCATCAATGGAAGAAACGTCCATGTCGCCGAACACGGAAATGGCGAGTGTCCTCGGAATCGGTGTCGCGGTCATAAACAACACATCCGGCTCATACCCTTTATCTTTTAACAATCTGCGCTGCTCCACGCCGAACCGATGCTGTTCATCGGTAATCACGAGGCCGAGATTCCGGAAATGAACATCTTCCTGAATCAAGGCATGGGTGCCGATTACAATGTCAGCCGTCCCTTCATATATGGCAGCATTTCTTTCCCGGCGTTTTTGTCCTTTAATAGACCCCGTTAATAAAACAACGTTCAATCCGGTTTGTGCATACAACTGCCGCAGTCCATCGGCATGCTGCTCCGCCAGTATTTCCGTTGGAACCATAAGGGCCGACTGTCCTCCGGCAAGGTAACAGGCATACATTGCGGCTGCAGCTACGACAGTTTTTCCTGATCCTACATCCCCCTGAAGAAGCCGGTTCATTTTCAGCGGATCCTGCATGTCCTTCGTAATTTCATCCACTACCCGGCGCTGGGCACCGGTGAGCGGAAACGGCAGTGTGTGGAGGAATGCATTCACTTCCGCCTTGCTGAACTCCTGGGAGTTTCCGTCTGCAGCAAGGCGTTCCTGTCTTTTAAATGTCTGCATTTTCAGCTGAAACATCAAAAGCTCCTCATACACAAAACGGCGTCTCGCCTGCTTCAACTTTTCCTTATCTGCCGGCATATGAATCATTTGAAACGCTTCATTCCGGGCTGGAAGCCGGTAGGATGAGAGCAGTGCCTCCGGAAGCACTTCCTCCACTTCGTTTCCAAAAGACTGGAGAGCCTGCTGGATCCACCTCGTCAGTTTCTTCACGGTCACACTGCCTCCGACGGAATAAACAGGCTGCAGCTTCCTGGACGGATCGGGGCTTCCCCATTGAACGTCTTGAACGGTTATCGTTAATTTGTATTTATCCCATTTACCGGTCAACGTGAGCATATCACCGCTGTTCATTTTTCCTTTCAGAAAGGCCCTGTTAAAAAAGACGGCGGTAACAAGAATATTCTCGACCAGAATGCGGACACTCAACCGTGATTTCTTTCTGCCGTAATACCGTACGGCCGGTTCCGACTGAATCATACCTGCTATTGTCACACGATCGCCGTGCCGGAGATTTTCAACCGGTTCCACTTCCATATTTTCATAGCGGTAAGGAAAATGGTGGAACAGATCTTCAATGGTCGAAAGGCCGATCTGCTGCAGTTCTTTCTCTTTTTCCTCCCCGATGCCGGGCAGAACACCGACCGGCTGTCCCAGTTTCTTATTCATTGTCTTCATGCGGGAAGCTCCTAATTGTAGAACAGTTCATCGTGCATGCCCAATCATACATGCGGCTTCCCCCTTTCAAATATGTATTCTGTCTGAAAAAAGAAGACTGTCCCGGTTCCGTTTTCCAGGTCAGTCTTTGTATTTATTCGGCCGGAGTCACTGCCACCGAAACCGTTCCTCTGCCCGTGTGCGAACCGATGACCGAACCTATTTTCGTCAAGGTCGATGAACGGCTGTTCAGCACTGCCTCTGCGGCCTCCAGCAGCTCTTGTCCGCTCTCTTCTGCCTGTGCATGAGATACCCCGATGTGAACCGGGCGGGTGCCGTATTGATGCTCGAGCGCCTCCTGAATAACCGCCACTGCCTTCTTCTTTCCCCGCGCTTTACGGTAGGGATATACTTCCCCGTCTCTATTCAGACTAAGGACCGGTTTCATTTTCAGAAGCGACCCTATCAATGCAGATGCCCGCCCGATCCGTCCGTTTTTCTGAAGATATTCAAGCGTGTCAACGAGGAAGTACACGCTTGTTTCTTCTTTACGTTCCTCCAGTTTTTTTCTGCATCCTTCGATACCGGCTCCCTGTGCGGCAAGCTTGGCTGCTTCGACAACAAGAATACCGACCGCGTAGGAGGCTTTTAACGAGTCCACCACTTCCACGCTCACTTCTTCTTTCACCGCTTCCGCTGCCAGAACCGCAGATTGAATAGTGCCGCTCATGGCCGAAGAAAGATGGATAGATAGAATGGATATCTCTTCTCCGGCTTTTTCACGGATCCTCTGATACATTGTCTCAAATTCAAAAGGAGTGGGCTGCGACGTGGCGGGGACGCTGTTCATCATATCAAGCTTGTTATAGAACGCTTCCGGAGTTAAATTCACCCCATCCTGATACGTTTCGTTTTCGATCATTACTTTAAGCGGTATGACCGTAATCTGATATTTCTGAAGCAGCTCTGCTGGAATGTCAGCGGTGCTGTCCGTTACAATTTTTACTTTTCCCACCCGTCATCCCTGCCTTCCTTTTTTGTATGGACCCTTATTCCACTGCGATGATATAGGAATAAAGCGGCTGACCTCCGTCGTGGATTTCAAGTTCCACATCCGGATACGTTTCTTCCATGTAGGAAAAAACGGCTTTCTCCACTGCTTCGGTTCCCTCTTCACCGCGGATCAGCGTGACAATTTCGGCTTCTTCATTCAGGATCTCTTTCAACAGATTGATGACCACCGTTTGAAGTTCCGGTCCTGCCACGGCAATATCTTTTTCAACGATTCCCATATAATCGCCTTTATTAATGTGGAGACCGCCCATTGTAGTTTCTCTTACAGCATAAGTGACCTGACCGCTCGTCACTTCGCCGCAGGCTTGTTTCATCGCTTGTTCATTTTCTTCGGGGGATGCGTCTTCTGAGAACGCGAACATTGCGCCAAGACCCTGTGGGATCGTTTTTGCCGGGATAACACGAACGTGTTTTCCGGACACCTCCGCAGCCTGCTCCGCCGACATGACGATATTGCCGTTATTCGGAAGAATGAATATCGTTTCCGCTTCCACTTTCTTCACCGCGTTTAAAATATCTTCCGTGCTTGGATTCATCGTCTGTCCTCCAGCGACCACTTCCTGTACACCGAGACCGCGGAACAACGCCTGCACTCCCTCTCCTGCGGCTATGGTAACGAACCCAAAAGGGGCAGAAGCCGCTTGGGACCCCGCATCTGCCTCTACGGGTTCCGGATTCCCGTCCTGGTTCCCGTGCAACGCCTCATGCTGTTCCCTCATGTTATCAATTTTAACATGAATAAGACTTCCGTGCTGTTGTGCTTTAGACAGCACTTCGCCGGGATACTCGGCATGTATATGTACTTTTACTATATCATCATCGCTGACAACCAAAAGGGAATCACCCCAACGCGACATTTCCTGCTTGAAGGCGTTCTCATCAAAAGATTGTCCGGATGATTTCTCTTTATCCAGCTTCACCATCAGTTCCGTACAATATCCGTACTCTATCTCCTCTGAAGACAAATGAGACCGGGTATTCTGATGATGCTCCACTTTGACCAGTTCCTCCATCGACGGGTTATTCTCCGTTTTATTTTGCGATGTAATGCCGGAAAGCGACTGCATCATACCCTGGTAGATATAAACGAGTCCCTGGCCGCCGGAATCGACAACTCCTACTTCCTTAAGTACAGGCAGCAGCTCCGGAGTTCTTTCCAATGAAGATGCCGCCTTTCTGCACACCTCTTCCATCCAGGAGGCCGGGTCCTGGTCACTGCCGATATAATCACTTTCCATATCCGCGGCCTCTTTTGCCACGGTTAAAATCGTTCCCTCAACAGGCTTCATCACCGCTTTGTAGGCGGTATCCACCCCTTCCTGAAGAGCTTTTTGCAAATCATCAACAGTCAGTGTCTCTTTTTTCTCCACTGATTTCGAAAAACCGCGGAACAGCTGAGACAAAATAACTCCCGAATTTCCGCGCGCTCCCATCAGCAGACCTTTGGAAAACGTTCTTGCCACATTTCCGGCGTGGTGTTTTTCGTTTTGATCAACTTCCCTTACACCGGACGTGATGGTAAGGTTCATATTCGTGCCGGTATCCCCATCGGGTACAGGAAATACGTTTAAGGCATCGACTTGTTTTACGTTAGTGCCGAGAACGGCAGCCCCTTCCCTGAACATCGAGGCCAGCTGTTCTCCATTTACAATCCTGTCCGTCAACGTCCTCTCCTCCTCATTTCCTAAGCCTGGTTCGACGTCACTCTTACTCCCTGTACATATACATTTACCGAGTCTACGGTCAGACCGAGCATCTGCTGAAGCTGGTACTTTACTTTTGACTGGACGTTATACGCCACTTCAGAGATTTTGATTCCGTAGCTGACTATGATGTACATATCTATATGAATGCCGTCTTCTGCTTCCCGGATCAATACGCCGCGTGAAAAATTGTCTTTTCCGAGTATTTCCGACAGTCCATCTTTGATCTGTTTCTGGGACGCCATGCCGACGATGCCGTAACAATCCACCGCAGCTCCTCCTGCAATAGTAGATACCACTTCCCTGGAAACATCAATGGAACCAAGCTGAGAATTCATTTCAATCGTCATAGCAGCGCCTCCCTTTCGTATACCTTCTCTAAGCTAAGGTTATTTTACTATACTCCTTCTTTTTTTGAAAGGAGGAGGAAAAAGAGCAAAATGCAATTAACCGAATACTTACGAAAAAGCGCTGCTGCATAAATATTTGTGAATCTGCCCTCCGCCGCGGCCCTTTTTTCAGGGGATAATATGTCATTGCACAGCCTGGTGGCATGTGCTAGAATATAAAAGTATGACTGATATTGTGCACAGCAACAACGGAAGACGATAAGGAGGTGCATGTCCATGGCCCGCAAATGTAATGTGACAGGAAAAGGTCCGAAAACAGGGCACAATCGTTCACACGCCAACAACGCCACGAAACGGCGGTGGGGCGCGAACGTTCAGAAAGTACGCATCATGGTCGATGGAAAGCCAAAGCGTGTGTATGTTTCCGCCCGTGCTCTTAAATCCGGCAAAGTACAGCGCGTATAATTGTTTCATATAATGCAAAAGAAACGGGACACTTGCCAAAAGCCACCCCGTTTCTTTTTTATACTCCGTCTTTAGTTTACATAATAATATTACTGTTAATCTTTCTTGATGGTGCCAATGACAGCGCGTACGAATCCTCCCAGAAACCCCGGCAGTTTAATCGTATAAAATTTCATGATAAACTCCTCCTCATTCAGTGATGATTGCGGCACGCGCCGCATCGCCCGGTACACATCCTTCCGGTGTCTCCTCTTCCTGGTGAACCGCTCCGCTTTCAAGCATTCTTTTATATGTATATTCAACAAAGGGGAAATAGTACATGGAATTTCGCAAAAAATTTTGCTGCTCTGCTATACTTGCGTTGTTCCGGGCTTCCTTCTGCGGATGGCAGATGGGATTGGTTCCGTGGACACTACAGCGCCGGCCGGCATACACAGTGTCCTTCGAGGCAGTGTTAGTGAACACTAAGCTTTTGTCATCTGCAGATAGTATCCACAGATTTTCACCGGTGGATACTAATTCCTGATTTCAGCGGCGCAGTGTCCACAAAACGGTGATCCGTAGACACTAAGCTTTTATTTTTCAATGTAAGTGTCCACTCATGACTCAAAGACTGAAATATTTATCCACGGCTGGATGAACAACAACAGCCAACGCTGCCACGCTGACTTACCGAACCTGTACTGCAGAAAGACCACTGTGCTCGTTTACCCATCGCTGCATTCTCTTTCAAAAAAAAAAGAGAACTGTACCCTTTGATACAGTTCCATGTCTTAGATGTTGATGGTTTTGTGCCGGCCTATATCTATCTCACGAGCCGCTTCTTATAGCTTCGACGGCTGTTTTTCTGTTTTGTTTCTTGAAGACGGCGGAACCGGCAACTAGAACATCGGCTCCAGCTTCCCGGCACAGGGTGGCCGTATGTTCATCCACTCCACCGTCCACTTCTATTTCTGCATCGCGGCCAGCTTCTTTCAGCATGGTTTTGAGCTCCGTGATTTTGGGAAGCACATCTTCAATGAAAGCCTGCCCTCCAAATCCTGGATTGACGGTCATTAACAAAATTAAGTCAACATTTTTCAACACATGCTGGATGGCCGACAGAGGGGTCGCGGGGTTAAGAACGACCCCGGCCCGCACATTTTGTTCATGAATCTGTTCAATCGTGCGGTGCAGATGCGGGCAGGCTTCGGCATGAACAGATAAAATATCGGCACCGGCCCGGGCGAAATCTTCAACGTAGTGCTCCGGCTTTTCAATCATAAGATGGACATCGAGCGGCAGGGATGTATGGGGGCGGATGGAAGATACAACAAACGGCCCCATGGTGATATTGGGAACGAAATGACCGTCCATCACGTCTACATGAATATAATCTCCTCCCGCCTGCTCCGCATCTTCAATTTCTACTTTTAATCGGGAGACATCTGCGGCAAGAATAGATGGCGCTACTTTTGTCATGATTACTTAATACCTCCGTCGTTGTGCGAGTTCTTCAAAAAACTTTACATAGTGTTCATACCTGAAAGACGCGATATCTCCGTTTTCCACTGCTGGTTTCACGGCACACCTAGGTTCTTTCCGGTGCGTGCATCCTCTGAATTTACAGGATGGAAGCCGTTCTCTTATCTCAGGAAAACAAACATCCAGATCTTCTTCATCTATCTGTTCAAATTCAAGGGAACTGAAACCGGGAGTATCGGCAATGAATCCGTCTTTGAAGGGAATCAGCTGCAGGTGTTTGGTCGTATGTTTTCCCCGTCCGAGCCTCTCTGACACCTCAGCAGTCTCCAGTTGAAGGGAAGGAATCAGCAGATTTAAAAGCGTCGTTTTGCCCACACCGGACTCTCCGGTTACCATGCTGACACAGCCGCTGATGTAATCATCCAGCTTCTGCACCCCGGTTTCTGTCACCCCTGAAACGAGATGAAATGGATAGCCGGCGCTTTGATACGTTTCCTGGTAGTATACGAGTTCTCTGTGCAGATTTTCATCCGCCAGGTCTTCTTTGTTAACAATAATGACCGGGTAGATGTCCAATGCTTCCATATGAACAAGAAAACGATCGAGCATCGCAGTGGAGAACGCAGGCTGCCGCGCTGAAAAAACGATTAACGCCTGATCAATGTTAGCTGCCGGGGGGCGGGTCAGCTCGTTTTTTCTGTCCATGACCTGAAGCAGGTACCCTTCTTCTTTGTTCGGCGCTTCATATTCCACGATATCCCCGACCAGTGGTTTAATCTTTTTCTTGCGGAACAATCCCCTTGCTCTGCACTGGTAGATTTCATTCTGGTCGTAGACGTAATAAAATCCGCTGACCGCTTTCACTATTAATCCTTCTGCCATATTTCCTCCTGTCCTGCTATTCCCCGTAGGAAAAACTGTTGGACTGTACCTCTTCATTATCGACATACAATGTGTACGTCCCGTTCGTCTGCGGGGTCACTTCAAGCGGCACCCGGTAGGTTTTTGTTTCGGTGATGGTTTCTTCAGCGAAAATGGTAGGGCCGCTCGTACCTGCATCTTCGTATACGATACGGATGCTGTATTCCCTGCCCTGCTTCTGATCTTCCTGTGAAACTTCGACCGGGATAACCGCCTCCACCTGCTCCGACTTCGGTTCCTGTTCCGTTGTTTTTTGTTCTTCGGGACCTTTTGACATGACAAACGTAATGGTATCTCCTTCTGTCACCATCGAATAAGGAGCCGGTGACTGTTCGATAACATTTCCTTCTTCTACAGAATTCGAGAACTCTGTTTCAAACGAACCTTCAAGATTGGATGTTTCAAGATAGCTCTCCACCGCTTCACGGGATTCCTGCTGCAGATTCTGCAGAGAGAACTCACGCTCTGTGCTGTACGTCAGCTGGACTGTTGTATCCCGGGGGACGACATCTTCTCCTGGTGCAGGGTCCTGTTCAATGATTTGATCCGGCGGATACTCCGATGTCTGGGACGATGTGAATTCTACACCAGCGAAGCCGCTCAGCATCTCTTCCGCCCTGTCCCGTGATACGCCGTTCAGATCCGGCATGCTCTCTGTACCAGGTCCACTGCTGACATAAAGCTGTACCGCACTGTCTTCTTTCACAGTAGAGCCTGCACCAGGCTCCTGACTGATAACGTGACCTTCCTCTACCGCATCATCCGCTACTCTTTGTGCCTCCCCGTTCAACCGGGCATCGTCAAGTTCCTGCATGGCTTCTTCTTCGGACATATTTTTCACATCAGGTACATCGACATCATCTGCCATGAGTAAGTCAGGCAGAATGGTGAAAGCGGCGATGACGGCGCCGAAACAGAGCAGAAACAGAAACATCATAATCTTCCACCAGCTCTTTTTCTTTTTTTTAGGAGCTGCTGGTTCGTCTGTCTGTTTTTCTCCTCCGTTTCCTGCTGCACCGGTACGTGCCTGAATCGTTGCGCCCTCATCCCCGTTTTCTTCCTTTATGGCAGGCACAGCTTTTGTTGCTTCTTCGTCCACCGGCAGTATGACAGGTGCTTCGTTCCTTCTTTCCTGGTTCAACGCCGTATGCAGATCCCGCTGCATCTGTGAAACATCCATGTAGCGGTCTTCCAGTTTTTTTGCCGTGGCCCTGATGATGACGTTTTCGATGCTGCTGGGAAGGCCGGGGCGGTCTTCAGACGGTGACGGCAGTGGTTCCTGCAGATGTTTCAGCGCAACTCCAACAGCTGAATCTCCTGTGTAGGGCAGTGTACCGGTAACCATTTCATAAAGGACAATCCCCAGCGAATAAACGTCCGACTGCGCTGTAATCACTCCACCCCTGGCCTGTTCCGGAGACATGTAATGCACCGAACCCATAACCGAATTGGTGTGAGTAATGGTAGCCGCGGAAGAAGCGCGGGCAATTCCGAAATCCGTTACCTTCGCATCCCCGTCGTCATTTAAAAGAATGTTGTGCGGTTTAATGTCACGGTGAACGATTTGATTGGCATGGGCATGATGAATAGCATCAAGCACCTGTTCCATGAGACGGACAGCCTGTTCAAGGGGAAGTGGTCCTGTCTGCTGGATTTTTTCCTTTAACGTGACTCCATCTATATGTTCCATGACGATGTAATACAGATGTTCTTCTTCTCCGACATCATAGATATTGACGATGTTGGGGTGGGCCAGACTTGTAGCTGCCTGCGCTTCACGGTAAAACCGCCTTATAAATTCCTGATCCTCATTGTACTGAGGCTGCAGAACCTTCACCGCTACCGGGCGGTCAAGAATAACATCTTTTCCCCGGTAAACATGAGCCATGCCTCCGCCGCCTATCATCTCCGAAATGTCATAACGTTCACTGATTCTTCTCCCGATAAGGCTGCTCAACTCACTCCACCTCTTTCTCCAGAGAAGACTGTAAAATCACGGCAAGCGTTATATTGTCTTCTCCCCCTCGTTCCTTGGCTGTATGTATGAGCGAGACTGCCCGCTCATGTAAGGAACCAGGAGCCTGAAGGTGCTCCTGAATGTTGTCTGCATTCAGCTTATTGGTCAGTCCGTCGGAACAGAGCAGCAATCCTTCTCCAGCCTGCCACTGCACCGACGCTGTTTCAATATCTACATTCTCTTCCGTTCCAACCGCACGCATCAAAACATTTTTTCGGGGGTGATCATTTGCTTCTTCTTCTGTCAGCTGCCCGCTTTTTTTCAGTTCATTAACAAGAGAATGATCCTCTGTAATCAGATTCAGTTCATATTCTGATAATTGATAGGCACGGCTGTCGCCGACATGAGCGATGACAGTGAAAGAACGCATGCACATAGCAGCAACAACCGTTGTACCCATTCCTGCCATCTTCTGATCAGATGCTGCCTGTTCATACACACGCCGGTTCACGTCTCGGATCTGTTCTTTCAGCCAGTGCTCCGCTTCCTCCACAGAAAAGGATTGATGGATAGGCTCCCAGACAGAGCGCAGCAGATTTACGGTCATTCTGCTTGCAACATCCCCTGCTTGATGACCTCCCATTCCATCTGCTACAACAGCCAGATAATCACCGGCCTCGTTTGTAAAAATGCCGCCGTCATCCTCATTGTGTTCCCGAACTATCCCTGTATCCGTTACATAAACTTTATCCACAGGGTGTCTCACCTCGTTTCTTCAGCACGTTCATTGGCACGCAGCTGTCCGCACGCCGCGTCGATATCATGTCCCTGTTCGCGTCGGATGGTTACATTCACACCCTTTTCTCTAAGTGTCCGTTCAAATTCAAAAATGTCATTTTTGGTTGTACGGACATAGTCGCGTTCCGGCACGTCATTCACAGGGATGAGGTTTACGTGACATTTCAGCCCTTTGATCAGCTCGGCCAGCTCTTCAGCATGTTCCACCTGATCATTCACCCCGCCGAAAAGACCGTATTCAAACGTAACACGCCGGTTCGTTTTCTCCTGGTAATAATGAATGGATTCCATCAGTTTCTCCACCGGCCATGCCCGGTTTACCGGCATGAGACGGCTTCTGATTTCGGAGTTTGGCGCGTGCAGGGAGACAGCGAAGTTGATCTGAAGCTGTTCGTCGGCAAAATCATAAATTCTCGGTACCATGCCGCTTGTTGATAACGTGATGTGGCGCGCACCGATATTCAGCCCATTGTCGTGATTGATAATTTTAAGAAAGGAAACGACTTCATCATAATTATCAAACGGTTCTCCGATTCCCATCAGTACAATGGAATCCACACGTTCACCGATTTGGTCCAGATCTTTTTGGATTTCCATGATCTGCGCCGTTATTTCACCAGCTTCCACGTTACGTTTCAGCCCGCCCAGTGTGGACGCACAGAACGTACAGCCGAGACGACAGCCGACCTGTGATGTCACACAGACGCTGTTGCCGTAATCATGTTTCATCATGACGGTTTCAATTGTATACCCGTCTTTGAGTTCGAAGAGATACTTCACCGTACCGTCTACGGACTCCTGATGCGTCACTTCTTTTAAGACGGTGATGGAAAATGTCTCACTCAGATTATGACGCAGGCTCTTGGATAAATTAGTCATTTCTTCAAACGACGTCACTCTCATTTGATAAAGCCAGTAAAAGATCTGCTGGGCCCGGTACGATGGTTCGCCCTGTTCTTCCAGCCATTCCTGGAGTTCTCCGTATTCCAGGGAATAGATGGACGGCAGACCGACACTTTCGGCCGCCACTTTTGTTTTTAATGCTTCCATGGTGTTGTACACCCTTTCTAATTATAATGATGCTTTTCTCCTCAGCGCTGCCATGAAAAATCCGTCCGATTGATAATCCTGGGGCAGAATGGTCAGCATGCTGTTTTCCTTCAGAGTTTGTGCAGCAGGGGCAGGAAGGTTCTCTGCCGCCTGTTCATCTATGGTAAAGTCTGGATTCTTTTCGAGAAAAGCTTCCACGACCTGTTCATTTTCTTCCGCCCGGACGGTGCACGTACTGTACACCAGACGACCTCCCGGGGCCATTACAGCTGCCGCGGATTCCAGGATATCCAGCTGTATACCGGGAAATCGTTCAAGCCCCTCCTGCGGCCGCCATTTCAGCTCGGGTTTTTTCCGGATAACGCCAAGACCGCTGCACGGAGCATCCACAAGCACACGGTCAAAAGACTGCTGCTCATACTGCTGACACAGATTCCGGGCGTCAAGGGCGGAAGCCTGGATGCTCGAGAGGCCGAGCCGGTCTGCCTGCTCTGTGATCAGGCGGATCTTTTTCTCATGAAGATCGTGAGCGTACACGCTGCCCTCATCGTTCATCTTTTCCGCGGCGTGCGTTGTCTTGCCGCCTGGTGCCGCACACGTATCAAGCACTCTCATTTTCGGGCTTGGACCAAGGAGGGCTGCAGGGAGCATCGAGCTTTCATCCTGCACCGTGAAGAGTCCTTCCTTGAAAGCCTCGGTATGAAACACATTTCCTTCCTGAACGAGAAGCGCATCCGCTGAAATGTTTCCATGTTCTACGCTGCATCCTTCTTCATGCAGCCGATGTTTCAATTCCTCCCTGTTGATTTTTACACGATTGACACGAATAGTCAAAACAGGGGGTTCCAGATTCGTGCGTGCCATATCCAGGGCCCGCTCTCTTCCGTACGCGGCCGTCCATTCCTTCAGCAGCCAACCGGGGTGACTGGTTTCCAGAACATCACGCTTTGTACCGGTATACTCTGCACCAATATCCTGGACGCCGCTTCGGAGCATCGAACGAAGTACACCGTTCACGAGTCCGCTGATGCCTTTGTGTCCTTTTTTCTTGGCAATCTGGACGGCTTCATGAACAGCCGCCCGTTCCGGTATGCGGTCGAGAAAAACGATTTGATACACCGTGAGCCTCAAAAGTTCCAGTACCCAGAAAGTGAGGGAGGCTGTCCCCTTTTTTATAAACGGTTCGATATAGAAATCGAGGGTGTTTTTCCGCTTTATCGTGCCATTAACCAATTCCGTCAAAAGCGGGGCATCCTTACCTGATATGCTGTTGTCTTCGAGGGAATGCTGCAGAAGGATATGGCTGTACGCGCCTTCTTTTTCGATTCGGATAAGGAGCTGCAGCGCTTCTTCTCTCACATTTTTATACATTATTTTCGTCTCCGTTAAACCTTTCTCCCGGCTTCAGTTCGTGGGATCCTCTGAGATAATCCGCTGCTTTCATCGCTTTCTTGCCGGAAGGCTGCAAAGATGTGATTATCACCGCCGTATCATCGGCAGCAGCGGTCACGATACCATCTTCCTCCAAGGCAAGGATCGTTCCCGGTGCCGTTTCCTTTGCTGACGATACATGTGTTTTACGGGTTTCCCAGATTTTTATCGGTTTTCCTTTATACGTCGTATACGCTCCGGGCCAGGGGTTCATTCCTCTTACCTGATTATAAATGACATGCCCCGGTTCGTTCCAGTTAATCTTCTCCCGCCCCCTCTTAATGTTGGGGGCAAATGTTGCTTCCTGCGAATCCTGAGGCTCCGATGTGATCTGCTGATCAGCCAGACGCGGAAGTGTCTCGAGCAGAAGATTCCGTCCCGCGGCGCTCAATTTATCATGAAGCGTGCCGGCGGTGTCCACTTCGGTGATGGCCACTTCCCGGCGTGCCAGTATGCCGCCGGCGTCCATTTCCTTTTCCATATACATAATCGTCACTCCGGATTTTTCCTCTCCATCTATGACAGCCTGATGGATAGGAGCGCCGCCGCGGTATTTGGGCAGCAGGGACGCATGAACGTTTACTGCTTTATAAGGCGGAGCCGAAAGCAGTGATTCCGGAAGCAGCTGCCCGAACGCCGCCGTAATGATGACATCCGGATGAAGATCAAGCACCGCCTGGACATTTTCTTCTTTTTTCAGGGTTTTTGGCTGCAGCACCGGAATACCATGCACCTCGGCGGCCTGTTTCACCGGAGGCGGAGTAAGAATTTTCTTCCTTCCTTTCGGGCGGTCCGGTTGTGTGACCACACCCACAACTTCCCAATTTTCTTCCAAAATCCCTTCCAGAATAGGAACGGAAAAATCCGGGGTCCCCATAAACACAATTTTCATTTCTATCCCTCTGCTTTCTCTTGACGCGATTTACAGGAACCTGCCATTAAAACAACCCCGTATCAGGAAACGTTCGTCAACGGGGCTGGTGCATCACATAAACATCTGCGGTTCCATATCTATAGAGATGGTAAGATTTTCTTCTGCCATTTCTTTCTGGTACTCGGCATTCATATCATTTAGAATCCGGATGAGTTCCGGTTCATTTTTGTATTTTATCATGCATTGATACCGATATCTATCTTTGATTCGGGCAATGGGAGATACAGTCGGGCCCAGCACCCCCGCTTCAGGCGAAAGCTGTTTTCTTAAACGGTCTGCGATCCGCGCTGCTGTCTTCATCACTTTTGCCGCATCTTCATGGGCGATAGTAATGAGCGTCAAATAGTAGTACGGCGGATAGCCTGCTCGTTTACGCTGAGCCATTTCTTCCCTTGCAAATGAATGGTAGTCATGCCCTTTCGCATGCTGAATGCTGTAATGTTCCGGCGTATAAGTCTGAACGACTACTTCTCCGGGAAGTTCGGCTCTTCCTGCTCTGCCGCTTACCTGTGTTAAAAGCTGAAAGGTTCTCTCGGATGCACGGAAATCCGGCAGGTGCAGCATCGTATCGGCAGCGAGCACGCCGACAAGCGTTATTTTCGGAAAATCCAGCCCTTTGGCTATCATCTGGGTACCGAGAAGAATATCCGCTTCCCCTCTGCGGAACGAATCGAGCAGCTTTTCGTGTGCTCCCTTCCGCGACGTCGTGTCAACATCCATCCTGATGATACCTGCATCAGGAAGAAGCCGGGTAAGCTCTTCTTCGACTTTCTGGGTCCCGGTTCCGAAAAAGCGGATATGTTCACTATGGCAGTCCGGACACGTCTGCATTAACGGTTCCCCGTAGCCGCAGTAATGACATTTCAGCTGCCGCCCGGTATGGTGGTAGGTTAATGTAATCTCACAGTGCGGACACGATGCCGTATAACCGCAGCTGCGGCACATCACAAAGGTGGAGTAACCCCGCCGGTTGAGAAAAAGGACCATTTGTTCTTTTTTTTCGAGCCTGTCCTGCATTTTTTCGAGAAGCTGCTCGGAAAACGCCGAACGGTTTCCTTTCTTCAGCTCCTTTCTCATATCCATCACTTCCACTTCAGGCATAACGGCTTCATTGACCCGGTGGGGCATTTCAAGAAGCCGGTAGACATTTTTGGACGCTCTCGCATAGGACTCAAGCGACGGGGTGGCACTTCCCATCAGTACGGGGCAGCTGTGCCAGCGTCCTCTCCACAACGCGACCTGCCTTGCGTGATAGCGGGGATGATCCTCCTGCTTATAGCTCCCCTCATGTTCCTCATCTATGATTAAAAGACCGAGATGACGGAATGGGGCAAAAACGGCCGAGCGGGCACCAACCGCCACTTTCACTTCGCCGCGGTGGATTTTGCGCCATTCATCGTATTTCTCCCCGGAAGAAAGGGCGCTGTGCAGCACTGCAACCTCGGAACCAAAGCGCGCTTTAAAGCGCTCCACCATCTGGGGGGTGAGAGAAATTTCAGGAACAAGGACAATCGCTTCTTTTTCTTCTTTCAGTACTTCTTCGATTGCCCGCAGGTATACTTCTGTTTTTCCGCTGCCTGTGACGCCGTGAAGAAGACAGGGATCGTATTTCTGTTCCCGCATCGCGTTTTGTACCGGTTCGAGTGCCTCTTTCTGCTGATTTGTCAATAAAGGCCGCTGTGACTCGGTAAATATACGGTTTTCGTAAGGATCTCTATACGATTCCAGCGATTCTTCCAGGAGGAAATCTTTTTTTATTAATGCCTGCAGGACACCGAATGTCACCTGCAGGTTGTCCTGCACTTCCCGTACGCTAACCGCCTTAGTGCCGTAATGACGGGACATCCAGTTCATCACCTGCACCTGTTTGACGGCTTTTGACCCGAGGGTGCCGCTGTACTCATCCTCAGGATTCCCACCGGCAATACGCACCATCCGGATCATTTTTTTCCCGGTTTTATCTTTAAGCTGGTAATCAACCGTCATCGAGCCGTCACCGGTCATCTGTTTCAGTGCCGATGCGGCTTCTTTCGTCTGCACCACATCATCCCAGGCTGCTTCGTCTTTCCCATCAAAGAACGGCTTCAGTACCTCCGGCAGACCGGCTGCTTCCACATTGGTACGGATGATTTTTTTCGGCTTTGCCCGGATGGCGGAAGGAACCATCGACTGATAAGCCGTTATTAAAAAGCAAACCGTCTCCTCCGCCATCCACTCCCCAAGTTCGAGCATTTCACCGGTTAATACCGGCGTAGGATCAAGCACTTCTTTGACAGGCTTAACGCGTGATAATTCGGTGTGGTCTGTTACTTTCCATATAAATCCCTGGATACTGCGAGGTCCGAAGGGTACCATGACACGCATGCCGGGGTGGACCATTTCTTCGAGTTCTTCCGGAATCAGATAATCAAAGGCTTTATCTGTACGGGCAGCCGCCACATCCACAATGACTTTCGCATACATCAGGACTCATCCTTTTTTAGAAGCGGTTCCGCCGCATCAAAAATCCGCACCGCCGTCTCCGTCTTTGTGAGAAGCGGCAGCTTTTGCGGCTCGTACCCATTCCGCAGAATGACCATCTCATTCGTATCGCTTTCGAATCCGGTATCACCGGTTCCAATAAGATTGCCGATTACCATATCAAGATTCTTCCGCTCCAGTTTGCTTTGTGCATAGGCTTCAAGATTTGTGGTTTCTGCGGCGAAACCGATCAGCAGCTGGTTCTTTTTTTGATGGCCGAGTTCAGCCAGAATGTCTTTCGTGCGTTCCATTTCTATCGTCAAAGTTCCGTCCTGCTTTTTTGTTTTATCCGGGTATACGGCAGACGGACGGTAATCAGAGACCGCGGCAGCTTTCAATACAGCATCCACGTCAGGATAGAGTCCGGTAACCGTCTCATACATTTCCTCAGCCGACGTAACATCGATCCGCTGTACGCCTGGAGGAGTCTCAAGCTGGACCGGACCGGCTACCAATGTAACGTCGGCACCGCGAGCAGCCGCTTCCGCTGCAGCGGCAAACCCCATTTTCCCGCTTGAGGGGTTGGTGAACACCCTGGCCGGATCACTGTACTCATGGGTCGGTCCTGCGGTGACAAGCACCTTTTTTCCGGAGAAAGCAGACTGATTTTGATCATTTTCTGAGGAGAGAAAGGCTGTGATATCTTCCGGTTCTGCCATCCTGCCTTTGCCGACCCATCCGCACGCAAGATAACCCGCTCCCGGTTCAATAAACCGGACACCTCTGGCTTTTAGTGTCTGCATATTGCTCTCTACGGCCGGATGTTCATACATGTTTACGTTCATGGCCGGTGCGGCGTACACCGGACAGCGGGCCGCAAGAAGCGTGGTCGTCAGCATATCGACAGCATGACCTCCCGCTGCCTGAGCTAAAATATCGGCCGTGGCGGGGGCGATGATGATAAGATCCGCCCAGTCTGCGACATCGATATGGGCTACTTTTTCCGGCTCTTTCTCTGCAAACGTGTCGTCATACACCACATCCCGGGTCAACGCCTGAAACGTGAGCGGTGTTATGAATTCCTCTGCGTGCGAGGTCATGATAACTTTTACTTCTGCTCCGGCCTGTACAAGTTTACTGGCAAGTGCGGCTGATTTATAAGCAGCAATGCCGCCGGTGACCCCAAGAACCACATGTCTGCCTTCAAGCATCATTGGGTCCCTCCTCTTCTTTTATCCGTAAAAAAACAAAGAGCTCTATCAAACAAAAAGCCCTGAAAAACTTGATGAAATGAAATAGAAAGAGGGAAGCACTTCCGGTCCCGGGCTTCTGCTTCCAAATGATCTATCCCGGACCATGTAAAGAAGCTGTACCTTATGATACAGCCTCCCAGCAGTCGTTTTACTCTTTGTGTTTATACCCAAGAGTTCCCTCGTCAATTTCTTGCAAAGCCGCTCCGACCAGCTTTGAAGAATCATAATCCTTACCGGTGAATTCCGGATCCTGCTGTTCTTCTTTCAGTTCGCGGGCGCGGAGTGCGGAGATGGTGCACAAGGTGTATTTGGAATCAATATGATTCATGAGTGTGTCTACAGATGGATAAAGCATATTACTTGACCTCCACTAATTGTTGATATTTGTTTATCAGCCTGTCTTTTTTACAATGCTCGGCGGTAACAATCGAGCGGATGCGCTCAACAGCCGAGCCGACTTCATCATTTTCCACCACATAGTCG
Organism: Salibacterium halotolerans; assembly: GCF_900115625.1. Taxonomy (GTDB): domain Bacteria; phylum Bacillota; class Bacilli; order Bacillales; family Marinococcaceae; genus Salibacterium; species Salibacterium halotolerans. The sequence goes on along the minus strand of NZ_FOXD01000002.1, from coordinate 135,285 downwards.
TAATGTTTCATCATTTCCAGTTCTTCTCTGGCCACTGTCATGCGTTTATTTATCAGTTCTTCGGTCTCGGTTCCGCGTTCTGTAATGCGCGACCGCAGTTCCGCCAGACTCGGGGGCATCAAAAAGATATAAACGCCTTCGGGGTGTTTTTCCCTGACTTTACCGGCGCCCTGCACTTCTATTTCGAGTATAATATCCTGCCCGCTGTTTATGGTATCCAGTACATTATCCAGCGGCGTGCCGTAATAATTATCTACATATCTGGCCCATTCGAGAAGACGGTCTTCTTCAATCATCTGTTCAAATTCCTGTTTTGATTTAAAGAAGTAATTCACCCCGTGTGTTTCTCCTTCGCGGGGGTTTCTCGTTGTAGCAGATACAGAGTATTTAATGTCTGTATTCTGTTCCCGCAGTGCACGGCAGACCGTGCCTTTTCCGACTCCGGCAGGCCCGGATAAAACAATCAATAAACCTTTATCATCCTGCATGGACTCCAACGCCTTTCTGCAAAAAATAATTAAGAATCGTCGGTGGAATCATCCCGTGTCGTCAGTCGCTGCGCTACCGTTTCCGGCTGGACAGCCGATAAAATAACATGGTCGCTGTCAACGATGATAACAGCTCTTGTCCTGCGTCCGTATGTTGCATCGACCAGCATATCCCGGTCTCTCGCCTCCTGGATAATCCGTTTGATTGGAGCTGACTCCGGGCTGACGATGGAAATAATCCGGTTTGCCGACACGATGTTGCCAAACCCGATATTAATCAGTTTAATATTCACAACAATCCCTCACTTCGTCCAAAGCGGCGGCTTCGCTCTATGTTTTTGGAGCTTCCTGTGCTGCAATCGAAAATGCGTTCGATGTCTATTCTATATTCTGCACCTGTTCTTTCATTTTTTCAAGTTCACTTTTCATTTCCACTACAATCCGGCCGAGTTCAGCGCTTCCAGCTTTCGACCCGATTGTATTTGCTTCCCGGTTCATCTCCTGCATGAGAAAATCCAGCTTCCTGCCTTTGGCACCCTCTTCACCGAGAATGGAGGAAAATTGGCTGCAATGAGAGAAAAGACGGGTGACTTCCTCCTGCACATCTGCTTTATCGGCAAAAACTGCTGCTTCCGTCAACAGCCGCTGTTCATCGGGAGCATAGCCTGTTTCACGTATTGCCTCCTGAATCCGTTCATAAAGCCGCCTGCGGTAAGCCTCTACGACGGATGGTGCATTCCGGTAAATGTCTTCAGCCTCCTGTTTTATCACGGCGAGTCTATTTTCCAGATCAGCCTGCAGAGCTTCCCCTTCTTTCTGTCTCATCTCCGACAAATCCGCAGAAGCTTCTTTCACTGCTTCTTCAACACCTGATTCCCAGGTATCATTCAGGCCGCTTCGTTCTTCTACGGCTGATATATCCGGGTGGAGCAGAAAATCCTGAAGCCGCAGCCTTGCATCAAACACATTCCACTGTTCCATTTCATCAGCACGGTCGAGAAATTGATGAAGAAGCCCCCAGTCCACTGTCACATCGCGTTTGGAACGGGCTTCTCCCTCCAAAGATATGAAAACTTCCACCCGTCCGCGCTCCACTTTCTCCTGAACCCGGCGGCGGAGTGTATCTTCCAGGTAATTCAGAGCCCGCGGCATCCGGAACAAAATATCGCAGTATCGATGATTCACCGATTTCATCTCCACCGTTATCCGGCCTTCCCCGGTCTCCACCGTACTGCTTCCATAGCCGGTCATACTTCTCAGCATTCTATCACTTCCGCTTCTCCTATTCTAGCTAATTTTATCACCCGCTACAAGCCGAAGAAAAGGGGAAAGCCTGTATTAGTTACGTTTTTTGTTCCAATTCCGTCCTCCGGCAAGAGCGAACGTAGGAATGGATGCAAGCGCCATAACAAGAAGCCATTCCATTGCCGTAAGCGGCGTAGTATGGAACACGGGCTGAAACCACGGAACGTAGATAACGATCAAAAGCAGCAGCACCGATGATAAAACCGACATGGTAAGAAACTTGTTTTCAAACGGCTTTCGGTCAAAAATAGAAGTAGACGCCCGGCAGTCAAACACATGAATCAGCTGTGCCATAACAAGAGTGGAAAACGCAATCGTCTGGGCTCGGACAAGATCCTGCGGATATTCCCAAAGCGCCGTTATAAACCCGATCAGTGTGACAATACCGATTAAAAAGCCCCTGCTGACAATCTTTTTTCCCATACCGTCTGCGAAAATACTCTCTGTTTTTGACCGCGGCGGCCTGTTCATACCATCCCGTTCCGGTTGATCCACCCCAAGAGCCATAGCAGGCAGTCCGTCTGTGATTAAATTAATCCAAAGAATCTGTATGGGAACGAGCGGCAGCGGCAGCGTAAGCATGACCGCAAACAGCATGACGAGAATTTCCCCTACATTGGAGGCGAGCATATAGCGGATAAACTTACGGATATTGTCATAGATATTGCGCCCCTCTTTGATCGCCAGGCGGATGGTGGCGAAATTGTCGTCCCGCAGTACGAGAGCAGCAGCCTCCTTGGCAACATCCGTCCCTGTACGGCCCATCGCTACACCAATATCAGCAGCTTTCAGTGCCGGCGCATCATTGACTCCGTCCCCTGTCATAGCAACAACGTGCCCGGCTTTCTGCAGCTCCTGAACAATATCGAGTTTGTCGCGGGGGCTGACTCTTGCAAATACATACGTACGCTGCAGCATCTCCCGTTTTTTTTCAGGAGCTGATGTGTTCCATTCTTGTCCACTCATCACCTTTCCATACTTAGGGAGAATACCGATACTGCGTGCGACCGCGGCTGCGGTTGTTTTATGATCTCCGGTGATCATCACCGTTTTGATTCCTGCTCTCCGGCATTCACGGACGGCGGCGGCAGCTTCGGGCCGCGGGGGGTCCATCATGCCGAGCATACCTGTAAATGTCAGGTCCTTCTCTGCGTCAGCGGCCGTTTCGATTCGTTCATGGGATGAAGCGGATCGGGACGCAACCGCAATCGTGCGCCAGGACCTGGATGCCATCGTTTCAATCATCTGCCTGATTTCCTTCACGGCTCCGTTGTTCATAGCCACGGTTCTTCCCTGTTTCTGCAGGCTTGTACACTTTTTAAGGAGTACATCCGGGGCGCCCTTGCTGAAAACGAACCGCCGCCCTTCTTTGTCTTTGACGAGCATCGTCATACGTTTGCGTTCAGAATCAAAGGGAAACACTTTCTCCACTTCATATTTAGAGAACAACTCGGGAAAATTGACTCCAAGCTCCTGAGCTGCCTCCATGAGAGCGGTCTCTGTTGCATCGCCCCCGCTTGTCCCGCCCTGCAGGTACGTATCAATAGCCTGCTGACTGGCAAGCACGGACTGGATAAGAAGATGTTCACAGCGTCTCCGGTCAAACCGGTCTTTGCGCTTGCTTCGCACCGATAAACCATGTTCATTCCATATTCCGGTCACGGTCATCTTGTTTTCCGTAAGCGTCCCGGTTTTATCCGAGCAGATGATGGAGGCGCACCCCAGTGTTTCCACAGCCGGCAGATGCCGGACAATAGCGTTTTGTTTAATCATACGCTGCACGCCGAGTGCCAGCACGACCGTCACAATCGCCGGCAGTCCCTCCGGTATGGCTGCCACCGCAAGGGATACACCGGACAGGATCATCTTGTAAAACGGCTGCCCCTGTGCAATACCAAGTAATACGACGGCCGACGTTAAAATCAGCGCTCCGCTTATTAATACTTTTCCCAGGTGGGCCAGCCTCTGCTGCAGCGGCGTTTCGCTTGTTTTGGATTCCGACAGCAGATGAGCGATCTTCCCCATTTCCGTTTTCATACCGGAAGCAACAACGATACCTTCAGCTTGTCCTTTCGTAACAAGCGTACCGGAAAATGCCATGTTTACTCTTTCGCCGATGGAAAGATGTTTTTTCTCCAGCGGCCCTGCCTCTTTTTCAACCGGCTGGGATTCTCCTGTTAAGGGTGATTCTTCCGTCATCAAGCCCTGGACGTTGAAAAGACGGATATCAGCACTTATTTTGTCACCGCTTTTTAATCGTACAATATCCCCCGGTACCGCATCTTCAGAAGGGATTGTTTTCCAGACACCGCTGCGCTGAACGACCATCATGGGAGAAGAAAGTTCCTTCAGCGTATCCAGAGATTTTTCCGCTTTGTTTTCCTGGATAAATCCTAAAATGCCGTTTAACAAAACGATACCGACAATCGTGAACACATCCGCGTATTCTCCCAGCAGAGCTGAAACAAGAACCGCGCCGATCAAAAGGACAATCATCATATCCTGAAACTGCTGCAGAAAAAGTTTCCATGACGGAGTTTTTTTCTTTTCTTCCAGTCGGTTTGCGCCGTGCTGTTTTTTCCTCGATGCAGCCTCTTCATCTTTCAGGCCGCTCGATGCCGACACGTTCAGCATACGTTCCAGTTCTTCCCGGGTTTGGTTGTACCAGTTCATTCCGCTCGCTCCTTGTCCTTCAACGTATCATCACATTGTATTCAGACGAGCCGTTATTCATGCTATACTTGTGAGACAGCAGAAAGGAAGGAATGCCCGTATGTCTTTTGATGGAATGATGACCAAAGCAGCCGTTGATGAATGCAGCCATACATTCCAAAACGGCCGTATCACAAAAATAAAACAACCTTATAAAACCGACCTGCTTCTCACCATCCGTGCAAACCACCAGAATCATCAAGTATTGTTATCGGCGAATCCTGGTTTTGCACGGATGCATGTAACAGGGATGAAAATCGATAATGCAAAAGAACCCCCGATGTTCTGCATGCTTCTGCGCAAACACATCGAAGGTGGTTTTGTCCGTGAAATCAGGCAGGAAGGTATGGAACGGATCGTCACCTTTGTCATTGAAGGGAAAAATGAACTCGGGGATACGTCCATCAAACACCTTGTTGTGGAGATTATGGGAAAACACAGTAACATCATGCTCGTCGAAGCAGAAACGGGAATCATCCTCGACAGCATGAAACACCTCCCACCGTCTGTTAACCGGTACCGTACGATTCTGCCAGGCAGGGAATACGTTCATCCTCCCGTCCAGCATAAAGAGAATCCTCTGGCAGCCGGTGAAGAGACCATTATCAAGAAGCTGGATATGAACGAAGGAAAGCTGGACCAGCAGCTGGTACAGCATTTCACCGGTATTTCTCCGCAGACGGCAAAGGAAGTGATTCACCGCTGTGGCATCGGGGCGGGCGCTCGGTCCATCGCTTCCATGTTTACGTCCATGATGAAACAAGCCGCGGACGAAAACTACACCCCGCAGATCATCGAGCAGGGCGGAAAAGAATATTACGCTGTTCTGGATATGACGCATCTGGAAGGAGAGCAGAAGATGTTTTCTTCCACCGGCGAAATGCTCGATCGTTTTCATTCCGGAAAAGCGGAGCGGGACCGGGTGAAGCAGCGCGCCTATGATCTTGAGCGTATGCTGCGCAATGAATGGCAGAAAAACAAAAAGAAAATTAAAAAGCTGGAAGAAACCGAAAAAAGGGCGGAAAATGCCCACGAAGCACAGAAATTCGGGGAACTTTTGACGGCAAATCTTCATATCGTCAAAGGCGGGGAAGAAGAAGTAAACGTCATGGACTATTATGATGAGAACGGCGGGACGATAACGATTCCACTCGATCCGCAGAAAGCCCCGTCCGATAATGCGCAGGCGTTCTTCCGCCAGTACAACAAAGCGAAGACGTCGCTTGAGATGAGCAGAAAACAGATATCGGAAGCCCGGTCCGAGATGCAATACCTCGAACAGCTCATTCAGCAGCTTGAGACAGCTTCTCCTTCTGATATTGAGGAAATACGTGAAGAGTTGTCAGAAGGCGGTTATATCAAAAAACAGCCGGAGAAAAAACGCAGAAAAAATAAACCAGCCAAACCGGTTCTCGAAACATACAGATCATCGGACGGTGCGGAAATTCTGGTAGGCAAAAACAATAAGCAGAATGAATATTTAACGTCCCGTGCGGCGAAGCGCGAAGATACGTGGCTTCACACAAAGGATATCCCGGGGTCCCACGTTGTGATCCGGGACAGTGATCCATCAACGGAAACACTGCTTGAAGCTGCTAACATCGCCGCCTATTTTTCGAAGGCGAGAGAATCGGGATCCGTCCCCGTCGATTACACGAGCATCAAACACGTATGGAAACCAAACGGATCAAAACCAGGTTTTGTTACCTATGACAACCAGTCCACCGTGTTTGTCACCCCCGACCAGGATCTCATCCTGCGCCTGCAGGCGGACCAGTAACACTAAACGTTTCCTTACAACACCGTGTTCATGAAGAAAAACCTGAGACTGGGTTATTACGAAATAAAACGCTTCCGGCTGTCATGTATGATAAGCGGAAGCGTTTTATTTCCAGTACATTTTCAGGAGGAAGATGCTTCATCCGTCTGCAGCCAGCTTTCGTCTTCGGGGTTCTGCTTCCAGCGGTGGAGCCGCTCGGCTTCGTTTTGGCTTAAATAGTTTTTGTGCAGGGCGGTGTCGATCAATGTTCCATAATCAGTCAGGGTATCCCACTCCATTCCTGCCCCGTGGAGCTGCCCCTCGCCTTTTTGAAGACCATAGGTGAAAATGGCAGCGGTGCCGAGCACTTCGGCGCCGTTTTCAAGCAACGCGTCTTTCACTTTCACGACACTACCGCCTGTTGATATAAGGTCTTCCACAATGACTACTTTCCGGCCGCTCTGCATTTCTCCCTCAATCCGGTTTTCTTTTCCATGCGATTTGGACGAACTACGGACATAAATCATAGGCAGTTCCATCATATCTGCAGCGAGCGCCGCATGAGCGATGCCTGCTGTTGCTGTCCCTGCCACGATGTCAGCCTCCGGGTATTTTTTTCGTATCATGTCCGCCAGACCGCGGGCTATCGCTTTACGCAGAGCAGGATAAGACAGAGTCAGCCGGTTGTCGCAGTAAATCGGGGACTTAATACCAGATGTCCACGTATACGGCTCGTTCGGACTTAAACTCACTGCTTCAATTTTCAATAGTTCCTCTGCCAGCCATTGTTTCATGTTAATGGTCCCTCCATTGTTTCATCATTGTACGGTACTTAGGAAGCGGCTCCTCTGCCAGGGTGATACTGCGGCCCACTACAATCGCATCACTGCCGTACTCCCTTGCCCGTGCCGGCGTCACCACCCGGTTCTGGTCGTCTGCTGCATCTTCTGTCAGACGGATGCCGGGTGTGACAGCCTTCATGCCGGGGATCTGTTGTTTGATTGATCCTGCTTCCCATGCAGAAGAAATAACATGCTGCATTCCAGCCTCCGCGGCGCCTCGCGCATAATGCAGCACCGATTCCTCAAGCGTCCCCGGAATACCAATTTCTTTGTTCATGACACTTTCAGACGTGCTCGTGAGCTGGGTCACTGCCGCACACGATGGAACAGCACGCCCTGCCGGCGTACCGGCGTCCAACCCTTCAAGCGCTGCTTCCATCATCCGCATGCCGCCTGCAGCATGCACGGTCGTCAAGTCCACATCGAGTGCGGCAAGCTGACGGGCGGCACTTTTTACTGTATTGGGAATGTCATGCAGTTTCAGATCCAGAAATATACTGTGCCCGCTTTCCTTCCAGGTATGAATGAGGTCAGGCCCTTCCCGGTAAAAAAGTTCCATTCCAATTTTTAAAAAAAGCTTCTCTTCCGCAAACTTTTCGAGGAATGTATCGGCTTCTGTTTTCTCTTTAAAATCCATAGCAATAATCAGTGGATGATTCAACGTACTCCTGCCTCCTCCGCCCGCAGATCATACAAATGATCCACCTGTTCGTGTTCCAACATGCTGCCCAGCTCCCCGATTAATTCCGGACAGATGAACGGATTCGTGAAATTGGCGGTACCTACAGCTACCGCATCGGCTCCAGCCATAATGAATTCTATAATATCTCCAGCTTCCATGATGCCGCCCATTCCGATAATGGGCAGTGTCGTCTGCTGCCGCAGTTCATGGATCATGCGGATGGCGACCGGCTTGACCGCAGGTCCGGACAGACCGCCAACCTGATTGGCAAGCAGCGGCCTGCCTGTCTTCCGGTCGATTTTCATTCCTGTCAGCGTGTTTATCAGGGTCAACCCATCCGCCCCCGCCTTTTCCACCGCGTCAGCGATCACGGTGATATCACTTGTGTTAGGCGATAGTTTGACGTATACCGGCACGTGTGACACAGCTTTCACCCTTTCGGTCAGCTCAGCTGCCAGATCAGGATCTGTACCAAAGGCGATGCCTCCTTGTTTCACGTTCGGACATGATATATTCAGCTCCAGTGCGCCAACCCGGCCACTGGCCGAAAGCGCGTCCGCCACTGCTTCATAATCTTCCATCGTACTTCCGGCAATGTTGGCAAGCAGTGGAACTTCTTTGGAAGCGAGAGGAGGGAGTTTGTCCGACAGCACTTTCTCCAAACCTGGATTCTGCAGCCCGATAGCATTCAGCATACCAGACGCCGTCTCGGCTACACGGGGGGTTTCATTACCGTAACGCGCCTCCAGCGTCGTTGCTTTCAATGCTATCGCACCCAGTTCATCCAGATCATACAAAGTGCCGATTTCTTCTCCGAACCCAAAACATCCGGAAGCGGGCATGACCGGGTTTTTCATCTCAAGTCCCGGCAGACTTACTGACATTCTGCTCATAAAAGCACCTCTCCCCATGAAAATACTGGTCCATCGCTGCAGATTTTGCGGTAATCTGTTCCGTCTGAATCCTCCCGGCTTCGGCAGACGCATGCCAGACAAACCCCAAGACCGCATCCCATCCGTTCCTCAAGAGAAATACTGCCGCGGGCATTGGGATAAGCGTCCTCCAGTGCTTTCAGCATCGGAACGGGACCACAGGCAAAAATCCGGTCAAAAGACAGCTTTTCACTCGCTATCACGTCTGTCACAAAGCCGGCTGTGCCATAACTTCCATCTTCGGTGGACACATACACATCTCCAAGCTCTCTGAATCGTTCTTCATAAAATACAGTTTCTTTATCTGAGAATCCAAGAACCGTCGTCAGTTCTATTCCTTTTTCCCGTAAATCACAGGCGGTATCATACAACGGCGGTACCCCGATTCCGCCGCCGGTGAGCAGCACGTGCTCGCCCGGGGAAACATTTTCCGCCGGAAAACCGTTGCCGAGCGGCCCCATTACATCCAACCTGCTTTCTTCCGGAGCAAAAGCCAATTGGTTCGTCCCTTTTCCCTCCGCCCGGTAGATGATCGTCAACCGGCTGGTTTTTTTATCTGTTTTACAGATGCTGATCGGGCGGCGCAGCAGCATCGAATCGCTTGCGGGCGGCAGGATGTGAAGAAACTGCCCGGGGCCGGCTGTCTCCTGGACAAGCTTCCCTTCCAGTTCCATTTCATAAATATTCCGTGCAATACGGCGGTGATTGGTAATTGTCATGTTTTCTTTTTTCATACGGTTACCCCGCCGGATGCCGGTGACGTGCGTTTTGTCATTTCCGGCACGGCCTCGGTGGAGAAGGAGAACATTTCAAGCACCCTGAGCAATGCATCCGCCGTGTCCATCGACGTCATGCAGACCACTTCATTTTCAACAGCTTCCCGGCGGATCCGGAATCCGTCCCTTGCCGGCTGTTTGCCTTGGGTCAAGGTGTTAATGATAAACTGAGCCTGACCTTTGCGGATCACATCGAGCAGATCAGGGGATGACTCAGATACTTTATTTACCGTTTGAGCAGGAATGGCGTGTCTGCGCAGAAAATCAGCCGTTCCCTGCGTCGCAAGAAGCGTATAGCCGATGGCATGGAAACGCTGTGCCAGTTTCAATGCTTCGTCTTTGTTTTTGTCTGCTACCGTGAAAAGCACCGAACCGTGGGCAGGGATGCTCATGCCTGATGCAATCAATCCTTTATAGAGTGCTTTTTCAAGAGAGGCGTCCCGGCCTATGACTTCACCTGTTGATTTCATTTCAGGTCCTAATGAAATATCCACACGGCGCAGTTTCGCAAAGGAGAATACCGGAACTTTTACGGAGACTTCTTTCTTCTCCGGAAGCATGCCGTCGGCGTAGCCCTGTTCTACCAGCGTCGTACCCGCCATGGCTCTTGTCGCCGCGGCTGCGATTGGAACACCGGTGATTTTGCTCAGGAAAGGTACGGTCCGGCTGGCTCTTGGATTCACCTCAAGAACGTAAACATCTTCTTCATGAATGACAAACTGAATATTAAGGAGCCCTTTTATATTCAGTCCTTTGCCGATCGCAACCGTGCGTTCCACAATCTTCTGTTTGACCTCTTCACTTAGGGACCAGGTTGGATACACCGCAATCGAATCGCCGGAATGAACGCCGGCTCTTTCAATATGCTCCATAATCCCTGGTATAAAGACCGTCTCTCCGTCGGACACCGCGTCTACTTCCACTTCTTTTCCAACCATGTAACGGTCGATCAGAACGGGGTGCTTTTCATTCACTTTCACAGCCCGTTCCATGTAAGAACGCAGTTCCGTTTCATCATCAACGATTTCCATCGCTCTGCCCCCGAGTACATAAGACGGGCGTACAAGGACCGGGTAACCGATATCGGATGCTATCTTCCGTGCTTCTCCCGTTGACACCGCTGTTTTGCCGAGAGGCTGCGGAATGTCCAGCTCATGGAGGGTCTGTTCAAATTTATCACGGTCCTCGGCGCGGTCCATATCTTCAAGTGTCGTCCCGAGAATCGTTACACCGCGCGCATGCAGTTCATCGGCCAGATTGACAGCGGTCTGTCCTCCGAACTGAACGATAACACCTTCCGGCTGTTCCAGATCCACGACATGCATAACATCCTCCACCGTCAGTGGTTCAAAGTAAAGCTTGTCGGACGTACTGAAGTCCGTCGATACTGTTTCCGGGTTATTATTCATGATAACCGCTTCATAACCTTCTTCCTGCAGCGCCCATACGGCGTGCACGGTTGCATAGTCAAATTCGATACCCTGCCCGATGCGGATAGGGCCGGAGCCGAGCACCAGCACAGATGGACGTCCGCTTGGGCCGCTTTCATTCTCCTGTTCGTAGGTGGAATAGTAATACGGCGTTTGGGATTCAAATTCGGCGGCACACGTGTCCACCATTTTATAAACAGGTGTGATGCCTCTGCGGCGGCGCAGTACGTACACGTCTTTTTCCTGCCAGTCCCAAAGCCTTGCGATTTCAGAATCGGGGATGCCGATTTCTTTCGCGGCGGCGAGATTTTCGATATGTCCCGGCTCATACGACAATTCCCGGCTCATTCTGACAATCCCCAGAAGTTTCTCCAGAAAGAAAGGGTCGATACCGGTGAGGTGATGCAAATGTTCGACCGTCCATGCCCTGTGAAACGCTTCTCCGATAACAAATAGGCGGTCGTCTTCGGCATGCATAAGTTTATCTGTCAGTGTTTCATCCGAGTATTCTCTGTACTCCGGGTCACACAAATGGTGTCTGCCTATCTCAAGAGAGCGGATTCCTTTCATGATGGATTCTTCCATATTCCGTCCGATGGCCATGACCTCTCCTGTGGCTTTCATCTGTGTCCCCAGTTTCCGGTTGGCTGCTTCAAATTTGTCGAACGGCCAGCGCGGAATTTTGGTCACGACATAGTCAAGGGCCGGTTCAAAACTTGCGTAGGTCGTGCCGGTAATGGGGTTTTTCAGTTCATCGAGACGGTAGCCTGCTGCGATCTTTGCGGCGAGCTTCGCGATCGGGTAGCCTGTGGCTTTGGATGCAAGCGCGGAGGAACGGCTCACCCGTGGATTCACTTCAATCAGGTAGTACTGAAAACTTTCCGGGGACAGGGCCATCTGCACATTGCAGCCGCCTTCGATTTCAAGCGCACGGATGACTTTCAGGGAAGCATTGCGGAGCATTTGATATTCCCGGTCGGAAAGGGTCTGACTTGGTGCCGCGACAATCGAATCACCGGTATGAATACCGACCGGATCCAAATTTTCCATATTACAGACGACGATGCACTCACCTGTTGCATCCCGCATCACTTCGTATTCAATTTCCTTGAATCCGGCAATACTTTTTTCGATCAGACACTGGGTAACCGGGCTGTATTTTAGTCCGGTTTCCACGGTTTCAACCAGCTCTTCTTCGTTATGAACAAGACCCCCGCCTGTTCCGCCGAGTGTGTAGGCCGGGCGGACAATGACCGGATAACCAATCGATTCTACAAATGCTTTTGCCTGTTCAAATGTGTTCACGATCTCACTTTCGGGTACCGGTTCATCCAGCTCCCGCATGAGAGAACGGAACACTTCCCGGTCCTCTGCCTTTTCTATCGCTTCCAGCTCGGTGCCGAGAAGAGATATACGGTGATCTTCGAGAACGCCTTCCCGGTACAACTGCATCGCCATATTCAAACCGGTCTGACCACCGAGCGTCGGCAGCAGTGCATCCGGTTTTTCCTTGCGGATGACGCGGACGACAAATTCAAGGCTGATCGGCTCCATATACACTTTATCGGCCATCGTGGTATCGGTCATAATCGTTGCCGGATTGGAGTTCACGAGAATGACTTCATACCCTTCTTCTTTCAGCGCCTGGCAGGCCTGGGTGCCGGCGTAATCAAACTCCGCCGCCTGCCCGATTGTGATGGGACCGGATCCGATAACTAGTATTTTCTGAATATCTGTACGTTTTGGCATGTCTCTCTCCCCTTTATACGAACGATGTCGCTGCTTTTTCTTTGTCCATCATCTTCATAAACTCATCAAACAGGTTGTTGGAATCCTCGGGACCAGGTGATGCTTCCGGATGATACTGCACACTGAAAGCAGGATATTCATTATGCGCAACCCCTTCCACGGTTCCATCATTTACATTGACATGGGTCAACTGCAGGTCCGTCCCCATCAGAGACTGTCTGTCAATCGTGTATCCGTGGTTCTGGGAGGTCATATCAACCCTGCCCGTCCGTACATCTTTTACAGGATGGTTGGCTCCGCGGTGGCCGAATGTCAGTTTCGATGAAGACGCGCCGCAGGCCAGGCTGAGAAGCTGATGGCCGAGGCAGATGCCGAAAATCGGAATGTGGCCGAGAACAGCTTTCAGCGTATCAACAGCTTCCGGTACATCTTCCGGGTCACCGGGACCGTTACTGAGCATGATGCCGTCCGGGTTCAATTCAAAAATTTCTTTGGCCGGCGTGTCATAGGGCATAACGAATACGTCACATCCCCGTTGAATCAGGTTGCGGCTGATGCCGTGTTTTGCGCCGTAATCCATTAAAACGACGCGGCGGCCGGTTCCCGGTGCGTGATAGGCGGTGCGGGTCGACACTTTTTTTACTTTGTTGCGTGTTGGCTGCAGAGCGCGGAGTTCTTCCAGTATTTCATTTTCGTCCTCTTCCACGTTAAACATCCGGCCGTGCAGCGTACCGTGCTTTCGGATGACACGGGTCAGCATCCGCGTATCTATCCTGGAAATGGCGGGAATATCTTTATCTTTCAGCCAATCATCAAGACGGGCGGCGCTTCGGAAATTACTTGGATGATGGGCGGATTCTTTTACGATCAGACCGCCCGCTGCCGGTTGAAGTGTTTCAAAATCATCACGGTTAATACCGTAATTTCCTATTAAAGGATAAGTCAGGGTAATAATCTGATCGCAGTAGGATGGATCGGATAGAATTTCCTGATACCCGGTCATGCTTGTATTGAATACGACTTCTCCCGTTGTGGAACGGGTGCTTCCGAGCGCCTCTCCTGTAAATATGGTTCCATTTTCAAGCATCAGTTTTCGTTTCATTGATTGAGACATCCTTTCTGTTTTTCCAGTACGTGGCGCAGTACGGCCATCCGTACAAACACTCCGTTTTTCATCTGCTTAAAAATTCTGGAACGATCTGATTCCACCAACGTATCAGCCAGCTCCACATTCCGGTTGACCGGCGCCGGATGCATGATGACAGCGTCCGGTTTCATCCGTGCCGCTTTTTCTTCATTCAGACCGAACCGTTTATGATATTCATCAGGGCCGGCTGCCATCTTTACCGTATGACGTTCATGCTGAATGCGCAGCATCATCATGACATCAGCGGTTTCGACCGCTTCGTCCATCGGCAGCCAGCGCTTCTCGAGCTCGTCACCCATCCATTCCTTTGGTCCGCTTACATAGACGTTCGCTCCGAGCCTTTCGAGGACGTCCAGGTTGGACCGCGCCACCCGGCTGTGAAAAATATCACCGGCAATGACAATGTTCACATTCGAAAACGTCCCAAATTCCTGGCGGATCGTTAAGAGATCAAGAAAAGACTGGGTCGGGTGATGGCCGCAGCCGTCTCCTCCATTGATAATTGGTATATTCAGCTTTTCCGTGAGTTCCTCAAAAAAACGATCCCGGTCGTGGCGTATGACGACAACATCAGCTCCGATACTTTCCAGTGTTTTGACGGTATCATACAAGCTTTCCCCTTTAATGACACTGGACGTATCTGCTTCAAAATGGAGCAGATCCAGTCCGAGATTGCGCTCTGCTGCTTCAAAGCTCAGCTTCGTGCGGGTGCTCGGCTCAAAAAAAAGATTGGCGGCATACAGGCGCTGCAGCGGCAGTTTTTCCGGATGATCGGCAAACCATTGCGCTTTTTCAAGCAGTTTATGAATGGCATCAACACTCCAGTCTTCCATCGTTAACACATGCGCCGGACCGGTTTCTGTTTTGATTGGTTTATCCGCATCCATTCGAATCATCGGCTTTTCCCCTCTCTTTTCGTTTCTGTCATACGTACAACACCTTTGGCATGTCAAGCGGCTTCGTCTTCTTTCATTTTGTCGTCCAGAGACTCAAACATGGCACCGTTGCCGAAAGCGTACTGCTTACCCGGCAGGACCGCGTTTAATATAATGCCGGTTACAGCTGCCAGAGCCATTCCCGAGATCTGCAGGTTCTCATTAATATCGATAAAGGCACCTCCAATACCGATGACAAGAATGACGGAGACGATAATCAGATTCCGCTTCACCCCAAGATCCACCTGATTATCTATCAGCATCCGCAGGCCGGAGGAAGCGATAATTCCGAACAATAGGATAGAGACACCTCCCATTACCGCATCCGGTATGCTCGCGATTAAAGCTTCCACTTTGCCGATAAAACCAAAAACCAGTGCGAGAACGGCCGCCCCTCCTATGACATATACACTGAAAACTCTTGTGATGGCGAGCACCCCGATATTTTCGCCGTATGTCGTGTTCGGAGGTCCTCCGATCAGAGAAGCCACGATCGTTGCTGCTCCGTCTCCCATGATGGAGCGGTGCAGACCTGGTTTTTTTACATAGTTTTCGCCGGCAACTTTACTTAGGACGAGTTGATCACCGATATGTTCGGCCAGGGTCACAATGGCAATCGGCGTCATGATGAAAATAATGCTCCACGACCACTGCGGCTCAAAGCCTATAAAAGGAACGACCAGATCCGGAACCCGGAACCAGGCTGCCTGCGCGATGTCACTGAGATCTACAATTCCGACGGCCAGCGCGATGATATATCCGCCGCTCAATCCGATAAGAATGGGAATAAGATTCAGAAAACCTCTTACAAAAACCGACACAATGATGGTCAATGCAAGGGTCGCAAGCGCAATACTGAAATGGAGCGTCGGCTGGACATACTGCCCGCTCTGGTCGTCGAAATTCATGGCCATATCCACCGCCGTTCCAGCCAGACCGAGCCCGATTACGATAATGACCGGTCCGGTAACAATAGGAGGAAGCAGGTTCATCAGCCACTTCACCCCGGTTTTTTTGATCACAAGAGCCGTAATGCTGTAGACAACTCCAGCGGCAAAGGTGCCGATCATAACTCCTTCCGGCCCGCCGATTGCCATGGCGGATGTTACCGGCATAATAAAGGCAAACGATGATCCGAGATAAGCCGGGATCTGTCCTTTAGTTATGACCAGATAGACAAGCGTTCCGAGTCCGCTTGAAAGAAGCGCAACAGCCGGACTCAAACCGGTTAACACCGGTACGAGAATGGTGGCACCGAACATCGCGAATAAATGCTGCATACTCAGGATAAGCCATTCGTTCCATTTTGGTACGTCGTTTTTTTTCAGTTTCACCTGGGTGTCTTCCATTTGTCATCTCTCCTGTTCTGGTTGGTGTTCTCTTCCATGGGCAAAAAAAATCTTTGCCCGTCAGGCAAAGAGGTACAAACAGGAGGCAGGAAGACACGTCTCTCCTGCTCCATTTATACCCCTTTTCAGCCTCACTGGACTGATTTAAAGCGGGTTTAACTGCTTTTGCTTTTAATCGTCACTTCATCAATCCGGTCAGTCTCCTGCAGCTGCACGGCGATGATTTCTTCTTTGGATGTAGGGATATTTTTCCCTACATAATCCGGGCGGACCGGAAGTTCCCGGTGTCCCCGGTCGATAAGCACGGCCAGCTGTATGTGGGCAGGTCTGCCGAGATCCATGACCGCGTCCATGGCGGCTCTTACCGTCCGGCCGGTATACAACACATCGTCCACGAGGATGACTTTTCTGCCTTCGATATCCACCGGGATATCCGTTCCCCGGAGTTCCGGCTCTCCGCCGCCCGAGCGATGCGAGAGATCATCCCGATACAGAGTGATATCCGCTTCGCCGACCGGTACGGTCTTTCCTTCGATCCGTTTAATATTTGCCGCAATACGGTTGGCAATATAAATACCTCTTGTTTTAATGCCGACGAGAACACAGTCTTCAATGCCTTTGTTTTTTTCAATTATTTCGTGTGAAATACGTGTCAAGGCCCGGCGGACCGCCTGCTCATCCAGTAACGTTCGATCTTCCCCCATCGTTTCACGACCTTTCCTGACGGACCGTTTTTGTCATAAAAAAATCCCCCCGCCCGATTGGGTGGGAGGATGGCTGCGTGCACAATATACACCACCCCTGTTAAAAAAGGGGCATCCGTTTCCTTCCCAGCCTCACGGGACTGTCTTTAAAGGATTTCATATCGTTTGTATAGATTATGTCAGATTATGCTGTTCGGGTCAATCCTTTTTTCGAAGATCTTCAAGCAATACATGCATTTCTTCGGGTAAAGGCGCTTCCCAGCTCATCCATTCTCCGCTCGCCGGATGGATGAGCGACAGACCGGCAGCGTGGAGGGCCTGACCGCTCAAACCGGCAGTCTTCTTCTTCGTATATTTTGGATCTCCTGCCGCAGGATGGCCGATATAGGAAAAGTGAACCCTGATCTGGTGCGTCCGCCCGGTTTCCAGACGGCACTCCACCAATGTGAAGTCTTCAAAACGCTCCATCACACGAAAATGTGTAACGGCATCTTTGGAATGATAATCGGTGACCGCCATTTTCTGACGGTCAGCCGTATCTCTTCCGATAGGAGCTTCTATAATTCCGGTATCATGGGCAATACTGCCATGCACAACCGCCTGATACACCCGTTTCATCTCTTTATCCTGCAGCTGAGCGGCAAGATGCAGATGGGCACTGTCATGTTTCGCGCAGACCAAGAGCCCCGACGTGTCTTTGTCGAGCCGGTGGACAATCCCCGGTCTCTCTTCACCGTTTACCGAAGACAATGCCGCCGAGTGATAAAGCAGAGCGTTTACAAGCGTTCCCGAATAATGCCCTGGTGCTGGATGGACAACCATTCCCTTAGGCTTGTTGACGACAATAATATGCTCGTCTTCATAATAAATATCGAGCGGCAGTGATTCCGGAAGCAGGAGCTGCTCCTGTTTTTCTGCTTCATTGACTTCCACTTTATCGCCGTCCCGCAGCACATAATTGCTTTTCACGACGCGTTCATTGACGAGAATGCTTCCTTCTCCGGCCCATTGCTGCACCTTTGTTCTGGACCAGTCCGCCCCTGCAGCGGCAAGAAATTTGTCAATCCGCATTCCGGCGTCTTCTTCCGTTATCTTCCAGGTATGATACTTATCCATGCTTCTCTTTCCTCTTTTCTTTCCAGTCGTCAGCTGCCATTTTCACAATCAACACCAGTACTCCGGTGACAAGTGCGGAATCGGCGATGTTAAATATCGGATAATTGTATGAAAAAATGTAGACATCAAAGAAATCTACCACTTCTTCGAAAAGCACCCGGTCAATAAAGTTACCAAGCGCTCCACCAAGAATGAGAGCCAGAGGAATACCGTACCATTTACTCCGCATTCCGTACTGGTGCAGATAATAGACAATGAACGCGGCGACAATGACCGTTACGATGTAAAAAAGCCACATCTGTCCCTGAAGCATGCCAAAAGCTGCTCCCGCATTGCGGTGGGAGGTCAAATAGAAAAAACCCTGGATAATTTCTATGCTTTCCCTCAAATCCATATACTGAACAACCAGCCATTTGGTCAGCTGGTCCACCGCAATCGTAAACAGTGCCAGTCCGTAATATAACAGCTTTTTCATTTTATTGGACACCTGCTTTTCCTAAGCCCCGAAGGACCGTTTTATTCATCGGCTGTATTCACGTGACTGTAATGATTGCTTACAATATCAGCACATTTGCTGCAGAGGCCCGGATGTTTTGGATCACTGCCGACATCGGTGCGAACCGTCCAGCAGCGTTCACACGTCTCACCTTCGGCCGGATATACCTGCACAGAAGTGTATTCGAAATGTTCCGCTGCCTCAGGGGCTTTCTCTTTTGCCACTCCAAGTTCAGCTTTGGACACGATAAACAGCTGTTCTAGATTTTCTCCATCAAGGAACGGTTGCACATTTTCATCGGCGTGAATAGTAACAGCGGCTGTCAGTGACTTTCCGATGTCCTTATTGTTTCTGGCCTCTTCAAGCGCCTTTAATACTTCATCACGGATTTCCATAAGAGTATCCCACTTGCGGCGAAGCGCTTCGTTTTCTTCTTTTTGGACAGGATTCGGCATATCCGTCAGCTGCGGCGATGATGCCTCTACACCCGGGATATATTCCCATACTTCATCCGCCGTATGCGGCATAATTGGTGATGACAACTGGACAAGAGCAATCAGGGTGTCATACATAACTGTCTGGAACGCGCGTCTGGACGGGTCGTTTTCCGGCAGAATATACAAAGTGTCTTTGGCAATGTCCATGTAGAAAGAACTTAAGTCAATCGTACAGAAATTGTGCAGCGCATGGTACACGTGCGCAAATTCATATTGATCGTAACCCCGTTTCGCTTTTGCCGTCAGGTCATTCAGGCGGAGTTTCATATAACGGTCCAGTTCAGACAACTCTTCTTCAGGCACACGGTTCACATCTGGATCAAAATCCTGAAGGTTACCGAGAAGAAAGCGGAAGGTGTTTCTCATTTTTCTGTACACTTCGGCGACCTGTTTCAGTATTTCATTGGAGATCCGCACATCTGCCTGATAGTCGACAGAAGCCGTCCACATCCGCAGAATATCAGCTCCGAGCTGCTTCATGATATCGTTTGGCACCATTACGTTGCCGAGCGATTTGCTCATTTTCCGGGCGTGGCCGTCCAAAGCGAATCCGTGGCTGATGATCATGTCGTAGGGAGAGGACCCGTTTGTCGCAACACTCGTTGTCAGTGATGAGTTGAACCAGCCTCTGTACTGGTCGGATCCTTCCAGGTACACATCAGCAGGACGTCTCAATTCCTCTCGTTCTTCAAGAACCGCTTCATGGGACGACCCGCTGTCAAACCAGACGTCCATAATATCCATTTCTCTTGTAAACCCGCCGTTTGGACTCTTGTCCGACGTATAGCCTTCCGGCAGAAGATCATTCGTTTCCCACTCAAACCAAATATTCGACCCGTGTTCACGGAACAGCCGGGAGACGTGCTGAATGGTCTCATCGGTGACAATTTCGGTGCCGTCTTCTTCGTAAAAGACCGGAATCGGCACGCCCCACGCGCGCTGCCTGGAAATGCACCAATCTCCTCTGTCGCGGACCATGTTATGCAGCCGGGTTTCTCCCCATTCAGGCAGCCACGTTACGCCGCGCACCGCTTCGAGAAGGTCGCTGCGCACATCTTCAATCGATGCGAACCACTGGGCTGTTGCCCGGAAAATGACTGGTTTTTTTGTACGCCAGTCATGGGGATACGAGTGCGTGATAAATGCAAGTTTTATGAGCGAACCAACTTCATCCAGTTTCTCTGAGATAGGTTTGTTGGCATGGTCATAAAATTCCCCTTCAAACCCGGGTGCTTCACTCGTGAAATACCCTTTATCATCGACAGGACAGAGTGTTTCAAGCCCGTAATGCTGCGCAATTCTGTAGTCATCCTCGCCGTGGCCGGGCGCAGTATGAACACAGCCGGTCCCGGCATCAAGCGATACATGGTCCCCAAGGATAACGATGGAATCACGGCCGTAAATCGGATGAGTGGCTGTCAGATGCTCCAGTTCTTTACCTTGTACCACTTTCAGAACCTGCGGGTTTTCCCATTCAAGTTCCGTTTCCAGGTTTTCCACGAGGTCACGGGCAACGACATACTTTGCTTCATTCACCTGTACGACGGCATATTCCAGATCCGGATGTACAGCAATGGCCAGATTGGCCGGGATGGTCCACGGCGTGGTCGTCCAGATGATAAACTGTTCATCTCCATCCAGCACCCGGCCGCCGTCTTTCACATCAAATGCCGTATAAATAGATGGTGATTTTTTATCATGGTATTCGATTTCCGCTTCGGCCAGCGCCGATTCCGAAGAGGGAGACCAGAATACCGGTTTTTGTCCTTTATAAATGTAACCCCGCTTGGCCATCTCTCCGAACACCTGAATCTGACGGGCTTCGTACTCTTTGTTCAGGGTGATGTAAGGATTATCCCAATCACCGCGCACACCAAGGCGTTTAAATTGGCTGCGCTGCCGGTCGAGTTGATCCAGCGCATAATCTTCACAGGCTTTGCGGAATTCAGCGGTCGACATCTTTTTACGGTCCACTTTTTTGTTTTTCGTCAGTGCCGTTTCAATGGGAAGACCGTGCGTATCCCACCCTGGCACATAAGGGGCATGATACCCGTTCATCGACTTGTAGCGTACGATGATATCTTTTAGAATTTTGTTCAGGGCGTGGCCCATATGGATATCACCATTGGCATAAGGAGGCCCGTCATGAAGGACGAAAAGCGGACGTCCTTTTGTGCGTTCCTGCACTTTTTCATACATGTTTTCCTCTTCCCACTGCCTTTGCCGCTCCGGCTCTTTATTGGGAAGATTTCCTTTCATCGGAAATTTCGTCTTCGGCATTAACAATGTTTCTTTGTAGCCCATCATTCATCCTCCTGTTATATTATCCTGCTGCCAAAAACAATCATGTTTATGCGGTGGTGTGACGTTTTTTTCTGATGACACGGGGTAAAAAAATAACCTTCCCATCCCTGTAAAGGGACGAGAAGGCCTCGCGGTACCACCCTGATTGTATGACAGATTCGTATCTATCATCCTCTTGATTCGGTATAACGGCCGCAAACCGCCTCACGCCTCCAACATTCGGCGCGGGAACTCCAGGGTGATGTCCATGATGAATCCGCTTCTGTGCTTCCACCATCCACAGTTCGCTGACATAAGCGGGTCCTGCCATCAGGCTCGTCCCTTTCTTCGTTCAGATGACTATTCGTTTATTGTAAAAAGTATAGAACAGATGAGATCTGTCAGTCAACCTGTCTGGACTCCCCGGAATATACACTTTCCCGGCTTTCTTCTTCGTTTTCGGTATCCACTACCTCATCCCAGTCTTCATTGTGAAGCATCTCAAGCTGTGCTTCAATGAGCATTTTGAAACGGGTGCGGTACACCGATGCCTGTTTTTTCAGTTCTTCAATTTCCAGCTCAATCTTTCTCGACTTGTTCAGTGCATCGTTAATGATACGGTCGGCATTTTTTTCCGCTTCCTTGATAATGAGCTGCGATTCTTTCTGGGCGTTGCGCTTCACTTCTTCTGCGGACTCCTGTGCCACCAGGATCGACTTGTTCAGCGTTTCTTCGATATTGGAGAAATGCTCCAGTCTTTCTTCGAGCTCATTCACTTTTGTAAACAGCTCATTTTTTTCCTGCATGACACTTTCATAATCTTTGATAACCTGATCGAGAAACTCATTTACTTCATCTTCATCATATCCCCGGAATCCTCTTGTAAATTCTTTATTATGAATATCAAGTGGCGTTAATGGCAAACCACCGCACCTCCTACTATCCTTCTGATGATTAAATCTTCCTGTGTTATAACGTTCGACATCCTTTGCTTTTTTCCTGCTTTATGTCTATTTGTGATCCGTTTTCGTTCCGTACGTTATCCGGATCCGCTGTTTTTTTGTCTCTCCGTCTGAGTCAATGAATTTTCTTCTTCCTTTTCCCCGTACCGATATGTAATCACCAGGCTCGAGCGGAAAAGAAGGTTTATCCTCCGTTCTCCAGTTGACTTTCACCCTTCCTTTTTCGATGAAAGGCAGTGCTTTACTGCGTGAAAGCTGATACATGTTTGCAATCATGACATCCAGACGCAGCGAAGACACGGTCGTATGTACTTCCTCCCAGTGCTCTTCAAGCGGCAGCATCTCCGAAAGGGGCAAAAGTTCGGTTCGTACCGAAGCTTTTCCCACCTGCTCAAGGTTCATTTCAATATACAGGGAAACATCACCGGCAGCCGTGAAATGAAATATACCGTCACCCTTTACGATATCACCGTATTTTTCCCGTTTCAGGCCCAGTCCTGTCAGTGATCCCAGAACATCGGGGTGGGAAAGGGATACAAATTTCGCCGGATAGGTGATTTGAAACAGATGAATGTCAAAATCGGCTTCGGTGATTTCTTCATAAAACGGATAAAGGAGTGCCCTCTTCCGCTCACAATACTCCTGTCCTCCCCAGAAAGAAAGATAAACAACCTCGTCTCTTCCGACGATCGAGGCCAAAATATCCTGTTCCCTCGGGTTTAAAAAACCTGTCAGCCTGCGCTCATGCAGCGTTTCAACCGCATCTTTCCACTCCAGTGCCTGCTCTACAAAAGGATGTTCCTCTTTGCGGAAATGTTCAAGTACCGGCATCATCTAAAAAAACAGTGCTCCTACACCGTACGTTGCAAAATGCAGGGCTACTATAGCTACAATCGGTGAAATATCAATCATACCGAGGGGAGGTATAATGCGCCGGAACGGTTCCAGATAAGGTTCCACAACAGCACCCAGTACCTGTCCGAAAGATGATTCCCGGGCATTGGGGAACCAGGACATCAAGATATAAATGATGATAACATATGAGTAAATCTGCATTGCTGACTGCAGCAGGCTTCCTATGAGTTGCATAAAAGGCATTCTCCTTTATTTGTTTACTGATCCTGCGGATATAAAATCTCGGAAATATCACCGGAAACATCGACGTTATCCGGCGTGCACAAGAAATTGCCGGGGCCGATTTTCTGAATCTCTCCGCCTACAGCATAAACAGTTCCGCTCAAAAAATCAACGATTCTTCTGGCCTGCTGGGCGTCCACCCGCTGCAGATTAATGATGACCGATTTCCGGTTCTTGATGTGATCGGCGATTTCCTGAGCCTCATCGTACTCGCGCGGCTCCATCAGGATTACTTTGGAAGACTGCTGCACACTCTGCAGACTCACAACATTGCCGCCTTTTTCTTCTTTTCCGGGTGCCGTCCGCTCCTTTTCGGCCGGACGTTCCACCTCTTCTTCCACGACGTCGTCTTCGAGTTCGAAAAATCGTTTAAATTTGGACTTGAAGCTCATCGGCTCTCCTCCTTGATGGTCCTCCGGTTTTTTCACTTCCTGTTTCCGACCAGATCTGTACCAATGCGCACAAAAGTAGCTCCTTCTTCGACGGCGACCGCAAAATCATTGGACATTCCCATAGATAGATGAGGACAGGGGGCATGCGGCGCCTGTTGCTTCTGGACATCACTGCGAAGCTCCCGCAGTTTCCGGAAAACAGGCCTTGTTTTCTCCGAATTTTCATCAAAGGGCGCCATGGTCATTAAACCTGCGACCTGGACAGCGGGATAGTTTTTCAGCTCTTCGATAAAGTCCGGAAGTTCTTCCGGAGCGATTCCGGCCTTACTGTCTTCTCCGGAAGCATTCACCTGCACCATACATGGAACGACGTGATTCTCCGGACTTCTTTTCTGAAATTCACGCGCAAGAGACAACCTGTCCAGCGAATGAAAATAGTCATATTTATCTACAATGTCTTTTACTTTTCTCGTCTGCAGTGATCCGACAAAATGGAGCGATGCCTGTCCAGCGCAGGCTTCCCATTTTTCAAGAGCTCCTTCCAGACGATTTTCGCCGATATGCCGGATCCCTGCATCAATAGCTTCCAATGCTCTATCTGCCGTAACATATTTTGTTACGGCAATGATATGTATTTCTGAACGGTCTCTTCCCGAGCGGGTGCAGGCGGTCTGTATCTCCTGTTCAATCCGGGAGAGATTTTCTTTCACATCCAAGGGCCGCGCTCTCCTTTCCGTATCCTGCTTTTTTACTGTCCGATAAAAGCAGCCATCCTTCCGGAAGCACTGCCGTCCCGGCGGTGGGAAAAAAAGTTATCCTCATCAAGATACGTGCAGTGCGAGCTCATGAAAATCTGTTCCTGCGGCACTCCTGCCTGCTTCAGAAGCAGACGGTTCATTTCCTTCACAGAAAGCAGCCACCCTCCGGAAACGGAGACCTCCCACGGAGCGTATTCATCTTCGGGGAGCACGTTCTTCATGGCTTCGATGACCGTATCATCCACTTCATATACGGTCTGTGATACCGCCGGACCAATGACAGCATACACGTCTTCCGGAGGAATATTCTCCTCCTTGTGCCAGATGGAGACGAACTTTCCGGCGATATTCATGCTCGTACCTCTCCACCCTGCGTGCGCGGATCCGATACAGGCATGCCGGGGAGCGGAAAAAAGCAGCGGAACGCAGTCTGCGTAAAGGCTGACAAGTAAAATGCCCTCTTCCCGGGTATACAATCCGTCATAATCCCCGGCGCTGTGTTCCCTGTCCCAGGCTCCCATGCCGCGGTGCCGGTGTTCAACCTTTAATATATCCGCCTGATGAACCTGCTCGGCTGCCACCCAGTTTTCCATCCCAAATCCAACAGATTCCGCCATGAGACGTCTGTTTTCCAGAACAGCCTGCGGATCATCTCCAACATGGAAAGCCATGTTCAGAGTATCATACGGGCTTTTGCTCACGCCGCCGGAGCGGGATGTGATGCCTGCTTTAACGTCTTTTGGCAGGATATCTGACTTCAGCAGCCAGTGCCGGTCGTCAAAGCGGTAGAACGGTTCTTTTCCCATCCAATCTCTTCCTTTTTTGAAGGATGTCGTTTTCTTTATACTCATTTTAACATATTTCCCGCGTTTGCAATAGAAAAGCTTATTTTTCCGTTCCAGCAGGGTTAGTCCGGGTCCGGTTCGTACAAATTAACGAGAATGACATCCGACCCTATTTTCACAATATGGGTCCAAGGGATAGTAAAGTCGTCTTCTTTATGAAACAGAGCCATCATTTTAGCAGATCCTCCCACAATCACCGCTTCAATATGTCCGGTCTCCACATTGATATCAACGTCGCCCACATGTCCGAGACGCTTTCCGGTGTGCATATTGACAATGTCTTTCGCCTGCAGTTCCGATATACGCATCCATTGATCCCCTTTACGTTCAGGTTCGTTCCGTCGTCAGTACGCCATTCTATCATTCAGCGCACAGCAGAACAGCGTGTAACTCATTGTATGCAGACATCCCCGCCTTCATATTCATTCCGACAAAAAAGCCTTCGTCTTTTTTTGACGAAGGCAGCGTTTTTTTTACTGTCACATATTTGAAAAGCGGGTCATCTGTGATATGGCTCCTTTCTCGAGACGTGAGACCTGTGCCTGGGATATGCCGATTTCATCCGCCACTTCCATCTGTGTCTTGCCCTGGAAAAAGCGCATATCCAATATCATTTTTTCCCGCCCGTTTAATTGAACCATGGCTTCCTGCAGCGCCAGATGGTCCGTCCACTTATGATCCTGTTCCTTATCATCGCTGAGCTGATCCATGACATAAATCGGATCCCCTCCGTCGTTGTAAATCGGCTCAAATAACGATACAGGATCCTGAATCGCATCGAGCGCAAACACGACATCTTCTTTCGGCATATCCAGTTTTTGCGCCATCTCCTGTACAGTCGGCTCTTTTTCACGGTTTTCTTCCTCCATAAGCTTATCCCGCATCTGCAGCGCTTTGTATGCTGTATCACGCAGCGATCTTGAGACGCGTATCGGATTATTGTCACGGAGGTAGCGGCGTACTTCCCCGATAATCATCGGTACCGCATATGTTGAAAAACGTACATTCTGACTGAGATCAAAATTATCAATCGATTTCATCAAACCGATACAGCCAACCTGAAATAGGTCATCCATATGTTCTCCGCGGTTATTGAAACGCTGAATGACACTTAATACGAGACGAAGATTTCCATTCACCAATTCTTCCCGGGCCGCCTCATCTCCATTTTGCATTTGACTGAACAACTCACGCATTTCTTTGTTTTTTAAAACGGGAAGCTTGGATGTATCTACACCACATATTTCTACTTTACTGCGTGCCAACGTTTTCCCCCCCAGGTCTGGATGTCGAAATGAACCGCGGACGGCTTCATTTACTCATCTTGTCTGTTCATGTTCAGTATGTCCTGACGAGGGAAAAATATGCAGATGGGTATGAGGCAGCTCCTTTTTTCATTTTTCTTAGCGCAGGCGGAAAAAAGGCTTCAACAGCCGTTTGACCGGGTTCAGACCATCTTATTAAATTCTTTGCGGAGGCGTTTAATGATCCGTTTTTCAAGTCGTGAAATATAGGACTGGGAAATGCCGAGCAGGTCCGCTACGTCTTTTTGTGTCTGCTCTTTGTTTCCGGCAAGTCCAAAGCGCATCTCCATTATCTGCTTTTCCCGCGGGTTTAGTATTTCAAGCGATTTTTTTAAAAGGCGCCGGTCCACCTTATCTTCTATGCCCTTTGTAATAATATTTTCGTCCGTTCCCAAAATGTCCGACAGCAGCAGTTCGTTTCCATCCCAGTCGATATTGAGGGGTTCATCAAATGATATCTCGGAACGCAGTTTATTAGTCCGCCGCAGATGCATCAATATTTCGTTTTCGATGCAGCGCGAAGCATAGGTGGCCAGCTTAATCTTTTTTTCAGGATTAAATGTGTTCACTGCTTTTATCAGTCCGATCGTTCCGATGCTGATAAGGTCTTCTATATTAATTCCTGTATTCTCAAATTTTCTGGCAATATAGACAACAAGACGAAGGTTCCTCTCAATCAGCACAGAACGGGCTGCTTCGTCCTTTTCGGGAAGTCTGCTGATATAATGAGCTTCTTCTTCCTTGGACAAGGGAGGGGGCAGTGCTTCACTGCCACCAATATAATAAAGGTCATCCGGTTTCCAGCCCACTTTTCTTAATATTTTCATCCAAAATACAGTGATGGTTCCTTTCTTCAAGCAAAAACCTCCTGTCTCAAGATTAAGCACTCCGTGATGTATTGGACTCCGGAAGTACTTCCGCCGGAATAATCATCTGGAAATCATTCGTGCCGGACAGCGGATATGGATCAATTCCCACCAGCAGCGGGACTTTCGTATAATGCTTATCCTTCAGATAAATTCCATCCGGACGCAGGGCAAACATCCATTTCATTTCCTGGCCGGCGGAGCGGTATGGAATCAGCTTCCATCTTTGTTTCCACATGTTCAGCTCTTCCAGGTTTCCGAGTGTTCCACTTTCCATCATGCTTTTCCATCTGTTGTATTCCTGCTCCGGCAGAAACGATGAAAACAGCGGCAGTTCCACTATCATGACGGGTGTTCCGGAAAATGGATCTTTCAATTGGTTCCCGGTATCCACCAACGCAAAAGCCTCCCACCGCTGTCCGTCTATTTCCATGATGACGGTAGTTGTTTTTTCGACTTTTGTTTCTCTTTTCTTTCCTACAGCCTGCATCATGTAAATGGTTAGAGCCGCAACAATGACCGCAGTCAACATAAACCAGTAGGTCAGAGATGTTCCCGGCGTCCACGACGAGCCTTGTCCAGCCTGGAAAAGCACCATCATATGCAGACCGGTGATGATGCCGGCGGTTAAAAAACTGAGCATATAAAACACGAACAGCTGCTGAAGAAACAGCGTAAACGAATGAAAGCCAAATGCTGCCGGTACTAAAATGATAGAAAGAAGCAGAGCAAATCCCGGGTGCATCAACCATTCCTCAAAAGGGGTAAGCACGGTAAAAACGCTGCAGGATCCTGCTGCAGATACGATCCACAACCTTTTGGTGGATATGGGCTTTCTTGTCCACTTTGCGGTTCCCCAAAAGAGAAGCAGGTGAATACAAACGTTCATGCCCCACAACAGATCAACATAATATACAACACTCCCCTCCCTTCTTGTCATGAACAGGAGAAGTAATGCCTATTATAAATCCGTTCTCTTTCAAATTGTGTCATTTTGTGGTTGACTTTTTTTCTACTTTTCACTAATTTTGTCACCCTTCCACCCGGGTCTTTCTACATAAAAATGAGTCTGGGATAAAAGTAAAATAGGCGGAGGAAAACACGAATGTCTTGCGGCGTTGTTCAAGAGCCGTATAGCAGCGGGGTCCAAATGCTTCGGCTCCTGCTGAGAAAAGCACGAGTTACAGGTACCCCGCAGGAAGCAGGGTACCTGTGACGTACTTCCACATGATAATGGCGTTTAAGGCGGCACCGGATACTCTAAAGTGTCTTATGACTATTCATCTCACTTTTCATGCAGCGACGCGAACTCTTTGTTGCGGCGGCCCGTTCATTTTCCCGCTAAACGGAACCTGGATTCGTTCATGACGACGTTTACGGGGGTACGAAACCCTCTAAAGTGCTTTATGAATCATTCATGATGACGTTTAAGGGCGCACCGGGTACTCTAAAGTGCCTCATGAGCCATGTCTAACGACGTTTAAGGGAGCGCTGAACCCCCCTAAAGTGCCCTATGGACTATTCATCCTGTTTTTCATGCAGGAACGCGGGCTCTTTGTTGCGGCGGCCCGCTCATTTTCCCGCTAAACGGAACCTGGATTCGTTCATGATGACGTTTACGGGGGCACGAAACCCTCTAAAGTGCCTTAGGAATCATTCATGATGACGTTTAAGGGCGCACCGGGTACTCTAAAGTGCCTCATGAGCCATGCCTAACGACGTTTTAGGGGGCGGAACCCCCTAAAGTGCCTTATGACCCATTCCCATTTACAAACCACCGTACATCCACCCGCCATTTTTCTGCGTCCACGCTGCCAGCACTGCTTCCTTTTCCTCCGTTATACCGGCTGGCGTCGTGATTACATCGCGGAGCAGCTTAGGTGTCGTTTCGATTCCAGCAAACGGGCCCTGGAACGGCCGGGGTCCGTCGATTTCCACAAGCAGCTGATCCGGTGGAACCGCGGCCGTGAGTCGTGGTGGCTTCTACACCCGGCACAGGACGTACACGGTTTTGGGAGAAGGTCCCCTTTTTCTCAGCCGAACTTCCTCGTTTTCAAGCCGTGCGCGGGGCAAAGAAGACACGGTGAGCCCCCGGCGAACCGATGTCGCCCTTGTACTCCGGAGTGCAAAGAAGACACGATGAGCCCCGGCGAACCGATGTCGCCCTTGTGCTCTGGAGTAAAAGCAAAGTATTTTGGCGCAGCGGTTGATTTTAGAAACGAAAAATACCGAACGATTTTAAGAAATCGTTCGGCATTTTTTATCTAATAAAGGTTTTGTCCCAGACTCATGTTTGTTTTATATCCTTCACTGCTTCGTCCAAACATTTCACTTTCACTGCGTAGTACACAAACGGTATCAGCCCGCCGGCGCTCACGACTTTTTTGCCATATTTATTTTCTTCTGCGGCGGTTGCGCAGGAAGGTCGGAATGTCGAGCGTGTCTTCATCTTCGGAGGCGTCCTGGCGCTGTTCCGGTGTTTCTTCCGCCGGTTTTTCCTTTTCCGGTGCCGGGCGCGAGGCAGACTGGGAAACCTCTTTGCGCTGCTGGCCTGCGGGTTTACGCTCCGGCTGCTGTTTCTGATCATTATTATCTTCAAAACCGGTCGCGATGACGGTAACGACGATTTCGTCATTTAGATTTTCGTTAATGACAGAACCAAATATCATGTTCACATCAAAATCCGAGGCTTCCGACACAATTTCCGCTGCCTCATGTACTTCAAACAAACTGAGGTTTGTGCCCCCGGTAATATTCATCAGGACACCCTGAGCGCCTTCCACCGATGTTTCAAGAAGAGGACTTGAAATGGATTTTTTAGCCGCTTCCGCCGCGCGGTTTTCCCCTGTAGCGATACCAATACCCATTAAAGCGGACCCTTTTTCGCTCATAATAGTTTTTACGTCGGCAAAGTCAAGGTTGATGAGACCAGGAACCGCGATCAAATCCGAAATTCCCTGTACACCCTGACGAAGCACGTTGTCTGCTTCACGGAACGCTTCAAGCATCGGTGTGTTTTTATCCACGATTTCAAGAAGCCGGTCGTTCGGAATAACGATGAGCGTATCCACGTTTTCTTTCAGTTCCGCAATGCCGTCTGAAGCCTGGGTCGATCTTTTTTTCCCTTCAAACATAAACGGACGCGTCACGACTCCGACTGTGAGTGCCCCCACTTCACCGGCAACTTCGGCAATAACGGGAGCGGCCCCTGTACCGGTTCCGCCTCCCATACCGGCAGTGATGAACACCATATCTGCTCCGGTCAGCGCTTCTTCAAGCTGTTCTTTGCTCTCTTCGGCTGCTTTCTTCCCGATTTCAGGATTGGCGCCGGCACCAAGCCCTCTTGTCAGCTTTCCGCCAAGCTGCAGCTTCGTTTCAGCATGGGAAAGCTGAAGCGCCTGGGCATCTGTATTTACGGCGATAAATTCCACGCCCTGCAGTCCGTTTTCAATCATACGGTTCACGGCATTGGAACCGCCGCCTCCTACGCCAATGACCTTAATCTGTGCGAGTGACTCCATATCCATTTCAAATTCCAACATTAAAGGTCCTCCTCATTCGTCAGATCTTTCAAGTTACCGTACACGTTGATCCCAAACGTTTCGTTCCCTGCGTTCCACGGGTTGAAACATGGAAGGTATCAGCGCGGCACCGCTATTCAAAAAACACTTTAAAGAAATTTTTCATTTTATCTTTCACGCCGGGATCATTTTCATCTTTTTCTCTTTTTTCCGGTTTCCCCCGTTCAGGAGCAGGTGCAGCTGCCGTATTACCCGAAGAAACGGATGCGGCAGGTTCGCGCCCCTGTATTTTCACATTTTGATGGGCAAACTCTATTAACCCGATTCCTATCGTATATACCGGCTCCCGCACTCCGATATAATCCGGAACAGCCGTCCTTACACTCAGGCGGAGTACATCCCTGGCAAGTTCCAGAGAACCGGGAATCATGGTGGTCCCGCCGGTCAGCACGCAGCCGCCCGGCAGGTCCGAATAACCGAGTTTGTAAATCTCATCATCTACCAATTCTAATATTTCTTCCATTCTCGGTTCAATGACATGAGCAATCTCGTATTGGGAATATTCCTCCGGTTCATCGCTGCCAATAGCATTCACTTCGAACGTTATTTCATCGGAGGCATCATCAATAAAGGCATGTCCATTCTCCCGTTTAATCCGTTCAGCTTCTTCTGAAGAGGTGCGGAGTCCGACGGAAATATCATTGGTAATATGGTCGCCGCCTATATTGAGCACCGACATGGCCTGCATCTTTCCATTTTGAAAAACAGAAACAGTCGCAGCCCCGCCACCTATATCTACCAGTGCAACACCAAGAGCTTTTTCATCTTTGGATACGGCCACTGTTCCGGCGGCAAGGGGCTGCAGACAGATGTCAGCGACAGTGAGCCCGGCTTTTTCCACACACCGCAGTAAATTATGTAACGCCGTTTTGGCTCCGGTAATAATGGTACCTTCCATTTCCAGACGGACCCCCAGCATTCCGCGGGGATCGTTGATTCCATCCAGACCGTCGACGATAAACTGATTGGGAATGACATCTATGATTTCGCGTTCCGGCGGGATGGAGAGAACCTGCGCTGCATCCATGACCCGTTCAATGTCCTCATTACTGATTTCACGGTCGGGGCTGGATACGGCTACCACTCCGCTGCAGTTCTGCATTTGGATGTGATTGCCGTTCACTCCAACCACCACCTGTTCAATTTCAAGTCCGACCATTCTTTCCGCTTCCTGCACCGCGTTTTTGATAGATTGGACCGTTTCGTCAATGTCGACAATCGCGCCTTTCTTCAGTCCGGTGGACGGAGCGTTGCCCACCCCCATAACTTTCAGGGAACCACCGGACATTTCTCCGATAATGACCCGCACTCCGGACGTACCTATATCCAGGCTGACATACGTATCTTCGTTGTTCATATTATGGCACCTCCTACTGCATGTATCTACTGTATCTATTATGCCTGCTGTCAGGACAGTTGATCTCTATTCCATCTTATCATGTGAACCGGCGGTACGTGTGCAAAATGACAGAAAAATTAATTACGTTTTATTTTCAGTGCCGTTACACTTCGCCACGTTATTTTGATTTTCCTGCAAAGACCTGTAATCTTCATTTTTTTGATTGTAGAAGAGAAAGAATTTCCCTGCGGATTGCAGCGGTATTCTGAAAGATTCTTATACCAAGAGCTATCAGTGGAGCCAAGTATAATTCTACATCAAGCTGCCGCCCCAGAAAAGCAAGGATCCATGCGAGCAGTAAGCTGAAAAAAAGACCGGTAATAAAAAAGATGTTGGAATAGTTTTGTCTCAGCGTTTCTTTCAGTGCGCCAAAAAGGGCATCCACCATAACCAGAAGGAGAAGAAGAACGTAAATGTGGTAAGCCGGAGGGATTTCCACACCAGTCAAAAGGCCGATCAGTATACCTGTTAAAAGACCGAGTACCGGAAGCCACATCACTCATCTTCCTCCATAACTTCCATGTGCTGCACCCGTCTCACTTCATCATAGGCGGGAACAGTAAGCTTTTTCTGCTTTTGGGCTTTTAGTTTCATATTTTCCAGGGTAAAATACTCTTTTGATTCAGAGACGAGCAGTTCATTGTACAGCTGTTCGTTGTCTTCTGCCAATACTTTTATCTCCAGCGGAATGTCCGGAAGTCTTCTGCCGTCAATATGGGTGATGCCGTCTATACTCCGAAAAGCAGTTGTTTCCAGTATGCGTTTCCCTTCAATGGATATCGCAGAGGCTCCAAACTGGTTGAGTTCATTGACAAGCCTCCGTAGAAGGACCGGACGGACCGATTGGTTTCCACTGGTATCGGCACCTGCGGCCGGGGAAATGGTTATCACCACGCCACTTCCACTTTTTTCAGTCATCCCTGCTTCGGCTTTCAAATCTTCAACAGCCTGCTTCATTGCGTATTCCCTGCTGTTCTTTTGTTCGGTGTTATATTCTTCCAGAAGACGTTCGTTTTCCCTGATACGTTCATATAGATTCTGTCTGCGCTCCTGCTCTTCTTCCAGCGTCTCCTGAAGCTTGAGTACATCATTACGGTCAGAAGCATTCGTAAACGGCATCTGATCTGTCTTTGATGCGGCGAAGTAACCGCAGACGACAGTTAAAAGAAGCACGGCTGCTTTCAGCACAAACCGCAATTCATTCACTCCTCTCTCCTACAGCCGGCATGGTTATGAGATCTTTCGTCTGAATACGTACTTCCACATTTTCATTGACCAGCCTGTCTTTCACGCCTCCGTTCATTTCCAGGGCGGCTTTCAGCTGCCCCGATTCGCCTACTGCTTTAATGACAAATGGGGCTGACGACGTGTGGCCGTCGATTGTAATAACAGGGCCTGTGCACTGAATATATGTATTTTCTGTTATCCGGTAACCATTGACAGATACGGCTTCTGCACCGGCAAGAAAGAGCTCGTCCATGACCTGTTGAATATGGCGTTCATGAACAAGAAAATTATTCGGGTTTTCACCATCATCGGCGGCGTATTGGTAATCATCCAGGCTGACAGAGATACCTTTGCCTTTTACAGGCACCTCACCGGTAAGCATTCTCATTTTCTTTAGTTCTTCCACTAGATTAAAAGAAGACGTTTCATTTTCTGCCAGGTTTTCTTCCATATCCCGTACCTGCTGCTGCAGATTTCTCCATTCTTCCGTCAATTCTTTATTCTTTTCCTGTTCTTCCAGGACTTCTTCTCTTAATCGATCTTCTTTCCGGTCGTTTGTATCCTGATCCGCTGCCCCTTTGTCCGCTGTCGTTTGATAGGTTACGGCAAGGAGAAACCCAATCATGAAAAGCAGAGCGGTGAACCAACGGATTTTATTCTTCTTCACTTCTCTCTTCCCCTCCTTCTGCTGTGTCCGGCTGATCTGCTTTAAAATAAGAATTTATTTTCATGTGAAGAACTCCATCTGCATCAGGATTAATCTGTCTGGCCACGGATGGGTAATCCGCCATATGGGAGGCAAAATTCTCAATCGTTGACTCTACTTCAATGCCATCGTTCATATAAAGACGCAGTCGGTTTGCATCATCGTCGGAAGGAGCATACATGACTTCAGAAATACGGTTCATAACCCCTTCTCCAAGCTGGCTCATTTCTTCGGAAAAAGCTGCAAGCTTGTCCCTGTCTTCAAAGTTTCTCAGAATTGGAGCATCGGAGGGAAGCTCATTATACGTTTTTTCCGAAAGAACCTCCCCGTTTTGCAAAACAGGGACAAACGAACCGCCGTTTTCCACATAAGCCATCCGGCGGTACTCCTGAACGTGTATCGTGACAGTGGAAGGAAAAGATCGTGTCACCGAGACATTCTCAATCTCCTGATAACTTTGAACCGCCTGTTCTGCCTGGGTTAAATCCGCGGTCCACAAGCCGTCTCCGGTCTGCAGATCAATACGGTCTTTGATATTATCCTGTGCGGTATGGATATTTCCTTCCACTTTAATGTGACGGATATGGCTCAGCGGTGACTGAAAATAGACAACAAGCAGTATAAGGAGAAAAAACACAGAAAGGTATGTGACAAGCCGGCGGTTGGTGCGTTTTTTTCGTTTTTCTTTTAAGGCAGGTATTTTTTCTTCTGCGGGAATTACCTTTTTGTCCGTCACCTGCGGCCCCTCCTGTTATCCATTTTCGCTTCGTTCTACTATCTCCACTTCCGTCTGCATCGTAATACCGTACCGTTCCTGTACCGTATGCTGCACATGTTTGATGATGGCCGTAACATCCGTTGCTTCAGCGTTATCGACATTGACGATAAAATTGGCGTGCTGCTCTGAAATACGGGCTCCTCCGTGGCGGTATCCTTTCAGTCCTGACTGTTCAATCAATGCTCCTGCATGATCGGGAAGAGGATTACGAAATACACTGCCCGCGCACGGATAATTCCAGGGCTGGGTGTTTCGGCGGTAATCTTTATGTTTTTTCATTTCCTCTACCACCACCTCTTTATCCCCTTCCCGAAGCGCCAGCACTGCTTCACAAACCACTGCCCGTTCTTTCTGGAGAATGGAAGTGCGGTAGGAAAACGCCAGTTCTTCGTTTGTAAGACACACAAGGCTCCCGTCCGGGTAGAGAACATGGGCTTTCACGACAATATCTGACATATCGGATCCGTGCGCACCGGCATTCATAAATACAGCGCCGCCGACTGTTCCCGGAATGCCGCCGGCAAACTCAAGACCGGAGTATCCTTTTTTGCTCAGAATCGTGGCCAGTTTAATGAAGGAGAAACCGGCCCCTGCCCGAATCTGCATTTCTTCTTCTTCCATGTATTCCATGTTCCTGCCCAGTTTGATGACGACTCCTTCAATGCCGGAGTCATCAACCAGCAGGTTTGATCCTCTTCCCACCGCCCGCCACGGTACATTCCGCGCAGTGATAATATTCATGGCCTTCTGCAGTGCTTTTATTCCTTCCGGTTCAATGAGAATATCCGCCGGACCGCCGATTTTCCAGGTTGTATGTTTGGACAAAGGTTCTTTCCAGGCCGTTCTTCCAATATCAGCCTCCTGCAGCTCCCGAAACACTTCTTCCATCATTTGTCATCCTTCCTTTCGTACCCGGCGGGGTGCATCAATTGCTGCATGATACGGAAGATATCGGCAGCAGCATTCGGCGCGGCGAGTGTCAGTGCAGCTTCATGCATCGTTTCCCATTTTTTTTCATCGGATAGAACGGCATCTGTCTCACGTAAAAGCGCCGGACCATTCCAACTGCTTTCCTTATAAACAATAGCGCCGCCTGCACGCTCCAGTGATTCCGCGTTTTTTTCCTGATGGTTGTTTGTAACATACGGGCTTGGTATGAGAATGGACGGAACACCGAGTGCTGTAATTTCGGCAAGCGTCGTTGCTCCCGCTCTTGATATCAATAGATCTGTAAACGCCAGTACCTCAGGCATCACATGAATAAATGGCTGAATGATGACATTATCCGGGTTACCGGCTTTTTTTGTTTCTTCTATCACTTTATCATAATGAACCTGTCCCGTAACATACAGATACTGCCATTCTTTTTGACCTGCTTCCGGAAGAGCTTCCAAAAATGCTTCATTTATCGGTTTTGCTCCCCGGCTTCCGCCTACAATGAGAACCGTTTTTTTGTTTGGATCCAGACCAAGACCGGGAAGCGGATTTTTTGTCCGCGGTCCCGATACTTCCGACGCACGAGGATTTCCTGTGAAGCGTACTTTGGAAGCAGGGAAATAAGCGGCAGAATCCTTAAAGGATACGGCAATGTTATCAACGAACCGGCTGAGAAATTTATTCGTCAGACCGGGAATGCTGTTCTGCTCATGAATGACGGTGGGAATATCCAGCCTGGAGGCGGCAAATACAACCGGACCGGCCACGTACCCGCCGGTTCCGATGACAATATCGGCACCAAAGGATGTCAGCATCTGCTTCGCCTTTTTTGTTCCTCTCCAGAAACGCCATATTGTTCTTGCATTTTTCCAGCTTAAGCTGCGTTGAAATCCGCTGATGGTGATCGTTTCAAAACGAGTTCCCGAACGGGGGACAATATCACTTTCAAGTCCGTGCTCCGTCCCTATATAAAGGCATTCACTGCCTGGTTCCAGACGCTCTATTTCCTTGATAAGAGCAAGGGCCGGATAAATATGGCCGCCGGTCCCCCCGCCTGTTACAACAACTTTCATCTTAATCCTCCCATATCCCCTTTTAATCGTATGATGTCCGGTGCTTTGTGATATTTAATAGAATGCCGCCTGCTGCCAGTAAGAGAGTAAGCGAAGAACCGCCATAACTGAGAAAAGGCAGTGTGATACCCGTAACCGGAAACAAACCGGTCACAACACCGACATTAATCAGCACCTGTATAAAAATCATACCGCAGATGCCGGATGCAAGCAGTGCGCCGAACATATCCGGCACTGTCATAGCAGCGGCGAGACCTCTCCACAGAAACACCCCGAATAATACAAGCACAAATCCAGCGCCGATGAATCCTGTTTCTTCCGCCAAAATGGCGAAAATGAAATCGGTCTGCGGCTCCGGCAGGTAATAATATTTCTGACGGCTGCCGCCAAAACCAAGGCCGAATAGTCCACCCGGCCCAACCGCGTAAAGAGACTGGATAATTTGAAACCCTGTCCCGAGAGGATCCGACCATGGATCAAGAAATGATGTAATCCGCTGCAGACGGTAAGGAGCGGAAACAATCAATGCCGCCAGACCAACAGCTCCGGCACCGCCCAGTATAAAAAAATGCCTGATTCTCGCGCCTGCCGCAAATAACAACACAAAGCATGTCCCCGTCATCACAGCACCGGTACCAAGGTCAGGCTGCATCATAATCAGTCCAAACGCTGCGAAAATAAGAATGAGTACCGGCAGGAGCCCCTTGGTAAAGGAAGTGATTCGTTTCTGATGACGGGTCAGATAAAAAGCGAGATACATAATCATCCCGAGTTTCATAAATTCAGACGGCTGGATGGAAAAGGCTCCTACACCTATCCAACTTCTCGCCCCCCCGCGCACCATTCCTATACCAGGTATAAGAACGAGCACCAGCAGTATGAAACAACCGATCAAGAGAACCGGTGACCAGCGCTGCCACAACCGGTAATCCGTCCGGCTCAGCACGACCATGGCCGCCAGTCCGGCTGCCATAAAAAGGAACTGCCGCTTCAAAAAATAATAAGGATCCTGCATGGCATCTTCTCCGAGAGCCGTTCCTGCACTGTAAACCATGAGTAACCCTATGATCAGCAGACAACAGAGGGAACACAGCAGTATTTTATCAACGGGCTGCACATGTTTTTTCACAACGGCCACCTCTTTACATGGAAAAGTCTTTTTCCATTATTCATATGCCGGGTGAAATGGAACATGCCTTCCTGATTTCTGCGTTACCTGGGTGCATCTAATGATTGAACAGCTTGGATAAATGTATCTCCCCGTTCTTCAAACGTCTGGAACTGATCCCAGCTCGCACACGCCGGCGAAAGAAGAAATACATCTTTTTCGTCAGTAAGTAAAAACCCCTTCTCTACCGCTTCTTCCAGGGTATCGGCAAAATGCCATGATTCCATACCTGCTTTTTTGGCCGCCTCTGCCAGTTTCTCCCGGCTTTCTCCGTAAAATACAGCCGCTTTTGTCTTTTGCAGGGAAGGAATAAGCGCATCAAAGGAATTCCCCCGGTCCAAGCCTCCTGCAAGCAGTACCACCGGAGCTTCAAACGCTGCTACCGCTTTTTGGGCGGATAGTATATTCGTTGACTTGGAGTCATTGTACACGTCCCGCTTATGAACACGGCCTACAAACTGCAACCGGTGTTCCACTCCCTGAAAATGACGCAGAACCGTTCGTACAGCATCTGGCTCTGCGCCGTTAAGCATCGCGCAGGCAATGGCTGCCAGCATATTCTCCTGGTTATGACGGCCCGGGAGTGATGCTTCGTCCGCAGAAAGGATGGGAGTATCACGGAACCAGTACCACCCATTTTGGATAAAGGCTCCCTTTGTGGTCCATCCATTGACGGAAAACGGAACAAGATCGGCATTGGACTGCTCTGCGATGGCGGACACTACAGGGTCCTCCGCATTGTATACCGTAGCATCCGACGCTGTTAGATTCGCAAAAATCTTTGCTTTGGACTGCTGATAATCATCCCTCGTCCCGTGGTAATCCAAATGGGCATCCACAATATTCAAAAGCACCGCTGTCCGGGGATGAAATTCTGCAGTACCTTTCAACTGAAAACTGGATACTTCTGTAACCATGACTTCACCCGGCTGGACAAGCGGAGCTGTCTCACAGGCAACCCGCCCAATGTTACCCGCTGCATAAGATGAAACACTGCTTTTTAGAAGCATCTCATGAATCAGTGTCGTTGTCGTTGTTTTTCCGTTGGAGCCGGTGACAGCGGCAATACTGCCGCCGCACACCATACCGGCCAGTTCGATTTCTGTTACAATAGGCAGACCTTTCTCGAGAGCGCGGCGGATAATAGGGGTATCGTAACGGATCCCCGGATTTTTTACGACATACTCGATACCTTCATCCATAATATGTAAGGGGTGACTCCCTGAAACAACGTCGATTCCCTTCTCTTCCAGTTCTTTTGCTTCCTTCGTTCCCGACATATCTTTTGCTTCATTGACAGTTACAGATGCTTCAAGTTCGTTTAAAAGGCGGGCAGCGGCCATTCCACTTTTGGCGAGTCCGATAACCAGTACTTTTTTACCCTTAAACCATTGTGTATTTCTCATATCCACACCTCAATATAAATGCCGGCCACCGCGCATACAGCTGCGGCGGTCCAAAACGTGACGACAACGCGCCATTCAGACCAACCGGATAATTCAAAATGATGGTGAAGGGGGCTCATTTTAAACAATCGTTTCCCTCTCCACTTGTAGAAAAACACCTGCAGGATAACGGACAAGGTTTCCATGACAAAAACAAATCCGATAATCACAAGCAGCAGTTCCAGTTTTGTAATAATGGAAAGAGCTGCCAATCCGCCTCCCAGTGCCAGAGATCCAGTATCTCCCATGAACACTTTCGCGGGATGAGCATTAAATACGAGAAACCCAAGCACTGCCCCGGCTGTCGTTGCGGCAAATACTGCGGCATCCGTCATTTCGGCATGCCATGCCAGTACGGCAAACGCGCCGAAAGCAACAGCTCCTGTTCCCGCCAACAGGCCATCCAGACCATCTGTCAGGTTCACAGCGTTGGAAGAACCGACAAGCATAACGACAACGAGCAGGAAATAGAACCATCCGGCTTCAAGAGACCATGATGTACCGGGGACCACAATTTCTGTACTGAATGAACTGTCATGTAATACACCGAAAAAAATGATCGCGATCAGAATCTGTCCTGCCAGTTTTTGACGCGATGTCAGACCGAGATTTCGTTTTTTCGTTATTTTTATATAATCATCGACAAATCCTACCACACCGAAGCCGATGGTAACTAAAAGCAGGAGAAACGTGTTGGTGGACCACGACAGAACTATTCCCTGAATGATAATGGACGAAGCAAGAATCGACATTAATATCATAATTCCGCCCATCGTGGGGGTCCCGCCCTTTTTCATGTGACTCTCCGGACCTTCCGTCCTGATACTCTGCCCGAATTTCAGCCGTTTCAGGAGGGGGATGGTAAGCGGTGAAAAGATGACTGTCAGCAGAAAGGCCGTGATAACGCCGGCAGTAATAGCAGCAACCATGTTACCTGCCCCCTTTTCTGTTCCACTTATGGACGGCTGTTTCGGCTTCCAGACGGTCGTCAAAATCAAGAACATCTTTGCCGACCACCTGATACGATTCATGCCCTTTTCCGGCAATAATTACGGCATCCCCGCGGTCAGCCCGCTTAATCACCCATTCAATCGCTTCTCTCCGATCGGGGATAATGGAAACATGATCCATTCCAGCTGCGCCTTCTGCCATCTGCTCCAAAATCACATTCGGATCTTCCGAACGCGGATTGTCGGAGGTGAATACAGCATAATCGGCCAGCGTTGCAGCAATTCTTCCCATTTCCGGACGCTTGGCGGTATCCCGGTCTCCGCCGCAGCCCACAACGACATACATCTTACCGGCAGTCATTTCCGCGGCGGTTTGAAGCACATTTTCAAGGCTGTCCGGAGTGTGGGCGTAATCAACGATGACAGCAAAAGGCTGACCGGCATCCACTGGTTCAAACCTTCCCGGAACGCTTTTCATGTCCGACAGGGCACCGGCAATGTTTTGGAGCTCCACTCCTTCTGCGAGGCAGGCAGCAGCGGCGGCAAGGGCATTATATATGCTAAACCTGCCGGCTGCCGGGAGATAAACGTCCGCGCTGCCAAATGGCGTCTGCATCTGAAACGACGTTCCCGCGGGCGATATGACGAGCTGTTCCGCTTTAATATCAGCAGGCTGCTCGATCCCATACGTAAGAACCGGAGCCGCCGTCATTTTTTTATAGTCTTCTGAAGCCTCGTCATCCGCGTTCAGAACCGCTGTCTGTTTTTCTCCATCATAAGTATTGCCAAGTTGGGAAAACAAGAGACCCTTGGCCTGTTTGTAAGCTTCCATCGTCTTATGATAATCCAGGTGCTCCGCGGTCAGATTGGTGAATACGGCCGTATTGAAAGCAGATCCTCTGACACGGCCGAGATCCAGGGCATGAGAGGACACTTCCATTGTGCAGACGTTAATTCCTGCTTCAGCCATTTGATGGAATGTCTGCTGGAGAACGAGGGATTCGGGGGTGGTGTTTCCGGCATCGTAAATGTCGTATCCGATTTTTGTATACATAGTGCCGATCATGCCGGTTTTCTGTCCGGTTTTTTGAAATATGTGCTCCATAAAGTGGGTGGTCGTCGTTTTTCCGTTTGTTCCTGTCACTCCGATGAGGCGGAAAGAACGGGTCGGATGGTTATAAAAAACCGAGCTGATAACGGCCATGGCAAGCTTTGTATCAGGTACGACAACCTGCACAAGATCAAGATTAAGTTCTTCTTCTGTGATAACAGCCGCTGCACCTTTTTTTGCTGCTTCCTCTGCGAAATCGTGGCCGTCGACGGTGTAACCCCGCACGCAAAAAAATAATCCTCCCGATTCCACCGTGCGGGAGTCCATATGCAGCGAATGAATACCCGGATTATCTTCTGTATTCTGTTGTTTTACTGGAAGATGGGATATCAAGTTGTGTAAAGTTTTCATTTTCGAATTCTCTCCTGAAGCGATATTCAAGCTTAAGTTTTTCGTGTTTTTGTGCACTTCATCTATTCTAATCGGAAGAGGTTGATTTGTCATCCAGGTAAAGCCGGATAACGCCTCCTTCTTTGATTTTTTCTCCCGGCTGCGGCGATTGCGCTGCAACGATATTTCCT
Source organism: Salibacterium halotolerans (assembly GCF_900115625.1). Classification (GTDB taxonomy): domain Bacteria; phylum Bacillota; class Bacilli; order Bacillales; family Marinococcaceae; genus Salibacterium; species Salibacterium halotolerans. The sequence goes on along the minus strand of NZ_FOXD01000002.1, from coordinate 92,924 downwards.
TCTCCTTCTTTTTCGATCTGGAAAGGATAATAGGCCTGATGCAGTTGCTTTAGTGATTTGCCGGTCACATCCGGTGTTTCCACAAGGGTCTCATCGTCCCACTGCTTATCTTTTTCAACCTGATTGGTCCGTTTTTCCACTCCCATGACAGAAAGGCTGTCGGATATGATGGTGCCGACAATCGGAGCCGCAACAACACCTCCAAACTGAAGGGTGTCTTTTGGGTTGTCTATGGCTGTATATACAACAATTTCCGGATCATCGGCAGGAGCGAAACCAATGAAAGAAACAATGTGGTTATTTTCCAGGTATTTTCCGTCCACCGCCTTCTGAGCCGTGCCGGTTTTTCCGCCTATTCGCCAACCGTCCACAAATGCTCCGCGTCCGGTCCCCTTTGCCACCACATGTTCCAGTGCATAGCGGACTTTTTTTGATGTTTCTTCTGAAATGACTTTTTCTTTCGCCTTCGGGGTTCTGGAAGAAATGACTTTTCCGGATTCCGGGTCGATCCATTTCTTTCCGATAAAGGGCCGGTACAGTGTCCCTCCGTTCACCGCGGCTGCTACCGCAGTAACCTGTTGAATTGGTGTAACCGAAACCCCCTGCCCAAACGAAGTTGTCGCCAGTTCAAGAGGTCCGACGTTTTCCGGGTCAAACAGGATACCGGTGCCTTCCCCCTGCAGATCGATGCCTGTTTCTTTACCAAAGCCAAATTGATCAATATAATCAAAGAGAATGTCTTTACCGAGTTTCTCACCCATCGCTACAAATCCAGGGTTGCAGGAGTTCTGCACGACTTCCAGATACGTCTGCTCACCGTGCCCGCCTTTTTTCCAGCAGTGGAGTTTTGTACCGCTTACTTCGATGTAACCCGGATCATTAAAATGGTCATTCTCAAGATCTACCATGTTTTCTTCCAGTGCGGCAGCCAGTGTTATAATTTTAAAGGTAGAGCCAGGTTCATACTGGGACCATACCGGCTTATTCTGGTTATACACTTCAGGGGGGACGTCCCGGAAATTTTCCGGATTAAAATCGGGTCTGCTGCTCATCCCGAGTATTTCACCGGAATCGGGATCCATCGCGATAGCAAGGGCTCCGTCAGGCTGATAGAGGGCTTCCGCTGCATCAAGCTCACGCTCGATTATGGACTGTACATCGGCATCAATGGTAAGCATCAGATCTTTTCCCGGCTCCGGTTTTTCATAGACTTCAGCCATGTTCTCCAGTTTTTGTCCTTTCGCATCGGAAAAAAAAGATACGTTCCCTCTTTCTCCACTCAGCTGCTCGTCATAATACTTCTCCAACCCCGTCAGTCCCTGGTTGTCAATACCGGCAAATCCGAGAACGTGGGACAGGTACGATCCTTTCGGATAGTGACGGCGGCTGTCTTCAGCAATATAAATGCCTTCAATGCCGAGACTCCGCACCTTTGATGCTTTTTCCTTATTGATCTTCCGGCCCTCCGGAGAAAGACGTACAAGCGACTGATTTTCAGTAAGCCAGTCATGCACTTTATCCTCGGGAGCTCCAAGTACTTCTGCCAGGCGGGCGGCGGCCTGCTCCGGTTCTTCTATCTGCTGCGGGGCTGCCAGCACGGAAGGAGCGCTGACATTGCCTGCCAGAACTTCTTTATCCCGGTCCAGAATGTCGCCCCGCTCTGCTTCAAACGGTACGTCCCTGCTCCAGGAATCCTGGGCAAGTTCCGTGAGGCGTTCGCCCATCGAAAACTGTACAAAAGCAAGCCGCAGCAAAAGAATGACAACAGCTGCCGCGCCGGCAGCAAGTATAAAGAAGAGACGTTTTCTCACCGTTACAAACGATACGCGCATGTCCGATCCACCACCATAAGGTTGATATGTAGTATCAGCTTATGATGGTTCCGCGTCTTTCAGAACAGCACGTCTCTCTCATTCCCTCTGCTGCTGTTCTTCGTCCCCGCTGCTTGTTGTTTCCTCCTGGGAGGGGTCTTTTTTCAGTTCCACTGTTAAATAGTCTTCTTTCTGAATTTGTGCTCCAGCTTCGATACTCTGCTGCGTTACATAACCAGAGCCGACATAATCAAGCTCCAGTCCGGTAAACATGCTGAGGCGTTTCACATTCCGCAGCGACCATCCGCTGATATCAGGCATTTCTGCTTTACCGTCTGTCTTAAGAAATACTTTATCTCCTATGATAAGCGGCTCACCTTTCGCGGGATACTGACTTTTTATCGTATTTCCACTGCCGATAATGACGGGGCGCAGCCCATTCTTCTCCAGGCGGGATACCGCTTTATCCAACGATTTCCCGCTGTAGCTCTCTGCTTTCATTCCTTCTTCTTCATACACCTTCTCTTCTTCCACATCTTCAGGCGCCAGATTCAGATACGAGAGGCTTTGTTTCATGACAGGCCTGAATATCTGGGAGACAGGCGCCGACCCTGCTTCTGTCGGTTCAAGTTCCGGCCGGTCGACAGCCACATACACGATAATACTCGGGTCATCGGCAGGAGCCATACCCATAAAGGAGAAAATGTTTTTATTTTGACCGCTTAAATAGCCGGGACTGTCCGGATCGTTAATCTGGGCTGTTCCTGTTTTACCCGCAATATTTATACCGTCTATCTGAAACGGCTGTCCTGTTCCTTCCTCGGAAGTGACGACCTGTCTCATGTGCTTTCTCACCTTTGCCGCGGTTGACTCGCTGATCGGAGAGCCGGCAGATTCGGGAACAGCTTCATAAGAGTATTCTTCTTTGCTCTGATCATACATGTCTTTAACAACATACGGTTTCATCATCGTTCCGTCATTGGCAATGGCCGTTGCTGCCTGAACCTGCTGAATCGGGGTGACGGCACTGGACTGTCCAAAACCGGTGATCGCAGTATTTAGATCTGTCGGTTCTGCCAGCAGACTGTCCGCTTCATTTGGAAGGTCAATACCCGTCGGTTCGGAAAAGCCAAAATCCTTTAAGTACTGAAAAAAGGTTTCGGGTCCGAGTTTTTCAAGGGCAACTTTGGCAAAAGCAACGTTCGAGGACCGGCGGAATCCTTCATCATAGGTGATTTTTCCCCATCCTTCCCCGTTGTTATGATCTCCAATCGTTCTCGATCCAACGGTATAGGTTCCGGACTGATACGTCTCACTGCCGTTATATACACCTTCTTCTATAGCTGCTGCAAGGGTGAACATTTTCATGGTGGACCCTGGTTCAAACCGGTCCGATACCGCGTAATTCGTGTAATTGGTAATGGATTGATACTCATTTGGGTTAAAACTGGGCCGGTTCCCCATCCCGAGTATTTCTCCTGTTTCTGCGTTGGCGACAATGGCTGTCATTTTATTTGGGTTATACTTTTCATTCACTTCCGTCATAGCTTGTTCCAGCACCGTCTGAATATTGGAGTCGAGGGTGAGGTGGACATTGTCCCCGTTCTTTGGTTCATTCACCGTCTCGTTCATATTCCACAGCGGCACACCTTTTCTATTTTGTTTATAGGTGACTGAGCCGTCCGAAGAACTTAGTGCATCATTCAGTTCAAGTTCCAACCCCATTTTAGGCTGCATGTTGCGTTCCGTATAACCAAGAACGTGGGAGGCAAACATTTGATTCGGGTAATAGCGTTTCGGTTCCGTACGGAAATGAATACCTTCCAGATCGAGCTGTTCAATTTCCTGCTTCTTCGAGAGACTTAAATACCTGGAATCGGATCCCAGTTCAATCTGAAATTTCCCTTCTTCTCTCCCCTCCTCCAGCATCGACTGAAGTTCTGACTTCTCCAATCCAATCAATGGGGCTAGTTTTTCCGCTGTTTTTTCCACATTTTTCACATGTCCCTCGTACTCTTCATCCAGCACAGCAAAAGCTGTGTAAGACTGAACTTCTTCGGCCAGGGGTTCCCCGTTCCGGTCATAGATGGTTCCCCGCTCCCCTTCCAGAGTCTGAGTTGTTGTCCAGTGGGACTCTGCCATCTCAGCGAGATTCTGTCCCCCCACTTCTTTATTCACCTGAACATAAACCATACGCCCTGTGAATACGAGGAAAAACAGCACAACGCCTCCAAACAGGATGAAGGCACGGATCACCATTCTTTTGCGTTCGTTGTTCATCGCTTCACCACCTTTATCCCTGTACACACGATAAGGGAGGCCTGCTCCGGGCCTCCCTCCCTTTTTTCATGCGGGTACCTCTTCAGGATCCGGATCCCTGAATCACTTTTACCTGTTTATCATTCAGTTCCATTCCAAGTTCATCTTTCGCGTAATGCATAATCCTTTCCGGGGCACTCAATTCGGCAATTTCCTGCTCCAGGCTCTGGTTCGTTTCTGTCTGCTCGCTGATGGACTGGTTCAAACCGGCAATCTCCTGCTGCTGTACATAAATGCCGGCATAATTTGAAATGAGAATCACACACGCGGCAACAAAAGCTGCAAGCATTGCCATGACAATAACCTTTTCGCCCTTTGTGACTTTTCCGGGGACGTGATGCGTCCTTATTTCTTTATGTACCGTTCTTTCGGTCTGCTGCTGTTTTTGCATCTTCCGGGCCAGATTATCCAACAGAATCCCCCCTCATCTTTTTCTCTGCAATCCGCAGTTTAGCTGAATGGGCTCGATTGTTCGCCTGTAATTCCGCGTCATCGGCGGTGATTGGTTTTTTTGTAATCAATTCCAGTTCCGGTTCCATTCCTTCCGGGATAACCGGCAGGCCTTTCGGAAGATCCGGAAGGGTACTCTTTTCCTTAAATATCCGCTTACAGATTTTATCTTCCAGGGAGTGAAAAGTGATGACACATAACCTCCCTCCGGGCTGCAGCAATTTACACGCATGGCGGAGTGTGGCTTCAAATACGTTAAGTTCGTCGTTGACGGCAATCCGCAAAGCCTGAAAAGTTCGTTTGGAGGGGTGTCCGCCCGTTCTGCGGGCAGGGGCAGGGATGCCCTCCTTGATACATTCATTTAATTCATACGTCGTGTGTATCGGTGTTTGTTTCCGTCGTTCTTCGATCTTGCGTGCTATCTGTTTGGCGAACTTCTCTTCCCCGTATTTGGCAATGATTTCGTAAAGTTTCTGAAAGCTCCACTCATTGACGATGATGTCAGCTGTCAGTTCGGTGCGCTTGTCCATTCTCATATCCAGAGGAGCATCAAAACGATAACTGAATCCTCTTGTTGGTTCATCAAACTGCGGGGAGGAGACGCCAAGGTCAAACAGGATACCATCCATACCAGGAACGTCTTCCTGCTCCGCCACATTCGGAAGGGCACTGAAATTATCATGAATAAAGGTAATGCGCTCTTTGAAAGGGGCGAGTCTCTCTTTTGCATGCTTTAACGCTGTTTCATCCTGTTCAAAAGCATACAACCTCCCACTTTCTCCAAGTTCTGCCGCGATGCGTTCGCTATGTCCGCCGGCGCCGAGCGTGCAGTCGGCATACATTCCCGATGGATGCACAGCAAGGCCACCTACGGCTTCTTCCAACAAAACAGTGTCATGACGGAATGTCTCCAAAAACGTTCCTCCTTTCTTTTCAGGCTGATACAACCATCCACTTTTGTATTAAAAATCAAAATCAACAATATTTTCTGCAATGTCCGAGAATGACTCACGGGATTCTTCAAAGTATACTTCCCACTTTTCCCGGCTCCAGACTTCCACCCTTGTGGAAACGCCGATTACTACACACTCTTTTTGAATACCGGCATAGCGGCGCAGCGTAGAAGGGATACTCACCCTCCCCTGTTTATCCAGTTCACATTCCGCTGCTCCGGAAAAAAAGAAACGTGTAAAGGCTCTGGCATCTTTTTTCGTGAAAGGAAGGGACTTCAGACGACTCTCCAGACGTTCCCACTCTTCCATTGGATAGATAAACAGGCATTCATCCATTCCTCTGGTCATGACAAACGTCTCTCCAAGCCCGTCTCTAAAGCGGGAGGGGATAATCATTCTTCCTTTGTCATCTACATTATGATGATGTTCGCCCATAAACATTGAACATCCATCTCCCTCCACTTTCTAACTATAACGTACCACATTCCCCCACTTTATACCACGGCTGTTTTAAAATTTTTTACCGACAAAAAAAATCCCCTTCTTTATGAAGGGGAAGAAAATCCGCCACAGGACGCATGATTCTTCTTGTTTTTTACATCTTTATTAAATGATGACGCATATGGTTTAACGTTAGAATCTTTATCAGATCCAATACAAAATCACTTCCGTACTCATTCAGAAAAAACAGCACATTATACACCCGTTCCTGCGGACGGCCAAAAGGCAGAAGCAGCAGCCCGGCTCTGTTTATCCGGTTGATACGTTCTTCCTCCTGCTCCTCCTGATGACGGTTGATCCTCCCGGCAAACGCCCGGATTTCCTGCTCGATGATTTTCCAGTTCGTCTCCCCGTAACTCTTCTCAGAAGGAGCGATACTTTCCCAGGCTGACCTCATATCCTCATGATAAGGCCGGATCTGCTGCAGCAGTTCTTCACCGAGACCACGGCCGTCAATGGTTACCGCGTTTTCCCGAATCTGCTCGACATATGTTTTTGAACCGCGGCGCAGCAAGGCTTTTGCAGAAAGATTTTCCTTATTCAGCGCAGCCTGGACACTTCTCGGAAGAATCGTCCCTTCTATCCGGGGTATGACAGGAGGTACGAACCGGTCGAACTGATGAAACAACGGCTTTAGAACCGACCAGTAATTGATTTCACCCGGCCCTCCCACGTAAGCAAGCACCGGAAGCAGCATATCCTGAAAAAGCGGTCTTGTCAGCGCATCCGTACTGAAGTTTTCCGGACAGTTGACCGCTTCTTCTCTGAGTGAGACACGCGAAAAATGAAGACGTCCGTTTTTGTCGGAGAAATGAGCCGCTCCTTCTTTATAAAGAAGGATGCGGTTCGGGTGGTGATAGAAGAAATGGGAACTGTTCTCCTGAAAACCGTCCGGCCGGCCGTATGCTGTATTTTCCCGGTTCAAAAGCCCCCGTTTCAAAGCCTCCCCCACCGTATCGTTTTCATCAATCAGACGTTGAAACATAGATGACTCCAGGCTGCGAATCCCCGGGTCCGAGGCATCCATCAAAATCAGCCCGCTTCCGCTGAACAACCAATGTATCACCTTCGCAAAAAAGTCAGACACGGACTCAGACGAGCCGGCCATTTGCTTAAACACTCCATATAACTCTTTCGTATGTGGTGTTTCGTGGAGGAGAGAGGTGATTTCTTTCCACCATACTTCAAAGGCTTCCTGGTCCAGATGTTGACGAGAAACCGGATATCCCGGTTCCATTTCTCCCTGGTATGCTATTTTGGACGGTGCGGTGTCACCAGGAAGGTAAATGTGGTTGATTTCTTCCCAGTCGTGATCTTCACCAGCGATCCAGAATACCGGCAGCACAGGTTTCTGCAGCCGTCTTTCTTTTTCTTCTGCTTCTATCAATACCGTTGCAGCCTTGTATATCGTATACAACGGTCCAGTCAGAAGTCCCGCCTGCTGCCCGGTGATGACGGCAGTAGACTCCGGATCTTTAAGTTTTTCGAGCTGTTCAAGGGTGGCGCGTCCGCAGCCGTGTTTTTGATTGTATGTATACAGAACGTTGTACAATTCTTTGCGCTTGAAGCGTTTGGAGGTTACTTCCTGAAAGCGCTGCTTCATATCTTCATCCGACAGGCTGTAGTCAAAAAAAGCAAGCGCGCGGTCACTGTGTTTTATGTAATCTTCCACGAAAGACTGCTGATGAAATGGGGGGTGTGTTTCTGCCTGCATTGTGTTCCAACCTTTCCGGTTCCGCATACTATTTCTGATGTTCAGACTATCATGTTCGTTCATCCAAGAAAAGTAGAAAGCAGACTGGTCCCCAATAGATAAAAACAAAGGAGAAGATAAACGCAGAAGTAAAGAAAGAAAGTGAAACGCCAGATTCCTTTCAAGAGACGTTTACATTCAATATCGTGCATGGTTCTGTAATGAATGATGGTAAAAACCACCGCTGTAAGCAGTATAATAACAATGAGCAGCCATACATAGGAATCGCCGGTGATTTGATGTAAAAGAAGAGCTGCAGCGGCGATAAACAGTACTGCTGTACTGTCTGACGCCCTCCGAAGTGCTTTTCCTTTATTCTTGGTTGTTTTGACGACACTGATATAAACAAGATACCATACAGCAGGCGGAAAGGTGAGCAGCATTGTTCCAATAGCAGCCAGGAAATCGATCAACGTTCTTCCAACTTTCTTTATATGTAAGTACGCTCTTTGCCAGCATATAAAAATTAAAAGCTGTTGGCAATCATTTATTCTATTTGAATATTAAAAGAATTACGCCTATTCCATAACAGAACATTCATTTCCAAAACAAGCCGGTTTTATAGTAAAATGAAGAGAACCGTTTTATAAGGAGGATGTATATGACACAGCCGGAAATAAAACGACTGCTTGTGAATTTTAAAACGCTTGAAGAATTTCAGAATTTCAAGGAAGTCGGCGTTCAGGAACTTTCCATGAAAGAAGAACTCCAGGACAATATTATTGAAAATGACAGCGAGTCTCCTTTCTACGGCATATACTATGGAGACCGTCTGGTAGCACGTATGTGTTTATATAAAATCGACGCCAAATTTGATTTTTATTTTGAACCGCCGCAGGACTATCTCGAGCTGTGGAAACTGGAAGTTCTGGAGCCGTACCGCGACCGTGGATTCGGCGAAGCCCTCGTCAACTATGCCAAGTCATTTAATCTTCCGGTCAAAACAAACGCCCGCCAGCGTTCCGATTACTTCTGGGAAAAAATGGGCTTTGAGAACGTCACGTATCACCCGGAACGGGACCGCGGCGAGAATCCATATGTATGGTATCCGGAAGGCGTGGAAGCGCAGGAACAGGCTCCTGTGCAGTCGGATATGACTCCTCCGGAATAACAAAAAGGGGCTGTACAAAAATGGCAGTCCCCTCTTTCAATATTATATTACAGGCCGCCTTTAAGGCGGCATTTTATTAACTGCTGTCTTCCACATTGTTTTCAGGCAGGGAGGACAGCGTTCCTTCCGACAGCGCTCTTGCTTTATCCATCACATCCATGAGCGCTTTATAATCCTGCCGGAGCTGCATGAAATCCTTTTTAACCTGTTCGAGTTCCTCTTCCAGCTTTTTATTCTCCGCCTCGATCGCTTCTTTTTTCGCTGCCATCTCTTTCCCGTCATCCCCGCGCCCTTCCAGCACACCAGAGAGGTCTTTCAGAAAAGATATGGTATCCTGAAGCTGCTCTTTTATCCATTCTCCATTATCTTTTTCTCCACCCGGTTCAACCGGTTCCTGTTCCTGCTGCCCATCTTCCTCTGCATATGGATGTGTAAAAGCTGTACTTTCTTTTTTCTCTTCACTATCTTCGCTGCGCCGCATTTTCGCTAATTCTATTGCTTTCTCATATTTTTTTCGAATGCAGGCGTTCCACCTGAATCCGCACGCCGCAGCGGTGCGGGATAATTTTTCTGCTGCTTCCTGAAAAGCCGCAAGCTGGGTACTCCCTTCTCTTACGTGCCGGAGCACAATTTCTGCAAGCATAATATCATCATCTGTGGACCACGCGTCCTGCCGGAAACCCGTCATGTTTTATCCCTCCGTTCTTTTGTTTCATTTCTATGAACATCATCTGAAAGATAGAATCGTTCTATCAAACGATTATATCCCAATCTGTCTGTTTTTATTCCCAAAGAGACGAGAGGGTTTTCCGGCTCGCAGCCTTTTGCTTTTCCGGCGCACTAAAAAAGCTGTCCACCGAATATTTCGGTAAACAGCTTCTTCACACCATGATCAGTTCTTTTCCACTACGGTTTCTCCTTTGTAGGAACCGCAGTTTCTGCAGATACGGTGGGATAATTTCATTTCTCCACAATCCGGGCACTCCACCATGCCTTTAATGGTTAGGTTTTTGTGCGTGCGGCGTTTATTCTTACGGGTGCTGGACGAACGTCTAGGTTGTACTGCCATTAGTCACACCTCCTTTTAGGTATTTCGGTTCCCATGTGAAACGAATGCCTCTGCCCTGGTGCTTATTTGTCAAAATACCTGGCTAAATCGGCCATTCGTGGATCGATATCGTTTTCTCCCTTTTCTTTACTTTCCGCTGCCTCTTCTTCCGTAATAATATCCCAGTCTTTCCCGTTTTGGGGTGCCGGTGACTCTGTTTCATCGATATCATCGGCAAACACCTGCATCGGAATTTCCACCAAAATATTTTCTTTTACGTAAGGAAGCAGATCCACATAACCATTCTCCGGCTCGTGCAGATGAATGTCTTCTTCATCAGCAGGCATTCCATCCAGACGGAAACTTTCCGTCATCAGAATATTAAATGGATAGTTGACATCTGCAAGTGTGCGGGCACATGGAAGTACCATCGATCCTTTCAGGCGGACGTGGAAGGTAACGGTTTCTCCTGCGAAATCTCCTCTTCCGGATACCTGTACCGGACTTATATCACGCAGTTCCCGGTCCCGGTCTATCAGTTCACTGACATTGGCCGTCGATTCGATTTCCAGTCCTTCGCCCTTTTTCGCTAAAAGTTGTTGAATACTCCATCTCATTGGGTATCACCTCTGGACAACAAGAGTTATTATATCCACCATGAACCTATTTGTCAATGTTTTTTCTTTACATTATACTGTAATCAATGAAGAATAACCACCACCGGTTCTACCGCTGTACCACCGGTTGGAAAAAGGAGCGAACACGGCATGAAAGCTGTCGGTCTGATCGTTGAATACAATCCTTTTCACAATGGGCACTATTACCACCTCCAGACTTCCAGAGAAGCTGCTGATGCAGATGTCGTTATCTGTGTCATGAGCGGCTACTTTCTGCAGCGCGGAGAGCCGGCTCTCCTTCCAAGGCGCGAGCGGACTGAGATGGCGCTGCAGGGCGGAGCGGACCTTGTCGTAGAGCTTCCGTACATATTCTCGAGTCAGCATGCGGATTGGTTTGCCAGAGGCGCTGTTTCCATTCTGGACCAACTGGGTGCCGGCTCCGTCTGTTTTGGCAGCGAGCAGGGGAGTATCGAACCATTTTTAAATCTGTTCGATTTCCTTCAAGCCCGGCGCACCGAATACGGGCGCCGCATCAGAGAATACAGCAGCCTCGGTTACAGCTTCCCGAAAGCGGCCTCGCTTTCGTTTCAGCATATGGCTCCCGGAGCGCACCTTCCCGACTTGTCGCAGCCAAACAATATTCTCGGTTACTTCTACACCAAAGCTGTGAATGAACTCGGCAGCTCGATGCGTCTGCAGACGATTCAGCGTATGACGGCAGGCTACCATGACGATCAGCTTTCCGGAACGGACATTTCAAGCGCTACCAGCATCCGCCGGCGGCTGATCGGGAACACGGGAGCGCCGGAGACAGTGGAGCAGGCTCTTCCTGCTCCAGCTTACCGGTACCTCCGAAACTATCTACACTCTGGTTCCCCGCTTTTTGAATGGGAGAAGTATTTTCCTTATCTACAGGCTAAAGCGTTGACTCTTCCTGCTTCCTGGCTGGAAGAAATATATGAAGCAGAAGAAGGACTTCACCACCGGATGCAGTCTGTGATGAAACGAAACAGCACGTTCCATGAGTTCATGCATGCATTTAAGACAAAACGGTACACGTGGACAAGACTTCAGCGTTTTGCAACGCATGTTCTTACCGGAACTTCCAAAGCGGAAGCCGCCGCTGCCATGGAAACCGGACAGGCTGACCACATCCGTCTTCTCGGAATGAACAAGACAGGACAGGCCTATCTGAATACCATCAAAAAGCAGGTGGATATACCCATGATTTCCTCTCTGCCCAAAGATAAAACCCCTCAGCAGAAACTGGACGAAAAAGCGGCGGCAGCTTACTATCTTCCGCTTCCGCCCGACGAGCGGAGAGACAGATGGCGCTCAGAGTATGAACAACCGCCGCTTTTTTTCGAAAGCTGAGTGGTCAGGCTCCGGCATCCATGTTGTTAAGATACGTTATGGCATCCTCCATGTGCTGTACAGGAACGACCTTCATATCTGCATTGATGTCGGAGGCCGTTTTTTCAGCCTGCTCGTAATTGGACGGTTCGGCTGCGCTGGTATCCGGAGCAAAAAAGATATCTACGCCGGAATTCTCAGCAGCTACAATTTTTTCGGATATGCCGCCGATAGGGCCGACATTTCCTTCATCATCAATCGTGCCTGTACCGGCCACATCCTTCCCGCGGGTCAGATCACTTTCGGTAAGCTGATTGTAAATCTCAAGCGAAAACATCAAACCTGCTGAAGGCCCGCCGATGGACCCCGCGTTAATCTCGACATCGGGATCAAACTGAACATCACGGTCGGTGTAAGGATACAAGAGGCCGAGACCGGAACGGCTGGAACTGCTCAGGTCTTCCGGAAATTCCGAGATCTCCACCGTTTTTTCCAGCGTTTCGTCCCCACGCTTCACAGTAAGGGTCACTTGTGTCCCTGCTTCCAAATCTTCCAGTCTGCCGTTCATCTTCTTCAGGGTGCGCACCTTTTCTCCGTTCAACGCTGTAATAAGATCGTCTGACTGCAGATGATTTTCAGCGTCCATTCCCTCGATAACCTGCGACACTTTCACTCCGTTATATTCCACTTCATACTGCCTGTCTGCCTCTTTGTATGCCGCAATTTTTGCAGCTTCCTGAGAACTGTTCATCAGTCTGTTCTGCCGGTGGAAATATTCCTGGTCTGTCTCACCTTCGCGGAGAAACTGATCTGTCGGTGTAAGGTCGCGGTACTGGGATAACTGTGACCAGAGGTAGAGAGGTATATTGGCCCGCTGCTGCCGAATCGTTGTTAAGTAAAATTCCCCCTGCTCCTTGTAGCCGTTCTGTACAGTAACCATATCCTGAAGAGAAGAAGCCTCCCCCGGCTGGGAATAGTAATATGGCAGAGATATCTGATTCAGCGCAAGAACAGCAAGTAACACGATAATAATGATCCATATGCGCCGTGAGCGGAGTTGTTTCATCATATAAGGTTCTCCTTTTGTCATATATCTTTTTTGCTCGAAACGGTGTTTCCCGCTTCTCTTTCTACATAGGTATAAATTAGGACAGCCTGGCTGCCTTTACCCCGGTCTGGTTTATTTTATGTTAAACCAGGCAGCGGATACTGCAGCTGCAGCCGCTGACAGCTGAATGAAACAGGAGGCGGAATCCGGTTTGAAAAAAAATCAAGTAGCAGGAGCGGCAGCGGCCCTTGCTGTCTGCTTCTTTACCCTGTGTTTAATTCTATACCCCGATGAAGTTCTTGATTCATCTAAAAACGGATTGCTTATCTGGGGTCAAAATGTTTTCCCTGCCCTCTTCCCTTTTTTTGTTACCGCAGAACTCTTAACCGCATTTGGTGTCGTCCGCTTCCTGGGCGTTATGCTTGAACCGGTGATGCGGCCGCTATTTTGTGTACCTGGAGCAGGCGGATTCGTGTGGGCGGCCGGTTTTATTACCGGTTTTCCTTCAGGAGCAAAATTCACAGCAGACCTTCGGAAACAGGAAGAGATTACAAAAGGGGAAGCAGAGCGCCTCGTCAGTTTCACTAATGCTTCCAACCCCCTGTTTCTTGGCGGAGCGGTAGCCGCAGGTTTTTTTCACACGCCGGAGCTCGGGCTGCTGCTCGCCTTTTCGCATTACAGCTCTAATATTATTGTCGGTTTTATTATGAGGTTTCATGCTTACCGCGATCCCGGCACTGTTTCACCTTCCGGGTTTTCGATTGGAGCTGCGTTCGGAGCGCTTCTTGATGAGCAGAAAAAGGACAGGCGGCCATTCGGAAAAAAACTGGGGGACGCTGTTATTTCTTCTGTGCATACCCTTCTTATGATCGGCGGGTTCATCTGTATTTTCTCTGTGCTTTACCGTATGTTTCAGGTAACAACGGTTATCGATTATCTGTCCGTTCTGCCGGGTATGGCCCTCTCTTTTTTTTCGATAGGAGAGGAAACAGCTGTGCCTCTATTGTCCGGTATTCTTGAAATCACTTCAGGAAGCAGGCTGACCAGCAGCCTGAATTCGGTATCTCTGCTTGAACAAATGGTAGTTGTCTCGTTTATTCTCGGCTTCAGCGGCCTTTCCGTGCATGCCCAGGTAGCAGGGATTCTGGCGGAGACGGACATACGTTACCTGCCTTTTTTAGCAGCCCGCTGCCTCCATGCCGTACTTGCTGCGGCGATTGCATATATAAGCTTCGAACCACTATATCTCCATCAAACTGACCAGCCCGTTTTCACCGGATCGATGGAGGAACCGATTTTCGTATCGCTTTGGGAGCACAGCTTAAGTGTATCCCTTCATTTCGGCGGCGCTGCTTCTGTTTGTATTCTCTTTTTCTACCTGATTTGTCTCCATGTCAGGAAAAAGCCGGGCAGCCGTTCATAAATAGAGGAGGCTGTTCCTCTGCCGGAACAGCCCTCTTTTATTCAGCGGTAAACGGGCCGTACTTTTCGTACAGATACTCATCAACCGGAGATGGAACGAGCCCTTTGACATCCGCTTCATATTTTGCGACTTCTTTAACAATGCTGGAGCTCAGATACGAATACTGATTGTTCGTCATCATAAAAAATGTTTCAATTTCAGGGTCAAGCTTTCGGTTAATGGAAGCTGCCTGAAGCTCATATTCAAAGTCCGAGACCGCCCGAAGCCCTCGTACAATCGTCTTCGCCTGCTTCTGCCGCACATAATCGATAAGCAGGCCGTTAAACGAATCAATTTCCACATTCGGGATGTGCTCCACCGATTCCCTCAGCATCGTAAGCCTTTCATCGACCGAGAAAAGCGGTTCTTTATTGCGGTTATGTAAAACGGCAACCACCACTTTATTAAAGACTTTGGCGCTGCGTTCAATAATATCGAGATGACCGTTTGTTACCGGATCAAAACTTCCTGGATAAACTGCGGTACCCGTCATTTTCTTTCCTCCTTCATTCCGCCGTCCGGTAGATGGATATACTGGTATCCCCGTACCGCCGGACGGCCTGTTGTTCCAACCGGATGATGCGTGCGGGAAGCTCTGCACCAGCAGCATGTTCACAGATGATGATTCCGCTTGGACGCAGAAGCTTTTCTTCGGAAATGATACTGAGCAGTCCAGGAATAGAATCATCCGCATAAGGCGGGTCCATAAAAATGTAATCGAAGGACCGCTGCCGCTTTGTGAGTGCCGTCAGTGCCCGCTTTGCTTCGCTGCGGAACACTTCGGTCTGCTCATCTACCCCTGCTTCGTGAAGATTCTGCTTAATCACTTTCACAGCCTGGGAATGCTTGTCCACAAATACAGCCTGGTCCAGTCCCCTGCTCAGCGCTTCTATCCCGAGACCACCTGTGCCGGCATAAAGGTCCAGCACAGCCCCTTCTTCAAAATAAGGACCGATCAACTGAAAGACAGCTTCCTTTACTTTATCAGAAGTAGGCCTCGTTTTCATTCCCTGCACCGCTCTGAGCGGCTTCCCCTTATACTTTCCTGAAATAACCCTCATATCAGCGCATTCCTTTCGGCGATGTCGTTCTTATCCTACCATACAATAATAAGCGGTCAAACAACAGTAATTGATACTTTTTCCTGTATTCATGTATAGTTTGATAAAAATACGTACACAATGACAAACAGCAGCATGAATCCGTGCTGCTGACAACCGCGGAGAAGACTTACGTTTCCCCATAAGTTCTTCCTCCGGTTTCTCCTCTCCCATTGTCCGTCATTGTACGGACGGGCTGTTCCTTCTACCCTGAGGAACAGCCTTTTTTATTTGCTGTTAAGCACAGGTACAACCTGTTTTCTCATCAGAATAATACCGGCAAAAAGAAGCAGAGCCGACATAATAAATAAACTTCTGATCCCTGTCACCCCGGCAATAACACCGCCTATCATCGGTCCAAGCATGTTGCCGAGGAACAAAAAGCTGTTCGAAAAGCCGTATGTTCTGCTCTCCATGCCTTCCGGGGCCAGCTGTCGTATTAACGTATTCGCAGCCGGGAGAAGGCCGCCGAGACAAAGTCCTGTAAAAAACCGCATAACGATCAGCTGCCACAAATCGGTGACAAAAGCCTGCGGAATAGAGAACAGACAAGCACCGATTAAAGCACCGTACAACACATAGTGCGGCCCCTTTTTATCACTCCATTTCCCGAGCTTTGGAGAAGCAAGCATATTTGCAAACCCCATCGATGACACGGCCAGTCCTGCAAAAAAGGCGCTGTTCATCCCGCCGCTGAGGTCTTCTACAAACAAAGAAACAAGAGGATTGATACCGACGAGTCCAAACTGAATAACAAAGATGATAGCGTAAATCGCAGGAATAGGCCGGATTCGGGCAATCGTTTTAAAGTCCTGCATGGTGCTTGTTTTTTCTTCATGCTGCGGCGGCGTAAAGTCTTCTTTCACAAAGAACAAGACCGTCACTGCTGCGACAGCAATGGCTGCTCCTGTAATGTTAAAAATCATCCGGAATCCGATGATCTCTGCCATAATTCCTCCAAAAAGCGGTCCGCAGATGCTTCCTGCCACCGCTCCCGCCTGCAGAATGCCCAAGGCACGACCTACGTGCTCTTTTGGCGTATTCGTGGAAACAAGAGCAATCGAGGCCGGATTAAAACCGGATATCGTCCCGTTCAGGAGCCGGAAGAAAAAGAGACTCCACGGGCCGGTGGCAAATCCCATCAGTATCATAACGACGGCCATTCCAAAGCCGGAGCGCAGTACCATCAAGCGTCTCCCGTGCCGGTCCGCAAGTCTTCCCCATAAAGGGGAGACAAGAAACGCACTGAAAAAATTAATACCGAAAATAAGCCCCGCCCAGGTACTGACTTTGGCGGGGTCGGTCATGCCAAGTTCCTGCAGATACAGCGGAAGAAATGGCACAATCATCGTCATCGCAGCCATGACAATAAAAATCGAAGCCGTCAGAATGTATAAATTTTTCTTCCAGTCAAGCATTCTCTCTTCCCTTCTTTCTATTCCTGCCATTCTATAACAAACAAAGCAAGGTAACAAATAAAGAGAACAAAAATGCCCCTCCGCTAAAATGGGAGAGGTGGCTGCCGGACACTGACTGCTACGTAAAATGCGCAGTGTCCGATAGCCACCTTTTATCGGACACTAATTCCAGGTACTGATCAGATAATGGACGAAGGACAAACGACTCAAAGCGCCCTCCCCGGAAAAAACTTCTAATCAACAAAAAAATCCGAACGAGGGAACAGCATGCTCAAGTGCAGCACCCCGTCCCATCATTCGGATGATCAATGGATTATATTATTTTGTCCCTGCTTTATTCTCATTTTGGAAATGATTATGCCGCTGTATTTTTTAAAGACCTGCGTTATAATGATAATCCTGTTCTTTGGGTTTTATGGGACCGCTGAACTCTGTCCGTATATCCGGTTTCCGCGATTTTTCCGTCTTTTCGACGAAGGACAGGGCCTCTATTTTCTGTATCACTTCATCGACGTCCGCCTGATTGCAGTATAACACAGCATATTTAAAACGTTTGGATACATAGTAAACGACCCCGTACCTGCGCAGGTGGCGCACATTTTTGGTCGAACGGAGCCAGACGGCGATTCCGGTTCGTGGTGTATGCATTCGTCCGCCCCCTTTAATACTGATTTCCTTCAGGATAGCATGAACGATCCCGGGCGGCAACCTGCCTCACTTCTTTTGAAACCAGCGCTTCCCGGCTTTTTCGATCAACCCGGGCCAGATTCTGTAAAGGCGCGATACGATATCCATCCACCAGGGCATATTCAGTTCCCGGCGCGGACGTATGGTAAGTTTCAGGACACGTTCAGCGACTTTGTCAGCCGGCAGCATCCAGGGTCCCGCCGATTTTTCGTACTGTCCCGAACGGTCGGCTTTTTGAATGAAAGGAGTCCGTACAGGACCTGTATTGACAACAGAGACATAAATACCAGAATCACGGACTTCCTGACGGAGGGCATTGCTGAAGCCGATGATAGCGTGTTTCGAAGCGGCATAGAAAGAAGCTTTCGGTGTGGCGATTTTGCCGGCCTGCGATCCGATATTTATGATGATACCGTGACGTTGTTCCTTCATTACAGGCAGTACCTGTTTTGTCATGAAAAAAGGAGCGAAAACATTCACATTCAACATGGCGGCTGCTTCTTCTGTACGAATGTCTTCAACTGCCGAGAAAACACCGGTACCCGCGTTGTTGATAACAACATCCAGCTGATCCACCTCTGACATGATGGCGGCAGCCGTTTCTTTGCACGATGCCTCATCCGTGACATCTGCCGTGTAAATCGAACATTTCTTCCCTTCCTGATGCAGGCTTTCCTTCAGCAATTCGAGCTTTTCACGGGACCGGGAGATCAATAATGGATGATGCCCCTTTCCGGCAGCACGGACAGCAAGTTCCTTCCCGATCCCGCTCGATGCCCCTGTAATCATGATCGTCTTCGGCCGCGTGTGCAACATCCTCCCTCCTCACCTGTTTTTCTTTACTTTATCACTCATTTGACTTGACAAACAAATTCGTTGTTTCAGATAATAAGAAGTAACAAAGGAATGGTAACAAGACCTATATACAATATGAAAGCTGCGAAAGGGAATAGTAGAAAAAACGCGTATCCATGACAGAGAGTCGGGGCAGGGCTGAAATCCCGGCAAGGATCGTTTGTTTTTCGAACCCGCCCTCGAGCTGCCGGGGAAATAACCCGGCCGGTGCTTTTCCGATATAAAAGGGCAGAGAGAGGCGGACATGAGACGTTCGTCTAACAAAGGTGGTACCGCGGATAACTGACTCTTCCGTCCTTTTGCTTAAAGGATGGAAGAGTTTTTTTATGTTTTTCATTACGCATTCGGAGGATAACAATGAAGAAAGAACGAATCGTCATAAAAATTGGAAGCAGTTCTCTGACCAGCACCGGAGGAGGCCTGAGCCAAACCAAACTGCTGGAGTTTGTAGAAGCTGCTGCGGCACTGCATCAGGATGGACATCAGGTTGTATTAATCTCTTCCGGTGCCGTTGCCGCCGGTTTCTCGGGACTGAAATATCCCGCCCGGCCGGTCACTCTCGCCGGTAAACAGGCCGCGGCGGCTGTCGGTCAGGGACGGTTGATGCAGGCTTACACGGAAGCATTCAGACATTACCAGATTGAAACCGGCCAGATCCTTTTGACCAGGGACAATTTTTCCAATAAATCGCAGTATCAGAACGCCTATTCCACGCTGACCGAACTTCTTCAGCGCGGGGTGGTGCCGATCATCAATGAGAATGATTCCATCGCTGTCGATGAATTGACATTTGGAGATAATGATATGCTCTCTGCCCTCGTCGGCGGGCTGATTCATGCAGAATGTCTGATGATTATCACCGATATTAACGGCATATATGATTCCAATCCAAAGACGAATCCCAATGCCAAGCGGTATCACTTTTTATCCGAAATAGAAGATGAGCAGCTCGAGCAGGCGGGTGACAGCGGAAGCGCAGTCGGAACCGGAGGTATGAAATCCAAACTGCAGGCTGCAAAAATCGCCCTTTCTCTGGGTCTTCGGGCGTTTATTGGAAAAACCGAGGGACCTTCTTCGTTTCAGGACATTCTCGCCGGGAAAGGCGACGGCACCTACATCGGTTTTCCGGGGCGTTTTGTACTGAACAGTAAAAAACAATGGCTCGCTCTTCACTCCCGGTCGGCCGGTGAACTCATCGTCGATGACGGAGCCCGG
This sequence comes from Salibacterium halotolerans, assembly GCF_900115625.1. Lineage (GTDB taxonomy): Bacteria > Bacillota > Bacilli > Bacillales > Marinococcaceae > Salibacterium > Salibacterium halotolerans. The sequence continues at coordinate 73,223 of NZ_FOXD01000002.1, read as the reverse complement.
ACCGCGCTTCTTCAAAAAGGAGGAAGCCTGCTGCCGGCCGGAGTTCTCGACGTACACGGTCGTTTTGAAAGGGCCGCCGTGGTAGAGGTAAAAGACGACCGGGGAAGCGTTATCGGAATAGGGCAGGTGAACATGTCTGCTTTTGAAATTATGGATATCAAAGGAAAGTCGTCACAGGAAGCCGTGGAGTTGACAGAAACAAAAAGAGCAGAAGTGATTCACCGGGACGAATGGGTCCCGGCAGAAAAGGAGAGAAAATCACAATGAGTATGATGATCGAACAGGGAAAAAAAGCAAAAGAAGCTTCCGCCGCTGCGGCTCTTTTAACCACATCCGAAAAAAATGAACTGCTGCACGCCATGGCTGATCAGCTGGAACAGGATATACCTGCCATTCTGTCTGAAAACGAAAAGGACCTGCAGGCAGGCAAAGAAAACGGCATTTCAACTGCCCTCATGGACCGTCTCCGCCTCTCGAAAGCAAGAATCAAAGGAATGGCGGAAGGATTCCGTCAGGTAGCGGAGCTTGAGGACCCTATCGGCCGGAAGATGGAATCCTGGTCCCGGCCGAATGGCCTTCACATTCAAAAGGTACGTGTGCCGCTTGGTGTTGCCGGTATTATCTATGAAGCACGTCCGAACGTTACCGCAGACGCAGCTGCGTTATGTTTAAAAACCGGAAATGCCGCTTTCCTGCGCGGAAGTTCTTCTGCCTACTATTCCAATGCAGCGATTGTCGCTTCCATTCATGCTGCACTGGCTTCGCGCCATATATCAAAAGATACGGTGCAGCTGGCTGAGGACACCTCAAGAGAAGCGGCGTCGGACCTTTTCACTATGAACGACTGTCTCGACGTTCTTATTCCAAGAGGCGGCGCCGGTCTTATTCAGACCGTCGTACAGCAGTCTTCGGTACCTGTACTTGAAACCGGCATCGGTAACTGCCATGTATTTATTGACGAAAGCGCCGAAGAAGATATGGCTGTTCGGATAACAGTGAACGCCAAAACAGATCGCCCATCGGTGTGCAATGCAGCGGAAACTATTCTCGTGCAGGAAAACTGGGCAGAGCGTCACGGAAAAAGATTGGTGGAAGCCCTTCACGCGGAAGGAGTCGAAATCCGTGGGGACGACTATATTCAATCTCTTCATCCGGACGTCAAGCAGGCGTCTGACCAGGACTGGGAAGAAGAATTTCTGGATTTGACCGCAGCTGTGAAAATCGTCAAGGACCCAGAAGAAGCCGTCACCCATATTAAACAATACGGAACCGGGCATTCCGAGTCCATCGTCACAGAAAACACAGACCATAAACAGTACTTCTACGATCAGCTTGATGCTGCTGTTCTCTACCACAATGCCTCCACCCGGTTCACAGATGGATTTGAATTCGGATTCGGCGCCGAAATCGGAGTCAGCACACAAAAACTCCATGCCCGCGGTCCAATGGGACTGGAAGCATTAACGTCTTACAAATATCTCGTTGACGGCTCCGGCCAGATCAAAGAATAGGAGGGTTATGAACAGTATGGATAAAAAAATTGCTTTCATCGGCGCGGGATCCATGGCAGAATCCATCATCGGAGGTCTCATTGCCGATGAACTGCTGCCTCCGCATCATATTCTGGCAGTGAATCATTCCAATGAAGCGCGGTTAACCCATTTACAGGAAAACTACGGCATCCGCACCTTTTCCGACAGTGCCGATGCCGCCCAAGAAGCAGATATAGTCATGCTCGCTGTCAAACCAAAGCAGCTGGGAGATGCTCTGCACGCCGCTGCTTCCGGATTGACGGAAGACAAAATAATTATGTCCGTGCTTGCCGGAATAAAAACCAGTCAGATTGAAAATGAGCTGCCGGGTAACCATCCCGTAATACGTGTCATGCCCAATACCTCAGCAAAAGTCGGGCAGTCTGCTACTGCCTTGGCCGGCGGATCCTATGCAAAAGAACAGCATGTGCAGGCTGCTTCGGAATTGTTCTCTTCGATTGGGACGGCTGTTGTTGTTAAAGAAAAAGACATGAATACAGTCACCGGCATTGCCGGAAGCGGCCCCGCCTACTTCTATTATTTTGCCGAAGCCATGGAGCAGGCAGCTGCCGCATCCGGTCTCCCGGAAGATAAAGCCCGGGACCTGATCATCCAGACGATGTACGGCGCGGCTGTCCGCATGCGCGAATCGGACCAATCCTCTGCTGCACTTTATCAGGAAGTACGGAGTCCCGGAGGAACAACAGAAGCTGCGTTCCGGGAAATGGAAAAACATGATTTACAGAAATCATTCAAACAAAGTGTACAAGCTGCCATCTCCCGGGCGGCTGCCTTGGGCGAAAATAACCCGCCGCCCGGATCGTCCTGACAACACAAACTCTGAACGAATAATTCAATAGAATATAAAAATACGTCCGATCAGCATTTCAGCTGATCGGACGTATTTCGTCTGAGAGATGTTCTCATCAAACCTTCATATTACTTCGGTGTCCAAAAAGCAGTGTGATCCAGCTTTGTATATATAGACTACTGCAGCACTTCTTTTGTACTAAAAAATTCTTCATATAGTCCGCGGATGGCGCTATCTACATTTTCATCATGAATGCCGAACGCAAGCGATACTTCCGAGGATCCCTGATTAATCATTTCGATATTCACACCCTGTTCGGACATGGCTTTCGTGGCTCTTGCTGCGATGCCGACCGTTTCATGCATGCCTTCCCCTACAAGCATAATCATAGCGAAGTCTTTTTCAACATAAACGTCATCGGCACCAAGTTCATTTTTAATCCGGTGAAGAATCCGTTCTTCTTTCTCCGGGTTCAATTGATCTTTCTCCACAATCACTGAAGTATCATCAATGCCGGAAGGGATATGTTCGTAGGAAATCTCTTCGTCTTCAAGAATTCCGAGGAGTTTCCGTCCAAACCCGACTTCCCGGTTCATCAGATATTTTCTCACATAAATGGTACTGAACCCTTTATCCGCCGCGATTCCGATGACCGGATTCATGGCATATTCGCGTTCGTTAATGATCATCGTACCGTCCGCGGACGGATTGTTCGTATTTTTCACGCAGACAGGGATGTTGCTTTTGAACGCCGGTATCAGCGCTTCATCGTGAAAGACACCGAACCCTGCATAAGACAGTTCACGCATTTCGCGAAACGTCATCCGCTTGATTGAACATGGGTTGTCCACTACCGTTGGATTAGCGGCAAATACAGAGTCCACGTCCGTGAAGTTTTCATACAGGGAGGCCTGGACTCCGGCTGCTACAATGGAACCGGTAATGTCCGATCCTCCTCTTGGAAAGGTCACCAGTCTTCCTTGTTTGGAGTAACCGAAGAATCCTGGAATGATAGAGATTCCCTCCCGTTCCCGAAGAGAATACAGATGATCATAAGCTTCATCGAGAATCTGGGCATTACCCGGGGTATCACTGACTAACAGACCGGCTTCCTGAGGGTTTACGTATTCTGCAGTAAAACCGATTTGCTGCAGATACCCGGCAATCACTTTTGCATTGTTATCTTCTCCGGCTGCTTTCATCTGATCCATAAAACGCCCGCTGTCCGACGTTTCATATGCCAGCCGGCTTCTGATATCATGTTCAATCGTTTCAACGATTCCGCCGCTCAGCCCAAGTCCTTCCGCTATGCTCTGATAGCGCTCCACGACACGCTGCAGTGTTCCTTCTGCGGAGCCGTGTTTAAGAAAGGTCTCTCCGAGCTCTATCAACAAATCTGTTACTTTCCTGTCTTCATCACTGCGTTTACCCGGAGCGGAAACGACAATGAATTTGCGCTCCGGGTCCGACGTAATAATATCCGATACTTTTTTTATCTGTGCTGCATCCGCTAATGAACTTCCACCAAATTTTGCTACATTCATCTTCGTCTTTACAACTCCTACCTATCATATTATCAGGCTCTCTTTTAGTTGCTGAAATAAGCTTATCATATGTTCAGGAAGCGGACAAAACTGTTTTTCCATCCTCTCATTCCGTTCCCGGGAATATAACCGCGTGAGACGTTATCATTCTAAATACACGCTGCAATCGGCATCCATCTTACTATGTACCGTCTATTTATGATTCCCAGATGTCGCTGCTCCATTTGCTCTGTTTCAGACCGGCAAGTTTTAAAAGCGCTTCGTGGATGGTTACATTTTGTTCTGTCAAACTACTGGACGTGCAGGAGGATGCCGGTTCGTACCCTTCTTTTGATGCTTCGCCGTATGTTGCTTCCTCGAGGAAATTACTGAGCTCTGCATCATTAAAACAGGGCGGGCTGACATAAACCTGATTCGTGTGATCAAGAATAACGCGTACATTGGTAGGAGCCTGCAAGTGCACCGGTATGAAAAACCCGGACAGAATCAGGGCAGCAGCAAGTCCTGTACATATCATCATCCGTTTTCTCATCCGGGGTACTCCGTTTCATCCACCCAGGTTATGCTTTCTTCCACGTTTCTCTGCTGCCGCTTCGGAATTTCGCTTGGATACCCGACATACAACACAGCTGCTGCGCTTTCCTCTTCACCGGCACCGATAATGTTGTGAATCTCACCATCATTTACGAGGCCGCCCGTTGACCATTTCGATCCAACGCCCTCAGACCAGAGAGCAAGCATGAAGTTCTCTACGGCACAGCATACAGCCGCGTAATCTTCCCTTTCCCGGACAGGATCTACACTATAGCGGTGAGCAGTAACGACAATCACTGCAGGCAGGTCATTAATATATTCATAAGCTGCTTCCCCGGCTTTTTTTGCATGATCTGATTCTTTGTCCAAAAACCCTTCCCATTTCATTTCCTTTTTCCTCTGTGCCAGCTTTGTTTTCGCTTCACGCTGCAATACGTAAAAATGCCAGGGCTGTGTCATCTTGTGATTCGGCGCATGCACAGCACTTTCGAGAGCTCTCTGTATTATTGCAGGGTCTATGCTGTCTTTTTTAAACTTGTATATGGTACGTCTCGTAAGCAGACCTTCCTGTAAATGCAAAGCCTTTCACCCTTTCATTCCGTCCTTTTCTTTTATTATAACCCTATTCCGTTTCCTTTCCCAGCCGTTCCTGTTATTCCGTCGGCGTTTTCTTTTAATATCGATGAACCACATTCGGTATGTTAATTTTCCTCTTATGATTATGTTAATTTTTCTAACATGAATAATTTATTTCTCTTTTATATGTGATATATTTATACATAATAAAATGAGTCATTGAAAAAAAGGAGCGCATGCCCATGTCTTCCTACAAAGATAAGAAAGTGATCACGATTGGTGTAATGAGTGAACTCACAGGGTTATCAGAACGAAAAATCCGCTATTACGAGGAGCGGAAACTCATCTTTCCCGAACGTACAAAAGGCGGCACCCGCAAGTATTCATTTGATGATGTGGAACGCCTTATTGATATTGCCGACAAAATGGAAGATGGAATGCAGACCTTTGACATCCGCCGGATGGAACAGAAAAAGCTTCCTAAAAAAGAACTTCGTGAAAGAATGCTCCGTGGTCAGCTGAATGCCGCTTTTAATATGAGAAAATAAGCTTTTTCTCATATATCACACAAAGAAAACGCTTCCATTTAACTTGACATTCCTCCCGCTTTTTTCTACTATTATAGTTGGTTGTCACATCGAACCCTTTCTGCCTGGTAACCGCTTTCTTTTAGTTGTCCTATTATCTTAAGGAAAGAAAGTGATGATATTGCTTCAAACGTTAAAAAACAGTCAAATTACGGACCACGAGATTGTGCAGCTCATGATACCACAGGAAAAAGTGGCACATGTTCAGGCGGACCACCCGCTTGATCACGCTTTGCTGGTATTAATAAAATCCGGATATACCGCTATTCCCGTTTTGGACACGGAATATAAAGTGCAGGGACAGGTGGGAAAAGCACAGATCCTCGATTCCATTCTTGGAATGGAGCGCATTGAGATGGACCGGCTGCATGAATATTCGGTTTCTGATGTCATGACAGAAAAAGTCCCCCGCATGAAACAGGATGAAACCTTTGGGAAAGCATTGATGCTCTCGATCAATCACCCTTTTGTATGCATTGAAGATGAGGACCGGGCCTTTATCGGCATTATGACACGCCGCTCCATTCTCGCACTTATCCACCGGCATCTGGAAAAACTGTAACAGCACATTTCATTTATCCGTTCATTGAAAAGAAGAACGAAAAGAAACGCTTCCGATCACCAAAAAGGATAATCGGAAGCGTTTCTTATTTTTCAGCATTTATCATGACGAGTTCTCTTTGCCTCGTCTTTCTTAATTAAATATTTTCAACAGCTCCCGTTTCCGCTGCGCGAACATCCATTGCAGCCCCGGCCTTATCAAAAAGGCCGGGATGCTGCTTTCAAAGGAAATATAGTCGGTCACCCCTGTGAACACATCGAGTGAATGCAGGGAATGGTGATGTTTCCACCTGATCAGAGGGAAAGGAGGCGAAACTGCTTCATCAATGAAATAATTCGGTTCCCGGCGTTCTGTAACGAGAGCGCGCCAGGTAAATGACATGCCTCCCAACTGCAGGTCAATATGGATGTTTTGACCGTCATCACCATGGTTCACTTTGATATCGCCGGGTTTCGTTATATTTTCCAGGTTCGCAGGATTATCAAAAAAACGCCAAACCTCATAGCGACCGGCCGGTAGAAGTGTCTGATACACAAACGTACCGTAAAACATACATACCGCTCCCTTTCCGGCCTTTCATCAGGAACAGCCGCAGCTTCCTCCTGAGCCGCAGCCTCCTCCGGAACCACAGGAGCCCCCAGCCTCATCTTCAAAGTAAGGATTGTTCCCCGGCAGTTTGATGGTCGGGGAAACAATACCCGCCGCTTCTCCACAAACTTCATCGAGCAGTTCTTCCAGTTCCCTCTCGGCTTTTCGGTATTCAGCAACCGTATCATGCATATCCATTTCCCGTTTCACCGAACGAACTTCTTTGGATATAGTTTTATAATCCGGATGGTACTTGCCGAACCGCTGTACTTCATCGTATTTATCTTTCACATCTGTGAAATTCTTAATTAACCGCTGGGCTTCCTGGTCTTGATCCATTCTGTTTCTTGCTTCTTTAAATTGAAGAAAGACGTCAGACTGTATGATCATTTCCCCCAGCTGCTGTGACTCTTCCAGTATGTTAACAGGTGTGGAAACAACTGCAGACATAAAAACACCTCCATAGCTAGTGTAACATGAGGGGGTCCGCTAATTGAAGGTGCAGTTTAGGAAGATGGAATGTCTACATCAAAAGAGGCCTTGTCTTTTTGCATGGAGCCTTCGTAAGAAACCGGCTGAATATCAATGGTGTGCTTTCCCGGTGGTAAATGTTTCAGGACAAAGGCCGCCTGTCCCATTTTTGCTGCTGTTTTGCCGTCTATTTTCACCCGGAGAAAACCGTGCCCCTCTTTTTCCTTCCCGGCCAATGGAAAATCCGGGAGTACACACTCTACATACACGTGCTGCTGTTTTATCTTATACTGAAGGTTCCAGTCTTCTGGTTCGACCTGCTGCTCTGCAGCCACAGGAACGGTGCGTACGTGTAAATTGTGCGTTTCGTCCGGTACAGCTGCCGCATGAAACACCGGCACGAATCCTATAATGACACCTGCTGCTGCAGCCAGAATGTACTTCATGTAAAAACCTCCCTTTACCATATAGTATGCGGCAAAGAAAGGTTTTTAAACAAAACGGTTTTGTGTTTGTTCTCAAGCCCTCTGTTTCCAGCTGAGTCACGGGTTATTAAGTTGTTGGTGCCGCATTGCATCGTTTCATGTATACCTTCCAATTGCAGCAGTTCCTTTCTATTAAAACCTTCGGAAAGAAAAAGGATCTTGCGGCGGCTTAGGCGGTTCTTCCGGTTTCTGAAAATGCCGCATAACCTGCTGAACATTTCCCATCATGCCACTGAACTGGGAAATCTGTTTTTGGAGATCGTCGATATTGATCTGTTCGATAATGCTTAGAACGCTGGACAGCGTATGGCCGGTTGAGTCTTTTTTTTCGTCAGGAACAGAAACATCGTCCATTCTGTAAGAATCCCAATGTTCATGCTCCTCCCCAAGCACCATCCAGTCCTGATAGATCTGATTCCACGTCTGTTTTCCCGCGCGAACTTCTCTTATCAAATCCGGGTGCCTGTAAAGAAATTCCCGGAACTCATAAATGGATTCCGGAGTGGAACCGTTCATATTCCTGCACCTCCTGTATACCTTTCGTTGCTTTCAGTATACGCAGATGTCCACGCGGCGTGCATCCATTCTCTGCTTCACGTACAAAAAGGAGCTGTACCTTTTTGATACAGCTCCCTTTGTTATTAATGATGTACCTGCCGTTCTTCTGATATTTCATTTAAAGCAAAAGAAGCTTTGGCATCGGTTTGTTCATCGACAGCCAAATCTTTGAGAGCAGCAATGCCCGCCAGTTGTTGATTCTCCACAACAGGGAGCCTGCGTATCTGCCGGCTGGCCATGAGTTTGGCTGCTTTTTCAATATCCATGTCCGGTTCGGCTGTCACAATGTCTGTCGTCATGACTTCTGTCACCGGTGACGATTCCGTTTTATCCTCTGCAATGCAGCGTACGACGATGTCACGATCGGTGATCATCCCCATTAAATTATTTTCCTGAATGACCGGTACAGCCCCGATATGATGTTCTTTCATCAATTTCGCAGCATGCTCCACATTATCATCAGGGGTGCACGTTTCGACATTGGTCGTCATGACTTCTTTCATCGTTTTCATGTTCTATTCAACCTCCTTTTTTAATCTTCCTATACTATGTACAAGAAAACCCCGGATTATTCTTTCTTCTGTCACACAATGAGATTGCATCTTTAACACATTCATATTAAGATTAAGGTAGTGTATACTATGACAAGTTCAGGATAAACAGGAGGTCCGATATGAAAATTGAAGATTTTGATTTTCACGGGAGAGAGTACAATTTCGGCCGTCTCGTCCGGATTATGGAAAGCAACGGGTTTATCCACGAAGGACAGTGGGATTATGAACGTGTTACGTTTGACTATAAAATGCTGGACCAGACAGATGATGCCACGTACTATTTAAGGGTACAGGCTGTTGCCATGCAGGGCGAAATACCGAAAGAGGATGCAAAAGTTCGTCTGCTGACGCCATTCTTCGGGCGCCACTATTACCCTCACGGTATCGAATACGATGAAGATTTCCCTGAAAAAATTATTAAAAAGTGCAGACAAAAGATCGAAAACCTCGATCAGAATCTGAGAGAAGCTGAAACCTCTTAGTACTGCTTTACATACTGCATGTCACAGTTAATCTTACTGAGCTGTACTGCACTTCGATTTTGCAAGTTCCTTCTTCTCCAAACGGTATGGATATAACAAACCCCGGGGAATAATCAGGAATTCCCCGGTTTTTTCGGTGGAATGGTTCCAGGATAAACCGGTCACCCCCGTGGAACAGGGATACTGCAGGCCGCACAGTACGGAATGGATATACTATGCTTTTTTCTGTCTAACTGGATGCTCCTCCATTATAATGAAAGAGTGCTGCTCAGTCTTAACAAAGGAATTACGTTGAAAGGAGCATGAAAGTGCCGTCTATTTTCAATAAAAAAATTATACTTCGGATTTTGGGCGTGCTGCTGCTGCTGGTTGGGGCCTATTACATTCTGCCGGTATCAGGACCAATTATTGCAGCTCTTGTCACTGCCCTTTTCTTATCTCCGGGAGTCCGGCTGCTGCATGAAAAATGGAACATAAGGCGTAATATCGCCGTTATGATTGTGTTTGTTTTGTTTCTCCTGATTCTTGCACTTTGCGGATATTTTGTCACAACACAGCTTGTGTCCCAGGTGATTCAGTTCACCAATAACCTTCCGGGCTATGTCAGCGAACTGAATGAAGCACTTTTAAGTCTGCAGTCGCGGATTGACAGTGCCTATCAAAGTATGAATCTGCCGCCGGATACAATAAACCAGATTAATCAGCAGATCATCAATGGATTGAACAGCTACAGAGATGCACTGTTGTCCTATGCCGACCGGATTCCCGGCGTTCTTGCTTCCATTCCGGGATTCATCATTTCACTGCTGGTCTATTTGATTGCATTGTTCCTGTTTTTGATGGATCTGCCGCGGTTAAGAAGAAAGACGTACTCTTTCATGAAAGAGACTACGGCAGAGAAATTCCATTTTATGACCTCCAGGTTGTCCTATGTGATACTTGGATTTTTCAAAGCACAGTTTCTGGTCAGTCTCATTATTTTTGCCGTGACGATTGTCAGTTTATACATTTTCACCCCGGATGTTGCACTGCTGATGTCTATTTTCATCTGGCTGGTTGATTTCATCCCAATTATCGGATCCATTGCTGTGCTTGCTCCATGGTCCCTTTATCACTTTATCGCAGGCGATCTGCTGCTCGGAACGCAGCTGATGGTACTTGCGATTGTGCTTTTGATTATCCGGCGTACGGTGGAGCCCAAAGTGATGGGAAGTCATATCGGGCTGTCGGCCCTTGCCACACTCATATCCCTCTACCTCGGGTTGTCTGTGCTCGGCGTTGTCGGCTTTATTGTCGGACCACTTGCCGTAATCGCATTTACATCTGCCAGAGAAGCGGGAATAATTAAACTGAATTTCAAACTGTAAAAAAGGAGATAAAGATTCATTCCTTTCTCATAAAATATCCGAACCATTCATCTGTGGAGATGCTGCCCCTTACATGTTGGTTTCATTCCAACGTACGAGGCTTGCATCTTCTTCGATACATGGTTCGGATATTTTTTGTGTGGTCACCAATTAAAACGAACGAGGGTACAAAATGCTCCAATCAGCATGCTGTACCCTCGTTCGTTTTGTTGACCTTTATTCTTTTGCCAGTTTTATTATCCAGGCTGTTTCTTTTACTCTTCGTCAGTAGTAAGGAGAAATCATAAGATAAACAACGACACCGGTGATACTCACATACAGCCAAAGCGGCATAGTGACTCTTGCTATTTTGCGGTGACGGGCTTTCTGGTATTTAATACCCCGAAGAAACGTTACGACGGCAAGAGGTACAATGACAATAGCCAGTAAAATATGGGTAATCAAAATAAAGTAATAGACATAAGCGAGCAGTCCTGTACCGCCGTAAGCAGTTGATTCCGAAAGAAAATGGTACGTCAAATACGTCCCGAGAAACAGAAACGTCGTCGTGAATGCGCCGTAAATAAAGCGGCGGTGCATTTTGATGTTTTTTCTCAAAATGAAAAACAATGCAGCCAACAGAAACACAGTTGTGAAACTGTTTAACACTGCATTAATGAGCGGAAGAATCGTAAGATCAAATCCCACTTCCCCCTGGTATCCATCCATAAAGAAAAGAACGGTAATTAATCCGTTTATGACGACGGTTAATGCAACAGCTATCCATGTATTACTGCGGTCTTTTTTTGCGTTTTCCGGATAAGAGGTATTTTCTGCCACAGCTCATCCTCCTTTTTTCATTGTATGTCCATTATACAGCACAAAACCCGGCCGCCCACGAGGCTTCTATAACAATCAAGTGAACGAGAACTGCTCCTCTTTTGGCAAGAGGAGCAGTTCGTTATTGTTTTAATACTTTGTTACGCCGAGGAGGAGAATTAATGCAATCAGGGCCGGTGTAGAAACAACAATGCCTGTCAGCATGAACGCGTTCGGCCATTCATGATCTTTATCTTTCAGATGCATGAAATAGAACAGCTGCAAAGCAAACTGTACTACTGCCAAAAGCAGGATAAACGGAATCGTAAAACCGGGAGCAATCATGTCCATAGCTACCGCTATAAAAGCGAGCAGTGTTAAAAAGATCATACAAGCAAACGCCGCAATCTGTATTTTTCGTTCGCGGTTAATTTTTAACAGCTCTTCATGTGTCAAGGCACTCTTGGAAAACGGCTTCGAAAGATCATCAGACATGTTTTACGCACCTCCTATAGCCATGAGATAAACAACCGTGAAAATGAAAACCCACACGACGTCGATAAAGTGCCAGTACAGGCTGGCCAGATAGAACTTCGGCGCATTGGTTAAGGTAATGCCGGTACGGCTGTATCGAAGCATTAAGGTAATAAACCAAAACAAACCAAACGTAACGTGGGCACCGTGCAGCCCCACCAGAGAATAGAAAGAAGATCCAAATGCACTGGTCGTAAAACCGAGCCCCCCGTGGTGGACATACTCGTAAAACTCGTAAATTTCAAAGCCGAGAAATGCGAAGCCAAGAATAACGGTAACAACAGTGAGAATCATCATATTCCTGAAATTATTTTTCTTCATAGAGTACATGGCCAGCACACTGGTCAATGAACTTGTTAGAAGCAGCATCGTCATGATAAAGACGAGCGGAAGGGAAAACAGCTCCGACGCTGTCGGCCCGCCCGCCGTTCCGTCGCGCAGCCCAAGGAACGTTCCGAAAAATGTGGCAAACATGATGGTTTCCCCGCCGAGAAAAACCCAGAACCCAAGAAATTTGTTTTTCCCCTCTAATGTAGCTTTCTCGGGATTTGGGGGGAGACCTTTGCTTACATCAACAGAATCAGACATATCAGCTTACCTCCTTTTCGGTTTTTTTGATCTTATCCAGAGGTATATGATAACCGTGATCCTCATGAATCGAATGCAGCATCATGGAGCCGAATGTGACAATAACACCTGCTCCTATCACTATCCATTCCGGAATAAGTGGATTTTCCATCTGCATCATAATCATGCCGAATCCCCAGACAAACAGACCCAGGCCTATGCAGAACGGCAGAATGGATCCATTCGGCATGTGAATTTCATCCATTGGTTCAGCCGGTTTCATCGTGCCGTCTCCATGCACTTTTTCGTAGAACCACGGGTCCAGGGAACGAACCTGCGGCGTCTGGGCGAAATTGTATTCCGGAACCGGTGTCGTCGTGGCCCACTCCAGTGTACGTGCATCCCATGGGTCACGTACCGTGATTCGTTTGGACGTGTAAGCAGAGTATACCACGTTGATTAACAGCACAACCATGGCAGCCCCCATCATAAAGGCTCCGATACTTGAAACAAGGTTCATGGTTCCCATACCCTGGCCGTCAAGGTACGTAAAAACACGTCTTGGCATTCCTATAAGGCCGAGAATGTGCTGAATGAAAAATGTCATGTGGAAACCGACATAAAACATCCAGAACATGAGCTGTCCGAGTTTTTCATTCAGCATATGCCCAAACATTTTGGGGTACCAGTAAAAGGTCCCGGCAAGCAGTCCGAGAGCAATTCCTCCGACAACGATGTAGTGGAAGTGCGCCACAACAAAGTAGGTGTCGTGGTATAGATAGTCCACCGGCACCATCGCCAGCATAACTCCCGTTACCCCGCCGAGCACAAACGTCGGAACAAACGAGGAAGCACACAGCATAGCCGTGTTAAATATTAATTTTCCACCCCACATCGTAAAGAGCCAGTTGAATATCTTAATTCCCGTCGGAACACCTATGGCCATCGTGGCAATCGCAAACACCGAGTTGGTAATCGGTCCGATACCGACGGTGAACATGTGGTGAACCCATACCATGAAGGAAAGAAATGCAATAATAAGCGTTGCAAATACCATAGCGGTATATCCAAACAAACGTTTTTTCGAAAAGGCCGGAATAACCTCTGAAATAATACCGAAAGCCGGCAGAACGAGAATATATACTTCAGGATGTCCGAAAATCCAGAAGATATGCTGCCAAAGAACCGGATTGCCTCCGCTTCCCGGGTTGAAAAACTGACCGCCGAAAATTCTGTCCAGCATAAGCAGCGCCAGACCCGCAGCAAGCGGTGTAAAGGCAAAAACAATGAGAATCGATGTTATAAGACTGGTCCAGCAGAAAAGCGGGAGCCTCATCATTGTCATGCCCGGCGCGCGCATATTAATAATCGTAACGATAAAGTTAATGGCTGATACGAGTGTACCAAGTCCGCTGACCTGCAGCCCCAGAACGTAAAAGTCCAGACCGAGGTCGCCGTACTCTCCTCCTGACAGAGGGACATATGCTGTCCACCCTGCGTCTGGAGCACCACCGAAAAACCAGCTGACACTTACAAGCAGTCCGCCGAAAAAGAAAATCCAGAAGCCAAGAGCGTTCACAAACGGAAATGCGACGTCCCTTGCCCCGATCTGAAGTGGAATCACAAAGTTCATAAACGCAAATATCAGCGGTGTGACGGCCAAAAAGAGCATAATGGTTCCGTGCATCGTAACAAATTCGTTAAAAGTCTGGCCGCTCAGAAACGTGTTCTCGGGCGACATAAGCTGAATACGCATGAAAATGGCCATCGCACCGGCTTTCAGAAAAAACAGGGCGCCGGCAATTAAATACAATACGGAAAGCTTCTTATGGTCCACGGTTGTCAGCCAGTCCCATAATACACTTTTATTCGTGTTGGTAGCAGTAGCTGTTGCCACGTCATTGACCTCCCTTTTTCATTACTGATTCATATTTTCTTTGGCACTGAGGGACTGAAGATACTGGATAATTGCGTTCATATCTTCATCATTCATGTCCGGAAAACCAGGCATGTTATTTCCCTGTTTGATGTCACCGGGATGACGGATCCATTCCTCAAGATTTTCATCTGTCGGTTCGAGGATATTGGCGATCTTTTCGCGGTCGCCGAAGTTGGAAAGCGTTGGTCCCTGCCCGGTTCCCTGTCCTTCCACAGCGTGACAGGTAATACAGCCCTGGTCTTCAAATGCCTGTCTGCCGTCCGAAACAGTGGATACCCCTTCACCGGAACTGTTGTCTGACGTTTCCTGTTCCGATCCACTTTCTCCGGATCCGCCATTGCCCGAAGATGCACTGCCGGATGCCATTTCCGCCTCCCAGGCTTCATACTGCCCGGGTTCCATGGCAATAACCTTGAAGTCCATCAAAGCGTGGGACGGACCGCACAGTTCAGCACATTTGCCTTTGTATACGCCGGGTTCGTTCGCCTCAAGCCACATCGTGTTTTCCACCCCTGGAATGGTGTCGATTTTTCCCCCGAGTGCCGGCACCCAGAAGGAGTGGATAACGTCGCTGGACGTTAAGTTGAACCAGACTTTTTCGTTTGTAGGGATGTATACTTCATTACCCGCCGAGAATCCTTCGGGATAGTCAAACTGCCACCAGAACTGGTGGGCTGTGACATCAATAACGAGGGCATCCTGTCCCTGCTGTTGTTCAGAGGAACTTCCACTGTTCTGGGAATCCCCTCCTTCGCCGCTCTGTTCCCCATTTTCAGACTCTCCGCCGCTGGAACCGGCAGCTTCCGGTACTTCTTCCGCCATATAATATGTACCCCAGATGGTCGGAACAGCGAGAATAGCAAGCAGAAAAACAGGTATGATGGTCCAGGTCAGTTCAAGTGCTTTACTGCCCTCCACCTGCTCCGGCAGTTCCTCATCCCCCGGTTTTTTTCGGAATTTCACCACAGCAATAAAGTACAGAGCAAATACAACAATTACGACCAATGCCATGACATACAGGCTTAGAATCATGTTGTCCAGAATCCATTCGGCCTGCGGGCCGTAAGGATCGAGCGCAGACAATCTTTCTTCCCCGCACCCGGCAAGCAGCATAAATACCGCTGTCAGCGGGAGAAGACGCAGTAATCCCAGATGTCTTTTCATCAAATCATCAAACCTCTCTTTCCAAGTGAAGTAAGAAATACCAAATGTATTTAGTCATCTACAGCAGCGTATTGCAAACTGCCGGTAGTATTTCACAAATGAACAGCAGCCATTACTATAAACAATATCGTCATATATGAAAGGGAATAAACAAACATATACCCGGTCCACCCCGTATCAGTTTTCATAAAGAGACCGGCGGTTCCCGGAATCAGCCAGCCGGCCCCGAGTAAGACAGCCGCTGCTGTATAAACGGTTCCATACTCTCGTAAAAAAAGAGAAACCGCAAGCAGCACTGCAGCGTACAGAACAATCTGGCGTTTTGCCGCCGCTTGTCCGGCTTTGACCGGCAGAACCGGTATTCCTGCTGCCTGAAACTCTTCCCGGTACCGTATGGTCAGCGCGAGATAATGAGGCGGATACCATATAAACAGAATACAGGAAAGCAGCCACGCATGAGAATGCAGGGCCGGATCCACCGCAGCCCAGCCAACCAGCGGTGTTACCGCAGCAGCAAGGCTTCCGGCTGCTGGATGAAGGGGCGAAACCCTTTTCATCCAGAGGGTATAAACTACAATATACACAATCAGCCCGGCGGCTGCTGCTGCTGCAGATACAGGCTCCACCGCCCCCAGTATCATTATGCCGAGAGCCGCCTCCGCCAGACCTGCTGTCAGTATTCGTACCGGTTTCATCCTCCCTGCTGCAGCCGGTCTATGTTTTGTCCGTTCCATGACCGCATCCAAGTCCCGGTCCAGATAATTATTCAATGTAAAGCTTCCGGAAGCGGTCAGTCCTGCACCGGTCAGCGTCAGAATCAAAATGTGAAGATTCTGGAGAAGAGGAAACTCCGAATAGTTCGAAGCAATAATCATCGCCGCAGCAGCAATAATCATATAAAAACATACAGCATGGAGACCGGCAACGCTTACATAGTCCATCCATGAAGAATGGTGCTTTCCTTCTGAATGACTCCCCCCCAAATCAGCTGCGTGCGGAACCGCATCGGGTTCATCCAAACCTTTCACCCCCTTATAATCCGGCGGTCTGGAACAATACGAGTCCGGAGCAGACAATGTGCCACGGTGCACTTTATGTCATGGACCACTAATAATCAGATTGTACCATATAACCGCTTTCTTAGAGAATCGCAATTCTGCTTTTTTCCCCCAATAGTATACCACAGCTGCTGTCATTTACAGCCTTCGATATTTCATTAGTTTGAAAAATTTCACATAATGGTCACATTTTTTGATGTTTTCAAATTGTTCACCCCGTTGAAATTGACTTTTTTCAGCCGTTTTCATTACGATAATATTGTGTATAGTATGAATGGAATTCATCCGTCCGATGACGGGGAGGTGAATACTTTGAATAGAGGTCTGAAGACTTTTGGTATTGTTACATCTATCGGCATGTTAATTGTACTGCTGCAGGGGGCCCTTGTAACAAAAACCGGATCTGCTGAAGGGTGCGGGGCCACGTGGCCGCTCTGTTACGGGCAGCTTATCCCCGAATCTTCTGCAAAAGAAACGATTATCGAGTACTCTCACCGTGCATGGTCCGGCTTGATGGGACTGTTTGTTTTTATTCTTGCGGTTTGGTCCTGGAAAAAACTCAGCCATCTGCGGGAAACGAAATTCCTGGCTTTGATGGCTGTCCTCTTTATACTCTTTCAGGGTTTTATGGGAGCTGGTGCTGTGATTTGGGGCAACAATGATATTGTTCTCGCCCTTCACTTTGGCATAT
Organism: Salibacterium halotolerans; assembly: GCF_900115625.1. Taxonomy (GTDB): domain Bacteria; phylum Bacillota; class Bacilli; order Bacillales; family Marinococcaceae; genus Salibacterium; species Salibacterium halotolerans. Next base: position 55,821 of record NZ_FOXD01000002.1, on the reverse strand, counting down.
CCACTATCTCCTTTGCTTCCGTGGCCCTGCTTACCGTTCTTGCCTTTGAAGACAATAATTCATCCGTTACAGGGGTCCGGGTATCCAAAGCATACCGTAATTATTTATTTGGTGTACTCGTATATGCCTACCTCGTTATTTACACCGGAGCTTATGTGAAACATACGGATGCGACGTATGTCTGCAACGGTTTTCCACTCTGTAACGGCAGTATCATACCGGACATGGGGAGCGGACTTGCTTATCAGCTCAGTATTCACATGATACACCGGGCTGCCGCTTTGATACTTGCTGCACTGTTTCTTGTGCTGTTAATCTGGACGATACGCCGCTACAGTACGTATCCCGTGTTGTTATTTGGAAGTACCGCCGTATTTCTCCTTGTGCTCGTCCAGGCAGCAGCCGGAATATCGATTCTTTTCGTTGACTCGTACCTTCCGCCTGCTCTCGTACACTCCCTGACGATCACCATCTTATTCACCATTCTCTCCTACATGGGAATGGTTATTACGAGAAGAAACACCCTGTAACATCACTTTGCTCCAGGAATACAAGAATATTTGTAAAAAGACCGGCTGCATCACACAGCCGGTCTTACTATATTTTTATTAAAAGAAATCGTAGATGAAAGGGGGTTCGCGTGTGAGAACGTCCTCACATAGTGCTTCTGCTTCATCTGAGGCTTTCATTTTTCCTGTTTGGACGGCGGTGGACACTGGAAGGTATCCCAGAAAAACAGCCGCCGCCGTATTTATGTCCATTTTCACACCGCCTTCTATTTCCGCTGCACTGTAGTGTTCCACATCATTTCCGGATTCATTCTTCCTTACGGCAAACACTCCATTATTCCAAGAGGCACCTGGATCCTCTATCTCAAACGTGATATCCTGTCCGTCTTCCATCCGGAAAGGGTACAACTCAAGAAAACGTTTCATATCAACAATACGTGCCATAAAATAACTCTCTCGTTTTTCTTCAATGGAAGAGTCCGGAAGCATAAAGCGGCTTGGATCTCCGGGGGCGGGTTTTATTTCAGCCTCCTCGATCATGGAATCATGATTGGCCGTAAAACGCCAAAGCTGCTGTCTTGCTTCTTCGTCAAGCGCAATACATTCATGGACTTTCATATGGTTGTTTTTAATCTGATAAATCATGTAGCCTCTGTCTTCTCCGGCATCGTTTGAAAAGACGGCAATCTGACCTTTTTTTTTCTTCAGCACAGTGTATCTCCACCAGCTCTCATCGCGGTCAATCATTCCATTATATCTGACTGCAAATCTTTGATAGATACGCTGCAGCGTCGGCCACTCAGCTGGTGGGACCCTTCTGATTTTTCCGCTGCTGATTTCTTTTTTACTCAGAAGCTGCTCTTTTTTTATAGTCCATGTGATGGAGTCGGCAAATAACTCCCACCCGAAATTACGATAAAATGGAATGGAAAAAGGATACAGAAAAGAAACCGCCTGTCCACGGCTTTTCATATCTTCCAGAGCGGAATGAAGAAGCTTCCGGACGAGACCATTTCGTCTTGATTCCGGCCACGTCGCCACTCCCGATATCCCGCCCATCGGTACAAGCGTTCCGCCGATATACACCTCCATCGGTAAAATGGTCAGTTTGGACATCAACCGTCCATCTTCTTCAGCAACCCATGTATTTTCCGGCTTCATGATTCGTTCGTGGTTCTTTTTTTCATCTTTTGTGAATTCAAACTGAAAAGCAAACTGATCCAGTTCGAGACTCTGCCGCATTTGGGAGGCATTCATTTTTCTGATTTTCATACGTTCCTGTCTCCTTTGAACATTTCAATGGCTTGGTGTGCTGCAGTCTTGTGGGTAACATCCGGCAGAGGATAATCACGTCCGGGGATGCATGCTGCTTTTTCCGCAGCAGCTTCGTCCATTTTCCAAGGTTCGTGAATGAAGCGCGCTGGTACATGTTTCAGTTCCGGGACGTAGGTTTTGATATAGATACCGTCCGGGTCGAACCTTTTGCTTTGACGAACAGGGGAAAACACGCGGAAATACGGTGCCGCATCACTGCCTGTAGAAGCCGTCCACTGCCAGCCCCCGGCATTGGAGGAGGGGTCATAATCGATGAGCTGTCTGCGGAAATAATCTTCCCCGAGTCTCCAGTCTATATGATAGTCTTTCACGAGAAAAGAAGCTGCTGCCATTCTTCCACGGTTGTGAAGCCATCCTTCTGCATTCAATTGTCTCATCGCAGCATCTACAAACGGAAAACCGGTTGTTCCATTTTTCCACTTCTCCCACTGCTCTTCTTGATACTCCCACTGCAGATTTCGATATTTTTCGTTCATTTCCTTCTTTTTCAGCTCAGAAAAATAAGCGTGAATCATATTATAGAAATCTCTCCAGGCCAGTTCCGCCAGATATTTCTGTGCGGCAGAACTCCCCTGTTCCACATACGGTTCCAAAGCGCTGTAAATGGTCCGCACCGACAATCTTCCCGTTTTAATCAAGGGGGAAAGACGGCTTGTTGCATCTTCAGCAGGAATATCCCGGCTATTTTCATAATTCGGAAGATCTTCATGGATGAAGGTGCTCATTTTTTGAATGGCTTCGGATTCAAATACAGGTTCTGCCTCTCTATTCATTGCCTCATCAAAGGCTTCCATTTCATTAAACGCCAGCTCATGGGTGTCCTGAAGAGCAGGTTCCGCCTGCCGCTGTTTAAAGCGCTCCAGATTGCACGGGTACGGGCGGGGCTTGGGCAGCATCTGCCACGCTCTGAAATAAGGTGTGAATATTTTATACGGAGATCCGTCTTTTTTCATGACTTCGCCGGAGTGATGCAGGTGTGCATCCGGATAAGCATACGTGTAAACTCCGTGTTTATGAAGGTAGTCCCGGATGGCTTGATCCCGTTGTGCCTCCCACGCTGCTTCATCTTCATTGAAATATACAGCGGACAAATCAGGCACAGCAGAAAGTAAGTCCTGAAATGGGTGGGTGCCATAGATAAAATGAAGGGTAATTCCTTTCTCCCTGCATTCCTGTTCGAATGCTTTTACCTGCTGGAAAAAATAGTGATGGTGCAGGCATTTTTCTTCCAGAAATACCGGATCTACATGGTAGAAAGCAAACCAGGACACTTCTTTATCATATTCAAGATCATTTTCCAGAGCATACATAGCGTAATTGTCTGTTAAACGCAGGTCTCTCCTGAACCATAGAGCCTTCATATTTTTTATAACTCCTTTAACCGGCCGATGATCGTACTGTTTTTCATCTTTATCTAATTCCCCGTTTAAGCTGACCTATAACCAGAAAGCCTTGCTTTTCCGGAAAAAAGATCCCGAATTTAAATTCGGGATCTTAAGAGGGAGATGCCTGCCTCTGTTTTATTTATTTCTCCAGGTCAATCAGCAGATCACCGGTCTCGATCGTGTCTCCGTCCGTGACGTACACATTTTTGACTTCACCATCAAATGGAGCCTGAACGGTCGTCTCCATCTTCATGGCTTCGGTGATCATAAGATGGTCGCCTTTCTTCACTTTTTCACCTTTATTAACAAGCTTTTTGACCACGGTTCCCGGCATTGATGCACCGATTTGATTCTCATCTGTTTTGTCCACTTTCGGACGTTCAGCACCGGTCGTCTGGGCATTCTGGTCTTTGATGATGACCTCACGCGGCTGTCCGTTCAGTTCGAAATAAACGATGCGGTTGCCGTCATCATGAGGCCTTGAAATGGAAATAAGCTTCACAATCAGTGTTTTTCCCTGCTCAATTTCCACTTCAATCTCTTCACCGAGACGCAGACCATAGAAGAACGTCGGAGTGTCAAGTACCGACACATCGCCGAACTGCTGGCGGAATTTCTCGAAGTCCATGTACACCTTCGGATAAAGGGCGTACGAAATCATGTCATGGCTCGTTACCTGCCGGTCCAGTTTATGGTACAGGTCTTCTTTGATTTCATTGAAGTTGACCGTCTCCATGTTTTCGCCCGGGCGGTTGGTAATCGGCTGACGGCCTTTCAGAATGATACGCTGCAGTTCCTTTGGAAAGCCTTGATACGGCTGGCCAAGGTAACCCTGGAACAGTTCCACCACGGAATCCGGGAAGTCAAGGTTCTCTCCTTTTTCGTAAATATCATCTTCTGTCAGGTCATTCTGAACCATATACAGCGCCATGTCACCAACAACCTTCGAGGAAGGCGTCACTTTGACAATGTCTCCAAACATATCATTCACGCGGCGGTACATTTTCTTCACTTCATTCCAGCGTCCCTGCAGTCCAACGGCTTTCGCCTGCTGCTGGAGATTGCTGTACTGGCCGCCGGGCATTTCGTGTTCATACACTTCTGTGTGAGGCGCGTTCATGCCGCTTTCAAATCCTTGATAATACTTACGGGTATAATCCCAGTACTGACTCAGTTCTTCCAGTGCCTTGATGTCCACCTGCGGCTGGCGCGGACTTCCTTTCAACGCATAATACAGGCTGTTGGCACTCGGCTGTGATGTGAGCCCGGCCATCGAACTGACTGCCACATCCACGACATCGACACCGGCTTCAATGGCCCGGGCATAGGAAAAGATTCCGTTGCCGCTTGTGTCATGCGTGTGGAGATGAATCGGGATATCAATCGTCTCTTTGAGTTCTGAAATCAGCTGATAGGCAGCTTCCGGTTTCAGGAGGCCGGCCATGTCTTTAATGCCGAGCATGTGGGCACCGGCCTGTTCGAGCTCTTTTGCGAGCCCTTTATAATATTTCAGATCGTACTTGTCCCGTTTTGGTTCAAGAATATCGCCGGTGTAGCACATCGCCGCTTCAGCAATCTTATTCTGCTCCCGCACTTCGTTAATGGTCAGGCGCATGCCCTCCACCCAGTTAAGAGAATCAAATATCCGGAACACATCGATACCGGCCGTTGCGGATTTTTCGACAAATTCCCTAATGACATTGTCCGGGTAGTTTTTGTAACCGACGGCATTGGATGAACGAAGCAGCATCTGCATAAGAACGTTCGGCATCTTTTCCCGCAGCGTCAAAAGCCGCTCCCATGGATCTTCATGCAGAAAACGCATCGCTACATCAAATGTCGCTCCGCCCCACATTTCCTCGGAAAAAAGGTTCGGCAGCAGACGTGCCGTAGGTTCCGCTGCTTTTTTCAGATCATTTGTGCGGAAACGTGTGGCCAAAAGCGACTGGTGCGCATCACGGAACGTCGTATCCGTCAGAAGAACCTCTTTTTGATTTTTCACCCAATCCGCAAGGCCTTCTGGCCCCTTTTGATCCAGGATCTGTTTCGCTCCTTGGGGAAACGGTTCGCTCTTTTTGATTTCAGGAAGTTCAGGCTGTTCAAATACCGGTTTTTTCTCCTCTTCGAGTCCCGGATAACCGTTTACGATTGTCTCTCCGATAAAGGAAAGCATCTTCGTCCCGCGGTCTTTTCGTTTCGGGAAGACAAACAATTCCGGAGCAGAGTCAATGAAGGACGTGTCATAGGTACCGGCCAGAAATTGTTCATGCTGCACGACGTTTTCAAGAAACGCAATGTTCGTTTTAATACCACGGATCCGGAATTCACGGAGATTACGGAGCATCTTCGCCGCGGCTCCTTCAAAATTCAGAGCCCACGTCGATACCTTCACAAGAAGTGAATCATAGTGCGGCGTGATCACCGCTCCCTGGAAGCCGTTTCCGGCATCAAGGCGCACACCGAAGCCTCCGCTTGAGCGGTACGCGTTAATACGCCCTGTATCCGGGAGAAAGTTGTTCGCCGGATCTTCGGTGGTGACACGGGACTGGATGGCGTACCCGTGGGTGCGTATATCCTTCTGTTTTGGAATGGCAAGTTCTTCTCCATGAAGGGACTTTCCGGCAGCAATATAGAGCTGCGACTGAACAATATCCACGCCGGTGACAAGTTCGGTGATGGTATGTTCCACCTGCACACGCGGATTCACTTCAATGAAGAAAAATTCTTCTTTTTCATTGACGAGAAACTCCACCGTGCCCGCGTTGTAATAGTTGATGTTTTCAGCGAGCTGTACGGCTGCGGCGCTGATGTTTTCCCGCAGTTCTTCACTAAGGGCTACACTCGGCGCGACTTCCACCACTTTCTGGTGGCGGCGCTGTACAGAACAGTCCCGCTCATAAAGGTGAATAATGTTGCCGTCGTGGTCACCGAGAATCTGTACTTCAATATGCTTTGGATTTTCAATGAATTTCTCCACGTAGACGATGTCGCTTCCAAAAGCGGATTTCGCCTCGGATTTTGCGCGTTCGTAAGAATCTTCAAGCGCTTCCTCGCTGCGGACAATCCTCATGCCGCGTCCGCCTCCGCCGAGGGATGCTTTGATGATAAAAGGATAGCCGTGTCTGCCGGCAAACTGTTTCACTTCATCGAGGCCCGATACCGGACCGTCGCTTCCCGGTATAACCGGAATACCCGCTTCAATGGCGGTTTCTCTTGCCCGGACTTTATCCCCGAACATGTGAAGATGTTCTGTTCCGGGACCGATAAATGTAATCCCTTCTTCTTTACACCGCTTGGCAAACTCGAGATTTTCCGACAGGAAACCATAGCCGGGATGGATAGCGTCAACGTTCGTTGCCTTCGCTGTCTCTATAATACTTTCAATATCGAGATAGGCATCAATCGGCTTCTGTCCTTCCCCGACAAGATAAGCTTCATCTGCTTTATAGCGGTGAAATGCGCCGGTATCTTCCTGCGAATAAACAGCAACCGTGCGGATATGTAATTCAGTGCACGCACGGAAGATTCTGATGGCTATTTCACCCCGGTTGGCTACCATTACCTTTTGAATATTTCCCAGGCCGTTCATCAAATTCCTCCTTGGTAAGTTACTCTCCATGATTCTCTTCAAAATGGAGAACTTTTTCAATCAGACAATTCTAAATATATTTTATCATAACACTTTCAGCAAATCTGTCAAAAAATTGCGTCTATCACCCAGACCGGATAAAACATGCTGTTTCCTTTTCAGCGTAACATCTTATGCGTTTACAAAAGAGCGCAGGGAGGTAAAAAAAAACCAAGCTACTCCTTAGAATAGCCTGGTTCTTCTTATTTCCCCGCAAGTGCTGCTTCGTGGAAGGCCGCCAGTTTCCGCTCCAGTTCAGATAAAATCTGCTTCCCGGTGTCTTCATCTATCAGATTCAGGCGGATGGCAAAATCAATTTCACGGGAAAGACCAAACATCTGCGTATCCAGAACCTCTTCGTATAAAGGGCACTGAGGCAGTGTGAGATTGTCCATCTGTACTTCGATTAATTTGCGGATCCGTTCTGCGTCAGCTTTAAGCAGAGCATATGCTTTCTCTTTATGTTCCGTCTGCGCTTCAACGCTCAAGGTGATCCCTCCTGTTCATTTACTCCTGTCACCTATCTTATCGGCTGCCGGAGAAAAATGCAACAGAACAGAGGAAAGAACCCTTTAAAAATTTAGAAAAATCGGCAGCAGAATTCGTGTCATCGGAAACGTCCCGAAAAAATACTCAGTTGATAGTCGGATGAAAGTTTTTCAAGAAGACGCGTTCCTGCAGCACTGTTACCATGTGAATCAAGCGGCGGGCTGTAAACACCAATTCCTGTACCGTCCGGAAGGCTGCCGAGCAGAGCTCCGGACACTCCACTTTTACATGGAATTCCTGCTTTGACCGCAAATGATCCGGAAGCGTCGTACATCCCGCACGTCACCATAAACGTCGTTACCATTTCAGCGGTCCAGGCGGGTATGAGCTGCTCCCCGGTTTCCGGGTCCTGTCCGTCTCTGCCGAGGACACTGCCTATCCGCGCGAGGTCGCAGCTGTTGACCCTGACAGAACAAAGATTAATATACGTATTCAACACCTGTTCGACATCGTTTTCAATAACACCGTGACTTTTCAGAAAGTAGCAGAGAGCACGATTAAGGTTTGAATGATTCCGCTCAGACGCTGCTGTTTCAAAGCAGATATCGATTTCAGGGTTGGAAGTGATTTCTCTTATTAAACGTACAAATCGACGGGCTGCCGCATCCGGTTCTTTTTCCTGAAGCATATCCGCAACGACGAGAGCGCCTGCATTAATCATGGGATTTAAGGGTTTAGCCGGTTTTTCTTTTTCCAGTGTCTGAATCGAGTGAAACGGATTTCCGGACGGTTCCATCCCCACTTTGGAAAAGACTTCTTCTGATCCCTTGTCCATTAATGCAAGGGCCAGGCTAATGACTTTGGAAATACTTTGAAGGGTGAAATAAATATCGGTGTCCCCCGCCTTCACCTTTTCCCTTCCGTAATGAACCACACATCCAAATGCCGCCGGATCTGCCTGCTGCAAGGCTGGAATATAGGAAGCAACGCTTCCACTTCCAGCTTCCAGCTGTACAGCTTCCAAAGAGGAGGCTAACGTATTTTTATTAATGAAAAGGACCATCGTGTTTAAACTTCCCCATAACAGGGCTCCTTTCATTGGTTTATGTGTTTATAGTGTGAACGAAGCCGTCTATTCTCATACAGGAAGGAAAATATGTTAGGATTAGAAAGATACAATGACAAGGAGGCCGTTTTTTTGGATTTTATTGTTTTTATACATGGAAATGTAAAGTATACGATTACCATCGATCCCACTGTCTGGATTTTCGATGAAAGAAAGATTGACTTGAATACATGGGAAGGCGAGGAAAAACGACAGGAAAAAGAATGGGAAGCGTATAAAAAATCCGTATCCGAACAATTCGACAAAGAGTTGACAAAAGGAGTCGACGCCCCTGCTTCGTCTCAGACCAACGAAGTCCGCTCCAAAAAAGAGCAGCTGATTCACGGAACGTTCGGCATTCCGTTCGGTTCGTTTATACAAAATGCAGTGCCAAATGATTCGGCTGTCCGGGCGGTCATCGAGACATCCGGCGGGGATGAGTATGAAGCGGCTCTTGAAGATGCCCTCCGGATGGTAGCAGGATTTTCAGAAAACGGGGAACCTTTGAAAGAATCGGGACCGATTCATCTTTACTACGGAGACGGCAGTAATAAAGGAAACCCCGTCACACATGTGACAGGGATCCGTATTGAATAAAAGCATATACATGTCCAGCTGCCGGTGTTACAGAATATCGGCAGCGAGTTGGGCCAGGCCTGAACGCTCTCCTTTTTCGAGCTTCACATGACCTCCAACGGCTTGATCCTTAAATTTTTCAACAACGTAGGAAAGACCGTTATCCAATTCATCCAGATACGGGTGGTCAATCTGCCCGGGATCTCCCATAAAAATAATTTTACTGCGCTCCCCAACTCTCGTTAAGATGGTTTTCACCTCGTGTTTTGTCAGGTTCTGGGCTTCATCGATAATAATGAACTGCTCCGGGATGCTCCGCCCTCGTATATAGGTGAGAGCTTCCACCTGGATTGATCCCATTCCGGCAAGAATCTGATCAATTTCACCCGGCTTTTTGGTGTTAAACAGATACTCCAGATTATCAAAAACCGGCTGCATCCACGGCCGGAGTTTTTCTTCTTTTTCCCCGGGAAGGAATCCAATGTCTTTTCCCATAGGTACAACGGGCCTTGCCACAAGCAGTTTATTGTACATACCGATGTCTTCGGTCTGAAACAGACCCGCGGCAAGGGACAGAAGTGTTTTGCCCGTCCCGGCTTTACCGGTTAATGTTACGAGCGGAATATCATCACGAAGCAGAAGCTCAAGCGCCATTTTCTGTTCTACATTCCGTGGATGAATGCCCCATATCTGTTCGGATTCGTGGAAGAAAGGCCAGAGATATTTTCCATGTTCATCGGCCTTTGCCACAGCGGATGCTGAACTTCCCAAAGCGTCCTGCAAAATAACAAACTGATGCGGATAGAGCTGCTCAAGTCCGATTTCAGAAACAGGAAGGCTCTGCGACTTATAAAACTGGTTCAGCGTGTCTTTTCCGACTTTTTTATAAAGTTTACCTTTATAAATATGATCAAGTTCTGTCACTCTGTCATTGAGAAAATCTTCGGCTTTGATGCCGAGAGCATCCGCTTTCACCCGCACAAGTGCATCCTTGCTCACAATCACTACATCCCGGAACGCGCGGTTTTTTTCCTGTTCCGACTGCAGATTCATCGCAACGGCGAGAATCCGGTTGTCATTCGTCATTTCCGCGAACGTTTCCCGTAAAAAGTGGAAGGAACGGTGATTCAGTTCAACCCTGATTTTCCCTCCGTTTTCAAGAGGTACTCCTTCATGGAGCATTCCTTTATCACGGAGACCATCAAGAATTCTCGATACTTCCCTGGCATTTCGTCCAAGTTCATCCATGTACCTTTTTTTCGCGTCTATTTCCTCCAGCACTACCGCTGGAATAACAACTTCATTGTCTTCAAATTGAAAAAGGGCACGGGGCTCCTGCAGTAAAACATTCGTGTCCAGGACATATATTTTTTCCAAGGCAGTTCCTCCCTATTCGAAAATGAAACATCATGCCGTCGTTCTTTTGCATAAAACGCGGACGGAGGACAAATACATCTTTAACTTAAAAATGGTCTTGTTCTTTCATATGCTTCAACTTGGACAATATTGACGTAAAAAATACGCGATTCTTTATCTGTGCCGCTTTATTCAACAGAAGGATTCTTCATCGCTTCCATTACTTGGTTATCCAGTTTCAGTGCCGCTTCTGCATCATACGTTTTTTCGAATTGTGGGTCGTTGACAATTTTAGCGCCGTAGAACATAATATCTTTCACTTCCTCGACGCGGCACTCGATTAATCCCAGTTTAATCGGCATGTCTTCCACTTCTTCAGAGATGATAACCCCTTTACCTGAGATGGCATACGTGGATCCATTTCCGATAAACGTAATAACAATCTGATTGTTCTGCTTCAGGTTGTCCAAAATCACAGATCTGCTCTCCACACAGAATCGTACGGTGTTGGAGTCCATGGCATAAAGCCATGAAATGGCACTCACACTTGGTGCGTTCGTCTCATGATCAATCGTGGACAGCGTGACATAGCGTTCCTGCCGGAGAAGAGTCAAAAGCTCCTCAGTCAGACATGTTTCAACATGATTCGGCACATTCAGCCCCTCCTTTTTTTGAAGCGGTGCGTTCCTGCCCCTGCATAAAATGGTCAGTGGAAGGAACGTTAAGCAGACATCCCGCAGACTTTCATCTCCAGGTCAATATGTACTGCTCTACTGCTATGTTATAATGAAATCGTCCCTTTTTCAAAGGGAAGCATCTGGAGGGATACGATGAAAGTAAAATGTGTCATCTGCGATACGATACACGATTTAAATAATGATGATCCGCTTGCCAAAAAACTTCGGAACCGGCCGATTCACACATTTATGTGCAGCTCCTGCCACGCGCGTATCGAGAAGAGAACATTGGAACGGTGGGCTACAGGGAATTTCCGTCCCTACCGGGATCCGGTTTCCGATGATGATTGGTAGTTTCCGGGGTGCAGCCGCTCAGGCTCCCCGGTTTTTTTATACAGATCTTCTTTTCCTCCAAATCCTCCGCCGCTTCCTCTAACTTTCACCGACCATCTACTCATACTATGTCACACCGCTCCTTCCGTGAAAAGCCCAGGCAAAGAAGAGGCTGGGACAAAACCATTTATAGATAAAAACGTTCCGAATAACTTTCCTATGAATCATTCGGAACTTTTTTTGCGTTAGTCTGCCGCTCCGTCAAAAATACATCGCTTGGTGGAAGCACGTTTCATCAATAACTACATAACGTTCGTTTTTTATACAACGTTTAAGTTTCCATCCCACCCTCGTTTTTCAAATTGATTTTTTAACAAAAGCAACTTAAACGAAAAGACAGAGACAAAAGGAACGGAGGATTCATGTGGTAGGAGATGAGGATGAAAGCCTTGTGCTTCGTCGGTTCTGCAAGCAAAAAGAGGATAACGTACCAGCAGCGGAACCCCGCCCGGCTTCCAATCAGGAGAGCGCTGAGGAAAAAATAATGGGTCATTAAAACACGGAAGCGAAAGGAGATTAAAGCGGGCCTGCTGCTGAACGGCTTGTTCTTAAGCCTTCCTAATTATGCAACTTTACAGGAAGCCTACTTATCTTTGAGGAAGCCTGGATTATCTAACCTGTAACTGTTTACAATCTCTGTTATATGCTGCATTGTTTTATTCGTTGCTTCTTCGGTATTCAAGTAACGTCGATTATTTATTATAGTAGCCAGCATACCCTGCCATATTAAAACCGTTCTTTCGTTAATAACAGCGGCAGTATCATTGGTCAAATAACCTTGTTGAACCGACTTATCCAGTTCTTTTCTGCTTCTTGTTGAAAGGTTGTATTCTACAATAAGTGTTTCCAAATCTTCAGTGAAATCGTCAAATATATCGGATTGATAAATCCTATAGTAATATGTCAGAAATTCTTCAGGTCCGTCACCTAAATCTGCTAAAAAAATAGCATGGAATACATCAGGATTTTCAAAGGAATGCTCACAGAAACATTTCCAGCTCAATAAGTACCTGTCTATAGAATTATCACTTTTTTCTATGTACGCCGGCAAGTCTTCAATAAAATTATTTAAATACTTTAACGCTGCAAAAAAGATTAAGTGGGAAACTTCCTGGAAGTAGTTATAAATCGTAGCACTATTGTAACCAGCCTTATCGGCAATTTCCCGTATTGTAACATTTTCAATTCCCTTTTGATCGATTATTTCAACGGTAGCATCAACAAAATACTGCCACATTCGCTGCATTTGTATTTCTTTATTCTTCAATAACGAGACTCCTTATGCTTTTATAATTTTTCGAGTAACCCTTTTCCTTACTATAAAGGAGATTTTACCTGCAATCAAGATTACAAAAACACAGGAGAGTCTTTCACGTAATACGCCATCCTTTAAAGTGACAACATAGAAAAAGCAGCATTCAGCTCGTTATTCCCGGCGAATGCTGCAGTATCATCTATATTTGTGACAACAGGATAGGCTAATAGGAGACTTTATCTTCATTTGATTGTATATTCACCTTTTTCAGACTGACATCCGAATCAGATAACAATGCAGAATCAACCGGTTGCTGCTGTTTGATCAACCGGCGTATGGTCAACGCATTTTTCGGCTGATTCACAAGTAAAGCAGCCTCTATTATACCGCTCTCATTTAAATAAAAATACGTGAATTGATGATCTACCGTATTTCCACGCAGTATAGTCGTCTTCCAATTTTTTGTGTGACCAAAATATTGAAAACGAGAGTTATATTGATCGGACCAAAAATAAGGTATGGAAGAATAGGGGGTTGACTTTTCGTTCATCATGTTTTTGGCAGCGCATTGACCATGGTTCACTGCGTGATCCCAATGCTCTACGTGAATGTTCGTTCCCTGATACGGCCACATGGTACAATCCCCAGCAGCATAAACGTCAGGGAGCGATGTCTCGCAAAATTCATTTACAATATATCCATGATCTACATCGAGGTCTTCGCCGGCTAATAACGTATTTGGTATAACTCCAACTCCAACGATGACAGCTTGACAAGGAATAGTGTGCCCCTTTTTTGTTATGACTGCCTGAACGTAGGAAGTTCCATCAAATTGAACAACGGAGTCTTCTGTCATAACACTCACACCTTCCGATCGATGCAGCTGAAGAAAATACTCTCCCATTTCATCACCAAGGATGTGTGCAAGCGGCAGCGGCATGCGTTCTATAATGGTCACTTTTTTTCCCAGTTTTTTAAGAGAGGAGGCAAGCTCCGCTCCAATAAATCCCGAACCGACGATGGCGACTTCCTGTACGTCATCCAACCTGCTGCGAAGATTTTTTGCATCCGACAAGGTTTTCAAGTAGTGCACTCCCTTAAAATCTGATCCCTTCACTTGCAAATGTCTTAAACGTGATCCCGTTGTTAATAGAAGTTTGCTCCATTGAATAGTGCTGCCATCGGAGACGGATGCCGTTTGTTGTTCCGTATCGATGGAAGTGATTTGAACACCCAACTTTAACTCAACCCCCAGTTCATTAAAACGTGTATCATGACGCAGGTATATAGTTGATTCCGATGATTCTCCCAGCATATATTCTTTCGACAACGGCGGACGATCATAAGGTGGTTGTGTGTCACCATCAACAAGCACTATCCGGCCTTCATACCCTTCTTTCCTAAGTGATTCAGCCGCGTGAACTCCGGCTATACCGGCCCCAACAATAACAATAGGATGGGCAGCAGTCATAAATATTTCCCTCCAATCATCTTAACCTTTCACATTTCAGTGTTCTGTTCAGCCTTCCTACAATGATGAGTGGTGCTGATTTATTGTTAACCAATTAATAGAAATTAACGTTCTATTTTGATCCAAATAGAACTTTTTTGTTCTGTCACGGTATACACCGATAAAGGTTCGTCAGCCGGCCCTTCCAATACGTCACCATTCCGGATATCAAAACAAGCGAAATGAAGCGGACAATATAAACAATTGTCCTCTAATTCACCGTCCACTAGTTCAGAATAAGCATGCGAACATATACCATCCACCGCATATACAGATCCATCCACACGTGCTACAAGAACCGTTTCTTTTCCAACAGATACTTCCATCATTTCACCTTCACCGATGGAGTCACTGGATGCAATAAAAATGTACCCGCTGTCCTGTAATGAAGCGTCCCGTTCCTGCCTGATCATGTATCCCACCGTCCTTTTTAAAATAATAATAACTACGCTGCAATTGGTATATGGATATGGTATTTTTCGTACCATATCCTATTTCTCTTTTAATCCGGTCTTTCGAGTTCGGATTGTACATATTTCTTAAAGTTAGCCACCCTCCAATCGATTGGAGTCAAAACACCGCCATTTTCATATGCCTTTGATTGATTCCCCAACTGTACGAGCTCACTTGCTTCCCAGTCTTCCTGACTTGTGACATGCCAGAAATCAACAGCATCATCGATAGGAGGATCTTCCTGTTCCAAAATCTCCGGATCAAACAACCAATATCCTTTGACCAAAGTCTCGTCTGGTTTGATCGGGAACATTGCTGCAATGAACACATAATCAGATGCCATACATATATAGGAATGCGGGAAAATATGCAGATAGGCAATTTTATTATTTTCGTCCTCATTAAGTCCTGGAAATACAGGCCTGTAAGCGTTACCATCAATGTTCACGCGCTCAAAACCCGATTTTAATGCCATGGCGCCGACATGCTTGAGAACGGTTGTCTCCGGGACATCTTCACCGACCCAGTTTCTAGGCTGACTTGGAGGTGTGGTACGGCTTAACTCCGGATAAATATTCCCGCAGTGATAGCATTCCTCTGCATTCTCCATCAACAACTTCCAATTTGCTTTCACCGTGTAGGTTTTCTTTTTTCCAAGTTTAAGTCTATCCATCTGATATCTTTCATAAATAGCCCAGGATTCAGGCAGATTAAAGCTTTCTTCCAGCGGAGGAGCATTTGGATCTACATTGATCCAGATATATCCATCCCATGCCTCTGCTTTTATTTTCACCAGCGAATGTTCACTTTTATCAAAATGTTCATCTTCTTCCGGGATATTCGGCGCCTTCTTTAACTGTCCCGAATCTCCGCTGTACATCCAGCTGTGATAAGGACAGATAATATTGCCTCTACTAAAATGACCTGACTCAGCAGTACACAATCTGGAACCACGGTGCCGGCATACGTTGTAAAATGCATTGATCTGACCATCTGATCCACGGGTTACAATGAAATTCTCGTGAGCAATTTGAACAGTTGTATAGTTACCAGTGTTAGGAATTTCTTCTTCTCTTCCTGCACATAACCACGTCTTAAACCAAATTTTTTCTAATTCCTTTCTAAATGTTTCCCCGTCATAGTATTTTTCACCTGGTAATGTTGATTCAAATGCTGCATCACTCGGCCAGCCGCCCTCAATCATATTCATAACGTACCCCTCCTTATTTCACTGTATTTGGGACTTAGAAGTAACCTTCATTCAAACTCACTTAATAAGGTGTTCCGCGTGTAGAAAACCTCTTTATATTACAAATTCTCTGCGATTGTTTTAGCCTGCACAAAATTCAGTAAATAGTCCAGACATCCTGTCTTTGAGCCTGTACCCGACATATAATAGCCGCCAAACGGCTGCACTCCTACCAGGGCTCCCGTACATTTGCCGTTAAGGAACAGATTGCCACAATCCATTTCCCGGCGGGCATATATCATGTGATCCCGGCTCTTTGTAAATAAAGATCCAGTTAATCCAAATTCCGTGTCATTATAAACTTGAATACCTTCCTCCACATCTGCCACTTTGCAGATTGCCAGCACAGGCCCGAAGATTTCTTCTTTCATAATACGGGATGCTGCTGGTACATCTTTAAAAACAGCAGGGGTGATATAATAACCGTGAGTGTCATCACTGGTGCCGCCGAAAACCAATGTTCCTTCTCCTTTTCCAATTTCGATATAATGGTTGATTTTCTTGAACGCTTTTTCATCTATTACTGGACCTATTTCATTATTTTCACTCCCTGGCCCAACTTGAAGAGTATCCGCCCGTTCTATAATTTTCTTCACCATTTCATCGTAAACGCTTTCATGGATAATCGCTCTTGATCCGGCTGAACACTTCTGCCCCTGATAACCAAAGGCTGATGTTATAATCTCGGCTGCGGCAGCATCAAGATCTGCTGATTCATCAACAACGATGCCGTTCTTGCCGCCCATTTCAGCAACTACACGCTTTATCCAGCGCTGACCTGGTATTCTTTTATGCGCGATTTCATCAATGTGCAGCCCTGCTTCTTTTGACCCGGTAAACGAAACAAAGTTAATATCCTGATGTTCCACCATATAATCCCCGATGTCACCGGACGCTCCCGGTACAAAATTAATAACTCCATCAGGTACGTCAGCTTCTTGCATTATTTCTACAAATTTAGCCGCAATCACAGGAGTTAAAGAAGCAGGTTTCAGTAATACAGTGTTTCCTGTTACCAATGCAGAAACTGTCATCCCGGTTACAATCGCTATAGGGAAATTCCATGGTGAAATAATGCTCCCCACTCCAAGTGGTCTATATTCGAGGCAGTTTTCGATTCCAGGCACTGATACAAGATTCTGCCCTTGATCAAGACTCATCGCTTCGCGTCCATACATTTCCAGAAAGTCGATGGCTTCATCCATTTCCCCATCAGCTTCCGCCCAATTTTTACCTGCCTCGTATATCTGCCAGGCAATCATTTCCGTTTTTCGGCGTTTCATAATTTCAGCCGTTTTAAATAGGTACGACGCCCGCTCCTGGAAGGTTGTTGAGCTCCAGGTATTATAGGCACTCCGGGCAGCAGAAATTGCTGTTTCGATATGGTCCCGGCCGGCTTGACTTACGTAACCTATAACTTCATTGTGAGAGGCCGGATTGTGAGAAGATATTTTATTTTCGGTTAAAATTTCTTCCCCGCCAATAAGCAGCGGATATTCTCTGCCTGATTCTGCTTTTACATATTTCAGGCTCTTATACAAACGTTCTTTGTTTTCCGTTTTACCCCACTCTATCGGCGGTTGATTTTGAAATGGTGCGACAGACATTTTATACACCTCCTAAAAGAACTTAGTACATAGCAGGCTCAGACCACAATTTCACTTCCGTACCTATTCCGCGTTCTCTCGCATTTTGATAAATTCGATAACTGTTTGCTGTATCCGTTGCACATATCCCGAGCGTCACAAAAAAGATGCTGTCTTCTTCATTCTCCCGGCAAACCGTATTTCCTTTTATAACCTGGCCCAGCTCAGTAATATCGGACGAATCAAGGTCGCCTGACTTTGTTAACTCTGATAAAGGATACTTGTCATCATTTAAGCGGAGTTTATAGTCCATACAGTATTTATTAAAACCCTGCAGAACAGCTTCATCTTTATGATCCCACATAGAAACTCCAGAATGGAAAGAACCTTTTTTTATCCATTCTTTAGGAATGTATTCATTACCTACATTCACATTTGTTGCTGTATATACAATATCTGAATCAGCTACGGCGTCTTTAACGTTACTGCAGATTTCGAAGTTATACCCTAAATGACTCCATCTGGAAGCAAAATTTTCCGCACGATCCTTGTCAACATCATACAATCGTACCGTTTTTATATTTTTCATCACTTTACTTGTCGCTTCAATGTGCGCGTTTTGAATAACACCGCAACCTACCAATCCGAGAATTTCCGATTCAGGACGGGCAAGATATTTTGCTCCCAGAGCACTTGAGGCACCAGTTCGTAAAGCGCTTACAATTGTGTCGTCCATAACAGCAAAAGGGTACCCTGTGTCCTCGTTATAAAGAATAATCATACCGTTGGATCGTGGTGTTTGTCTTTCAACCGGATTTAAAGGATTACTTGGTATACCTTTCACCGCAGCAACACGCATTTCTTCAGATTGGAGGAGAGCAGCATGGACCCCGATCCGCTTGCCGGAGTAATTACCTTCTTCCCAGAGTAAATGTAATAGTTCCGGTTCAACAATTTTATCTTCCGCCAGCCATAAATTTACTTTCTCTACATACTCCAGAATCATATCCATATCTTTTGCTCCACCTTCGATACATTCCTCTTGAGACAACCACAAAACATTTACTTCTTTACTGGAATTATTCATTTTAATGACACACTCCCTACCTTTTTGTTAAGTCTCCGTTTATTAATACAGCTGCTTTCCTGCATTTCCTTTTTTACAGCCCCCCTTTCGAATCGATCATACTTTTCATTTGCTGATGACTTATAAAAGTAATCACGATTACTAATTTTGATTATATTATAATCGTGATAATATAAATTCGCAATACTTTATTTATTTTCATTTTTCTAAATTTATATCCTTGTTTTGCATCATGGTTATGTTATAATCACGATTAATAAAATTTATGCAAGCGGTTTCAATAATGTTCATTACACTTTCACAGAGTTGTTTATGTTGTTGAGTATGTATCCCGGGTACCACAAAAATAAGGAGGGGATTTTTTGTTTAAAGGAAACAGTGTTCTTACAATTTCTTTATTATTGAGTCTTTTATTTGTCATTATCGGAGTTGTCTACAATGATTGGCTGGGGCAGAAAGCATCATCCTTTTTAGATATTGCAGTTACGTACTTTAACTGGTTTTATCTGCTTATTGGTGCTGGTTTTGTATTCATTTGTCTCTATTTAATGTTTTCAAGGTATGGGCAGATCCGTTTAGGGAAGGACGCAGATAAACCCTCTTATAGCACATTTTCATGGATTACGATGCTGTTTAGTGCCGGAATGGGAGTTGGTTTGGTTTTTTGGGGGGGTGCTGAGCCTGTCGGTCACTATACAACACCACCTTATGGAGAAGGATCAACAGGGGAAGCTGCGTCCGTCGCTATGCAGTATACGTTTTTTCATTGGGGATTACATCCCTGGGCTCTCTACGGAATTGTAGCTCTTGGTTTAGCATATTTTCATTTCCGTAAAGGCTTTCCCTCTTCCATAAGCTCCATTTTCCATCCATTGATAGGTGACAGAATTAACGGTCCTGCTGGTAAAACAATAGATATGCTTTCCGTTTTTATTACCGCTGTTGGGGTTGCTAGTACGTTCGGATTAAGTGCACTGCAAATCACCAGCGGGATGAATGCACAGTGGGGGATACCGAATACATTGCTCGTTCAACTTCTGGTTATCGGTTTTGCCTTTTTACTATTCATTATTTCTTCATGTTCAGGGATTGACCGCGGCATTAAATACTTATCGAACCTTAACATGCTGCTGTTAATCGTCCTAACTCTTTCTGTATTATTCATCGGCCCTACTAAACAAATATTTGAAATACTGATCAGCTCAACCGGAAGTTATCTGGGCAGTCTTGTGCCAATGAGTCTGCGGATGGAACCTTTTAATGGTGAAGCTAATACCTGGATAGGGAATTGGACCATATTTTACTGGGCCTGGTGGACCTCCTGGGCTCCCTTTGTAGGATCCTTTATTGCAAGGGTTTCAAAGGGGAGAACCATTAAAGAATTTATTTTATGTGTTTTATTAGTCCCTTCTTTTATATCGTTTATTTGGTTTTCCGTTCTCGGAGGAAGTGCCATCCACCTCATTCATGATTTAGGCAACATTGCGCTGGCAGAAAGTATAAACGCTAATGTTAACGGAGCTTTATTTGCGTTTTTAAGTAACCTTCCCTTAGGTTCGATCTTAAGTATTGTGGCACTAATGCTTATTTTTTCCTACTTTATTACCTCAGCGGACTCCGCTACATTTGTGCTGGGAATGTTAAGCTGCAATGGAGACCTTCATCCATCAAACAAAATCAAAATAACTTGGGGAATCATTATCGCCGGATCCGCTACCGTTTTCTTGTTAGCGGGGGGGCTGGATGCAGTAAAGACCATCTCCATTGTCGTAGCCAGTCCTTTTTCTATTATCTTAATTTTTATATGTTGGTCGATAGTAAAAGCAATGCGGAAAGAATTTAAGAAGGAAGCAGTACAAACTAATACTAAACATGGGGAAACCATGCAGAACATGGTTGAATAAAAAATGGGTTACCCCAGTGGTGGAAAGTCCACCGTTTTCCTAAGGTTGAGTGGAGATTATTCAGCAGGCCGTGTACAAGGTACGCTGAATAATTTCTTTTTCGATCCGTTTTACCGGCGCTTCCCTGCCCTCTCTTCTTTTTTATCTTGTCATCATGTAAAGGCTGAACAGGAATATAAATAAAATCGAATGGACTATTTTCTATCATTGTGCAAAAAAATAGGACATGCCCATTTCGCCCGCGCAGGGTGAAATGGACATGTCCTATATAAAATTGATCCTTGATTTGGTGGGACTGCTTGAAAACCAGCTGAATTCGAGTTCCATTCATACTTTCTCAAGAAAACTTTTGTTGTTTCACTCCACTGAACAGCTTCTTTTAGTTAAGAAGTTGTTGCATTTTCCTGTTTTTCTTTTTTATAACGGCGGAGCCTGATTTTATAAATGCCAAGCACGGCGGCAGCGGCCAGTAAGGATTCCACAACAGGCATACCGAAGGCAAAAATGGTAAGAGGAAAGGTGCCGATTAACATAACGGTATACACGACTGCATTTTTCAACAGCGGCAGTCTGCGTGCGAACCCGAGATTGTAAACAATAATGCACATCACAACCACTGCAGCATACATCAGCCAGAAACCAGTGATCGGCGCTTCATGAACGTTTAAAACTCCGGCAAACCAGCTCAGCTGTTCTTTTGTTACGTTAATCTCATTTAAGGAAGCAGCGGCTGCGTACATATTCTTTCACCTTTCCTCTCTCCTGTTTCATCTATCCAGTCAGGTTAAGGATTTTTGTTTTCCTGTTTCTTTCTTTTTTCTTCGCGTTCACGGGTGCTCTTGTCCAGTATCTTCTTCCGGAGACGGACGGATTCCGGCGTTACTTCACAATATTCATCGTCATTCAGAAACTCAAGCGCTTCTTCAAGCGTCAACACACGGGGACGTTTCATCGTTACCGTGGTATCCTTCGTTGCGGAGCGGACGTTGGTCAGGTGTTTTTCTTTCGTAATATTAACCGTTATATCGTTCTCGCGGGAATGTTCCCCTACAAGCATACCGGAATAAATTTCTGTTCCCGGTTCTACAAACAGTGTACCACGATCTTCCACCTGCATCATACCGTATGGTGTCGCTTTGCCGTCTTCCATGGAAACGAGGGCTCCCTGATGGCGTCCACCCACCTGTCCGGTGTGCATTTTCTGATAGCCGTCGAAACTGTGGTTCAGGATGCCGTATCCTTTCGTCTGCGCCATGAATTCCGTCGAGTAGCCAATAAGACCGCGGGATGGAACAAGAAAATCCATTCTAACCTGTCCATCGCCGTTGTTCACCATATCCAGCATTTCGCCTTTACGTTCGCCGAGACCTTCCATGACGTTACCGGTGTAGTCTTCAGGTACATCAATCTGCGCCCGCTCGACCGGTTCACACAATACACCATCAATTTCTTTTACAATAACCGCCGGCTTGGACACCTGAAGTTCATAGCCCTCGCGGCGCATGTTTTCGATCAAAATAGATAGGTGAAGCTCACCGCGTCCAGAAACGGTCCATACATCAGGTGACTCGGTGTTTTCCACTTTCAGACTCACGTCTGTCTCAAGCTGGGTGAGGAGTCGTTCTTCAAGCTTGCGGCTCGTAATGAACGTTCCTTCACGGCCTGCAAAAGGACTGTTGTTTACGAGAAACGTCATCTGCAGCGTCGGCTCGTCGATGCGCAGCCGCGGAAGTGGATCTTCATAATCCGCCGGACAGATCGTTTCGCCGACGTTGATATCTTCCACCCCGGCAATAGCGATTAAATCACCGGCCTGCCCTTTGTCGATTTCCACCCGTTTCAATCCCATAAACCCAAACAGTTTGGATACACGGAATTTCTTCACGGTGCCGTCCCGTTTTATGAGGACGGCCTGGTCTCCAGTCTGAATCGTTCCACGGAAGACACGACCGACTCCGATACGTCCGAGGTACTCGTTATAGTCAAGCATTGTGACCTGGAACTGAAAGGGCTCTGAACTGTTGTCTACAGGAGCCGGCACATTATTAACAATCATCTCAAAAAGTACATCCATGCCGCTGTCCTGTTTGGAAGGATCCGTACTTGCCGTCCCGTTGATCGCAGAAGCATACGCCACTGGAAAATCCAGCTGATTTTCATCGGCGCCGAGTTCGATAAAGAGATCCAGCACTTCATCGACCACTTCACCCGGACGTGCCATATCCCGGTCAATCTTGTTAAGCACGACGAGCGGAGTCAGCTTTTGTTCAAGTGCTTTTTTCAGTACAAATCTTGTCTGCGGCATACATCCTTCGTAGGCATCCACCACAAGAAGGACACCGTCCACCATCTGCAGAATACGTTCCACTTCACCGCCGAAGTCGGCGTGACCCGGGGTGTCCATAATATTGATCCGTGTATCCTTATAGCGCACAGCTGTATTCTTGGCAAGAATCGTAATACCGCGCTCTTTTTCTATATCATCTGTATCCATCGCCCGTTCGTCTACCTGCTCATGTTCGCGGAATGTTCCCGACTGTTTCAGGAACTCATCCACTATCGTTGTCTTACCGTGATCGACGTGAGCGATCATGGCGATGTTTCTTAAATCATTGCGTACTGCCATAATTTTTTCACCGCTCCTATTCTATGCGTTCCTTTTTCAACTTATCTATTGTATCATAAACCATATCGTACTGCACAAACATTTCAGGTTTTCACCGCTGATGTTTCGCTGTACACTGGGAAGTGAACATTCTGATGATAGAAGGTGACAATATGAAAGAGATAAAATGGAGTTATCTTATCCTTGCGGTTATCGCCGCTTTATCAACGGCGTCCTTCGGCATTGCGGTGGCAGAGAAATCCTTACTTATTGCCATCTGCTGTGCGCTCGGTCTTGGTCTTTCCTATGCCGCGGCCAGAAGATTGCGCGCCGGATCCAGCCGGTAGGCACAGTGCCCTTATCCTGCATAAAATCAGGAAGTGATCAGTAGTCAAATCCTTTATGATCATATAGGTAGTGAAGGAGTTCATCATGAAGGCCCGGTCTTGAAGCGGCAATACTGCTTGGTTTCAACAGCGGCACCCCTTCGTTTTGAAATGTTGAAATCAGGTGGCCTGTTTCTTTCAATAATACAAGCCCTGCCGCATAGTCCCACGGAGACAAACGAAAACTGATGTAACAGTCCAGCCGGCCGCAGGCGACATAGGCAAGTTCAATCGCTGCTGCACCGTAAGAACGAACGCTCCTTGAACGTCGTACCATATGATGAAGGGATTGTTCATCCGCCCGCTTTTCCCTTGCGAGCCAGCGGCCGTTCAGTCCAAGAACGGCCTCTTGGAGCGTAACGGGCTGCGTCTGCCTCAGCTTCCTCTCGTTAAGGTACGCACCCTGTCCGGAAACGGCGGTAAACCACTCATCCTGCATGACATTATAAACGATGCCTATTTTTCCTATTCCGTTTTCCACTACAGCGAGTGATATCGCAAAATTGAATTTCTGATGTATAAAATTGGTGGTGCCGTCAATGGGATCAATGAGCCACATCACACCATTGGTCGATTCTATGTGTCGTCCTGCTTCTTCTTCTCCCATGATTTTATGATCAGGGTAGGACTTTTCAATCCGTTCTTTCAATAAACGTTCCACTTTATAGTCCATTTCCGTCACAAGATCATTTGGGTTGGATTTCGTATGGATGTCCAGTTGTTTATACAGAGATTCCTTCAGCATTTTCCCTGCTTCCTCCACCCATTTAACCGCTTGATTTTTTATATCGTCCCAGTTTTCATTCATGTAAGTCCTCCTGTGTTCATCTGCTTTCCATTATCGCATATGCAGGATAAAAAAAACACAGCCTGCTCGGCAGGCTGCATGTTTTGAATAAGACCGGAAGAGCTGTTTATTCTTTCCGGTCTTTTTGTTTCTATTTTCGTGTTCTTTGTTTTGTTATGCTTCCAGCCGGATGAGCTCCAGCCTCAGCTGCTCAAGACTTTCTTTGTACTCACTGCTTTTATCAATATTACCTTCCACCATGGCATCATAAAGTCCTGCCAGTTCGTAATCGATTTCCATGCGGAGGACGGCGATTCTTTCTTCAGCGTCAGTTCTTTTCAATGTCTGCATTACTTGTTCCATGGCCACCCACACCCCTTTATTTGTTTCGATGTCTCACGGGCCTTCTGACGGTTGACTGCAACCTTAACGAAATATTCTGAGTATTATGTTTCTGATATTATACCATATGTTTCACTATTTTCAAACGATACAACTCTTGAAATGATAAAGAATATGTTTGATTTTCTTTGGGTAAAGAGGATAATATGGAACATGACATTAGAAAGGAGAGTTTCATCATGCCATTTCAAGGATTCAGGCCCTCGGACTTTGAAACATTTTTCATTGACGATCTCGATGAACGAATGGAAGCCATCCGAAACAGAATCCAGCCGAAATTTTCAGCCATCGGCAGTTACTTGACCGATGAATTATCTGTCATGCTCAGTATGGAAATGCATCTTCACATCGCCAAACACGCCAGGCGCACCAAAAACCCGCCCACCGATACATGGCTTGCATTGGCGGACAGTAAAAAAGGGTATAAAAAGCGCCCCCACTTCCAGGTCGGGCTGTTTGATGATCACGTGTTTTTATGGTTCGCCTGCATCTATGAAATGCCGGAGAAGGCGGAAACCGCGGAACGGTTTCTACAGCACCAGGAGACCATAGAAAATCTCCCGGACCATTATGTTATCTCCCTTGATCACACGACAAAGGATGCGTTCTCCCTGAAAAAAAGCAGCAGCGCTGATATTACCGCATCGCTGGAACGCTTCCGCGATGTCAAAAAAGGAGAGTTCCTTGTCGGCAGACACATTGATAAGAATGATCCCCTGCTTGAAGATGGGGATGCCTTTCTTGAGGAAGCACAAAAAACATTTGAAACCCTTCTCCCGCTGTATCAACTCTCTCTCGGAGAAACGCCTTCCTGACCGCGGCGGTTTGAGGGAAAAGATGTACGTGCGGCCGGATGTCGGAGACCGGCCGTATGTTATATCATTTTGAAGGCCTCCCCCGCCTCCTGTTTCTCTGCCTGCTGCACCGTTTTCCAGCACGACACGGCGGCCTTTTCATCAAAATCCCTGAAATACTGCTTTTCTTCGGACTTGGAAGGAACAATTTGTTTAAAGCGACGGTACTTCGCCAATACTGTCTCCTTACGTACCGGTTTTTCGTACGCCTCTTCTATGACCTGAAAAAACTCCATCACATCAATAATTTCCTCTTTCGTCCATTCCAGCGAAAAAGGCATTGGATATTCTTCCTCCATCATGACCCTCCTATCTGTTCCATCGTTCTTTCACTTGTTCCGTCTCTTCGACTATGCGGTCAAACAGTTCCTGTACAGACGGGATGTCGTGGATACGACCTGTAACCTGACCAGCCCAGCCGAAACCGTCCTCATCTTTTCCATCGTAAATAAAGGCTTTGTTCGCTTCTGCTCCGATATAGGGGCGGAGTGTTTCAAACGACGGAGAAACCTGTTCCTTCGCCAGAATTGTCTTTGTCCACTCATTCTTTAATACCCGCCCCGGTGCTCCGATCGATTCTTTGATCACAACGGTGTCGGTTTCTGCTGCTTCTGTCAGCGCCTGCTGATATGCAGGATGGGCATGTACACATTCTTTTACAGCAATAAATCTTGTTCCCATTTCGACACCTTCTGCTCCGAGAGCCATGGCGGCCATCATGGAACGTCCATCCGAGATACCGCCGGAGGCAATCACAGGGATAGAGACACGATCAACGACTTGCGGCACGAGTACCATTGTCCCGGTATCATCGCGCCCTACATGGCCGCCGCCTTCCCGGCCTACGATCATAACAGCATCCGCTCCCGCTTCTTCCGCTTTTACAGCCTGCCGTATAGAAGCAGTCAATACAAGGGCTTTTATGTTGGTTCCTTTCAGCATATCAAGCACCGGCACCGGATTACCACCGGTGATGGACAGAACATCCACCTCCTCAAAAACAGCTGCTTTCACCATTTCCTCATAAGGACGCACTCCTCTTCCGATGGCAATATTAACCCCAAACGGAGCACTGGTCAGTTGTCTGACACGGCGGATTTCCTGTTTTAATGCCTGTACATCCGGCAGAGACATAGCTGTAATCTGACCAAGCCCCCCCGAATTGGAAACGGCAGAAGCTAAATCAGAATAAGCCAGATAAGCGAGGCCGCCCTGAATGATCGGATAACGAATGTTCAACAGCTCCGTTATACTTGTTTTTAGCATCAAGCTGCCCCCCCGTTTCTATACTGCTTAACAAAATACCTTCCGTTTTATCTTTTTACTTATGTTGCACTATTCTTTATGTGGTCAGGATCAATAAAGCCGTATCCTTTTTCACGCAGCCCTTTAATAATATCGTCCAGAGCCTCCTTCGTCCACTCTCTATCATGCATAAGAAGATTGGATCCATTTCCGAGAAGTTTTGTGTTAACCATAATATCCGTTAAGGCCTTGGCGTTTTGATACTTGGCATTCCAGTCATAACCGTAGCTCCAGTTCATCCAGGTCATGCCTTGATCCTTTATAAATGCTTTGCTTTTTTCTGAGTTGTCTCCAAAAGGGGCTCTGAAAAATTCAGGTGTTTCTCCGGTAACATCCTCGATTTTTTTATTTAACGCACCAATTTCCTGTTTGAGCTCTGCACTCGATAACTCGGAAACATTGGCGTGTGTCATCGTGTGATTTCCTATTTCAAATCCCATATCGGCTATTTTTTTCAGCTTTTCTTTTCCTTGTTGATCGTTCAGAAAATGACCATTCACAAAGAATACAGCCGGCACGCCTTCTTTCGACAACGTTTTTGCCATCTTTACACTGTATGTATCCGGCGCATCATCAATCGTTACCAGTACTTTCTTTGGATCGGCTTCTTTGTTCACCGGATCCAGGGAGGAGTCAGCAGGGTTCACTTCATATAAAGGGGAGGCATTTTCCTTTTCCTCCTCCGTCTGCTTTTCGTCGTTTTTCTTATCCTCTGCTTTCTTCTCTGATTCCTTCTTTTGAGGTGCTTCCTTCTCGTCTTTTTTAGGATTGTCTGTGCTGCTTCTTTCTTCTCCGGTTTTTGTCTGATTTGTTTCGGTATCGGATGCAGCATCTTCTGCATTCAGACCGCAGGCCCCCAATAAAAGAAAACAGACCGCTGCCATTATTTTTTTCATATGTAACTCCCCCATTTTTGATTTTATTTTACCAGAAATATTTCCATACCGGGATCATTCCAGAGTATGAGTTTTTATAGAAAGACCACTCTATCTACTGTTCTCATGGGATTGAGCGTATTATTTCTAGGTTGATTCCACTTTCAATCATGTTTATAATATTTTTGTGGTTTACGAACAGGGAACATTTCTTCTCCGTCAAGAAAGACATAATAAGCGGAACATGAATAACGTATGCTTTCTATCTTATTGCATTTTAAAGAAATGTTACGATACGGGCCGTACAGCGGTCCGATTTTCCATTTCATGTACCGGCACACTGCAGCACAATCTTTAACTAACTATTACTTTGAAAGGTGGTTCTGCCGGAGATGAAAAAGCTTACACCCGTTTTTTACATCTCGTTTTTTATTGCACTCATTTTTATTGTATGGGGTGCTTTCGCTCCTGATAACGTAGATGAAGTGCTCGGCTCGATTCAGAGCTTTATATCCAAACAATTTGGATGGTTTTATCTGTTATCAGCTACAGCTTTTGTTATTTTTGCGATCTATTTAATTTTCAGCCCTTTCGGAAGAATAAAACTTGGGAAACCTGATGAGAAACCGGAGTATGGTTACTTTACATGGTTTGCGTTTCTGTTTACCGCGGGTATGGGAATAGGCCTTGTTTTCTGGGGAGTGGCTGAGCCGCTGTACCATTACTACGGCCCTCCCTCTGCGGAACCTCAAACAAACGCTGCCGCCGCTGCAGCATTACAATATTCTTTTTTCCATTGGGGAATCCATCCGTGGGCGATTTATGCCATCGTAGCTTTATCGCTTGCCTACTTTAAATTCCGGCATGACGCTCCCGGCGTTGTGAGTGCTTCGCTGCGTCCTCTGTTTGGAAACAGAATGGACGGCCCTTATGGAACGGCCGTCGATGTCATCGTCGTTTTTGCCACAATTTTTGGTGTGGCGACTTCCCTTGGTTTCGGCGCCGCTCAGGTAACCGGCGGCTTAAGTTTCACTTTTGATTTCATTTCGAACAATATTATCACGCAGCTTATTATTATCGCCATCATCACCGTGCTTTATCTGTTTTCCGCAGGTACAGGATTGAACCGCGGAATACGGATCTTAAGCATGACCAACATCGTGCTTGCCATCGGTTTGATGCTCTTTCTTCTTGCTGTCGGGCCGACAGTATACGTGTTTGACGTGTTCACGACCACACTTGGCAGTTACATTCAAAACCTGCCCAGCATGAGTTTCAATACAGCAGCCTTTTCCGGGGACCGGGCCTGGCTGGAGAACTGGACCATTTTCTACTGGGCGTGGTGGATTGCATGGTCTCCGTTTGTTGGTACATTTATCGCCCGCGTGTCCAGAGGCCGTACCATCCGCGAGTTTATGCTCGGCGTCATAGCCGTGCCCACTCTGTTCGGGGCGTTGTGGTTCTCAGTCTTCGGCGGAACCGGTATTTCTACCAACATTTCCATGGGAGGCGGACTGTACGAGGTTATGTCAAATCAGGGGGATGAATTTGCCCTTTTCACTCTGCTGAACGAATTTCCTCTCTCTGCTTTCATGGTGACACTGGCTATTCTGCTTATAGTTTCTTTCTTTGTCACATCCGCGGACTCCGCTACATTTGTTCTCGGCATGCAGACAACCAACGGAAGTCTGAATCCGCCTGTCTCTGTTAAGATGGTATGGGGAGCTATTCAATCGTCTTCCGCTGCGGTTCTTCTTTATTTTGGAGGTCTGGGCGGCTTGGAGACAGCCATGATTATCGCAGCCCTGCCGTTTACGTTCATCATGCTGTTGATGGTTATCTCCATCCTGAAATCTCTTAGAAGTGAGCGCAGTATTATTCAATCGGACAAAGCGGTGCTGCAGGCCGAGCGCAATAAGTTAAGGGAAGAAAAAGAACGACTGAAGAAAGAAAAAGAAGAGTTAAAGAAGAAAGTCAAAAAATGAAAAACACAATATCATAGAAGCCCGGATATAAAGCCGGTCACAAAACTTTGATAGTACGATGAAAAACAGCCGAACGATCCGTGCAGATCGCTCGGCTGTTTTTGTTTGATCCGATATACCTCTTCGTTTCTATACATTGCTTTTCCTCTCAAGTACAAGGACATGTTGCTTTCTGTGTTGTTCAACCCCTTGCGATTCGTAAAAGCAAAGTGTGAAGCTGTAACGCGCTGTGAATGGGGCGTTCAACATTTTCTGCCGGTAATAACGTACCGGAAGTCTTTCCTTCGACCAATCCGTCTCTTTTCTGCATGGAGAATCAACCTGGCGGGAAACTCCGGAAGCTTTGCCCTTTATCAGCTAAGATACTTTGTCTTATAAAAAAAAGATCCGACTATCTTGTTTAGATAATCGGATCTCTTTATTTTCACGAATTCCACTGGATATTGCGGACGCCGATGAATATCGGGCGCTATTTAGTCACATGGACCGGAAGTCCGAGCGCCACTTCCGCTGTTTCCATCGTGATCTCTCCGAGTGTCGGATGAGCGTGGATGGTCATGGCAAGATCTTCAGCGGTCATGCCGCCTTCAATCGCAAGTCCTGCTTCTGCAATCATATCTGAAGCGTTCGGTCCGGCAATCTGGGCGCCGATGACAAGTCCGTCTTCTTTTCTTGTCACAAGCTTCATGAAGCCTTCTGAGTCATTAAGGGAGAGGGCTCTTCCGTTAGCCTGGAACGGGAATTTCGAAGCTGTAACGTCATATCCTGCGTCTTTGGCGTCCTGTTCCGTGTAGCCGACACTTGCCAGTTCCGGATCAGAGAACACAACCATAGGCATCGCAAGATAATCAACTGCTGCCGCTTCTCCGGAGATAGCTTCAGCAGCTACTTTTCCTTCATAAGAAGCCTTGTGGGCAAGCGGTGCACCCGGGACGATGTCGCCGATTGCATAAATCTGCTCATTTGTGGAGCGGCACTGCTCGTCCACCTGTATCAGACCTTTATCGTCGATGTCGACCCCGATCTGTTCCAGACCAAGTTCATCGGTATTGGGCTTACGACCTACAGATACAAGCACATAATCAGCGTCATAGGATTTTTCTTCTCCATTTACTTCCGCTTTGATATGCACGCCGTCATCCGATTCTTCTACAGATTGGGCGAATGCTTTTGTTTCAATGGTTACATTGTTATTTTTAAGACGTTTGTTTACGAGCTGTGCCATCTGCTTTTCAAAGCCTGTAAGAATTCTTTCTTCCCCTTCAAGCACTGTAACTTCTGTGCCGAGGTTGGCATAGGCGCCGGCCAGTTCAATTCCGATATACCCGCCGCCGATAACGACAAGCTTCTGCGGAATGTCTTCCAGCTCAAGCGCGCCTGTTGAATTGATGACACGGCTGCTGTATTTGAAATTAGGCAGTTCAATAGGACGGGAACCTGTTGCTACGATGCAGTTCTTGAATTTGTATGTCTGGGAATTGTAGTCATCCGTGGACACTTTTACCGCATCACGGTCGGAGAAATAAGCTTCCCCGCGGACAATATTTACTTTATTGCTCTTCAGAAGACCATCAACGCCGCCTGTGAGTTTCTGCACGACGCTTGATTTCCATTCCTGCACTTTGGAGAAATCAACACTGACATTTTCTGCAGTAATCCCCATATCATCGCCGGACTGCGCTTCATGATAACGGTGGCCGGCCTGAATTAATGCTTTGGACGGCACGCAGCCTACGTTGAGGCAGACGCCGCCGAGGTTGTCTTTCTCAACAATGGTGACGGACTGTCCAAGCTGTGCCGCGCGGATTGCCGCAACGTAGCCTCCCGGACCGGATCCAATAATAAGCGTATCTACTTCTTCTGGAAAATCTCCTACTACCATTTTACCCCTCCATAACTAGTAATTCTGGATCATTCAACAGACGCTTCACATGATTCAGGGCATTTTGGGCAGTCATGCCGTCAATCAGGCGATGGTCATAACTTAAGGATAAAGCAAGCATTGGGCGGATGACAACTTCTCCGTCACGAACGACCGCTTTTTCTTCAATCCGGCCGATTCCGAGAATAGCCACTTCCGGATGATTGATAACCGGTGTGAACCACTGCCCCTGCGCGGAACCTACGTTGGAGATGCTGGCGGAGCCGCCTTTCATTTCAGCCGGGCTCAGCTTGCCGTCCCGTGCTTTGCCGGCAAGTTCATTGATTTCATCAGCAAGCATGAAAATCGACTTGCGGTCGGCGTCTTTTACGACCGGTACAACAAGTCCCTGATCCGTGTCTGCTGCGATACCGATATTGAAGTACTTCTTGTAGACGATTTCTTCGTTTTCATCATCAATCGAAGCATTAAGCACCGGGAACTCACGAATAGCGGAAGTAAGTGACTTCACGACATACGGCAGATACGTCAGCTTAATATCTTTTTCAGCTGCAACCGGCTTGAACTTCTTCCGGTTCGCCACTAGATTGGACACATCCACTTCGTCATGGTGCGTAACGTGCGGTGCTGTGTGCTTGGAATTCACCATTGCTTTGGCAATGGACTTGCGGATACCCTTCATCGGTACACGCTCTTCAAGTGCCTGCTGATCCTGGGCCGGTGCACCAGCTGATGCGGCGGGTGCTTCTTCTTTCTGCTCTTCTCCTGCTGCAGAGGAAGCCTGCCCGCCGTCTTTGTACGCTTCTACATCTTCTTTCAGAATGCGGCCGTTTTTGCCGGTGCCTTCTACATCCTGAATGTTGATTCCCTGTTCACGGGCGAATTTACGAACCGAAGGCATAGCTATGACGCGTTTATCGTCATCTTCCCCGCCGGCTGCCGGCTCGGAGGAACTCTCTTCTTCGCCGCCGCTCTGCTTTGGTTCCTCTTCTTCTTTTTGTTCTTCAGTGCCCGCTTTTTCACTGCCTTCATCTGAAGGAGTGTCAGCACTGCCATCGTCGACGATCAGAATGACGTCTCCCACATTGACGGTAGCTCCTTCTTCAGCTTTAACATCCTTTACGGTGCCTTCCACTGGCGAAGGAATTTCTACAACAGCCTTATCATTCTGCACTTCACAAAGGACGTCATCTTCCTGAACAGTGTCGCCTGACTGGACGAACCATTTTACGATTTCACCTTCATGGATGCCTTCCCCAATATCTGGTAGTTCGAAATTGAAAGCCACTATGGCTGCCTCCTTTATTTATCCGTTTCTTGAAACACAACAAACTGAAAAAGAAATCCTATTTCTTCTTCAGTTTGTATCATAAGCTTCCCGTTTTTTAGAAATTCACCACGGTTTTTGCTTTTTCCACTACATTTGTGTAATCCGGGAGCCAGATATCTTCCGCTGCTGCAAACGGAAA
Source organism: Salibacterium halotolerans (assembly GCF_900115625.1). Taxonomy (GTDB): domain Bacteria; phylum Bacillota; class Bacilli; order Bacillales; family Marinococcaceae; genus Salibacterium; species Salibacterium halotolerans. The sequence goes on along the minus strand of NZ_FOXD01000002.1, from coordinate 22,774 downwards.
GACCGTGTCCGGTGCCGTTACCCGCAGAACCGGAGCCTCGAGATGCAGAATGGCATGTTCATTGATCTCCGCCACAACACGGTTGGCGATGCCGGCCTGTTTCTGTGCTTCCTGCACCACAATGACACGGTTGGTCTTTTTGACCGATTCCAGCACGGTATCCACATCGATCGGGCTGATCGTGCGGAGATCTACAATTTCTGCTTCAATTCCCTCTTCGGCCAGCTGTTCGGCGGCTTTGAGCGATGTGTGAACCATAGCACCGTACGTCACTATAGTTACATCTTTGCCTTCTCGTTTCACAGCTGCTTTATCAAGGTCAACAGTGTATTCTTCTTCCGGCACTTCTTCGCGGAACGAACGGTACAGTTTCATATGTTCCAGAAATACAACCGGATCATTGTCGCGGATGGATGAAATCAGGAGTCCTTTCGCGTCATATGGCGAAGAAGGAATCACTACCCGCAGCCCCGGAGATTGTGCCATCAATCCTTCCAGACTGTCCGCATGCAGCTCCGGCGTTTTTACGCCGCCTCCGAACGGGGAACGCACCGTTACCGGAGCGTTGTAGTGACCGCCGGAACGGTAGCGTAGCCTTGACATCTGTCCGCTGATACCATCCATTGTTTCAAATACAAACCCAAAAAACTGAATTTCCATGACCGGGCGGAAGCCTGTCAGGCTGAGCCCGATGGACAATCCACTGATGCCGGATTCAGCAAGCGGCGTGTCAAACACGCGGTCTTCGCCGAATTCACTCTGAAGGCCTTCCGTTGCACGGAATACACCCCCGTACTGTCCCACATCTTCCCCGAAAACAAGTACGTTTTCGTCGTTTTTCAGCTCCGTACGCATCGCATCGGTTATTGCCTGAATCATTGTCATTTGCGCCATAGCTTACTTCGACTCCTTCTCTCTGTATTCTTCAAGCTGATCCTTCAAGTTGGGAGGCAGCACCTCGTTCATATTTTCGATCAGATCCGACACACTCTGTTTCGGTGTGTCATCAGCTTTCTTGATGGCAGCCTTGATCTCTTCTTTTGCCGTTTCCACTACTTCGTTCTCCCGCTCTTCAGACCAGAGATCCTTATTCTCCAGATACTTACGCAGACGCACGAGTGGATCTCTTTTTTCCCACTCGTCATCCATATCGGAGGTGCGGTAACGTGTCGGGTCATCGCCGGCCATTGTATGCGGGCCGTAACGGTAGCAGAGTGTCTCCAGAAGGGACGGGCCGTCGCCTGCAAGACCGCGTTCGCGTGCATCTTTTGTAGCTGCGTATACAGCCAGCACGTCCATGCCGTCGACCTGTCTGCCCGGTATACCTGCTGCCACACTTTTTTGTGCGATGGTTTTCGCTGACGTCTGGGCGTCAGCCGGAACCGAGATGGCAAACTGATTGTTCTGCACGACAAAAATCGCCGGAGCCTTGAACGAACCGGCAAAATTCATCCCTTCATAAAAGTCGCCCTGGGATGCTCCGCCGTCGCCTGTATAAGTAATTGCTACGCTGTTTTTCTCTTTCTTTTTCAGACCAAGGGCAACACCTGCTGTCTGTACAATCTGAGCCCCAATAATAATCTGCGGGGACAATACGTTCAACTCTTCCGGAATCTGACCGCCGTGATAATGACCGCGTGAGAACAGAAAAGCCTGATAAAGCGGAAATCCATGCCAGACAATTTGAGGAACATCGCGGTAACCCGGTACAATCCAGTCATCCTGCTCGAGCGCATACTGCGACCCAAGCATCGATGCCTCCTGTCCCGCAACCGGGGCGTAGAAGCCGAGACGTCCCTGACGGTTCAGCGATACTGCACGCTGATCCCAGATTCTTGTATACACCATTCTTCTCATCAGTTCCTGCAGATCTTCATCTGAAAGATCCGGAAAGGCATCCTCGTTTACAATTTCGCCTTCCTCGTTCATAACCTGAAACATTTCAAAGTGACCTTCCGCCTGTTCTAATGTATTACTAGCCACTAATGTTCACCTCTTCCTTTCTTCCAATGGTTGAAATAAGATACACGCGCACCTTTTCTCCTACAGCTAGGATAACCATTACCGCCTGAAAACATCAGACTGAATGTTTTCTTTTTCAGCGTCTTATGATGTGTAAGCTGACTTCCATGCTGACTTCCTTCTCATGATACAACTGTTTCAGTAAAAGTTCAAAAAAAATGAAACAACCTTGCTCTGATTTAAGAATATACCACTTCAAAAAGATTCGTCAATCCTTTTACTTCAAACGTTTCTATGATGTTTCGGGGCGCCAGATATAACCGATTGGACATGCAACTGTTATATATCATTTGAAAATCGCTGTAAACAGCACTTCTTTTTTGAGAGCGGATTCAGGCAGCCATTGTTTTTATAATACAGCTTAAAGAAGCAGAGTATTTCTACATTATTTTAAAAGGTGTCAAGCTGGGGTTGTTCCTGGAGGCAGTGGCAGTGTGGACACTATGTATGCCGCGGGGCGGCTTAGTGTCCATGGAAGCGGGTTGAAAGGACACTAAGACTCTCCCCAGGGGCAGCTAGTGTCCATTGTCTTCCACCAGCACCCACTAATTCCGGATTTCAGCGGCGTAGTGTCCACGAAACGGCGATCCGTGGACACTACAGTCTTATTTTCTGCTGATAGTGTCCACACCCGGATGAACAAAGCTGCAGCCAAAAGTCAATGGCCAAGCTAATAAAGCAGGCTGCCTGGCAGGCTGGCGTCTTCCGCTCCCGCCCGCGCTTACATTCTTTATACAATACAAAAAGGACTGTATCTTTTAATACAGCCTCCTTTTCTTACGATATAAAGACCCTTGCAGACCGGTCTCCTTCTTTTTGCCTTATTCTGTGTCCGGGGCTTCTTCTGATTCCGATCCGCTGATATCAAGTTCCGCCGCTTCATAGAAATTTTGTTTCGCTTCATTGTATTTATCGGTGTAGCGGTTGAACGCATCCCTGTTTTTCACAACTGAACTGTACTGTTTATTGACACTGTCAATCCGGCTCTGAAGGTCTTCGATGGTCAGTTCTTCATCCGTGAACGCCTGATACAGGGAAATATCCTGTTCGACCGCTTTCTGATAGCTTTCGTAAAGATCCTGATAGGTGTTATAACGATTTTCCATCGCTTTTTCTACAGCCTGGATTTGTTCCCCGGCTCCCTGCACCTGCTGCATCTGTTCTGCCCCGATCTGATATTCCTCATATGCTGCCTCAATGCTTTCTTTTTCTTTCTGAAGCAGTTGCTTCCGTTCTTCAGCCAGTCCAACAGCCTCTTCGGCCAGCGACTGAATTTGTTCCATATTTTCCGTCCCCAGAGAAAGCATTTCTTCATATAATTGCTGTTCCTTTTCTTCCAGGTTCATGATAGGGTCCTGCTGTTTTTCAAAACCGTCTTCGAGCGCTGCTGCTTCTTCCAGATGAGTATAGGCCTGTTCAGCGGCACCTCCGCCACAGGCACTCAACACGAGAAAAACGGCGGCAGCCGCACACAGATAGAACACCTTTCTATGTATCAACAATCTGTTCTCCTCTCTGTTATATCCATTTCACTGCTGTACAGTGACATTTTTTTATCCTGATTTCATTCTTACTCTCACAATCATAAAACAACTCCTGTACTAAATCAATAAACTTCATAATGGGCAGGGGCCCATTCATTTTTGTGCTTTTGACATAGGTTGAAAGGGAGATGACCTAAATTTGCGCATCACAAGGAAAGGAGAGAATGAGTATGTGGGGCAGTAACCAGATGTATCAGCCTTACTACAATCAAAACCAGACAGCCGGCTACAGCAGTGGAGGAAAAGGAGCAGGCAAAGCATTCGCATTGATTGTAGTGCTTTTCATTCTGCTTGTTATTGTAGGAGCTTCCAAAACCGATTACGGCTATAAAGAGTAAAACCAGCCGCCGTCGGAGCTATTCCAAGAGAATAGCTCCTTTTTTACAGGAGCGGGTGCTGCACAATGGCGGCCTGCTTTTGCCGCTTTCATTTTTCTGTTATACTAAGTAAAATAATTGGGTGCAACAGCTGTATATAACGACTCAACCGGAGGGATCAATCTTGCTGACGATGGATGATATTGTACGGGAGGGCCATCCTGCGCTTCGAAAAGTTACCGAAGAAGTGCCAGTGCCTCCTTCCGAGGAAGATAAAAACACATTAAAAGAAATGCTCGAGTTCCTGCAGAACAGCCAGGATCCTGAAATGGCGGAGAAGTATGACCTTCGTTCCGGGGTCGGACTGGCCGCTCCGCAGCTTGGAATCAACAAGCGGATGTTTGCGGTACATGTAACGGATGAAAAAGACCGCTTGTACAGTTACGGATTGTTCAACCCGAAAATCACGAGACATTCTGTGGAAATGACCCATCTTGAAGGCGGGGAAGGCTGTCTTTCCGTGGACAGGGAGGTTCCCGGAGATGTACCGCGCTATAAACGCATCACCCTGGAGGGGACAACCCTGGAAGGCGAAAAAGTCCGCCTGCGGCTGCGTGACCTGCCTGCTATCGTATTTCAGCATGAATTGGATCATTTAAATGGTGTTATGTTTTATGACCGCATCGAAGAAGAAATTCCGGAAACAGATAAAAAAGACGACGGAGCGCTGTGATCCTCCGTCGTCTTTTTTTAAAGCAGCCCGATTCGTTCCAGTCCCTGCTTCACTCCGTCTTCATAGACCGGGGAAGTGACGAAGTCCGCTGCCTGTTTCACTTCTTCCAGAGCGTTGCCCATAGCAATACCGATTCCGGTTTCCTTCAACATTTCCACGTCGTTCAACGCGTCGCCAAAAGCCGCTGTTTCGTCCATGGAAAATCCAAGATGGGCTGCTGCCGCCTGGATTCCTTCCGCTTTCGAGCCACCGACAGGTACCACGTCTACGGCCAGTTGATGCCAGCGTACGAAACGGAACGTGTCAAACGTGTCACGGTACTTTTCTTCGGCATCCGGACCGCAGAACAACAGGGCCTGATAAATTTCATGATCCTTATAAAAGTTCCGGTTCATCGGAGGGTATGGCAGTTTTAAATCATTCATGCCGCGGGATATGTCCTCATTTTCTTCTGAATCTGCTGCTGCCTGTTCATGGTCCATAAAAACCATCCCGTGTTCCCGGGTACCGGCTTCCACATGAAGATGCCCCACATCTTCGGACTTTAATGGTTTCTTATCCACTACCTCTCCCTCAGCAACGACGTAAGATCCGTTGAAACTGACAAATGTTTCAATTCCGAGTTCCTGACGCAGCGACTCAAACATAAATGGCGCTCTGCCTGTCGCGATCGCCACATACACCCCATTTTCCTTTAAATCCTGAATCGCTTTCTTAGCAGAAGGGGGAAGTGTCATTTCTTTAGTATAGAGAGTGCCATCTATGTCAAAAAAAACAATGGATGGTTTTTTCATGCCTGCATCACCTTACAGCTTTCTATGTTTAATTATACGCTCCCTCATATCCAATATTAATCGTAACATATCGAACCCACAGCTTCACGTATTCATTATTTACAGGTGGAACAAATGGATGCTCTATTGAAAAACGAAAAGATTTCCATTACAATTTGATAATTGAACACTTGCGGCGCGGATGAACATTCAAAAGTTCTTTATGGTTACTTCCACCAATTTGATTTATAATGAAGAATAGATGCCATTAAAGTTCGTTTTTTAAAGACGTGCCCGCCAAGCCGGAACCGGAGCCGGCCGCTGCTGCACGTTTTGATTTATACATTAAAGGAGAGATAGCAATATGATTTTTAAAGTGTTTTACCAGAAAGACTTCAGCCAGATACCTGTGCGTGAAAATACAGACACCATGTTTGTTGAAGCGGAAACAGAACGGGAAGTACGGCGCAAATTGGCAGATAGAAATTACAATATTGAATTCATTCAACCGGTTTCCGAGGGCTTGTTGAAACATGAACAGAAAAAAGAAGATTTCAAAGTGGAGAATCTGTAGAGCATGAAGCAGATGAAAAAAAATCAGGTTGCTGTTTTCGCGCTCGGAGGTCTAGGCGAAATCGGCAAAAACACGTATGCCATACAATACCAGGATGAGATTATTCTCATTGACGCCGGAATCATGTTTCCAGAAGACGAACTACTGGGGATCGACTATGTAATACCTGATTACACCTATCTGGCCCGTAATAAGGACAAAATCAAGGGCCTTTTTGTCACACATGGTCACGAAGACCATATCGGCGGCATTCCATATCTTCTCCGGGAATTGAATGTCCCCATCTACGGCGGAAAGCTCTCCATCGGACTTTTGAAAGGAAAACTGGAAGAGCACGGACTGCTGAGAAAAGCTAAACTGAATGTGATTAATGAAGATCAGGTTATTAAGTTCAAAAAAACAAAAGTTTCTTTTTTCCGGACGACGCACAGCATTCCTGATTCTTTCGGGATCGTTGTGAATACCCCGGAAGGTAACATCGTTCAGACAGGAGATTTCAAATTTGATTTCACTCCGGTCGGAGAACCGGCCAACCTCTCGAAGATGGCCCAAATCGGGGAGGAAGGCGTTCTCTGTCTGTTGTCGGACAGCACAAACAGTGAAGTACCGGGATTCACCATGTCAGAACGGACGGTAGGCAAAAGTATCGACAATATATTCAGGCAGGCGGAAGGCAGATTGATTTTTGCTACGTTCGCCTCCAATATTTACCGTTTGCAGCAGGCGGTGGAAGCCGCTGTGCAGGACGGACGTAAAATTGCCGTATTCGGACGCAGCATGGAATCTTCCATCACCATTGGACAGGAACTCGGATATATCAAAGCGCCGAAGGGAACATTCATTGATGCGTCCCAGCTCAACCGGATTCCGGACAACCAGGCGGCCATTTTATGTACAGGCAGTCAAGGCGAACCGATGGCGGCTCTTTCCCGTGTCGCTCACGGAACCCACCGCCAGATTCAGATCATCCCTGGAGACACCGTAGTTTTCTCAAGCTCTCCGATCCCCGGCAACACTTTGTCGGTTAATAAAATTATAAATCAGCTGTCACGGGCAGGAGCAAAAGTCATTCACGGTTCTCTGAACAATATCCATACATCCGGACACGGCGGCCAGGAAGAGCAGAAATTAATGCTCCGCCTGTTAAAGCCGCAGTATTTCATGCCGATCCACGGAGAATACCGGATGTTAAAGATGCACACGAAGCTGGCCAGAGACTGCGGCGTTCCGGAGGAGAATTCGTTTGTCATGGAAAACGGCGAAGTTCTCGCCCTCACCAGAAAAAGTGCGTCGCCGCTTGGGAAGGTTCCTTCCGGCTCTGTCTACGTGGATGGAAACGGGATTGGAGATATCGGAAACATTGTGCTGCGTGACCGCCGCATTTTATCAGAGGAAGGTCTTGTTGTCGTCGTGGTCAGCATAGACATGAAAAATTTCAAAGTATCGGCCGGACCGGATATTATTTCGCGTGGATTCGTGTACATGCGTGAATCAAGCGACCTTATCAACGATGCCCAGACGAAACTGACCACACATCTTGAAGAAGTAATGAAACGAAAAACCACCCAGTGGTCCGAAATAAAAAACGAAGTGATTGATCAGCTTTCCCCGTATCTTTATGAAAAGACAAAACGAAAGCCCATGATCCTTCCTATCATCATGGAAGTATGACAACGGACACAAAAAGGGAGGCTGTCTTCCTAAACAGAAGACAGCCTCCTTTTTTATGTCTCGTCAATCCAGCGGGTTTCCAGGCGGGTGATGTCATTATCCGCACCGATAACTATTAAAATATCTCCTTCTTCTATTTTTTTATCTGGTCTTGGGGATACGTGAATATTTTCATCTCTTTTTACAGCGAGAATATTACATCCGTATCTGGCACGAAGATCGAGATCAACAATCGTTTCGCCATCAATGGTAGGGCCCGCTGCCAGCTCTACGATGCTGTATTCATCGGAAATTTCCAGATAATCCAGCACACTGTTGGAAACCACGTTATGGGCAATACGCACCCCGATGTCCCGTTCCGGATGAATGATTTCATCCGCTCCGATACGATTCAGCACTTTTTCATGATAATCGTTCTGCGCTTTAACTGTTACATGCTTCACGTTCATCTCCACGAGAATCAGGGTGGTCAGAATACTTGATTGTATATCGTCTCCAATCGCAACGATAACGTGATCAAAATTCCGGATGCCCAGTCCTTTCAAGGCTTTTTCATCCGTTGAATCAGCAATCACCGCATGCGTCACAAGAGATGAGAATTCATTCACTTTATCTTCATCCTGATCGATCGCGAGCACTTCACTACCCTCATCCACAAGAGATTTGCAGATACTTCCTCCGAAACGGCCGAGACCAATCACCGCAAATTGTTTTTTCATGGTTCATCCTCCGAACGTTCGTTCAATTTCTACAGCTTCTTATATTTTAAACGATGAAACGTTTCGGCGCAAAAGCAGGATCTGCACCTGCTGCCGGACTCTCCTACAGGTTCTGCAGCAACCGGTCTATTTTTTTCGTAAGGAGTGTCATGCCACTGTCGCCGGACTGCATGTGAAACAGCGTTTTGTCAGGATGAAATAGATAATAGGAAGGAACATAATCGTTCTGACACGCATCGGACACCAAATGATCCTGATCAACCAGAAGAGGATGGGTAATATTTAAGGATGATGCTTTACTTTTCACTTTTTCTGTGTTCTTATCTTTGGCAGATCGGGGCATGTGTACAGATATGACATGGAGATCCGACCGGTGCCGACTTAGACGTCGGATTAACGCCGGCACAGCTTTGTCACAGTGACTGCAGCTGACAGACCAGAAGTAAATCAACACAGGACATCCGTCGTCCGCCTGTTCTTCGGTCCAGGTTTCGTTGAGCCAATATCCATCACCGTTAAAAGAAGGACGTTTCATTTCTTTTTTCATCGTAACACCTCCCCGGTTTCACCTTTTATGCTATTCGATCGTCCGTGTTCCCGGCTTCCAGTCCGCCGGGCAGGGCTTTCCTGTCTGCAGTGCTTCAAGCACCCGCAATGTCTCCTCTACATCTCTTCCGATGTTGTCATGATGTACGAGGGAATACATCACAGTACCCTCCGGACTAATAATGAACATAGCTCTCGCAGCCGTTCCTTCTGACTCCTGCAGTACACCGTAATCTCTGGATATCCGGTGATTGCTGTCCGAAATAAGAGGGAATGCAATGTTTCCAATTCCATTGTCTTCACGGGCAGTATTCGTCCAAGCCTCATGAACATAGATAGAATCTGTCGAAATACCAAGAATCTCCGTATCGAGATCCTCAAAATCTTCGATGCGGTCATGAAGAGCCGTTATTTCCGTTGGGCAGACGATAGAAAAATCCATCGGATAGAAAAATAAAATGATATACTTTCCTTTGCTCTGCCAGGAAGAAAGCTGCAACATGCCTTCTGATTGATCTGGAAACAGCGCTTTCGCCCGGAAAAGCGGGGCTGTTTTTCCAACAAGCTGAGATGCGGTCATGATTCAAGCTCCTTTCTCCGTTAAGCGGTGACGTTCTCCTTGTTATCTTATACATGAAGCGTTATTATGTTATAATGAGTTTTCCTGACAAAAAGTGATACGTTTTGTCAGAGCAGAGCCGGGGTACTATAAGCATGAGAATACATAAAGGAGTGACGGGTTTTGGCAGATTTTTTGGACATATCCACTTTACTTGAAGGCGCGCTCAGAATTATATTGCTGCTCATCGTATTTCTGATTGTACGTGCCGTTGGAAAGAATATTATTAACCGCTCGTTTTCGCGTATGAAAGAACAGAAAAATATGCAGCCGGGACGGGTGCAGACGTTGAATAAGCTGTCCGTGAGTGTCTTTTCCTACGTCTTGATTTTTATCTTTTTCACTATACTTATCGGGATTTTCGGCCTTGAAATCGCGCCTCTTATCGCTGGTGCCGGTGTAGTCGGACTTGCTATCGGCTTTGGGGCTCAGGGTCTCGTCAGCGATGTTGTCACCGGATTTTTCATTCTGCTTGAAAAGCAGATTGACGTCGAAGACTACGTAAGCGCAGCAGGCGTAGGCGGTGTCGTGGAAGAAGTCGGACTGCGCACCACCCAGATCCGCGGCTTTGACGGAACGCTTCATTTTATTCCGAACCGCAACATAAGCAACGTCGATAATCATTCCCGTGGCAACATGAGGGCAATGATTGATATCGGCATCTCGTATGATGACAATATCGATGAAGCGGTCCGGGTGCTGCAGGATGTGTGCGACCAGCTCGCTGCTGAAGAACCTGCCATCAAAGAAGGACCTGACGTTTTAGGCGTTCAGGGCATCGGAGAATCCGACGTTGTCATCCGAATTCTCGGAAAAACCGAGAACATGGAACAATGGGGCATTGAACGTAAACTCCGCAAAGCATGCAAGGAAGCACTCGACAAAAACGGTATCGACATCCCGTATCCCCATCAGGTTTATGTGGACAAACGCCAGGAACAATAAGCCATGCAATAAGCCATGCAAAAAGCCGCGGAAAGCATTTGCTTTCCGCGGCTTTTTGTACGGATCCATGTTTTCTTATTTTGCCAAGTCCGAATCCTTACTTACGGGATAAAAAGGAGGTCATGTGGCTGACGGCACGTGCGATGGCTTCTTCTTTCGGTTCGATACGGGCATCGTGCAGCCCGTGCGGCGTATCGACGCCGAGCCAGAACATAACGCCCGGCAGTTCTTCCAGAAAATATCCGAAGTCCTCCCCGGTCATAGCCTCGCCGCATTCCACCAACTCCATGGCGCTTTCTTCCGACGTAAACTGCATAAACGCGTCCGTTAACGCCTTGTCGTTATGGACCTGACAATAAGCTGAACCCCAGTCAATCGAGATTTCGCAGTCAAAACCGGTTTCAATGCCTGCGGTCAGGGATTGGATCCGCTTTTTCACTTCTTTCATGCTGCCTGCGGACAACGCACGAATTGTTCCCTCCAGACGCGCTGTTTCTGCTATGATATTTTGTTTCGCCCCGCCGGAGATTGTTCCTACTGTCACAACGGCTGCGTCCATCGGATTCACATTACGGGAGACGATCGTCTGAAGCTGGGTGACAAGGTGGGAAGCAGCTACGACCATATCGTTGGCGGTATGGGGTCTTGCCCCGTGGCCTCCCTGTCCTTTTAGATCTATAAACAGTTCCGATGTATTGGCAAAAAGCAGCCCAGGCTTTACGGCAACCGTACCTGCTTTGTATTCCGGTGCGACGTGAAGGGCGTACATCTCATCCGGTTTCCATTCCTGAAACGGCTGCGAACGAAGCATCGGCAGCGCGCCCCCTGGTCCTTCTTCCGCCGGCTGGAACAAAAACAGAAGATTGTCTTTCGGCTGCCTGGCTGCAAAATGAGACAAAATACCAACCGCAATCGTCATATGCATGTCATGACCACACGCATGCATATACCCTTCATGCGAGGACGGAAAGGAGAGCGTCGTCTGCTCCTGCATCGGAAGGCCATCCATGTCGGTCCGGTACCCTATCGTTTTTTCCGGGGCTGTTCCTTCCACATATACGAATATGCCGCTTCTCCACGTGCGCACCGTAAGATGGTCCTGCGGCATGCCGCTGATAGTCTCAAGCAGCAGTTCCTGTGTCTTCCACTCTTCAAACCCCGGTTCCGGAATCTGATGCAGCTGCCTGCGGAGCGTAAGCAGTTCCTCTTCAGTCATGGATGGATACCTCCTTCAGTAATTCCTCTTCCAGCGCCCCGGTAAATGCATCCGTATCCTCCGGTTTGAGTGTCAGAGGCGGCAGCAGACGAATAATGGTCTGCTGCGTCACATTGACCATAAAGCCGCGCCGGAGCAGCTGTTTCTGAATCCGCTGTACATCTTCCGGGGACACCTGCAGACGAAGACCGAGCATCATCCCCTGCCCGCGGACTTCACGGAGCAGACCTCCGCTTCTTACTTTAAGATACTCCAGACTGTTCCATAAATACCCAGCGTTTTCTTTTCCCTGTTCCAGTCCCCCCTGCTCCAGCAGCACATCCAGCACGGCATTACCAAGGGCGGCGCTGAGCGGACTCGGTGCAAACGTCGCTCCGTGATCTCCCGGAGTAAACAACGTATCAAGCCCTTCGCGTGCAATCATTCCTCCGAGCGGCAGACCGCCTCCGACTCCTTTGGCAAAGAGAAGCAGGTCCGGTGTTACATCAGTATGCTGATAGGCAAACAGCTCCCCCGTTCTTCCCATGCCGGTCTGTATTTCATCCAGACAGAACAGTACCCGGTACCGGCGGCAGAGCGCAGCCGCCCCTTCCAGAAACGAGCGGGATGCAGGCATAATGCCACCGGAGCCAAGGACCGGTTCCATCATAAACGCAGCCGGTTTCTTTTCCTGAAACAGGCGTTCCAGTGCCTCCAGATCTTCAGGCGCTGTTTCATAGACCGGATAATCCGCCGCCGGGAAATCCTGATACACATTTTCCTGACGTGTCAGCTTCACCGCGCCGAGCGTCCGACCGTGAAAACTGTTCCCAAGGACCGCGATGCCGTCCTTTTCATCCGTATCCTGCTTTTTCCATTTATGAATGAGCTTAACCGCCGCTTCCACAGCTTCTGTTCCTGAATTAGAAAAAAACACTTTTCCCGGAAATGTTTCTTTTACAAGCCGTTCGGCCAACGTGATGGCCGGTGTATTCAGGAATACATTCGAAATATGCAGAAATTGTCCTGCCTGTTCTTCGAGCTTTTGAACCAGGTAAGGATGGGAGTGGCCTAATATGTTCACAGCAAGTCCTGTAAATAAATCGAGGTAGCTGTTTCCTTCTTCATCGTACAGGTAGTTCCCCTCTCCTTTTGTTACAGCGATGGGAAGACGCTGATAGGTGTTCATGATATACTGCTGGTCCCTGTTCATCCAGTTCATTGTGACTCGTCCCTTCTTTTGATGGAAAAATACCCGGCTGAAAACAGTGTTTCAGACCGGGCAGATCGTGCAGTATTATTAGTCGTCGTTTAAGCGGCGCAGTTCCTGCTTCATTTCTGTTTTGCCTTTTGTCTGATCGTCAATTTCTTTGATGACACGGGCCGGGGTTCCGGCAGCGACGGTATTGGCCGGTACGTCTTCGGTGACGACGGCTCCAGCGGCGACAACAGCTCCTTCGCCGACGGTAACACCCTCGAGGATAACGCAGTTCGCACCGACGACGACACCGTCTTCGATAACGACCGGCTGCGCGGAAGGCGGCTCAATGACCCCTGCAAGAATCGATCCGGCGCCGATATGGCAGTTGCTTCCCACAGTAGCTCGTCCACCGAGCGCGACGTTCATATCGATCATTGTATTTTCTCCAACGACAGCGCCGATGTTGATGGTTGCACCCATCATGATGACCGCGTTTTTGCCGATATCCACCTGGTCGCGGATGACAGCACCCGGTTCGATGCGGGCCTGCACGTCTTTCAGGTCAAGGAGCGGAATAGCACTGTTACGGCGGTCATTCTCAATGACATAGTCTTCGATTTTGTCCGGGTTTTCTTCGATTCCTTTTTGAATCTCTTTCCATTCTCCGAAAAGAACGCCTGTATTTCCGGTAATGAAACGTTTCGTATCATTACCGAAACCAATCAGTTCCAGACCGTCTCCTTTAATATGTACTTTCACTGGTGTCGTTTTTTCACTTTCTGAAATAAACGAAATAATTTCATTGGCATCCATCTGGTTCATATCACGTGCCTCCTCAAATATTCTCCTTCATAGATTATCATACGTCACAGGCGAAAGAAACCATTCTGTCTCTTTTGTATCCCCTTACATGAAAAACCCCGGTTTACAGGGATGTGAATGGTCGTTATACTTAGCAGGTATGTTATTAATTACTTAAGTAAATAATAAGGAGTTTGTCATGGATACAAGCGGACTCATCCATTTACTGAATCAGAAAGCCCGGAATTTCTCAAAAGAACTGAATGACCAGGTACAGCCGCACGGTCTGTATGCTTCCCAATGGACTATTTTATATATTCTGATGAAAAATGGCCCAATGACACAGACCGAGATCTGGAAATACCTTCAGGTGGAAGCACCGACAGTAACCCGTACCCTTGCCAAAATGGAAGAAAACGGCTGGGTCAGCAGACAGTACGGTCGGGACCGCCGGGAACGTATTGCGGTTATAACCGATGAAGCAAAACAGCAGCTGCCGAAGGTGAAGGAAAGTGTTGAACAGATGGAGCACCACTTCACCGGCTCGTTAACCCGGGAAGAAGCGAAGCAGCTTTACACGCTGCTGCAGAAACTCGGAATCGAAGAAAGAAGGGTTTAACTTGAATCAAACGAAACAACCGATCTGGACAAAAGACTTTCTCAGCATTTCTCTCGTCCATTTCATCGTCTTTGTCATTTTTTACACACTGCTCACCACCCTCCCGCTCTATGTCATTAACGAACTTGGCGGCTCCGAATCCAAAGGAGGTCTCGTCGTTACGGCAATGTTCATCACCGCCATTATCATCCGACCATTTTCCGGAAAGATACTGGATTGGGGCGGGAAGAAAAATATACTGCTTATCACCGTGGTCGTCTTTACCATTTCAACATTCGGTTATATCTGGGTTGATGCTTTCGCTCCACTCATTCTGCTCCGCATTTTTCACGGTTTGTCGTTTGGTATATTAACAACTGCGACATCAGCGATTGCGGCAGATGTCGTCCCTGACGCAAGACGCGGAGAAGGACTCGGCTATTTCACCATGTCCATGAATCTGGCTGTTGTGGCCGGACCTTTTCTCGGTCTTACCTTGACACAATTCGTGTCCTATCAGTTCTTGTTTGTTCTTTTAAGTATCATTATGATTGCAGGCACCTTGTCCGCGTTTCTCGTGCGGCCGAAAGAAATACCAAAAGCTCCATCCAAAGAAAGCGGTAAAACATCCCTCAGAGATTTAATCGAGCAAAAAGCACTGCCGATTGCCGCCGCCAGCAGTCTGGTGGCTTTTGCCTACTCCGGCGTGATTTCATTTATTTCGGTCTATGCGGATCAACTTGGACTGGCGTCTGTATCCAGTTATTTTTTCCTGGTTTTTGCAGTAACCATGCTTCTCAGCCGTCCGTATCTCGGCCGTCTGTTTGACGCACGCGGCCCGAGAATTGTCATTATCCCGTGTCTGTTTATCTTTGCAGCGGGGCTTGGGCTTCTAAGTTTCGCGGAAGGTACGGTTTCTTTTCTTATCTCTGCGGCTTTGATTGGTGTCGGATACGGAACACTGCTTCCCTCGCTGCTGTCGCTTTCGGTGCAGGCCGCCTCACCAGAGCGGAACAGTTATGCGACGGCTACGTTTTTCATGATGTTTGATTTAGGCGTTGCAGCCGGGTCTTTCCTACTTGGTATTGTCGTAACCTATACCGGATTCTCTATGCTTTTTGCTGGAAGTGCCGTCTTTGTCGTGCTGCTTTGCGGTCTCTTTCAGATGATGCTCGACAAGAAACAAGCGTCGGCTGCAGAACATTGGAGACAGCAGGAAGTTGAGTCTTCCAGCCGGTAACGTAAAAAGACGGAGCGGGACATTTCCCATACTCCGTCTTTTCGTCTGCTTTTTTTGTATTTATGATGATTTAAACCAGAGAGTGCTGATTTCCTCTGTGTTTTCGGCTTGTTTTTCTACGATAATCGTGCCGTCTTCATACGTATATTCTTCCGTCCAAAGCCCTTCCATTTTGTTCTCGTATGCCTTATCCGGAGAACCTGCCTGCTCCGTTACTCCGCCGGCAGTTATTTCAGGGTTCTGTACAGCAAATACTTCCGCCTGTTCCGATCCGCCGGGGAAAAAGAACGTTCCGCTGCCGTAACGCATAAACGGTGCTCCTTCAAAGGAGCCTTCCTCCTGCGGCGTTCCGGCTTCCTGTTTCATCTGTTCTCTGTCACGATGCAGAAGGGAAAACAAGGAGACAGACTTCTCATTCTGAAGCAGACGGTTAAACTGTGTTTCCCCCTCTCCCTTTTGATCGGTGACACTTTTCACGTCGGAGAGGGGCTGTTTGTCCTGCACTTGAAGAGCAGCAGATGACGCAGCCGCCTGTGTCGTGCCGGTTTCCTGCATATCCGATTGTCCGCACGATGCCAGCAATGCCACACCCATGAATAAAACAGCGGTGCCTGTCTTTATCAACGACGCCCCCTCCTTTCGTTTTCTCTACTACTTCTATTTCCCCTTCTGTACAAATTTACACTACGATTTCCTTCAAGCCGAAAAATGAAACTTTCGTCTCAATTCCTGAAGGCTTTTCAAAAAAAGAACTGTTTTTCCAGTGAAACAATGCTGGAAAAACAGTTCTTTTTTTTATATTAATGTCTTGTCGTTTTTAAATAGGATTTTGCTACGTTTCGTACTTCCGGCGTCCAGTTATGAAGAGATGCCGTCATCGCTTTTTCAACGGTTTCCATGCCTTCTTCTTCCCAGTACCCGAGCGTTTCCTCTGCTGCTTCAGCGTCTTCAAGAAAAGAGTGAACACTCGATATCAGCGTTGATGCATCCGTCCCTCTGGCGCGGACATGAACCTTGTCGCCGATACGTATGGTCGTAAAAACCGACATCATCCCAAGCATGCTTTTACCATTTGCGGATGTCTGTTTTTTTTCAAAAAACACGTCACTGTTATATCGCTCCAAATGATGAACAAGCTCCATCACTTTCTGCACTGATAGTCCCTTAAACAAAGAAAATACAGCCGTCTGTTCCAAAACGCATTCCCCTTTTCCAATGGAATCCTCCGCCATTATAAAAGGAGCAAGCCGTATTTTCCACCACCGGGCGGTAAGGTGTCACAGAAATGTCGCAGAACATCTATTCTTCCTGCGGCCCGGATGTCTCCCGGACAACACCCTCCCAGTCTTTTGGTACCTTTTCCACATACAGCGAACGGGAAGGAAACGCCGCTTTCACACCTTCTTCTTCGAGAATCCGGATGATGGTCAGGTTGATTTCTTCTTTTACTTTATACCATTCCAGCCAGGCTGTGGATTTTGTGAAGAAATAGACAAAAATATCGTAAGACGACTCACTCATTTCGCTGAAACGAACGAGTATCAATTCGTTATCCACTTCTTCATGATCACGCAGCAGCTGATCCACGCGCTGTACAACGGTTTCGATTTTTTCCGGTGACGTGCCATATTCCACTCCCACCGTAAACATAATGCGGCGAACACTCATTTCCGACCAGTTCGTAATAGCTTCACTGGCAAGAATTTTATTCGGTACGGTGACAAGCGAATCCGCAAACGTCCGGACTTCTGTACTGCGGAAGCTGATATCCTCCACCATGCCTTCAACGGTAGGTGTCTCAATCCAGTCTCCGCTTTTGAACGGACGTTCCGTCACAATAATAACACCGCCGAGAAAGTTGCTGAGGGTTTCCTGCGCGGCAAGCGCGACGGCAAGACCTCCGAGCCCGAGCCCGGCCACCAGCCCATTAATATTATATCCCCACTCGTAGGCAACCAGGGTAATAGTCAGCAGTACAATGGCAAAGCGGGTGAGCTTCGACAGAAATGGAATCACCATACTGTCGGCTCCGTCCTCCATTTTGTGAGAGAAACGGTGAAACAGATTGGAACTCGACGAAGCAAAATTGAACAACCCCCAGCCGATCACCACAATGACTATAGATCGGTACACTGTATTGATTACAGTCATCGACTCGAGCGGTATAGGAAGATAGAGGAGCGCCAGATATATGCCAAGAACTCCGATAAAGAAGCGGACCGGCTTTTCAAACGCGGTCAGCATATTGGTAAAGAAGGAGGTAGGCGACTTTTGCGCAAACCTCATCACAATCTTGAAAATATAACGAGTGAACACTTTACGGAAAGTGAATATAACGAGAAAGATGAGACAGGCAATCCCTATCTTTCTCCACGGAAGACTCAGAAACGCCTCCCACCACTCTTCTATGATATTCATAATAATATCCATTGGTTTTCCCTCCATGGGCACTTATCCTGAGCCGCTGCTGTTATTTCTAAGTTTGTCTGGTATTACTGCCTGGGCGCCCACAGCATAATGCTTACACCGATTAAACAGACGGCGGCTCCAATCCAGTCGTACATATCAGGAGTTTTGCGGTCGACAAGCCACCCCCAAAGCACGGACATGACAATAAATACTCCGCCGTAAGCGGCGTACACCCGGCCAAAGGACGGAAATACCTGAAAAGCGGCAATAACTCCATACAGCATTAACAGTATGCCGCCCGATAAACCGAACCAAAATGGACGGCTTTCACGCAGCCATACCCATATCAAATAGCCTCCGCTTATCTCCGCAAGGCCGGCAAGCACAAACAACAGCACGGCATACATCACTACATCCCTCTTTTCATGCCATACGGACCTCTCTTTTATTTTACTAAAAGCTCCGCGGCTATGTATATCCTTCCTTCCGCTTATCTCCCCCCATCGCTGGATCGAAAAACACACACCTTTTCCCATAAACTTTATGAACAATACAATCATTATATTGAAAAGATAATCAATACATACAAAAAATCAATAAACAAAACAGCTGTGATACATTAAATGAAAGCGTTTCAAAAACCAGAAGGAGGATTACGATGGTAAGTTTTATCGGCTTTTTGACAATCATTACTATTGTAACACTACTGATCACAAAGAAGTTATCTCCCATTGTCGCGATGACATTAATTCCTGTAGCAGCGGCTTTGATACTCGGTTCGGGGGTTGAAGAGCTCACCACTTACTTTCAGGACGGTATTGATTCTGTCATGTCTGTTGTCATTATGTTCATTTTCGCTATTTTGTTCTTTGGTATGATGCAGGATGCCGGGTTGTTTGACCCGATCATCGATAAAGTGATAGCGCTGACAAAAGGAAATGTAGTACTTGTCGCCATGGGTACTATTGCTATCGCAATCGTTGCAGGTCTTGACGGCTCCGGGGCATCTACGTTTCTCATCACGATTCCTGCACTGCTTCCTTTATATAAAAGATTGAACATGAGTCCGCTCCTCTTAATGCTGTTAACGGTGCTGAGTGTCGGTGTCATGAATCTGCTTCCATGGGCGGGACCGATAGGGCGTGCTGCTACCGTGCTGAACATGGATCCTGTAGCATTGTGGAGACCGCTCATTCCCCTGCAGCTTATCGAAATTGTGCTGTTATTCATTGTAGGAGCATTATTCGGCCTTCGCGAGAAGAAACGGATCGCACAAAAGCAGGAAAGCACAGCGGCTTCTGAAGAAATTGCCGCTGCGGCAGAAACATTGGAAATGGACGAAGAGGAAAAAGCATTCAGGGATTCTTTGAAGCGGCCCAAAATGCTCTGGTTCAATATTATTTTCACTCTGCTGTTGATTGGTACGTTAATGAGCGGCGTGCTGCCTTCCGGTTTCGTGTTCATGATCGGGTTATCAATTGCGCTTCCTCTGAACTACCGGTCTGTTGACGAACAGATGGGCAGAATCAAAGAGCACGCCCCGAACGCCTTGATGATGGCCGGCATCATCCTTGCAGCCGGAACGTTTCTCGGGATTCTGGAGGGCACCGGCATGCTCGAAGAAATGGCCTCCGGTCTGGTCAACATTCTTCCCGGACTGGTTGTGCCTTATCTTCATATGATTATCGGATTCTTCGGTGTACCATTTGATCTGCTGCTCAGTACAGATGCTTATTACTTTGCCCTTGTTCCCATTGTGGAACAGATTGTCTCCGGCTTCGGCGTAGAATCCACGAAAATCATTTACACGCTTGTTGTCGGCAATATCATTGGTACGATGGTCAGTCCTTTTGCGCCCGCCCTATGGCTCGGCCTGGGACTTGCCAGAGTGGAAATGGGACAGCACTTGAAATATTCTTTCTTCTGGGTATGGGCATTCAGTATCCTGCTGCTCTTTGTCGCCTGGATCATGGGAATCATTGGGTCTTAACCACAAAAAGTGGGCCGGTACGCTGCTGAAAAAGAGCGTACCGGCTTTATTTTTTCCGGTAAAGCCGCTGCGGCCGTCCCGGTTCGCCGTAGGTGGAGGAGAAGGACAGTTCATTGATACTCACCAGGTATTCCAGATACCTTCTGGCCGTCGGACGACTGACACCGGTGAGGCGCGCTGTCTCCGAGGCAGAACAGGCTGCTGTGCCGTCATCGAATACATTCCGGATGATTTTCAGTGTCTGCGAATCTATCCCTTTTGGAAGGTCTTCTCCTTTGTTCTCTCTATTCTGCACGAGATAGTCTATGGACGATTGATCGAGATCCACCTGATCTTTTAGAAACTGCTGTTTACGCAGAAACTGCTGCAGCGCATCATCCAGACGTTCCAGCTGAATCGGCTTAATAATATAATCAAAAATACCGGCACGCAGGGCTTCTTCCACCGTTTTTGCTTCTGTTGCTGCCGTAATCATAATCACTTCCGAGCGGCGGGCAGATTTTTTTAAAGACCAAAGTAATTCAAGCCCTTCGACATCGGGAATGTATACATCAAGAAGAATAATATCAGGCGGTGCGTCTGTATCATTCAGATATTGCAGCGTTTCTTCCCCTGTCTTTGTCTTATGCATCGCTTGAAAAAAATCGGATTGATCCACCCGTGAAG
Source organism: Salibacterium halotolerans (assembly GCF_900115625.1). Taxonomy (GTDB): domain Bacteria; phylum Bacillota; class Bacilli; order Bacillales; family Marinococcaceae; genus Salibacterium; species Salibacterium halotolerans. The sequence continues at coordinate 2,211 of NZ_FOXD01000002.1, read as the reverse complement.
CGAGGATTTCAGCAACATGGAAATCATCTTCCACAATCAATACATTATATTTCTCCATTTGAGCGTTCCTCCTCGTTATATTTGGGAAAGCTGAGCACCACACACGCCCCTCCCCATTCGCTTTCTTCAAGATATACGTCTCCGTTCACATGCTCCAGCGTTTCTTTGACGAGAAACAGGCCGTAGCCGTGGCCGCTTTCCTCCTTTGTGGAAATGCCGCGTTCAAACACCGTACCTGCTTCCTCCTCCGACAACCCCGGACCATTATCATCCACCTCGAATATAATCGTATCTCCAATATCAGTGAAATGGATCGTAACCTGTTTAGCAGCTTGTCCGTTACGGAGAACAGCTTCAAACGCATTATCGAGCACATTGCCAAGAGCGGTTAACACCGTATGCTGCAAAAGAGCGGGCAGTCTTGAGGAGAGACTGCTGTCCGGATGTATGGTCAGTGTAATATTTTTTTCATACGCTTGATTGTATTTCCCAAGCAGCAGACCGGCAACGGATGGGTCCGCCACTCTCGATGTGAAGAAATGAATGCGGTTTTGCTGTGTTTTGGTTTCATATTGTATGTATTCCGTTGCCTGATCCACTTCATTCATCTGAAGCAGGCCGGAAATCGTGAACAGCTTATTGGAAAATTCATGCGTCTGCGCGCGCAGTGTTTCCGAATAAGCCCGCATGTCGGAAAGTTCCATGTTCAAACGATCCACCTCATTTTTGGGGTGAAACGATGCCACCGCCCCGGTAATCCGGGGTCCGTATTCGATCGGAATGAGATGAAGCAGCATGGTCGTTCCGGCCAGCGACCTTTCTACAAAATGCCGTGCTCTTCCTTCTTTCAGCACCGTTTCAAGTATGTCACTGGAAACCAATGTCTCCAGCAGAGCGGTTTTATCCCCGTTCTGAGACACAGCCTGCTCCGCGCTGCGATTCATAAAGGTGGCATTGCCGGCACTGTCAAATGCTATGATGCTTTCATGGGCCGCCTGCAGCACTCCTTCTTTTTGTATGTACAACTGCGCAATTTCTTCCGGTTCGAGATCAAATAAACTGGACTTGATCCACCTCACGATAAAGTGGGCACCTGTCAGCCCAAGCAGCAGCAAAAGAGCAAAAGCCACCCACAATTCGGTGCTGTAATCCGTAATAAGATCGTTTACATTTTTCTGCAGGAAGCCGACACTTATCACGCCAATGACAGAGCCGTTTTCATTAAATACCGGAGTCTTGCCCCGTATCGAAGGACCGAGCGATCCTTCTTCTCTGGAGACATAGCTCTCTCCTTCCTGAAGAGCCCTTCTGTTATCGCCTCCAATCATTGTTTCACCGATGCGATCCGGTTCAGGATGGGAATAACGTACACTCTGTCGGTTTCCGACGACAATAAATTCAGCTCCGGTGCGCTCCAGGATACGTTCTGTAATAGGCTGTATCGTTTCTGAAGGATGGTCGTCGTTAAACGCTGCCTGTATTTCAGGACTCTCAGCTACGCTGTGGGCCAGGTTTAGAGCATTCTGCCCAACCTGCTGCTCCAGAGAATCTGAAAAGAATATGTAAAAAAAGCCGGCCAGAACGCCTGTTACCGCTGTCAGTAATAAAGCGATAACCGCTGTCATGCGGTGAAACAATTTCCACTTAAACATAGGCACTCTCCCATAAAGAAGAAAATTCTCGAAACGACACCTATTTCTTATTTTAGCACACCCCTGTTTTGCGTTGAAATTAGTTCCCGCAGGCGGTTTACCCGCTGTTTGTATTTTCACTTACTGGGCATGCTGAAAAGAAACGGAAAAAGAAGAAACTGTTAAAGGGCGGATACTTTTTGTTTAACCAACTGCTGTTATGGGCAACCTTTATCATCCCCTGGTTGGCACTGATCCCATTGAACAAAACCCGTGTAAAAAAAGTGTTCCCGGCTGCCATGTACGGTACGCTCATCCTGACGTTTGTTTTTCAGATGGCAGACCGGTTTGAATGGTGGCGGATAGAAGAAAATATTATTTTACTGACCAATATCACATCATTTGTCTATGGCTTGTTTTTTGCCGGTACCATTATCATTTTATATTTCACGCATCACCATTTTTGGCTGTATATGATCATGAACTAAAGTGGACCCCTTTGTCAAGACACATTTTTAAAATAAATAAGGTGTGACTCCTTTTGAGATAGAGAGGCTACCTTGGAGGAAAAAAGGAAATC
>NZ_FOXD01000054.1 GCF_900115625.1 Salibacterium halotolerans | reverse complement strand
CGCGGGCACTTCGTAGCTCTTGTCAATCCCATGCATGTCAAACGACTCAAGGAAGTCGATGATAATTCGCCAAGTAAAAACGACACGAAAGACGCAAAAGTTATTGCCCAACAAGTTAAGGACGGGCGATACGCTGTCCCCAATCTTCTCGAAGGGATCTATGCTGACATGCGGGAAGGCATCAAATTGCGGGATCAACTCGTTCAGTCCCTCTCTCAAGTAGAAGGGCGGATTCTAAATTGGATACAGCGCTACTTCCCGGAGTTTGACAGCGTCTTTAAGCAGTGGAATGGCATCATGGCTTTAGCCACCCTGCGGGTGGTTCCTCTGCCTCGGGATATCACCCGGCTGACACCGGAAGCGATCGTGGAGGAATGGAGGAAGCACTCGAAACGGCCGGGGAGTCTGAAACGGGCGGAAAAGCTTATTCAGGCTGCAAAACGTAGTATTGGCGTGGCTGTGGGATTAGGATTTGCCAGACAGGAACTGAGCACATTACTGGAACAATATGACCTCTATTCCCGGCAGCTGGAGGACCTGGAATCTCAATTATCCGAACAGGTCAATCATCTCCCTGGCGCCGAACAAATGAGGGAGATCAAAGGATTAGGGGATATGACCATTGCGGCCTTCTTTGCCGAAATAGGGGACATTCACCAGTACCGTCATCCCAAACAGCTGATCAGCCTGGCCGGTTTAGATTTAAAAGAGAACAGCTCCGGTCTTCATAAGGGACAGACAACGATTAGTAAGCGAGGTCGAAGACGTTTACGCCGCATTCTCTTTTTAGCGATTCGTCCTCTCGTCGCTCACAATGACACGTTCCATGCCCTTCATGAGGAGCTGACGAAGCGTTCCGACCGTCCGTTAAAAAAGACACAGTCTCTTGTAGCCCTGTGTGGAAAGCTTTTAAAAGTATTGTTTGTGATGGGTCAGAGAGAATGCGCCTTTGATGGAGCGAAGCTCCTCAGAGATCGAAGACGATCTCAAGCTCAAGCAGCCTAATGTTCCAATCTTATACGACCTTGTTTCTCGTTCTTCTGTGTCTATAGAACAAACACCAGCAGTGCCGAGGCGGCGTTCATTTTATCCATTCGGGCATAGACCCAGCTAAGGAGCTTAGCCGCCCCCC
>NZ_FOXD01000031.1 GCF_900115625.1 Salibacterium halotolerans | reverse complement strand
TGTATAAGCTGGCTTTAAAAATACGTAAAAAACCATGGTCACCATCTGAAGATGGCGTCCATGGCTTTTTAGTTAAGGGCTTTTGATACAGTCCCTCTTTTATATCTATTTATTTTCTTTTGCTCCAGTAGTATTCATTCTGCCGGATTTCTTTTTGGATCTCTCTTGGTTTGGATGTTTCATCAATCACAATGCATTCGATGCCGTTGATTTCGGCCCAGTCCTGGAGATCCTCGCTTGTGAGGGCATAGGTCAGGCAGGTGTGGTGGGCGCCTCCAGCCAGAATCCAGGACTCTGCTGCATCCTGCAGGTTCGGTTTCGGATCCCAAAGCACCCGGGCTACCGGCAGATTCGGCATGTCTTCCTTGATGTCTTCTGCTTCCACTTCATTGAGAACGAGGCGGAATCGGTCTCCAAGGTCAATAATGCAGGCGTTCACCGCACGTCCGGCCTGACTGTCAAAGACGAGGCGGGATGGATCTTCTCTGTCCCCCATCGACAGCGGATGAACCTGTATCTCCGGTCTGCTACCCGGTTTGTGTATGGTCGGGCAGACTTCGAGCATGTGGGACCCTAAAATCCGCTCCCGTCCTTCTTCCAGGTGATACGTGTAATCTTCCATAAAGGAGGTCTCCCTGCCTTCAGCCATCACTTTCATGGCACGGACAAGCGCTGCCGTTTTCCAGTCGCCTTCTCCGCCGAACCCGTATCCTTTTTCCATCAACCGCTGCACCGCAAGCCCGGGCAGCTGCTTCATCCCGTGCAGGTCTTCGAAGTTCGTCGTGAATGCCGTGTAGCCCCCTTCCTCGAGAAACGCTTCCATGCCGGCTTCAATGCGGGCCTGTTCCCGCACAGCATCCCACTTCTCCTTATTATTTTGGATATCTTCGGGGATGTGGTACCTTCCCCTGTATTCCTTTACGACATCATCCACCTGTTCTTCTGTTACGCGGTCCACATAATCAACAAGATCACCGATGCCGTGGGCTTGCACAATCCAGCCGAATACAGCCTCCGCCTCAACTTTGTCTCCTTCGGTCACAGCGACATTACGCATATTGTCGCCAAACCGAGCCACCTTGATTTTCCGTCCTTCCGAAGCACTAACCGCCGATTTGGCCCAGCGTCCGATACGTTTTTGTACGTGGGGCTGCTGCCAGTGGCCGGCAACGACTTTCCGCGGGATGTCGAGCCTGGCGGTCATGAAGCCGAATTCCCGGTCCCCATGCGCCGACTGGTTTAGATTCATAAAGTCCATATCTATGTCATTCCACGGAATTTCCGCGTTGTACTGGGTATGCAGATGAAGCAGCGGTTTCTGCAGAGCTTTTAATCCTGCAATCCAGATTTTTGCCGGCGAAAACGTGTGCATCCATGTGATGATTCCGGCGCAGCTCTCATCACTGTTTGCCTTGCGGATAAGTGTCAAAATTTCATCGGACGTCGTGACCACCTGTTTAAATCGTATCGGCGTCGTGATGGCGTCGCCGGCCTGCAGCCCCTCTACCATATCTTTTGAATGGGCCTTTACAGCATCGAGTGTTTCCGGTCCGTATAAATGCTGGCTTCCCGTGATAAACCATATCTCATAGGTTTCAGATTTCATCATTGATTCACGCCTCCTCCCGTTTTATTACTTCTGTTTATGAAGCCGTATCATATTCCAGGACATTTTCGGCAGAATTGCCTGAAGATGTCCGTCTTCCATGTGGGACTTTCCGTTATGATGTGGTTTCACCTGTTCCTGCCCGACAATATTCACAGCTTTGGGATCGTCATGTTCGAGCACCACATGTTCGGTCACCCCAAATCCTTCAAACGAACGGATGTCGCAGTCCACTTTTAATGTGTTTTCCAGATGCCGGTTGGTCGCAAAAACAACCAGCTCTTCTTTTTCTTCGTTATACACAACAGACGTATCGAGATACGGCACATCGGTAAAATCCTTACTGTCGTATTTCGGGGAATGCACGACCGGATTCAGAGCAGTTCCGCGGCCGTAGACCGATGTATAGTAATAAGGATAAAAAATGGTCTGTTTCCATACCTGACCCCCATTATCCGTCATGATAGGGGCAATAACGTTCACCAGCTGCGCCATGCAGGCCATTTTCACCCGGTCGGAATGTTTAAGCAGGGTGTGCAGAAGACTTCCGACAAGCACTGCGTCTTCAAACGTGTACACATCTTCGAGCAGCGGCGGCGCCGTCTGCCATGGTTCCACCTTTTGATCCTCTGCCGTGGAGTGAAACCAGACATTCCATTCATCAAAGCTGAGGTTAATCATCTTATTGCTGCGCTTTTTCGCCTTGATATAGTCGCACGTAGAAACCACCGTTCCGATAAAATGATCCATCTCCATGGATTTTGCCAGAAAGTTGGCCGTGTCGTTTTCATAGTTTGTGTAATATTGGTGCAGGGACACATAATCTGCATACTCATAGGTATGTTCGAGTGTGGTTGCTTCCCACTGCGGGAACGTCGGCATGTTGGAACTGGAGCTGCCGCAGCTGACCAGTTCAATATCCGGATCCACAAGTTTCATCGCTTTCGCTGTTTCATAGGCAAGCCGGCCGTATTCTCCCGCTGTTTTACCGCCGAGCTGCCACGGACCATCCATTTCATTGCCGAGGCACCATGTCTTAATATTGTGGGGCTGCTCGTAACCGTGGCTGCGGCGCAGATCACTGTAATAGGTTCCTCCCGGGTGGTTGGTGTACTCCAGAAGATTTCTTGCAGCATCAATCCCGCGCGTTCCGAGATTCACCGCCATCATCACATCCGTCCCCGCTTTCCTGGCCCAATCCACAAACTCATTGGTACCAACCCGGTTGTTCTCAATCGATCGCCAGGCGAGTTCGAGGCGGCTCGGACGTTCGTCTTTCGGCCCTACGCCGTCTTCCCAGTTATAAGCCGACACCATATTACCGCCGGGATAGCGGACGATGGGAACCTGCAGCTCTTTCACGAGGTCCATCACATCACTGCGGAACCCCTGTTCATCAGCTTTTGGATGCCCCGGTTCATAAATCCCTCCGTATACCGCGCGGCCTAAGTGTTCAATGAAAGAACCATAAATCCTTGGATCAATTTCCGATACTTTAAAATCTTTATCTACAATCATCTTTGCATTGGTCAGCTCCTGTGCCACGTTACCGCCTCTTTCTACCAATATTTTTTATTGAACTGCCGAGAATACCATACAACTTTTCTTATACGTACAAGCTTTCGTCTTTTAGTAATAAGGCCAGCCTTCGCTATCCCACTGAAGGTCGCTTATTAAAAGTTTTGGAGCCCCGTTGTCTTCGGTATCGTAAGCGTGCCGGGCTAAAATGCGGTTTTGATAGACAAACTGCCCGCCGGGACCAGCCCATCTTTCATTGCCGGTGTCGATGATCGTTCCGCCTCCCTGCATCATAGGGATCCCGGTTCTATCAACATAGGGTCCGGTAATAGAATCCGACCGTCCAACGACAATCTTGTAGGTGCTGTCTGCTCCCTGGCAGCAGTAATCAATAGATGCAAAAAGGTAATAGGAACCGTCCCTGTACGTGATCATTGGATTTTCAATAGATCTGTCATTTACTTCGCGCTGGGCGATGGAATGCACCTGCCCCTGTGGTTTCATCGTGTTTTCATTCAACCGTGTGATCTTGAGACCGCTCCAGTAGGAACCGTATGCAAGCCAAGGGTCTCCATTTTCGTCTACTGTCATATTAGGATCAATCGCATTGAAGTTATCACCTTCCGAGGAATGAACGACCACTCCTTCGTCTGTCCAGTCCCCATTTTGAATGGAATCCGAGGAAACGAGACCAATAGCGGAATTATTCTGACCGAAACTCGACACAGAATAATAGAGCCAGTATTTCCCATTAAACCTGCTGATGTCCGGCGCCCAAACATCATTATAACTTTGATCCGGCGCGTAATTGTCCCACCAGTCCAGCGGTTCATCAAAAACCGGCTCCTGTAGGTTCCAATCCATTCCGTTTCCGGAGGCGGTCAACTGCAGCCCCTCACCGGTGTAGAAGGTGTACCAGGTTCCATTCTCCCTGATCAATGTCGGATCATGTGCAATCGTATCGTCGTCCACGTTCCAATGAGCCGCCTGTGCATCCATCTGAGACACCGCCAATCCGGTCATCAGTGCGCCAAGAGCCAGAACTGTACCTTTTACCTTTTTGTTTTTCATTAAAGCACCTCTTTCTTCAGATTTAACCTGAGTATTCGACCTGTTCTGTGTCAGTAGCGACAGCATCTACTTTCTGCAGGGACCACAACATCAGTTTCATTACTGTACAGCTGACAAGGCTTCCTGAAAAAAACAGGAAAGCTGCGGGCAGGATAACACTGAAATATACCATGCCGCCGAGAAGAACCAGGAACAGAAGTGTCAGCGGGAGACGTGCAAAGCCTATGATAAAAGCATTCTTGAACAAGGCTCCGACACCGGCTTCGTAATGCACAAACAATGGAAAGATATTCACGCATACGAGAAGAAACAGAAACACAATAAAATAAAACGCTGCAGTCACTATGACGGAAAACTCTGAGTTCCATTGATGAAGAATTTCATAGTTAAAATAAAGCAGGATTGCTGCGGCTGTGAGAATCCAGCCTATGAGATTTGCTTTCCAGAAATCCTGTTTCACATGGCGGAAGTAAGTTTTGACGACAGGAAATTCTGTTCCTTCCATCATCCATTTTCTAGTCACGGCAAGCATAGCGGATACTGCCGGAAATACACCCGCAGCCACCAGTCCCCCAAGACTGGTGAGAAGCCAGAGCATATTCAAAAGAGCCAGCCGTGATACCCACCGGAAAATGACATCCACTCCTGTCACTGTTCTTTCAAGCATGATTTCTCCCCTCTTTCATGACGTATTATCCTTTCACTCCGCCAACGGTAAGACCGGATATGAAAAACTTCTGGAAGAACAAAAACAAAATGATAATCGGAATAATCGTCAAAACCGAACCCGAAAACAGCAGTTCATAGTTATTTCCGTAAGGTGTCATTAATGTGGACAGCCCAATCGGGAGCGTAAACATGTCACTTGAACGAAGAACGAGAAGCGGCCATAAAAAGTTATTCCAGCTGGTCAGCCCCTGCAGAATGGCCATGGCTGCAAAAGAAGGACCCATCAGCGGCGCCATGATACGAAAAAAAATGCCGTATTCTGTGCATCCATCAATTCTCGCTGACTCCATCAATTCTTTCGGAAGTCCCAGACAGTACTGCCGGAAAAAGAAGACAGCTATAGGAGCAACAATCAATGGCAGCATAACAGCAAAATAGCTGTTAATAAGGTTGATTGTGATCATCAGCTGATATAATGGCAGCATCAAAATCTCAAACGGGATCATCAGAATAAAAAGAACAAGCACAAACAGTATATTTCTCCCTTTAAACTGATACATCGCAAGCGCATACCCGACCATCGACGAAAAGAACAGAGACAATACAATCAGCATTCCGCTGATCAGCAGACTATTAAGATACCAGCGCCAGTACTGCTGTCCGCTCTCTGAAAAGATGGAAAAGTAGTTGCTGAAGGTCAGGGTTGAGGGGTCGAACAACAGCGAAAGCCCTTCCCTCATCAATCCGGACGCCGGACGCAGTGATGCAATGACCAGAGATATAATCGGAAACAATGCGGTTAATGTAATGACGGCAAATACAATCGTGACAGCAACAGATATCCATTTATTCTTTTTCGTAGTCATCTTCTGCTTCAATCCTCCTTAAAGGCTCCGACAAATTTAAGCTGGAGTATGCTGACGACAAAAATGATAATCATCAGTACCACCCCGATCGCGGCACCAAATCCCATATCATTCTGGGATATCCCTTCCTGATATATGTACCCGACCACGGTCAAGCCAATATTACCGGGAGAATTGTTCTGCCAGAAGACAAAGCTTTCTTCAAACATTCGAAAACCATTAATGATTGTAATCGTGGATACAAAAATAATGACCGGTTTTAAGGACGGCAGCGTCACGGAGAAAAATTTCTGAAACGCATTGGCTCCGTCAATATCCGCCGCTTCATAAAGTTCTTCGGACACATTCTGCAGCCCGGCGAGAAAATAAAGAATATTGACTCCGATCCACCGCCACGAGGCAAGCATGACCATCAAAAACATACCGGAAACAGAACCATATCTCCAATCCACCGGTGATATCCCAAAAAATCCAAGCATTTCGTTGATAACGGCTGTTTCCGATTCACCAAACATCATTCGGAAAATAACCCCCGCCACAATGACCGAAGTCAATGCAGGTACAAAAAGAGAAGCACGGAATAAATTTCGGAATTTTAATAATTTACTGTTTAAAAATACAGCTAAAACAACGGGAAAAGCTACAAGTATCAATACGGTGAACACAACATAGATACTTGTATTAAGCAGCGCACGGTAAAATTCCGGATTCAGCAGCCGTTCATAATTCTGCATACCGATAAACGTGACCTGTCCCGGCAGTACCTGTTGAAAGCTCATAATGATTGCCTGAATCATCGGATACAAAAACAACAGTAAAAACGATACGATAAAAGGAGTGACAAAAATGTAGGGAGCGACTTTCTTTGACATAAGAAACCTGGACAGTTTTGATTGCTGCGTCGTTTTTGTTTTATTAACTTGAGTAGAAGTTGACGGCTCCAAGTCCGTATCCTCCTTCCGTAGTTTTATAATGAGAAGAGGCGTGAAGCCCCTTCTCCCTTTTTCTTTTCAGACGGCCGCTATTCGCTCATTCCGCTCCGCACGGATTCTGCCGCCTGTTCCAGCGCTTCCTTCGGCGTACTGCTCTGCTGCCTTATCGCACTATTTAATACATTCGTGTTGATCTCGTTTGTTACATCCGACGTTTCAGGTGTGATATTCAGCGATCCTACTTCTTCGTTCAATTCAAGCAGCATATCAAAGATACCGTCATGGAAGTATTCGTAATACTGGTTGCTTTCTCTCATCTTCGGATCGTCCCAGACCGCGTGCATCGGTGGGTCAAAACCGAGTTCCGTCCACAGATCAATGTTTCCTTCTTTCGTTAATTTCGCTTCAGCCAAAAATTCCTTGACAAGCTCCGGATTTTCTGTCTGGTTCGTTACAACCGTACCGGTACCCCCCATGCCGGCTGTCCTGCTTCCGCCTTCTTCCCAGCGCGGCAGCGGTTTGATCTGTATTTTGCCTTCAAGATCTTTCATATAATCAATAAAACGTCCCATGTACCACATCGGCATCATAACCGACGCTGCTCCTCCGTCGTTCATGTAACCGTAATACTGCTCGGCGTGATGATCTCCTCCGGGAGCAATTTCGGCTATCTCGTGTTTATAAATCAAATCATTCATGAACTGGAGAGTCTGCACATTCGTCTGATTATCCAGGATCACTTCTCCATTATCGTTAAAATAGTCTGATCCCTGCTGGGCGATAAGCGGCCAGAACGTGAACTGGTCCGTCGTTTCAATGGTTGTCATCATTGCATCCGTATTTTTCGTCACTTTTTTACCTGCTGCAACATAATCATCCCAGGTTTTGATGGAATCAATATCCACTCCGGCTTTCTTCATAATTTCCTTGTTGTAGTACATGACCGTCGCTCCAACGTGATACGGCATGCCGTAGTAATTCCCATCTTTGGAATAAAGGTCGAACCTTCCTTTTACCATGTCACTCAGGACAGGCTCCACGTGCTTATTCATAGGCTCGAACTGAACTTCTCCCTCTAGGAAGCTTCCAAAATGACTAACCTCAATGTCTGCGATGTCCGGTGCCCCTTCTCCGGATTGCAGCGCAAGCCGCAGGTTGTTATTCATCTGTTCAATTGGAAACACTTCGGCTGTCAACTGGATCTTCCGGTCAGGATTTTTTTCATTCCAACGTTTCACCGCCGGCTCGTAGACGCCGATATGCTGCTCATTGAATGTCCAGAACGTCAGCTCCGTTGCATCTTCACTGTCCGGGCCGATGACGGAGGTATCTTCTGATTCTGCTCCGCCGGCTCCTTCACTGCCGCCGCCTCCCCCGCAGGCGGAAAGAATAAGACCAGGAATCAACAGCAAACTTAATAACTTTTTCAATACATTCCCCTCCCTGTTTTTTGATTACAACAGCTATTCCTGTTCATACAACGATGAGAAAATAAAATAATTTCATCAACTTGTACGTATAAGCTAGTTACTATTGAACCACATATCATTATTTTTTGCAATCGCTTTCTTTTAAAATTTTAAAAAAATTGTCTCATGGGAATAATTGAAAATAAAGCAGGAGATGATGTTGTGATGAGATAAAGTTGTACGTTCAAGTATGGTATAGTAAAATGAAAGAAGTCTTGCAGTGAGGTGTACTATGACTCCCAAATACAAAAATGTAAAACAGTTTATTAAATCAAAGGTGCTCGACGGGTCGTACCAGCCCCACCAAAAGATCCATTCGGAGTATGAGCTGGTGAACTACTTTGACGTCAGCCGCCATACCATCCGGCAGGCAATCGGCGAACTCGTGAGCGAAGGCTGGTTGTACAGAGAACACGGCGTCGGGACATTCTGCGCCGACCGCTCCCGTTTTCTGCGGCAGCCGGCCAGAAAAAGCATCGCCATCATCACAACTTACATGTCTGACTACATTTTTCCGCACATTATCCGCGGCGCGGAAAGCTTTTTAAGCGAGGCGGGCTATAACGTCATTTTATTCAATACGAATAATGACCTGGAAAAAGAAAAGTCAGCGCTTGAGAATATTTTAAGCCAGCACGTCGAAGGTATTATTGTAGAACCGACCCGCAGTGCCTTCACTAACCCGAACATCAATTATTACCTGAATCTTGAAAACCAGCATATTCCTTTCGTTATGATTAACGCTTTTTACGAGGAGCTCGAACCCTATCATCTTGTCATGAATGATGAAAAAGGCGGATATATACAGACACGCCATCTGCTTGATCTCGGGCACGAGAAGATTGCCGGTATTTTCAAAAATGACGATATCCAAGGGACGCGCCGAATGAAAGGTTTTCTCAAAGCGCACCGGGAAATGCAGACGCCGGTTGACCCAAACCAGATCATCACATACTGCACAGCGGAGAAGTTCGCAAAGCCCGTCGAAATGATTAAAAATCTGCTTAGGCAGCCGTCGCAGCGGCCCACCGCCATCGTGTGCTACAACGACGAGCTTGTCATTCAGATCCTCGATGTCATCCGGGAGGAAAAGCTGTCTGTTCCCGACGACATTTCCATCATCGGTTTTGATGATTCTTCTCTTACGGAAACAACCGAAATCAAGTTTGCTTCCATCAAGCATCCAAAAACAAAGATGGGCGAAGACGCTGCCGCTTTGATTGTCGACAGAATAGAGGGGGCCTCGGACGACAAAGCAGAATCGATGGTGTATGAACCGGAACTTGTGCTTCGAAACTCCACGTCCGCCCCGTCCGCCGGAACCGGATCCATTGCCACATAAATCCATAAAAAAGGAGCTTGAGCGGTAATCCCAAGCTCTTTTTTTATGTTTACGGCTGGGCGAAAGGGTACGGTGGGACTCCGCGCCCGGAGAGATGCAGAAGCTTCAGTCCGGTGTGACGGTGCTCCCGCAGATGATGGGCCTGATGAAGACTTTCCTGCACCAGTTCATTACCAATCCCCAGTTCTTCAGGCAGCGCCGGACCTCCGACTTTCCTAAGAAGTTCTCCTATTTCTCTGGAAGACGGCATCTCTGAAATCCAATGTTTCATAGATTCCGAATGCTCTTCGAGTCTTCGCTTATACACCCAATCCTCCACCGGCAGATCTTCCGGATCATTCAAATATCTCTTGTACAGATCAGAAATAACACCGGCAGCGACACCGGTTTTGGCACCATGCAGCTTCTGCCTTCTTCCTTCTTTTAAAAAAATCAGCTCCCAGTAATGGGAAAGATGGTGCTCCGCACCTGACGCGGGGCGGGAATGGTCCAGTGTCATCATGATGAGCCCGGAAAGAAGGAGACTCTCCATTAATATCCGTATCCCTTTTTCATCCCGCTGTGCAATGCTTTTTGTCTCTTTCCGGCAGGTAGACCAGGCACTGTGCATCGCGCGGGACGCCCATTCGTTGTACGGTTCTTCGGCAATAAGACGGGATATCTCCCAGTCAAACACAGATGTCGCTTTCGCCGCCATATCACCAAATCCAGCCGCTGCCATCTCCTGCGGCGCGCTGCATAGTACATTCAAATCAGCATACACCGCTATGGGCGCGGCCGCCTGCACGGTCCGCTTCACTCCGTCCAGAATAAGAGGTGCTCCTTTTGACGTGAACCCATCAACCGAAGCTGCGGTGGGGATCGAAACAAATGGAATTTTCATTTTAGCGCTTACAAACCTGGTGATATCATGAATCGTACCGGCACCGACTGCGAGCAGGCAATCTGTCTGTTCAGGAGTCTGAACAAACATCTGAATGATGGTTCGTTCATCCGCTGTTACCTGTTCATGTTCGTTTTCAGGTGCCCGTACAGTCTGCACGTGAAGACCAGCGCCTTGAAGCTGCTCCATCAGTGTATCTCCGGCCGCTTGTTTTGTATTGGTGTCGTGTATCATGACGACACGGTGGAATCCTTTGTCACATAGAAATCCGGACACATGCTTCAGACTGTCCGGTTCCACTTCCATATGCCAAACAGGCAGCGCGCGGCCTTCATAACAATGGTCCGACAGCTCTTTTAGTTCTTTTTTCAGCATCTGATGAACCTCCCTCCCCGGCGGACCATTAATCCGCCTGCTTCCAAGCTGTATCATACGCTTTCCAATCTTCGTAACGGAACAATACAAACCGGATCATTTGAACAGATTTCAAATAAGGCGCCTGGCTGATCACTTCTTCCATGGCGGCCGCTGCTGCTTCTCCCGCAGGATATCCGAAAGCTCCGGTGGAAATGGATGGAAACGCAATGCTGCGGATGTTTTTTTCTTCCGCCTGCTTCAACGCGTTCCGGTAACAGGCGCGAAGGAGCTCTTCTTCCGGCTTGTCTCTGCCGTAAACCGGTCCGAGACAATGAATGACATATTTATTCGGAAGATGAAAAGCGTCGGTGGTGACCGCTTCCCCCGGCTCAATCGGGGCCAGGGCAGCACCGGCTTCTGCAAGCTCTGAACCTGCCGCCCGGTGCAGTGCGCCTGCCACACCGCCTCCGGTCTGCAGCGCTGCATTGGCTGCATTCACCACCGCTTCCACATCTTCCTGCGCCGCGATATCGCCCTGCACGCATTCCAACTGTACACCGTGAATTTGTCCCTTCATGCCGTTCACCTCTTCTGTTCCAATTTAGCCAGTATCGTCTGCAGCTGCAGAACAGAATCATCCAGTTTTTTCAGATCCTCATCCTGCAGGTCTCCCAGTTTCTTCTGGACTTCTTCTTCAAGATGAAACGAAGACCTTTCCAGATAGCGAAAGCCCTCCTCCGTCAGACTCATATATTTCACACGGCGGTCCTGCGCCGAAGAATAACGGATAACAAAACGTGAGTCCTCCAGTTTCTGCACAAGCGGAGTAAGGTTGGACTTTTGAATACTTAATTTTTTCGCCACTTCCGTCGAAGTTAAATCACCGAAGTCTTCCAGTGTTTTTAATATGAAAAAGAGAGTGATGCTTAAATCATTGTCCTGTCTTGACCTGGAAGGGGGGAACAATTTTTTATTCATCATCGGAAACAAGGTGAGCAGATTTCTGGCTATGCCCTGTTTTTCTTCCTTGTTCATGACAATCCCTTCTTTGATTTCATAATTTGACAAGCTTATCCCTAAAGCTGATAATAAAGTTATGATAACATAACTAGTTTTATTTCGGAATCCGATAAAAGGCAGGGGAGCACATGGAACCTATCATCAAGGTCCAGCAGTTAAACAAAAAATACAAAGATACCCACGCTGTAAAAAATGTTTCTTTTGATGTGGAACAAGGGGAAATCTTCGGCTTCCTTGGTCCGAACGGAGCCGGAAAAAGCACGACCATCAACATGATCTGCACGATGCTTGCTCCAACAAGCGGAACGGTTACTATTAACGGGTTCAATGCCGCTGTAGAGCGCAGTAAAGTGAGAGAAAGCATCGGCATTATCTTTCAGGAAAATACGCTCGACGAGAAGCTGACCGCCGGGGAGAATCTGATGCTGCACTGCCGTTTTTACCGTGTGCCAAAGAAACGGAGAGAAGAGCGGATTCAGGAGGTGCTGCAGATTGTCGACCTTACACAAAGCCGTCAAAAGAAGGTCGAAACATTCTCGGGAGGGATGAAGCGCAGACTTGAAATCGCACGCGGACTGCTTCATTATCCGAAGGTTCTTTTTCTGGATGAACCGACCGTCGGGCTCGATCCACAGACCCGGGCCCATATATGGGAATACATTCTGCGGCTGAAACGAAAAGAAGGCATTACAATGTTTTTGACGACGCATTATCTTGATGAAGCCGAAATCAGCGACCGGATTGCAATCATGAACCACGGGAAAATCAGTACGATCGACAGCCCGGCCCAGCTGAAAAAACAGGTGGGCGGTGACATCATTGAGCTGTCGGCAAAAGATAATGATCAAGCTGCAGCGGAATTGGAGCAATACATCGAAGACGCCGAGATTACCCGCCAGGACGGAACCATTAAAATCAAAACCGCCGACAGTGACAGCATTATTTCCGGTTTAATGAAAGAATTGTCCGTCCCCATCACCCATTTAAACATTCGCAAGCCGACTTTAAATGATGTCTTCTTATCATTCACCGGCCGCGATATTGAACAATCCGAAAGCTAAAAACGGAGGTACACCATGGAAGGAATACTTGCCATCTGGCAGCGCGACGTCATTAAGTTTCTACGGGACCGG
The DNA here is from genome assembly GCF_900115625.1 of Salibacterium halotolerans. GTDB lineage: Bacteria > Bacillota > Bacilli > Bacillales > Marinococcaceae > Salibacterium > Salibacterium halotolerans. The sequence goes on along the minus strand of NZ_FOXD01000031.1, from coordinate 18,561 downwards.
GCCCGGTTGTTCGGTTCCTTCAGTATGCCGATTTTATTTCTGCTCATCTTCGGAGGGGGGTTGAGTGGAACGATGGAAGGTCTGATCAGCGAAACAGTACCGGAAGAATCGGACTTTCAGTATATACAGTTTGTCTTCCCGGGTATTGTAGCCATGACTCTGCTCATGACATCTGTCTTCTCCTCTCTCTCAATCATTGAAGACCGGGACTTCGGCTACATGAAAGAAATTCTCGTTTCACCGGTCTTAAGGGTGAGTATCGCTGTCGGGAAGATGCTCGGTGCCTCCACCGTCGCCTGTATCCAGGGCATCATGATGTTTCTTTTGATTCCCTTCCTCGGCATCAGCTACCCCTTGGCTTCCATGATCCAGGTGATTCCGTTTATGTTTTTGCTCGCCTGTGCCCTGTCTTCCGTCGGCCTTCTCATCGCAAGCTTCCTGAAGTCCACACAGGGGTTTCAGCTCATCGTCCAGCTGCTTGTTATGCCGATGGTATTTCTATCCGGTGCTCTATTCCCGGTTAACAATATGCCCGGATGGATGGACGTTGTTGTGAAAATCAACCCGGTCACCTACGGCGTGGATATTATGAAAAAGGTCATGATAGATACCGGGTCCCTGTCTCCGGTGATCCGTGAGGCGATGGGACTCAATCTCACCTTATTCGGCCGCAGCATCACTGTTTTCGAAGAAGTGTTGTTCATGCTCACGTTCACCATCATTCTCGTGCTGCTGGCTACATTAAGCTTCCGGCGCTCCAATGCGTAATGGCAGTCCTCCTTCCACAGATGTGTGATCCAGCAAAGGAAAAACCGTCTCCGGTAGAACCTTTTTTAAAGATGTATGAATAAAACAACGCATACCCTCTCACTCTAAAATAAAAACACAGGGTGATGTTATGTCAGCAAATATTTTCAGAATAGGGAATGCCGTCGTTTTATGGATTGTCACTACCGTTTTTCTTCCACAAAAATCGTTTAAAAGGTATCTTCCCGTCACACTGTTCTGCTCCTGCATTTTTCTCGTGCAGACGCTGTTGAACCCCTTTTTTAAATGGTGGAAGGTAAAAGGCGGCATGTCGTATATGGTGTTTGATGCTCTTTCTTTTATCTTCGGCTTTTTTTTCACCATCAATTTATGGGTGTTTCATTTTACATACGGCAGATTCGCCTTATATGTCGTTGTTAATTTTTTGATAGATCTTCTTTTCGCCTATCCTCTAAACAGACTTTTTCAAAAAATAGGGCATTACAAATTAAAAAATATGAACGCGGCCGCCATGTTTTTTATCAGCTTTTCGCTTGCTCTCGTGAATTATGGGTTTCAGAAGTTCATGGAAAAATCCAATGCCCGTCCGCAGCGTCCGTATCACTAAAAAAAGCCGGCAGACAGCTTACTGTCCCGGCTTTATCATTGTGATAATCTGCATGATGTTATGATATCTGGCGCCCCAGGCAGGAATCGAACCTGCGGCCTACAGCTTAGGAGGCTGTTGCTCTTCCCCTGAGCTACTGGGGCTCAATGTCACAAACCCCATTATACCAGTAGGTACGGGGGTTGTAAATGTTGAAACCTCCAGGCTTCTTCTCCCACTGCCGGCATGTTTCAATAGAAAACCCTTCCGAACAGGAAGGATTTTCTTTATTCACCGGTAGTTTGTGTTTTTCAAAGCGTATATACATCGAGATTCTTTTCCTGCAGATGCATGCGGTCGTCGTCTTTTATCTTGTCCGTAACAAACGTATCCACAGCGCCCCAGCCGGCGATCCGGCTGAAAGACTGAACGTTAAACTTTGTATGATCAGCCAGTACATATACATCGTCTCCGGCTTCTATCATCTTCTGTTTTACATGAGCCTGGAGCTCACTCGAATCACTCAAGCCTTTTTCCGCATGAATACCCTGACAGGAAAGAAAGACTTTGTCTACATGATACATATTGATACTGTATTCGGTCAGCGGTCCGACAAAGGAAAGCGATCGCGGCGTCAGCATGCCGCCGGTGGATATCACCTGGATATGCTGTTTTTCACTTAATTCGGCGGACACTTTCATCGAATTAGTGAGCACGATGAGCGGAATATCCGGCAGGCCCCTCGCCATATACCAGGCGGTGGAGCTGGCATCGAGAATGATACGATCATTTTCAGCAATGAACTCCAATGCTTTCCGGGCGATGCCGTTTTTCTCATCGACATTCGTGATCTCCCGCTCGGAATACGGTGTTTCCGTTTTGTCATTTTTATTGGAAACAGCACCACCGTGGCTCCGCTTGATTTTATTTTCCTTTTCGAGATGATCCAGGTCCCGGCGGATAGTCTCTTCTGTCACACCAAACTGCTCGCTCAGTTCAGAAACACGGACGCTCCCTTTTTCATCCACCGTCTGTAGAATTCGCTCATACCTCTCTGCCACTAACACTCTTTTCCCTACTTTCCGTCTATACGGTGAGGTCTTCACCGTTATTTACTCCTATCGTATCACAAAATGTTTGATACGCACGATGCCACGTGTCTTCTTGTTCCGGAAAATAAAACGCCATTTCCGTGCTCTTGAACGTAATCAGACGGGCATCGGCGAGGCTTTCCACTTTGCCGGAGGCCATCAGCTGTATCATCACATTGCCGATGGCACTGCCTTCGACCGGACCGGCCCAGACCGGTTTGCCGAGGGCGTTTGAGGTGAACCGGCACAACATCTCATTCTGAATACCGCCGCCGACCATGTGCAGTCCGTAGAACGGAGCTCCCGCAAGATACTGCGTCCTCTCGAACACATACCGGTATTTCAGCGCGAGACTTTCCAGCACGCCTCTTGTCATTTCGCCGCGGGTTTGGGGTACGTGCTGATTGGTATCCTTGCAGTAGGTCTTTATTTCATTCGGCATATGAGACGGATTTAGAAAGCGGAGGTCATCCGGATCGATAAAAAAGGTGAAGGGCTCTGCCGCTTCCGCTTCGTCGAGAAGCTCCTTATAATCCACTTTCTCCTCGAATTCCCAGATCCGCTTGCATTCTTCCAGAATCCACAGCCCCATAATATTTTTCAGGAGACGGAACGTGTCATTCACACCGCCTTCATTCGTGAAGTTCCATTCAAACGCTTTTTCGTTAATGACCGCGTCATCCACTTCCGTCCCCATCAAGGACCATGTCCCGCAGCTGACGTAGGCAAAGTTCCGGTCCATGGCCGGAATGCCTGCGACGGCTGAGGCGGTGTCGTGTTCACCGGCGGCTATGACAGGAATCGGGTCTGTATCGAGTTCTTCACACAACTCCGCGCGCAGCTCCCCGATGACCGTGCCCGGTGGAACAACCTCCTGAAACAAACCCGTACTTATCCCGGCTGCCTCCACCAGGTCGCGGTCCCATTCCATGGATGTTGGATTGAACAGCTGGGTGGTCGTCGCATTCGTGAATTCCGTTTTCTTTTCACCAGTCAAAAAGTAGCGGAGCAGATCCGGCATCAAAAGCAGATCCACGGCTTCGTTCAGAAGCGGCGACTCCGCCCGGCTCATTGCCTCCAGCTGATAAATCGTGTTAAAAGGGAGAAACTGAATACCGGTTTTCTCAAAGATGTCTCTGCGGCTGATTTTGGATTTCTGAAATTCCTCCATGACGCCGTCCGTATGGTGATCACGGTAGTGATACGGAGCACGGAGAAGTTCTCCGTCTTTTCCAAGCAGGCCGAAGTCGACCGCCCACGTGTCTATCGCAATGGCTTCGACGTATTCTCCCGCTTGACCTGCCTTCCAAATGCCCTGTTTGATTTCATGAAACAGCCGGTACACATCCCAGTGCAGCCGCCTGCCGATTTGTACAGGTGTGTTATCAAACCGGTGGATTTCCTTCATGTGCAGGCGGTATTCTTGAACGTCGGCCAGAATCGCGCGTCCGCTTCCGGCCCCGATATCAAACGCTAATACACTCATCAGCCTGCACCGCCTTTGCCCCGCTTCAGAATTTTTTCGGCGTAGCCGCTGGCGCGGTATGCTTTCATCGGTTCCGGTGCGGCTCCCATTTCTTCACGGACTGCTTTCAGAAGCGGTGTCACATCAAATTCATACGCTTCCCGCACAACCTCTTCAGCCCACAGCACATCCTGCTTTTCCTGAGCTTCCCGGAGTTCATCAAGATTGACAAGGCAAGCTTTGGCATACAGGTTCTGCACATTCATAATCGAGCGGATCATAGCCGGGATTTTCGGCTCAATGTTATGGCACTGATCGAGCATATAGGCGATATTACCGGCTGTTCTCGCCGCGCCCGGATCCCCGCCGTCTTCTTCTGCCGCTACAATCTGCTGCATTATGAGAAAGATCTCGTGGGGATTGTGAGCGGCTACAATCAGGTCGTCATCGGCATACTTGCGGCTGTTGAAATGAAAACCGCCGAGTTTTTTCTCATCCAGCAGGTACGCTACAATATGTTCGATATTGGCTGCCTGCGGATGATGGCCGGTATCCACAAGGACATCCGCTTTCGGTCCCAGTTTGTTGGCCATGTTGAATGCCATTCCCCAGTCGGCAAGATCGGTATGATAAAAGGCGGGTTCAAAGAATTTGTATTCAATCAGCATCCGCATGTCTTCATCCAGTGCGTTGTAGAGCGTTTGAAGCGATTCATGCATCCAGTTCTTGCGTTTGCGGAAATCAGCCTGGCCCGGGTAGTTGGTGCCGTCAGCGAACCAGAGACTGATCGCTTTGGAATCGACTTCTTTTGCAATATCTACACATTCAAGCAGGTGGTCCACCGCTTTTTTACGGATAGAAGGGTCGGAGTTTGTGATACTGCCAAACTTGTAGTCATCATCCTGAAACACATTCGGATTTACTGCGCCAATCGCTATGCCGTGGTCTTCGGCATGGGATTTCAGCGCTTTGTAGTCATCTACTTTATCCCACGGGATATGAATGGCAGCCGCACCGCTGCTGCCGGTGAATTTGTGCACCTGGGCGGCGTCTTCGATTTTTTCGAACGGATCACGTGGAATTCCTTCCTGTTCAAACACTTTGAAACGGGTACCGGAGTCGCCGAAACCCCATGAAGGCGTTTCCACTTCCAACCCTTTTATTTTGTTTTTTACCTTTTCCAGATCAATACCGCGTGCTTTCTGCTGTTCTTCAAACAGGGCGTACTGTTTATCACTCATTTTTTTCACAGCCTTTCTATTACGTATTCAGCGGATAAGCCATCGTACTCATCAAAGCCAGTTCCGGCTGGGTGGAATCGAGGCGGCTGTACTGTACAACCACCGGTACATCACTTTCCACGGCAATGGCATACGGCACATTCTCCGGGATGGTCCGGCCGTCTTTTTCAAGACTTGCAGTGCGGATATGAGAAGCCCGTTCCGCCTGCACCTGCACTTTGATATCCTTTAACGGCTCCCGGTCTTCAAAATAAGCGGTTACACTTACATTCGCTGTTGTTTCCTGCATATTCAGCACACAAATGGATTCATGACTTGTCTGCTTGCCGCTGCTTTCAGGAGGGATGAACCCATCGGGGATAATCCAATGGGTTTCTCCTTTATTCTGTACGGCCATACTTTTCTCCTCCTATCGCGCGAAGGCGGCAGGTACCCCGCCGTCTACGGTAATCATGGAACCAGTTGTTTTCAGTGACTTGGATGAGGCGAAAAACGCGACGGCTTCGGCAATGTCTTTTGGATAAATGTTAACCTGCAGCGTCGTCCGTTTCCGGTAATGCTCATCCAGCTCATCCGGGTGGATGCCGTATGCCGCGGCACGTTCATTTTTCCACTCCGACGTCCAGATATTGGACCCCTGCAGTACAGCATCGGGAAGAACCGTATTGACACGGATGCTGTGCTGCCCGCCTTCTGCTGCAATCGTGCGGGCGAGATGGGCTTCAAGAGCTTTGACCGAACTGTAGGCGGTCACATTTTTGCCGGCATAAACCGAGTTCTTGGATCCGATGAAGACCATGCTGCCGCCTGTTCCCTGTTCCTTCATTCTCTTGAAGGCTTCGCGTGCTACAAGGAAGTAACCAGTGCCGAGCACATTCATGTTCAGGTTCCATTCATCGAGTGTCGTTTCCTCAAACGCGCTCGACGTAGCAAGGCCGGCATTATTGACGATAATATCAATACCGCCGAATGCAAGGATCGATGTTTCATAGGCTTTCACAACAAGATCTTCTTTCGTCACATCCATTTTAACGGCCAGTGCTCTTCCCACTCCGAATTCCTGATTGAATTCGGCGGCTTTTTCCTGCGCACCTTCTTCATTCAAGTCAGCCAGTACGACGTGGGCACCCTGTTCCAGCATTTCCCTTGCCGAAGCGCTGCCGATGCCTCCGGCGCCTCCGGTAATAAAGGCAACCTCTCTTGAGAATTCCGCTTCCGGCGGGGCAAGGGATAATTTGTACAGCTCAAGCGGCCAGTACTCTATGTTATACGATTCATTTTCATCAAGAGATACAAAGTTTCCAAGTGCCGTGCTTCCTTTCATGACTTCAATCGCGCGGTGGTACAGATCACCGCTCACGTTAGCCATTTTCAGGTTCTTGCCGGTGTTTACCATGCCGATGCCCGGAATGAGGATGACACGGGGGGCCGGCTCGAACATTTCATCGCCTTCATTTTTGTTTCTCTCAAAGTACTTTTCATATTCTCCTTTAAAAGAAGCAACGCCGTCTTTAATTTTTTCTTTCAATGCTTCCGCGTCTTCAGAAGACGGGTCCCAGTCGACGTAAAGCGGCACTCTCTTCGTGTGCACAAGATGGTCCGGGCAGGCAGCTCCCACCTGCGACAACGACTCGGCATCCCGGCTGTTTACAAACTCGAGAACATTATCGTCGTCGGAATACGTCAGCAGCATCTTCTTGTCACCGCTCACCTCTCCCCGGAGATAAGGAAGCACTTCCGCCAGTACAGCTTCTCTGTTTTCTTTGGACAATGCTTCGTATTTCTGTCCTCCGAAGTTGTCCTGCTGTTTGATCTTGTCCTGGAGATAAGCTTCTGCTTCCTGGATGACCTTAATCGTCTGGTCATAGCTTTCTTTTGACGTCTCTCCCCACGTGACAAGACCGTGCTTCTCCATCAATACAAGTTCGGCTTCAGGGTTGTTTTTCACTCCGTCTGCGATCATTTTGGACAGGGTGAAGCCGGGGCGTACGTAAGGAACCCAGACGAATCTGTTTCCAAAAATCTCTTCTGCAATCGTCTTTCCGTTATCGGCGCAGCATATACTGATAATCGCATCGGGGTGAGTATGATCAACGTGCGTATATGGGAGAAAAGCGTGAAGCAGTGTTTCAATTGAGGAACGCGGGTGACTGCCGTCCATCATGCAGTGCCCGAGGTATTCCACCATGTCTTCATCGCTCATCTCATCTCTTTCCATCAATGGGCGGATGTCGTCCATACTCAGGCTGGTGAAATGTTTACCTCCCATCGTGGCAAGGTCCGATCCGCTTCCTTTCACCCACATCACTTCGGTGTCACGGCCGCGGAAATCCTTTTCTGTCGTTTTGACCGATGTGTTGCCGCCGCCGAAGTTGGCGACAGAACGGTCCAACCCGAGCAGGTTGGAGCGGTAAACAAGTTCTTCGAGCATCGTTTCCATCTTTGCAGCTTCTGTGTCATTCCATAGATTTTCAGTCATCTCGAACCTCCACTTAGTAAAGTCTCTATTACCTTGCTTTCATCATAACAAATTTGGTTTTATTTTTGAATATGTTTATTTAATTTTTTGATAACGCATTCAAATAAAGGTATTTATGTTTGTTTTCCCGTTTCAAAAAATAACAAACATAATTGCAGAGCAATATTTTTCATTGATTTTTGATATAGACAATCCAAAGGTCTTATAGTAAACTTTTATCTTCAATGAAAACGCTTTTTTAAACGGCAGGAGGTTTTAATTATGAAAGCATTGATTACAGGGGCAGGTTCCGGTATCGGCAGGGCAACCGCCCTTTTACTGGCAGACAGAAATATGGATATCGCCCTTCTGGACATAAACCGTAACAAAGCCGCAGAAACAAAAAACGCTGTCGAAAACAGAAACGGCAGGGCCGTGGTTCTGGAAGCGGATCTTGCCTCGCCAAAACAGATGAAACAGGCCTTTGACACGATTCATGCCTCATTTAAGCATCTTGATATTGTGGTGGCAAACGGTGGTATCGCAGGCACAATGGCTCCGATTGAATCACTGGAAGTCGGGGATTGGGACCGGACCATCGAGACCGACCTGCGAGGAACATTTCTTACTGTGAAATACGCTGTTCCATTTATGAAACAACAGGGCGGCAGTATTATTATCACCAGTTCAATAAGTGGAAACCGAACCTTTTCCCAGCCTGGTTTTTCCGCCTACAGCACCGCTAAGGCCGGACAGATTGCTTTCATGAAAATGGCCGCCAGAGAACTCGCGCCCTGGAATATCCGCGTCAATGCCGTATGCCCGGGAGGAGTGCGTACGGAATTTAAGCACAGTCTTCACCGTTTTGGGGACCTTCCAGATGCAGATACATTGCGTAAAACAGATCGGGATACTTTCCCGCCTGCCGACCCGGAACAGGTAGCCGGACTTATTCAGTTTCTCGCCTCCGATGCGGCGTCTCATATTACCGGGTCGGACATTTATATCGACGGCGGCAGCTCGTTAACCTGACGTAAAAGGGCACTTTTTTTCACGCGGGGATTGTCTTTATTGTCCGACGGTTCTTTTCTGAATCAGTTCGGAAGGGGTATAACCGGTGTATTTTTTAAACAGGCTTGAAAAGTAGGCCGGGTTCCCGTACCCCACTCTCTCCGCTATTTCATAGATCAAGTAGTGTCCCTCCTGTATCATGTTATTGGCTTTTTCCATTCTCACCCTTGTCAAATAATCTTTGAACGATTCTCCCGCCACTTTCTTAAAGATTTTACCTAAATAGTTCCTGGAAATGAAAAGTTCATCTGATAAATCATGAAGCGTAATGTTTTCATGAAGACGTTCCTGAACAAAAGCTGTCATCTGCTCTACAAGCTGCCGGTGCTTCAGGTTTTCATCCCATTTCTGGTGGTGGCAGATGTTCAGCACTATCTCTTTCAGTTCAGAAGCTGTGCCTTCCCAGGACTGCTGCCTGGACAGCACGCTGTAGATGTCAAAATGCTCCGGAAACATATCACGGATCCGGATACCGATATCAAACAGCGCATACGTCATCATCGTCCACATTTCGATGCCGAGATGAACAGCGGACGGCTGATGAAACGGTTCATTCTGCATTTTTTCGAATAAACCGTCAATGACCGTGCAGGCCTTTTCCTCGTCAGCATAACGGATAGCGGAAGATAGCTGCTGATTCCATTCCATCGAATCGGTTAATACCGGCAGCCCTCCCGTGTCATCTGCTTCTTCTTTGGACTCCGGAAGAAGCGGGACATCCGATCGGAGCGGGAGATGTTCGATTGCTTCTTTTGTCGACGTATGAATGTCTTCCCAGTTCCCGGTTAAGGAGCTGAAAGTGATGATAACGTCAAGATGAAGGTAGATCCGCAGACTTTCCTTCACCTCCTGTTTTACGGATTCGCGCGTGTTTTCTTCATCCTGGAAGCCCTTTGGAACATGAACGAACAACGCTGTTTGGTGCGTATGGCATTCAATAAACTCAAAATCAACGAACCACTGCCGCACCGCTTCCTTGATGACATTGCCGGCAGCAAAACGGAACAGATACCAGTCTTTCTGGAAAAGACGGGATTCTTCCAACTGATTCGTATAGGTGATGAGTATGATAAAGTGATCCTGCTTCTCCCACTGCTTTAAGCGCGGCTGAAGAGCTTCCGGAGGATCTGTCCGCATACTCGTTCCCGTCACGATCGATTTGATCCATTCTTTTTCGATAAGCGGCTCATACAATTGAACTTTTTTCCGCAGTTCGAGAAACTGAAGTTTTTCCATCGTACGTTCTTCAAGACGGGCCACCACGTTTTTCAGCACTTCTTCAATGGTGGACCGGGATGCAGGTTTCGACAAATAATCGTCAATATCCAGACGCATTGCTTTTCTGGCATATTCAAAATCGCTGTACCCGCTCAATATGACAACCCGGCCCTCGTACCCCTCATTTCGAAGTTCTTCCACCATATCCAGTCCATTTTTCACCGGCATATACACATCGGTAATGACCAGGTCCGGCTGCGCCCTGCGGATCAGCTCCAGCCCCTGCTGCCCGTTTTTTGCTTCACCGCTCCACTCGCAGTTCAACGCTTCCCATGGCACAATTCGTTTCATCCCGCGAAGCACTTTGTCTTCATCATCAATGATTACGATTTTCCACATTTTGCGCCTCTCTCCCTTTCAAGTTCAAGATAATGTTCGTCACTCTGATCAAAAAAAGACGTATCCTGAATTTTCGGTATGGAAATGACAGCAGCGACACCGCCCTCTTTCAGATTCTGCAGGGAAATCACAGCTTTCTCCCCGAAGTAGAGGTGCAGTCTTTCTTTCACGTTTCGGATGCCGTACCCGCCCGCATTAATAGTGGAAGTGGCGGATTGCGGCGAAAGCCCCGGTCCGTTATCCGTTATGTCAAAGCGTATGCTGCCTGCCGTTTCGGAGACAGTCAGCTTAATAACTCCATCTTCGGTATCCGACAAACCGTGTATGACCGCATTTTCGACAAACGGCTGCAGTGTCAGTTTTGGAATTAAAAAGGTTTCGACAGGTGCGTATATGATAACTTCATAAGAAAGCGCGTCCTCCATTTTGATTTTCTGAAGCTCAAGGTAATGGTGCACGTAGTCGATTTCCTGCTGCACAGAAATAATGCTTTCCCCTTTTGATAATCCTATCCGAAGCATTTTGCCGAGCAGTTCCATCATCCTGCTCATATCGTCATCGCCGCGCTCCATGGCTCTCCAATTCAGCTGATCCAGTGTGTTATACAGGAAATGAGGATTGATATTGGCCTGGAGGGCACGTATCTCCGCTTTACGCTGCCGCCTGTTGTTATCAATTAACGACTGATACAGCATGTCACTGCGGTACATTAACTGCCTATACCCCTGGAACAGCTGCCCGAATTCATTCCGGTAGTCATCGGGAATCTCCGCCGGGATACTCTTCAACGGATATTGATTCAGCACTTTGGTTAAATACACAATCGGATCTGTAAATCGCTTTGTCAGATACAGCGTGGCAAAAAATGCAGCAATAATGGAGACCGCACCGATTAACACCAGCCAACCCGTAAGTTCCCGGCTTCCTGCCGTCAATTCCTCCATCGGTGTGACTTCGATCAGTGTCCAATCCGCCGATGGAACGGCCGCAGAAACGACCAGATGACCCTCCTGTCTGGCGGCTGTGTCCGTCAGTCCGTTTTCTTCCTGAAAACGCATGGCCGTCTCTTCCATATAGTCTCTCGTTTCGTCCGGAATCGACAGAGATGTGGTACGGGACAATACCGATGTTTCCCCATCCATCAACATCAAGCGGGAACGCTCACTCCGATTCTGCATCCATTCCTGAATAAACGATATTTTGATATTGAGTACCAATACGGCTTGCAGTTCTCCACTGGCCGAGTAGACATTTCTCCCGTAGCTCACCACTTCTTCATTTTCGAAATTAAAGGATAGCTGTACACTTCTTTCTCCCAGCCAGGCCGCACTCGTATTTTGCAGCTTTTCCTCCCAGCTTCCCGGCAGTGCCGACAGGGAATGATAACGGACAGGATGCGGTCCGTTCACCGGAGGCTCTTTCATATAAATGGAAACAGAATGAAGACCCGGCACACTGTATGTGATATTGGAAAAATCAAGATTCATGGACGAGCGCAGGCGGCGTTTCTCATACTCACTTTCCCCCGCCCCGCGAAGAAAATTGTGAAACGCATTCTGACGCGACATTCCGATAGACGTTTCATGGTAATTGGTGAGCTCGCTGCTCAAATCCTCCCCGAGCAGTTTCAGTTTTTCTTCCTGGTGGGCCATGGTTGTGGTGATATTTTCCCGTGCCGACAGCTGATAGGTAACACAGATAATAATGACGAGCAGAACCGTCACAAACAGGAAAAAGCTTATAAAAAATATATTCTGTATTTTATATTTTTTAAACAGTTCCATCGTGTCAGCTCCACTTCATCCTGCTGTTATTTTATGAAGAAACCGGTTTCAAACCTGTTTTCGAAAAGATTTTCAGACTCATATACATTACAGCCGCCGCGGGCAGACTCGCTCCATAAAACACGAGAACACCGGGGATCATGATAAACAGAACGAGCATCAGGACCACGGAAATCAATACGATAAACATAGAAGGAAGATTGGCAAGACCGATAACCAGGGAGTATCGGACGGCTCCCTGAATCGATGTTTCCATATGGGTGCGGATCGGAAAAACCAGCAGCAATACAAGCATGAACATGGAGGCTGCTGCAATGAGAATCAAACGCGGCAGCAGCGGCACATCCATTGCCTCCATGGACCAGCCGCTCACAATAAGCAGGGCCCCTCCCCACAACAACAGAAATCCTATGATGTTCGACTGGACAAACTCGTTTTGAAACACGGATTTGAACTCCCGGAACACCGAACGTGTATCCTGATCAGCCATCCCTCCGTTTAAAAAGGCGCTGCGCATCACCGTGCATGCTGCAGCTGTCGCAGGTGCCCATCCGAACAGACCGAGTCCCGCGGCCGTAAAGAGAAGCCAGAACATATTAATAATGGCAAGACGGGCCAGCCATTCGCAGATCGAAAAAGCGCCGTTCCCTAAACGCTGGATCATGTTCTTTCCTCCTCTCTCTTTATTTGATACCGGTTGTCGCAATTCCTTCTACTAGATAGCGCTGAAAGAACAAAAACAGAATAAACTGCGGGAGCAGCGACAGGGAAGACATCGCCAGAAGCGGTCCCCATGATGTGCCGGCTTTCGCATCCATAAAGTTCCGCAGCCCGAGCGATACGGTCTGAACCTCTACACTGTTCAGATAAATAAGAGGTGTCAGAAAGTCATCCCAAGACCACATGAAAGCAAAAATGGCTACGGTCACCAGTGCGGGCTTAAGCAGCGGCAGTACAATTCTCCAGAACACCCCGAATCTCGAACAACCGTCAATGATCGCCGCTTCATCCAGTTCACGCGGGATGCCGCGGATGAATTGAATAAGCAGAAAAATGAAAAACGGTGTTCCCCCGAGAAAGTGCGGAACAATTAACGGGTAAAACGTGTTGACCCAGTTCAGCTGTTCAAACAAAAGATACTGCGGTACCAGAATGATCTGGATAGGAAGCAGAACAGTGGAAATCAGGCAGGCAAATAACAGTTTTCGGAACCTGAAATTAATTCTGGCGAAACCATAGGCGACAATGCTGCAGGATAAGAGCGACCCGATCACGACACTTCCCGTGACAAACAGGGAGTTACGGAAAAACACATCAAAGCCTACTCCCCCAAAGCCGTCCCATCCTTCCGGATAGTTCAGCCAGTCCCAGTCCATCGGAATAAGGGATGCAGCGTTGGAGAATACTTCCGTCTCCGGCTTAAAGGAAGTGCCGAACATCCATAGAATGGGATACAGCATCAAAAAGCTGAAAGCAATGACAAAGGTATAATAGATGACATCAGAGAGTGTGGTTCGTCTATTCATCGTCTTTCCTTCCTTTCTTTCTTATTAATCATAATGGACCCAGAACGTGGAAGATTTGAAGATGAGAAGCGTAAAGGCGCCGATTATAACCAATAAAATCCATGCCATCGCTGAGGCGTATCCCATGTTCAGAAATTCAAAAGCCACTTCGTAAAGGTAAACGGCGTAAAACAGGGTAGAATCCCGCGGTCCGCCGCCCGTAATGAGAAAAGCCTGTGTAAATGTCATAAAGCCGTTAATGGTCTCCATTACAAGGTTGAAAAATATAATCGGTGTCAGCATCGGTATGGTGACTTTGATAAACTTCCGTACGATCCCCGCACCGTCTACACTGGCTGCTTCATACAAATCATCGGGAATTTGCCGCAGCCCGGCAAGGAAAATAATCATCGGCGCACCAAACTGCCACACAATCAAAATGACCAGGATGGACATCGCTGCTGAGGAATTTCCGAAGAAACTGATTGTATCCAGTCCCCAGGCATCCAGTATTGTATTCACGGCACCATCCCGGCCGAACATCTGGCGCCATACAACGGATATAGCTACACTTCCGCCGATAATGGACGGGACATAATAAATAGTCGTAAATATGCCGGAGCCCTTCCTTCCCGTGTTAAACAGGAGCGCCAAAAACAGGGAAAAGGCCAGTTTCAGCGGTATCGCAATCACAACAAAGGTGAAAGTCGCCTGCAGCGACTGAATAAATCTGGGGTCATTGGTGAACAGTTCCACGTAATTGGAGAACCCGGTCCACTGCGGGGCACTTAACATATCATAGTCGGTGAAGGACAGAATGAAAGAATAAATCATCGGTCCGATAATTAATCCAAAAAAACCGAGCAGCCACGGCGAGATCATCGCGTACCCTGTGAGCGACTCCCGCAGGTTTCTTCTTTTCCGTTCTTTTTCTACAAATTCAGGCGTGATTTCTTTCTCCGTCAACGTTTCACTCGTTTTCATAATCACCTCTCCTATATCATTCATTAACGTCTGCACCGGGGTAAAAAGCAAAAGAGAAAGGCAGACCCGCCATTATGAGCCCGCCTTTATATACAACACTTTTTTTCTTTGAGCATTTTCATCCGGTTCCGCCGGCATTATTTTATTGATTTAAAATCTGTTCCGCCTCCTGCACAAAGCTGTCGACGCCTTCTTCTATCGACATTTCATCGTACTTGACGCTTTCCAGCATACGGTCAAACGCAGCCCTGACTTCAGATTCTCCAGGAGGCGGCAGTGGTTCGGGATCCCCTGCTCTTTCTTCAAGTACCTCAAGAAATTCAAATGTTTCCTGAACAGTTGGATCAACCTCTCCGGCCAAACTCTCTCTTATGTCCGATGCGATCGGAACCCCGCGTTCCGCGCGCAGAATTTGGTTGGCTTCCTCGTTGTTCGTAATAAAATCAATGAGCTCGGCGGCTGCTTCCTGTTTCGCTTCACTGACATTACTTGAAATCATGAATGACATGCTCGGACGGACCCAGTTCCCTGATTTTTCTCCATCGGCAGCAGTTGGCATGACATTCAGACCGAGATCGGCTTCAGCAAGTGTCTGGACGCCGACCAGACCGTTGCTCGCCGCGCTTGCAATTGCGGCTTCTTCATTGGCAACCATGGACTCCCCGCTCTCATTGACCTCCGCCGTCACATCATATGGTGTGGCGATTCCTTCATCAATCCAGGTTGTCACGGTCGTGAGGAAGTCCTGAAGTACCTGCTTTTCAAAACCTACCCCTGTGCCTTCTTCATTGTAAAAATGCTGATCAAACTGGCGGGCATAATGACGGAATGTCTCGTAATCCGCTTTTACAAAATCATAACCCCAGAAACCTTCTCCCTCTGCTTCCGAAACTCTTGCCATCTCCTGCCCCAGTTCTTCATAGGTGTAGCCCGGTTCAAGATTAATATTATATTCTTCAAACAAATCCTGATTGTAAATCGTGGCAAGACCGTTGGAACCTCCCGATATCGCATACGTGTTTCCATCTACGACGAGCATATCCTGGTAGACATCGTTGACATCTTCCATGTTAATGGTTCCTTCTTCAATCATCGTATTTAAATCAAGAGCCAGGTCATTGGAGATATATTCTGTCAGCTTTGAGTTATCCATCTGCACCACCGCAGGAAGATTGTCTCCGGCTGCCTGTGTCGTCAGTCTTTCCCAGTAGCTGTCCCAGCCGGTGAATTCCGCTTCCACCGTGATATCCGGGTGTTCTTCTTCAAACAAATCAAGCATTTCCTGTGTCAAGTCATGACGCTCATCATTTCCCCACCAGGAAAACCGAATGGTAGTCTGTCCTTTCCCTGATCCTTCCCCACCGGCTCCTGCTTCACTGGTTTCTTCCGGACCACCCGGACTGCATCCGGCAGCAATCAAAGTCAAAAGCGAAACAGTGGCCCACTTTTTCCATTTTCTCAACACCAGTACCCCCTCTTTTTGTTTTGTAAGTGCTTACATTTCCATTATAGGCGCTTTCAAACATAAAAAGTATACAACAAATGTTAATTATATTTTGAAAAGTAACACACTTTTGATAATTGGTTTTGTTTCTTTTTATTTTTGCTCTGTTTCCCGCAGTATAACGATATCCATTCCACCTACGACCGTCTCCTGCTGTACTTCAGATCCCGTGAAAAGATCGATATATGATGCGTATGGATCAAGATCAACACGCGCAATTTCCTGGTTATGGTTCACCATAACGAGGTGCTTTCCTTTTTCAGACGTGCGCTCTACTATTTCTACGTGAGACGGAGCCAAGGCGGGTGCCGACAGATATCTTTCCTTAATCAGTTCTGCCAACAGCTCGTCGATGTAAGTCTGTTCCGGTGCCGTCCCGACATACACTGCTTTGCCTTTGCCGTAATGATTCATCGTCACAGCCGGCCTCCCTTCATACCAGTCTCCGTCAAAGGTTGCTGCGGCTTTGGCTGTATCGAGATGTATCACATCACTCCAAGTGGAGCAGTGATAACGCTTGGATTCCGCTGATAATTGGTTCCGCTCTCCATCAGCCATTGGGACAAATTCCTCTACGTGCATCCCAAGAATATGCCGGAGCGGTTCCGGGTAATGTCCCAGATGAATACGATCATTTTCATCTGCGATGCCGCTGAAAAAGCTGACAAGCAGCGTTCCTCCGCTCTCCACATACTGTTCCAGGTTTTTCTCCTCCCCATCTTTCACCATGTACAGCATTGGTGCCACTACAAGATCGTAAGAAGACAAATCACCACCCGGCTGGACAAAATCCACAGCGATATTCCGTTTGTAAAACGTGTGATAATAGGCTTTCACCTGTTCCAGATAGGAAAGTTTGTTATGAGGCTTCCCTTCCATCTCTACAGCCCACCAGTTTTCCCAGTCAAAAATGATGGCCGCTCTCGCCGGTACAACCGCGCCGGTAAGGGAATCCAGTTGTTTGAGCTCTTGTCCGAGCTGCTGCACTTCCCGGTACGTTCTGCTTTGTTCATCATTCGAATGCGGGACCATCGCACCGTGGAATTTTTCGGCACCGGCCCGGCTCTGCCTCCACTGGAAAAACATAATACCGTCACTGCCGCGGGCTATGGCGCTGTAACTCCACAACCGCATCTCCCCCGGTTTCTTCGGCACATTAATATCACGCCAGTTCACGTGACTCGTCACCTGCTCCATCACGAAAAACGGCTGTCCGTGTTTCAGGCTCCGCATCAAATCATGCTGCATGGCGTGTGCCTCCGGCGTACCTTCACGCGGATCGGGATACGTATCCCATGTAACAACATCAAGCTCCGGAGCCCAGGAAAAATAATTCAACGGCTTGAATTCAAGCATGAAGTTCGTAAACACCGGCACATCCGGAGTTATATCACGAAGAATCTTTTTCTCCACCATGTAGAGCTCAAAAAGGGAGTCGTTCATAAACCGTTTATAATCCAGATGCTGACCCGGATTGGGAAATGTCGGGGTGTTATTCAGAAACGTAATGTCATTGAAGTAATTGTAGCGCTGACTCCAGAAATTTGTTCCCCACTTTTCATTCAATGTATCGATGGTTTGATACCGACGGCGGAGCCAGGTCCGGAACGCTTCCAGTGAATTAGAACTGTAGCATTCAGACACATGGCACCCGTATTCATTATTGATATGCCACATCTTCAGGGCCGGATGGTCTTTATACCGCTCGGCCAGCTTCGTCACCAGTTTTTTTACCGCCCGGCGGTAAACAGGGCTGTTCGGGGAATAATGCTGACGTGAGCCGAACGAATACGGTCCCCCCTTATCATCAACCGCCAGCGTCTCAGGGTATTTACGTGACAGCCACGCAGGCGGAGATGCTGTTGCTGTCGCAAGGCATACCCCGACGCCATGTTCATGCAGAATGTCCATCACTTTATCGAGCCAGGTGAAATCAAACCTGTCCTCTTCTCTTTCAAGCACCGCCCAGCTGAATATCCCGACTGATACGAGATTGACCCCTGCTTTTCTCATTAAAGTTGCATCTTCATACCAAACCTTCTCCCCCCATTGTTCCGGGTTATAATCGCCGCCATAGGAAATCGAAGGCAGAATGTCAGAAATCGCTTTCATTATTGACCACTCCTTTTCATTAATTAATTTAATATAGTTTGTTGTAGTCTACCATATTTAAGTATATTCTGGAATATACGGAGTTTTACCTTTAAGCCATGATGCAGTTTTTTCGAATAAAAAAAGGAGGTGTATATCCTTCTCATGCCGAATTCAT
Organism: Salibacterium halotolerans; assembly: GCF_900115625.1. GTDB lineage: Bacteria > Bacillota > Bacilli > Bacillales > Marinococcaceae > Salibacterium > Salibacterium halotolerans. The sequence goes on along the minus strand of NZ_FOXD01000031.1, from coordinate 218 downwards.
CTGAACACATTGCTATTTTAAAAAGGGAGCATTCCTGTTAGGGGAAAATGTGGGTTTTGAACAAAAAAGAGCCCCCTTGGTATAGTACGGAGTGTCCGATGAAAAACATCGACCTCGAAATCCGGAAACCAAGGAGGACTCATCATGCATTATACGCAAAACGAAAAACTCACGCAAATCACCTCTAACACACTCATTGTTGGCGTAGATATCGCTAA
>NZ_FOXD01000011.1 GCF_900115625.1 Salibacterium halotolerans | reverse complement strand
GACTTCATTATACCGAAAGAGGCGATTTTTTTGTATATGAAATAGAAAAAGGAGCTGTAAAAGGTCATTTTTTCACAACCTTTTGATACAGCCCCGAATGTTCTGTCAGTCCCGAAACCCTACCAATTGAAAAACAGCTTGAGTGCGATGGTTAACGCTGTGTAACCGACAGCGCCGCCAAGAAAGGTGCGGAAATGGGCATTTTCTTCAGAAGGCAGTTCTTTTTGCAGTACGTTCATGATCATCGCGCCTGAGATGAAGGCGAACACGATACCAAGCATATAAGACGGCATCGGGGCGAACACTCCGACAGCCCAGCCGGCCAGAATGCCTGAAGCAAGCAGATAGCGGCCGAGTTTTTCGTAACGCGCCGCGTCCTCCCTCCACAAGTCATGGGACACCGCCATGAAGTGCAGACCGACTGCAATGCCGTAAAATACAGCTTCTATTCCCTTTATATCAGAAGCAAATATATGATAGGAGATCAGCATGTTATACACGACAAAAAATGCAATCTGAATCCAAAAGAAGCTTCCTTCTCCCTTTGCGTGTTTACGGGAAGCCCGTTCCGCCGCTTTGTGAACGCCGTAAAACACCAAAAGTCCTACAAGCCCCAATATGTATAACTCCGATTCCATCGTCAGGCCGGAATCCTTCGAGAGACTATCCTGCTGCTTATGAAGCGACGGCAGTACATACACAAACACATAAGATACTGCCACCCCGCCGGAAAAGGAGAGCCACTTGAAGCGTCCGATAGTACTGGTGGAAATGATTTTATTCGCAAACAATTGGACAACCAAATATAGTGCCCCAAGTAATATTGTGTCAACGGCCATGAATATTCTCCTTTAATCGTTGTATGCCAACCCCTGCATTCCCCGGATGCCTTCCGCATAAACCCGTTCTTATGAGGCTGTCCCCTTCCCCTCTGACTTTCATGAGAAAGTGTGTCAGATTACCTATCGTTTTTGCACAACGTACGCTCTATATAATATACACTCAAAATACATATTAAAGTCAGATAAAGGGGGATACCCGATCCATGGAACAATCGCAGGGCACCATTCATATTGTCGGCGCGGGGCCCGGCTCCCCCGGCCTCCTTACTCTCCGCGGGGCAGAGTGCCTCCAGCAGGCCGATGTGGTTCTGTATGACCGACTGGCACATCCCGCCCTGCTGCTGCACGCCCCGAAGGACGCAAAACTGATTTACTGCGGCAAAAAGCCCTGTGCTCATACGCTGAGACAGGAAACCATCCAGCAGGAAATGATCGTTCACGCCCGCCGCGGAAAAAAAGTGGTCCGGCTGAAAGGAGGGGACCCTGCCATTTTCGGAAGGGTGACGGAGGAAATGGAAGATCTGAAAAAGCGCGGCATTCCCTATGAAATTGTCCCCGGTATTACTGCCGCAAGCGCGGCCAGTTCTTATGCCGGAGCTGCCTTGACCGACCGGCGTTATGCCCACGGTTTCCGGGTGCTTACCGGCCACGGTCAGGGGCCTTCCGGAGAAACAGCAGCAGATTGGGAAAACCTTGCCGCAACCAGTGATACGCTCATTTGGTATATGGGGGTGAAACGCCTCGACTTCATCACCTCCCGCTTGATGGAGTACGGGAAAGACAGGGACACGGAAGTATTAATTGTAGAGTGGGCTTCCCACCACCGGCAGCGGACAGTCAGTGGGCCGCTTCATGCTATTTCCGCCAAGGCCGCAGAACAGAACATCACTAATCCATCGGTTATCTTTGTCGGAAACGCCGCAGGGCATCACCAGGACTGTCAATGGTTCCATCCATCAGCTGCCGGAGGAATCCTGGCCTTCCCGCAGTCCAGTGCCGAAGGGGCCGTGTATGAACAGCTGAAAACAGAAGGAATGGATGTATATATCCATTCCGTAATATCAGAATATTTTCATGAATCAGAAAATACAAAGATCATTATGAATCGTCTTTTGGAAGAAGGATTTATCCGCCACATGGTCTTTCCTTCTACAAAGGAAGGGCAGCAGTTATATGAAGACTGTCTGAAAAACAGGACAGCAAAAGCGCAGCCGCTTACCTGTTGGATGACCGCCACCGGTGGAATCTCCAGCACGTTCACGCCCATGCTTCCTTTGCTGCCCCTTGAGTCGCCGCAGAACTGGCCCGGTATTTTTCTGACGGATGAACACAAGACGACCGCCGCTTCAGACACGAAAGCAACCATGTAAAAACCTTTGATTTCATAGAAGGAGGAAACATGTTTATGACCGATCACAAAGAACAGATAGTCGTTATCGGAAACGGAATGGCCGGTGTAAGAGCCGTGGAGGAAATACTGAAAAGAGACCCCGAGCGCTATAAAATTACCATCTTCGGCAAAGAACCTCATCCAAACTACAACCGTATTTCGTTATCTTCAGTGCTCCAGGGGGACACCGAACTGGATGACATTATTCTAAATACGTACGAGTGGTACGAACAAAATAACATTACCCTCTACACGGGAGATCCAGTCGTTGACATTGATACTGAAAAGCAGGTCGTAACGAGTGAAAACAACAAGACTGTAACCTATAACCGTCTTATTCTTGCGACCGGCTCCAACCCCTTTATGCTTCCGCTTCCAGGTGCTGATAAAGAAGGTGTCATTGCCTTCCGCGATATCGAAGACTGTGAAACCATGATTAACGCTTCTTCGCATTACCAGCGTGCTGCCGTGATCGGCGGAGGCCTTCTCGGTCTGGAAGCCGCCCGCGGCCTGTTGAATCTGAATATGGAAACGGAGGTCATTCATCTTGCCGATTCCCTCATGGAACGTCAGCTCGACAGCACCGCCGGACAGATGCTGAAAGAGGAACTTGAACAGCAGGGCATGCGGTTCCATATGGAAAAACAAACGGAACAGATTGTCGGCGGAGACCGCGTCGAAGGATTGTACTTCAAGGACGGCACGAAATTATATGCCGACCTCATCGTCATGGCCGTTGGAATCAAACCCAATATCGCATTGGCACAGAAGACAGGCATCGGAACCAATCGTGCCGTAGTCGTCAACGACTACATGGAGTCCGACGCTTTGAATGTGTACGCCGTCGGGGAATGCGCAGAGCACAACGGCATCGCGTACGGCCTTGTCGCACCGCTTTACGAACAGGCAAAGGTGCTCGCCGACCGGCTCTGCGATGACAGCTCGACCGCCTCCTATACCGGTTCTCTCATGTATACGCAGTTGAAAGTGTCCGGCGTGGACGTTTTTTCCGCCGGTGATTTCATGGACGGGGAAGGGAAGAAAGCGGTACGCGTTCACGATGAATTCGAAGGCGTCTATAAGAAAGTAATGGTTCAGGACGAAAAAGTCGTCGGTTCCGTTCTGTTCGGTGACACCTCCGACTCTCCCCGGCTTCTGGATATGATGAAAAAGCAGGAAGATATCAGCGGGATGAGCAAAGCTGTACTGCTGCCGTCCGAGGACGGCGCCCGGACGGAAAGCCCCGTCCTGTCCATGGCACCTGACGAAACCATCTGCGGCTGTAACGGCGTTTCCAAAGAGGCGATCGTTCAGTCTATTGAGCAGGAAGGTCTGTCATCGGTCGAAGAAATCAAACAGCACACCAACGCCTCGCGCTCATGCGGCGGCTGTAAACCGCTTGTTTCCGACCTGCTGCAGGCTGTGCTCGGCGATGAGGTCACAGAATCCCAGGTAGAGCCGATATGCGGATGCACGACGATGTCCCACGAACAGGTGCAGGACGCCATCCGCACCAGACAGCTCACCCATCCACGCGAAGTCATGAACGTGCTCGGCTGGGAGCATGAGGAAGGCTGCACGAAATGCCGTCCAGCTGTCAACTATTACCTTGGCGTTATTCATCCCGAAACGCATGAAGACGACGACCGGTCGCGTTTTGTGAACGAACGGATGCACGCCAATATTCAGAACGACGGCACGTACTCGGTCGTGCCGAGAATGTACGGCGGGGTGACCAACTCCGATCAGCTTCGCACCATCGCCAATGTAGCTGAAAAATACGACGTGCCAATGTTAAAACTGACGGGCGGACAGCGCATTGATATGCTCGGAGTTAATAAAGAAGACCTGCCGGATATCTGGTCTGACCTTGATATGCCGTCCGGACACGCTTACGGCAAAGCTATCCGAACCGTCAAAACATGTGTCGGGGAAGACTTCTGCCGCTTCGGCACGCAGGACTCGATTGGTATGGGCATTGCCATTGAAAAGAAATTCGAACGTCTCCAGACTCCCCACAAAATAAAGATGGCCGTATCAGCCTGCCCGCGGAACTGCGCAGAATCCGGTATTAAAGATATTGGCATTGTCGGAGTGGAAGGGGCATGGGAGATGTATGTCGGCGGAAACGGCGGAGTTGAACTAAGAGCCGGCGACAGACTTGTGAAAGTATCTTCGGGAGATGAACTGCTCGATATCATGAGTGCCTTCATGCAGTATTACCGCGAAGACGCCCGCTATCTGGAGCGGACGTCCCACTGGGTGGAACGTGTGGGACTGGACCACATCAAGAGCACGATTATTGATGACAAAGAAACCCGCCGTTTCTATCAGGAGCGCATGGAGCACGCCCTCGAACACAAACCGGAAGATCCGTGGGCGAGCTTAACTCATAACGAAAACAAACGGAAAGAACTGTTTGAGCGTAAAGCCGTAGAAATGGTATAAAAAGGAGAGAAAAATATGGATGCGCTGCAGGGAAAAAAACTATATATTCTGGATTATGAAGAACTTGATTCCCATCTTCCGAAAGAAGTTCTCATAGGAGAGCAGTCTATTGCCGTTTTTTTGAATGACGGAGATGTCCACGCGATTGAGAACAGCTGTCCGCACCGCGGCGGACCGCTGTCGCAGGGAATGGTAAGCGGAAAATACGTCTTCTGCCCGCTCCATGACTGGAAAATTGACGTAACCGACGGCATCGTCCAGGGCGCCGATGAAGGCTGCGTCAAAACATTTGAAACCACCGTGGAAAACGGAGCTGTTTACCTGAAGTACGAGTGACACGCACGCGGGCAGTTCCCGCTTCCAAAAATTGATCCAAAGAAAAGCACGGCCGGTGACTACGCCTCATCATCGGTCGTGCTTTTGTCTTCCGGGCATTGTTACATGCCCGGCTCGTATGTGAGATGGTGCTTATGGTAACGTCCCGTCTCTCACCGCAATACATTCCGCAGTGACTGCGCCGCCTGCTGGATATCAGGGGCCCGGCTGATGGCCGATATGACCGAAACACCGTCCGCCCCGGCTTCCATCACCGATGCCGCATTTTCGGTGCCGATGCCGCCAATGCCGACAATGGGCAGCGTGATACCCGACTGCCGGAGCATGCGGACTGTTTCCGGCCCTACCGGTGCTTCAGCGTCTTCTTTGGTGGATGTGGCAAACATCGGGCCTGCTCCAAGATAGTCCGCGCCGTCCTGTACAGCCTGCTCTGCTTCAGCCTTTGTTTTAGCAGACACGCCGACCGTCATCGAGCCGGAGCACCGTTTTTTTATATCGCGGAGCGGCGTATCCTCCTGACCTGCGTGTATTCCGTCGGCGCCGAGTTCGAGCGCAAGATCCACGTCATCGTTCACAATAAACGGAACCCCGGCCTCCCGGCAGATCACCTGGAGACGCTGCGCCAGCTCCTTTTTCCCGCTGGCTTCGCGGGCGTCCTCCCCTTTTTCCCGGAACTGAAAGCAGGTGATTCCTCCCTGCACGGCTTCACGCAGCGCCTCTTCCGGATCCTTGTCCGTATTATTGCTTCCCATTATAAAATACAGAAGATACTGCTCTTTATTCATCATCGTTTGTCACCTGTTTCATGTTGAGGCTCTGGCGGAGATCAAGTTCGCCCACATGATACAGGGCATTCAGCAATTCGACCTGGAACGTGCCCGGGCCTTGATTGGCGGCAAAACCTTCCGCCCGTTCCGCTGCCGTGCCGTAAAACCCGAGTGCGGCCGCCGCAGCTTCTACCACTTGATCCGAAACGGTCAAAAAAGACGCCGCCACGGCGCTTGCAAGACAGCCGCTTCCGGTGATTTTTGCCATCATGGAATGTCCGTTGTATATTTGGTACGTTTCCCGGCCGTCAGACACCGCATCAACCGGACCGGTAACAGCAACCGGGATACCAAGAGTTTGGGCCGCATGTTCGGCAATCACCGCTGTGTCTTTTCGGTCCCCGGAAGTATCCACACCTTTCATATCACTTTCGAGCCCGGTAATGGCCGAAACTTCCCCTGCATTGCCGCGGAGCAGGGTGACTTCGAGCTGTTTCAACAGTTCCCGGGCCGTATCGGTGCGGTACGGCGTGGCGCCGGCCCCTACCGGATCCACGACAATCGGTATGCCTTTCCGGGACGCGGCGCGGCCTGCTGTGAACATGCTCTCGACCTGTTCCGGATGAAGGGTGCCGATGTTTAAAACGAGAGCGTCTGCCGCCCCTGCCATGTCCGCTGCCTCTTCCGGGGCATCCGACATAACCGGGGACGCTCCGGCAGCAAGCAGACCGTTTGCGTTAAAATTGGCAACGACCGTGTTGGTTATATTGTGAATCAATGGATTCTGCGTTCGAACCTGCTCCAGATAAACGGAGGCTTCTTTTGCTTTCATTCCCGATCCCTCCTTATTTTTTCAGCAGTTCCTCTATAGTAAGCCGCAGCCCCCAGTGATTAACCGGCCCGTTTCCTCTACCGATTCCAAGCGTTTCGGAAATCGCATGTGAGATAAAGTCTTTGCTTTTTTGAATGGCGCCCTTTACGTCTTCCCCCCGGGCAAGGTAAGCTGCTATAGCTGCCGAAAACGTGCACCCGGTGCCATGGGTATGCTTGGTTTCTGTTCTGGGAGCACGTACAACATCCAGTTCCCCATTGTAGTAGATAATATCTTCTGCATCGCCGTCCGCGTGGCCGCCCTTCACGACAGCCGCCGTTACGCCCATGTCCTCAACTATCACACGCGCCGCTTTTTCCCCGTCTTCCCGGGAACGGATGGTGATGCCCGTCAAGAGCTCGGTTTCAGCCATATTCGGTGTCACCACTTCAGCAAGAGGAAACAGCCGCTTTTTCATCAGCGACGTTGATTCATCCTCCATCAGTGAATCACCGCTTGTTGCCACCATAACCGGATCAATGACAAGCGGAATGTTGGTGCCGTCCAGCAGGTCCGCCGTCTTTTCAATCATGGCCGGTGTTGCTATCATGCCTGTCTTGACGACACGGGGTTCGATATCTTCGAGAACCGCCTTTATCTGTTCTTCCAATGCTTCAACGGGAAGGTGCCATACGTTACGGACCCCTTCTGTATTCTGTGCCACGACCGACGTGACAACCGCCATGCCGTAAGCCCTGCATTCCTGAAACGTTTTAAGGTCTGCATGAATTCCGGCTCCCCCGCTCGGATCGGTTCCCGCAATGGACAGCACACTCGGAATATCGTTCATCGTTTTATCCTCCCTTATTAAAAAAACCGCTCTTCTTCAGGAAGAGCGGCTGCACGTTTACCACTATACACACTGTGCGCCCGCTCCACTTTCCTCCGATGGTACTAGCCATATCAGGTTCTGAGGGACCGGTGCCCAAGCGGACACCATCTCAGCTGTGTTCAGCGCCCCTAGTGGTAGCTGTGTCGATTTGTCTTTCATTCTATCGTACCGGACGGGACTCAGCCCTGTCAATCGGAACAGATGGAAATCCCGCTCCCTACTGTCCGGTACTCTGTTCTCCTTCTTTGATTATACGCTCAAATTTTCTGAACGTTTCAAGCACCTGTTTCAGATCATCCAGATGAAGCTGTGTTATATAATCCTCGATGATGGACGCTTCGAATGTCTCAAACTCTTTTTTCAGCTGCCTTCCCGTTTTTCCGAGACTCATCGTCACTTCCCGGCGGTTCTGCTCATTGATGGAGCGGATAAGCAGACCTTCATTTTCAAGTTTATTGACGGATTGTGTCACCGCGCTTTTTGAAATGCCGAGCCGCTGCGCCATGTCTTTAAGAGACATGCCTTCTTGACGAATAAATATTATCATGATGGACTCCTGCCGGGCGGTGAGCTGGAGTTCACTTAAAATCGGCAGTTTCGGCTGCAGATACGATGCTATATTCTCCAGAGCATGGAGCGATTCCAGATATATTTTCTTATATTCCTCCGTATTCATGATATCCCCTTTTCTCTCTCCCCATTACAATAGTGCATCCGACCAGCCGTAATGAAGGAGTGCTCCTACGGCTCCGCTGTATTCCCCCCTGGGGAGGAAGTAAGGTGTCTTTCCTCTTAATTCGGTGTATCCTTTTATAATTTCTTTCAGTGTATCATGACCGGCAAAGGTCGAGCCAATATAGACGACTGTATCCGTTCCGAGACGGTCCGCGACCTGAACACTCATCGTCGTGATGGTTTCCCCGATCATTCTTACGACCGCTGCGATATAATCTTCACTGGAAAACTCCTTTTCTTTCATGTTGGCGGTATGACCGAAATTACTTGCGGTCAATGCTCCTGAAATCGGCGGTGTTTCGTGGGAGTAGATGTCGCCGACGGTAATGTTCAGTGCCTGTCCATTCCCCTGCTGTCCCATTTCTAAAATGGTTTCAAAATCACTGCGACCCGTAAGCAGGTAAGACAGACCAAGAAGCGTGCCGCCTCCCATGCCGCTGCCCCCTATACGTTCATAGGAATCTGCATAAACATAATGTATCGAGGTCCCGGTGCCGACGTTGGTCACCAAAAACCCGCTTCCGATACCGGAAGACAGGGTTTCTTTTTCAAGAAGCCAGCTCACTCCTTCACATGTCGCCTCGAATTCATTGACCCTCCATACCCTGTCCGGACAGGCTTCCGCGAATACACCGGCTTTTCCGCCGGTTATATGTATTTCAGGATTCGTAAATCGACGGTTAATCCATTCAATGATCTCATCTATCCGGTCCGTAGCCATCTTTTCAAACTGCAGGTGTCCTTCATGGCTGTATACTATCTTTACAAGTGTGCCGCCGGCATCAATACCGACATACTGCTTGTCCATCGACTCCATGTACCCCTTTCCCGCTGCTGCCAGCTTAACTTCACCATATCTCCGTATATTTTATACCAAAACGCACACAGAATGATAGAATATTTTATACGTTTGATGGCTTCTCCGGCAGACGAAAACCTCTTTTTTTGTTATACTTTGATAATCACTGAACACAGTTAGGCAGGGAATTATATGGGTGTTTACTCCATTTTAATCAGTCTCGTTATTTTTCTTAATTTAATTTTTGCTGTTATCATTATCTTTCTTGAACGAAAAGATGCCACCTCGACGTGGGCATGGCTGATGGTCCTGCTTTTCGTTCCGTTTCTTGGATTTATCCTGTACTTGATATTCGGCCAGAATCTCAGCCGGAAACGGCTTTTTGACTGGGAGGATATTAAAAAAATCGGCATCGAAGACCTGATTCAGGAACAGATTCATTCCCTGCGGGAGCAGCGTTTTCATTTCTCCGATCCGGACGCGAGGGATTACAGGGATCTTATTTACATGCATCTTGTCAATAATGATGCCCTTCTGACAGAAAACAATCAGGTCAGCATTTATACCGACGGCAAGGAAAAATTTGATCAGCTTATCGAAGACATTAACCATGCTGCGGACCACATTCATCTGCAGTATTATATTTTCCGTAACGATGAACTTGGAACAAGGTTACTTGACGCATTGACAAAAAAAGCCCGGGAAGGCGTCCGGGTACGGGTTTTATATGATGAAATGGGATCCAGAAAACTGCCGAAGCGCGCCTTTCATACATTGAAAAAAGCAGGCGGCAACGTTGAAATCTTTTTCCCGCGGCGGATTCCACTCATCAATCTGCGCCTGAACTACCGGAACCACCGCAAAGTCGTTGTCATTGACGGTAAAGCGGGTTACCTCGGCGGATTTAATGTCGGAGACGAATACCTCGGACTCGATCCGAAATTCGGGTACTGGAGGGACACTCACCTGCGCATGACGGGTCAGGTTGTGAAAGCCCTGCAGACACGTTTTATTCTGGATTGGAACCAGGCTACCCATCATCACTACATTCACTATGATGAGCGGCTGTTCCCGGAACACGAAGCAGCAGGGGATACCGCTGCCCAGATTATTTCAAGCGGTCCTGATTCAGAATGGGAACAGATTAAAAATGGCTACATCAAGATGATTATGGCTGCCAAAGATTCCATCTACATTCAGACTCCCTATTTCATTCCCGATCAGAGTCTGATGGATACACTGCGCATCGCGGCGCTGTCGGGGAAAGACGTGAGGATTATGATCCCCAACAAACCGGATCATCCGTTTGTATACTGGGCGACTTATTCCCACATTGGTGAACTGTTAAAGACCGGAGCGAGTGTGTATGTATATGAAAATGGCTTTATTCATGCCAAGACCATTGTCGTCGACGGAAAAGTGTCGTCCATCGGCACCGCCAATATCGATGTCAGAAGCTTCCGTTTGAATTTCGAAGTCAATGCTTTTCTGTATCACAGGCCGACGGCAGAGCGTATGGCTCTCACCTTTGAAACAGACATGAAACACTGCCGTGAACTCACTTTGAAAGATTACAGAGAGCGGTCCCTCTGGATCCGGTTCAAAGAATCAATATCCCATCTCCTATCCCCCATTCTGTAAACAATAAAGTAAAAAAACACTTTCGATTATCGTCTACGATAATCGAAAGTGTTTTTTTAGTAATACGTATTGAAAAAAAAAGAGGGTAACGTAACATAGAACGGTTCGTGATTACGTTTACCGGCTCCGGGAAAGGGAGAAACGTCAGCATGGGCGGACTAAAGCTGCGTTTTCATGCGCCGGCGCTGTGCAAACGTCGTTATGAAGCCTCTAAAGAGACGTTTTACACACACTGGCGGGAGCCAAACGTAACCAAGAGCGTGCAGGCGCGGAGTTTTGCCGGCTGCCTGACGTCGTTCATCCCGACTCCAGTTGATTAGTCCATGGTTCCGGCTTTCCAGAGCGCGGCCGTATTTCTGGCCAGGCTTTCTATGTAGGCTTCTCCGTTTTTCATGGCGGACTCCACCGTTCCCGGTCCCGGCATGAGGCTGAACGCCGTGGTAATACCGTGGTTGAATACTGCTTCGTATCCATCTCCAAGCTGGCCGCAGAACGCCATCACCGGTACTTTTTTCACCTGTAGGGCTGCTTTGGCTACACCGACCGGGGTCTTTCCGAACACCGTCTGATAATCCATTTTTCCTTCACCGGTGATAATAAGGTCGGCGTCTTTTATTCTCGTGGCAAAACGGGTTTCTTCCAGTACAATGTCAATGCCCGGTTCAAGTTCCGCCTGTAAAAAGGCTTTCAGACCCGCTCCCATTCCACCGGCCGCACCAGAGCCGGGAAGCGTATCCACATGAACGCCCAGCTGTTCTTCTATAACCTGCCCGAATCGGTACAGCGCCTGATCGAGAAGATTCACCATCTTCTCGTCCTCTCCTTTCTGCGGACCGTATACCGCGCTTGCTCCGTTTTCTCCCGTCAATGGATTCGTTACGTCACAGGCCGTTCGGATGTCGGTGCGGGCAAGCCGGGGGTCCAGGCCGGACGTATCAATACCGGCGAGTTCCGTTAATGCGCCGCCGCCTGCCGGAAGATCATGTCCGGAGGCATCCAGCAATCTCCCGCCCAGCGCCTGAAACATGCCGGCGCCTCCGTCATTGGTAGCACTTCCGCCGATACCGAGGATGATTTTCACAGCTCCTTCATCCAGTGCTGCTTTTATCAGTTGCCCGGTACCGAATGAAGTGGCGGTTACAGGGTTTCTGTCTTCTTTGGGAACAAGTGCAATGCCGGAAGCCTCCGCCATTTCAATCACCGCTGTCCGTCCGTCCCCGAGAAGGGCAAACTCCGCTTGAACCGGGATACCCGCCGGACCGGTCACTTCTTTTTTTATCATGTTCCCTTCCAGCGCATCTGCCATGGACCGGGTCGTTCCTTCTCCTCCATCGGCCATCGGGATCCGCTCTGTTTCGACAGCATCTCCGTACACCTGTCTGAATCCCCGCTCCACTGCTTCAGCCGCCTGCATCGCTGACATGCTTTCTTTAAAAGAATCCGGTGCAATCACTACTTTCATACGTTTCTCTCCTGTTCTGGAATAATCATATTATTCGTAAAGCTCCTCTTGATGCCGCCTGAGAACCGTTTCAAACAGATATTTCTTCTCAGGCAGAGGGAGCATGCACAGTTCACCTTCCAGGTCTCTCTGCTTCATGAGCCCGATAATCGATTGGCAGTAGCCGCACCAGCTGCTTTTATGCGTCATCGGATTTTCATCCGGATACCAGTCCTCTCTGGAAGGAACATAGTAACCGTGCATCGCCAGTTCCGTGCCGTCGGTCAGTTCCAGCCTCATGTGCAGCATGTCTCCCTGTTTCCACGACCCTTCTTCGGCATAGTCCCGGACAATCGATTCTGTTTCCACCTGGATTCTGGAATCCTTCACCTGCAGAAACCCGGGCAGTTCTTCTTCCCGGAGCTCCCGCCATCCCGGCGATTCCTGCCCGGTTTCCTGTAAATACGCAATATGTTCCTGATACCTTGAAAGATATAAATGAACCGGCTCCCGATCTGTCATGTCATCCCCCTTTTATGTGCTGCGCCTTACGTCAGGCCGTATTACATATTTCGATATAATGTTCCCGATTCCTTTTTTTATAGTGAACAACGTGAACCGTTACACCAAAATCCTGTACAAAGAAAGGGACTGCCTCTTTGGCGCCCCTTTTCTTTCCTGCTATTTACGAAAGAACTTCCGGTCCGTGTCCTGAAATACAAAGAACTTGATCATAAAGAAACTGGCCGTAAAGGACAAAAACATCGCGCACCCTTTGGCCGCATTATAACGCAGCCATCTCGGTACACCTGCCATTTCCAGCAGCTGGTTAGCTCCCAGGAATACGATGTTGTTCACGCCGAGGCTGACAATGCCCTGCAGAATGAACATCAGCCTCTGCCGACGGCTGCCTTCCGCTGAGTTACGAAACGTTATCATCACGTTCCAGAAATAACTGTTCGCCACCGCAAGAGAATAGGCGATTGTATTAAAAAGGGCCAGCAGTCCCCGTTCATCGGTCGGAAACAAGAGAAGCAGAAGGTTCAGCGTTCCAATATCGACTCCGGCATTGGTGAGTCCGATGACGCTGAACTGCATGAACTGAAATGGACCTTTTGTCTGTTCTTTCTTCGCCATGATACCCCTTCTATTCCAATGACTGGATCAGAGGGCGTGCGCTACGTTAATTTCTCTTTTTTCCGGGCAGCCTCATCCAATCCAACCGCTTCGTTATATAATTCCAGCAGCTGGCCTGCTGCTTCCGACCAGCCGAGCTCGCCTATATCTTTACGGGCATTGGCTGCCAGTCGTCTGCGCAGCGTTTCATCTTCAAAACGGCGCACCGTGTTGACAAAATCCCCGGCTTTCTCCGCATCATAAAGCAGACCGGTCCGTTCGTCCTCTATCTGCTCACATGTCGGGCCGCTCCGCGCCGCCACAAGAGGAAGTCCGGACGCCATCGCCTCCAGTATAACGAGACCGAGCGTTTCCGTCGTCGAAGGGAACACAAACACATCGGAAGAGGCATAGGCCTGTGCCAGTTCCTCCCCGTGCATAAAACCGGTGAAGACGGTTTTTGTCCCTTCAAAATGCCTTTCCAGAGGCTGCCGGTGCGGGCCGTCCCCGACAATGGCCAGCGAAAATTCATCCGATGCTTCGAGCACAGAGCGGATTTTCTCGATTTCTTTTTCCGGAGCCAGCCGTCCAACATACAGAAGCAGTTTGTCTTCCGTTCTGCCGTCGGTCAGCTTTTCTCTCATAGACGCACTGTAATTGCCGGGGTGAAAGTTTTCGGTGTCCACTCCCCGTTTCCATACATGTACATTCCGGAAAGAGCGCTCGTTCAGTTCCTGTTGAACCGTCTGCGAGGTACAAATATTCAGATCCGCCTGATTATGAAGCTTGCGGAAATACCACCAAATCACGCCTTTGAAAGGGGAAAGATGGTAATAATCCAGATACTGGGCCACGTTCGTATGATAGGAGGCCACAAGCGGATATCCGAGCCGGCGTGCATGCTTCACTCCTGAGTATCCGAGAATCGCAGGATTCACGACATGTACCACATCGGGATCATAGTCTTCCAGATACTCTTTGACGACGCGGTTCGGCAGGGCAAACTGCTTCGACCTGTAAACAGGCAGCGTCCGGGCCGCAACGCCCTTGACGGGAGCGCCGTCAAACTCATCCACCCCGAGGTCCGGAGCAATGATCAACACGTCATGGCCCGCACGATGAAGCCATTTGATACAAGCGGTCAATCTGGTAACTATTCCGTCTGTGGAAGGTAAAAATGTTTCCGTTACAATCGCGATCTTCAAGGAGGTCACTCCCAGTTTCTTTATTTCCAGGATACACCCGGCAGTACATTCTCTTCGATAACGCGGTCTTTATGATGCATCACGGCTTTGAGAATGTCCCGGATGACTTCGTCCGTTAACAGATGCGGTTCAAGTCCGAGATCTTTGAGTTTCGTGTTTACCGCATGGAAGTAGTGTTCTTCAAGTTCGACCCTCGGGTTGTCCAAGTGTGCGATATTCGTGCCGAAGCCTTCTTCCTGTGCCACTTTCTGCACTTTGGCGGCAAGGTCCAGAACGGAGAACTCTTCTGTGAACTGGTTAAAGACCCGGAACTCTCCACGGTCCGCGGGATTTTCGGCTGCGATTTCAATGCAGCGCACTGTGTCTTCGAGGTTCAAAAATCCACGGGTTTGTCCACCTTTTCCGTATACAGTCAGGTCGTGGCCTATGGTGGACTGAATGATGAACCGGTTCAGCGCGGTGCCAAATACACCGTCATAATCGAGACGGTTGGAAAGGACCGGATCCATCTTTGTTTCGTCTGTTTCGTGTCCGTACACAACCCCCTGGTTCAGATCGGTGGCACGGATTCCCCAAATTTTGCAGGTGAACATGATGTTATGGCTGTCGTGCACTTTTGACAGGTGATAGAACGAGCCTGGCTGCTTCGGATATGGAAGCACATCTTTGCGTCCTTTATGTTCCACCTCGAGGTATCCTTCTTCAATCGGAATATTCGGTGTTCCGTATTCACCCATGGTGCCCAATTTGATAAGATGGCAGTCCGGTACAATCTCTTTAATGCCGAAAAGCACATTCAGATTGCCGACAACATTGTTCACCTGGGTATACACGGCATGCTCGCGGTCAATCATTGAGTAAGGAGCGGAACGCTGCTCAGCAAAATGAACAAATGCTTCCGGCTTTTCTGTCATCAGAACCTGTTTCAGAAAATCATAATGATTCAGGTCCCCTTCGTATGTACGAATTTCTCTGCCGGTCAGTTCCTTCCATTTCTCCACACGTTCACTCAGGTCGGCAATCGGTGTGATCGAATTGGAATGAAGCTCGTCGTCCCACTTTCTACGGGCCAAGTTATCGATAATGGAAACATCGTGTCCCTGTTTGGATAAATAAAGGGCCGTCGGCCACCCGCAAAAACCGTCTCCTCCAGCTATGATAATATTCACGTCATAACCTCCACTCTCTTCTTAATATTCATTGGATATATGAAACGCCATATATAATGGCAGATTCTTATACCTGCTGATGATACCAAAGAAAAGGTATCATGTTCCAGTCCATTTCGCAAATGTTATTCCGCACTATGGGTGGATCGTCTTATACTTACTGTGACATTATAACATTTTCTATTCCATTGTATGTGTCAAATTGAATGGAATATTTATTGAAATTCAACCTTAACAAAAACTATATAATTCTATGTGTCTTTAAGGTGGTGAAGGCCGCGGTCCGCCGGACTCACCTGCACCTGCCCTGCGTTTGTACCGGGACGCAGCGGCTCCGTGGACACTAAACCACCCGATGGCACACATAGTGTCTACGGAGGTAGTGTTTAGGGACACTAAAACTCCGGCCGTGGCAGATAGTGTCCCTTGATTTCCGCCGGCGTCCACTAATTTTTGATTTCATCAGCATAGTGTCCACCAAACGATGTTCTATGGACACTACGCCCTGTTTTTCGATGTTAGTGTCCACAGCGGAAAAGGCACCAGACATATCGGGCAGACGCTTTCCGCTCCTGCCAATCGTTACATTGTCTTTCATAAAAAAGGAGCTGTACCTTTTGATACAGCCCCTTTCTTTTTCCTGCTTTATCCTCCGATGTACTTTTGGTAGAGGGTGCGGGCGTTTCCTTTATCGTTCTCGCCGTGAATGATTGTGCGTCCGTCCTGAAAAATAACAAATCGTTTGTCTTCAAGCTGCAGCACCAAAAGATACGGATTTTCTTTTTGCACCTGACCTTCGTACCTTTGTTTCAAATCAGAAAGAGAAAGGTACTGCTGTGCGCCGGGTCGTACTTGAACAGCGTCCCGGCCGCAGAGCACTTCTGTTTTGGCCCGGTTTTCATATTGCAGAAAGGGATAATGCGCCTGTTCTCCGCAGGACGGGCAGTCTGCTTTTTTCAGCGCGTTCACCTGCAGCTCGGACTTTTCATTCGTCCATAGATCAAAGGACAGCAGTGTTTTCCTCAATTCGTGCGGCTGTTCTGTGAGCAGCTTCATCGCTTCGGTCGTCTGATGGGCACTGACCATCTGAACGGCCGGGGCAATAATTCCGACTGTATCACAGGTCTCCCCGTCAAGTGGAATATCTTCCATCAGGCAGTGCAGGCACGCCGATTCCCCCGGCAGAATCGTGTATGTCAGCCCGTAACTCCCCACACAGGCGCCGTATATCCAGGGAATGCCGTGTTTCTGTGAAAAATCATTGAGAAGCATGCGGGTATCAAAATTATCAAGGGCATCGATCATGACATCCACCGGGCTGAGGCGTTCCAGAAATGCAGGATCTGCTTCTCCGACGACGGCATCAACAGTGATGTCTGAATTTACCAATTCCAGTCTATCTTTAGCCGCTTGGGCTTTCGGTTTTGGAAGTGCGGCATCACTTTCTGTATAAAGCTGCTGGCGGTTCAAGTTGCTGTATTCCACATAATCCCGGTCAATGATAGTAATCCGGCCGACACCTGCACGTGCCAGTGTTTCCGAAGCGGCACTGCCGAGTGCGCCGGCTCCGACGATAAGAACATGTTTTTCAAGAAGAAGGTTCTGCCCGTTTCTGCCTATTCCGGAAAACATGGTTTGACGTGAATACCGGTTTTCCATCACAGACGGCTCAGTCCTTCCGTTGGACTGCTTGCCTGGGCATAATACTTCTTCTCGATACGTCCGGCCTCATACCCGAGTTTTCCTGCTTCCAAAGCGTAATTCATGGCTTCAGCCATTTTCACCGGATTACCTGCCCCGGAAACGGCGGTATTGAGTAGAATGCCGTCCGCGCCGAGTTCCATCGCCTGGGCCGCGTCTTTCGGACTGCCGATGCCTGCATCTACAATGACCGGAACATCCGCTTGCTCCACGATATGGGAAAGATTATACGGATTAATAATACCAAGACCCGTGCCAATCGGGGCGGCACCCGGCATAACCGCGTGTACGCCAAGATCCTGCAGACGTCTGGCCAAAACAACATCGTCCGACGTGTAGGCAAGCACCGTGTATCCTTCTCCGAGCAGCGTTTCGGATGCTTTTATCGTCTCAACTGGATCAGGCAGCAGCGTTTTGTCACAGCCGATCACTTCAACCTTAATCATGTCGCACATGTCAGCCGCCGCTGCAATGTGGGCGATGCGCACCGCTTCTTCCGCGGTTTTTGCGCCGGCCGTGTTCGGCAGCAGCCGGAACCCGGATAGATCCATGCTTTCAAACGGGTCGGGCTGGCTTTCATCAAATAAATTCATTCTCCGCACTGCAAAGGTGAGCACCTCTGTGCCGGAAGCCTGAACGGCTTCCTTCTGCGTCCGGGCATCGGCGTATTTCCCGGTTCCAAGAAAGAGCCGGGATGCAAACGTGTAACCACCTATTTTCAACATATTCTGTCATCCTCCTCCAACAAAATGGACAATTTCAAATGTATCTCCATCCTGCACCGGCTCTTCGTCGTGTTTTTCTTTTTTAATAATCGTTCCGTTACGTTCCACGACCGCTTTTTTGCCGCCAAGCTGCAGGTGTTCCACGAGACTTCCTACGGTTTTTCTATCTTCGGGTATATCACGGGGGGTTCCGTTAATAATCAGTTCCAATGATTTCTTCCTCCTTTCGATGAATCAGACGCTGCGGCGAGAAGGCATCTATCCATTCCTGTTCCTGCGCCTTTCCTTCCAGTAAATCAGCCATCCAGGTGCCGGTCACCGCAGACAGCAGAATGCCGTTTCTGTAGTGTCCGGCTGCCATCCACAAGCCGTCAAAAGCAGTTTGACCGAGGTACGGTTTCCCGTCTGCGGACTGAGGGCGGACGCCGCTCCAGGCATACTGCCACGATGCCCGGCCGAGACCCGGCACGAGACGGCATGCTTTATGGAGAAGATGCTGCACCGCTTCCGCGCTTACTTCTTTTCCCATCTCTCCTTCCCGTTCGGTAGCGCCGATGATAATAGATCCGCCTGGTTTGGGGACAATATAAAAATCGGAGGCATGCACGGTTTTCTCCACAATCGGTCTTTTCGAATGAAGCCCTACACATTCGCCTTTAACAGGGATAAGCGGCGGAAGCTCTTCTCCAAGAGGCGGCATAAAGCGCGACCACGCCCCTCCGGCGAGCACAATCTGATCAGCGTAAAACCGTCCCTGCGGCGTTTCGACTCCTGTCACACGGCCGTTTTCAAAAATAAACCCGAGGGCTGGCGTGTATTCATAAAATTCAGCACCTTCACGGACAGCTGCTCCGGCGTAAGCTTTTGTCAGTTCCGGCGCTTTCACCTGGCCGTCTCCTTGAAGATAAATAGCGCCGAAATAATCACCGCCGATACTTCTGTCAATCGTTTTCACCATGTCAGGCTGGAGCCATTCCACTTCTTCTCCCGCCCGTTTCTGAAACGCATACATGCGTGCCAGCCGTTCCTGTTCTTCCGGCGTATCCGCAACTTTAATCATGCCGTTACGCACATAAGATACGGCGGTCCCGGATTTCTCTTCCAGTTCCGGCACTAATTCCGGAAACATACTCCGGCTTCGTCTCGCAAATTCGAAAAACGGACTGTATTCTTCCATTTCCGACTGTGCGCCGAGCATCCCGGCCGCGGCACTTGAAGCTTCTGCCCCGACTGTATTTTTCTCAAGTACCACCGTCCTGCGGTTCCGTGAAGCTGTTTGGTAAGCAATCGAGCAGCCGTTGATTCCAGCGCCGATGATGAGAACATCGTACGTCTTATTCATGGTCTGCCTCCTTTCCGTAAAGCGTCCCGGTAGGCTTTCGCTGCCGCTTTGGGATCAGGAGCTTCATATATTCCGGACATGACCGCCACGCCGGAAGCACCATTTTCCAGGCATCGCCTCGTATTCTCCGGTGTAATCCCTCCGATAGCAGTCACTGGAATCGATACAGCTGATGCCAGCTGTCTGAGAGCATGAAGTCCCCTTGCCGGCTGTCCGGCTTTGCTGTCTGTTTCAAAGATATGACCGAAAAAAAGGTAATCCGCTCCCTCGCGTTCTTTCCGGACCGCTGCGTCTTCACTGTGAATCGAACAGCCTTTCCACGCTGAAAAAGATGGGGCCTTCGAAAGCGGAATTGTTTCCGGAAAGTGCACACCCCCGAGCTTCATATGGCTCACCAATTCCGGATGGTTGTTTAGAATGATGCGTGTACGCGGCACACCTTCTGCTTCCAGACGGTGCACCGCTTCCTGAAGCTGTGCTTCGCTCCACGTTTTTTCACGTACATGAACATAATCTACTTCTTCATGAATCCGCACCGTTATATCAAGCCACTTCCAAAAAGACTGGCGGCCTGTTGAAATAACATGGAGCATACTGTCTGAAAGCTCCTTCCTGATATCATAACGACCTAAAAAAACCGCTCTCCGTAAAAGGAAAGCGGTGTGAGGTCCTGATGTCCCGACATCCCACTTTCCTCCGCTGGAATCATCCAGGTCAGGTTCCAAGGGTTTTAAAGGTCCACTTTAATCTCAGCCCTTCTGAAAGGGCACCCCCAGTGGTATTATTTGATATTATGCATTTCACTTCGTATACGTAAGAACGTATGTCAATCGTAAAATATACGGCATTCCCTGTCAATTGATATCATTCAGAGGAATACTCTGCTGCGGTGACAACGGTTTCTGCATGTTCATTCAGGCCGTCTTCGGTTTGAGCGTGGACGGTCAGTGTATACTCTCCTGCTGCTTCAAAAATGTGCGTGCCGGTGTAGACCCCGGTGCCGCTTTCTTCGGTTTCGAGCTGGACGGCGGAGCCTCCCTGCGGCGTCTGCAGGTCAAATGTAACATCCGCCCCTGTCAGCGCTTCCCCTTCGTGCTGGACTTTCACGCTTACATCAGAAGGCTGTCCTACCGTGATATCCTGTGACTGCACGGTGACTCCAAGCTGCTCCTGACCGCCTGTATCAGCATTTTCTTCGGAATTTCCGCTTTCTGTCTCTGCATCGCCGACCGTCACTTTTGTCGTCGGCATGTTGTGCATATCGCGGGCGGTGACGTGGGAAGTCACGTGATAAACGCCTTCCTCTTCAAACGTGTAGGGAATGGAATAACGGTTTTCCTCCCTGTTTTCAGAAAGAATTTCTTCACTGTTCTCTTTTGCTCCGTCTTTCCAGATTTCAAAACGAACTTCATCCGCGTCCGTCACCGCTTCGTCTCCCTGTGTCACAGAAGCAGCAAGCTCAACTTCCGTTCCCGATTCTGGATTATCCGGCATATCCGGCTTTACGCCAATGGACTGAACTTCCGTGTTTTCTCCGCCGGTGCCGCTTTCTTCTTCCGCCCCTTGACCACATGCGGTTAGAATCCCGGCAGTCAGTATAACGGCGGAGACAGCATACAAACCTTTCATCCCATGTCCTCCTTTTTTTCATTATACAACAAATGATTTACATTTTTGTACAGGTTCTCATGATTCGTTTATACTCCGAAAATAGATAACAGAATCCATAATGAAGGAACACTGCACAGTGTCGTCACGAGCGTGATACTGGACACCATGTTCGGACTGGAGTTGAACTGAACAGATATCATCGCAATCGTGGCCGCAGTCGGCATCGCAGCCGATACGATGAGAACCGCGCTCAGGGTCGGCCCGGTCTGCAGCGCAAGAGTGAGCAGAAATGCTGCGGCCGGAGAAATAATAAGGCGGAGAGCCGTGCCGATTCCAACCAGCTTCCAATCCAGAGAAGATACGGAAATCTTCGCCAGCTGCATGCCGAGTACAATCATGACGACAGGAATCGCAGCGTCAGCAAGCATATTCACGGCATCCATGTATGATTCTGTTATTTCCAATTGTACAGCCTGACACAACACTCCGGCAATGAGCGCATGAAAGACCGGCATCTTCAGCACGACCCGGAACGCATCCCCGGCTGACAGGCTGCTGCGGTTCGCTATGTAAACCCCGATAGTGCTCATGAACAGGGCCTGAATGACCATAAATATAATCGAATAGGAAAAGGCCGTATCTCCGAATGCGAAAAGAATCAGCGGAGCTCCGTAGTTTCCGGAGTTCATAAATGTTGTCGCCAGTGTCATCCCGCTAGTTTTTTCAGTATCCCATTTCATGAGGACACCGATCAGTTTATTAAGAAGAAGCATGACAATGAGAAACAGAATCGTAAATAAAACGATGCGGAACAGATCCGCATCCGGTTCCGTCGTATAAAAAGTACGAAAAACAAGAGCTGGATTTAATATGTAGAGTGCCACAGCGGACACAGACCCTACCTCCAGGATCTGTTTTCTCTGAAGCAGAAAACCCGCCGCAAAAATCAGAATAATCGGCACAAGGACGTTCAGAAACACAGACATAACAACGACCACCTTTTCACTCCGGTCACTGCTGATTGATTCAGGCTTTCAGCATCTGCCGGAGCTTCTTTTTTTCTTTTCTGCCAACAAGGATGTACAGGAAATCCCCCTTTTGTATCTCTGTTTCCCCGTCAGGCGTAATCAGCTTATCGTCCCTTACAATCGCGCTGATCAGTACAGAGTTTGGGAATTGGATATCCTGCAGCGACTTCCCGACGATGGATGTTTTATCATCGGTCTGAAATTCAATGATTTCGGCGTTGGCCCGGCCGATGGAAATCAGTTCAAGAGAATGCGTAGGGGTCTCTTTTTTCGGACCGGACAAATGCAGCTTTTTCGCTACATAGGAGAGTGTCGAGCCCTGAATCAAAGCAGAAGTCAGTACAATAAAGAATACGATATTAAAGATCATGCCGCCGTTTTCGATGTCCGCTACGATAGCAAAGGTGGCGAGTACGATCGGCACCGCTCCGCGCAGCCCTGCCCAGGAAAGAAATATTTTTTCTCTCCATGTGTATTTCATTCCCGCCAGTGACAGAAAAGAAGCCGCCGGCCTTGCCGCAAAAATAAGAACAGCCGACAAAAGCAGGCCCCCTCCCATAATTGTCGGGGAAAGAATCTGTTCAGGAAAGGCAAGAAGACCGAGTATAATAAACATGAGAATCTGTGCCATCCAGGCAAAGCCTTCGTTGAAACGGAAAATCGAATGGCGGTAGGTGAGCTCGGAATTGCCGATAATAAGCGCGGCAACATAAACAGCGAGAAAGCCGCTCGCCTGCGAAAGAGATGCGACACTGTAGGTAAGCAGAGCAAAAGAAAGCGCAAATATGGGATAAAGACCGCTGGAATCCAAATTGATCCGGTTTATGGAAGCAGACGCTATCTTCCCGAGAACCACCCCGACCAATAGGCCGATGCCCATCTGCCAGAAAAAAGATCCGATGAGGAGCCAGTAATTGGGCTGATCGACCATAATCAGTTCAATAAATATCAGTGTCAAAAAGACAGCCATCGGGTCGTTGGTGCCGGATTCGGCTTCCATGGTGGCTGCTATTTTTGTTTTTATGTTCCTTTCTTTCAACGAAGCAAACACCGCCGCCGCATCGGTAGATCCTACGATCGCTCCGAGCAGCAGGGATTCAATCCATGGCAGGTCTACGATGTATCTTGCCGCCACACCGACAATGAAAGATGTGATGATGACGCCGATTGTCGCCAGGCTCAACGAAGGCCAGATCACCGGCTTGATCACCGACCATTTCGTCTGGCTCCCGCCTTCAAAGAGAATGATGACAAGCGCGATAACACCTACCAGCTGAGCCTGCTCTGCGTTATCAAAGTAAATAATACCGAGACCGTCGCTTCCAATAATCATTCCGACAAGGATAAACAGAATCAACGAAGGCATCCCAAGGCGTGCGGAAAATTTCGTCACCGTTACTCCGACAATTAAAAGAAGAGCGGCCAGTAATACAAATGAATCTATGTCAAAACCACCGACAAACATACGTGATCTCCTCTCCAACGCACAAACGTGTTACTATAATAGTATCATATCTTTTCCAACTGTCTCACGCGAAAGGAGCTGTATGAATGGCTGATCTCTCTCACCTGAACGAACAGGAACGCGCCAGAATGGTCGATATATCAGAAAAAACAGACACCGTAAGAACCGCACGCGCGAGATCGGGAATTACTGTGTCAGAAGAAGCCTATACACAAATCGAAGAAGGTACGGGTGAAAAAGGAAACGTTCTTGCAACAGCACAGGTCGCCGGTATAACAGGGGCGAAAAAAACGTCGGACTGGATTCCGTTGTGCCATCCGCTGATGCTGAGCGGCGCCGATATTCAGTTTGAATGGGAGCAGCACGAGCCGGACACGTATTACTTATCCATCACGAGTGAAGTCAAAGTGAAAGGAAACACAGGAGTGGAAATGGAAGCACTCACCGCAGCCTCCGCAGCGGCTCTCACCGTCTATGATATGTGTAAATCGACCGGAAAAGACATGACAATCGGGCCGACGTATCTGCTTGATAAGACCGGCGGCAAAAGCGGAGATTATCACAGAGAATCATAAATCCCGGTATACACAAAAAGCCGGCGGCAGGATAAAATCCTGTTCCGCCGGCTTTTTTCGTCCGATTAAATAACCCCGTAGCCGATCAGTACAATGAGGATAAGCAGAATAACGAGTAATCCTGTCATACCGGCGCGGGCTTCTCCGCGTTTTTTGCCGGCTATCGTAATCTCCATCAAGGCAATCGCAATCAGCGCAAGCACCCCTTTGAAGATATAGAGAAGCGGAAAGCCTAAGGACAACAGCATTCCAATGCCTGAAATCAGCATAATCACGGCGAATAAACGCATAATCATAAGCGTTATTTTCTGTTTCGGTACGAAATAGCTGATGAAAAAGAAGATGACAAGCAGGAACCATGAGCCTTCGTGTGTCGCTTGCAACATATCAAACATATTATTTCTGTCTCCTTTGCAGGTAGTAACTCTCCCCCTAATATATAGGACAAGACAGGATACCGCAAGCCTTCAGGGCATTTGCAGCGGGTACTACGAAATTAATTTAAGACCGGCGGCGGCTGCGACAACCACGGCTATGCAGCTGATGCGGAAAGCGTCTTTTGGTTCCTGATACAACAGCATACCAAGAACAGCTCCTCCGGCTGCTCCGATTCCCGTCCACACCGCGTAGGCCGTTCCCATCGCCAGCGTCTCCATGGCCATGGAAAGCAGCACAAAACTCATCCCAAAGCTCCCCATCAGATAAAGGAGAGCCCTTATGTTTTTGTCCCGGTGGAGCTTATTGATCATCGTGACACCGGTCATTTCAAAAAGACCGGCCGCTGTAAGATATATCCACGCCATCCGTCATTTCTCCTTTTCCGTCCGGTCTTCCGCCAGTTTCAACCCAATAACCCCAAAGAGCAGGATCCCTATAAACAACAGTTTCAATCCATTCACCGGCTCTTGAAAGAACACCATGCCGCTGACGACGGTTCCGGCAGTTCCAAGTCCCGCAAAAACGGCATACACGGTTCCAACCGGCAGCTTCCTCCCCGCGGCGATCAAAAGATAAAAACTCACAACGATACATACCGCCGTCATACTCCACTGCTCTGCAGTTTCCGCGTGCTTGAGTCCAATCACCCAGCCGACTTCAAATATAGCTGCTATAAAAACCTTTATCCATTGAATATACATGACTTCTCCTCCAAAAGCCAGTTACAGCAGGGGACATCCAACATGGTGTCCCACTTTGCATTTTATACATTTTCACAAAATGTCCACTGCATACTGAGAATATATCCTAACGTACATTCCTCTTCTTCATCGCTGTTTCGAAAATGTCAAAGGCAGGATTTTGACATATTCTCCTTCTCCCGATTTTACCACAAGAAATTCAGGAGGGTCAGAAATAGATTTCCGGCGGTAGAGACGGCCTGTTTGTTTATCCGATACCATTCTGCCAAGCCTTAAAACGTTATGTTCCTTTGTATGGACTTCGGCTCTCGGGGAATCTTTTGTCATTCCTTCAACAAAAATATACATTTCTTCCGTATGATCATTCACCCACATATACCCTCTCAAATCAGAATGAGCGGAGGTCGCGGACGTATAGAAAGCTGTTTCAGGATTATGGATGAACGAAGGAGATGACACCGGGTCAGCCATTTGCTTTTCCGTATTTAAAAGCGGGAGTATAGTCAGGAGTATACTTAACACCACAGCAACGGATACACCTGTCCGGATTTTTTTCGACTCCCTCCTTCTTTTTTGATTCTGTTCAATAGTCTTCGCGAAAACCTGCCTTCTCGTTGCTTCGGAAGGCTTTTGAAAATCATTGACAGAAACGAGATCATACCATTCGTCGACACGACTTCTGCAGTCCGGGCAGTTGCTGAGATGTTCCTGAATACTTTTTGCTTCCTGATCTGATATTTCTCCGAGCACGTAAGCTGCCAGGTTTTGATTGTTTAAATGTTTACAAGTCATGCTTATCCCTGCTTTTTTTCTTTGAACCGTCATCGAACCATTGCTTTTGAAGAGATTGGATCCCCTGCCGCACCCATGACTTTACCGTACCTAAGGGCTTTTTCATCGAAGAAGCAAGCTGGGCGTGGGATTGATCATATAAATAGTTTCCAATCACGGCATTTTTCTGTTTTTCAGGCAGACGGGAAAGCATCCTTTTTGTCTTTTCCCATTCCAGCTTTTTTACTACCTCTTCCTCAATCTGCTCTGTGGATTCCACCTCAATATCTTCTTTGACCACCTCGGATCTCTTCCGAAGACGGTCCATACAGCGGGAACGAGCTTTTACCGCCACCCACGAACGCACCGATCCCCTCTCCGGATCAAATTGATGAGGATACCGGTAAATCTCAATGCAAACTTCCTGAACCAGATCCTCCGCGTCTTTCTCGTCTTTAAGCAGTTTCAGGGCAATCGTATATATTAAAGGAGAGTAAGCTTCATAAAAGCAGATAAAACGCTCTTCATTCTTATCTTTTTGTGTCAGAAATTCATCTGCTGCCTCTCTATCATATTTCACTTTTGAACTCCTTTTTCTATTATGGACTAACGTTTTGTCTTTAGTTTTATCAAAAATTAAGTATCCTGACAAAAGAAATTTTGTATAAACTTCATCCAATATATATATATATTCGTACCAAGTATAGATTTCAATTAAGGGAGGTATGAATCCTATGTACAAAAAATCATTCTTTTCCTTTGTTTTAGCTTTTATGTTCCTGATTACAACAAACCTGCAGACAGCCTATGCCGTTAATGGGTTTGAGTTATTCAGCCCCTATTCAGGCGTATCGGTAACCCCCGGAGAGACTGTTAATTATGACATAAAAGCAATCAACGATACCGGGGCTATTCAAAAGGCCGACCTTTCCGTTAATGGGCTTCCGCAAGGTTGGTCCTACAATCTTACTGCAGGGGGATTCCAGGTCGACAGCCTTAATGTACAGCCTGGCTCCCAGCAGTCGCTCGCCCTCGAACTTGAAATTCCGCTGGAAGTGGAGAAGGGCACATACGAGTTTGAAATACAAGCGGCAAATGCAAACGGCCCTGATGATACAATGAATCTCTCTGTTACCGTACAGGAACAAGGAATATACCAAACAGAGTTTACTAGCGCCCAGCCAAACCTTGAAGGAGATTCAGAAACGAAATTCCGCTATCAAGCAACATTAAGAAACCGTACCGCACAGGAACAGGTCTACGCAATGGAAGCTTCTGCTCCGGAAGGATGGACAGTTCAATATGAATCAGGCGGAGAAAGCGTATCGTCTGTTTCAGTGGCATCCAACCAAGAAAAAACCGTAACCGTCATTGCCACCCCTCCAAACCAGATAGAAGCCGGCAGTTATTCATTTGATGTCACAGCATCGGCAGGCGGCACATCTTCTTCTCAAACCTTTCAGGCTGATGTAACCGGTCAGTATGGGCTTGAATTATCCACACCGTCCGGCCAGTTGAACACCTCCTTAAATATCGGAGGCAGTCAGACCATGGAACTGATCGTAAAAAACACCGGAACTATACCTTTGAATGAACTTTCTTTATCCGCCCAGTCTCCTCCTGATTGGAATGTATCTTTTGAGCCGGCTTCCATACCGGTAATAGAACCCGGCAGCCAGCAAAGTGTGCAAGCCACTGTTAACGCCAGTGGTAATGCAATTACTGGAGACTATGTTTCTACGATTACCGCGGAGAGCGCCCAGGCAAGCGACAGCATTGACACTCGTATGTCTGTCCAAAAGACCAGTGTCTGGGGGTGGGTCAGTGTCGCCATCATTATTCTGGCAGCAGCAGGCATTTACTTCATCATCCGCCGGTACGGGAGGAGATAAACATGAGTGAACCGATTGTTCAAATCCAGCATTTGAATAAATCTTACGGCGATACAACGGCAGTTAAAGATTTAAATCTCGAAATTGAACGAGGTGAAATATTTGGATTGCTCGGTCCCAATGGAGCCGGTAAGTCAACCACTATTTTGTCGATGCTCGGTTTAACAGATATCGATTCCGGAAACGTCAAAGTCAACGGCTTCCATTCGCAGCGCCGGCCTATCCGCGTCAAGACAGTAACAGGATATTTACCGGATCAGGTTGGTTTTTATGAGGATATGACAGGTATGGAAAATTTAATGTTAACGGCCAGATTAAATCGTATTTCCGACCAGCAGGCACTGGAAGATGCAGAGAACCTTCTCCAGCTTGTGTATCTTCAATACGCCAAACACGACAAAGTCCGAACATTTTCAAGAGGAATGAAACAACGGCTGGGCCTTGCTGATATACTCATGAAACAGCCGGAAATCATCATAATGGACGAACCTACCCTTGGCATCGACCCAAAAGGTGTCCAGGAATTACTGACCTTGATAAAACAGCTCAGAGAAGAGAAACAGTTGACTGTAATACTGTCTTCCCATCATTTACAGCAGGTGCAGTCCATCTGCGACCGAGTCGGTCTATTTATGAACGGCTCTTTATTTGCCGTGGGTACAGTGGAGGAGTTAAGTGAAAAGTTGTTTGCGAATGAAGATGTTTCCTTTGATATTGTATTTGAAAATGCTTTGTCTCCCGCTGACAAAGAAGACCTAAAACAGCTGACAGAGGGGAAGGTGCAGTTTCTGACGGAGTCACACATCACCATTTTAAGTTCCTGCGAACACGATTTTATTCAGTGGTTGAATGACCGCCCTCTTCCGCTTCGTCAAATGGTGAAACAAGGCTATGAACTGCAGGATATATATGAAAGATATTTCACAGAGGGGGGAGAAACGACGTGAAGGATCTAATAAGAAAATGGCGGGAGGAAAACGCGTGGCATCCTTTCTCGGTGCTTGCAAAAAAGGAACTGGCCGACCATATTCGAAGTTTTCGGTTCATCGTGTTATTCGTTCTGGTCATGCTTATCTGTGTTGGATCGCTATATGTTGTTCTCTCCAACATCCGTGATGCTGCTGCGCAGGTGGATGCTGAAAACGCGAATCTGTTCCTGAAAATCTTCACACTATCCAACGGCAATCTGCCTCCCTATTTTGCACTGCTTGGACTGATTGGGCCGCTGGTAGGAATATCGCTGGGGTTTGATGCCATCAATGCTGAAATGAATAAGCGTACGTTAGGACGGATTCTAGCCCAGCCGATTCCAAGAGATGCAGTCATTAACGCCAAGTTCACCGCAGCAGCAGCCGCCATATCAATCATGATTTGTTCTCTCAGTTTCTTCATGATCGGTTTTGGAATCTGGTTCATCGGTATACCGCCGACGTTTGAAGAATTTCTTCGAATTCTGATATTCACCATAGTTACCATCATCTATATCGCATTCTGGATTAACTTGTCCATTATTTTCTCAACGTTATTTAAACAACCTGCGACATCAGCGTTGACCTGCATAGCGATATGGCTGTTTTTCTCTGTTTTCTACAATATCTTGCTAAGCTTTCTCGCCGGCCCCTCCAGCACCGGGGGCACCTCAGGATGGACGTATTATCTGAGTCAGCTATCTCCTAATCAAATTTACAGCAATGTGACATCCGTCCTGCTGACTCCAGGCATTCGTTCCGCCGGGCCGTTGTCCGTTTCCCAAGTCGCCGGTTCCGTCCCGTCACCTCTGCCGCTGCAGCAGAGTCTTCTCGTCATCTGGCCGCATTTAACAACGTTAATAGCCGGAACATTTATATGTTTCGGTATGGCTTACCTGCTCTTTATCCGCAAAGAAATCAGATCCTAAAAGAAGAGAGACAAAGAATAGAATCCGGGACAAAACCATTCAGAAATGATAAAAGAGTCTGGGACAAACCTTTATAAGATAGAAGCATGCCGGCCGATTTTTTCAAATTGGCCGGCATGCTTCGTTCTAAGATAAACCGCTGCGCCAAAATACTTTGCTTTCACTCCAGAGTACAAGGGCGACATCGATTCGCTGGGGCTCATCGTGTCTTCTTTGCC
The DNA here is from genome assembly GCF_900115625.1 of Salibacterium halotolerans. Lineage (GTDB taxonomy): Bacteria > Bacillota > Bacilli > Bacillales > Marinococcaceae > Salibacterium > Salibacterium halotolerans. The sequence goes on along the minus strand of NZ_FOXD01000011.1, from coordinate 87,114 downwards.
GCGGGCACGGCTCAAAAGGAGGAAGATCGGCTAAGAAAGAGGACCTTCTACTAAAACCGCGCACGTCCTGTGCCGGGCGTAGAAGTCACCACATCCTGCGGGGTCTCGAGACACGTGCTGTTCTGAGCAGGAGACGAAGCATTTTGGCTCCGCTATTATACGGCTCTTGAACAACGCCGCAAGATATTCGTGTCCTCTTCCGCCTATTTTTCTTTTGTCCCAGACTCTTTTTTTGTCCCACACCCTGTTTATTTTAAGCCGTTACCGGGCTGCTCGTTTTGTCAGCAGTGTTTATTGCTTTTCAGTAGATGTTGATGGAAAGGAAAACTCTGTTTTCCCGTTCACCATCACAAGGGAGGCATCGAAGTTCCTCTTTCCTTGGAATCCTTTTATCAAAGGAGTACGCCCTTTTTCACACAACGCACGGATATGGGCTTTCGTGATGGTTTTCCCGAGGATGGTTCGGTTGAACGTCTGCCTGCATCCATTGCTGTACTCCGTGCAGCCGTAGAACGTTTTCCGGAGTACGATACTTCCTTTTCCACAGGAAGGGCACTCCGCGATTGGGGCATTCTGCTGACGTTTTGCGCCGCCTTTTCCTTTCTTCGGTGCTGGAAGTCCTTCTTTTGGAATCTCCATGTTTTCCACTTCTTGCGCTGCCGTACTTACAAGTTTCGTCGTGAAAGCTGACGTGTTATCAATGAAAGTCTGCCTGTCAGCCTCCCCTTCCCCGATTCTGCGCAGAAACAGCTCCCATTTTGCCGTCATTTCAGGTTTGGACAGAAGGGATCCCTGTACTGCTTCGCAGAGAACCTCCCCCTTTTTTGTCACATGGACTATATTCTTCTCAACCTGGATGTACTCCTGGCGTATTAATGTTTTAATGATTCCGCTTCTCGTCGCTTCGGTGCCGAGGCCTTCCACTTCCTGCAGCGCGGCTTTGGCTTCCTCGTCTTCTTCCACCAGTCTCCCGCACGTTTTCATCATATTGATGAGATTTCCTTCCGTGTAGGGTTTCGGTGGTTTTGTCATCTCTTCATGAATCTGCACATGTGCGCCTGCTTCCATTCCCTGCTTCAGAGGAGGAAGTTCCGGCAGCTGTTGTTTGGAGAAGCTGCCCGCGGTGTCGAACAGGGTTTTCCAGCCTCTCTGCTTCTCGATTTTCCCTTTACTGAAAAACGCCAGGCCCTTCACATCAGTTGTAACTGTCGTTTCTTCATAAACATAATCCCGATGAAAAACAGCGAGCACGCTTTTTATGATTTCCTCGTACAGGTTTTTCTGTTCACGGGTCAGCTTCTGCAGTACCGCTTCTGAAGGAACTTTTTTTGTCGGAATAATCGCATGATGCTCTTTCACTTTGCTGTCATCGACATATCGCTTTAACGCCCGGGGTTCCTGCGTTTCAAAATCATCTCCGGTCACCCGCTGCCATCCGGAGATATTTTGTTTGACGTAGCTGTATTCACTGTTTGTAATATGACGGGTATCGGTTCTTGGGTATGTCACGAGTTTCAGCGGTTCGTCATACAGGCTCTGCACAATTTCAAGTGTGCGGGACGGACTGTATTTGTACTTTTTGTTCGCGAGCGTCTGCAGGCTCGACAAGGAGTGAAGCATCGGAGGTTTCTCCCGCTTTTCTTTAACTTCCACAGCTCGGATCCGCCCGGTTTCGCTATCCTGAATACCATGCCTGTGGAGCAGATCTGCCGCAGCTTCTCTTGATGAGCAGGTTTCTTTCAACTTCCCTTCATACGCTCCCGTCTGCGTCTGGAACTTAGCCTTGATTTCAAAATAAGGTTCCGGTACGAATTGTTCAATCTCTTTCTGGCGGTCATAAATCAGTTTGAGCGTCGGTGTCTGCACTCTGCCGACACTGAACACATGTTGCAGTCCTTTCTTCTGAAGCAGCAGGGTGTACAGCCGGCTCGCGTTCATTCCGACAACCCAGTCCGAAATCTGACGGGCCTGGGCTTCCTGGTACAATGGATGAAAAGCTTCCCCGTCCTGCAGCCGTTCAAACCCTTTTCGTACCTCTTCTTTTTCCAGGCTGTTGATCCAGAGCCGCCGCTGCGGCTTGTCGGATACACCGGCTTCGTGAATAATGCTTTGGGCGATGTTTTCCCCTTCGCGGTCGCAGTCGGTGGCGACGATGATGAAGTCAGCCTGCTTGAGCAGCCGGCGCACAATCTGGAACTGTTTTTTCGTCTTCCGGGACGGACGGAACTCATAGGTGCCCGGCAGCATCGGCAGCTGCTGGAGATTCCATCGTTTCCACGATGCTTCATATTCCGCCGGGCTTTTCAGTTCAATGAGATGGCCGACTCCCCATGTCAGGACGGCCCCTTCCGGAAAAACGGAACAGGCGGGAATTGTCATGTATCCTTCCTTTTTCTGCCCTTTTGGGAATGCGGCGGCATATGCTTTGGCCTGACTTGGCTTTTCTGCCAGAATAACCGGCATCATGTATGCTCCTTCCTGGATGTTATCGAATGTATGTTCTTTCAGTATATAGGATTTCACTGTTTTTCGAAATGCTTTCTCTTATCGGCGGGAGAAAAAAATGATAGACTTTTAGAGGAATTCTCATAGATGGAGGTCTTAGCTGTGAGTCAGTTAAAACAAGCAGGATACGAATATTACCATTTCAAAGATAAAATAAATTATCCAAGCATCGACGATGATCTGGCTGCGCTGCAGCATGCGTTTGACCACCTCCCCACTGATGAATACGCTCCGCACCTGAACCGGTACCGCCGTTACGGGCGGGCGCTGGTGATGCCGGGCACTCATGACGTCACCTGGCTTCCGGAAACCTGGATCGATGGACATGCGTATTATGAATATTTTCAGGGAAGCTTTAATCCGGAGTATATGGGGGAATACCGGCGTTTTCCGGCTCTTTGGCCGTCTTCCATGGAAAACAGACTGCTCCGGGAAATGATTGTTCAGGATTTCAGGGAAACGTTCTGGACGAGGGAAGATGCGCTGATGCCTTTTCACGCCGGCGTGCATTTTGTAAAACTGAAGGTGGAGAACCCTGGAGATGTGGCGGTGTCTTCACCGAATACACTCCATCAGGACGGGGAGCCGTTTACGTTTGCCCACCTGATCCGGCGAAAGAACATAAGCGGCGGGTTAAATGCAGTTTCTGTGCCCCGGCACCGCGGAAAAATGCCGGCGGATATCCCGCAGGATGATATCAAGCAGTCCTTTTACCTGGATGAGCCGCTTGAGTCCTACAGCGTGTATGATCCACTTGTCACGCATTATGTCGGGGATGTTACCAAGGGAGAAACGGAAGGTTCCGGGGAACGGTGCGCTGTCCTGATTGATTACCAGCCGACAGTTATCGCCGATCCTGATCAGATCAGAAGTACAAGGGGCCCTGCGGATACGATGATTCACGTATAGAGAAGGTTGTTTCAGCCATCAGGTGTCTTTTGTCTTTGTTAATTCACCGAAGTCAGGGAAATAAGTTCATAGAAAAGCGTTGTCCGCCCCGAACTCCATTCTACTTTTGTGATGACCGCCGTTCCAAACGGTGGTCTTTTTTCTTCGGTTTGTATAGCAACGACCGAATCGAGCGGGTACAGATGGTATCCATCTTTCACGAGACGGAATGTTCTCTCTCCAAGGCGTTCCGCGTGGTTGTGCGTAATGATTTCTCCATTCATTTCTATCGAAAATCCCATCACCTATTCCACCTTTCCTTACACCTTGAAGATAGATTTCGACACCAATCGGATAATTCCTTCCACCTTCTGAGGTATTTAAAATAAAAAAGAGTACTGCACTACTTTGCAGCACTCTTTTCTTTCTGTATTTCGACATCATTTCCCGGGAAATATATGACGTAACAGAGTTATCTATTACTCCTATTCTATCACTTACAAAACCTTACACGGCATCCCTTCAGTCGTGAAAACGCGCTCTCGATCCTCTGGGCCCGAATTTATTTCCAGTCGAAAAAACCGATAGAAGGATGGAAGAAAAAACGAGAATAATCCCGGCACTCTGCCATCGTGTCAATTCATCGCCGAAAACAAAAACCCCGGCGGCGATACCGACAACCGGCTCAATCGTTGCAAGAACAGCAGCGTGACTGGATTCAATATATTTTAAACCGGCCGTATAGAGTACGTAAGCCAAAATAGTGGATACGACAACGCTGCCCCCGGCGTATACCCAGACCATAGGCTCCAGAAAAGGCGTCAGATTCTTTTCAATCCCGCTGACCGGCAGAAGAAACAAACCGCCGCACATCATCGAATAAGCTGTAATGGTAACGGAATGGTATTTGCGGCTGACGGATTTTCCGATGATACTATACAGTCCGCAAAAAAAACCGGACGCCAGCCCAAACATAACGACTGCAGGAGACAGAGTCATTGATCCAAGCGGAAAAAAGCCGGCGACAAGACCGCACCCAGCCGTTGTCAGCAGAACAGCTCCGACCTTATTCAAGGTGAAAATCTCCTGGAATACAAACCTCGAAATCACCGCCACAAAAACAGGGCTCGTATATAACAGGACGACCGCCACAGACAAGGAGGCCTGATCCATTACCGTGAAATAGAACCAGTTAAATAAAGCAATACTGATAATACCCAGTCCGATGAAATATGGGATATCGCGGAAATGTATTTTTAAAAGATACGGGCGGAACATCCCGATTATGCTGAACATAATGACCATCGACAGCGTCATTCGTATCGTTACAACATGAAGGGGGGAAAAACCATACGTATACAAATTCTGAACAAACAGTCCGGTCAGCCCCCAGAAAGATGCTCCGAGCATAGTAATGCCATAAGCTGCAACAGGTTTCATCGTCTCACCTTCTCTGCTTTTCAAGAATATAGATGCCGCATTCATCAAATACGACTCCATCTTCTCACCTGCAGGTCAAAAATACGACAGGAATACGATATTATATTAAAATAGTTTTGATGTTTATTGACCTTTGATTTCACCAATCTTATATCTTGCCAAAAACAGAAGATACTGCTACGTTAAGCATTGCGCCCATTATCCTGACATCCGGAGGCTCTATTTATGTACCACGCCGTTACGCTGCTTGAAAAAATCAAACTGTTCGTTATTATTCTATGGCCGATTCTCGTTACCGAGTTAAGTTATTTCGGCATGAACCTTATTGATACGATTATGTCCGGTCAGGCCGGGACAAACGACCTGGCCGGCGTTTCGATCGGCGCCAGTTTGTGGCTGCCTGTCTTCACCGGCGTGAACGGGGTACTGCTCTCTCTCACGCCGATGATCGGGCAGCTGCTTGGAAACAATGATCGCCGCAGCATCACCGATATTGTGACACAGGGTTTCTACGTTGCCGTCCTCTTCGGCCTGCTGATTCTCGGAAGCGGATGGCTTTTCCTGGATTCTGTGCTGTCGGTTATGTCGCTCGACCCTGCCGTACACCATATTGCCAAACATTATCTGATTGGACTGTCTTTTGGCGTCATTCCTTTTTTTCTTTCGATGGTCGTACGGAACTTTTTTGATGCGCAAGGATACCCGCGCATTACGATGACAATTATGCTGGCGGTTCTCCCGCTTAATTTTCTATTTAACTATTGTTTGATATTCGGGAAATTCGGTGCACCGGAGATGGGAGGCATCGGGGCAGGATATGCGACCGCTTTGTCGTACGGCATTGTACTTATTTTAAGTGCTGTGATGACATTCCGGGTGGATATTATGAAGCCGTACCGGATTTTCAGGCAATGGACGGCTCCTTCATGGAACGCCTGGAAAAAACAGCTGCGTATCGGTATACCACTCGGCTTGTCGCTGTTCTTTGAGGCCAGTATTTTTTCTGCGGTGACGCTTTTCATGGGGGCGATGTTTGATACGGTGACGATTGCTGCCCACCAGGCGGCATTCAGTTTCACTTCCATTATTTTTATGATTCCGTTAAGCATTTCTCTCGCTTTGACTATTGTCACAGCGTTTGAAGTCGGGGCACGGAGGCTTGATCATGCCAGACAGTACAGCCGGATCGGTGTCGGGGCGGCCGTCTGCATTATTTCTGTTTCTTCCTGTCTGATTTATGTGTTCCGTCACGATATCGGCTGGATTTATACGAATAACCCGGAAGTTGTGGCGCTTGCGGGACAGTTTCTCGTGTTCGCTATCTTTTATCAGTTCTCCGACGCCGCCCAGTCGACGCTGCAGGGTGTGCTGCAGGGGTATAAAGATGTGACGGTTCCTTTTTTCACATCGTTTGTTTCGTACTGGCTTCTGGGCCTGCCGGCAGGTTACGTGCTTGCCGCTCATACAGCACTCGGCCCTTTCGGCTGGTGGATTGGGATTACAGTAGGATTAACATCCGCCGCGGCCGGATTTTTCATACGTCTTCGAATCGTTCAGCGCCGTCATGCCGCTTCTCTTGATGTTCAACGAGCGGCAGATGATACGTTATCGTAAGAAAACGGAAGCGGCCGATTGTCATCGTATGATCGGCTTTCAGCTGATTCTCTTTTGTCTGATGCATGTGAAATGTCTCCTGCAGCGGCGTTTTCCACGTCCAGCGCCCGATCGTGACATATATTCCCTCATCTCCGCGGAGATCCGGCTGTTTACGGCTCGTAAGAACAAGCGCACCGTCTTCTTTGTGTTCCGGCCGGAGAATACCTGTCATCACACCGGCGGGAAGAGGCAGGGCAATATTGAAATAGGTAACCTCCTCTTTCCTGTGACAGCCGTACACAGCTGTAAATACCGGGCGCCCTGTATCTGCAAGGCTCCGTATCCAGACACGCGGGGCCGCGTGCCCGTCCTCTGATTTTTCCATTTTATATACATTTCCATTGATTTCTCTTTTTCCTGAAGCCGGAATGTTAAGCTGTTTTATTTTCCCGGTAAAAAAAGAAGAAACACGGTACATGAAAGAAAAACGCCACTGAATGTCTGCTTTCATACGGTACTGTTTGGTATGGGTATGAAAGGCGGACACCAGAGGATCAAGCTTCTCTGGATGAAACCTTTCCCCTGCATACAGATCCCACGACGAAATCAAGCCGTCTGTCTCTTTAAGCGGCTGATTCTGTTCCATTTTTTCTGCAATGCGGGCTTTTCCCCGGATTCCGCTGATGGGAAACGAGGCATATACCGCCCGTGGATCAGGCGATACGACAGCCCATCCGATTAACGCTATGGTAGAAAAAGCAAATGCATTCCAGGCCCCATGCCACGGGATCATTTCTGCAATGCCGATTATTTGATAACCAATCGCGCGTCCGGTGCTGTAAAGAATCGACAGGGTCATCGTCCCAAGCAGCACTAGAGAAGAGACTGTTATCGTTATCTTGGACAAAAGCGGCATGAAGAACGATTCTTTCATACTCCACGCCGCAAACCAGTAAAGAAATACAACATAGATGCCGACGAGAACGGCTTCAAGCGGCGGGCCCTGATCGACGGCCACGGCTGTGAGAACCGGGCCTGAAAGGACACCGGCAGTCAGCACCCTGTACGAAAAACGGCTGCCGGAAGCATGGTAACGGAAATGGTACCGGCCAAGTGCCCCGGTTAACACCGGCAGCAGAAAAGCCGCATAATGAAAGTGAACCGCTGTTAAGTCCACAATCACATCGGTATATGGAAGCCACGAAGCAGATCCAGCCCGCGACAATACAAACCATACTCCACCGACAACACTGTACACAAGCCCTGCATCAACAGCCGTTTCCTCTAAAGGAGCCATTCCTCTTGCCATCCACCTGATCAAACCTTTCCAGGCGGTGTACCCGGTAAACAGAAACCACACAGCAGCGAGCAATGCGGCACTTACTTCTGTATCCAGCATCATGGACAGAGCTCCACTCCAGGCCGCAGCAAACCAGCAGACATCTGCCCGTCCCGGAAAGGATACAGCAGAAAGAATAAGCACAGCCGGTACAATCAGAAAGAACGCGGCGGCAAGGGCGGTTTCTATCAGCCCCGGCTGCGCGAAGGCAGCCCAGAGGATAAAACTGAAAACACCAGGAAGCAGCGTTCTCCTTTTAGTCATGGCTCGACTGCTCCACCGGTATTTTCTTTTTCATCGAAACGACGTCAAATGACGGCCATTCCGGTCTGTCGACAGTAAATGTATCGTAAATATGATACCCAAGCCGTTCGTACCGTCTCACATTGTGAGGGGTGGACGCCCGCACCTTACAGAATACGATCTCTTTTTCAAGCTGCAGCGCTTTGCTCTCCACCCAGCGGATTAATGCCGCTGCGATACCGTTTCCCCGTTCTTCCGGAAGAACCGACAACCGGAAAAAATACAAGGCGCCGTCTTCTTCTCTGACTCTCACGATACCAACGGGTCTGTTTTCAATCGAACATACTGCCGCCGTCTCTTCTCCGCCTGCGATAGATGCCTGAATCGATTCTGTCGTTTCCTGCATTGCCCCCGACGGGACAGGGTCGTTATTATATTCAGCAAAGGCCCGCTGCATCACATATTTTACCGTTTCCGCATCTATTGCGTGTACTTCTTCTATTTTCATGATTTTTTCCACCAATTCTTGTGATCTTTTATCATTTCCATCCTATCATTACGTTTGTGAATTTCAATCACAAACCCATTGTACACGAAAAAAAGAAGAGTGGCAGAAACATATGTTCATGCTGCTGCCACCCCGCGAAATTTCCATTAATCATTGTCTTCTCTGCTCTCTTCCTGTTCTTTTGGCTGATCCTGGATGTGGAAAGCCCGTACTTTCCTGTCGGCTTCTTCGCTCATTTCCTGCAGCTGTTCCGCCGTTTCTGCCACTCCCTGGAGTGCCTGCACCTGTTCATCGGTCGATGCGCTGATTTCTTCACTCGCCGACGCTGTCTGCTGAATGCTTGCATTGATGTTGTCGAGTCTTTCCGTGATATTATCTTTTTTCTCGTTCATGTTTCCTGCATCGCCGGAGATAGCGTTCATGGCCTCTGCCATTTCTCTTGCCACACCCGTCAACCGTTCAAATATCTCTCTTGTCTGGGAAACAGCTTCCCGCTGATAATGATTGGAGCTTTGGACGTCTTCCATCGACGTCACAGCTTCCTGCGATTCCTGTTTAACCGATGCTATCCGTTCTTTGATCCGTCCTGTCATGTCCGTTGTCTGTTCCGACAATTTCCGGACCTCTCCGGCGACTACCGCAAATCCTTTGCCGTGTTCGCCGGCTCTGGCTGCCTCAATGCTTGCATTTAAAGCAAGCAGGTTGGTCTGTTCAGAAATTTCTTCGATGCTTCGCACCACGGATTCAATACTCTGGACATGTTCAGACAGCTCCTGCACGGTTGAACCGGCTTTATCCGTCTGTTCAGCGGCAGATTCCGAAGCGTTCTGCAAGGTTTCCATCTGCTTGAGACCGTCCTTGTGGTCTGCTTCCTGCTTTTCGCTCAGTTCCCTGACCGATTCCACCCGGTTCGTAATCTTTTCGATGGAAGATGCGAGTTCTCCGGAAGCCTGATTGGTTTCTTCCGTCTGCTCGGACATCGTTGTAGCGGTCGCGGCGACATCCTGAACCGCTTTGTTAATGTCCTGGCTGGAAGCCGTTGTTTCTTCGGAGGTGGCACTCATCTGCTCCGATGACTCGCGCAGGGTGAATACCGTATTCCGCATGGAGGTGAGCAAATCGTTCATGTCACCGATCATTTTGTTGAACTCCCGGCCAAGCACTCCGATTTCGTCGTTGGAGTCAATGGATGTGTTGACGGTAAGATCTCCTTCACTCACTCGTCCCATCTTGTCTTTCAATGTGTTCAAATGCCGGGTCAAACGTCCTGAAAACAGGAAGATTACAATCGATCCCAGCAATGCCACCACCACTGTGTAAATGATTAACTGGGTCAAAAGCTGGTTCAGCGGCGCGTACAGTTCCATTTCCGGCACCGCAAGCGATAATGTCCACCCCGTCGTCGGGAGGGTCTGCTGATAGACAAGGTGTTCTTCGCCATTGTATTCGAGTCTTTGTATCTCTTCCACTTCGGTGGAATACGCTTCCCCGAATTCTTCTTCATCGCTGACACCGGCCGACATCACTTTGTCCCGATTCGGGTGTGCAATGTACTGACCGTTTTCATCGGTTAAAAAAGCAAAGCCGGAACCATTCATGCCGGCGGAACCGATGTGATCCTGCAGGGTGCTCAAATCGATGTCCGATGTTACGACACCTATTGTTTCCCCGGACTCATTCTGAAACGGCACCGACGTCGTGAGCATCGTAATACCGGTTTCGCCGTCCTTATACGGCGCCGTCCAAACCGCTTCTCCATCGGAGTTCATCCCTGCTTTATACCATTCGTAGCTTGGATAATCATAGTCGGGTTCTTCGTACATTTCGGTATACACCGCTTCTCCGTCTTCTTTATACACATACGGACCGAAATACTCAGTATTTTCATTGTAGGCATAAGGCTCAAACCAAACGCCGGCCCCCAGTGTCTGCTCGTTGTTCCAGATCATATTCTCAAGAATGTCCGCTATTTCTTCTTTTTCAAGCGATGTCCCCTGACTGCTCAAAAGGGATGATAAACTATCGCCGATTCGTTGATGAGCGACAAACCCTTTTTCTGTCGTCTGTGCCAGTTCCGCCGTACTGGCGGTCATATTCTCCTCCAGCGCATTTTCAAGGTCATCTTTGGCGGTGAAATAGGATACGGCTGAAACAGCTGCTCCTGATATCAACACCAACGGAATGAAAATAGCAAGCATCTTCTTGCGCAGCGTCATGTTCCCCTTCACTTCAATCCCCCACTTTTCATTAATACATAAGTCTTAATTAACGCAAATCTCATTCTATCTAAAAACAAAAAATAAGCAAATAGTCTTATCCTACGGCTGTAGAAAATGACAACGCTTCACTCCGCTATTTATGCAGTTTAAAATATTTTTAACTTTTTTTATAAATTGGAATACTTATAGAAACAATACATCTTTATCTAAGACTGAATTTATAGATCTATAATCCCTGCTTTTTTCATATGTCAAAAAATCATTTCTCCATCCGGGTGACACCATCATTTCTTTTGTTTCTTTGATACAATAGAAAAAGTAAAGTTATGTAAAGCGGTGAAAAAGATGCTTGAAGATACAGGAGAACGTATAATTCCAAAAGAAATGAATCCGGAAAACGGGATGCTGCTGGAACACTTGGCACGGTATATGTTTGCTCTTCCCTACGTATATGGGCGTGTCCTTGATATAGCAGCCGGAAGCGGCTACGGCGCGCAGATGACGGCCAAAAAACAGAAACACAGCATTACGGAAGTTATCGGTGTAGATGTTGATCCGGAAACCATCCGGTACGCCAGGCGTCACTATCATCATCCGCTTCTCACGTTCAAGGAGGCAGATGCGCTGGACCCGGACATTACAGATAAACTCGGCACGTTTGATACCATTCTCTCCTTTGAAACGATGGAACACGTGCCGGATGACCAGGCTTTTTTTCAAAACCTCTTGAAGCTGCTGCGCCCCGGGGGAACGTTGATATTATCGACACCTTTCGGCCAGGGACGCGGCAGGCCGGCCAATTCGATTTTTCATTACCATCAGGTCACGGAAGAGGAATTCAAGGAGCTGTTTCGTGATTACCCTGCCACGTCCTTTTATTATCAGCGCGGGGTGACGATTGAGCCGAAACGTGCGGAGCGTCACTATCCCATTGGTGTGGCAGTCTGCCGCAAAGAGGAGGGAAGCGCGCCTTCGGTATTAACCGTATCGATCCAACATGGAACAGAGGGACCGGTTTACATTGTCCATGATGCGGCAAACGGAGAACATATGGTGAGCCGGGAACGGTTTTATCACATCCTTCAGAATTGGGACACGCAGGGGGACGCAAAGGGTTAAATGGAAATCGGGCGTTACATGCGGCTTCTGCCGAGTGACGTGTTCTTCTGCTTTGCTTTAGAATGAAGATGTAATCCATCGAAGGAGGAATGACGGGATGGAAATGTTGGAACAGCAGACTATGAACGAACGGCTGAATGTACTTAAGCGGCACGTCCAGCCTTTCAGGGAAAGAGCGGCCAGGCATGACGAAGAGGCCTCTTTCCCCGTGGAAAATATAGAAACCCTGAAAAATATCGGATATACGGCTCTAACCGTTCCCGGTCGGTACGGAGGAAAAGAAATTTCCCTCCTGGAACTGGTAAAAGCGCAGGAAATCATCGGAAAAGCGGACGGATCGACAGCGCTCTCCATCGGCTGGCACATGGGAATCGTCCAGAACCTTGGCGAACAAAAGAGCTGGCCGGAAGACGTGTATGCTTCCTTCTGCCGGGAAGTGCTTGAAGACGGTGCGCTCCTGAACAATACCGCAACCGAACCGGCCACCGGCAGTCCAACCAGAGGCGGAAAGCCGGAAACCACCGCAGTCCACGAAAACGGGCAGTGGAAGATAAGCGGCCGGAAAACCTTTGCGACGATGGCACCGGTGCTCGATTACTTTGTTGTCAGCGCCACCCTCGAAAAGGACGAAAGCGTCGCAAACTTTCTGATTCCAGGAAACAGCTCCAGCCTGTCCATTGAGGAGACGTGGGACTCCATTGCCATGCGCGGCACCGGCAGTCACGACCTCGTGCTTGACCGGGTGCAGGTACCTGATAATCATCTTGTCACCTACTTGACGCCCGGAGATAAACCGGCGGCCGGCTGGCTCCTGCATATTCCGGCATGCTACTCGGGCATTGCCGAAGCAGCGAAAGACTACGCCGTGTCCTTTGCCAAAGAATATTCGCCGAACAGTATCGATGGTACGATTTCGGACCTGCCGAACGTGCGCCAGAAAATCGGAGAAATGGAACTGCTCTCTAAACAGAACAGGCACTTTCTCTACAGTGTAGCTTCCACATGGGATGAATCCTCTTACGCCGAGCGGCAGCAGATGAAACCGGAACTTGGCGCCGTGAAATACAGCGTCGTGAATCAAGCAGTGAACATTGTCGACACCGCCATGCGGATTGCCGGCGCCCGGAGTCTGTCTCAGCAGAATCCACTGCAGCGGTACTACCGCGATGTCCGCGCCGGCCTTCACAACCCTCCGATGGATGACATGACCATTATGCAGCTCGCCTCCGAACTCATTAATAAAGAGGAAACCTGATTTCAAGCGGGTTTCCTCTTTTTTATAAAAGCTTCCAGATCATAATCACCCCGGCCAGAGCCAGTCCCTGAAAAAAAGTGACAACAATGTCTCTTGCAATGGACGATGCGTTCCAGAAAACATTCACAACACGCGCGATCAAAAATCCGCACACAAATATCACAGCTGCCACGGCGGCAAACGTATACATTTTCTGTCCCTCCCGAAGCTGCGCCGATTTTAACGTATATTTCCTCTTCCTTCTTTCATTTTACAGAAAAATAATGGATTTGTTCAGCCGTATTTGTGGAAAGATAACGATAACACGGATTTTCAGCACACAAGGAGGCGCAGCCATGACAAATCCACGTTACCAGCAGACAAACGGGCAGCCGGCGCAGACTCAGCCGTCCCAGCCCGGCATTGAATCACAGATGAACCCTCTCCCGGTCCAGCCGAAAGAATACGTCGGAGTCGGGAAACTCTCCGGCAGAACCGCTCTTATCACAGGAGGCGACAGTGGTATCGGACGGGCGGTGGCTATGGTCTATGCGAAGGAAGGCGCTAACGTGTCCATCGTCTATTACAATGAACACAGCGATGCCAAAGAAACGAAACAGCTCGTTGAAGCAGAAGGTGTACAGTGTCTCTTGATTGCAGGAGATATCAAAGACGAAGCATTCTGCAAAGACATCATTCAGCAGACAGTCGACACGCTCGGGGGGCTTGATATCGTCGTAAACAATGCTGCCGTGCAGTATGTACGCCAGGATATATCCGAGATATCGACCGAACAGCTGGAGGAAACGTTTCAAACCAACTTTTTCTCCTATTTTCATGTTACAAAAGCAGCTATTCCGTTTCTGAAAGAAGGCAGTTCCATTATTAATACAACATCCATTAACGCCTACCGCGGGCATCCGCAGCTGATTGATTACTCCGCCGCCAAAGGCGCCATTGTTTCTTTCACAAGGAGTCTTGCCCAGCCGCTGTCCAATTTGGGTATCCGCATTAATATGGTCGCTCCCGGACCGGTCTGGACGCCTCTCATTCCATCGACCTTCCCGGCCGAGCAGGTCGCGCAGTTCGGGACGAACAGCCCGATGGGACGTCCGGGACAGCCGTCGGAGCACGCGGGCATTTATGTTTTTCTTGCCTCCGAAGAATCCTCCTATATGACCGGGCAGGCTGTTCATATTAACGGCGGGGAGTTTGTTTCCTCTTGATCATAAAAACAGACAGACGGGGTGTGCCGCAGCACATCCCGTTTTACCCTTTTTTGCCGGGAGGGTTATTTGTCGTTAAAACGACGCCGCTGATTACTACAAGCGCACCGAGAAACTGAACAAGCGTCACAGTCTCGCCGAGCAAAAAGAATGCTCCTGCCATAACGAATACCGGCAGCAGGTTTAAAAACACAGAAGCCCGGGACGGACCGACTTCCTCCACCCCTTTATTCCACAAGACAAGAGCGATGAGAGAAGGAAAGATACCGAGATATAAGAGCCCTGCAATGCGCCCCGCCTGAAAGATATCCGGGAACCCGCCGGCACTCCATTCCAAAAAAGCAATCGGAAGCAGCACGATATTGGCAATCGCGAGCATCACAACAAGACTGCCGTACACCGGAAACTTCATCATATGGATTTTAACGAGAATGGAATAGATCGTCCACGCTGCCACCGCCGCCAGCATGATCACATCTCCCGTATTAAACCCGAGACCGCGGATGATCTCCCATGACCCTTCCGTAATCACCCAGAAAGCCCCGGCCAGAGACAGCCCCGCACCGATCCACTGTTTCCCGTCCAGCCTCTCGCGCAAAAAGATCATACTGCAAAGAATGGTGAACACGGGTATGGATGCTTCCATAATCGCCACATTGGTGGAACTGGTGAACTGAAGGGAAGCATAGATAAAAGAATTGAAAAACGTCACCCCGGTCAATGCCAGAAACAATACTGCTTTCCATTCTGAGAGAAACGTCCCGCTGTACTCTTTCACTTCCTTCCACCCCAGCGGCAGAATGACAACAAACGCAATAAGCACCCGGAAAAAAGCAATCGTAAATGGCGGCAGGTCGTTCATGGCTTTGCCTGCAATAATATTGCCGGAGAAAATGACAGCTGTAAGAAATAATAAAAAATATGCTTTCATAAACAAAACAGCCTTTCCTGATAACCTCCTTCATTGTACTTGTTTTTTTTCGTCATTATAAGTCTGCGGGTAAACTATTCCTACTTTATGCCGAAATAAGTAGTAACAGGTTTGTGTTAAATGTTTACATAAGGGGACGGATATAACGATGAAATTCGGACTGCCATTTTCAAAAAAAGAACAGGCCGCGGCTGCTGCACCGGACATTCAGGACTACCAGCTGAACCTCAGCGGTCATGAAGATCTGCAGAAACAGGCGGACTTAATCTCACTGACTGAAAAGGACCTTCGCATCATTGAATCACTGGAGCCCATCGTGAACGATCACATCTCAGAAATCACGGATGAATTCTATGATGCAGTGACCGCCCAGCCAGGTCTTCTTTCCATTATAAAGGAACACAGCAGTGTCGAACGGCTTAAGAGAACATTCAACCAGCATATCAAAGAAATGTTCTCCGGACGCATCGATGATGATTTTCTGGACAAACGCCGCCGGATCGCTTATGCGCACGTGCAGGTCGGGCTGCAGACGAAGTGGTATATGGGAGCTTTTGAGAAATTATATGTTTCTCTCCTCGATGCGTTTGAACAACAAATCGAAAACCGCACGGATATGTTCGAGGCTGTCAAGGCCGTAAGTAAGCTCGTCAGCATGGAACAGCAGATTGTGCTCGATGAATATGAAAAAGAATTTTGGCGGATGAGCGAAAAACACGCCGAAACAGAACGGGAGCTCTCCCGGCATGTACGTTCGACAGCCGACGAACTGGCCGGCCTGTCCGGACGTACCAGCGATGCCGTCAAAAAGCTGAACGAACAGGCTTCAGATGCGATGGGAATGGCAAAGGAAGGAAGAAGACTGGCCGTTGAGTCCCAGCAGCGTTCTGACACCGGGAAAGAACAGCTGCAGTCGCTTCATGCCGATATGAATAATGTGAGCAGCAGTGTCACCAACATTTCCGGACATGTGGAAAAATTAAACGGCATTTCCGCGCAGATGAATGAAGTGATTGAACTCGTTGATAAAGTATCCGAACAGACGAATCTCCTTGCCCTGAACGCTTCCATTGAAGCCACCCGCGCCGGCGAACACGGAAAAGGATTCTCTGTTGTGGCCGGTGAAATACGTAAACTTTCATCCCAGACCAAGTCATCGACCTCACGAATCGCGGAATTAATTGAAAATACGAAAGAACAAAGTGCAAAAGTAACAAGTGCGGTGGACAGTATCGTTGAACTTGTGGACAGAGGAGTGGACAGCCTCTCCACGACAGACGAGCATTTTAATGAGATTCAGCACGCCATGCATCAGACAAAAGATCAAAACGATAATATAGAAAAAGAGCTTGAGAAATTAACAGCTTCCGTGAAAGATATTGACAACGCATCGAGTGAAGCTGCTTCGGCCTCCAGTCATTTGAAAGAATCGACGCAGCATTTCACCAACGTGTAAAGATTATTTCCATCATATGCCCCGCGTCCAGGCATATGATTTGTTTTTTTATCAGTTTAGATATAAACTGATAAGGGAATCAGATACTCAGAAGGAGGGAATGATGATGACCGATAAAGAAACATCTTCTCTGCCTTCACGGCATGAAGAACGACTGGGTCTTCTGCTGTGGTTCCGGCTGTCCCGGTTTTATAACCAAAGTCTCCGCCGCTCCAACGCCCATCTGAAAGAATGGGGTGTAACGATAACACAGTTCGACGTGCTCGTCCAAATCGGCACGCATGAGCCATTAACCCAGAATGAGCTCGCGGAAAAACTTTTCGTTACAAAAGGCAATATGACGCAGGTTCTCGGGCGGATGGAAGAACTCGGCTGGGTTCACCGGGACCAGGAATGGAGAAAAAAAGTACTGACATTAACAGGTTCGGGATGGGAACTGTTCAACCTCATTGTCACGCGCCAGGAACAGTTTCAGGCCTCCCAGTTTCAGGGATTGAACAAAGAAGAACAAAAACAGCTGCTTGATCTTCTACGCAAGCTGCAGCAGTACAATGAACATATGGAGGGATAACAAATGACTCTCAAAGGCATCCACCATCTGTCGGCTATTACCGCCGACGCCAAAGGTAATCTTGATTTTTACACAAATATTCTCGGCATGCGTCTCGTGAAAAAAACCGTCAATCAGGATGATACGTCCGTTTATCATTTATTCTACGGGGATGAGCGCGGCAACCCGGGCACAGAATTAACGTTTTTCGAGATTCCGATGGCCGCACCGAACAAACCAGGGGCGAGCAGTATTTCCGCTACTTCCCTGCGCGTTCCAAACGATGAAGCCCTGCAGTTCTGGAAACAGCGTCTGGATGAAAAAGGCGTGTCTCATGAAGAAATCAAGGAACGCGGCGGGCGGAATACGATGGCCTTTCATGATTTTGAAGGACAGCGTCTCATCTTCGTATCGGATGAACACAACGACGGTGTACCCGGCGGAACTCCGTGGGAACGCGCGCCGATCCCGCAGGAGCACGGCATCACCGGACTCGGGCCGATTAAATTGACCGTCCGCAAAGCCGAGCCTACGTCCCATGTTCTGACTGAAGTAATGGGCTTTTGCCGCAAGAGCAGCTATCCTTCTCCGGAATCCGATAACCCGGACATTGTCGTTTATGAAACCGGAGAGGGCGGCAGCGGTGCCGAAATTCACGTGGAAGAACGGCCGGATCTTCCATTTGAACGGCAGGGCCGCGGCGGGGTCCACCACGTCGCCTTCCGCGCCGCCGACATGGATGAACTGAATCAATGGATTGAGCATATCAGCAGCGTTGGCCTGCCGAACTCCGGCTTCGTGGAACGATATTACTTCCGCTCCCTCTATTTCCGCGAGCCAAACGGCATCCTGTTTGAGATCGCCACCGACGGTCCCGGTTTTGACGGCGACGAGGACCTGGAGCACCTCGGCGAATCCCTCGCGCTGCCACCGTATCTCGAACCACAGCGCGAGGAAATCGAAGCCAAATTAAACCCGCTCGATTATAAACCGGGCGTATAAGGAGGATTCTGTCATGAAGCATATTTTTCGGGAAGGAAAACCAGATGCCCCCGTTCTGCTGCTTCTGCACGGCACCGGGGGCACGGAAGAAGATCTGCTTGAAGTCGCCAAATTGATTGACGAAGACGCATCGGTACTCAGCGTGCGCGGCAATGTCTCTGAAAACGGCATGCCCCGCTTTTTCCGCCGGCTTGCCGAAGGTGTTTTTGACGAAGAGGATCTGATCCACCGCACCAAAGAACTGTATGATTTCATCGACGAAAGTGCGGAGCAGTACGGCTTTGACCGAAGCAATGTCATCGCCGTCGGGTACTCAAACGGCGCCAACATCGCCGCCAGCCTCATGTTCCATTATGCAGGGGCGCTGAAGGGCGCGCTTCTCCACCACCCGATGGTACCGCGCAAAGGAGTGGAGCTTCCTTCCCTGAACGAGCAGCACGTCTTCATCGGCGCAGGGGCCAACGACCCTATCTGTCCGGCCGAAGAAACCGAAGAACTCTCACGCCTGCTCGAACAGGCAGGTGCCCACGTCCACATTCAGTGGGAACACAACGGCCACCAGCTTACCATCGACGAAGTCCAAGGCGCCGCCGCTTATTACGAACAACATTTGAAATAAAGAATGACGAAGGAGCTGCGTGACAGGGACGCAGCTCTTTTATTATCCAGTAGAAAACAGAAAGGTGCAGTGCAGCCCCCATGATTACGTTTAGACTACTTTCATGCCCTGTAAACGTCGTTATGAAAGGTTCTTCGTTACGTTTTAGGGGGCTTCAGGTGTTATAAACTGTCTCATGAACAGTTTATGGTTACGTTTGTACAGTCGTTTACGGTCTTTCCGGCCGCATGGCATGCATGGCAGTCGTATCATGCAAGGTTTCATCCTGCCATTGAACGGCCATTTTTCTCGCACCATTTTTCCAGTGCTTCGACAGCAGCTTCCTTGTCTTCCGGTTTAAACTGCACCTTTAATGGACCATTATCCTTTCGCATATCGATTTCCAAGGTCTGCTCATCTGTCCAGGACACCCCTCTCACCAAATGACTCCATACCTCAAGGGGGCCTACTTTGATCCACGATTCGTGAAATTCCACCTTGGTCCAGGATAACGAGGTACGATCAGCTAAAACTCCGTACCCATACAACAGACCGGCAACGATCAAAAATATGGACAGGACCATCCAATTTCTTAAAAAAATGTGCATGATACCTCCCGTGATCACAGCCAGAACCGCGAACGTCTTAGAATCCGTCGTACTTCCCATATCTTTGACTTCAAAACGCGCAATCACCATGCTTTTATCTTTAAGGATTTCTTTCCACTGGAAAATCAGATGCAGGGTCGCCCACATCCAGTACTGTTGAAGAATAGGAATGAAGACTACCAATTGTACACCGATTGTAATTAAAATACCGATGTTCCACGTTCCTAAAAACAATAAGGCTTCCAGAGGAATGATGGCATAAATCATCGCCTGATAGATCTTTTTCAAGACGGGATACGGTTTATATTTCCCTTTAAAAGAAATAGGAGGTTTCGGGTTATCAGGATCGATACGGGTCTTTTCAAAATGCCAATTCAGCAGGTAGTTCCAGTCTCCATCAAAATAATCTAAAAGATGAGAAATAGAGGAAGCTGTCGTTCGAATATAATTCCTTTCCAAAAACGTATTGTATGCATACTTTCTTTCCTGGGAATCTTTTGCTTTTTCTAATTGTATACTAAATCTTTGAAAGGTTATGGAATCGATAGTAAATAGTTGTATTATCCAAGGCTGGTATGCTTCCTGCAGTTCTTTCCACAGCTTTCGAATTTGAGCAGCGTTGGGTTCGGACAAATATCCTTCCGATTCTGTTCTCCGGACAACGTTTCTTAACTCATAAAGAAACCTCAGAATGTCATGTTCGCGCATCGTCTTATTTCGAAACAGCGTTATATACTCCAGTATCTCTTCCGTATCGTCCTCATGAAGCCTTTGTTTCAACTGCTCGGCGCTCCATCGAATTAACTGTTCCAGGGCTTCTGAATCCGGATGCAGCTGTTCCCGTTCTTCCAACAACGGAATGAGGCTGTCCGATAATGTTCTCGCCCACTCCCACGCCATGTAAGATTCATGAATCGGTCTTGCTGTTTCTTTGTCCACCATTGTTCCTTCGTCATCCAGGACCATCCACTGCATAAAATGGTCTTCTTCATCGATCTTTATCTGACCTACAAGATAAAAATACCTGCCGTCCTTCTCGATGGGAAACGTCCGATAGATGGGGAATTCCGGCAGAGCATAAGGTTTGTAAGCCTTTTTCTGCGCTTTGGTCAGCTTTTTTGTCTTATAGACCGGTTTCATGAATATCCTTTCCTTTATGAACGATTAAGCACTGTTCACAGAACGGCCGTTCTTCTCGCACCATTTTTCCAGCGTTTCAGCAGCTTCCTCGATATCCTCCGGTTTGAATTGGATTTCAAACGCTGCTTTGTCTTTACCCTGGTCAATTTTTAAGGTCCGCTCCTCTTCCCAGGACAGCCCTCTTATCTGAGGATTCCATACTTCATTAGGTCCGATTTTGATCCATGCTTCATGAAATTCCACTTTAGTCCGGGACAACGACGTGCGTGCAGAGAGTTCACCATAGCCATACAACAGGGCTGCGACAATCAAGAAGCCAAGCAGCAGCGGCCATTCCCTGGAAAAAGCGTACATAATGCTTCCAATAACGGCAGCCAGGATTGCCCCAGTCTTAAACGCCGATGCGGATCCCGTGTTGTCGACTTCGAAACTCGCAATCACCATGCTTTTATCCTTCAGGATCTCTTTCCACTGAAAAATTAGATGCAGGGTCGCCCACATCCAGTACTGTCGAAGAATAGGAATGAAGACTAACAGTTGTACTCCGATGGTAATTAAAACACCGATGTTCCACGTTACTAAAAACAATAAAGCTTCCAAAGGTATAATGGCATAAATCATTGCCTGGTAGATTTTTTTCAAAACGGGATACGGTTTATATTTCCCTTTAAAAGAAATAGGAGGTTTCGGGTTGTCAGGATCGATACGGGTCTTTTCAAAATGCCAACCCAGCAGGTAGTTCCAGTCTCCATCAAAATAATCTAAAAGATGAGAAATAGAGGAAGCTGTCGTTCGAATATAATTCCTTTCCAAAAACGTATTGTAGGCATACTTTTTTTCCTGTGAATCTTTTGCTTTTTCTAGTTGCATGCCAAACCTTTGAGCAGTTATTGAATCGATGGTAAATAGTTGTATAATCCAAGGCTGATATTCTCCTTGAAGTTCTCTCCACAAATTTTGAATTTGAGCAGCGTTCCGTTGGGATAAGTATCCTTCCAATTCTGTTCTCTGAATAATGTTCTTTAACTCATATAGAAATGCCAGAATGTCATGTTCGCGGATCGTTTTATTTCGAAACAGCGCTATATACTTCAGTATCTCTTCTGTATCATCCTCACGACCCCTCTCTCTCAACTGCTCGGTCAACTGCCCGGCGCTCCATCGAATCAACTGTTCCAGAGCTTCTGAATCCGGATGCAGCTGTTCCCGTTCTTCCAACAAAGGAATTAAGCTGTTCGATAATGTTCTCGCCCACTCCCACGTCGTGTAGGCTTCATGAATCGGTCTTGCCATTTCTTTATCCACCATCGTTCCTTCATCATCCAGGACCATCCACTGTATAAAATGGTCGTTCTCATCGAGCCTTATCTGACCTACGAGATAAAAATACCTGTCGTCCTTCTCGATGGGAAACGTCCGATAGATGGGGAATTCAGGCAGAGCATTAGGTTTGTAGGCTTTTTTCTGCGCTTTGGTCAGCTTTTTTGTCAGATGGACCTTCTTCATCGATTGATCAGCCTCCAATTATTATTCTTTCATCCAGGGTTCCAGTTCCTGCATAATCTCCTCTTCTTCGCCTTTTTCAAAATCATAATACTCCATTAACGATGCAAGAGCATTACTCATCTGTTCATTACTTTTTTCTATTTCCGCAGAATAATTTTCTTCCAGGTCCGTACTTAGATTATCATCGTACATGGCTTCATATTCCCCTTCTAATGGTTCATATGCCCGCTGCATCGCTTCAAAACCCTGTACAAAATTATTTCTTATTTTCTTCACATCTTCTGTCTGAATGTCCAATTCATTTAGTGTTGTTATTTGATTGTTCAAACCTTCCATCACCTGCGGATAATAATGTTCAATCTGTCCGGCATTCAAGGTCTGCACCGCCATAAAATCATCATATGTCTGCCAGAATTCTTCATTTAATGCCTGGCCTCTCACTTCTTCCGCTTCCTCGACAGCGTTATTCCCACAGGCGGCCAGCAAAAGAAGGAGCATCGTTATTGGTATTATACTATATTTGCTCATTTTCACCTGCCTCTTCCCCAATCTGTAGATCATTTACCTGTTCCGTGTAGGATACATCCAGTTTTGTACCGGAAATTAAGTCATGCAGCATACGGTCATCTTTTCTCAGCAACTGGGTTATCATACTGACTATATAAAGCAGTCCAAAAGAGTATAAGTATAAAAGATATGCAATAAAAAAATGGATAAAAAGCCTGAGAAAAGAAGGAACCTCGTACGTTACTGTTTTTATCTCGATAGATGCCAGTTTTTGTCCCCATGTCTGCCCTTCACGCCGATAGGCGGAAACCGCTAGCAGGAGCAGGATCATTCCATGAACAAGGAGTAAAGATATAACACTGGAAGAGATGAGCATATCCATCAACCATTTTAGTGGATAAAACAAAATAAAAAACCAGATTACTATATCTGTGAACAAGGCGTAGAATCGTTTAACTGCCATCTCTTATCCACCCCCCAGCGAAGCTCCGGAAGAAGCTTCAATGGAGACCTCATTGATTCCGGCAACTTTCATAAAAAAAAGGGGAGAGGAAACAGAGGCTTTGACATAAACAGAGGTGGAATCAGACTCAAATATTTCCATTCGTGCTTCCGGATAATTTGCATGTAGATAATCATCGGCGAGATTCCTGGCACCGGCTGGCTGTATGTCAATTGTACCGTCTTCTTCCCAAGCCGTCTTGTCATAAGAATCAAGAGCTGCATGTGCTGCAGCATCTACAGCTCCTGTAAGTTTCATATAATTAGCTGCCATTAGTCCGCCGTCTATAAGCAGTCCGCATAAAGCGATAAATACGGGGAGCATCACAGCAACAAACGGTACCGCGAAACCTTCTTCCCTTTTTAATATATGTTTCATAAATAAAGAATCCCCTTAATCAAAAATGCGGTACTCTGATTTATGTTTTAATTGGAACGATCCGCCGTTTGAGAGGAACGGAAGCGGCACATTGTAATAACAACGCACCTCCACCACAAAATCACTCCCGCTTTCTGTCGGATTTACACTTGCACAGTCTCCGCCGGCCGCAAAAGATAGAGTGTTATCTGCTGTTTGCCGGGCCTCTGTGGAAGCCTCCCACGTTGTACTTCCTTCTTCTGCTGTAGCAGCTGCTCCTGTCCGGGCTGCCTGATTCGCTGCTGTAACTACAATGATTTGATTATAAGTAATGATTCCAAGCAAAAGCCCTCCCACAATAAACATAATCAGGATCGGCATCACGACCGCAAATTCAGACACCGCCTGTCCGCGCTCATTATGAATAAGTTTCTTTAGTTGATTTACCATATGACCACCACCCAGGCGAGAAAGATGATTGGAGCAAAGGGAAATGTATCGTCTTTTTCCCGTTTGTCGGTTTTATAGATGATACTCATTCCCCATCTCCAAAAAATATCTATAATACCGCGGATCCCGTCATAGCGAAGAATTTGGGTGGCTGATAATAACACGCCTCCCCCAATGGTGAATATCCAGAACCAGTATGTATCGGGAAATGAAAGGGTCAGGGCTGCAGCAGCTGCCAGCTTTGCATCTCCTGCACCCAAAAATCCACTGATCCAGAGCAGAAAGAACACTATAAGTGTAGCTGTCATACTGACTACATACAGCCACCACTCAACTGGAGTGTTTATCAACAAGTGGAGAATACCTGATAGCAGGATTATTACAATGAAATAGTTGGGGATGCGATTTTGTTTTATGTCTTTGTAAGCTGCATAGAGTAGTAGTACTGCTGTTACTATTAATACTGTCAATTCCGCATCCCCCTTTCTTAAGGTGGGTATTCTTACCCACCTATATTTAATGAGCTGCTGATACTATCAAATATATTTCTAATCTGTTCGCCCATAGTTGAAATAAGCCCGACGGCTGCAACAAGAATAAGCCCAAGAATAACACCATACTCACTTAATGCCTGACCTTCTTCTTCCTCCCAGAACTTTAAAAGCAAATTTTTCACTTTTTTTCCTCCTTTTTTAAAGTATAGTTCAGATAATAACCGTAGGCATCGTAATCAAAACCTTTAATTCGAATCATCTTGTTTGTAAAACGGTGTCTGAAAGGCAGTGCCTCTCCGGGCTGCAGAACGGATTTTGATAAATAAGGTTCAAAGGAAGAGGATGCCAGAGCGTTCATCGTTTCATTTCTCAATGTTATCGTGCCATTCTCCAGTTTTTCCTGTGTAAACTCCTTATTTTCATAACCATTTCGGATCACACCCGTTACAACTAAGTCTGCTCCATCTCTTGTCATCATCGTTGCCAGCATATCGATGGTGTCTTTTTGAACGGGAGGATAGCGTTCCATCATATCTTGTTCGAAGTAACCAAGCGTCTGCTCCTCAAATTCTATAACGTCTTTTTCTGTAATTTTCAATGTCGTATTCTTCCAGCCGCTCTTTTCAATAAGAGCCTGTCCTTCCGCCCGTATAGAAGGGCTGCTTTCCTCTTTAGAAGTACTCTCGTTTAGTGTCTGCTCTGCCGATGCCAATGCTTCCGTCATGTCTCTTTGCTCCATGCGGTGAAGCCATTTTTCATCCAGATTCTGTTGACTCATCACCTCCTTATCTTCGTTTTCGGAAGAGGATGCAGCATTGGTGCTGCATCCCGTTACAATACTGACGATCACCATAAAGCTCAGGACAGAATATACTATCTTCATCTTAGCTGCTACCCCCGAATATACTGGATACGCCGGAGGCAATACTTTCTCCTACATTTTTAGCCGCATCTTTAGCGGCAGAAGCAGCGTTTCCTACCGCATTCTTTGCAGCATTCCAGCTGTTTTTCGCGAGTCCACTGACTCCCTTAACAAGTTTTGGTCCGTACATGACCCCAAGTGAAACAATGCCCGCAGCAGCGGCACCCGTTGCAAGCAGCGGCGCAGCTGCCGCCGCCGCTGTGCCAGTAAATACAGTTGTTGCGGCTACAGCAGCCAGACCGAGTCCGCCACTGGCAATATCAGCATACCCGCTAACCGTGTCCTGCCATCCATCGCCAGATGTGACTTTTTTATATCCATCATAAAGCGATAATCCACTCAAAGCTCCACCAGCAATCTTCCCTACTGGAGAAGATGCAAGATTTCGTACTTTTTTTCCAACTTCGGAATCCATCGCTTTATTGATAACATTGGCTGTACTGTTCCATGCGTTTCCTACTGCCTGGCGTCCGCTTTTCAGCATATCACCAACGGCTTTACCAGTATTGGAATTTTCAACGGCCTCTCCAAACTGACTCATCCGGGAAAACCCTTTGCTGGCTGCCGTCAGCGTCTCTGTCAATCCTTTATTCGTCCATTCCGTTGCAACAGCCTTCATATTATTCCATTTATTTCCTCTGGCTGCTTCCCTTTTTGCGTCTGCATATTTCAATGACTGTTCAGTCTTGGCCGCTCCGGCATCGGCCATCTTATGGAGTCGCTCCGATACATTATTGACCATCATTCCGGCTGCTTCCACATGCTCATCCAGTTCATTTAAGGCTCCTTTTGTTAAAGCTTTTAAACCATTCCCGGCCATATTCACCGGTTTATCTAAGAGTCCATTAAAGAGACCTGCGTGAATTCTTCCTGAACGAGCTTCTATTTCATAAACATTTAATTTTTCACTAAACTCTTTTGCTAGACCATTATCCCCGATTAAAGCTAATTGTCTCGTTAAATAGTTCTTCTCTTTCATGTTTTGTTGTATACCAAATTCATTCACAAGTTGCTGGTACTGCCTGGCTGTTAGACTATTTTGTAACGTGCTGACAGTTCTCGAATAGGCCTCACTATCCGTATCTCTTGTTCCAGCTAAAGCAAAAGCGAGAGAAGTAATATTTTTCCCTTTCGCTTTTCCATCCCGAAGATTATTCAGACTCCCGAGTACTTCGTCACCATTTTTGACATCATTCAATATATTTTTAAACTGACCTGTATCTCCGCGGGATTCTGATGCTCCGGGATTTCGAGTACTTTCATCACTGCCCTCTGTTCCATTTTCTTCTGCTCCGGAACTATCTTCCCCAGATGCACTGGAGTCTTCATCGCTGTTACCAGTATCGTTTTTGTCTCCGGAACTGCCTCCATCATTGTTCGTGTTGTCTTCTCCGGAATTATCTTTTTCGGATGTGCCGGATTCTTCATCCCTGTCACCAGCATCGTTTCCGTTACCGGAACTGCTTCCATCATTGTTCGTGCTGTCCTCTCCGGAGCTCCCGGAGGAGTCATTACCATCTGTATCAGTACCGCCACCTGTTCCTTCCGGGTCGGTATTCGATCCTCCGGTGGTGCCGCCGTTTCCATCTCCCCCTCCGGATCCGGAACCAGGCATCCCATGGCCTCCTCCATTTCCAGAGTTGTAAGACTCATCGGACTGATCAATTTTTGGCACAGGAGGATCTCTGTCCTCCTCATCCTCTTCCGCCGATGCCGAAAGCAGAAGGAGTGAAGCAGAACCAGCTGCCGGCTGGACTGCCAGAAATACAGCGAGAAATAAAGCCAGTACGGTACGTAACTGTTTCACGTCTTTTCCCCCTCCCTTTTACTTCACTGTCCATTTTGAAAAAAGTCAAACAGACTTAGAACAACAGGACCTATCATAAAAATCATCATGGCAGGAAACGCCAGCAGCACAAGGGGGAGAAATAATTTCATAGAGGCCTGCTCCCCCAACTGCTGCGCATGTTTTTTCCTGCGTTCCCACACTTCTGCTGCCTGCAGTCTCAGTGTTTCCGTTATTCCGGCACTTCCTCTTTCAAGATTCTGTGTGATAGACGAAACAAACCGGCTCACTTCATCGACTTGACAGCGATATCCCACCTCTTCCAGGGCACGGCCCTGTGGAACGCCCATATTGACATCGCGAATGACCAGCGTCAGTTCCTTTGAAAACTCACCCTTCTGTTTCTCTGCAACTTCCTGAATGGCAGGGAATAAATTGGTTCCTGCGTCTGCCAGAATGGAAATGGCATTCAGTGCATAGGGCAGCTCCCTTCTTATTTTTTCCTGTCTGGCTTTTATCCGCCCGGAGAGCCAAACGTCTGGTATTTTATATCCCAATGGGAGAAAACCAGCGGCCAGAAAGAACATAGTCGGATTTCCGCCAACTCCCCCAAGAAAGAGGAAATAAACAGCAGCCGTTGCAGCAGACAGCACTTTAAACGTGATAAAATGATCAACCGACATCTTCTCCTGATAGCCTGCCCGGTTCAGCCTCGACTGGAGAAATTCTTTTTTTTGATGGCTGATCCGGATATTCAAAGCAAGCATCAGGCTTTGTACAAGCGGATTGAAACGTTCAAGAATACCTTTCCGCCTGACTTTTTCTTCAGGTGACTCTTTCATCAGCTTCTTTCGGAGAATCATAGCCCGGATGGAAGCTGCAGGAAAGAAGATAAGAATGAGCACCAGGAACACAAGCACAGAAATAACCAATTTCATTTTTCATCACCTATAAGTCAATGTTTGTTACTTTCTTGCCGATAAAGAAATTGGCCAGAAGTAGTAAGGCCCCGATAAACAGCATGAATGTTCCGACTGTCGACTCATACATCGGCCGTAGATAATCCGGGCTCACCACCATAATGAGTAACACGAAAACGACTGGAAAAATACTGAGCATGTTCGCTTCCATTCGTTTCTGAGCCGTCGCTACCTGTATTTCCTGCTGAACCATAATTTTGTCCGAAATGCGTTCAGACGTATTGTGAATAACATGATTAATGTTTCCTCCTTTGGAACGAACAGCCAGCAGAGAATCTACAAATTGGGTGACATCTTCCAGCTTCATCTTTTCTTTAAATTGACGAAGGGCTTCGTCTACAGACATGCCGAACTGAATGTCATGATTGATTTCATTTATCTCGTCCAAGACCGGCTTTGATTTGTGGGCGATAAGTTCTTTTTTCAAATCGTCCTCACACCTCTTTAACGCAATCTGCAGGGAAGTCCCTGCACGGATAGAGGTAGCGATAGACCCCATGGCACTCCTGAACTGCTGAAGAAACAGCTGTGTTTTTTTCCGCTCCATTCTCCCCCTTCGATATTTCGGAAAATAGAGAGCCGGAAAGATAAAGAGAACGGCCAGAAATATCGACCGGAAGAACATAAGGCCGACACTGAACAAGACGGAAGCACCTAAAATAAAGACAATTACATCTGTTTGATTAAACCTCTTGTCCCTTTTTTTCTGCTTCCTTTTTTCCACCGTTTCCCTGTACACGCCGGCTTCTTTCCAGCGTTTACCGATGCCTTTCTGATGGGGAAGACGTTTTTTTGCAAATAATGTTAAAAGATCAAGAAAGGCTGTGAGGACGGCAAGTGCTGAAAAAAATACAAGCAGTAGCAATAACGGAGTGTTCATAGCGCTCCCCTCACTATCGGAATGTTTTTCATTCGATACTTGCTGAAACCGGCCCCTTCCCACTTTTCCGTCTGCGATATTTCTTCCCCTGTGGGTTGAAGGGACCCTTCTAGCTTTTCCCTGGTGCTCTGTTTCGGGTCCATTTCCCACTTCAAAATATCTTTGGTCTGGATTTCATTGTTTTCCAGGTTTTTTACCTCGGTGATTTGCAGCACTTTTCTCGATCCATCACGAAGACGTCCAAGTTGAACGATAAGTTCTACAGAAGAGGCTATTTGTCTGCGTATCGCCGGGATAGGAAGTTCGAGACCAGACATCAGCACCATTGTTTCCAGTCTGGAAAGCATGTCATCGGCCGAATTCGCATGCCCGGTTGTCAATGAACCATCATGACCTGTATTCATGGCCTGAAGCATGTCCAACGCTTCTCCACCGCGGACTTCCCCGACTACAATCCGATCGGGGCGCATACGCAGCGCTGTCCGCACCAGTTCTCTCATGGAAACTTCCCCTTTTTCTTCGATATTCGGAGGTCTCGTTTCCATTCGTACAAGATTGTCAATCTGATTCAGCTTCAGTTCAGCGGAATCCTCTACTGTAATAATTCTTTCCCTGTTGGGTATCGAAGCACTTAGTGCGTTGAGGAACGTCGTTTTCCCTGAACCCGTCCCCCCGGAAATGACAATGTTATATTTAGCACGGACGAGCTGTTCCAGAAACGCAGAAGTTTCTTTATCCAGTGCTCCGAAAGAGACCAGCTCAGCCATCGTAAAGGGACGTTCGGGAAATTTCCGTATCGTGATGATCGGGCCGTCCAATGAAATCGGGCGGATGACAATGTTGACACGCGAGCCGTCAGGAAGTCTCGCATCCACAATCGGATCACTTTCATCCACTTTCCGGTTAATAGGGGCGACTATTTTTTCTATAATGTTCATGACTTCCTGCTCACTGTTGAAAGAAATCTCATGACCATCTTCATCTAGTGCTCGTTCCAACACTCCCTGTTTTTCGATGAAAATTTCTTCCGTCCCGTTTACCATGATTTCGGTAATGTCACTTCGTTTAATTAAGGGATCAATCACACCGAAACCGACGAGCTGCTGCTGAATGTCTTCCGCTACTGTCCTTTTTTCGTAATTAGAGAGCAGCAGATCCCTGAAGGCATGGTCGGTTTCTTTTTCAAGATTCGACCAGATAGAAGCAGAAAGCTTTTCGGGCTCAAGGAGAAGACGGTTATTTTGATTGTTCTCTTTCATCAGCTTTTCCCGTATTGTCTGTTTCAGCTCATGCATCCGCTCTTCTTTATACTGCTCCGATGCATCATATCTCTCTTCCTGATGCTGTTTCTGCTTGATAGCTTCCTCAATGCTCATGTCTGTGCTGCCCCCTTCTTCTGTTTCTGACGTTTCTTTCCGCCGCGTTCTCCTCGTTCTTTTGCCGTGAATACGGGAGAGATGAGATGGGCCACTTGACGATAATGCCGATTCAACTTCAAATTAGACTTTTCAGCAATCAGGATTCCTCTGTTCGCGTACCCTTGAATTTGTTCGTATTTATCTGGAATGACTACCGAAATGTTCATCGATAATATCGATTCCAACTCAGGTACCGGAAAACCTAAGGCATCTTGATAATGATTCAGAATCAAATAGCGGTTCTGCATCGGCTTGTTCAGTGTATCCACTAAATCCAGGGCGGCAAGAAGGGCCCAATTAGCTGCCAGATCCGTTGTCGTTAAAAACATAATGTCTGTCGAAGAACTCATCAAAGCTATGTTTTTCTCGGTTAGATCAGATGAAGTATCCATAAGAATAAAATCATATTGACTGTCCTGAATACCTTCCAGGATTGCATCTGTTTTTTTCAAATCCAGCGACGTCATCTTCATAGCGGAGCCCGCCGTTAACACGTCAATCGAATGACCATGTACTTCCACAGATGTGACAGCGGATTGGATAACTTGATTCAGTTCTTCTGTGCCGATGGACGGCTGTTCCAAAGCGCCGATAATATCAGATAGTCCGCGTTCCTGGCGGGGAAGCTGCAGCTGAAGCCCGACCGATCCGAACGTGGCAAAATCAATCACGAGGATGCGATATCCCTTTTGCGACAGCTGGACTGCTGTATTTAAACAAACAGTCGTCTTACCCACGCCGCCTTTTGCTGAATAAAAAAGAATATTTTTTCCTGTTTCCGTTTGTTCATTTTCCGGATGAACATTCGTATAAAGTCTTGAAGGAGCACTTGATTCGAAAGTTACCATCCGCTCAGCTATAATCCGCATTGGAGTTCGTTCGTACATCATTTCTACATAAGGTTCCCTCAGTGGGACACGGGTATGAAAAGGATCAAGTCCTTTTGTAACAAGAATAATCTTTTTAAAACCTGCCTCGATAAGTTCGTCCTGGTCCTTGGCTGCGTTCGTCACCTGGTCCAGAGAAAGGAGAGCGACATCCGCTTCTACATCATCAACTGCAGCTGAAAGGTTGTCGACAGAATCATAAGCCGAGGATAGCTTTACAAAAGGCAAATAATTTTCAATATGTTCATGAAGAGCTCGCAGAAAAGATGGCTCAAGTCCGCAGGTAACAACAGTCATGCCCGTTGAAACCGGAGTGTCTGCCTTGTATTCAGCTGTCATGGTCACTCACTCCCCTCTTGTGGACTAAGGCTTACTGGAGAAATTTCTGCCTGTTCTCCATTCCATGGATTCATCACTAGATCAATTTGACCCTGCTGCTTGGCATTGGTTAACGTTACGGCATCCTGCGGAGAAAGAAGCAATGATACGTGCTGGACCATTCCAGCCTTTCCTCCTCCACTTGCTCCGGCTTCCACTTCTTCCACCTGGAAAACATCAACCTGCTGCAAAATCATCTCAGAGTATGTATTGTCATTCTCTTCTCTCGTAAATATGACATCCACCCAATCTCCTTTTTCCAAAACGTTATTGACAGCCGCATCCGGTTCAAGGCCTACAGTAACCAACCGTTTATTCTTAGGTATAAAAGCAGATACATCAATTTCTCCTGCAGCAGTTAGATACAGCTGCCTGTCCTCTGGAAAGACAATAGTATCTTCATCCAGAGTTAAAACGTCTCCGGACTCTATATCTTTTAAAGCAAATCCGCCTATGATTTCTTCTGAAGATTGAATGCTGTCAGCAGCGAGAGTCTCTGCGGATTGAGCATCCACTTCCACGGATTCTACATCCTCCCCGCTAATTTCCGTATTGGCTTCAATGGTGGAAGAAGCTACAAACACAGTACTTTTTTCTTCTAAACTTTGTAGGTATTGATAAACAAGAAATGCTATGGTAAGCGCACCAACTATAATGATAATGAAACGTAAACTGATTTTCGCTGCCATGTCAGCGCCTCCTGGTTCTTACTGTGCAACATCGTATCGTGATGCGTAGAATTGAAAGACTTTGTAATCAAATGCTTCTTTTTCCGCTCTCACACTAAAATAGAAAACAGCCATCACAACAGCCTGAAAAGGGACAATGACGGCATGCGTAACTGCCGCTGATATTCCAAGCATCAAAAATTCATCTGAGGGGATAAGCGTAAGAATAGAAGTGTGCAGAATGATTTGAATCCAAAACATTAGAACAGCCAGACACCCTCCCCGAAACAAAGCTCCTCTCATTAAAAACGCGCTTCGTTTAAAAGCCTGCCAAACGGGTTTCTTTTCGAAAATAGTAACAAAAGGAAATAACATCGATAGCAGAAATACAAGTAAACCCGGCAGCAGAAATAACGCTCCACCTGCTACTGACAGTATGGAAAATAGAGTGAAACCCAGAATGAGAACGGGCAGCATTTTTGTCCATTTTCTCAGGGCATTTTTTTGATTTCCGGACCAGGTTGCTTCTGGTTCACTGAACAATATAATGAAAGTAAAACTTCCCATCAGCCAAATAAAAGCAGCACTTCCTGCACTTGAAATAATAGAGGACAACCAAGGCTGTTCTTCATGAAAGATAAACCGCAGGTATGCAACGATAATGAAATAAGGGACTGCCGTCACCAGGGGTATAAAGAACATGTTGGAAAAGAGACTCAATACCAAGCCGACTCCTTGATTTACGATGTCCGCCAAAGTCTGCGGCTGGATATGATTCTGCTTAATATACAAGAAATCCACCTTCTTTCTATGTGTGATCAGCTGTCTTCCGGTATAGTTTATAGTAATAAAACGCTTCTACCGGAATAACAAGAGCCCCTGCAGCCGCCTCCCCTATCCAGCTGTTTTCCCATAAAACAACAGCAATCGGCGTCCCAAGAGCAATGTACAATAAATAAAACAAAATATAATAAAGAAGCACTTTGAAAAAGCATTTCTTCACCAAATGAAAACTTTCTTTAAGTGCTGCCAATCCTTTCTTTTCTCCTTCCAAAACAATGAAGGGATAAAAAATTCCGAACAGCCCAATCAGCACACCTGGCAGAACAAAAAACAAAAAGCCTAATAAAACCAGACTGATATAAAGGACCGTAGTAAAGAGAAAGGATCCTCCTTTTTCTTTCAGAACTTGTGATATGTAAGAAAAAGGGTGCTCTCCATCGGAATATAAATAGCATCCGGCCAAGATAAAATAGCCAACAGAGCTTATGACCAAACTTGCAAGCATAAAAATAACTGTGCCGGCCATTTCCCACGAAGGGAGCTGACTCAAAAATGCGTTCTGCACAATTAGTAACAGAATATACATGAGAAATAAGACAGGCACCAGCAACATTATTGTTTTCCACGAATTTTTCGATGTCTGTATAAAACCTTTATTTGTATTGGCTTCGTAAAGTTCCAACCTTCATTCACTCCAGTATCTCAACTTGATCTCCTACATTGAAATCAGAGGTAACCCCGGTGCCAGAGGCAGATTCCAAAACATAGGAAGCAGTTGTAACTTTTGGACTGATCCTCCACGGCTTCACGCTTTTCTCAATGTGAACGATATAGTTATTTGAATCTATGAAAAGCACATCAATGCAAAAACGCATAAAGAAAGTATGTATTTGACGACAGTCTGGAATCACCAATGCAGATTGTTCGAATGATTTTTTGAACATCAAGCCTGTTACCCGCTGTTTTGTTGTCACACTACAGTGAACGGTGACGGGAAATGTTTTCTTTTTTGTGTGATTGGTTAGAATGGTTATCATGTCCTTGAATTTTACTTATGATTCCATCTTTTTCACACTTACTATTATTAGCATAATCTCCAAAAAACCTAAAGTTTCCTTCTAACCTTTTTTTAGGAACATAGTTGCACATCATATCCTATGACATACTTCATACTAAAAAATGACTACATACTTATTAGTTACTTGTCCCCAAACTCTCTTCTCATGGATTTAGCATTCTACTTCCATACAAATGGAGTTTTTCCTGAAATTCCAGTAACTGATGATTCATATACAGGATTGTGAATACTAAACTATATATTCCATATCCTTCTTTTGAATCATTTTACTGTTAAGCGCTTTCAAAATGAATAAAGGAAGAGCTGCGTCTCCATAACGCAGCTTCCTTTTATCATATATATCATCCCATGATTACGTTTGGACCACCGGTGACCCCCCTAAACGTCGTTATGAAATGGGCCGGGTTACGTTTGGCCGGTGCTCTCCCACCCTAAACTGTCTTATGAACGGTTTATCGTTACGTTTGCGCTCCTCTTCAGCCTTTTTCCGGCCGCATGACCAGCATGACCGGCCCCATGACTGCACGCACAAAAAAAGCCTGACTTCATGTCAGGCGGTGGCGAGCACGTCGTGGTAGGCTTCATTTTCTTTCAGTTGTTTTTCCGCATACGGGCATTCCGGTATGATCTGCTTGTTCTCCGCTCTTGCTTTATCCACGACACTGGCGACAAGCTCTTTGCCAATCCCCTGCTCCCGCAGTTCTTCCGACACTCCGGTGTGATCGATGACAATGTTGCTGTCGTTGTCGTGATAATACGTAATGACTGCGGCCTCTTTTCCGTCTTTTTCGATAAAAAATTTATTTTCTCCGATTTGGATATCGCTCATAGCAGGCAACCGCCTTTCTTTAATTTATGTAAAGGAGTTCCCTGCGGCTGCTTTTTTTAAACATTTCCTCTTTTTGAGCCGATGTTTTATATTGTATGGAGAAAAAAATGGCGATACTATGAGAAAAGCAATACAAAAAGGAGCCGTTATGTTTACATTCGAAGATGCCGTCTACAAAGACATCCTGCACATCGATAATCTGACCATCCGGAAAGGGAGCATGACAGCCCTGCTCGGAGAAAGCGGGACGGGAAAATCGACGATGCTGAAATTGATGAATCATCTTGTGTCCGCTGATAAAGGCGTCATCCGCTTTCAAGCGACACCGGTACAGGACTGGGATGCCGTGGAACTGCGGCGGGAAGCGGCAATGCTCTCCCAGCAGCCTGTCCTGTTCGGGGACACGGTGAAAGAAAACCTGGAAGCCGGCTGCCGTTTCGCCGGCAAGCCCCTCCCTTCCGAAGAGCAGATGAAACATTCTATCCAGCAGTATGATCTCCAAAAAGAACTCGATGACGACGCCGAAACGTTATCAGGCGGGGAACAGCAGCGGCTTGCGCTTGCCAGACTCACGCTGCTGGATCCACCGGTCTGCCTGCTGGATGAGCCGACGTCCGCACTCGATGAAGGACTCGAGCATGAGGTGATGGAAGCCTTTATAGAGCACGCACGGAACAAAAAGAAAACGGTCGTGTTTGTCACCCATTCCCGCAGCATTGCCGACGCTTATGCAGACGAAACGATTGATATTACGCCGTTTTCGTACAAGGGGAGAAAGGTAAATGAATAACACGATCATCGATCTAACCATTTGGCAGCTTGCCGCCGCCTATGTCTTTATCCTCATGCTTCTTGTGATTGTAAAAATAAGAAAAATCCCACGCAGCAAAGAAATTCTCATTTCCAGCCTGCGCATGACGATCCAGCTGCTGCTTGTCGGCTACATTCTCATCTATCTGTTTGATAACCCGCATCCACTATGGACGGCACTGGTCGTGCTGCTCATGATTACGTTTGCGGTCTGGAACATTTTCCGCCGCGTGCGGAGCGGTCTGGATAAAAAAATGAAACAGATCATCGCTGTTTCCATGGCCGCCGGGACCCTGTCCAGCCTGATCTATTTCAATGTAATCGTAATTCAGTTTTCTCCGTGGTACGAACCGCGGTATTTCATCCCTATCGCCGGTATGATTATCGGCAATTCCATGACCGGTGTCACACTCGGCGTCCAGACATTAACCGAGGGCATGAAAGACCAGCGCCACCGCGTCGAAAGCGCGTTGATGCTCGGAGCTTCGCCTAAGGAAGCAAGCCGGAAGATTGTTAATCAATCATTCGACAATGCCATTCTTCCGACAATCAACAGCATGGTCGGAACCGGGATTGTATTTCTCCCCGGCATGATGACCGGGCAGATTCTCGCCGGTGTGAATCCCGTGACCGCCATCGAATATCAGATCGCCATCCTGCTCGGCGTGACCGGCGCCGTCTCCCTCACCGTTATTCTATTCGTGCAGAACGGATACAAAGTGTTTTTCAATGATAAAAGTCAGCTGCGCGGCTGAGTGTCGGGCAGCTCTTCCTGCTCCTGCCGGACAAACCACCACTTAATCAAAGGCAGGGCCAGAAATAGAATAAAAAGAATGCGGAACAACTGGTACCCGCTTATCATCGCAAGATCCGCGCCAACACCGCTCCCGGTAACGGTCATTTCCGCCAGTCCGCCGGGAGCGGTGCTTAAAAACGCAGTAGCCATGTTCATCTCTGTGACGCTTGTAAGAAATATAGACATGCCAAGGGACAACAAGACGAGAAGCAGGCTGCACAGCACCGTGAAGACCCCGATCCATTTGGAACGTCTAATCAGCCCGGGGTCCATCTGCAGTCCGAAATGGGTACCGAGAAGAAGCTGTGCCGCAATCGTCAATAAGGACGGGAGATCTGCCACTGTGCCAAACAACAGGTTGATAGCGGCCACCGTAAACAGAGGCCCCGTCAAAAACGCAACAGGAAATCCTGTTTTATTGATAAAATACGCGGTCACCCCGCATACGCACAACACCGCGATATGCGAAAAAGACAGCCATGGAAGAAGAGGGACATGGGCCGCAGCAGTCGAGGTATCGTTTGTCAGCGCTGCCTGATGAATGACGAGAAACGGAACGGTGAAAATCACCGTAATAATACGAATCATCTGCATGAAGAGCACTTTTGTCGCATCTACCTGCCGTACTTCCTCACTCAAAGCTGCCACCTGCGACAAGCCGCCGGGAATGCTGCCGAAAACAATGTCCGCCCACTTCATTCCCATCTTTTTGAATACCAGACTTCCTATTAGTATACTGACAGCAATCGTCAGTATCGTTACAAGCGCAATCAGGTGTATCTGCCGGCCGATTTGAACCAATGTGCCGGCCGTGACAGAAACCCCGATCATATACCCGACCAATAAAAGTCCTATACTCTTTCCCTGCGCCGGCCAGGGGAGGGTTCTTCCCGTGCATCCCCGCCATAAAATAAGCCCGGACATAGGCCCGAGCACCCAGGGAAGAGGAAGATGCAGTACATGAAAAAGAAAACCCGCAGCCACAGCCGTCATGATCGTCTCACCGTAAGGAAGCAGAGGGCGGAACGTTTCTTTCATGAGTTCTTCATCTCTTTTCTAACGTGTAATCTGTTACAATACAGATTAGCACACAGACTACCTTTCTATCAATCTCAAACGGTTGCGTCCGGCCGCTGTTTGTCTACCCACTTTTTCTCATCAACCATAGAAAATAAGGGGCTCCGATAATAGCAACAATCGTTCCCGAAGGTATTTCATCCGGCGCAAGCAGGGTCCGGCTCAGGGTATCCGCTGCAAGAAGCAGCAGTCCGCCGATGAGAATACTGACAGGAAGCAGCCTTTGGTTGGACGGCCCGACAAGTAAACGGGCGGCGTGAGGGGCGATTAAGCCGATAAAGCCGATGGAACCGACCGCCGCGACGCACAATGATGCCAGCAGCGCAGCCGCAGACGCCATCTGAAACCTCGTCTGCATCACGTTTAACCCTAGTCCTTTCGCTGTATCGTCCCCAAGTGCCAGCGTGTCCAATACCCGGATACGCAGAAGCAGAAATGGAAAGACGAAAAGAACCGGCCAGATCAGATAGGTGGTGATTTCCGACCAGCCTTTGGCATACGTTGTTCCGGATAACCAGGTTAAAGCGGACGTCACGGTGACATCAGCCTGTACAACCAGTATCTGAATGACCGCGGTACCAAAGGCCGATACCCCGATTCCGAGAAGAGCAAGAGTCGCGGGTTGAAATCCGGCACGGACGGCAAACAGCATGACAATGAAAAAGAAAAGGATGGAACCCGCCATGGCTCCCGCAGGAATCCACACGCCCGATGCTCCAAAAACATACATCGCAAGCAAAGCACCCGCTCCTCCCCCGGACGTTATACCGATAACGGACGGGTCAGCGAGGGGATTACGGAGGACGCCCTGAAAAACCAATCCGCTGGCAGCCAGAATCATCCCCGCTAAACATGCAAGAAGTGCGCGGGACAGCCTGAAATCAACAATTAAATTTTTCATAAACTCATTGGATGATCCAGACACCGCTTGGAAAAAAGCAACAGGTTCAAAGCCGTAATTGCCTGATGCGAGACTGATGAAGCCCATGACGGCAATGAGGACGATCAATACCGGGAGGAGAATGGTCAATGGCAGTTCTCTTGTCGGACGTCCCGCCATCACAGAAGCATTCTGCTGCCCGGACTGTCTTTGCTGCATCCGCAGCACGAGCCAGATCAGCCACGGTGCTCCTATTAAGGCACTGATGGCCCCAACCGGCAGTTCGGAAAAAGACGGGTCAATGATTCTCGCCAGAATATCCGCAAAAAGCAGCACATTCCCGCCCCATATAAACGAACCTCCCGCAACCAGCACATGCCTGCGGTACCCGAGAAGTTTAATAATATGCGGAGCAATCAGTCCGACAAAGCCAATAGGGCCGACGACACTGACCGTTACAGACGTCAGCATGACCGCTGCAGTAATGGATACAATTTTTACGACATGAACATTCTGTCCGAGCCCGGCGGCAACATCATCCCCCAATTTCAGCGTATCCAGTTGAGACGACAAAATCAGGATTACTGCAAGGCTGACAAAAATAAACGGAGCGGCAAACTGAGCCCCGGTCCAGTCGTTCTGAACGAGTGTCCCGGACCCCCATAAAAACAGCCCCGCCGTCTCCTGCTCATAGAAAATCTGGAGCACATTGGTCATCGATGAAAATAACAGAGTGACGATCATACCCGCCAGAACCATCCGAACCGGAGTCGCTTTTTTCCCGCCTGACAGCATGTAAACGATGAGAAAGGTTCCCAATCCGCCAATAAAAGCTGTCAAAAGCGAGTTCGCAGACAACGCCGCCGGAATAAAGACCGTCCCGGCCACAACAGCAAAATATGTACCAGCATGAATGCCCAGTGTACTGGCCGAAGCGAGCGGATTTTTCGTAACAGTCTGCAGGACAACACCTGATACAGCAAGCGCACCTCCGGCAAGGATCCCCATCACCGCTCTTGGCATGCGGAGGATACGCACCGTGTGATGGGCGAGAATGTCCTGCGGATTCGTGAGGGCTTCCACCACTAACGAAACAGGGATGGATACATCTCCCTGATTAATGTGAACAAAAGTCAAAACGAACAAAAGAGCGGTTCCACCTCCAAAAGTGAGAACCGCAAGCACCGTATTCTGCCATGGCGTTTTGTTTTTCATAGGATCACTCTTCCACCAAAGAATCCACAATCTCTTTTGTTAATGCTCTGGCAGAGGATACGCCGCCGATCACAGGTGTATCTCCCGGGAGAAAGTACGTGTTTCCTTCCTGCACGAAACTAAGATTCTCCCAGACCGGATTGCCCTGCAGCTGATTTTCGAAAATATTGTCATCTTCCTGAACAAAGGCGATGAACCGGACATCTTCTCCCTGGAAATTCTGGAGCGGTTCCACGCCCCCTTCGGTGTACCCGTACTGCATATGTTCATCTGCTTCGTAGACATTATCAAGACCAAGCTTACTCATTACCTGCGCCGGATACGAATTATCGGTATACAGCCGCAGCGTCGGCGAGTTCTGGGAACTGAATGTCATGGATGACACGTACCGGGCTCCATCCAGTCCGTCATCAGCAAGACGCTGTTTCTGTTCTTCATAGAATTGATCCAGTTCTTCCAGTGCCTGATCGGCTTCCTGTTCTTTGTCCGTCACTTTGGCAATGGTACGGAACTGATCCATCAGCGCCTTGTAGAGATTCTGGGAGTTTTCTTCGTTGTACGGCGCAAACGTAATGACCGGAGCAATCTCTTTGAGACGGTCAATCGTCTGTTCGTGCCTGAACTGAGCGGCAATGATCAGATCCGGATTGAGGCGGGAAATGGCTTCCAGGTTCGGTTCCGCACGTGTACCCACGTCCTCTACGCTGTCCGCCAGTTCCTTCCCGGTATTCATCCAGTCTTTGTACCCTTCAACATTCGGCACTCCCGCAGGCTGAATGCCAAGAGAGAGCAGCTGCTCCGCGTTATACCATTCCAGGGCCACCACATTCTCCGGCGTTCCTTCTATCGTCTGCTCTCCATTTGCATCCTCTATCGTCACACTCCGGGTATCACCGCTTTCTCCGCTGCTCTCTGACCCTGATCCTGCTTCATTACTGCCTTCCCCGCAGGCGGCAAGAAGTATCGTGCCAGCCAGCACCAAACCTGTTATCCATCTTTTCATATGTACCTCACCCTTACTGAATGTATTCAACACTATTTAATTGATAAAGATTATCAGTATCAATAATTATTTTCAATGAAAATGATGAAGTTGTCAATCTATCTTTTCAGATTTTTTTATCAATTTTAATTGTTAATCTTTGTTTCATCCTTTATAATGATTGATGAAAAAATGTTTAATTGTTTATGAAATTTATTTCAATGCGTGGTGATAAAGGTTGAACGCTGCTGTTGTTAATATGAGTGTATTACCCAGTTCTTTTCTACACTTCTTTGCCGGACAGCTATGTGAGTCCGGTTCTACATGGAATATGGTTCTGCCTGGTCGTTTAAAAGCGGAATGGCACCCTTTTAACCCTGATCGGTTTGCCCGGAGCGCACCATTTTCCCCCATGCAGCTGAAACAGTGGGAAGTAGCAGAGACGCTGCAGGCACATGCGGATATGGTACTGCTTTTGACCGACCCGCTGACATCGGAAAGGGAACTGCAGCAGTTTTTAAAAGACATTGGTAAGCCGGTCTTTATGCTGCCGGTCTCCATTTTTTATCCGAGCATCCGTCAATCGGAGTCCATCGGGTATGATACCGCGCTTAATGAAATCGTACAGTACGCCCTCAGTGTCGCCGACACCGCCGATTCCATGAAATACGACAATCCGAGGCTGTTTTTTCTCCAGCTTCCCGACGGTGCATCGCTCCATTTAACGGAAGATACCGCGCTGTGCACCGGAGGTTTTAAACTGAATAACGCCGATGAACAATCGGTGCAGCGCTTCACACGGGATTTGGAACAGCATTACCGGAGCGGGTACACCTTTGCTCTGGCCACTGTAGAGGAATCGGTCGACCTTGCCGAAGTACAGAAACATCTGCCTCAAAGCCGGTCCCCTCATGTCAATGTGGTAACCGTGGACAGCGCTCAGTGTCTCGGACCGAAGTTCACGGCGAAAGACAGACTCTTGATGGTCCGTGCCGCCCGGAAGGCAGATGAATGGAGACGCTCTTCCCTCGAGGCGTCTTATCAGGTGGAATGGTTTCACATCACTGCATAAAACATGCCTGAAGTATAATAGAAGGAGGACATAACTTTGTCACATTTTACAGAAGAAGATAAACTGGCCGTACAAACGATCCGGACGCTTGCCATGGACGCAGTGGAAAATGCGCAGTCCGGCCATCCCGGCATGCCGATGGGTGCCGCTCCGATGGCGTACACACTGTGGAGCAGATTCTTCAAGACCGACCCGGGTCACCCGGACTGGATCAACCGCGACCGTTTCGTCCTGTCCGCAGGTCACGGATCGATGCTTTTATACAGTCTGTTGCATTTAAGCGGATATGATATCAGTCTGGACGATTTAAAGCAGTTCAGAAGCTGGGGAAGTAAGACCCCGGGTCACCCGGAATCGGCTGATACACCGGGAGTGGACGCCACCACCGGGCCGCTCGGACAGGGCGTTGCGATGGCGGTCGGTATGGCAATGGCCGAACGAAAGCTCGCGTCCTTGTACAATGACGACAAAACAGAGCTGATTGATCATTATACGTA
Source organism: Salibacterium halotolerans (assembly GCF_900115625.1). Lineage (GTDB taxonomy): Bacteria > Bacillota > Bacilli > Bacillales > Marinococcaceae > Salibacterium > Salibacterium halotolerans. The sequence goes on along the minus strand of NZ_FOXD01000011.1, from coordinate 44,758 downwards.
TGCCATCTGCGGCGACGGGGATCTGATGGAAGGTGTGAGTGCCGAAGCTGCATCTCTCGCCGGCCATCTGCAGCTTGGCAAAATGATTCTTCTTTATGACTCCAATGATATTTCTCTCGACGGCGACCTGAACCGTTCTTTTTCGGAGAACCCCGCGAAGCGTTTTGAAGCGTATGGCTGGCATGTACAATATATCGAGGACGGAGAAGACATGGAGGCTGTCGAGAAAGCCATTAAAGAAGCCCAGTCCGTAACAGATAAACCGTCCTTTATTGAAGTCAAGACGGTCATCGGTTTCGGCGCGCCGAATAAAAGTGGCAGTGCTGCCGCGCACGGAGCTGCACTCGGTGCCGATGAAGTGCAGCTGGCCAAAGAGGCGTACGGCTGGCCGTTTGAGGAACCGTTCTTCGTTCCGGATCAGGTGTACACCCGCTTCCACGACATGGTGAAAAAACCGGGACAAGAGCAGCATGAGAAATGGCAGACTCTGCTTAACGACCTGGAACAAAGGGACCCGGAAAAAGCCGGTCAGTTCAAACAGGCACTGAACAAAGAACTGCCGCCGGAATGGGATGCCTCCCTCCCTGTTTATCAGGAAGACGACAAACCTAAAGCAAGCCGTGCCGTATCGGGAGACATGATTCAGGAGATTGCGCGTACCGTCCCTGAGTTCTTCGGCGGCTCTGCCGACCTTGGCGGATCCAATAAAACCCATATCAATGATACCGAAGATTTCGGACCGCCCGATTACACCGGAAAAAATGTCTGGTTCGGTGTCCGCGAATTCGCCATGGCGGCAGCCTTGAACGGCATCGCTCTCCACGGCGGCTTAAAAGCATTTGCCGGTACGTTTTTCGTCTTTTCTGATTATCTACGTCCAGCCATCCGGATGGCTTCCATCATGAAGCTCCCGGTTAATTATGTATTTACCCATGACAGCATTGCTGTCGGGGAAGACGGACCGACACATGAACCGATTGAACAGCTCCCATCGATGCGGGCCATCCCGGGAATTTCAGTCATTCGTCCAGCAGACGGCAATGAAACCAGAGTGGCGTGGAAACAGGCGATGGAAACGAAAGACCATCCGACAGCTCTCGTATTGACGAGACAAAACCTGCCTGTGCTGCCCGGAACGGCTGAGAAGGCCGAAGAAGGCGTTAAACGCGGCGCTTATGTAGTCAGTGAGGCCGCTGGAGAGCCCGAAGCACTGCTTCTTGCAAGTGGTTCGGAAGTGTCGCTCGCCGTTGAAGCCCAGAATCTCCTCGAACAGGACAATATTTCGGTGCGTGTTGTAAGTGTGCCGAGCTGGGACCTGTTTGAGCAGCAGGCCAAAGCATACCGCCGTGACGTAATTCCGCCGCACATCAAAGCGCGTCTAGCAGTCGAAATGGCTTCCCCGTTCGGCTGGGAACGTTACACAGGAGAAGAAGGAGACACGTTAGGTATCGAAACGTTCGGCGCTTCCGCGGCAGGACCGGAAGTCGTCAAACAGTACGGATTCACCCCCGAAAACGTAGCTTCCAAATTAAAAGCACTGCTGTAACACATGTGATGATCCGGAAGAGGCGCTCTCTTCCGGATTTCTATATATTTTTCGTTTCACTTTTATTAAAATGAAAGGTGCACTCAGGTACGCAGGAGGAAGAAAAATGGATCAGCTTTCAAAAATGATCGACGCCGCGCGCATGTATTATGAATATGACTACAGTCAACAGGAGATAGCCAAAAAACTGGAGATGTCACGTCCGACTGTTTCCAGGATATTAAAAAAAGCCAAACAGGAAGGCATTGTCGAGGTCACCATCCATGATCCGTCCGAACAGATTGAACAGCAGTCTTCTGCCCTGCGGGATCGGTTCGGATTGAAAGAGGTCATTATTGTTCATGTCGATGAGAAAGAATATACATTGAAAGAAAAACTCGGGGAAGCAGCAGCTTCGTTTCTCGACAGCCACGTACAAAACGATGACATTCTGGCGGCATCCTGGGGTACAACACTGTATGAGACCGCTAAACATATGCAGACACGCCCTCTTCCCAATCTCGAAATTGTACAGTTAAACGGCGGCGCCAGCCATTCCGGAAACCAGACCTATGCAACAGAAATTATCCACCTGCTCGGCAGCGCCTTTCAGACCGATAACTGGCTTCTGCCGCTCCCGGCCATTGTAGATCACGTGTCGGTAAAACACGCCATAGAGACAGACCGCCACATTCAGCGTGTCCTTCAAAAAGGAAAGGATGCGGAAAAGGCCATTTTCAGCGTAGGGGCACCGACTATTGATTCTGTACTGATGCAGACGGATTACTTCACACAGGATGAACGGAGAAAGCTCGATAATGAAGCTGCCGGGGAAATATGCTCCCGTTTTTTTGACGATTACGGATACATCTGTCATGAAGAATTAAATGACCGCACGATCGGCATTGAACTGCACGAATTGAAAAAAAAAGAACTTTCCATTCTCGTGGCTGGCGGACAGATGAAATACCGTGCGGTGCGGGGAGCACTCCGGGGAGGATATGCGAATACACTGATCACAGACCAGAAAACAGCCGGACGGCTTCTGCAGGAATAAAACCGGCTGTTTCATGAATTCCATTTTCCACTCAAAAAATTTAAAATTTTTTTGACGTAGATGTGTCTTTTTTGTGAATCATTTGTTACAATAAAGTTAACAATTAACTGAAAGCGTTTCATCAAAATATCGAAACGAGGTGTTTTTCGTGGATGTATTGATGTTGTTTATGCTCGTTGCGACACTAGCCCCCCTTTACTTTGCCAAACGTAACCTGAAGGTGGCTGCCGTCATACAGTTTGCATTGATGCTCGGTATGTGGGACTACTTCTTCAGCCATTTCACATCTATTACAGTACTGAATGCACCGACATCAATTTTTGCTTTTTACGCCAGCCTTCTGCTTGCAGATGCTGCTGTCATCATGTTTCTCATCCGCTCCATTAAAGAAGTGCAGAAAAAAGACTGGATCCACTCCTTCCGGTCCAGCGCCAGAAATGATGAGTATAAAAAATCCGCCAGATGGAGAAGAAGTCTTGGGTAAACCGTATTGAAATAAAAAAACCGAACGATTGGGTGCATCACTCCGGAAGGAGAAAGCCGACCTTCTGGAGCTTCCCATCGTTCGGATTTTTGTATCTAAAAGCAAACGTTTTCCGCTGTATAACAAAACAAAACGCTTCCGGCTGTCATGTGTGATAACCGGAAGCGTTTTGCTGCGTATCAAATACCGCTTTGGGGCGGTACTTTTTTATATTTTAATGATTGTGCTCCTGTTCTTCCATCTGCATTTCTTCCCCACCGCCGCCGTTATCGCTGTGGTTGTGGGAGAAACCAAATGACATCGTCCAGACAGAACCCGCTATAATGACTGCAGCAATGAAGAAAGCGTGCAGCATGTTTCCGACCTGAATGGATCCGTTTTTTTCGGTTAAATGCATGAACATAAACAGTTGAATGAAAGCCTGCACGACGGCCATGACCATGATGGAAATGATAATCCAGTGCGTCGGAAGGCCGGAGCCGACCACCGCCCAGGCCGCCGCCAAGGTTAGAACCAGGGAACCGAGAAATCCGACGATGTGCTGTTTAGGGAACTTTTCGTTCTCTGCGCTCATTTAAACCACCATCCCTATGAGATACACACTCGTGAAGAGGAAAATCCAGATAACGTCCAGAAAGTGCCAGTACAAGCCAAGAACAAATGTCTTCCGGGCGGTCATCTGATTCAGACCGCGCTTTTTAAGCTGTATGATCAACAGTACGGCCCAGCATATGCCCAGTGTAACGTGGGCACCGTGTGTACCGGTTAATACAAAGAAGCTTGACCAGTAGGCACTGGACTGCAGCGTTGCCCCTTCATGTGCATAATGCACAAACTCATAAATTTCAAAGCCAAGAAATCCAAGACCAAGAGCAAGCGTAATGATGAGCCACGTCAACAACCCTTTAAGGGAACCGCGGCGCATTTCATGAATCGCGATGCCACAGGTGAAACTGCTCGTCAAAAGCAGGAAGGTCATAGTGAGCGCCATCGGCATTTCGAACAGTTCCTGTGGCGTGGGTGCATCCGCGGTCCGCCCGAACAACACCGCATACGTGGCAAACAGGGTTGCAAACAATGCTATCTCCGCCCCGAGGAATAACCAGAATCCGAGAACCGTCATTCTATCCTCATGGGACCGGTATTCCAGAGGGCCCGTCGTCAATTCTGAATGTCCGCTCATTTTTCTCCCTCCCTTGCTTTTTCTTCTGTTTCTTTAATTTCTTCCACCGACACGTGGAAGCCGTGATCGTAATCAAACGAGCGTACGACCATGCAGGCAAGTATGCCGATTAATCCGGCAATCGCTACAACCATCCATTCCCAGACGAGACCGAACCCGGCTACGAACATAAACGCCGACATAATAAACGGCACGCCGGAATCACTCGGCATATGAATAGGCTCAAGGTTATCTTTATCATACGTCGTGCCGCCTTCCTGCTTCATTTTCCAGAAGGCTTCCGGTCCTGTTATTTCAGGAACGGTGGCAAAGTTATAAAACGGCACCGGTGTCGTTGTCGCCCATTCCAGCGCACGGCCGTCCCAGGTATCCCCAGTTTTTTCGCGCTCGCTGTAACGGAAGCTGTAGTAAATGTTATACACAAATACTATGAAACCAATGGCCATCAGGACCGCACCTACAGTAGAGACAACGTTAAGCGGCATCCATTCCGGTTCAATGGCGTATGTCCGGCGCGGCATTCCCATAAATCCAAGGAAATACATCGGAAGAAAACATACGTTAAATCCGATAACAAAGAACCAGAAACTGATTTTACCCAGTTTTTCGTTCATCTTATGACCGAACATTTTCGGATACCAGAAGGTAAGGCCGGCAAAACAGCCGAATACGGTTCCGGCAATCAGAACGTTGTGGAAGTGGGCCACAAGGAAGTACGTATTGTGATACTGATAGTCCGCTGCTGCCATCGCGAGCATAACCCCGGTCACTCCGCCGATAACAAAGCACGGGATAAAGCCAAGAGACCAAAGCATCGGCGTATCAAACCGAATCTTTCCTTTATACATCGTGCCAAGCCAGTTGAATATCTTCACTCCGGTAGGCACGGAAATGAGCATGGTTGTAACCGAGAACAGAGAGTTTACACCTGCACCGGCTCCCATGGTAAAGAAGTGGTGCACCCATACGAGGAAACTGAGCCCGGCAATGAGAAGCATAGACCAGACCATGGCTTTGTAACCAAACAACTGCTTCCGGGCAAATGTCGAAATAACTTCCGAAAAAATACCGAACGCCGGCAGTATAACGATGTACACTTCCGGATGTCCCCAAAGCCAGAAAAGGTTAGCCCACATCATCGGCATTCCTTCACCAGTCAGCGTAAAGAACTGTGAACCGAATATGCGGTCGATCGTCATCAAAGCCAGTGCCACTGTAAGAATCGGAAAGGCAAAGGTGATAATAAAAGATGTGATTAACGACGACCATGTAAAAATCGGCATCCGCATCAAAGTCATACCGGGAGCCCGCATCTTCAGAATAGTGACCATGAAGTTAATCCCGGTTGCAAGGGTACCGATGCCCGATATCTGCAAACCGAGCAGGTAATAGTTTATAGCCGGACCGGGATTCAGGTTCGGCCCGGCAAGAGGGGCATAGTTTGTCCACCCTGCATCCGGCGAACCCCCAATAACAAAGGAAAGGTTAAACAGCATGGCTCCAAACGCAAAGGACCAGAAGCTGACAGCGTTCAGAAAAGGAAATGCTACGTCTCTCGCACCGATCTGCAGCGGTACGACGAAGTTCATCAATCCAATGAGAAAAGGCATGGCCATGAAAATGATCATGATGGTGCCGTGTGTTGTAAATATTTCATTATAGTGCTGTGAATTCAGAAATTCCGTGTTCGGGAGGGTGAGCTGTGCACGCATCAGCATGGCGTCCACACCGCCCCGGAACAGCATCGCTATCGCAGCGATGATATACATGATTCCTATTTTTTTATGGTCCACTGTCGTCAGCCATTCGCGCCACAGGTATCCCCATTTCCGGAAATACGTCAAAACGAACACAATGGCGATGGAGACGAGGACAATGGATACCATAGCTCCATAAATTAACGGGTCTCCCGTTACCAGGAACTCATTCAGCAGAAAGTCCATCATTGTTGCTCCCCCGCTTTCTTTATACCTCTGTTAATCATTTGCCACATCTTCGCCGCCTTCGAGAGCAGGAAGATCTTCAAATTTATCCTGATGACGGTTGATTAAATAATCTCCGCTTCCCATCTTGCCGTGATCGACATATTGGAGATGTGTGGATGAAAATTCCATTTCCTGCAGGAGGCCCGGCGCAAGCAATTCATCGTACCGATCCTGACTCAATGGGGGAGCACTCTGCTGTGTTTCTTCCACCCAGCTTTGGAACTCCTCCGTCGATTCGGCATGCACATCAAATGTCTGCTCCGCAAAAGCAGTACCTGTGAAGTTTGAATTTCTGCCCTTATACGTACCTGCTTCATCGGCCTGCAGGTAAAGCGTCGTTCTCATATTAGCCATCGTATATTTCTGCCCGCCGAGGGCCGGAACCCAGAACGACCCCATGGAATCCGCGGATGACAGCTTGAACTCAATCGCCCGGTCCGTCGGAATATGAAGATAGTTCACCGTTTCAATATTCTGCTCCGGATAACTGAAAAACCATTTCCAGTCGGCCGACGTCGCATGCACGACCAATGGCTCCTTGTCGCTTGAAGACTGAGGCGGTTCCTCCAGTTGGTAGATGGTAATAACCGTCGGAATAGAAAGGGCGGTCACAATAATAAGTGGAATAACCGTCCATATGATTTCAAGTTTCGTATTCCCTTCATGCTCCGGATCGTAGTCTTTATCCCCGCGTCCGGGACGTTCCCTGAATTTAACCAGCATGTAGGTTAACACGACCATTACCGTCAAAACAATAATAAGCATTAAGACAATAGAAAAGACGATAAGGTTTTTCTGGCTTTCCCCGACCGGCCCTTTCGGATCGAGAACCGGCATCCCGGAACAACCGGCGGTAAGTATCAGCAAGAATGCAGCAGCCAGCAGGAAACTATACTTCCCCCATTTATTTTTCAAGGCGTTCCTCTCCTTTCTGAAGCAGCGTTCAGGACTTTACTCCATGTATTTCTTATATCATAGCAAATCCTTGTCTTTTGGCGTATAAACGCATGTAGATGTCATATAAATCTCACGGGACTGTTTCAAATTCAACACAAAATAGTCATAAAACGTTCAATGATGTCGTTTTCACGGTCTGTTTGTTTCTCACCTCCCGGTCAGCAGGGATTTATACAGCAGAATAATGTTCACAAAAAGAAAGCATATTTAAGGTACAGGAACAAATCTTTGAACCTACCCTGCTTTTTTCACTGCATGTTTTCGGCTGCGCCTGGCTGTACCTGCCCGGGACCATGTAAAAAGAATAAGGCCGGTCCATACTATAAGAAACGACAACAGCTGCTGACTGCTGAACGGTTCCTCGAACAAAAACACGCCGAGAAGCAGCATAATGGTCGGCGCACCATACTGCAGAAAACCCATCAACGAAAATGTGATACGTTTCGCACCGGATGCAAATAATAAAAGCGGAATAGCCGTTGCTGCTCCTGCTCCCATCAGGAGTATAACATCCGAACCGGCATACGAAGAGAAGATTCCGCTATTATCCTTCCATATCACTAAAAAAAGCAGCGCAAACGGGGTCATCAGCATCGTTTCAATAGTAAGACCGGCCCATGCGCCGACGGGGGTGATTTTTTTAATCAATCCGTAAAAACCAAAGCTCAGAGCCAGACCCAGCGCCGCCCAGGGAACATAGCCGTAATAAACCGTCAGCATCACCACTCCGGCGGCAGCAATCCCAAATGCGGCTGTTTCTGCTTTGGACAGCTTTTCTTTCAAAAGAACAGCAGCCAGAATAACGTTGATTAATGGATTGATATAATAACCAAGACTTGCTTCAATCACCCGGTCGCTATTCACCGCAAAAATAAAAATAAACCAGTTCACACTGATTAAAACGGATGCAGCAGTAATCGCGAGCGCGGTTTTTTTCGAAGAGAACGTGTTCTTTATTTCCAGCCACACCCCTTTGAACATACCAGTGACAAGAATGACGGCCAGCATGAAAACAAGCGACCACACAATGCGGTGCGCGAGAACATCTGAAGCCGGAACACCGCCGAGAAGTTTCCAGTACAAAGGCAGAAAGCCCCACAGTAAATAAGCACATACTGCTGCCGCAACGCCGCGTCCTTGTTGTTTTTCTCCCACCTGTATCCCTCCATTCTATTTTCTCTATCGTTCCTTCATCAGTATAAAACAACAACCCTGATAAGCGCGAATAAAAAAGCCCGGCACCTTCTCAGGTGCCGGGACCATACTGGCGGATCGGGACGTTCCGTGTGATATATTCCTATTTTTCTTCCAGACGGCGGATACGTTCATCCAGAGGAGGATGGGACGAAAACAACATCAACATCGTCGGCTTGTTGTTCATTTTCAGCGTCTGCATGGACGTCTGGCTGTCGTCCACCATATCGGAGCGGGACTGAAGCGCCTGCAGGGCATGCTTCATTTTATCTTTGCCTGCAAAATCGGCTCCGCCTTTATCCGCATGGAACTCCCTGTAGCGGGAATAAGCGTTGACGACGATACTTCCGAGTATGGAAAAAAGAATCTGAAAAACAAAAATAGCCGCGATATGAACCACCATCCGCATCGCATCATTCTGCACGAAACGGGAAACAATAGATGCGACAATTCTTGAAAGGAATACGACGAAGGTGTTCACGATACCCTGAAGCAGCGTCATGGTAACCATGTCCCCGTTGGAAACGTGTGCCATCTCGTGGGCAAGTACTCCTTCAACGGCATCTTCGTCCATCGACTGCAGAAGACCGCTTGATACCGCCACGAGGGACCGTTTCTTCGACGGTCCGGTTGCAAAAGCGTTGACTTCGCGGGAGTTGTATATGCCGACCTCGGGCATATGCATCATCCCGGCGCTTCGGGCCATGCGGTGGACTTTATCCACCAGTTTCTTTTCCTCGCCGGTCGCGGTGTCAGGGTCGATAACCTGTACACCCATTAATTTCTTGGCCACAATACGGGAGATTCCAAGCGATATAAACGCACCGCCAAAGCCGATCACCGCACTGAATATCAGAAGCGGGCCGTAGTTCAACTGACCGGAAGCTGTCGCACTTATGCTCGGTATATGAATGCCAAACATTCCCAGAATGCTGAATACGATCGTGATGGTAGTAATAATCAGAACGTTGGTTATGATAAAAAGCAGAATCCGCTTTCCCAAATCCGTCTTCCTCCTTACCTCTCGTAATGTCTTGGTCTTGTTTTCATTGTATGTTTCTGCACTATAACATATTATATCATGTCCAGCTTCTTTTGGCTCACCTGAACAATAGATTTGTTTAGATTTTCCTTGAAGACGGGTATACATCATGATATACCAATCATACTAAACAGCAGAAGGAGGTCCATATACGTATGTCTTTGAACGCTGCCCAGAAATTGATAAAAGAACATCTTGTGTCCGGGGAAATGAGCCCCGGTGAAGAAATTTCCCTTTCCGTTGATCAAACCCTGACCCAGGACGCCACGGGTACCATGGTGATGCTTGAACTCGAAGCGATGGGAATTGAACGGGCGAAAACCGAGGCATCCGCTCAGTATGTCGATCATAACGTCATTCAGGAAGACAGCAAGAACCCGGATGACCATTTATTTCTGGAGAGTGCCGCCAAACGGTTCGGACTGCACTTCAGCCGCCCCGGCAACGGCGTCAGCCACCCGGTTCATATGCAGCGGCTGGCAGTGCCCGGTAAAACACTGCTTGGCTCCGACAGCCATACCTGTGCCAACGGCTGTATGGGGATGCTTGCGATGGGAGCGGGCGGCATTGACGTTGCCATGGCCATCGCGGGCGAACCTTACCACGTGAAAATGCCCGAAATCTGGGGAGTTAAACTGACGGGCGACCTGCCGGACTGGGTCGGCGCCAAAGATATCATTCTGGAATTCCTGCGCCGTCATGACGTGAAAGGCGGGGTTGGAAAAATTATTGAATATTACGGTCCCGGTCTCGACCAGTTAAGCGCGATGGACCGTCACGTGATTGCCAACATGGGCGCTGAACTCGGCGCAACCGCCACGGTTTTTCCTTCCGATGAAGAAGTGAAACGGTTCCTTCAGACGCAGGGACGAAAAGAAGATTGGCGCGAACTGAAAGCCGATGATGACGCGTCTTATGACATAGATGAAGAAATTGATCTGTCTTCTCTTGAGCCGATGATCGCCAAGCCTTCCAGCCCCGGCAATGTGGTTCCTGTAACCGAAGTGGAAGGAGAATCCATTTACCAATCCTATATCGGATCTTCGGCCAACCCGGGTTATAAAGACTTCGCGATAGCTGCTGAAATTGTGAAAGGCAGACAGATCGAAAGCGGCGTATCCTATGATATAAACCCAACTTCCCGGCAGATGCTTACCGATCTTGTCCAAAACGGCCATATCGCCAGTCTTCTGACATCCGGTGCACGGCTTCACCAGGCGGGCTGTAACGGCTGTATCGGTATGGGGCAGGCACCTGCTTCCGGCAGAAACAGCCTCCGTACTACACCGCGTAACTTCCCGGGACGCTCCGGTACGAAAGAAGACAGCGTCTTCCTATGCGGTCCGGAAGTAGCTGCCGCTTCAGCCCTGTACGGCAAAATTACGGATCCGCGGAAACTGGATATGGATTATCCGCGCATTACCGAGCCGGACGAACCGACTGTTGATTTCCGGCTTCTCGAAGAACCGCTTCCGCCGGAGGAAGCAAAGCAGGTCGAACTGCATAAAGGACCGAATATCGCCTCCATTCCACAAATGAAGCCGCTGCCTGACGAAATGAATGTTCCGGTGCTGCTTAAAGTCGGGGACAATCTATCCACCGATGAAATTCTCGCAGGGGGAGCCCGCGTGCTTCCTTACCGCAGTAACCTGCCTGAGATCAGCAAGTTCGCCTTTGAAATTTTAAATGAAGATTATTACAACCGGGCGATGGATATCCGTGACACCACAGGCCACGCGATTGTCGGCGGCAGTAACTACGGTCAGGGCTCGAGCCGTGAACACGCCGCTCTTGCTCCGCGCTACCTCGGGCTGCGGGTCGTGATTGTCAAAGACTTTGCCCGTATTCACCTGCAGAATCTCATCAACTTCGGCATTCTTCCTCTCACCTTTGCCGATGAGAATGATTTTGAAGACGTGGAAAAAGGCGACATGATTGAGCTGAAAAACATCCGGGACACCATCGGTCAAAGCAGCGAAATGACCGCTTCGCTTCAGGGGAAAAATAAAAAGATCCGGCTGCGTCATGCATTGACTGAACGTCACGTGGACATCATGTTAGCAGGAGGACTTATCAACTGGGTGAAAGACAGACAGTAAGATAAGCCTCATGTTCCAGGAAAGGGTGCAAAAGACCAATGAACATTCACGACAATGTTTGTTCAGCCTGCGACGGCACCGGCCTGCTGATGGATGACGAGCAGTGGAAGTATTCGTGCAGCGTCTGCAACGGGGACGGGGTACTCCAGGCCGGCGAAAAACCGGAACCGGATGAACCGTTTGACGTCGACGAAACCAACCGCACACTGGAATAAAAAACGCCGCGGGAGATTTTTACTCCTGCGGCATTTTTTTATTGAAAGTATCTGAACTGCCCTTCAAAATAAAGCAGCGGCGTTTCATCCTGGACAATCAGATTATCTACCTGACCGATAAACAGGGTGTGATCACCTGCTTCGTGGCTGTCATATACCGTGCAAACTATGTTGGCAAGCGATCCTTCAATGATCGGCTGTCCTTCAAAACGGTCAATCGGAATATCTATATCTTCCTCAAGCTGTTTCGCAAAATACTGCGCGGTCTTCATTTGATCTTCATGGAGAATGTTCACAGCAAACGTGCCGTTCTGCTCAATAATACGGTGGGTATTGGCGTGCCTGCCCACAGATATGAGCACAAGTTTTGGATCCATGGAAACGGACATAAACGCATTGGCTGTCATACCATGTACGCCGTCTTCTGTATCGGTAGTTACTACCGTCACACCTGTCGCAAATTTTCCCATCGCTGTTTTAAATAAACGGTCATCCATCTGTCAGCCCCCTCTCCCTTTTTCATCTGCTTCTTACGTTACAGGGAAACCTGTCATCATGCAATGCAGGAAGACTGTCCATTGTGCTTCTTTTGATACCTGCTCTAATTCATTGTATGGTATATGATACAGGAAAGACGATGTTAACGGAAAGGGATCGATGTTTTATGTTACCACAAAGATTAATCCAGCGCTGCAATGAGCGGATCGCTCCCTTCGCGTGTGAAGGCTTCGTTTACGGAAAAGGCTCTGATTCCCCTTCGATTATGTTTGTCGGAGAGGCACCGGGTGAAACCGAAATACATAACGGCATCCCTTTCAGCGGAAGAGCCGGTCGGTATTTCGATGGCTTTCTGCAGGAACTCGAGCTGACCCGGGACGACGTGTATGTCACAAGTACCGTCCGCAGCCGCCCGTACAAATGGGGACAGCCGAAAGGCCGGGAAAAAAGAAAATACAACCGCACTCCAAACCAGGGAGAAATCGCCGCCCATGCGCCGATTCTCGATGCAGAAATCGAGTACCTTGAGCCTCGTCTGATTGTGCCGATGGGTCGTATCGCTTACCAGCGCCTTGCCGGCGGGTCCGCGCGCATGTCGGAAGTTACCGGACACCTTGTGACTTCTCCCGTCCTGAGGCTGGACGACTGGGACACACGCTCCTATACATGGACAAACACCACTTATCCACTGTTCCCTATTTATCACCCGGCCGCCGCGCTTTATAAACGCAGTCTTGAAGCAGATATCTCCGCTCATCTGGAAAAACTGAAGCAGCATCTTCGGTGATAATGGACAGTTTATGGTGAAAAATGTCTATAAACACGATTTTAAGACCATTTTCCCCTGATGTTTGTCTGTAATGTAAAAATAACGGACAAATGAACAGCTTCTGCGCCTGAAAATGTCTATAAACTTCGGTTATTAGACACTTTCATGTGTAAAGTGTCCATAAAAAGGAACGGACAGCTTCGGCCCGTTCCTTAATCATTCCTATTGCTCTTTATCCTCTTCTACGGCTTCTTCAGTATCTTCCGCCGGAGGGGCTTCCTCTTCGGTGGATGGCTCCTGATCTTCGAAAGCAGCGCTTTCTTCTGTTTTGTCACTCGTCCCTGCGGCCTGCGCAAGCATTTGAGCGCCTTCCCCGCCGGCAAAGTTCTCAAGCAGTGCCTTCATGTCGATACCGGTTGTTTCCTTTAACGTATCCTGCATCACCGCCATATTATTCGTGACGCTTCCTGCCAGGTTGGACACGCCCTGTCCACTTCCAGTGTCGATTACTTTGACACTGTCGATGTTATTCATCGGTTCCGAGACAGCTTTCGCAAAGTCCGGCATCATATTGATCATCATTTCAAGAACAGCAGCTTCGCCGTATTTGGACATTGCTTCGGCCATCTGTTCTTTCGCTGCCGCTTCGGCCTGCCCTTTATCGCGGATAATCTGGGCTTCAGCTTCCCCGCGTTTGCGTTCGGTTTCAGCCTGCGCTTCGGCTTCGGCGATCGTGCGGTATTTATCCGCATCCGCCTGCTGCTGGGAAGCGTATCGTTCCGCGTCCGCCTTTTTCTTGACTTCCCCTTCATACTGCTTTTCTTTGCGCTCGATTTCGATTTCTTCGAGTTCGGACTGCTTGGATAATTCGACCGCGCGTACATCCATTTCCTGTTCTTTCAGCTGCCGGTCATTGATACTCTTTTCAAGAGCATACGCCTGGTCCGCCTGCGCCCTTGCTTTTTCATTCTCCTGTTTAAAAGAGGACTCCCGGATTTCATTGTTTTTCCGGGCTTCGGCAATTTCTGTCTTATGTTTATATTCTGACTCTTCGGCTTCCTTATCCATCTGTGCCTGATGGATTCTCGTTTCGCGTTCGGCATTGGACTCCGCAATGTCCGCGTTTTTCTTTGCCTCGGCAATACGGGGACGTCCCAATGCTTCGAGATAGCCGTTCTCATCACGTATGTCTTTCAGTGCAAAGGACGTGATTTCAAATCCCATCTTCGAAAGGTCTTTTTCCGCCACTTCCTGAAGCTGCTCGTTGAACCGCTCCCGGCTCTGGTAAATTTCCTCCACGGTCAATGAAGACAATGCTGAACGAAGATGACCTTCAAGGACCTCAACAATTTCCTGATCTCTGTCGGACTTGTTCTTTCCGAGAAACTGCTCGGCGAAGTTGGCAATCTGATGGAGCGAACTTCCTATACGAACCATCGCAACGGCATCCGCGACCACCGGCACACCCTGTGACGTGTAGACTTCCGGCGTCTGCACCATAAGCTGTGATGTAGTAAGGTCAACGGGTTCCGCGACCTGAACAAGGGGCTTGATAAACACACCGCCGCCCCGCACGACTTTCAGCCGGCGCCCGTTCGTCTCGTCGGTAAATACATTCTCATCGCTGCCGAGACTTTTCCCGGTGATGATAAGCGCCTCATTGGACTTCGCCGTCTTATAACTCCGTTTGAACATAATGTAACCGATAAGGGCTGCGATAAGCAGAACAAGAATGACAGCACCAGTAATGATCAAACCTAGAACATCTTGTAAAAAATTCAATTATATACACCTCCTGAACATATTCTATACCATCATACGAACGATGACTATTCCCGTTTCAAATATTTAATATTTATCCCCCTATTTTCCGGATAGCAAAGCAAAAGCGCAGCTCTGTCCTGCAGGCTGCGCTTTCGTATGATTATTTATTATCCTCTGCCTCATCCTGAATTTCCTGCTGAAGTCCTTCAATGCTCTCTTCGCGCCGTTCATTTTTTTCTTCAATCTGCTGTTTTTCTTCCTCACTCAGCTCTTCGGCATGTGCCTTTTCATAGTCTCGTGCCTCATTTCGGTTTTGAAGCGTATGACCGATCGTGTTTTCAATCCGTTCCGCGTTATTGGAACGATCATCTGGTTTTGCCATAGATACATCACTCCTTCAAAAATGTCAGGTTTAGTATTACCATTGTAAAGACAGCCTATGTAAAAACGTGATGTATCAAGCAGTCACTGATGACATATACATCTTTTTAATCTGCAGAAAAAAGGAGTGATCTTATGGAGGACTGGCTGACAATGGATACTTGGCTCGGCAGCGTAGTAGAATTCAGCAGTAATATTTTATGGTCGTATCTGTTGGTTGGAGCATTACTGCTTTTGGGTCTGTTTTTCACGATAAAAACCCGCTTCGCACAATTTACGATGTTCAAAGAAATGGTGACTCTTTTAGCGCGCGGCACAGACCGCTCTGTATTTAAAGAAAAAAAGGGAACTACCCCGTTCCAGGCGTTCACCCTCAGTACGGCTGCAAGAGTGGGAACAGGTAACCTTGCCGGCGTGGCGATTGCTATTACCGCGGGTGGCCCGGGCGCTGTGTTCTGGATGTGGGTGATTGCGCTGCTTGGCGCCGCCACAGGTTTCGTGGAAAGTACATTAGCCCAAATGTATAAGGTGAAAGTAAAAAACGGCTACCGCGGCGGTCCCGCTTATTACATGGAAAGGGCTCTTGGCATGCGGTGGATGGGAATTTTGTTCGCAATTCTTATTACGTTATGTTTCGGTCTCATTTTTAACGGTGTTCAATCCAATACCATATCGCTGGCATTTACAGGTGCCTATGATGTAAAAGGCATTTGGGTCGGGGCAGCTGTTGCAATCATGATCGGCTTCGTTATTTTCGGCGGTATACGTCGTATTGCTGTCGTAAGCGAGATTATAGTTCCCTTCTTTGCCATTCTTTATATTATTACCGCCATCATCATTATGATCATGAATATAGGAATGCTTCCTGATGTCGTTTCCCTTATCGTCTCAAACGCTTTCGGCATTCGTGAAATTGCCGGCGGCGGTTTGGCAGCAGTTATCACAAATGGTGTGCAGCGGGGGCTTTTTTCAAATGAAGCCGGGATGGGGAGTGCTCCCAATGCCGCTGCGACCGCTCACGTAAGCCATCCGGTAAAACAGGGGCTTGTACAGACACTCGGCGTGTTTACCGATACACTGATTATCTGCAGCTCCACTGCGTTTATCATCGTTCTCGCCGGTGTGTATACTTCCGGTGAAACAGAAGGCATTCAATTAACACAGATGGCTCTTGAAACCCATCTTGGAGGATGGGCGCAAACCTTTGTGGCTCTCGCGGTTTTCTTTTTCTCTTTCAGCTCCTTATTGGGAAATTACTATTACGGTGCTAACAATATTGAATTCATTTCCGAAAACCCTGTGTATATTTACATTTTTAGAGCCGCCTTTTTACTTATGGTTATCCTCGGATCCATAAGCAGTCTGGATTTAATCTGGTCCCTTGCCGATGTTTTCATGGGATTGATGGCTCTGGTGAACTTGATTGCCATCGCCATGCTGACCAAAACAGCGCTGGCAGCTCTGAAAGACTACCAGCGCCAGCGCAGGCTTGGGTATGATCCGGTATTTTACAAAAACAGCATACCAGGACTGCAGAATCTCGATGCCTGGGAAGAAAAACCGGAATCACAAGACGCAAAAAAAGATGAATATTGACGAAAAGCCCGGTATAACACCGGGTTTTTCTTTATGAGCGGTGCTGAGATTTTTTTCTTAATTTCGAACAATCTCCTCTACATACTAGTCTAAAACCTCATACCATGATATTCTTGTTTCAGGTTACATAGCTTGGAGAATCTTGCCTTTAATTAGCAGATTACGCATAAGAGAGGAGGAACCTGCCATTTTTTACAGAAAAATCTCATATCCCATAATGGCAGCAGCCCTGTCCCTCTCTGTCATTCCGGCATTCACGGCGGATCAGGCGGAAGCCTCCGACCGGTATACGGATGTAGACAGCGGGTACTGGGCTGAAGAAGAGATAGAGTACTTAACGGAACACAGAGTTGCCAACGGGGACGCTTCCGGACAGTACCGTCCGGAGCAGCCGCTTACGAGAGCCCAGGCTTCCATCATGATGACAAACGCCCTCGGTGAGGGAGCACTGAATGCATCGTCCCCGACGTTTTCCGATGTTAATTCTTCATTCTGGGCTTACGGCAGTATTGAAAGAGCAGCAGCAATGGATATATTCCAGGGCAGTAACGGCAGCTTTGACCCAAATGGAGAAATTGAGAAAGCGCAGGTCGCGGCTGTGATTTCCAGGGCTTTCTTTGATCAGGCACAAGAGCCGGATTCATCGAGCGGATTCACAGACATAGACAGCGACTTTTGGGCACAGGAACATATAGCTGTCCTTGCCGATCAGGGCATCGTCCAGGGAAGCGGTTCGTTCGACCCCAATGACGAAGCGACCCGGGCTGAATTTTCCGCCTATCTGGCAAGAGCCATGGAACAATCGATGCAGTCCAGCGGAAACACGTCTTCCTCTCCCGATGATGAAGCATTCTCGGAAGAGCATGTAATGTATGAAGGAGAAGTTGACGCCGGTACTCCGCTGAATGTCAGAACAGGGCCAGGCACCGATTATCAGGCGGTGAACCAGCTTCAGAGCGGCACAGCAGTCGATGTCTATGACCGGTCAGGTGACTGGCTGAAAATAGAAAACGACGGGGACTGGGCTTACGTGCACAGTGCTTATGTGGGCAGCTCTGACAGTTCAGACGCCGATGAGGACACTCCGCAGGAACCGGAAGAAGACTCGAATGATGCCCCTTCCGAAGGAGTACAGGGCGATGTTATTTCGGTTGCGAAGGTGACCGTGAATAACCTCAATGTGCGCACCGAAGGAAGTACCGACGGTGATATTATCACCAAACTGCAGAGCGGCGACACGGTGGAAGTATACGAGCACACCGGACAAGACTGGGCCCGTGTTGATTACGGCAGCGGAGAAGGGTATGTACACCGCCATTACCTGCAGGAAAAAGAACCCGGGGCGGATGCACTCGAAGACCGCACCATCGTCATTGACGCCGGTCACGGCGATCATGATAACGGAGCCAGCGGAAACGGTCTGATTGAGAAAGAAGTGAATCTCGATGTGGCGCTGGAAGTGGAAGAACGTCTGGAAGAAGCCGGCGTGGACGTTGTGATGACCCGCAATGACGATACATTCCTCGGGTTAAATGAACGGGTGGAAGTTGCCGAGTCTGCAGATGCCGATGCGTTCATCAGCATCCATTCCAATGCCTATAATCAATCTGCAGAAGGAACGGAAGCTTTCTATAACGACCGTCACGAAGGTTCTGAAAGCCGCGCGCTCGCTTCCTCCATTCATCAGGAACTTGTTAAACAGACCGGCATGGTTGACCGCCGTGTCGCAGACGCAGGCTTTGTTGTCATCGAAAACACCACTATGCCGAGCAGTCTCGTGGAACTTGGCTTCCTGACCAATCCGGGCGACGCATCGCGGATGAAACAGGCTAATTATCCGGATAAAGCAGCCGATGCCATTTTCGACGGTATCGACAACTATTATAACTGGTAAACGAAAAAAGCACGGTTCCCTCCGTCATGCAGAGGAACCGTGCTTTTTTTTGTGTCTTTCATAGAGTTGTTCCATGTCCTCCAACCGGTCGTGAAGAGAAAGGATGACATAATAAACGATAATTTCTTTGGAAAATTGATGATGGTAGCGGTAGGAAATCATATCCGGATGCGTCTCCTGGATATGCCAGAAATGATGATCCACTTCAGAAATGAGATCGTGATGTTCTGTTGAGACCACATGTTCCGGATGCCGAAGGACCGTAATGATAGACTGAAAAGCCCTGCTGCACAATTCTTTTTCGCCTTCGTGGAAATTGTCCTCCACTTCTTTCAGCACAAACAAGCTGTTAATGTGATAAACCATCCTCTCGAGTGCCTCCAGGCGCCGATTTTCGTAAGTGAAGAAATCGATATACTTGGCACTGTAACGGTGGTATTTCCACTCTTCGCGCTGGTAATAGGCAAGGTCTTCTGCGCGATTAACTTCTTTTTGCAGCTGCTGAAAACGCTGCCTGGTCGATTTGCCGGCCGGTTTGTCTTCGCATAATTCCCGGGTTCTTTTTTCGAGCACTTCGGTAATTTCTCTCGTGATCTTCTCATTTTTCTCTGCAATCAGTTCCGAAAAACGCGGGTGAAGAATGGAGAAGTTCACGAGCGCTGACACGGTAAGTCCGATTGTTGTCGTCCCCGCCCGTTCCACAAAAGATAAAAAGTAAGTCCCTTCGGTTCCGGGTATCATGGCGACTGCCGTCAACGTAGCCACCAGCGTCCCCACCTCGAGGTGAAGCAGATTGCACGCATAAATGGTGAATACAGCCGCAATGGCGTAAGATGCTGCATTATGACCGAAAATCGAAACAGCCGTTACAGCCAGTGCGGCGCCGATAAGGGTGGCGGGAAAGCGTTTGATTCCTTTTCGTATCGATGCCGCCGCCGTAGGTTCGAGAGTGACGATAGAAGTAATAACAGCGAATGCAGCCGGAAGATTGAAAAAATTACAGATAAGCGCCGCCACATAAACGGCAATGCCTGTCTTAATCAGTCTGGCTCCAATAAATTTAAATTGCTTCTGTCGAATCTTTTCCAACATTGTAAAGCCCACTTCAATCGTTTACTCCCATCATATCACAATAGAAGCAGCTGTTCATCACTATCTCAGGGGTCGTATTTTCGTTTTCCACCCATTAAAATAAAAACATACCTATAGAAAAGGAGACCGCATATGTGGTGGTGGGAGTTCAGTCACAACGGCCCATCGTTTACATGGATGGGCCCGGCACACCTCATGGTATTCATAACCCTGGCAGTTCTGTGCGTTCTGCTTATTACCTTTCGCAGACGCCTGCGCCACACGAAAGCAGACCTCTTTATGAGGATCTTTTTTCCCACGGTGTTTCTGCTGGGAGAGCTGTCTTTTCAGATTTTTCTCATTACAAACGGAGCCTGGGATGTCTCTCATTCTCTCCCTCTCCAATTAAGCAGCTTCGTCTGGATGACAGCCGTTCTGTCCTTTTTGACATCGGGCCGCATTTGGTTTGAGATTACCTTTTTTGCAGGAGCCTCAAGCGCACTGCTGACACTC
The DNA here is from genome assembly GCF_900115625.1 of Salibacterium halotolerans. Classification (GTDB taxonomy): domain Bacteria; phylum Bacillota; class Bacilli; order Bacillales; family Marinococcaceae; genus Salibacterium; species Salibacterium halotolerans. The sequence goes on along the minus strand of NZ_FOXD01000011.1, from coordinate 24,531 downwards.
ATTACACCGGATCTGGCCGATTACGGCTTTCCGCATTATCGTTTCTTCCACTTTTTTCTTACCCACGGGCTCGTTATCGCCGCGGTCTGTTATATGATTGTCGTGGAAAAACGGGAGCTTTATTTTTCCTCGATTTTCCGTACGTGGGGTGTTTTGAATCTTTATTTGGTATTGGTGGGCTTCGTGAATCTTCTGACGGGCGGAAATTACATGTACATCATGGAAAAGCCGGTCCAGGCCACCCCATTTGACTGGCTCGGCCCCTGGCCCTATTATCTTTTATCCCTGGAAGCCGTAGCTCTTGCTGTGTTTTTCGGGATGTATTATGTGTACAAAAAAACCATTATCTCCTGTCGCAGCTTCCGCACTAAGCAAAAAAGATGAGGTTCAGCGCGGCCAGCGTAACAATCAGCCCGGCAAATCGTTTTATATGATGCTGGGATAAATGTTTAAACCATTTCATCCCGAGCCTGGATCCGGTAATGACACTCAGCACGCCGATTACAAAATACAGCAGCAGGTTCGCATGAATATCACCGCTCACTCCATGCATCAAGAGCGTAGTCAGACCGGTTACCAGAAACACAGCCTGGATATTGGCTGTATATTCGTATTTGTCTTTACATACCATCAGAAAATAAAACACAAAAAAAGGACCGCCGACAACGAACACACCGCCGATAAATCCTCCGAGTACGCCCATACTGATCGGAAGAGCCGGGTGTTCACGGCGTTTTTCTGTATCGGGATTATTCTGAAAGAGAATGAAAAATACCATGCCGATCAGTACAAAACCCAGCACCTTTTTTAATTCATCCATTTCCCCAAAGTTATGCAGCACAAAGTACGCGCCGATTCGTCCGGCAACCGCCGCGCCGAGTAATACAGCCAGACGGCGGATATTAATATGGGAATACACTTTCAAAAAAATCGTCAGGCAGGTTACGAGTGCCAGAGCCATAACGAGCAGGGTGCTGTCTTTCACCGAGAATAAAAACGGAAGAAAACTCATCGCGAACAGACCAAAACCGAATCCGCTCGCCCCCTGAATAAAACTGCCGATAAATAGTACAACGAAAATAATGATAAGTTCTGTAAGCATAGATGTAATAAAACCCTTCTCTCCTGCGGCATCATGATATGTTTCATCATTGTACCATGATTCCCTGAAAGAGGCATGGTTATGAATTATGCTGTTCAATGGGAAGAAGGAGCATGCAGCCATAAGCAGCAAAGGAAGGCGGCGGGCTGGAGGTTCATGCGGCGGTGGACATTACTATCGAAAAATAACGGCGCAGCGTCCACGGATCTCCATTTGGTGAACACTACGCCGCTGAAATCTGGTATTAGTGGGTGCGGACTGAAATCAACGGACACTACCTGCCGGCGGGGAATTCATAGTGTCCATGAACACTGCTTCCGTGGACACTATGAACGATTCCCGACGGTTTAGTGTCCACGGAGTGTCACAGCCGTACAGCCCCGGAGATGCAGCTTTTTTTCAAGGATGCTCTTATTCCTGTTTCTCTGTGTCGTGCCCGCCGAATTCATGACGGAGGGCTGCCACCACCTTGCCTGTGAAGGTATCGGTTTCCTGGGAACGGTACCGCATCATCAAGGACAGGGCGATCACGGGCGCCGCCGCTTCATAATCAAGCGCTGATTCCACCGTCCACTTCCCTTCCCCGGAAGAATGCATCACACCGCGGATATCATCAAGGTTCGCATCTTTTTTAAATGCCCCCCCCATCAATTCCATCAGCCATCCCCGGATGACAGATCCGTGATTCCAAACTTCTGCCACCCCTTCATAATCATAATCAAACGGGCTTTTTTCGAGAAGTTCAAACCCTTCCCCAATCGCCGCCATCATCCCGTACTCGATTCCATTGTGAATCATTTTCAGATAATGACCGCTGCCGCCTTCTCCTGTATGAAAATAACCTTTTTCTACAGATAAATCATCAAACAGCGGCTCCAGCTCTTTCTGAAAGATTTCTTTGTTTCCGCCGATCATGAAGCAGGCTCCGTGCCTTGCTCCTGATATTCCGCCGCTTGTGCCAACATCGAAGAAATGAAGGCCGCGTGCTTCCATGTTTTGATGATGTTCCATTGATTTTTTGTAATGAGAATTACCAGCTTCAATGAGAATATCACCTTCATCCAGCAGCGGTGCCGTCTCATCTAGTACCTCATCCGTCACCGTACCGGATGGAACCATCACCCAGATCACTCTCGGAGCTTCCAGCTTTTGTACCAGTTCCTCTATGGAAGCAGCACCTTCTCCTCCGGCCTCCTTGAATGTTTCTACCACTTTTGGATCGACATCAAAAGCTGCCGGCTCATGTTTTTTTTCCAGCATCTGAAGGCCGACATTGTATCCCATTTTTCCTAATCCTATTAATCCTATCTTCATATTACGTCTCCTCTTTCTTTAAACAAATAGACTGAGCACTAATGCGACGCCAAAGCCTGTAAAACCGATAATTGTTTCCATCACGGTCCATGTCTGTAATGTTTGTTTTTCGGTCAATCCAAAATAGCGGTTGACGAGCCAGAAGCCGGAATCGTTCACGTGTGAGAACACAGTAGCGCCGGAGGCAATCGCGATGACAAGCAGACCAAGCATCGGTTCGCTGACATCAAAGTTCTTTATAACCGGTGCAATAAGGCCCGCTGCCGTTACCATCGACACGGTCGCCGACCCTTGCGCCACACGGACGACCGTAGCTGCAATAAAGGCAAAGACAATCAGCGGCATGTCCATTCCCTTCATCGCTTCGGACAGCAGATCGCCGATGCCGGAATTGATCAGCATTTGTCCAAATACGCCGCCGGCACCGGTAACAAGAATGATAATACCCGCCGGTTCCAGTGCTTTTGTCGTTATCTGCTGAATATCTTCTTTGGAATACCCCTGGCGGATTCCGAATACATAAAAGGCTAACAAAGAAGCTGCAATCAAGGCAACGAACGGATGGCCGATAAAGGTGAGAACGGTCTGCCACGTATTGTCATCTTCTAAGGCAGCATCTGCAGTGGTGTTCAATAGAATCAGAATCAAAGGCAGCAAAATAATGCTTACAATACTGATGAAACTTGGCAGATCACGTTGGTCGTCGATTTGATCAACCTGCTCCATCATGTAATCCGGCACCTGTACATGAATCTTGTTTCCTATATATCGGCCGAAAACCGGTCCGCCCAGAATCATCGCCGGAATACCGGCAATGGCGCCGAAAAGAATTACCCAGCCAAGATCTGCATTAATAATAGTAGCCACAGATATTGGTCCCGGAGTCGGTGGAATAAAACTGTGTGTGACGGCCAAACCTGCAAGAAGCGGTATGCCGAAATGCAGAAGTGACTTTTTCGTTCTTTGCGTCAAACTGTAAATAATCGGTATGAGTATAATAAGAGCTACATCCAAAAATACGGGGATGGAAATAATAAACCCGGTTAACCCCAGCGCCCATGACATGTTCTTTTCCCCAAATTTATTCATCAGGGTTAAAGCTAGGCGTTCAGCGCCTCCCGAGACGCGCAGCATTTCACCGAACATGGACCCAAGACCGATGATAACAGCGACAAAGCCAAGGGTTCCCCCCATACCTTCTTCGATTGTCGAGATAATTTTTGCAGGCGGCATGCCCACAGCCAGTCCAACAAGTATACTGACCATGAGAAGAGCAATAAAGGCCTGCAGTTTCGTTTTCATTACTAAAAATAGTAGAGCAATAACGGCAAGAACAGCTACAATAACCAGCCATGCTGTAGATTGCATGATAGCACCCCTTTCAATTTCTAATCAGATGATGATAACGTTCTTCCACCGGTCGCGTGTCTGCGCTGCACTTCTGAGATCGCTTTAAATTCATCGTGCAGTCCTCTGGCAAGTCTCAGAAAAATTGGTTTTATGTCACGGTACGCCGTCACATTTTTCTCCACCGGCTGATGTCTGATCGTAGTTTTGATAAGATCTCGGACACTTGATAAATCAGGGACCATATCCAGTGCATACATCGTGAGCCAGGCTGCTCCGAAGCAGGAGCCCTGATGACTCTCAGGAATCACAATGTCCTCTTCAAAAATATCAGCCATCATCTGCCGCCACAGCTCAGAACGCGCGAATCCTCCGCCGCAACGGTATTCCTGCGGCTGTACTCCCGATTCCGTCAATGCGATAACCACAGAATACATCTGGTACATGACACCTTCGAGTACACTCCGCACCATATGATCCCGGCCGTGATTCAACGTCAGACCAAAAAATACCCCCTTCGTATCCGAATCCCAGAACGGCGCCCTTTCCCCCATGAGATAAGGAAGAAAAACAAGACCAGCTGCACCAGGCTGAATAGCTGAAGCCCGTTTCGTCATTTCATCAAACGTACTTTCATCTTGAGATGCCGATGCTCCATCAAGATCCGGATAAAGCTGATCCTTGATCCACTGAAGAGCAATACCACCGTTATTGATCGGCCCGCCGATCACCCATTTGTCTTCCGTCAGTTCGTAGCAGAAAATTCTTCCTTTAGGATCAAGTGTAGGTTTATCGACGACTGTCCGCACTGCCCCGCTCGTCCCAATGGAACAGGCAGCCTGCCCCGGCGAAACCGCACCGGCCCCGATGTTGGCCAGGACTCCGTCACTTGCTCCCATCACAAACGGCGTATCGGGATCGATATCAAGTTCGGCCGCAGCTTCACGTGTCATGCCTTTCAATATATAAGTTGCAGGAACCAGTTCTGACAGCTGATCTGCCGTGATGCCTGCTGTTCTTAACGCTTCGTCATCCCACTGTTTCGTTTTGAGTTGAAACAGCCCGGTTGCTGAAGCGATAGAATGATCCACCAGGAAACGACCGAATAATTGATAAACAATGTATTCCTTGATCGATATCCACTTGGCAGCCCTTACAAAAATGTCCGGCTGGTTCCGTTGAAACCACATCAATTTCGTCAGCGGAGACATCGGGTGTACCGGCGTTCCTGTCCGGAGATACAGCTCGTGGCCGCCATTTGCCTTCAGTTCCTCCGCTTCTTTTACCGAACGCTGATCGGCCCATGTTACGGCATTTGTCAAAACATTCCCGCTGTGGTCCAAAGCAAGCAGACTGTGCATCGCAGCACTGAACCCTGCACCTGCCACTACTGCCCCTTTTTTCTGAACCGCATAAACGATGTGTGACAACGTTACCTTAACCGCTTTCAAAATTTCTTCAGGATCCTGTTCCTTTCGTGAAGGATCCGGTGAATGCAGTGTATATTCCACTTCCTTCTCCGCCCAAATTTCTCCATCCACGTCATATGCCAGGCATTTCGTGCTTGTCGTACCAATATCAAGGCCGATAACTACCTGTCTGCTCATATTTATCCCTCTCATTTCCAACCTGCCAAACTGTTGCGGGTTCTGTTGATAAATCAGTAAATATTTTTTCTTATAATCGAATTATACAAGAAATTTTTTTTAGTTCAATAGGTTTTTCGAAAAATTTTTCATCTCTGTGCTTTTAACGAAAAAAATTTTCATTTAAACTGTAAATAAGACTTTAGACGAAAAGGAGCCCGGCCTTATGAATGAAGACAACACCACCCACGTCCTGCACCGCATTCGTTCTTCCTACCCTCAATTAAGTGAAAAAGAACAGTTGATTGCCGACTACATTCTCAAGCATCCCGAATCCATCGTGCATTCCACCATCAACCAGATCGCCGACGAGCTGATGATTGCGGATGCGACAGTCTTTCGTTTCTGTAAAAGGCTTGACTTCAAAGGCTATCAGGCACTCAAAATTGCTCTTGCCTCCGAACTGGTTCACCCCATTCAGGATATTCATGAAGAAATTAATGAAACAGATTCCGAAATGGAAATTTTGGCAAAGGTATTCCAGGCGAATATGAATGCGGTACAGTTCACGAAGGAAATACAGGAAAGCGCCGGTTTTCGGCAGGTGCTCGATCATATACTGAACGCAGACCAGCTCCATTTCTACGGAAACGGCGGGTCGGGAATAACGGCGCAGGACGGCCTGCATAAATTTATCCGCACCGGCATTCCGTGTTTTGCTTATACAGATACCCACATGCAGCTCATGGCTGCCTCGCAGCTCACCGAAAAAGATGTTGTCTTTTTCATTTCTCACACCGGTGCTAATAATGACCTTCTCGAAGTGGTCGAAACCGCGAAAGAAAATGGCGCCGTAACCATCGGGATCACAAATCTTGCTAAGTCCCCATTAAGCAAACAGGTGGACGTCTGCCTTTACACGGCATCGGAAGAAACAGACTACCGTTCAGAAGCCTTGTCATCAAGAATTGCCGAACTCTCCCTGCTTGATGCGTTGTATGTCAATTACAGTGTGAAAACAAAAGACAAAACCCAGCAGGCTGTAAATAAAATGAGAAAAGCGATATCAAAGCGCAGGGTATAGCACAAAAAAATCCGAATGAACTTGATGCGTTCAAGTTCATTCGGATTGATTACATATTCATTTGTTTCTGCCTCTTTTACTTACCATTCCGCGATACTGCCGTCGGGGTGGCGCCAGACAGGGTTTTTCCAATTGTGTCCCTGGGCTGCACGTTCTCTTACATAGTCCTCATTTACTTCGATACCCAGTCCCGGCCCCTGTGGAATATTCACATAGCCGTTTTCGTAATCAAATACGCGGTGGTCTTTGATATAATCGAGCAGGTCATTTTCTTTATTGTAATGAATACCAAGACTCTGCTCCTGGATAAAGGCGTTGTGAGCCGTTGCATCGACGTGCAGGCACGCGGCCAGCGCAATCGGACCGAGCGGGCAGTGCGGCGCTACAGCCACATCGTAGGCTTCGGCCATCGACGCGATTTTCTTCGTTTCGGTAATACCGCCGGCGTGGGAAATATCAGGCTGGATCACATCAACACAGCCGCTTTCCAAGAGTAGTTTAAAATCCCACCGCGAAAACATCCGCTCGCCCGTTGCGATCGGAATATGGGTGTGACCTGCAATACTCTTCAGTGCTTCATTATTCTCCGGCACGACTGGTTCTTCAATAAACATCGGACGGTAAGGCTCCAGCTCTTTGGCCAGTACTTTGGCCATCGGTTTATGAACCCTGCCGTGGAAATCAATACCGATGCCGACCCCTTTTCCGACCGCTTCCCGAACAGCTGCCACCCGTTCAGCGACAGCGTCGATTTTTTCATAGGAATCGATATACTGCAGCTCCTCGGTGCCGTTCATTTTCACAGCTGTAAAACCGGTAGCAGCCGCCTGTTTCGCGGCTTCACCGACATCGGCCGGCCTGTCGCCGCCGATCCAGGAATACACGCGGATCGTATCCCGGGCCGCGCCTCCCAGCAGGTCATAAATCGGAGCATTGTAATATTTCCCTTTGATATCCCAAAGTGCCTGATCAATGCCGGCCAGCGCACTCATCAAAATCGGTCCGCCGCGGTAAAATCCGGAACGGTACAACATATTCCAGTGGTCTTCAATGCGGAGAGGATTCTTCCCATCTATGTACTCCATTAGTTCTTCTACGGCGGCTTTCACCGTATGGGCCCGCCCTTCAATCACAGGCTCGCCCCATCCAACGATTCCTTCATCCGTTTCTATCTTCAAAAACAGCCATCTCGGTGGTACCTGAAACAATTCATATCCGGTTATTTTCAACATCTTCACCCTTTCCATCTAAACATGTGCTGGTACTCTTCCCATCATAGACAACCATTGGTAAAAGACGCAATGCCCGCCTCCCGGATCAGCCGGTGAGCTGCCATCCAAGGGCGAAGCAGAGCAGCGCTCCGGCTGTGGATAACCCTGTGTATAAGAAAAAAACGCGGTACTTCCGTTGTTCCAAAAGCTGAAAGGCTTCTACGCTGAAGGTGGAAAAGGTCGTAAACGCACCGAAAAATCCGATTCCGGCAAATAGAAACCACGAATCCTGCGGGGCTGCTTCACCGAATTGTTCAAAGCGGAAAGCGGTGAGAAGACCAAGGCCGAAAGATCCCATCACATTGACAAGCAGCATACTGACAGGAAACGGCACACCTTTTTGAAAACGGGTGAAAAACATACCGAACAGATAACGGAAAATGGCGCCGAGACCGCCTCCTATCGTTAATCCGATGACAGTCATAGATGCCCGCCTCCTGCTTTCTGCCCTGCCGTAAAGCCAACCGCAGCAGCCGCTATGCCGAGAAACAGAGTACCGAATATATATCCAGCCGCTGGAAGTATCATCTGCTTATGTAAAAGTTCCACCGCATCCGAGGCAAACGTGGAGAATGTCGTATACCCTCCGCACAAACCGACACCGAGTCCTGCTTTCACCCAGTCTTTCGGGGCTTTCACAGCAAACCAACCGGAAAACAGCCCCAGCAGCAGACTTCCGGATACATTTTCCACCATCGTTCCCACTGGAAAACCAAATTGCAGCTGATAGCTCACGAGATACCGAAGCCAGGTTCCTGCCGCTCCTCCGGCTCCTACCGCTATAACAGATTTCATGTATGTCACCATCGTTCTATAGAGTATTGATACATCTATCATACTCCGTTTGGGCTATTTTCGAAAATCTTCACCTTTTTCAAGAAGAGTAATAATGCGGTCGAGTTTTTGATTCATTTCCTCCGTCTCTTTCTTTTTCTTGGAAAAACCTTTATGACAGCGCCTGCCACAAGAACAAGAACCGCAATGACAACCAGTATCATGAGCAGAGAAAAAATAAGATCTCCCCAGTACACGGATTCCGGCATTCTCTCACCCTTCTTTCTATGTTTTTATATTACTGTAACATATTTGATTCCAAGGTAGGTATGGCTCTATGCGAAAGAAGTTCCCCCTATTCACTCACAGAAATACGGGGATAAAGAGAGTTATGATTTATCGGTCTCTGAGGCATTTTTGGCTGCTGCTTCCGGCTGTTGTTTCATTTCTTCCACTGTCTTTACGTTCCCACGGGCCGCTCCACGATAATACTCATTGGTGGGAAGCACGTCACTGGATTTGAGATTTTTCTCTGCGTTTTATACGGCCTGCCCGTATTGAGGAAGCCAGGCTTTCTGTGCGGTCAGCATCTCATCTGTCATCTGCCATATTTCAGGAGGGCTGCATACCGCTCCTGTTAAAGGATCCATCATCATTGAAATCGCTTTCAACGTTTCTTTATCCAAATACCCTTCCCGTTTATGCCAAATCGCCTTGTAGCCGGCTGTGCAGCTATTTTTGCGAACGATACCGGTCATCTGGGACGTCACCCAGTCGGCGGCTTCCAGAAATTGATCGGCTTCCTCGTACACTTCCGGTGCTTCCTCTACAACCTGCATGATTTTGGCGATCATCCATTCTGACGACAATTTGCCGCCATACCGGGAAAGAATGTCAGGAGGCTTCTGCTCCAGCACTTCATTCAGACGGTTCGCATGAGGCTGCGCGGCATGGTGCTTCCAGAGTTTCACCCAGCTGTGCGGGTGATCGTTCCACTCTTCCTTCAGACACAAAGGCTCATTGTCAACGCTTACAGAAATCATCGTACAGGCCGTAAAATCAATCGCAATGCCGATCACGTCTTCTTTTGGCACTCCGGACTGTTGTACCGCCTCCGGCACAGCCGTTTTCAGCACGTGAATATAGTCCCCTGGATGCTGCAGCGCCCAGTCATCCCCCAGCTTAATCTGCTGCGGAAGCTCATCGTCCAATACGGCGTGCGGATAATCCGCTGCTGCTGCCGCAAGTTTCGTTCCATTCCTCGTATCCATAACAACAGCGCGACCGGACAATGTCCCAAAGTCAATTCCTATCGTATATTGACCCAACTCCATTCCCCCTGTATTCACTGCTAATCATGTACGTACAAATACATCACATTATAAACAAATCCAATGAAAATAACAATACAAGTTATTTTCACTATTATTCCTATTGCCGGTTTGTAACTTGTACTAATAACTTAATTATTTTTCCCTTTTAATAAACATGATTCCCGTTCACGAAAATAGGATACACTTTGATTCACAAGGTGCTTCAGCTTTTCCTGGTTCGGTTTTGCATGCATGGCCGGATACGGATCTCCTCCCGGTCCCAATGGTTCCGGGGTCACAAATGCTTCTTTCTGATTATAACGAATCACATACAGCGCCATGATAATCATATCTATATCCATATGCCCGTCCCCCAGGGCTCCTCTATTACTATCAGCCATATGAAGATTTACGAGGTAATCTTGTGCTCCTACTATCGCTTCCCCGATATGCGCCTCTTCGGACTGCATATGATAGGTATCTCCATTTATATATTGAACACCGTGATGATCGACTTTATTGATATAATCTTTTGCCTCTTTCACTGTGTGTATCATGCTCACCTCAGCAGCACGCACCGGCTCCACCGCAGCCTTTATGCCATGTGTATAAAATAAATCAGCAACACACTGAATAGAATGAATACTTCTTTCCACTTCCATATCATCATAGGGCTGCGGCCTGCCTACCGCACCCGGTACCACTAATAAGTACGAGCCGCCCACTTCGTTTGTGAACTCTATTTCACGCTTTATATAATCAATCGCTTCCTACCTCTTTCTCGGATTATTACTCGAAAGGTCATTGTCAGCAGAATACATCCCACAGACCCCGGAAACACCCATATTATATTTTTCCATAAGCTTTTTTGTTTCTTTCTTACTGTATCCTAAATCTTTCCCGTAGTGATTTCCATGAATTTCGATATATTCAATACCTGCTTGATACAGACGGTCAAACGAGTCTTCCAATGATTCAAAACCAAACCCCCAGTTGCTCCAGGAAAACGTAAGACGTTCTGTCGTGTCAATCATTCGACTATCCAGCAGTTCCTGAAACTTCTTTTCTATCTTTTCGTTTTTTAATTCATAATTCTGTTTCAATTTCTTCAACCTCCTGTTGCTATAAGTTAAAAAAGCGGTCAAATAATCAATCATATTTGACCGCTTTGGCTTACTCCTTCAATTAAAAGTCAAAGTCCGAGGCGTTTTCTTTTGTGAAATCTTGAGGCGGCCCCATAATTACTGTTTTTCCGTCATCTTTAACAGTAATTTCACCTACATTTTCGATTTGCTGTCCATCTTCAGGCATTTCTCCTTCTGCCAGCATTTTTCCTAAAGCTACTGTAAGGTACCCAAGCTTTTTAGGATTCCACAACACGGCTGTATCGAGAGATCCATCCTCTAGAAATGGTTCAGAATCAGTAGGAAGAGCAGACCCGACGACAGATACTTCGTCCTGTACACCCTGCTCCTGTACAGCTTGTGCTGCTCCTAATGGTGCCGGAGTGGAAACAGCGAGGACGCCATCCAGATCAGGATACGACTTCAGCAGATCAAGTGTTTTTTGATACGCCACCTGCTGCTTTTCTTCCGTCGGTATTTTCTCTGAAACAATTTCGATATTAGGATAGTTTTCATTAAATTCTTTCTTAGCGGCTTCAATCCACAAATTCAGGTTGGCAGCTGAAAGACCGCCGGTCAAAATAGCAATCTTACCGTCTTCCGTTCCCATTGCTTCTACAAGTTTTTCCGCCATATGGCGTCCAAATTCTTCATCATCTACTTGTTTCACAGATAGATCCACCAATTCTTTATCTGCAGGAGTGTCCCAGTCCATAACGTTTATTCCCTGTTCTTTTGCTTTTTTGAGAACGGGCTCCACAGAAGCAGGGTCGTTTGGAGCAACGGCAATCGTGTCCATACCCTGAGAAATTAAGTCTTCGATCACTTTTACCTGGGCGGCAGCATCGGCCTCCGTCGGCCCTGTATATTCCACATTCACTCCCAAATCTTCTCCTGCTTGTTCCGCCCCTGTTTCCGAAGCATTAAAATACGGAATACCTACAAGTTTAGGGACTACCGCAATATCCGTGTTTCCGTCGTCGGATCCGGATTCTCCGCTGCTGCTTTCCCCTTCCCCGGAACTGCCTGATGTTTCTCCATCGGAGCTTCCTGAATTTCCACTGCCGGCACTTTCTTCTGATACACACCCAGCCAATAAAATAAGTCCAAAGAACACAACAGTCATAGACAACCACAACTTTTTCATGTTTGAACCTCCCCTTTTTTAATTTATTTATAAACCCCGGAATACCGGGTTTATAAAACGATAGAAATCATTCTAAGCTGCTTTCTCCGGCGTGTTTTCCGCCTTTTTTCTACTGAATTTGTCAGAGAAAAAGTTAAACGTAAGAACAACAATCAAAATGGCGCCAATAACCACATCTACCAATGAAGAATGCGCTCCCATCAAGTTCAGGCCATTTCTGATAAACTGAAATATTAAAACAGCATATATGGTTCCCATTACTTTTCCATACCCGCCGTGAATGTTGGTTCCTCCCAGCACTGCAGCAGCAACACTCTGCAGAAGGTAAGAAGAACCTAAATCAACTTTCACTGAATTATAACGGGAAGTCATGATGATAGCTGACACTGCTGCAAGCAGACTGGCATACAAATATACTTTCATTAATACTTTGCTGTTTTTTACACCTGAAAATAATGTGGCTGTATCATTACTGCCATACATGTAAACTCTTCTTCCCCACGTTGACTTATTTAGTAATATTCCAGTCAATATAATGAAAAATAGTAATATGAGAAGAGATAACGGGATAATCCCCATATAATATCCATTCCCTATTAAACTGTAAGCATCAGGAAAGCCCGAAATAGCGTTTCCGCTGGTTATGGCCAGTATGACACCTTCAAACAACACCATCGTTCCAAGCGTTACAAGGATCGGCGGCACTCCAATTCTTGAGACCACGATTCCATTGAAAGCCCCGCATGCTAAAGCAAACAGAATACCTACAATGATTGCCGGTAAAATTCCGAAACCATTTGTCATCATTAATGCTGCTCCTACCCCTGAAAATGCAGCAATATACGTTATCGAAAGATCAATTCCCCCGGTTATAATAACGACCATCATACCCAGTGCAATCAATCCGAATTCAGGAAGTTGAAACATCATGTTACTCAAATTGCTGGAAGAAAAGAACCTTGGTGTGAACAAACTCATCCCAACAAATATCCCGATAGCAATAAGGCCTAATATGCTCTCTTTTGAAAGTTTCGCGTTCATGTTAAGAGGCCTCCTTAACATCAATATTTGATAGTTTTTCCTGATTTCTTCTGTGATTGATTTCATCATAAGATACAGCGATAACAATAATGGCACCTGTTACGACGTTTTGCCAGAAAACATCAATTCGGGCCAGGATCATACCATTTTGCATAATCGCTAAAAGGAGTACTCCAAGCAGTGTTCCCGGTATGGAACCCCGTCCTCCATGAATATTGGCACCTCCGAGTACTACTGCTGCAATAACTGTCAGTTCCATACCTGCCAATCCATTTGGATCAATAGCGCTGGTATAGGACGTTTGAGCAATCGCAGCTATACCGCCAAGAAATCCCATATAACTAAAAACAAACATCTTTACTTTCTCAAAGTTAATCCCTACACGAACAGAGGATTGAGCATTTCCACCAATGGCTAACACCGATCTGCCAATTAATGTGTATTTCAGGATAAACCATGTACCAAATGCTACAAGAGCAAATAAGTAAATCAGTATTGGAATCCCTGCCATTTCAATGTTGGAAAATGCCAAAAAGGAATCCGGAAAATTCGTACTGTTAATATAATTTCCATTGGTTATATACAACACTAATCCAGAAAAAATATTCAGCGTTCCAAGAGTTACTACAATGGCAGGTATCTTTATTCTGGATACCAATAGACCATTAAACGCTCCGAGCAGCATGCCGATCAGTGGTGCTATTAAAAATATCAGAACCACTGAACTCCAATTATCCGGAAGAAACTGAAACAGGTACCCAATCGAAACGGTAACGGCGGTAGTTAAAGCAGCTACCGAAACATCAATGTCGCTTGTTATAATGATCAATGTCATACCTATAGCCAAAATTCCTATCACCGTATTTCCTTCTATAATGTCCAACCAGTTCTGAACCGTTAAGAAAACCGGGCTGACAAAGGATAGAATGACTGTAATTATTAAGATTATTGCCAAAACACTGAATTCTTTCTGTTTTAATAAAAGTTTCATACCTAAACCTCCTGATGGTGCGTTCCGTTAGGGGTCTTTGTATCGTTTCCGCTCTCAATGCCCTCATTATCCAGGGCGAGTTTCATTATTTCTTCCTGATCAGCGTCTACAGTATTCATTTCTCCCGCGATTCTACCTCGGCTCATAACCAGGATTCTGTCACTTACAGATAAGACCTCGGGGAGTTCTGACGAAATCATAATGACTCCTATTCCTTCATTAACCATTCTCCTCAGAAGTTTATGAATCTCTGTTTTTGCTCCGATATCAATACCGTTTGTCGGTTCATCGATAATGAGCAGTTTGGGCTGTGCCGACAGCCACTTACCGATAACAACTTTCTGTTGGTTTCCCCCGGAAAGTTTATCAGCGGTCAGCTCGGGAATAGCAGGTCTTACGTCCAGCGACTTTATATACTGATCCGTCAGATTCTTTTCTACATTACGATCTATCAGCTTCAACTTATTGCGCAATGTATCGATGATGGGAAGAGTCATGTTATTGATGACGGACTGTTCAAGTACCAATCCTTGAGTCTGTCTTGCCTCAGGAACATAGGCTATACCCTTTTTCACCGCATCCTCAGAAGAAGAGATTTTCAGCTCCTCCCCTTTCAACCACATTTCACCCTGTACATTTTTAGTAATACCGAATATAGATTGAGCCAGTTCTGTACGTCCAGAGCCTACCAATCCGGTTATTGCCAGAATTTCACCCCTGTGCAGAGTTAAATCAATATCTTTGAAATTCCCCTCTTTTGAAAAGCTGCTGATTTCAAATAATTTTTCTCCCGTTTCGGCTTTTTCTTTGTTCGTTTCGTAAACAACTTCCCGCCCTACCATCTTTTTAATAAGTCCTTGTTCGTCTATTTCATTCACATCGTAAGTTCCTACATACTGGCCGTCTCGCAACACAGTAAAACGGTCTGAAACACGAAACAGCTCCTTTAACTTATGACTGATAAATATAACAGAGATGCCTCGTTCCTTTAGTTTGTCTATCACATTATAGAGTTTCTCCACTTCTCCGGAAGAAAGAGAGGATGTCGGTTCATCCATAACAATTAATTTTGAATCAAAAGCAAGTGCTCTGGCTATCTCTATCATCTGCTGCTGGGCAATACTCAATAATTCGACTTTTTTGTTAAGGTCGATATCCATATCCAGTTCAGCCAATGCCTTATTGGCAAGTTTTTTCATTGATTTCCAGTTTATTTTTGTCCAAGGTTTTTTTTTACTGTCTCTTCCGATATATATATTTTCCGCCACGCTTAAATTAGGAAATAGGCTGAGATCCTGGTAAATAATCGACATTCCTTTCAGCGTGGCATCCATCGGTTCTTGAATATCAGCCTTTTCCCCTTCGAATAAATATTTTCCCCCTTCATCTGCGCCATGAATTCCTGCCAATACTTTAATCAGCGTTGATTTTCCAGCTCCATTCTCCCCGATCAACGCGTGCACTTCTCCTTTTTGCACTTTAAGTTCAACATTATCCAATGCTTTTACGCCAGGGAATGTTTTGCTGATATGCTCCATTTCAAGGATGTATTCGCTCATCCTGAAAAACCCCTTTCAAAAGCCGACTCTTTATCAAGAACATATTCTTCTCCCAGCTGCGAACAGAATTCGCGCACCTCCTCTTTATAAGGTATGCCCACCTGTGCTCCAACCTTTGTCACCTTCAGTGCTCCCACAGCTGTTGCAAATCTCGCTGCTTTTACCAAATCTATCCCTTCCTCCATACAGCAGGCCAGTGTTCCTGCGAACGCATCTCCTGCCCCGACACTGTCTACAGCTTCTACTGATATCGCAGGGATATGCTGCCAATCTCCATTTTGATAAACCACCGAACCTTGATCCGCCATTTTTATAATCGAGTTTTTTACGCCCATACTTTCAAATGTTCTTGCCGCATGAACTGCAGTGTCCACATTCACAACATCAATACCCAGCATGTGGTACGTTTCTTGTCTATTTGGAGTGATAATATCGGCATATTCCAGTGCTTTTACGGTTATTCCTTCCGCCGGCGCAGGGTCGAGAATCGTATATATGTTTCTTTCTTTGGCAAGCTGCATGGACCGGATGACCGTTTCCTGGGGAACCTCCATCTGCACGAGCAGAACACTGGTATCATTCGTTTCTCTAAATGGGGGTTCCACATCTTCCGGCAGCAGATCCTCATTGGCACCTTTCATAACAAACATCGTATTTTCCGAGGTGCTGTCAATCGCGACAATCGCTGTGCCTGTTGCATATTTTTCAGATTTTTTCACGAACCGGGTGTCCACATTGGAAGAGTCTAAGCTTTTCATAAGATTTTCTCCATAATAATCGCTGCCTACCGCCCCTATCATACGGACATGCTTCTCAAATCTTGCCGCAGCTGTGGCCTGGTTTGCTCCTTTTCCGCCGGGAAAATACTGAATTTCTTTTCCAAAAATCGTGTCCCCCCGTTTTGGGTACTGATCGATGACCGCAACAATGTCGTTGTTAATGCTCCCTACTACTGAAATAGTCATCTTCTGACTGCCCCTCTCTACATTATTGCTTCACTTTCATACGATCCGTGAACTGTCTTAAGTCAGCTGCTGCCTGTTGCAGCCCTTTTGGCTGCCTGAATAAACAGGAAGTCCCGCAGACCAGCATATTTGCTCCTTTTTTCATAACCTCCGGAATAGTATCATAGCTGATGTTTCCATCTACCTGAATTTTTATTTGAAGATTGTTACTATTTATAAAATGCTTAAGATTATCAATTTTATTTAGTGTGGAAGAAATAAAGGTCTGCCCGGCAAACCCCGGGTTAACCGTCATAATCACAACATAATCCACAATGTCCCCGACATACTCCAGGCTGTTCAAGGAAGTAGAGGGGTTAAGAGCAAGCCCGGTCTGTACTCCCGTACTTTTCATGTGCTGCAGTGTCCGGTGTAAATGAGGAGTAGCTTCTTCATGAACAGAAATCATGTCACACCCGCATTCTACAAAGGTATCAATATAACGTTCCGGATATTCAATCATCAAATGGGCATCAAACGGTAGATTGGTATCATATCTGACGCTTTTGATCATATCCGTTCCCATCGTGTAATTCGGAACAAAATGCCCATCCATAATATCAAAATGAAAAAAGTCCACATTCCCCTCATGAAGGATATTAATATCCTCCCGCAATGCCCCTAAATCACTGCACATCAAGGAAGGTCCAATTTCAGCCAAAATACCTCCTCCTTAAATAAAGCGCTTTCATTTTTTTGGTTTCAATCAATATTAGCACTTACGTTTTAAGAAGGCAACATCTTTTTTGTTTTTTCAAAATTTTGTGTGTAAAAACCAACAAAAAAGGTCTTTGTCTTTTAAGCATGCTGCCAGTACATGCAACATCTGTATAATATATGTTGTACCACCAGTCTAAAAAACATGTTCCTAATTTTCATCACCAACAATAATACTTACACCGCTTTTGTTCACTTCCCTGATGAAATTCATGGATACTTTGTTATCCGTTATTACATAATCAAGTATCGAAACGTCGCAAAGACGAAACAGCGACTTCTCGCCGAACTTGCTTGAATCCGCCAATAAATACAGGTTCTCAGAGATAGATATTAACTGCTTTTTGACGAGAGCCTGATCCTCATGCATTTCACTGACACCCCGCTGAATATCAACACCGAGACAGGAAAAAAAGAACTTATCGACATGGTAATCTTCAATTACTCTTTCAGCGAAATTACCAACCAAAGACATGGATGCTTTCGACAAGTACCCACCTATCAATATTACCCTTATATGGTCTTCAGTTGATAATTCCATGGTTACACCTATGGAGTTCGTAATCACGGTGATACTTTTATCTTTCACATGTTTCACTACCATGAGGGCTGTGGTGCTTGCATCTACTGCTATGATATCTCCATTTTCAACAAAGGAAGCTGCTTTTTGGGCTATAACCTGTTTTTCTGCAGTATTTTTAGACTGTCTATGCAATTGAGGAGTCTCGACCCCTTGATCCACTTTTAATGCACCGCCGTGGATTTTACGAAGCAGTTTATCTTTTTCCAGTTTCTCAAAATCTCTTCTAATGGTTTCTTCACTGACATGAAACTTGGAACTTAAGTCAGCAACGCGTGCAGCACCGTTTTTATCAATAAATTTTACAATCTCTCTTTGGCGTTCATTCAACTGCAAAGATCGTTCATTTGTTTTACCCACAAAACAACACCTCTATCCAACTTAAAACAACATAAAAACCACACAAAAAATGATATAATGTTGTTTTTATTACAAGAGCTTATTCACTTATAAGCGCTTTCTTATTCTTTAGTATACTATACGCACACTACTTATACCAATCTATGGGTGTTGTTTTCTCCGGTGTTACATAATAGGATAATTTATGTTCATTTTTCCATCCAAAACGAGTGAACAACACTAGAGGTTGACCTTGAAGCTAAATTACATTATGATTTTTATAACATGTACGTACAATTAATTATACTTAAAATGAGGTGAAAGCCATGCTGGAAGAGTTAAAACAGGAAGTGCTGGAAGCCAATCAAGGACTGGAGACATATGACCTTGTCACATTTACGTGGGGGAATGTAAGCGGGTTCGACCCGGAATCTGAAAATCTCGTCATCAAACCATCCGGTGTACCATACAAGCAGCTTCAGCCCGACGACATGGTTGTGGTTTCACTGGACGGCCAAGTCGTGGAAGGAACACTGAAGCCTTCTTCGGATACACCTACCCACATTGAGCTGTACAAAGCGTTTCCGGGCGTAAAAGGAATCGTTCACACCCATTCCGACTGGGGAACGGCGTGGGCGCAGGCAGGCAAAGGTATCCCGTGCGCGGGCACGACCCAGGCCGATTATTTCAACGGAGAAATCCCATGTACGCGCCGCCTTTCCAAAGAAGAGGTAGAACAAAATTACGAGAAATATACAGGGACTGTTATTATTGAAGCTTTTGAGCACATCGAACCTCTTGAGGTTCCGGGTGTTGTCGTTTACGGTCATGCCCCGTTTGCATGGGGAACTTCCCCGGAAAACGCGCTGCACAACGCGGTAGTACTCGAAAAAACGTCTAAGATGACCTTCTTATCAAGACAGCTTTCAGAGAACGGGAAGCCGGAGCTGCTTGATGATTACGTGTTGAATAAGCACTATGAAAGAAAGCACGGAAAAAATGCCTATTACGGTCAGTAAAACAACATGAACGGGACTGCTCACTGCGGCGGTCCCGTCTTTTTATTAAGAAATCATGCTCCTTTGTAATTATTTCTTTAAAATTTCTAAAAACAACCTTCATATTTGTATTTTACACTAAAGTTGAATCTATTTACTAAGGGAGAGATTGTTCATGTTCAAAAAAATGGGTACTGTTGCACTGGGAACCGGTCTTCTTTTTGCCGGGATCAGTGGTAATGCGGCGCAGGTGCAGGCACAGGCGGAAGCGAATCAGTTTGGATTTCCCGGCATGTGGGCCCCGGGCTGGAACGGCTCTTCACAGCAGGAAGAAGTGGAGAACGTCATTTATATGATCCCTGACGGATTCAATGCGGGATATGCCACTAATTACCGCTGGTATAAAGGGGAAGAAGCGGTCTGGGATCAACACCTGAAAGGCATGTTTAAAACAAAATCCAGTAACTCCAGAGTGACGGACTCGGCCGCGGCCGGTACTGCCATGGCGACAGGACATAAAACACAGAATGGTGTGGTCGGTTTGGATGCACAAGGTAATGAAGTGCAGACCATTCTTGAAGCCGCTGAAGAAAATGATAAATCTTCAGGTTTGGTAGCTACTTCCAGCATCACCCATGCTACACCGGCATCCTTTGCCTCCCATGTGGAATCGCGTGATAATCAAACCGAAATCGCAAGGCAGATGCTTGCAAACGATGTGGACGTAATGCTCGGCGGCGGAAAGGATTACTTCCTGCCGGAATCCGAAGGCGGTCTGCAAGCGGAGGAAAACCTGCTGCAGCAGGCGCGTGAGTCAGATTATCAGCATGTAGAGACAAGCAGTGAGTTGACAAACGCGGATGATGTGAACGTAAACGAAGGAGAAAAGCTGCTCGGCCTGTTTGCCGGCGGTGCCATGAGCCCTGAGCTGCAGCGCAGCAACAGAGAAGAACCGAGTCTTTCTGACATGACAAGCAGTGCCATTGAAACCTTGGACAGTGATCAGGATGGATTTTTCCTGATGGTCGAAGGCAGTCAGATCGACTGGGCCGGTCACGCCAATGACGCCGGCTGGGCGATGAGTGATACGGCTGCTTTTGAGCAGGCTGTCGAAGAAGCCATTTCTTATGCTGAGGAAGATGGAAACACACTGGTCGTTGTGGCCGGCGACCATGAAACAGGCGGTATGTCTGTCGGAGCCAATGGGGAAGGCGACGTGCAGGCAGATCAGCTGCAGGACGTTCAGGCTACCGGGGAATACATGGCCGGACAATTGAATGAAGACCGCAGCAATGCAAGAGACGTACTCGAACAATATACTTCTTTTGAGTGGACAGAAGAAAATATAACAGCTGTACAGGAGGCAGACAATCCTACAGCCGCCATCAATACCCTGATAAGCGATAAGGCTCTTATTGGATGGACAACCTCCGGGCATACCGGAGTGGACATTCCGGTTTATGCCTACGGCCCGCAGTCAGATGCTTTCAGCGGTCTTCTCGACAACACAGAACTTCCAGGCATTATGGCCGAAGCAATGAATATCACCTTGGGCGGTAATCAATAACTGCTGTATAAAAAGCAGGGCTGTTCTTACAGAACAGCCCTGCTTTTTTATTGGGACCAGTATGCTTCATTCTGACGGATTTCTTTCTGAATCTCTCTTGGTTTGGAGGTTTCATCAATCACGATGCATTCGATCCCGTTCATTTCCGCCCAGTCCATCAGGTCTTCGCTGTTGAGTTCGTAGGACAGGCAGGTGTGATGCGCACCTCCGGCGAGAATCCAGGATTCTGCTGCATCCTGCAGATTCGGCTCCGGTCTCCAGAGTACACCAGCTACCGGCAGATTCGGCATACCTTCTTCTATTTCCACCGCTTCCACTTCATTCAAAATCATACGGAAACGGTCTCCAAGGTCAATAATGCAGGCATTCACCGCGCTGCCTGTTTTACTATTGAATACGAGCCGTGCAGGGTCCTCTTTACCTCCCATCGTTAATGGATGGATCTGAATCTCCGGCTTTTCTTCTTCTTTCTTAATACTCGGGCATACTTCAAGCATATGAGACCCAAGAATCCGCTCATTTCCTTCCTCGAGATGATAGGTGTAGTCTTCCATAAATGCCGTATTTCTGTTGTCTGTCATGATTTTCATGGCACGAACAAGGGCAGCTGTTTTCCAATCTCCTTCCGCTCCAAAACCGTACCCTTTCTCCATGAGACGCTGTACCGCAAGGCCCGGAAGTTGTTTCATACCGTGCAGATCTTCAAAGTTCGTCGTAAACGCCGTGTAACCGCCGTCTTCAAGAAACGCTTCCATACCGGCTTCAATACGGGCCTGTTCGCGGACGGCCTGCCATTTTTCTTTATTGTTTTTCGTTTCTTCCGGTATCACATAGGCCTGCTCGTATTCATTTACAATCTGGTCGACTTCCCCGTCAGCCACCTTGTCTACGTAATCTACCAAGTCGCCGATACCGTGAGCCTGGACATCCCAGCCGAATACAGATTCTGCTTCGACTTTATCACCTTCAGTCACCGCAACGTTACGCATGTTGTCTCCAAACCGCGCTACCCTGATGTTTTGGCCGTCGGACGTGGCCGCAGCCGCCTTGGCCCAGCGCCCGATCCGTTTCCGCACGTGGGGCTGCTGCCAGTGACCGGCGACAACTTTCCTCGGGATATCGAGCCGTGCGGTCATGAAGCCGAACTCCCGGTCTCCGTGCGCAGCCTGATTCAAGTTTATAAAGTCCATATCAATATCGTTCCACGGAATTTCCGCATTGTACTGGGTATGAAAATGCAGCAGTGGTTTCTGCAGCGCTTTTAACCCTGCTATCCAGATCTTTGCGGGGGAAAAGGTATGCATCCATGTGATGATGCCGGCGCAGCTGTCATCACTGTTGGCCTGTCGGATCAGCGTCAGAATCTCATCGGATGTTGTAACCACCTGCTTGAACCGGATCGGTGTCGTGATGGTGTTGTCCGCCTGCAGCCCCTCCACTATATCTTCCGAATGGGCCTTCACCGCATCAAGGGTTTCGGGCCCATATAAATGCTGGCTTCCGGTAATAAACCAAATTTCATGCTTTTTTGTTTGTATCATCCATCTTCGTCCCCTTTCACCTAATAACTTGTACGTATAAGATAATATCATCTATGAAACCACTTGTTAACGTTTCTTCACCATTTTAAATGAAATTTTGTCATGCTGTAGCAGTGATAGAATATTAGTATCCCGGCATTTCCTTGTATGTATAATAAATATTTTCTATTATATTTATTGACACTAGTACGTACATGTAATATCTTGTAGTTATCGCTTACATTTACACAAAAAGGAGTGTGTCAACATGAAAAGAGAGCAGTCCGTATGGTATATCATTTTAATTGCCTGCGCAGCTGGAATGGCTGGTTTTTTATATGGATTTGATACCGCTGTCATCTCCGGAGCCATTACGTTTCTCCGGGATCTTTACAGCTTATCACCGGCCATGGAAGGTATCGTGATTTCCAGCGTTATGGTAGGTGGAGTAATCGGAGTAGGTATTTCCGGTTTTTTAAGCGACCGTATAGGCAGAAAGAAAATATTAATGATTTCAGGTGTTATTTTCGCTGTCTCTGCTTTATGGTCCGCGCTTGCCGGCAGCGTTCTTTCTCTCATTCTTGCAAGATTTCTCGGCGGCCTTGGAATCGGGTTCGCTTCGGCTCTTTCTGTTACATACATCGCTGAATGTGCTCCTCCCCATATTCGGGGAAGACTTGGTTCGATGTATCAGCTATTCACCATTATCGGCATTTCCGCCACCTTCTATATCAATCTCGCTGTAGCAAACTCCGGAAGTTATCAGTGGGGACTGGAAGCAGGATGGAGATGGATGCTCGGCTATGGTGTGATACCAGGTGTTTTATTCTTTCTTATTCTTATTTTCATACCGGAAAGCCCGCGGTTTCTTGTTAAAAACGACAGAACAAGCGAGGCGCTTCAGACATTACAGCGTATCAACGGCCAGGATACAGCACAAAAAGAATTGAACTCCATCCAGGCTTCAATTGAAATGGAAACGAGCACCTCCATCAGAGAACTGCTGAAGCCGGGACTTCGTAAAGCGATGCTGCTGGGTATCTTTTTGGCCCTGTTCAACCAAGTGATAGGTATGAATGCGGTAACATACTACGGCCCTACGATTTTCAACATGATGGGCTTTGAGAATAATACCGAATTTCTCGCTACAAGTTTAATTGGAACCGTACAGGTTATCTTCACTATTGTCGCTATCTTTTTGATTGATAAAGCCGGCCGGAAAAAGTTGATGGCTGTGGGCTCCAGCCTTATGGCGATTTTCATGGTTCTGATCGGCATTGTGTTCTATTTCGAAATTCAGGGAATCTGGGGTCTTCTTTCCATTATGGGATTCACGGCTGCGTTCTGTATTTCCATGGGACCGATTCCGTGGATTATGATTCCGGAAATCTTCCCGAACTATTTACGTGCCAAAGCGGTAGGGATTGCTACGATGTTTTTATGGGGAGCAAACTTCAGTATCGGCCAGTTTACCCCCATGCTCATTAACAACGTAGGCGGCGCCTTTACGTTCTGGATGTTTGCCATCATTTGTGCCATCTGCTACATTTTCGTCATGACCATCGTTCCGGAAACGAAAAACAAATCACTCGAAGAAATCGAAACAATCTGGAAACCGGAAAAACGGTATATCAGTTATTAATTTAAAAAACGAAGGAGCTTTATATCATAGAGCTGCGGTTGTTCCGGGCCGGAGCGGGTCCACGGACACTACACCACCGGGCAGTATACACAGTGTCCATGGAAGTGGGCTCGGGGGACACTAAGATTACCGGCACCGACAGATAGTGTCCATTGATTTCCGCCGGCATCCACTACCTCCTGATTTCAGCAGCGTAGTGTCCACCAAACGATGATCCGTGGACACTACGATCTTATTTTGCAATAGTAGTTTCCACGGCCGCATAAACAAAAGCAGGAGATAGCGCAAAAGCACCGCATTGCTGAAATAACCGGCACGCGCTGCAGACGGACTCTTTTCCTCCGGGGCATAAGGGCGGTATCTAACATCTCCGCTTTCCGCTTCTTCCTATGATTGCATTCTCTTTCGTGAAAGAGGGGGCTGTATCAAAAGGTTGTGAAAAAATGACCTTTTACAGCTCCTTTTTCTATTTCATATACAAAAAAATCGCCTCTTTCGGTATAATGAAGTC
>NZ_FOXD01000038.1 GCF_900115625.1 Salibacterium halotolerans | reverse complement strand
TCATTGGAGAAGCTGGTTCGTTTTCCAAATTCAAAGCCGCGGTCATCGAAAGCACGAGCCACCTGTTTGTTTTTAGCAATATCTACGCCAATAATGAGTGTGTTAGAGGTGATTTGCGTGAGTTTTTGGTTTTGCGTATAATGCATGATGAGTCCTCCTTGGTTCTATGGATTTAGAGGTCGATGATTTTTCATCGGACACTCCGTACTATACCAAGGGGGCTCTTTTTTGTTCAAAACTCACATTTTCCCCTAACAGGAATGCTCCTTATTAAGATAGTTCAACGATTATTGACTTTTCTGTGTTTTCAGGAGTGAGCCTAATACCTTGGGCCGTTTCTTCCCATGTACCATTATTCGTGTTCTTAATGAAAAATATGTTTCGCAGTAAGATGTGCCAGGGTTTTATTTCCTGAGAAGTTTGATTGGAAATAGTAATTGTATTGTGGACACGTACAGCCTTTGCCTCTAAAACGTTCTCTCCTGAAGTATTGAAGACATTGGTTGAAGCTTCGCTGTTATTATCCAGTTCAAATAAATGGAACGTGATGTCATCAGAGTAATCATAATCAGGTTTTTCTTCTGTGTTTCCTACCGGAAGAAGGGTATCAGGCTTTACAAAGAGAGGAATGTGCATATAATCATACTGCTCTGTAAACCATTTTCCTCCTTTTGCTCGTTCGTTGGTTAACATGTTCGTCCAAGTGCCTTCCGGGAGGTAGAAAGAAGCCAGCCCGTCTTCGTTAAATACTGGGGCAGCGAGCAGTGAATCTCCCAGCATATATTGTGTTTCTATGGCAGAACAGGCTGGATCATCCGGGAATTCCAACATCATGGACCGCATGAAAGGAATGCCGCTCGAAGAAGTTTCACATGCTCCTGAAAAAATATAAGGCATAAGTTTGTGCTTGAGCTTCACAAACTTTCTCGTTACATCTACCGCTTCTTCATCAAATAACCACGGCACTCGGTAAGAAGAGCTTCCATGTAAACGGCTGTGGGAAGATAACAAGCCGAAAGCAGTCCAACGTTTAAAAACATCTGGAGTGGCGGTATTTTCAAACCCGCCGATGTCATGACTCCAGTAGCCAAAACCAGAAGAAGTCAGCGAAAGACCGCCCCTCAGGCTTTCTCCCATGGATTCATAATTTGCAGAGCAGTCGCCTCCCCAATGTACAGGAAACTGCTGGCCGCCTGCAGTGGCTGATCTGGCAAATAAAACAGCTTCATTCTTTCCGAGTTTCTCCTGCAGCAGATCGAAGACAACGTTGTTATACATCTGGGCATAATAGTTATGCATCTTATAAGGATCAGAACCATCATGGTATACAACGTCTGTTGGAATTCGTTCACCAAAGTCTGTTTTAAAACTGTCGACACCCATATCAATGAGAGCTTCCAGTTTGCCGCGGTACCATGCTCTGGCTTCTGGATTTGTGAAATCCACAATCCCTTGTCCAGCCTGCCATAAGTCCCACTGCCATACATCTCCATTAGGTTTTTTTAATAAGTAGCCATTTTCTGCGCCTTCATGAAACAGCTTAGACTTTTGGGCAATGTAGGGATTGATCCATACCGAAATTTTCAGGCCTTGTTCTTTTAAACGTTTCAGCATGTTTTCAGGTTCCGGGAAGGACTTTTTGTCCCACTCAAAATTGCACCATTCATATTCTTTCATCCAAAAACAGTCAAAATGGAAGACGCTGAGCGGAATATCTCTTTCTTCCATACCATTCACGAAGTGATTAACGGTATCTTCATCATATTCGGTAGTAAAAGAAGTAGTAAGCCACAGACCGAAAGACCAAGCAGGCGGCAGTGCTGGTTTTCCGGTTAATTCTGTGTAGTTCCTTAACACTTCTTTAGGTGTAGGTCCGTTGATAATAAAGTAGTC
This sequence comes from Salibacterium halotolerans, assembly GCF_900115625.1. GTDB lineage: Bacteria > Bacillota > Bacilli > Bacillales > Marinococcaceae > Salibacterium > Salibacterium halotolerans. The sequence continues at coordinate 14,857 of NZ_FOXD01000038.1, read as the reverse complement.
CAGACTTTCACCTTCCACACTGAACTGGGATTTGGAGACTATTTCTGAACCAACTTCAAAGGAAACGTATTCCGGGTGATTGACAAAAACGCCGTACCCTTTATTCGACAGATAAAATGGTACATTTTTATAGGCCTGTTCTGTGCTGGTTCCGCCGTCTTTATTCCAGATGTCTACACTCTGCCCGTTTTTAACAAAGGAGGTGAAACGTTCTCCCAGGCCGTATAAATTTTCTCCGACACCAATGTTTAATTGTTCTCTCATGTAGGACGAGCCATTTTCAGAAGTGATATAGGCAAGACTTTTTGGAGCGCTGTTCGTCAATTTCCCATGTTGATTAAAGAAATCCAGTCCCCATTCTTCCTTATTAATCACAACTTGTAATTCTCCACTACTGAAAATGGTGCGGGATTCTTCATCTTCCATATAGGGTTGGGTGTTCTCTTCTTGTAATGAAAAGAAAGGACCACGTTCCTTACGCCCTTCAAAGTGCCAGGCTTGAACTCTAATAACATTCTTTATCGGGGAAGACAGTTTCACGGTGATAAGAGGGCCATCAAGGGTATCGCCTCTATTTGTAATGTATTTACATGGTGCATGAAACAGTACATTGTTTTCCTTTTCCTGCATGTCATAGACAAGTTTTGGGGTATAAATAGAGTAACCAAGCTGAGTTAACCAATTTCCATCTGAAAATTTCATATTCATCCATCCTCCATTATCATAATGTGGGAGTTACTTCACGGCTCCACTGGCCAAGCCTTTTACTAATCGTTTTTGAAGCAGAATGAAGATAATCAAAACCGGCAGCGCAGAAATGGTGGCAAAAGCCATTAAGGAATTCCATTCGATGCCGTATTGACCGATTGCATTGTAAATACCTGCGGTAAGAGGCCATAACTCCTGACTTCGATTGAAGGTAACACTGAAAATCAAATCCCCCCAGGTAAAGAAGAAGGACACGGCTCCGCAGACAATAATACTTGGCATAGCTAAGGGCATCACGATACGAAGAAAAGCACTTAATGGATTGCATCCATCGATTTTTGCAGCATCCTCCAATTCTCTGGGGATACCAAGAAAAAACGTACGTAAAATTAAAACAGAAAAGGGAATGCCCAATGTGGCGCAGGCTAAAATGGGGCCAATATAAGAATTCAACACCCCGATTTGATTAAACAAGATAAATAGAGGTGTCAAAATAACAGTGGCCGGCAGCATTTGAGTAACTAAAAACAACAGAATGAACAACTCTTTTCCTCGAATGGAGAAACGAGCTAATCCGTAGGCAGAAGGTACAGCAAGCACCAATACAAGAAGTGTAGTGAGGCTGGAAATGAGTAAGCTGTTCATGAAATTTTGCAGAATGTCATTTTGCATAATTTCCTGGTAACTGCCAAATTGCCATTCCGACGGTAAAAATGTTGGAGGAGTTTGAAAAATTTCAGCCTGGGTTTTAAAAGATGTGACAATCATCCAGAAAACCGGGAATAAAAAGATGAAAACGATAAGGATACCTATTATATTTAAAAGCCATTCTTTGTGCCTTTTATTCATCCTTACATCACCTCGTCTTTTTTAATCATTCTTAAATAAACCAGACTTACTAGAAATAGAATCGCAAATAGTATATTAGCAGTTGCAGCTCCCATACTGAATTCAAAGTCATTAAAGGAGTAACGGTACGCTAAAGTAGAAAGCACTTCTGTTGAATTCACAGGACCTCCGCCGGTCATTACAAATACAAGATCAAATACTTTGAAGGTGTATATAAACCCAAGCATCATGACAATTAAAATAACAGGACGGAGTAGAGGAACAGTGATATGAAAGAATTTCTGAAACACATTGGCACCATCTAAACTTGCACTTTCGTAAATATCCTCCGGTAGATTACTTAAACCGGTCGAAAGTAAAAGCATATTAAAAGGAATACCTACCCATATGTTTACAAGCACGATACTCCATAGTGCCATTTCAGGACTTGTAAGCCATGGCACTGGGTCATTAATGAATCCAGTCGACATCAATAATTGGTTGAAAATCCCTTCTTCCGACCCCATCATAAAACGGAACAGTAAGGCGGAAATCGTGAGGGGAATCAACCAGCTGACCAATGTGATTCCACGTAAAAAGGAAGCAAGGCGGAACTTCAAGCTGAAAAATAATGCCAGCAGAAATCCAATAATAAATTGAAACACAACACTGCCTACTGTATATAGAAGTGTATTCTTTACTGAAATCCAAAAGACGGTGTCACTAAACAGCACTTTATAATTTTCCAGACCAAGGAAAGAAGATTCTCCAAGGTTTAATGCCTGCAAATCCATATCCTGAAAACTTAGAACCAGGTTGTAAATTAGAGGGTACCCTATAAGAGCCAGCATGAAGATAACGGCTGGAAAAACAAATAAGTATCCTTCCCACCTGCTTGCCAGTTTTTTTAACATGTTCATGTCCTCCTTCTCTATCCAGGCAGTTGAAGTGAAAGATGAGGGAATTCCCCTTGAAGAAAGGGGGGTTCATTTGTCTTTATTCCATAGCATCCGCAGCTTCATCTGCAGCGTCTGACATTGCGTCTTCCGGCGACTTAGAATCCGTCTAAGGTTCCTGGACAGCCAGCTGCACAGCCTCTGAGATGTCCGGCTAAATCGTCTTGAGTAGAGTTAACGAGATCAGAATTCACGGCCCTGTTCTCTAATAGCTCATGAAGGAAAAAGGAGCCGTCTCTTCCCGAGGCGGCTCTGGCGAAGCTACTCCTCTACTACTTCTGAAACTTTATCAGCAGCATCATTCATGGCTTCTTCAGGTGTTTTAGAGTCAGTGAAGGATTCTTGTATAGCTAACTGAATAGATTCAGAAATATCGGGCCAATTAGGGGAAGGTCCGCGTGCATCAGCATATTCCATCATAGGTACAAAGCTGGACAAATATTCGTCTTCATCCCAATGATCAGATTCATCCAGAATGTCTTGACGAGGAGGGAAGACACCGGAATCAGCAGCATAACTTTCTAACTGTTCCGGATCCATCAGCCATTTCATAAATTCCCATGCTGGTTCTTCATTCGCCCCTTTTACGATAGAAAGGTTTGCGCCCCCTATAACCGAAGCATGTTCCTCAGCTCTCGGGATTTCAGCAACCTGCCAATTCATAGAAGGATTTTCTTCCATGATTCGTTCAATATTCCAGGAACCATTTATCATCATGGCCAGGTCGCCTGTGGTAAATCTATTTGTTAAGCCGTCTTGAGCTGTATTCACTACATCAGAACTCATGTAACCTTGTTCCAGCAGGCCATCGAGGAAACTCATTGCTTCAATAGCTTCAGGGGAGTCGAGATTGTTATAATCGGCGCCGGCAGAACGTAGAAAAGGGTAAAATTGAAAGGTTGATTCTTCAGAACGTTCCCCGGCGATCCCGAAGCCATCTACATCATCTTCTGAAAAGGCACCTGCCACTTCTTCTAATTCTTCCCACGTTTCAGGGGGTTCTGAAAACCCTGCTTCTTCGAGTAAATCTTCATTATAAAAAAGACCTAATGTATTACTGGTATAAGGAAGTCCGTAATGACTGCCTTCATACACAGTAGAATTCAGAGGTCCTTCCAAGAAATTTTCCGCTTCTCCCCATTCATCCACTTTATCAGTGATATCTGCCAAGACTCCCTGGGAAGCAAGGGCTGCATTATCGACGTGGTCTATATTCACAATGTCAGGAAGTTCACCCCCGGTAGATCCTACAGATAACTGTTGTTTGATTTGATCGAACGGTACATATTCTGTTTTTACTACAATGTCATCCTGAGACTCGTTGAACTCTTCCACTTGCTCATAAAATACTTCCTGCCCCACGCCTGTGAAGTAATCCCATATCAAAACTTCTTCAGGCTCGTTTGAATTTCCACCTTCTGATGATTGTCCGCTTTCTTCGGTCGAATCATTATTTCCTCCGCATGCAGATAAACAGATGAACAAACCGGCTCCTAAAATACTCCCCCAGCATTTTTTCATTTTGCCACCTCTTTTAAATTATATTTTCAGCCGCAGAAGGACTAAATATTACATTCAGAATGTTTACTTGTTAAACGAAGCATAAAACTATTGTGGAGCGCTGTGAATAAAATATTTAATGTTGTGACAATTATATGTATCATGAAGCAGCAAATATAACGTTACTGTGTTTAATAAGTAAACGAAGTTTGAGGGAAAATGACACAAACTGGTGATCAAGATCTAGTGAAAAATCAATAAGGCCCTTGTGGTAAAAACGATTCAACCGAGCAGTTCAATTTCACATGCTCAAATTTCAAAGGGTTCCGGCTTAAATAGAGCGACTGTTTGGTTGCTTTCAAATTAACCTATAAGTTACAAGTAGGAATTTATGCAAAAATTCACTTTGTTTATCATGTGATATTAAGTTATTAAATCGAAATAAAGGGAGTAAGAATATATTGATGAAGCATTATTAAAAAACATGATCAAAAACTGTCATATAAACGATTGACGTTATAAACAAGCAATAGAGGTTCAATTAGAAAATTAATTAAATTAAAAATTGTTTTGACATCGCTTTCAAAAAATATATAGTTTGTTTTAACGATAAACATACTGATTGCGATTTATTGTCACTAAGGAATAATATCAAGGAACATCTTCATTATTTGTATTAAACAAAAAAGGAGGAAGCAAGAGTTGTCACCATTAAATCATTATGCTGCAAAGGGAGGATATAACTAAATGAAAAGAAAAAAGTGGGGAATTACGTTTGCCGCGCTAACCATTTTATCAGCCGGCTGTGCTGATGGGGCAGGAGAAAACGAAGAAGAAACCGACAATAGTGATGTAGAAACTACATTAACGTTCTGGAACAGGCTTCCTGAGTTAGAGTCACAGTTTTCTTCTTTCATTGAAGATTTTGAAGAGAAGCATCCGGAGATAGCTGTAGAAATGGAAAACCTGGGAGCATCAGGTAACCAGCAGTTTCAAACAGCCATTAATAATGATGAATTGCCGGATATATTTGTTCGAGCAAACGTCATGCCAGTTCGACAATTAAAAGAACAAGGTCAGATCAAAAATCTGAATGAAGTGTTTACAGATGAAGTGAGAGGTCAGTTTAGGGATGAAGTGTGGCAGGAAAATTTCACGGTGCTGGGAGAAGATGTTTATCAGCTGCCGCTTTATTCAGGGAAATCCAGTGTCATGATGTATTATAACAAAGATGTTTTAGGAAAATTTGGAATAAGCGAAGATGAGGTTCCGGAAACATGGGAAGAATTAAAGCAGGTTAGTATGCAGATTAATGAGGAATCGAATGGAAGTATTTACGGTTTAACACTTGGAGCGGAAGCATCCTGGTTGTCTGATCTGTTTATGAAGCAAATGGGAACCTCCATCAATCCGGAAATGCATACCTCTATTGAAGTTGCAAAAAATGTGAATTATAAAGACGGGGAAGTGAACCTCGCTACGGATGCTAATATTGAGATTATGAATTACCTGAAGGATCTACAGGAGTCGAATGCATTGGATCCAGAAAGTGTAGAAAATGATGAACTAACAGCTATTTCTAACTTTGCTGCAGGAAGAGCGGCCTTCTTCTTTGGAGGCAACTGGGATGGTTCAATTCTGGTGAATGAAGAAACTGGACCAGGTTTTGAGAACTGGGGTGTGGCTCCCATGCCAACTAAAAACGGGCATCCTTACTATGCTGATTCATTAACGAAAGAAGGGTTAATGGTTTCAGAATATACAGAAAATTGGGAGGAAGTGCAAACCTTCTTACATTACTTTATTGAACATGGTTATACAGATGTTGTCGCGGGCTCTGGTGCCCATCAAACAGCACTGAATGTGGAAGTGTCAGAAGAAGACGCACCGTTTCCGCAATATAATGATATAACGTCCATTTTAGATGAAACAAGTATCCAAGTTCCAGATCCATATCTTCGAAATAACGACACCATAGGAGCAATACAAGATTATCAAGGCGGTCTTTCTTATAGTGTGGGAGCCATGTTACGAGGCTATCTGCAGGGAGAAATAAATGATCCGAAAGCAGAATTAATGAAAGCAGAGGAAGAAGCAGTTGATTCTTTTGAATCTGCTATAGAAGGAAACGAGAATGTTTCGAGAGAGGATTTCATCTATGAGAATTGGACTCCCTTTGAACCATATACAAGAGATGATATGGAAGAATTAGAATAATTTAAAGATTGGAATGGGCGGGGCTGCATTTTTAATGCACTCGTCCCCACTTCCTTTTTGAAAAGGGGCATAAAGTATGGCTGCGTCAAAAACGAATAAAACAAATTTGACTAAATCATGGAACAGATGGGCTGTAGTGTTTCTTATGCCTCAGACCATCGTTTTCTTTGGTCTATCGCTTTACCCTATAATAATGAGTTATGTGTACTCTTTTTATTCTTGGGATGGAGCAAGTCCGCTTGATGATTTTGTAGGATTGTCAAATTATGTTGAATTGTTTCAAACTCCCCGATTTTGGGGTTCTTTTTTACACACCATTTACTATGTGTTTGGTACAACTATCATTGCTGTGGGTGTGTCATTAATATTGGCTGTAATTTTAAATACAAAACAGTTCAAAGGGAAAGCTTTTTACAGAACAATTTATTTTTTGCCGGTGGTTACCACAACAGCTATTATCGGTGTCATTATGAACAACATTTTCGGGGTGAATGGACTGGTGAATCAAACCATCCAAACTATTGGCATTATTCAGCAGCCTGTGCCCTGGCTCAGTGATTCTTCTTTAGCAATGCTCATATTAATTGCTGTAGGAGCTTGGAAAAGTCTTGGAATGAATATGATTTACTGGCTTTCGGGGCTGCAATCCATACCAACGGAATTATATGAATCTGCTCAATTAGATGGAGCTGGATTTTGGAGAACACTATTTCATGTAACGCTTCCATTGTTAAAGCCTATTTTAGCAGTAATACTATTGTTATCGATTGTGAACGGCATGCACGCATTTGATTTGGTCAAAACGCTGACCAATGGAGACCCTTATAATTCAACAGAAACATTGGATCTATATGTGTTTAATTACGCTTTTGGCGGCGGTACGGATGGGACTATTTCCAGAATGGGTTATGCATCAGCGGCTGGTGTCATGTTAGGTATTTTCACTCTCATTATCAGCGTCATATTCGGCGGGTTGAATATGCTCACTCAAAGAAAAAGTAATAAGCACGCCAATGGGAGGGTGATATAGATGATTATTACAAATAAAACCGTTAAATATATAATTCATGCTTTATTACTGGTTTGTGGTTTTATCTGGATATACCCATTTATTTGGATGGTGCTTGCTTCTGTAAAATCAAATAATGAATTTATCATGTCTAACAATCCGCTCCCTGAATCATTAAATTGGGACAATTATACAAGAGCGTGGATTGATGCCAGTTTCAGCGGTTATTTTATGAACACCGTTATTATGACAGTGGCGACAGTTGCCATCGTTGTCATATTATCAGCATTAACAGGATACGCATTAGGCAGAGTTAATTTTCCAGGAAGAAAAGCCGTGATAATTGCTGTGGTTGGTGTCATGTTTATCCCAAAAGGATATACAATTATTCCTTTATACCAATTAGTAGAACAGCTGGGGATGACTAACTCATTGGCAGGGGTCATTGTGGCAGAGGCTTCAGGGGCCCACACTTTATTTATTCTGTTGTTCACTTCTTATTTTGCAACAATGCCAAAGGAATTAGAAGAAGCGGCAATCATGGATGGCTGTGGTTTTGTCCGCACCTTTTACCGGGTTATGCTGCCTCTTGCTAAGCCCATTATAGCGACAACAGTTATTATGCAGTTCATCTGGACATGGAGTTCGTTTTTAATCCCAACCGTTCTTACTATTTCAAAACCAGAATTAAGAACACTCGCGGTAGGCATGCAGAACTTTGTGGGACAGCATTCGACCGATTGGTCAGGCATGGCTGCCGGTGCAACTATTTCTCTTTTGCCGGTAATCATTGTGTTCATATTAATGCAGCGGTACTTCATAGAAGGTGTGGCTGGAGCTGTTAAACAATAAAAGTAATACCATGTGTAATATATAGGAGATGATGTCATTGATTCATACAACTTTAGATAGTTTTCCGGAGAATTTCTTATGGGGGTCCGCCTCCGCTGCATACCAAATTGAAGGAGGATGGGATCAGGATGCAAAGGGGCCTTCTGTTTGGGACAGCTTCACCAAAATTCCAGGGAAAACTTTTAAAGGGACAAATGGGGATGTTGCTGTTGATCATTATAATCACTTCAAATTGGACGTGGCATTAATGGGGGAAATGGGACTTAAAGCTTACCGTTTTTCTATTGCATGGAGCAGAATCTACCCTGAGGGACGTGGGGAAATTAATGAACAAGGAATTGCTTTTTACAACAATCTTATCAATGAGTTGATAAAGCATAATATCACTCCTATTATTACTGTTTATCATTGGGATTTGCCCGAGGCCCTTCAAAAAGAATACGGGGGGTGGGAATCCAGAAATATTATTGAAGATTTTAATAACTACTGCATGACTCTGTATGAAAGATTTGGGGACAGGGTGAAGGACTGGATTACCTTAAATGAACAAAATATTTTTATCAGTCATGGATATTTAGAAGGATCTCACCCACCAGGTGTTCAAGACAAAAAAAGAATGTACCAGGCCAACCATATTGCCAACCTTGCCAATGCAAAAGCTATTAAATCATTTAAGTCCTATGTTTCTGATGGGAAAATAGGTCCCAGCTTTGCCTATGGACCTGCTTACCCGTACAGCAGTCATCCTGAATCAGTTCTTGCTGCAGAAAATGCAGAAGAATTTGTGAACCATTGGTGGATGGATATTTACTGCTTCGGCAAATATCCGGAGGCGGCTTGGAGATATTTAGAGGAAAGAGGGCTTGCTCCTGAAATAAAAGAAGGCGACATGGAATTGCTGGCGGAAGGAAAACCGGATTTCATGGGAATAAATTATTATCAAACGGGAGCATACGAGAAAAATGCAGATGGTGTATTAAAAGGAGCGAAAGAAAATCATGATGGCAAAAAAGGCAACTTTACGGAAAGCGGAGTGAAGGGGTTATATAAAAGAAAAAGGAATACATATGTAGACACCACAAATTGGGATTGGGAAATTGATCCTATGGGTCTTCGTATCGCTCTAAGAAGAATAACGAGCCGTTATGGTCTCCCGGTATTAATTACGGAAAATGGATTAGGAGCATTTGATGAGCTTGAAAAAGGGGACAGCATTAACGATGATTACAGAATTGCTTATATTGAATCACATTTAAGACAATGCCGGGAAGCTATAACCGATGGCGTAGAATTGTTGGGGTACTGCACTTGGTCTTTCACGGATTTGTTAAGCTGGCTGAACGGGTACCAAAAAAGATACGGCTTTATTTATATCAATCGTGATGAAGATAGTGAAAAAGATCTACGAAGAATAAAGAAAAAAAGCTTTTACTGGTATAAATCCGTCATAGAAAATAATGGAGAAAACTTAATAGAATAACTGAAGGTGAAAGAGATGAAACAATATATTGTATTTGATTTTGGAGGAACGACAACAAAACACGGTGTTATAAAAGAAGACGGCATTTTTTTGGAAAAATCAAATTATAAAACAAATATTGAAGAGCTTCAAATGTTTAAATCTGATCTTTTTTCAGTTATTAAAGTATATCTACGTAAGTATGAAATAGATGGGATTGCTATTAGTATGCCGGGTTTCATTGATACAGAAACAGGATACTCTGAATTTGCGGGAGCAATAAAAGAGTTAAATGGAAAAAATCTAAAAACGCTCATAGAAGAAAATTTCCCCATTAAAGTAGAAATAGAGAATGACGGAAATTGTGCTGCGCTGGCAGAAAAATTTAATGGAAATGCAGTAGGTTGTAAAAGTTTTATATGCTTTACAGTAGGCACTGGAATCGGCGGAGGCATTTTTCTCAATGGAAGCATTTGGCGCGGTGCAAGCTTCAGAGGCGGAGAATTTGGATACATGGTAACGGAAGGGAATAATAAAAATTTACATGAAAATGCTTCTATGAAGAGTTTGATAAAAGAATATAAAGAAATACTTGAAATATCAGAAGAAACTTCTATAGATGGGGAAGAAATCTTTGAAAAGGCAAAATCCGATGCAAAGGTACATGATTTACTGGATCATTGGCTGCGGAGAATGGCGCACGGAATATTTAATCTTACCGCTGTTTTAAATCCAGAAAAAATATTAATCGGAGGCGGAGTGAGCGAGCAGAAAGGGTTAGAACAAGAAATTACGCAGCGATTAGAAGAATTGGAATGGTGGCAATATGTTTCAACGAAAATACAAACATGTAAACATAAAAATGATGCAGGAATGCTGGGCGCTCTCTATCATTTTAAAGAAAAGACCTGCGGTGATATGTCAACACGAAAAGCATAGTTAAAGTAGATGTCAAAGGGCGATTTTTCCTAAAAAGGCCGCACTGAACTAGACCAGTCATCAAATGGTGATAACTGGTATTGAAGAAAGGGCTGTGATGACGCGTTTTACGTCATGGCTTCACGCTCCCTTTCCGGTACAAAGAGTTGGTGATTGCGTAGCAGCGCATCCACCAGACGTACCAATTTTCTTGCGGTTAGAACGAGGGCTCGCTTGTGTTGATGTTTTGGTACTTCCCGGTACTTTTTCGCGTAATAGGACTGATATTCCGGTACCTGTCTTCGTACAGAGTTGGCGGCTTCAACGAAGTAATACCGCAGGTACTGGTTGCCTTGACGCGACAGGGACGTATCTTCGGCTGTGAAACGGCCGGATTGATGGGTCCGCCAATAGAGACCGGCGTACTTCGCTATTTTCGTTTCGTCATCAAATCGCTCGATTTGCCCAATTTCCGCGATGATACCGGCTGTGAAGACTGGACCAATGCCCGGAATGGACTCTACGGTCTGCGTGATGCCGGCCATAATCCGTTCAATGGTCTTGTCGATTTCTTTCACCTGCTGCTGGAGAGAGCGGATAACGGTAATAGATGTTGCTAATAACACATCGATGGAACCTTCCACGACCTTGTCCAAACGATAAGACGAGCGGACAGCTTTTTGAATCGAGGAAGCAACAGCTTTTGGATCGGGAAATCGATTCTTCCCACGAGCCTGAAGGTAGGATGCCAGGTCTTCCAACGGAAGTTGGGCCAGTTCTTCTAAACTGAATTTTTCTAGAAACAGGTCCATCATCGCCTGTCCAAACACCGAAGACTCGACGTCTTGAGAGAAGGTATTGCACTTAAAACTCAAGTGCTGGAGAAAATGCTGCTTCTCTTTGGTCATCGTTTGGATAAGGTGATAACGCGACCGTGTCAACTGCTGCAGAGCGACATACTGGCTCTCTTTGACAACCGACATGGTATTACGGCCGAAACGCATGTAGTCAGCGATGACAAACGCATCAACGGCATCTGTCTTGTTCATATCACTGTAGCTTTTTTTGAAATTGGCGATCTGTTTGGGGTTCATGACAAACACTTGGGCGCCAAGAGCCTTTAAGTCTGAGTCATGGTGAAGAAACATCGATGGATGAAAACTGTACACGGATGTTGATTCCAACCCGATCTTTAGGATGTCAACCTCTGTATCGGCTGTTATATCGAGAATCCGTTGTTTTAATTCCATCGCTCCAGGCATGTTGTTGGCTACCGTAAAGGTAGCTACGACGGCACCGTCCTGGTCCAGAATGCACCCTTTCATATCAAAGGAACTAACGTCTAAACCTACAAAGAATCGCATAAGAAACCTCCTTTCGATATAGAATCACTGGGTCTTTCTTTGGACGTCTCGAGATATCTCTAGTGTGAACGCCGATCAACAACCTCGTGTATCAGAGTTCAGCCTGTATCGAAAGCCGCCCCGGGGCTGCTAACACCCGGGCTCGAGGGACAGGAGACTCAGCCTGCGAGTAGGGAGTGCCGCACGTACACGGAGAAACAGTCTTTTTGATGTGGTTTATGCCACAGGAGAGAAAAGAATTGTCCCAAATGATCCTACGATCATTATCTAGAAATATCTAGAGACGTCCAAGAAAAACGTTTCGGGACAAGGCTGTCTTCTGAAAAAAAGCACCGGCCAACCGTGGACATACACGTAGACTCCTGTGGGAAAAGCAACAGCTGAAGACCCCGCAGGGAGGGTTTTTCTCCCGAGGAGGCTGAAGCGTTGCCCACGGAAAGCGAAGGGTATGGGAACGGTGGCCGTCCATCAGCAAAGCATGAATAAGACTTTTGAAGAAACGAAATATAAGCTTTTTAAAAAGGGCTTAAATATAATATACGAGGAGAGAGAGATGTGAATAAACAATCATCTAAAATTTGGTTCGGTGGAGATTACAATCCTGAACAATGGGAAAAAGATATGTGGCCGGAAGATATCCGCATGTTTAAATTGGCAGGAATTGATGTGGCGACACTCAATGTGTTCTCCTGGGCATTGAATCAACCAGATGAAATCACTTATAACTTTGAGTGGCTCGATGAGATTATGAATAAATTATATGAAAATGGAATTTATACTTGTTTAGCTACAAGTACCGCGGCACACCCGGCGTGGATGGCCAAAAAATATCCAGATATTTTACGCGTGGATTTTTACGGCAGGAAAAGAAAGTTCGGCGGCAGACACAATTCTTGTCCTAACAGTACAACGTACAATAAGTTTGCAGGTCGAATGGCTGAGAAACTTTCAGAACGTTACAAGGATCATCCAGCTGTGTTAATGTGGCACGTCTCAAATGAATACGGTGGGTACTGCTATTGTGAAAATTGTGCTAAAAACTTCAGAGTATGGCTGAAAGAAAAGTACAAAGACTTGCCAACTCTCAATAAAGCATGGAACACGAGGTTCTGGGGACATACTTTTTATGAGTGGGATGAGATTGTTCCACCTAATGATCTTAGTGAGGAAACAGAAGGACAAATTTCTGACTTCCAGGGAATCTCTTTGGATTATCGGCGCTTTCAGTCGGATAGTCTTTTAGCCAGTTATCAAACAGAATATAATTCGATCAGAAAACATGATTCTAAAACTCCTATTACTACTAATTTTATGGGATTATATCCAGAATTGAATTATTTCAAATGGGCTCCGTATTTAGATGTTATATCCTGGGATAATTATCCTTCCATCGGTACGCCGGTCAGTATGACTGCTATGACACATGACTTAATGAGAGGATTAAAAAGCGGTCAGCCCTTCATGCTCATGGAACAAACACCGAGCCAACAGAACTGGCAGCCATATAATTCCCTGAAGCGGCCGGGGGTTATGCGTCTCTGGAGTTATCAAGCAGTAGCCCATGGTGCAGATACGGTTATGTTTTTTCAATTAAGACGTTCTATTGGAGCCACAGAAAAATATCACGGGGCTGTCATTGAACATGCAGGTCATGAGGATACGCGTGTTTTTAAAGAAACAGCAGCACTTGGAGAAGAACTTTACCAATTCTCAGACCAAATCGTAGATTCTACAATAACATCCAAAGCAGCTATTGTCTTTGATTGGGAAAATCGCTGGGCTATAGAGTTATCAAGCGGTCCTACAGTCGCTCTGGATTATGTGGAAGAAATTCATAATTATTACGCTGCTTTCTTTCAACAAAATATCTCCGTCGACTTAATAAGTCCATCAGAAGATTTGAGTGCATATGATATAGTTGTTGCTCCTGTTCTTTACATGGTGAAAGAGGGTTTTGCTGATAAACTAAAACGATTCACAGCTGATGGCGGTACGTTCATTACAACCTTTTTCAGTGGAATTGTTAATGAAAATGATATAGTGGTCACTGGTGGGTATCCTGGGGAATTGAAAGACCTGCTTGGGATATGGGTGGAAGAAATTGACGCTTTACCGCCTGAGGAGAATAATACAATTGTTTTAAAGAACAAGGAAGGATTTAACAAAAAGGAATATACCTGTAATATACTGTATGATATTATTCATGTTAACGAAGCTGAGATTGTGGCAGATTATGGGGAAGATTTTTATGCCGGAACACCAGTTGTAACGAAAAATAATTATGGAAGAGGAAAAGCGTGGTATATAGGATCCAGTGCAGATGCTGATTTTATTTCAGACTTAGTTTTAAAGCTGGCACAAGAAAAGAATATAGAACCCAGTCTTCCTCCAGTGGATGATGTTGAAGTTACAGTAAGAGAAAAAAATAATACTAAAATATATTTTATACTAAACCATTCCAATGAAAAAAAAGTCATAGAAACAGGTAATGAAGAAAAAAGAAATTTATTAAATGGACAGACGATTAAAAATAGTGTAGAACTTTTTGGTAAAGATCTTTTGATTTTAAAAGAATGAATCGAAGGAGTGATAGTTCAGCACAAGCGTTTTCATGGTATAATAGAACTCAGATGCAACGGTATTTCTTTAAGGATGGGTAACCACTCCCCGTAGAAAGGGGGTGGTAAGATGTCTGATTATCAAATCATTATGGTAATGCTTACAGTATTACTTGTTATGGTGACTTCAGACAAAAAGTAAAACCCCATCCTTAAGTTAGAGAGGCGACTCTAAAAAGGATGGGGTTTTCACTACCCAGCTGTCATTGTTGCCCTCTTTAAAGGACCGTTTGCATCGTTGAAGAGGAAGGGGCAGTAACCGCTGTCCCTTTCTTTTATTATACTCTAACTTTACCACATTATAATCATAGCATCAAAAAAATAAACCGCACGGTATGCGTCAAGTTTTTCTCGGTCGTTCTGAAAGACTGCCGTTTTCAGCCCTCTATTTTTGTACACCGCGAATCTTCTACCGCGCTCCGCTTGCT
>NZ_FOXD01000019.1 GCF_900115625.1 Salibacterium halotolerans | reverse complement strand
AGCAAGCGGAGCGCGGTAGAAGATTCGCGGTGTACAAAAATAGAGGGCTGAAAACGGCAGTCTTTCAGAACGACCGAGAAAAACTTGACGCATACTTCAACCTATTATCGAACCAAAAAAGATAATATAAATGATATAATGGATATAATAAAGGAAACGATGCCCGCCCACGCTAAGGGCTGGACGTTTTCTCGCTAAAGATGAATAAGAAGCATCATCCTGTAATATCCTTAACCCAAAGATGAAAGGGAAAGAAGGGAAAACCATGAAAGAAATAGATATAAAGAACTTCAATAAATCTATTCAAGCCAATAAAAAAGAGGCGAATTATCAAGTCAATAAAGAACTATCGGGCATAAAGAGGCGGCGTCTTAAATATAGAAAGCGTTCTAACGATGAAATCGAAACCCTTGACAAGCTTTGCATAGAAAAATGGAAAAGAGCAGAACGGGAAGGGAAGATACAAAGAACGGGAAAAAAGGAGCTTTATTATGCGTTCGATTGAGGCGTTAAACGATGAATTAAAAAAATTGGTTCTTGAACCCAAACTCGATAAGATGACGTTGTTCGCTTCTTTAATCACGGAATATTTAGAAGAAAAAGGACTGCGTCCTATTATCGTGGGAGGATTATCCGTCGAATTATATTCCCGCGGCGAGTATTCCACCAGTGATATTGATTTTATTACACCGGGGTATGACATCGTGGGAGAGCTTCTCGAAAAACTGGGGTTCGAAAAAATAGGGAAAAATTGGTACCACCGGGGATTGGAAATTGCTGTGGAAATACCGAGCAATCATTTGGAAGGCAGCCAGGAGAAAGTAATAAAATTCAAACTCGAAAACGATAAGCATGTTTATGTCATCGGCGCTGAAGATATTATTGTTCACCGTTTAGAATCCGCATTAGCTTCTTTCCCGGAAAATCCGGAATACAGCGAAGATTATGAATGGGCAAGACGGTTGTTTCTTATTCACCGGGACCGTTTGGATATAGACTATATGAAAAAACAAGAGGCCTGGGTTACTCGGTTACTGGATAGGTGGACACATGACAAGCATTAATGGATGAAACCAATGCTTAAAACGTCGAACCGGTTATTAGGAATTTTTTTTGCAAGACTAGTGGAGCAGTGTCTTCTAAATGGCGGTAAGAGAACACGGACAAAGCGAAATGCGGGTTTACTGTCTTTTGTCCTCCGTTTAGAAACCACCAGCCTTTTCTGCATGTTATCTCCATTACTTATGAAATAATGTCAGACATTTCGCAAAATGATTCCATCTTATTAATAATGTCGGAAAATTGAAATATCATATCTGACATTTCAACATCGTAATCATCTCCCCGGGTACCTTCACATAGTCCCAAAGTTTCACAATATGACTTATTAAGGAACGCAGGATATGTCACAAAATTGACACTTTTTATGAATGCGCTTACAATTTATTATTAACGTTTCTGAAAGGAGGGGCATGTTTTACTTTTACTTACCACGAAAAGGAGAGGTGAACATGAAGGGTGTGAAAAAAGGGACAGCATTATCGATGTCACTGCTGCTTGCACTTTCACCGTTGTCTACGCTGGCGGATGAAACAGACACCGGGGAATGGATGTTCAGCACGTTCGGCTCCAATACCGGGGAGGCTTCCAATCCCGATCCGGTGATAGAAGACGATGGATCGGTGACGATTACGGCAGAAGGAGGGAAGATAGAAAGTGGTTCGGAAGGCTTGTCGTATTATTTCAAGCAGCTCCCCTCTGACGCAAACTTTGAGATGGAAGCAACCGCTGCGGTGGAAAGCTATAACAGCGGTGACGGTCAGGTTTCCTTCGGTGTAATTCTCCGGGATGAAGCCGGTGAGAATGGTGATACGAGTACACAGACAGCGAACTATGTGGCAGCCGGGGGACTTGGCGGGGAGATGCAGGGATTCTATAAAAAAGGAGACGACGATTATGAAGATGCAGCCTCCTTTGATAGTAAGTCACCTGCACCGGGAGAAACGTTCGACCTCCGAATTCAGAAATCAGGAGATACGTACCTGCTGGAATCCAACGGCGACACGCAGACGCTGACAGAAGAAGATATGTTTTCCGGAGAGATGACAGCCGGCTTTTATGCAGCGCGGGAAGCAGTGGTCAACTTCAGTGATTTTCAACTAAAAGTGAATGACAGCGATGTATCAGAACTGGAACTGAATGCCGGCAGCATGCAGAAGAACTATTTAATGGGGGAAGAACTGAACACAGAAGGACTTCAGGTAACTGCCGTTCTTGCTGATGGTACAATAGAAGAACTATCGGCCGACGATTACATTGTGTCCGGTTTTGACAGCAGTGAAGCCGGAACAAACACAGTGGTTGTAAGTTATAACGGTGTGACAAAAGCACTTGATCTTACCATTGAAGAGCTCTCTCTGACAGGAATGAAGATCAAGTATCATCCGGCGGAAACCTCCTATTATCTTGGAGATACCTTTGATCCAGAAGGATTAATAGTAACCGGTGAATATAACGATGGTTATCAGTCGGTGGAACTGGCGCCGGAAGAATACAGCCTGCTGATCGATGGGGAACAGGCCGGTGGAGATTATACGTTCGAAGAGGCAGGCACAAAATCAGTCACCGTAGAAGCGGCAGACGAGCCGGACGTGTCCACATCTTTTGATATCACCGTATCGGATGCCGCGCTGACCGGTCTGGATATCCGGCAGCTTCCTGAAAAAACAACGTACTTTCTCGGGGAAGAACTGGATCTGGACGGCTTGACGGTCTATGCCGAATACGAGGACGGCAGCGATGTCCGGTTAATGCGGGAAGACCTGGAGGTTTCGGAACTGGACACATCCACTCCGGGAGAACGGCAGATAACGGTCACTCATAAAGGAGAAACGGCTTCCTTTGACGTGAATGTAAAGGAAAAAGAAGGGACCGGACTTGGTATCATGTCTTATCCACAGACAACTTTTGAAACCGGTGAGTCCTTCTCAGCCGAAGGACTGGAAGTATCGAGACTTTATGACAACGGAGATGAAGAGGTGCTGGATGAAGGAATGTACACAGTGGAAGCGTCGGGATTTGATGGTTCCACTCCCGGAACGTATGAGATAACGATTGCACCGGAACATATGGAATCTATCTCCTATGAAGTAACGGTGCGTGAAGCCTCCGATCCGGAATGGCACTCCATCATTTTCGGCCAGTCTGCCGGTAGTGATTCAAACGATGTTGAAGTGATGGAAGATGGTTCTTCTGCAGCTTTGACAGCCGAGGGGCCGAGCGGAGGAAAGATTACCGGCGACCATGATGGGATTTCCTATTACTATACAGTCATCGATGAAGAAGAAGACAACTTTGAACTGTCGGCCGATATTCAGGTGAACGATTACGCCAAAGATCCGCATGACGGCCAGGAATCGTTCGGCATTATGGCCCGCGATGCCATTGGCGAAGACGGTAATACGAGCGTATTTGCCTCTAATATGGCCGCAGTCGGCGGCTTCAGCGGCGGCACGATGGAGGAAAACGGCACACAGCTGTTTGTACGGACCGGCGTAGAATCTTCAGACGGCGCCGGCAGTGAAGGCATTCAGAAAATCATGCTGGAAAATGAAAAACCGGGACCATCTAATACGTATCCGGAAGAGGACTATCACCTGACATTGTCCAAGACGAACAGCGGGTATACCGGAACATTGAATAACGGCGAAGAAGAAATTATGTATGAGCCGGATATTCTGAATGTCCAGGATGATAAAGTGTATGTCGGCTTTTACACTGCCCGGAAGGCGGATATTGTAGTCGAAAACATTGATATGAATGTCAGTGCAGCAGCAACGGACCCTCCGAAAGTAGAACCTCCTGCTGAACCGGTGGAACCGGAGGTCGAAGTCATATCACTGGAGGAAACATCGGAAACTGAACAGTATAGTGTCAGACTCCAGTCAAACGTGGACGGCACCGTCACATTGAAGCAGGGACTGGAAACGATCGTGGAGCAGGAAGAAATGGCAGCCGGAGAAATGAAAGTGATGGAAACGACGCTTCCGGAAAATACGGATACAAATTTCACCTCTATGTTTGTGCCGGATGATACGCAGCTGCTGACATCCTATGACGAGATCGTAACGAATTTTTCCGTTACCAACCGGACGTTCGAAGGAGATATTTATGTGGCTCCGGACGCTGATGCTTCCGGTGAAGGAACAGAAACGGATCCGGTGGATCTCGATACGGCCGTTGATTTCGTCAGCCCCGGACAGACGATTCTTGTGACAGACGGGGAATATGTCCGGGATGAGATGCTGTTGATTGAACAGTATCATGATGGTACGGAAGATGCGAGGAAGACGCTGAAAGCAGCTCCCGGCGCAGATCCGGTCATTGATTTTGATAAGCAGTCCAAAGGAGTGGAGCTGAGCGGTAATTACTGGCACGTGGAAGGCCTTGACTTTGCCCGTTCCGCCGGCAACACGAAAGGTTTTGTCATCGGCGGCGACCATAACATTGTGGAAAACAGCCGGTTTTATGAGCACGGTGACACAGGGATGCAGATCAGTCGGACGGATCCGGAAGAAGACGATAAATCCGAATGGCCGTCCCATAACCTGGTGCTGAACAGCACGTCATTTGATAACCGGGATCCGTCGGAAAACAACGCGGACGGATTTGCGGCCAAGCTGACATCTGGGGAAGGCAATGTGTTCCGCGGGACGATCGCCCATAACAATATCGATGACGGCTGGGATCTGTACACGAAAGTCGGAACGGGAGCGATCGGCCCCGTAACGATTGAAAACAGCATCGCCTATAACAACGGCTTTTTAACGGACGGCACCGAAGGAACCGGGGATAAGAACGGATTTAAGCTCGGCGGCGAAGGAGTACACGTTCCGCATGTGATCCAAAACAGTATTGCCTTCAATAACGGCGCGGCTGGATTTACGAGCAACAGCAATCCCGCGATTATTGCAAAAGACAATGTCTCATTTAATAACGCGGGCCAAAACCTAAATTTATCAACGTATGATGACATTGAAGAAGAATTTGAACTTGAGCATTTTGTCTCGTATCAAAAAGATTATGAGACGGCAGACAACTATCCGGAGTATCTTGAATCGGATACCAACTATCTATTTGACGGAGAAGTATCGGACAATGCTTCCGGAACGGAACTGTCGGATGACAACTTTGCCAGTCTTGAACCGGAACTTCCGTATGAGCGTGATGAAGAAGGAAATATCATCTGGGGAGACTTCCTGGAGTTCATTGCGCCTGAGGAAAACGGAGATGCGGAAACAGTAGAAGCTGACATCCGGTTCACTCCGCCTGTCCTGAATGTTAAAGGCGGCGGTGTGGCAACCGTTCATATTGAACTGCCGGAAGAATATGACGCCAAAGAGATACAGTTTGATTCGATCCGGCTCAATGGTGAAGCGGAACCGGTGAAGCAGCCGGGAAGCAGCCGCAGCTACAAAGTACAGTTCGACCGTCAGGATCTGGCGGATGTCCTTGAAGAAGGAAAGGAAACAGAAGTCACAGTCAACGGTGAACTGGCTTCCGGAAAACAGTGGGAAGGCAGCACTATTATCAGCGTGAAAAAATAAAGGCAGAAGGCCGGATCGGGAATGGGCTTCCGGTCCGGCCCTGCTTATTTATAGTCAGGTGAAACGATAGGATAATTAGGTGAATGTGCTATGATTTTTATATTTTTTCCAGCAGAGAATGCCTTTTCATGTTATGTTGAAAACGTAGAGAACTTACTTCGGGAAAAGGAGTTGAATATATTGAAAATCATAGATGTAAAAGAACAGGCTGTCCCGATCAAATCCGATATAAGCAACGCGTTTATTGATTTCAGTAAAATGACAGCTTCCGTTGTGGCGGTGGTGACTGATGTTGTACGCGATGGAAAACGGGTGGTCGGCTACGGTTTCAACTCCAACGGCAGGTACGCTCCGAGCGGCCTGCTTCATGAGCGGTTTATTCCGCGGCTGCTTGAGGCTGATTCAGATGACGTGGTGGATGAGACGGGGGAGAACCTGGACCCGTATAAAATCTGGGACATTTTGATGACAGGAGAAAAGCCGGGCGGCCACGGGGAGCGTTCGGTGGCTGTCGGCACGATAGATATGGCGGTCTGGGACGCAGTGGCCAAAATGGAGGAAAAGCCGCTTTATCAGCTGCTTGCGGACCGGTATCGTGGCGGACAGGCGGATGACAGCGTGTTTGTTTATGCCGCCGGCGGCTATTACAAACCGGGAAAAGGGTATGATGCGCTTCAGGAAGAAATGAAGCAGTATCTGGATTCCGGCTACTCGGTCGTGAAAATGAAAATCGGCGGGAGTTCGCTTGAAGAAGACCTGCGCCGGATTGAGGCGGTTCTCGAGGTAGTGCCGGACGGGCAGTCGCTTGCGGTGGATGCCAACGGCCGCTTTGATCTCGAGACAGCGGTGCGCTACGCAAAAGCGCTGGAACCGTATCATCTGTTCTGGTACGAAGAGGCGGGAGACCCGCTTGATTTTGAACTCCAGAAAGAACTGGCTGACCACTATGCGCCCCCGATGGCAACCGGGGAAAATCTGTTTTCGATGCAGGATGCGAGAAACCTGATCCGCTACGGCGGGATGCGCCCGGAAAAAGACTACCTTCAGTTTGACTGCGCGCTTAGCTACGGACTCGTGGAGTACCGCCGGATTCTTTTGATGCTCGAAGAACACGGCTGGTCCCCGCGTAACTGCATTCCGCACGGCGGCCATCAGATGTCGCTGAACATCGCGGCTGGACTCGGACTGGGCGGAAACGAGTCGTATCCCGGCGTATTTGAACCATTCGGCGGTTTCGCAGATAACCAGCCGGTCGAAAACGGCCGCGTTTCGCTCCCGGACGTACCCGGCATCGGCTTCGAAGCCAAATCCAACCTGTACCAGCTGCTGAAAACTGTTGCGCAATAAAGGTGCAGGGATACGTTCATCCCAAATAATTGAAAAACGCTCCGGATGTCTTGTATGACAGCGGGGCGTTTTAGGTCTGTCCACTATCAGGTGAAAATCAGAAATTAGTGTCCACCGAAGCTGCGTCGGTGGATACTATACGCTCTCCCCGTCCATATAGTGTCCATACCCGCACCAGCAACTAATCCCATACCACCGCACTCACGACCAGCACCCATACCAACCTAAGACGTACAACGCCGGAAGCGGCAGCGGTTCCACGATTTCCCTTTTTCCAAACGCCTTTACGATTAAAAAAGCTCCTGAGCAGTTGTGTCTGATTTT
The DNA here is from genome assembly GCF_900115625.1 of Salibacterium halotolerans. Lineage (GTDB taxonomy): Bacteria > Bacillota > Bacilli > Bacillales > Marinococcaceae > Salibacterium > Salibacterium halotolerans. The sequence goes on along the minus strand of NZ_FOXD01000019.1, from coordinate 56,254 downwards.
TGAACATAAATGTCTGAATTTTTTATTACAAAATATAAACGGATACACTAACATGGTTATATGAACAGAAAGCGCTTTCAAATTTAAAGAAGGGGAGAGTGAAGCATTTGAAAAAAGTGTGGTTGCTGCTGTGTGCTGCTCTTATGATTGTATTTATTGCTGCCTGTGCCGGAAGCGGCACCGGCGGGGGACAGGAAGCCGGAAGTGACTCCGGCAGCTCCGGTGGAAGTTCGGACAGCGGAGGCGGATCGGATGAAGGCAGTTCCGAGGGCGAGATTGAACTGAGAATGTCCTGGTGGGGATCGCAGACCCGGCACGACATGACAGAAGAGATTATTACGATGTACGAAGAACAGAATCCAAACGTCACAATCAATACGGAGTTTTCCGGGTTTGACGGTTACTTTGAGCGGATGGCTGCCCAGGCATCCGGCGGCAATCTGCCGGACATTATGCAGCAGAACTTTGGAGAGTACGTAAACCAGTATGCCGCCGAAGGACTTCTTGCCGATCTCGGACCGTTTATTGAAGACGGCACCATCAACCTGGAAGGGGTGGATGACACGGTCATCGAGAGTGGCCAGGTAAACGGCACCCAGGTTGGGATACCGACCGGGACCAACGCTATGATGGTGGCATATAATCCTAAGCATTTTGAAGGAACAGATGTTGAAATGCCGTCCAATGACTGGACGTGGCAGGAGTATCTGGATATCACCTCAGGGATTTCCGAAGCAACCGGTCATTACGGCGTGAGTTACACAGAGCCTGACAACTTTTTTGAATACTACCTGCGCGAAAAAGGAGAGTCCTTGTTCAATGAAGATGGTACAGGGCTCGGTTATGAAAATGATCAGCTCCTGGCCGATTATTTCTCGATGATGAAGCAGCAGATTGATAATGGAGTAAGCCCGGATTACAGTGTTGTCGATCAGATTCAGGGACTTGAAGATGAATTGATTACAAGAGGCGAAACTTCCATTCATATTAAGAACTGGTCGAACCAGTTCCAGACATTGCAGCAGACGGCTGGCACACCGCTTGAAATTGCCATGCTGCCTGGCAAAAACAATGATCAGGGCATGTTCCAGAAGCCGTCCATGCTGTGGTCCATTGGGGAAAACTCCAAGCACAAAAAGCAGGCGGCGGACTTCATCAATTTCTACACCAACACCGTGGAAGTATTTGAAGTCATCGGAGGGGACCGCGGCGTTCCGATTAAACCGGATGTGCGGGAGGCACTGAGAGAGAATGGTTTAAGCGAAGCCCAGGAGAAAATTTTCGACTACCTGGATGTCGTAGCTGAAAACAGTTCAGCGCCTGACACCAACTTCCCGCCATCTGCATCGGAAGTACTGCAGGCTCTGAAAGACACGGATGAAATGGTCATGTACGGAGAAATGACACCGGAGGAAGGCGCAAAGCACTTCAGAGATGAAGCAGAGTCCATATTGTCTGAGCAATAGAGGGGAAAAAGGAGGGGTCCTGTACTCCAAACAAGTTCAGGACCCCTTTTCATTTACTGATGAAAGGAGTGGCATAGATGCAGGAGGCACACACAGAAGACACCAGGTTTCAGAATAATCCGCAGCCCAACCCCACATCGAAGAAGAGAAAGAAACCGGTTAAAGATATAGACAATAAGATGGGGTATCTGTTTCTTAGTCCGTTTATTTTCGGAACAATAGCATTTATGCTGTTTCCGATGGCGTATTCACTGTATCTGTCTTTCACGGATTTTAACCTTGTCGGCACACCGCAGTGGGCAGGGCTTGCGAATTACAAAGAAATGTTCACAAATGATCCGGTGTTCTGGGAGTCGATGAGAGTTACATTCTTCTATGCCGGAACGGCTGTACCGTTCAGGCTCATCTTTGCCCTGTTGATCGCCCTTGTTTTAAACAGAGTGGTGGAAATGGTTGGTGTTTACCGGACCCTCCTGTATCTGCCGTCCATCGTCGGCGGGAGCATCGGCGTATCGATTATGTGGAGACAATTGTTCGGCAATGACGGTGCGATTAATTCCATGCTGGAGAGCATTGGTCTTTCGGGCCATTCCTGGCTGGGGGATCCAAATACAGCGATTTGGACACTTGTTATTCTTTACGGCTGGCAGTTTGGGTCATCGATGATTATCTTTCTGGCAGGTCTCCGCAATATTCCTGGTATTTATTATGAAGCCGCAGAAGTGGACGGCGCGACACCGCTGCAGAAGTTTTTCAAGATTACGATACCAATGTTGACACCGGTTATTCTATTTAACGTCATCATGCAGGTGATTCACGGATTTATGGCGTTTACACCGGCCTTTATCATTACCGAGGGCGGGCCAATCAACAGCACCCTGCTGTATGTCCTGTACATGTACCGCCAGGCCTTCCAGTTCTTTGATATGGGCTATGCGTCTGCACTTGCCTGGGTGATGCTCTTGATCATTGGTATTTTCACAGCGATTATTTTCAAAAGTTCCGACTACTGGGTGCATTATGATGGGTAATATCAGGGGGTGTAACGCATGACGTACAAAACAAAGAACCGACTGAAAAAAATCACACAGCATACGCTGCTGGGACTGTTTACACTGGTTATGCTTTATCCTCTTATATGGATGCTGGCCAGTTCCCTGAAAGAGAGTTCGAATGTGTTTGTGAACGCCCACAGTCTCATTCCGCAGTCCTGGGAATTCTCAAACTATGTGCAAGGATGGAAAGGTTTTGCCGGAATTTCCTTTACTACTTTCTACAAAAACACCTTTATTATCGTGGGTATTTCGACCATAGGGAGTATTATTTTCTCGGCGGTAGCTGCATATGGATTTGCCAGGATTAATTTTACGGGGCGGAAAGTATGGTTTGCTCTCATGCTTATGACGATGATGCTTCCGTTTGAAATGGTGATGATCCCGCAGTATATCATGTTCAACTGGTTTGAACTGATTGATACGTATCTTCCGCTCATTCTGCCGACCTTTTTCGGGTATCCGTTCTTTATCTTTCTGATGATACAGTTTATCCGGACGATTCCGCCGGAACTCGATCAGGCGGCGCGTATTGACGGCTGTAACACGATTTCGATTTTTATACGCATTATCGTTCCCTTGATTGTTCCGGCGATGATGACATCAACCATCTTCTCTTTCTATTGGCGCTGGGACGACTTTATGGCACCGCTTATCTATCTGCAGACCCCGGAAAAGTACCCGGTTTCACTGGCGCTGAAACTGTTCTCGGACCCGCAGGCGGTGACGAACTGGGGCGCGTTGTTTGCCATGACAACATTAAGTCTGCTGCCGATTTTTCTTATTTTCTTTTTCTTCCAGCGCTATATCGTGGACGGCATCAGTACCAGCGGCCTGAAAGGGTAACCTTTTATTGACTTTCATTTGATAACGCTTACAATAAAAGGGGATAACCGTTTACTTTAAAAAGCAGAATGAGGTGTGTGATGTGAAACGATATGTAGTCTGCGGCATGAGTAACCGGGCACTCGGGATGTTTATCAAGCCGATGCTCAAGACATTTTCGGACTCCTGCCAATTGGCAGGAATGCTCGATGTGGATGCGGTGAGGTTTGACGTGTGCAGAGAGCAGTATCCCGAGACAGCTGAAGTTCCTGCATTCGGCGCGGGGGAATTTGACCGGATGGTGGAAGAAGTCCGACCGGATGCGGTTATTGTGACGAGCCGGGATGATACGCATGTGGATTTTATCGTTCAGGGGCTCAAGAATGATCTGGAAGTGATCTCGGAAAAACCGATGGCAGTCACAGCGGATGAATGCCGGCGCATCATGGAAGCGGAAGAAGAAAGCAAAGGGCACGTCAACGTCACGTTCAACTACCGTTACAATCCGTATCACATGAAGATCAAAGAATTGATTGACGCGGGAAAAATCGGACGGGTAACGTCGGTGGATCTGAACTGGTACATTGACACCTACCACGGGTCCTCCTATTTTCAGCGTTGGAACCGGTACCGCGAACACTCCGGGGGATTGTCCATCCACAAAAGTTCGCACCATTTTGATCTTGTGAACTGGTGGCTCGATCAGCAGCCCAAAGAGGTTTTTGCGTATGGCGCTTTGAATTATTACGGCAGTGAAAGTGTACACAATCCCCGGAAAGAAGACGGCAGACACTGTTCGACGTGTGATGTGAAGCTTGACTGCCCTTATTACATGCGGTGGAACACAAGAAGTAACACAGCTTCGGTAGAGGATGACCATATCAACGCGGATATGAAAAAAAGGGAAGGCTATACGGGATACCGGCCGGATAAGTGCGTGTTTGATTCGGACATTTCGATTGAAGATACGTATACGGCGGTCGTGAAATACAGCGGCGGGTCCCTTTTGAACTACTCGGTGAATTTTTCCGTGCCTTATGAAGGCTACCGTCTGGCCATTAACGGCACAGAAGGCCGTCTGGAAACGATGGAATATCATGCACCGTCGCGTGTTCCTTTCCCTGTGCCGGAACAGACGATTGACTATTTCCCCCTTTTTGGCTCCAAGGAGACGATTCATGTTGTCGAGCGGGAAGGCGGTCACGGCGGGGGTGATCCGGTTCTTCAGGAAGACATTTTTCTCGGGGAGAATCCGAAGCGCGAGTACACTATTCTGTCCGGAAGCAGGGACGGCGCACTTGCTGTCGCAGCGGGGGAAGCAGTCTGGAAATCAGCACATGAGAACCAACCGGTCCGGGTGGAAGATCTGCTGACTGCAGCCGGTGGGATAAAGGAAGGGGGAGATTGACGTGAAAAAAGACGGTCTGTTGTTCATGTTCATTATTTCTTTCTGCCGCTGGGTTTGTTACTTTTTCTACTTGAACGTGATGTGGGCGGCCTGTACGCTGCTCGGCGGCGTTGTTTTTGGTATCGGTCCGAGCACGGCGGCGCTCTTTTCCGTGGCGCGCAGGACCTGTCTTGGCGAGGAGGAAGTGAAAGTTTTCCGGACGTTCTGGAAAAGTTACAAAGCAGAATTTTTCAAGGCCAATGGTCTCGGGCTTTCATTAATCGGATTCGGACTGCTCTGGTATTTTAACCTGAACTTTTTCCGAAGCTATGATGGTGCTTTGTTCACAGGACTGAACGTCTTCATGACCGTTATCGGCATTGTCTTTATCTTTATGCTGCTCTATATTTTCCCAACGTACGTCCATTACAGAATGAGATTCTTTCAGTATATTAAATATTCCATCGCGCTCAGTTTCCTCAATATAGCCAATGTGTTACTGATTATTATTTCGCTGCTCGCAGCCTACTATTTTTTCATTTCGTTTCCCGGATTCATTCCCATCTGCGGGGTTAGTCTGCTTGCCCAGATTAACATGTGGCTGGTCTATCAGTCTCTGAAAAAAATGCAGGTGGAAAAAGCCGGCGGTACTTCTTATGAACACGTGCCGGCCTGATAGGACTGTAAGATAAAACGGCAGGACATAAAAGCCGGGATATATACGATCGATGTTGCAGGAAGAAGGGATGTTGTGTATCAACAAGTGAACCAATACCTCGAGAAAGCTCTGCCGTTTTTGATTCCTGCCGTCCTGCTGCTGGGTATCACGGTCTTGTCCGGTGCACAGGTGCTTTCGGACTGGGTGAAATGGATTTTTGCTTTTATCAGCTTTTCCAGCTGCCTCCGGCTCAATCTGCAGCAGATGAAAGAAGCCTTTCTGCGGCCGCTGCCCCTTATTACGGCCATGGTCCTGCTGCAGGTGGTGATGCCTGCAGCTGCGTACGGCGCCGGGGTTCTGCTTTTCATGGATGATATTCTTGTCATTACGGGACTGGTTTTGGCGTTTTCCATCCCCACGGGGGTCATCACTATTATGTGGAGCGGCATCTTCGGTGGCAATACCGGATTGACCGTAGCTGTCGTTATTATCAATACACTGGTTTCTCCGCTTCTTGTCCCTTCCATACTGGGTATTTTCGTTGGAACCGACGTGGCGATGGATGTTCCTGGGATTATGCTCGGACTGTTATGGATGGTCGTCGTTCCTTCTGCGGCCGCTGTTTTGTTCAACCGGATGAACGAAAAACGGGCCCGTCAGGCCGGCGCCGCAGCTGCTCCTTTTTCCAAAATAGGAGTGCTGTTCGTGATTTTGATAAACAGTGCGGTCACCGCCCCGTACTTTCAAACGATGTCGATGCGTTTGATTTTTTTGTTTTTCGTTGTGTTTCTCCTCGCCTGTGCGGCGTACGGTCTCGGATTCTGGTCCGCCAGGCTGTTTGGGTGGACGCGTGCCACGGCAGTCAGCCTCATGTATAATACAGGAATGCGTAACACCGGAGTCGGAGCCGCGATTGCTGTCACCTATTTTCCACCGGCGGCCGCTCTTCCTGTCGTACTGGCTGTTATTTTTCAACAGTTTCTGGCGGCATCCGCCGGCAGATTGGTAGGCAGAAACAATAAGGATGCAGACGGCAGTGGCATCCGTCTGCAGCAGCCAGAACCATAGAAGAAGGGATGCTTCGTGAGAAAGGAATGTTCCAGCCTGACGTATAAGACGCTTGCCGCTTTTTTTATTCCACTCGGCATTTCCTCCAGCTTAACCTCTCTGACCCATATTATTATTAACGGTACACTGAGCAGGGCGGACAATGCGGCCTTCATGGTAGCCTGTTATGCGGTCGCCTTTTCGATGTTCGGCATTGTGGAAAAACCGATGATTGTATTCAGACAGACAAGTTCCGCTCTTGTCCGGGATAAAAAGATGTTCCGGCCGCTGTTTATCGTGTTCCTGTATGTGACGGCTGTCATGATGACCATCAGTATGATCATCAGTTTCACTCCGCTTGGAACGTGGATGTTTATCCAGTTGTTTAATGCCGATGAAAATATGGTCCACACGATTTCGCTCACCTTCTTTGTTATCACGTTTGTCATTATTTTTTCAGGGATACGGGGTATCTATCAGGGTGTCATCATCCGGCATCTGCAGACGAAATGGCTCACGATCGGGGTGATTGTAAGAGTCGCCGCCATGTTTCTCATGGCCTGGTGGTTTACGGCGTCCGGCAGCATTACGAGCATGGCTGGTGCGGTCATTTTCCTGACAGGGATGTGTATCGAGTGTGCGTTCAGCGTCTGGAAAGGGCATGTCATACTGAAAAAAACACCGGAAAGCGGCTGGTCCCTGTACAAAAAAGAAATCATGCCGTTTTATCTCCCTATGGTCGTATACTTTTTGTTTCAGACGATGCTGCAGCCGCTCGTCTATATTTTTTTGGCCCAGAGCCGGGATATGGAACTTAGTATCGCTTCATTTGCGCTGGCCTTTACGATTTCCCAATTTCTGCTGAGTTTTTTTATGTATACCCACCAAATTGTGCTACAATTTTATCAAAGGGATCATTCCAAAGTATGGACGTTCACGATCGTCCTGAGTGTGATTCCGGTACTGCTGCTGCTCGCCGTCACGCTCACTCCGGCCGGAGGGTGGTTCATGAACGTGGTGATGGGGGCTGAACCCGGACTGGCTGGTCCCACACTGATTGTGCTGCAGTTCTTCATCGTGAAAGTCCTCGTGTTTCCGTGGGTGGACTTTTTCAACGGATTTATCATGCTTGAACGAAGGACACCGAGAATGATGGTCAGTCAGACCGTGAATATTGTTGTCGTATGTCTGGTTCTGCTTTTTCTTGTAAACGCTTTCCCTGAATGGAATGGAGCAAATGGAGCAATAGCTGCTTCAATTGGTGAGATGGCGGGACTGATTACGGTCATCTGCCTCGTTTACACACAGAAAAGCAGCAGCAGAACAATGTCCGGCAGCATGTCATCGGATGGGAGGGGGTCGATTCGGATAGGTACAGGGCGCAGACACAGGTTCCATCGATTAAAAACGTGGCTGAAACTATTTCACCCCACCACGATTTTTAACCAGTTCACCAAAATACGAAACAAACTGTTTTCTCTTACGTTTCTATTGATGGCTGTTTTCGGGGTGATCGGACTTTCTATTTTTTATTTATTATCGGAGATTTACGAAAATAAGATTTATGAAGAAGCAGCAAGCAACCTTCATCTGGCATCCAATGTACTCGATAACGAGTTGAAAAACATGGAGGATTATACTTTTCAGATTGTTACCAATCCAACCATACAGCTTCATATGGAACAGCTGAATGCAGACAATAATGATTACAATGCTTACCGGATACGGATGGAACTGATAAACCGGTTGAATCTGTACCTGAATCAGGAATCCTACATCTCTTCTATGCTTGTGGTGGATGGAAACGGCAATATCATTAATGCCGGATTCTCTCCGGATATTAATCTGAATATGGAGGAATTGATCAGCCGGATTGAAGAAGAGGGAGGAGGGAATGTGTGGAAGGGTTTTCCGGAGGAAGAAGTCCTCGTCTCCGCCAGAGAGATACGCAAAAAAGAAAATCTGTCTCTCGACCACCTTGGCTATATGATTACCATGATTGACCTCGAGGCGATGATTAACCGCACCCTCAACATCACGTCGGATAAAAGCTTTGTCATCACAAATGAGAGCGGAATTCTTCACTCGGATACATTCGAATCAGATACTATTGATACGTTTCTTGGTATCTCCGGTACAAGGAATTATGCTGTGACTGATGTGGGCAATGAAGAATTTTTTGTTACGCACGAACCATCCCGCTATTATGATTTAACATATTATAATACGCTTCCGTTTGAAGACGTAGACAGCCAGAAGAGCTTGATTTATCAATTGATGGCCGGTTATACGGTGCTGGTGGCGGCTATTACACTCTTTATCAGCCGGCAGTCGGCGAAAGCTATTTCAAGACCAATTGAAGAGCTGACCCGGCGGATGAAAAAAGTGCAGCAGGGTAATTTTGATCAGGTGGAGAACAGGGAACCTGCTTATCTTCGTGATGAAATCGGCGATCTGCAGCGCAACTTTCACATCATGCTGAATAAAATTAACGACTTGATCAAGGAGAACTATACGAAACAGCTTGTGATTAAGGAAACGGAGTATAAAGCGCTGCAGTCGCAGATTAATCCGCATTTTCTTTACAACACTCTGGACTCGATTCATTGGATGGCAAAAATGAGGCAGAAGACACAAATTTCGCAGATGGCGGAAGCTTTGGGGAACATGATGCGTAATATTATCAGCAAAAAGAAGCCGATGATTCAGGTGTCGGAGGAGCTTGAAATCGTGGAGAATTATATTACCATCCAGAAGTTCCGTTACGGGGAGCGGCTTCAGTTTTCGCTCGATCAGGAACCGGGGACCGGGGAATTAAGCATCCCGAAACTGACGATTCAGCCAATTGTGGAGAATGCCATTCAGCACGCTCTGGAAGAAATGATGGATCCATGCAGCATCCGTGTGGCAATCGCCCGGAAGCAGGAGGCGCTTGCTGTCATGGTGCGTGACAGCGGCCCCGGCATCGATGAAAAGAAAATCCGCCAGATCCATGACGGGGTGGTGAAGCCGAAAGGGTCCGGTATCGGCTTATACAATATAAACGAGAGGATTCATCTCATGTTTGGAGAAGATGGTGGTGTGACGATTGAGAATGCAGAAGAAGGAGGAACGGTTGTTACGATTACACTGCCTTATATAAGGGGGGAGCAGGATGTATGAGGTAATGGTCGTGGACGATGAATTGTTCATTCTTGAAGGTATCGCCTCCATGGTGGACTGGGAAAAATGCGGCACGCAAGCACCTGTTAAAGCATCCAACGGCCGGGAGGCGTATGATTTGATTCAGAAAAATCCTCCGGATATCGTGCTGACCGATATTAAAATGCCCGGCTTAAACGGCATTGAGCTCATTGAAAAGGTGCACGGCGTCTTCCCGGACGTCCGGTTTATTGTACTCTCGGGCTACGATGAATTCGAGTTTGCAAAAACAGCGATGAAATGCGGGGTGAAGCATTATCTGCTGAAGCCGAGCAATGAGGAAAAAATCGAAGAAGCCGTGGCAGAAGTCGTGCAGGAACTTGATCAGGCAGGGGAAAAAGAGGCGTTCATAGAAAGTATGAGAGACCATCTGAACAACGTCATCCCTAAGGCAAAGGAACAGTTTCTCCGCGAATTCATCATCAATAAAAAGTTTGATATAAAAGAATGGAAGTACTACCAGGAGTTGTTCGGCTTCGAGAAACAGTGGAACGCCTTCCGCCTTCTCGGGTTTGTTCTGGATGACGATGTGGAGTACGAATCCCTGTTTATGCTGAAAGAAATGCTGACAAGAGAAATGGCGGAGTGTCAGGACATTCTTCTTGCTGCGATTATTTCGGACCGGATCGTACTGCTTGTTGAGGACAGCGGGGTGGAGACGCTCATTGATCATATCAAACAAGTGAAAGAAGACTGGGAGAATCTGCAGCAGCCATCGTTTACGACGTCGGTCACGAGCACAGGCGGCATCACCGATCTTCATCTGCTCTATCAGGAGATTCTCGAAGGACTGTCGCACCGGTTTTATCTCGGAAAAGGCGGGATTATCACCTCCGAAGATATAAAACACGACAACTATGCATTCAAAGGACTGATGATGGACCACGAATCCCTTCTCATTGCGGTGCGAAGCGGTAATCAGGACGAAGTGTCGGAGTACCTGGACTATTTTTTTCAGGCTGTCAGGGCATGCAGGTTCGATGTGCAGGTCTTGCGCTCCCACTGCCTGGAGTTATACATGTCGTTGATACGTCAGACCGACAGTGCCTCCATGGAACAGTTATTTGATCATGTGCCTAAGTTTCATTCGTTCACCACACTTCCGGAATTGGAGACGTTTCTGAGAGATACAGCGGTTGGCATTGCCCAATCGAATTACAAGCAGCAGAAAAACACCCAGAATCAGCTTGTCAAAGAAGTGATGGAGTACGCAAAAGAGCATCTGCATGACGAGGCTCTTTCCATCTCAAGCATGGCCTCCGATGTGTTTTACATGAACTCGGATTACCTCGGCAAACTGTTCAAAAAAGAAATCGGAGAGAAGTTCTCCACGTATTTGATGAAAGAGCGGATGGAGAAAGCGAAAGTCCTCATGAATCAAACCGGGGAGGTGAAAATGTTTGAAGTCGCAGAAAAAGTCGGCTTCGGCAACAATCCCCGCTATTTCAGCCAGGTATTTAAAAAACATACCGGCCATACGCCTTCCGAATACAAAAAGGAAGGTTGAAAAGAAGCTTCCGAAATTGAGAATCAGATAATTCTTTAATAAGACAACGACTGGGAAAGAGTGTAGCATTCAACTATATAACCTTCGTGAAGGAAAGAAGGAGAGATCGGGTATGATGAATCATTCGGACACTCTTCATTTCGAACCGGAGCCAAAGCCTGAAGCCGCTGCCGGACCGGGAGAGTTCACAATCGCAGCCATCGGGCTGGAACACGGGCATATCAATAACATGTGTGCAAAACTTAAGCAGGCCGGTGCTGAAGTGAAATGGGTATATGACCCGGATACGGAGAAAGTGAAAGCGTTTCAGGAGAAATTCCCACAGGTGCAGGCGGCATCTTCCAAAGCGGAGATTCTGGAGGACGAGGAAGTACAGCTTGTGGCCGCCGCGCCAATAACATCCGAACGCGGAGATTTGGGGCTTGAAGTACAGGATGCCGGCAAACATTTTTTCACGGCGAAAGCGCCGTTTACGACGATGGAACAGTTGGAAAGAGCCCGGGTGAAAACCGCAGAGACCGGGCTGAAATGGGCCGTGAATTATAGTGAACGGGTGTCTGTGGAAAGCGCTGTCTTTGCGGAACAGATTATCAATAAAGGAGCGGTCGGCCGTGTCGTTCAGGTCATCGGCACCGGTCCTCACCGCCTGAATGCTCCCGCGCGTCCGGAATGGTTTTTCAAAAAGGATCAGTACGGCGGGATTTTGTGTGACATCGGCAGTCATCAGATTGAACAGTTTCTGACATTCACCGGGGCCAGGGATGCAAAAGTGCAGGCGAGCAGAACGGCCAATTACACCAATAAAGACTACCCGGAAATGGAGGACTTCGGGGATGCCACTCTGACAGGAGATAATGGAGCCGGGAGTTATTTCCGCGTCGACTGGCTGACGCCGGACGGTCTGCGTTCCTGGGGGGACGGCCGGACGATCATTCTCGGCACGGAAGGATTCATCGAACTGCGCAAGAATATCGATATAACCAACGATGAAAACGGCGAGCACTTGTTTCTTGTGAACCAGGCGGGAGAGAAGCATTATTCCCTGGCAGGAAAAGTCGGTTTTCCTTACTATCACAATCTGATTCTTGACTGCCTGGAACATACCGAACGCGCGATGACGCAGGCTCATGCGTTTAAAGCGGCGGAACTCTGCCTGACAGCCCAGGAAAAGGCGGTCCGCATGGAATAACAATGAGGAGGAGCTTATGGAACAATCGGTTTCGATCGTACTCGTCGGCATCGGCGGCTACGGCAACAATTACCTGAAAGTATTGTGGGAAGAGTTTATGTTTAACCGGATTCAGGGGGTTGTGGACATTGCCCCGGAGAACAGTGACTATCATGAACAGCTAAAAGAGGCGGACATTCCGGTATTTTCGTCGATGGAATCCTTCTATGAGAAATATGACGCGGATCTGGCCGTTATCTCCACACCGATCCATTTTCACACCGCGCAGACGATATGCGCACTGGAGAACGGAAGCCATGTGTTGTGCGAGAAGCCGATGACTCCTTCTCTGGAGGACGCGGAAACGATTATCCGGTTGAAGCGGGAGAAAAATGCGTTTGTGGCGATTGGATTTGACTGGTCTTTCAGCCGTGTTATCCAACAGGTGAAACAGGACGTTACGGCTGGGAGGTTCGGTGAAGCCCGGCGTATGAAGACGCTCGCACTCTGGCCGCGCACGGAAGAATATTATGAACGGGCTTCCTGGGCGGGGAAAAAATACGCCGCTGACCGGACACCAATTTTTGATAGTGTCGTCAACAACGCGACGTCGCATTTTCTCCACAACATGTTCTACATTCTCGGCTCCCGGCCGGAACGCAGCGCACCTTTGAAGGAACTCACAGCGGAACTGTACCGTGCCAACGATATTGAAACGTTTGATACGTGTGCATTAAAAGGCGAAACCGAGGGCGGCGTCCCGGTTTATTTTCTCGCCTCCCACGCCGTCACAGAGGAGATTGGTCCAATCATCTGCTATGAATTCGAACACGCCGTGCTGACGTACGTTCATCATGAACAGGAGCTTAAGGCGGAGTTTACCGATGGCACGGTGGTGACGTACGGCAATCCGGAAAACGAACGGAGTTTCAAGCTGTATCACTGTATGGAAGCGGTGCAGGAGCAGCGGACCGAAACACTATGCGGCCCGGAAGCAGCACTCAGCCACCTTCATGCCATCAACGCCCTGCATGAATCAGTGCCGGAAGCAGAACGTTTCCCGGAAGAAATAACAAAGTATGATCCGCAGACGCGGCTGCACTACGTGGAAGGTCTGGATGAACTGCTGAAGCAGTGCTACGAAGACTGGCAGCTGCCAAGTGAAAAAGGAACGGAAACTTGGACGAAGCAGGGCCGCACGATTTCCATCCCGGCAAACAGCCTTTCGTAGGAAGAACATGGAAAGAAATATATACGTTATAGAAACATCCGAACTGCAGGCTTTTCTGCCATCGTTCGGGTGTTTTCGTGTGTTTTTCGGCTTTTGGTCGTTCGAACGTGTGCAGCAAACCGGGCAGCTCGTGTCATGAGGCACTTTTTTCATTGACGGGCCGGACAAACGTCGTTATGAATCGTTCCCAGTTACGTTTAGGGCAGGTTGTTTTCTCGCAAACGTCACCAGGAACCTGCCATGGTTACGTTTGTTCCAAATGAAACAAGACAAACGTAACCATGACCGGCTTTTTGCTCCGGCAGGACAGAAAGAAGGATTCCGTGATAGGATAAAAGAGCAGCCCATCAGCAGCAAAGGAGTTCACATCATGGAAGAAGGAAAGATTCTGATTGTCACAGCGGTGGAAAAAGAAGCGGAAGTGCTACATAAAGGATTAGAGAACGATCCGCGTTTTGTCGTGGAAGCGGGGGGAGCCGGACTGGCGGAAGCCGCCGTCAGTACGGCGTCCGCTCTGCAGCGTGAAAAGTACAAAGCTGTTATTAACGCAGGGATTGCGGGAGCTTTTCAGGAATCGGAAGGTATCGGGGCCATTGTCATTGCAAACGAAATGGTTGCTGCGGAGGCGGGAGCGGAGGCACCGGATGGTTTTCTTTCGATGGAACACCTCGGTCTAGGAGCGTCCCGTTACCACTGCGATCCGGCAATGGTAGAACAGATGCGGCAGAAGGCGGAGGAAGCCGGCATGCATGCGTGTACCGGGCCGGTTTTGACGACTTTGACCGCCACTGGGACCTATGCCACCGCCGACAGGCTCCGCGATCGTTTTTCCGGTGCCCGCGCGGAAGCGATGGAAGGATTCGGCGTGGCCGCCGCGGCGCGCAGGCAGAACATTCCTGCCTTTGAAGTCCGCGCCGTATCCAATCCCGTCGGCCCGCGCGACCGCGATAACTGGGATATCCCCGGAGCACTTGCAGCACTCGAACAGATGAGTCCGATTTTACGGGAGGTTTTTTAAAATGAATATTGCTTTTTCTTCATGTCCAAACGATACGTTTACATTCCACGCCCTTGTCCACGGCCTTGTCCCGGATGCGCCTCCGGTGGAAGTGACGTATGCCGACATAGACCAGACAAACTACTGGGCCGCGAATCAGGAAGGGCCGGAAGTGATGAAAATATCTTTTGCCGCGCTGCCGTGGGTGCTCGATCATTACCGTCTTCTCTCCTGCGGAGGCGCTCTTGGAAGAGGATGCGGTCCGTTGGTTTTGACGAAAGAAGGCGGGCAGAATCCACGGTTTCTCGAAGGGCGCACGGTGGCGGTTCCGAGTGACCGATCGACTGCGTACCTGTTGTTCCGGCTTTGGACGGCCCAGAACCTGCATGAAGCGGTTGGTGACATCCGGATTATGCCGTTTGATGATATTATGCCGGCCGTTCAACGCGGCGAGGTTGATGCCGGTCTTGTAATCCACGAAGCCCGTTTTACGTATCACACGTACGGCCTGCACATGCTTCAGGATCTCGGGGAATGGTGGGAGGCTGACACCGGCTTTCCGATTCCACTCGGCGCCATCATCGCCCGGCGGTCCGTGGATTATGAAAAAGTGGAAAAATGGATCCGTGAATCAGTCGACCACGCCTGGTCGCGTCCCGAAGATTCAAACGACTATGTCATGGAACATTCCCAGGAGATGGCGCCCGAGGTCGCGCAGCAGCACATCGATTTATACGTCAATGAATTCACAAGGGATCTCGGAGAAGACGGGTGTGCAGCCGTCCGCGTCTTTCTCGAACGAGCCACCGACGCAGGACTCGTCCCCGATTTTCCAAGAGAAGCATTGAGGGAAAAAGAATAACCGTCCCAATCAGCATTCCAATACGGGGTGTTGATTTTTTCAAAAAATTTAATGTGAACTATTCTAACGTATGAGACGGTGGAACAAAGGGGGAGGCTGAACAAACGTCTCATAAGGTGAAAAAACAGAAAAAAGCCTGCTGTAAAGGGATACAGAAAGGAACCAAAATAAAAGTGTATTGCACAAAGAAAAAAATCCAACCCTGTTGCACTTGATATTACAATCAGTCGAAAACCCCATTCAGTTTTGAAGAATCCGGGCAGGGTATCCTTGGAGTCATTGAAACGGTTGTATGTGAAACATTCGGTTGTGCAGAGCAGGATATAAGAATACGAATTGGGACACGACGAAAGCACCTCCCACTGGATCGACGACGGCGTCTTTTGATTTTCCGGTGAAACCGGATGAGGTGGACGGCAGTCATTATTTATACACCTTCGCCGCGGCGCGCAGCGGAAATGACAAACGATTAGAAAAGAGGGGGGGTTCTTTTCTCCGGATCCGGACGCCAACTTTCTGTTTTTTCTGAAAATAAACCAAAAAACGCTTCCGGCTCTTCTGCACGATAACCGGAAGCGTTTTGTACCATTTCCACCATTACTTACGAAGTGCTGCTCTCCTGTTTCTTGTAGGATCTCCAGCCGGCAGCAAAGCAGATGGCGAGAAGCAGCAGTACAATAATGGCAAACAGCATATTGGATGACACAATATTGCTTATATTTCCAAGAATCAGACCAACAACGCCGAAATCGGCATCCCCGAATGTCGTACTTTCAAATCCGAGTGTGCCAAGGACGGGAAGCAGCAAAGCCGGAAGAAAGCTGATCATGATACCATTGGCGGCGGAACCGACAATCGCTCCAGCACGACCGCCTGTGGCATTCCCGAATACACCGGCAGCCGCTCCGGTAAAGAAGTGCGGCACAAGGCCGGGCACAATTACTGCGAGGCCGAAAACCGGCAGCAGAAACATGCTGATTAATCCAGCCACAAAACTGATCATAAATCCGAGGATCACGGCATTGTTGGCAAACGGGAAAACAGTCGGGGCATCCAGAGCCGGCTTGGCGTTTGGCACCATTTTATCCGCAATCCCTTTGAAGGCAGGTACGATTTCTCCAAGAATCATACGGACTCCGGCAAGAATGATGTAAACGCCGGCAGCAAATGTGAGGCCCTGCATGAAGGAAAATACGAGAAAGTTCTGCCCGCCGCTCAATTCGCTTTCAATAAAGGAACTGCCTGCGAATCCGCCGACAACGAGGAACAGAATCACCATCGTCAGCGAAACGGCCACCGATGTGTCCCTCAGGAAACCAAGGGATTTCGGAACATTGATTTCTTCGGTGGATTTGGACTTGTTCCCGATTCTTCTACCGATGAACCCGGCCACAAAATAGCCCATGGAGCCGAAGTGTCCGACGGCGAAATCGTCTGATTGTGTGATTTCTCTCGTGTAGGGCTGCAGCAGTGCCGGGAACAACACCATAAGAGAACCGAGAGTAACAGCTCCGAGAACGATCATCGAGAAGCCCGACATCCCTGAAGTAGTGAGAATAACGGCGATCAGGCAGGCCATAAACATAATATGATGCCCGGTCAGAAAGATAAATTTAAAAGGCGTCACCCGTGCCAGAATAATATTTGTAATCATGCCGAACAGCATAATCATCGCTGTTTCTGTACCAAAAGAGTCCTGGGCGACCGCGACAATCGCCTCATTATTTGGAATCACGCCATCTACGTTAAACGCGTGATTGAACATGCTGCTGAATTGGCCGAGCGACCCTTGAATAACTGAAGCGCCGGCCCCTAAAATGACAAAACCAAGAACGGTTTTTAATGTTCCGGAAATGACATCCGAAAACATCTTCCGTTGTACCAAAAGACCAATGAAAGCGAACAGACCGACTAATATCTCGGGCGTACCCAGGATATCATTCATTAAAAGATCAATCATTTCTAATCCCCCTTCTCTCCTTTATGACACGCTGTTTATAATCTTTCTTCGAGCACACGGCGCAGTTCTTCTTTATCCAGCAGATTGTTCAGCAGGGCGATATTGCGGCTTCCGTCATCCAACGAGCGGAGTATATCTTCCGACCCGATGAAAAGGTCCGCCTGCTCTGTCTTGGCTGTAGTTAAATCTGTGTGGGAGACGCCGGCTTCGGTGTTCATGTCCTTGAGGATACTGTTTACGTTCATTTCCACCATCATCGAACTTCCCAGTCCATTTCCGCATACAACGACAATCTTTTTCATGTTATTGTCCTCCTTGTAATGAATAGTGAGTCACGAGACTTAAGATATCTTCTGCTTTCTCAGCTTCCAGCAGCTGTTCGGTATTTCCGGCGTCTGAAAGCATTTCCGTCAGTTGGGATAGTGCCTGCAGGTGTGTTTCGTTATCAACGGCGGCGAGTACAATCACAAGTCTGGCCTGGTGCTTCTCCTGATCCGAAAAGAACACCGGATGTTTTAAATGCAGCAGACTCATGCCAAGCTTATCCACCCCCTCTTCCGGTCTGGCGTGGGGAAGTGCAATATGAGGCGCAATGACAACATAAGGGCCGTTTTCCCGGATGTTTCCAATCATGGCTTCCACATAGTCCTGCTGGATATGCTCCAGCCGTAGAAGCGGATCCGAAGCAAGCCGGACGGCATGTTCCCAGTCCTGCACTTCCTGTTCAAACTGAATTGTCTGTTCGGTTAGTAATTCATCCAGCATAGGTTTGTACGTCTCCTTCTTAACCGAATGGCGGCTTGATAAGAAGCTCTCCAGTTTTTCCTGCAGCGCCTCTTTATCATGAATGTCGGTATGGTGATCAATGATATTCATCAGACCCTCTATATTGTGAAATCCAGCGGCGTCGGGTTTTAGACATTTGCGTGCCCGGTAAACGACGGATTCTCTGTCCGTTTCGTTCAAAATGGTCGGCAGATAAATGATAGGAGTCTGTTTCTGTTTAATAAACGATGTCGAAAAAACAATATCGGTCTCAACCGGCTGATTGTTGTACTCTCTGATGGAGAGCGTGTCTGTAATCATGATCTCGGGAAGCAGGGATTCCACCTGCGCTCTTACCATTCCGGAAGCGGCGATGCCGTTTTCGCAGACTACCACGCCGCGGTATTTTTTTACACTTGTCTGGTTTTCCCTGCGGAGCCAGCCCCCGAAGTGCATGGCAATATAGGCTGTTTCCTCTTTCGGGATGGGGCTGCCGATGAATGATTCCAGGTGGGACAGGGAACGTTTTGTTAAATCATAGATGTCGGGGTAATGAGTCTGAATATCCCTGTAGTAATGATTGTTTAAAGAAAGTCCGTATTTCAGACGAAAGTACGTCGGCTTTAGGTGCACAAACAAATTGTCCTCAAGCTGTTTTCTTTCTTCGAAAATAATGCAGGCTGTTACCTGGAAATCATCCACAATTTTCTTGATGACCATCCGCAGCTGCTCCATCGCCTTTGTATTGGAGCCCGTTCTTGGGTCATAATGAACCCTGGAACCAAGAATCTGAATCGTTAACAGGTGAATCTCCTGTTTGGGAAGCGGTTGGAACCCTTTTTCGCGGAGGCGGTCATTTAACTGCCGGGCTGCTTCAAAGGCACGGGTGCTCTCGAGAATCTTTTTTTCTTCTTCGTCTACGGCCAGAGAGAAATCATGGGATTTTCTCTGGACAGCGATCATAATCTGCAGAATGAGAAGCTGGAACATGTCTTCGGTGAAGGAAACGTCCAGCACGTCTTCCAGCGCCGCGATTTCGTCCTGAATAATGGAAAACAGGTTCGTTTCCTCTGCCGGATCGGAAGGGTGGAGTATATGATTCAGCTTCTGTTTTATATGGTCATTGTTATTGTCCGTGAGCAGAGTGGTCATTGTATCGCTCATCATTTGTCTTTTCTCTTTTTCCTGTCCCTGTACGACATAACCTGTGTTCTCATGGGCAAGGGTCAGGCCTCTGGCATCCATATCCCTGCTGATTTTCTGCAGATCGCGGAAGATGGTGCCCCGGCTCACCTGCACGTTATTTTTCAGATCCTGCACAGGGACAGGCTTATGCTGCGTCAATAACGTCAGTGTGGTGAGTCTGATGCGCTCTTCCGGTGAAAAACGGTAATCCCATTCATCCTGCAGTGTCAGTTTATCCGGCAGTACCTCAGCGGTTTGTTTTGTCAGAAAAAAACCCTGACCGTACGGTTTTTGAATAGGTTCCAGCTGTTCCTGCCGGAGCCATCCGTTGATCTGATCGATGTCATAATAAATAGTCCGCTGGGAGACCCCGAATTGTTTCTTGAGCTGCTCCATTTCTACTTTCCTGTTTTGTTGATAAAGATAATGAAGCAGCGATATTCTGCGTTTATCGAGCACCATGGCCAACCCTCCTTTTTGCAGCATTTGATTTTGCAATGTGATACTTTATGCTGGATATATTATTATGATATACCGTTTTCACCTCTAATGTAAGGGGTTTATATGTTCAATGTTTGTATGAATGGAATTTGCAATGTGGGACTTTATGACGTCTGAACAAGAAAGTTTGTTCAGGTAAGATTTGGGGATGGATGGGGAGGGATAAGCGGAATAGTTAAAAACACCAGGAATGTATATTATGATGGGAAAAGGAAGAAGGAAAGGAGACAGTATGATGTTGTTTGGAAAGACTTGTGGCATCTGTAAAAAGAAAATCCGCGGATACAAGCCGCGTTATTATATTACTCCTTCCAGTGGAAAAAAGGTACCAGTGTGCAGAATGTGCATGGAATACGCAGAACGCCGGGCGTGGCCGAAAGCGTGAGCACCAGTGCATGAAAGCGCGGGTGATCTGTGACCTCCAGGATACGGACGTACCGGTTTTTCGCACGTCCGTATCCGTGTGCTCTGCTTAGAGGTCCTTCTGGATTTCACGGATGACGTGGCCGAGCTCCGGGAGGATCAGCCGGTTCAGTGCCAGCCGGACGGCACCGGAAGAACCGGGCATGGAGAAAACAGCCGTGTCTTTGTACACACCGGCCACCGCCCGGCTTAATATGGCGGCAGTTCCGATATCTTCAACAAAACTTAAATACCTGAACATCTCCCCAAATCCCGGCATTTCTTTATCCAGCAGCCCGTGAACCGCTTCATATGTAGTGTCCCTCTTTGCTATTCCCGTCCCTCCATTGAGAAGCACAGCATCAATGGCTGCATCGGCCCCTGCTTTCTGCAGCAGGAACTGGATCCGGTTATCGTTATCTTTAACAATCCGGTAGTCTATGACGAGGTGCCCTTCCCCTTCCAGCTGCTCCTGAATGAATTTCCCGCTTTTGTCCTGCGCGGCGGTTCTTGTGTCCGAGACGGTAATGACCATGCATCTCACCTGTTCCGGTGCTTCCTGTTTATGCTCATATGTCCCCATAGGTTTCGCTCCTTTCGGTGGCTGTGAGGTTTATTATAACATCACCAGGGGAAATAAAACCGCGTGAAACGCAATTTCGGAATTTTACGTATGACAAGGCATACTATCATCTGAAAGGAGTTTGGAAACATGAGCAAATATTCTATCCAGGAGTTAATTCAGCAGACGAAACAGGATGATGCGGAGAGGGAATTTTTCGAACTGGAAACGCCGAGAATTCTGGAAGTCAATTTAAATGGTGATGTGTGGGCAAAGACAGGATCGATGGTGTCCTATACCGGGGATATAAAATTCGAACGGGAAGGCATCATGGAACATGGGCTCGGCAAGTTCTTTAAGCAGGCCTTCTCCGGCGAAGACACTTCCTTAATGAATGCGAGCGGGACGGGGAGGCTGTATCTGGCTGAGCAGGGCAAAAAGGTGACCATCATCAATCTGCAGAACGAATCGCTGACGGTGAACGGCAATGACCTGCTGGCTTTTGACAAAAACCTGGACTGGGATATCAACATGATGAGAAAAGTGGCCGGTATGATGGCAGGCGGTATTTTTAATGTGTCTCTTGAAGGAACGGGCAGTGTAGCGGTCACTTCCCACTATGAGCCGCTGACTTTGATGGTGCGGCCGGAAGAGCCTGTTATCACGGACCCCAATGCGACTGTCGCCTGGTCCGGCCACCTGGAACCGGAATTCAGGACCGATATCAATGTGAAAACGTTTTTCGGACGTGGCAGCGGGGAGTCGGTGCAGATGGAATTCAAAGGAGAAGGCTTCGTCATGATTCAGCCTTATGAAGAAGTCTATTATTCTTCGTCCAATAAAAGCTGAAAAAACGGATGAAAACATTTCTTTATGGATAAAAGACATTTTTAACAATAATAATAACTCCAGGTCATATAACCTGAGGAGGCGTTAAAAATGAAATTAAGTAACAGAACTGCTGTTGTCACCGGAGGCGTAGCAGGAATCGGGCTGGCTGCCGTGGAACAGTTCTGCCTGGAAGGAGCCCGCGTCGTCATTGGTGATGTGAGCGAAGAGCAGGGATATCAAACAGAGGAACGGCTGAATGGAGAAGGATACTCCGTTACATTTATGAAGGCTGATGTCAGCAGTGAAGCTGATGTGGAAGCGCTTATAAAGAAGGCTGATGACACATACGGCTCCGTCGACATCCTGTTTGCCAATGCCGGCATCGGTGATACTACCGCCGCACACGAGCTGGAATTAGATAAGTGGAACAAGTTAATGGACGTAAACCTGAACGGAGTCTTTTTAAGTAACAAACATGCGCTTCAGTACATGCTTGAACAGGAAAATGGGGGTGCGATTATCAATAACGCATCGATTCTCGGTCATGTCGGCCAGGATTCCATCACGTCTTACTCTGCAGCCAAAGGCGCAGTGGTCAATATGACAAGAACTCTCGGTGTAACATACGCACAAAAAGGAATCCGTGTTAACGCTGTTTGCCCGGGTTACGTGGAAACACCGCTTCTTGGAGAAAGTATGGATAAAGAGGCAATCAATCAACTAGCTCAGGCTCATCCCATCGGACGTCTCGCTCAGCCGGAAGAGATAGCGAAAGCCGTCACATTCCTTGCCAGTGATGACGCCTCATTTATGATCGGATCGAGTATGATGGTGGACGGCGGATATACCGCACAGTAAATAAAGGCAAAAGCGTTTCTTTTTGGATAAGGAACGCTTTTTACTATAATGAAAATGAACCACATAATAAAGGAGGAAATGTTTTGTCTAACTTAAAAGATAAAGTAGTCCTTATGACCGGGGCTTCGAGCGGTATTGGAGAGGGTACGGCGAAAGAACTCTCCGACAATGGCGCGAAACTGGTCCTCGCCGCACGCCGGGAAGAGCGTCTTCAGGAGTTGACGGATGAAATCAACCAAAACGGCGGCGACGCTGTCTACAAAGTAACGGATGTTACGTCACGTGAACAGCTGCAGGAACTGGCGCAGAAAGCACTGGATCAGTACGGCCGCATTGATGTGCTCGTCAATAATGCCGGGTTGATGCCGCTTTCCTTTATGGACAAGCTGAAAATTGATGAATGGGACAAGATGGTAGACGTCAACATAAAAGGCGTTCTCTACGGCGTCGCAGCTGTACTGCCGACGATGCGCGAACAAAAGGCAGGACATATTATCAACATTTCTTCCGTTGCCGGACACACCGTAGGACCCGGCATGTCCGTTTACAGCGGAACGAAGCATGCGGTGCGTACGATTACCGAAGGACTCCGTCAGGAAGAAGCACTGGCAGAAAGCAATATCCGTACGACCATCATTTCACCGGGAGCTGTAGCAACCGAGCTGCAGGAAACTATTACCGATGAAGATGTGCTGCAAGGGTTAAAGAGCAGCAATATGACACCGATTCAGTCGAAAGATATCGCAAGCACCATCCGGTATGCGATCGAGCAGCCGGAAGAAGTAGCTATCAACGAAATTCTCGTACGTCCAACGTCCCAGCAGGGTTAAATAGTAGAAAAAGCTGTCCATCCGGGCAGCTTTTTTTTGAGCAGAGAAGGGGAGTGCTGAATAATGGAGGGTAACCGCTGAAAAAAGCAGGAAACTTTCTTCATCTGTCTTCTTCTGATAGGGTGAAACGCATGGTCTGCAGCGCGGCATCCAGTTTCTCAGGAAAGACAAAAGGTCGGCTGTACAGGCTTCGTTCCTGATAAAAAGATCTTTATGCGCATCCGTTGACGAAAGGATAAAAAGGGTCTAAGATGTACGTTGTGACTCAATAATTACTTTTTATGACTGGTTGGTCAGAAGGAGGGAGAGTGGTGAGTGATAAGAAGCAGGAAATCATGGACACGGCCATCGAGTTGTTTTCCGAAAAAGGATATTATTTCACCTCGATTCAAGAGATCACAGAAGCCTGCGGGATATCCAAAGGTGCGTTTTACAGGCACTTTGCTTCCAAAGAGGGCATGATGCTCGCCTTACTCGAAAGCCACCAGAACACCCTTCTTCGCGAAGCGGAATTATACAGTTCCGGCAAGGATCTCCCCGCTCACGAACAACTTATATCAAAAATTCGTCTTGAGCTTGAAAAATCGGTGGAATACCGGTCTTTTTTTCGGATTCTTTTCACCGAGTTCATGCCGACAGAAAACAGTGAGGTCAACAAGAAAATTAAAGAGTTCCAGACCGTACTGCGCAGCTGGCACCAGCAGTCTTTGGAAGATGCGTTCGGCAGCGATATCGCACCTTTTCTTCAGGATGTAACGGCCGTGATGGAAGGTGTGCTGAAAGAATACGTGATGCTGATAATGTGGTACACCCAGACGGTACCGTTATGGAAGGTGGCTTCGTTTATCTTTGAAACCGTGCATGCTTTAGTACGGCAGCTCCCACATCTCGAACCTGCCCTTCCAGCCGGTATAGAAGATACGCTGGAAGCTTTCTCGGGCAGAGATGGGATGAAACGGCAGATGCAGCTTCTACTGGCGGAAGTGAGCAGCCGCTATGCCGAGGAGAAGATTCGTCAGGATAAGCAGACGATGGAGCTGGTGCTTGAAGAACTGGAACATGACCACCCGCGTGTGTTTTTAATTGATGCACTGCTGGAAGCTCTGCAGCAGCGATCCTACGTATCAGGAAGAATAGAGGATATTATTCATATCTGGAAAGAATGGAAAGGAGATGTATTGAATCATGACTTCACTAATGAATGATTCCTGGAATTTACCGCCGCTCAAAAAGTGGCTGATGGTTGTGTCCCTGATGGCCGGGGCGTTTATGGGTATTATCAACGAAACGCTTCTTGCCACAGCGCTTCCGACCATCATGGATGTGTTTTCCCTGGAAGAAAGCACTGTACAGTGGCTGACAACCGTCTTTCTGCTGACAAACGGAATTATGATTCCTATATCCGCGTTTTTGATTGAACGCTTTACCACAAGAGGTCTATTTTTAACGGCCATTGGTTTATTTGGTCTGGGCACATTGATCGCAGCCATCGCCCCGACCTTCTCAGTGCTTGTGCTGGCACGTGTCGTGCAGGCCGCAGGTTCCGGTATTATGCTGCCGCTTTTGATGACTGTGCTGCTCGCGGTTGTACCGCTGGAACGGCGCGGCCTTGCGATGGGGCTTGCCGGTATTGTCATTTCATTTGCCCCGGCTATCGGTCCGACGCTGTCAGGCTGGCTGCTTGAACACTTTGAATGGAGAGCATTGTTCTATACCGTGCTGCCGATTGTGGTTGTAACGATTACGCTGGCCTATCTCTGTGTTCAGAATGTGACAGAGCTGACGAAGCCGAAAATTGATGTCCCGTCCATTATCCTGTCTTCGTTTGGTTTCGGAGGGATTCTATACGGTTTCAGTAAAATCGCGGAAGGTGGATCAGGTGGAACGACCGTTGTGCTGAGTATTTTGGCCGGCCTGGTTATTCTGTTCTTCTTTATCCGCCGTCAGCTTCGTATGAACGTTCCGATGCTGGAGTTCCGGCTGTTTCAGTTTCCGATCTTTTCAATATCTGTTGTGATTACCATGGCAGCTCTGATTTCCATGATTGGCGCGGAGACCCTGCTTCCGCTTTACATGCAGAACGTACTCAACTTCACGCCATTTGAGTCCGGACTTATGCTTCTGCCGGGAGCGGTTGTCATAGGTATCATGTCGCCGATCACCGGGCATCTCTTTGACAAATTCGGAGCGAAGTGGCTTGCCATCACCGGTTTGACCATAGTTACGATCACAACATTTCTGTTTACCAATATTACGCTGGATACATCGTTTGCGTATCTTGCAACCATCTATGCCATCCGCATGTTTGGCCTGTCCTTTGCGATGATGCCGGTTGTCACTTCCGCATTGAACCAACTGCCGCAAAAATGGTATTCACACGGCTCAGCCATGATGAACACGATGCAGCAGATTTCCGCATCGCTCGGAACGGCTATGCTTGTTACGATGATGGGAGTCGGCACCGCACGGTACGGAAGCGGCTCTGGAGCAGGAGCGGAAGCAGGTTCCCAGATGATGAGAATGGCACAGCTGAACGGTTATCAGTGGGCCTTTATGGGAAGTACAATTCTGGCTTTCGTTGCCCTCGTGCTGTCTTTCTGGCTCCGTTCGAGAAAAGACGAAAAGGCTGCCAACTACGATCAGGAACAGCATCAAGCAGCTTCCAGCTGAGGGATGGGGATGAAATAAAAATCTGAACCCGGCTGCTTCGGTCTGGATGAGAAAAAGGCTCCCGATTATCTTTTGTGATAAGCGGGAGCCTATTATTTTTTGAAAACATTTAGGTTTTCTATGCAGCCTCGTCCCTCAGCAAAAATAAATGGTAGAGTAGTGTCCGAAAGATACAATCTATGGGACACTACAATGCCCGCGGCAGACAATAGTGGCTGCAAGTGGCGTCCGGGAGCCGCTAATGGTCTGCGGTAGATGGATAGTGTCTCATAGAACAGGCTTAACGGATACTAGAGGCTGTTTTTGAACATGTAGTGTCCACCTAGAGTTGATCTTCCCACGAGCGGATAACCGACATGGCTTGTTGTCTCAATTCATCTGCGGCTTCTTCGCTGATATGGTTTTCGTTGTTCGGCGCCATCAACTGGGAGGTGAATTTATACATGAAATGACGCGCCTGTTTGATATTTTCTTTTTCAGCATGATGTTTTGCCTGGCGCAGTTGGTTCCCCAACTTCTGCTGCATAGGTTTGTTGATTTTTCCTTCTTGAATGTAGGTCCTGAACGTGTCCTCGAGCTGTTCGAGTGGATTGTCCGGCTGGACGTCAGGGACCGGAACGTCGGCCCAGTTCATATCCGAACCGAAATAGAAACTTGGATAAGCCGGCTGGTTATATCCTGAATTCTGCCAGGATATCCCGGTTCGGTACTGTGGATCGTGCATCAGCGTATAAAGTTTGTGGTCTGTCACTTCCGTGTTCATATACATTCGGATGGCGGAACTGTCTGTGGTGCGGACAAGCATTTCTTCACGCCAATCTCCGAATACGTCAGCCACCAGACTTGGATTTCCCTTCGTATAATTATTCGTTCTTGTTCCCTCGGCGGTAAGGACCGTACCTTCCTGCCAGTCGTTAATAACCGGTGTTTCCTCAATGGCACCGTCTATGATTTGAGTCGTCATATCGGCGGACCATTTGATGTTCATGTTTGTTCCGGGCATGTCTTCGCTGATACGTCTTCCATCTGCGGTCCATAATCCTTCCGCCCATGTTTCCAATCCTTCGTATTCAGGATTGACATCTCCAATCATGCCGCGTCCGGTGTCCTCTCCGGTATATTCCCCGTAGATAACCTCTCCGTTCTCTGCATCCCGCAGCACATATCCATACGGAGCGTAGGCGCCGGGTTCATGAACCGTGAAAATCTCAAGACCTTCCCGGTCCGGGTCGATGTCAGCAACATGCATCGCATCTCCGTGACCGAAACGGACATTTGCTCCCGGGTCCGCGCTTTCTTCGGGCAGTGTATCAAAAGAACTGTAAAGCAGGGAGCCGTCGTGGTCAATGGTCGCGGATCCGTAAATGATTTCGTGTTTTCCATCTTCATCTACGTCGGCCGTGCTGAAGGAATGATTGCCCTGTGAGGTGATAGAGCTGAACTCTTCATTCGTTCCCGGTGTGCCATGTGGACTGTCGTTAAATGGATTGTCCATCGGAGTCCAGCCGCTGTCCACGTACCAATGCTCCCGTAATTCCTCCCCGTTCCAGCTGTAGGAAACGAGAGAAGTTCTCGTGTAATAGCCCCGGGCAAATACGGCATACGGCTTTTTACCATCGAGATAGGCGGTACCTGCCAGTAATCGATCTACCCGGTTTCCGGGCTCGATACGGCTCATAGCATAGTCCCCCCA
The DNA here is from genome assembly GCF_900115625.1 of Salibacterium halotolerans. Taxonomy (GTDB): domain Bacteria; phylum Bacillota; class Bacilli; order Bacillales; family Marinococcaceae; genus Salibacterium; species Salibacterium halotolerans. The sequence continues at coordinate 28,596 of NZ_FOXD01000019.1, read as the reverse complement.
CATCAATCCGTCATCATGACGAGCGGGCTTATAATCCACCGTGTCCATTTCTTCACCGGTTTCTCCATTGAATACGGTGAGATATTCCGGCCCTTCCAGGATAAATCCTTCAAGTTCTCTCAAATTGTTGCGGTCACTGCGTGATGGTGCATATTCGTCCATAAAGTAATCCGCAAGACTTTCTGCGTCTTCTCTGGATAATGGATATTCATACCGCGGTTCAATGCCGAAGCTTTCTTCCAACGTCTCCGGCCAGCTGCCGTTTACGACTTCTTCGTGCTCATGCCACCCCATAAACATCTCAACGATATGATTGTAGTAATCTTCGCTGCTCATCCGGTAATCGTCAGAATGGCTGTAGCCCGCTTCTTTATCCTCTTTAGGCATCGTGATGTATTCCTCTGACTCCACATCCCCGTTTTCATCATAATGTATCACTTTCGTTCCGGGAGCGGTCTTGAACATCAGTTCCGCTTTGCCGCTATTGTCAAAATCACTGACAAGAAACTGGGTGTAATGGGCACCTGACCGGATATTTCTGCCTAGGTCAATCCGGTAAAGCAGTTCTCCGTCATAGGTATACGTATCAATGTACGTATTGCCGGTGTACCCGTTCTGGGAGACATCCTTGGAGTTATCCGGGTCCCATTTCACGACGTATTCATATCGTCCGTCGCCGGTAACATCTCCGACACTCATATCATTGGCATGATAGGTGTACGTTTCGCCGGCCGGTGTTACTCCATCATCCGGTTTTTGGAGCGGCAGTTCATAATAGTTTTCCGCCCAGGGTGTTACTGTTTTACTTGTGGATTCCACGGAACCATCTGTCACGGCTTTAACAACGTATTCGTCATCAACTTCTCCGTCTTCATCTAAATAGTTGGTGCTGTTCTCTACTTCAGCGATTTTTTCTCCATTTCGGTAAACATGAAAATTGGCACCGGTCAGCCCGGTGTCCGAGTGTCCGGTGACTTCTCCTGCAAGAAGACGCCAACCCAAAAAGACACCATCAGCGACATTTACGGCTTTCAGTCCACGATCGAGATTTTCCAATTGTACCGGTGCCTGTTCCGCGGCTGCAGCATTTGAAGCAGCAGTCGGTGCATGTGGTACCGTCCATGCACAAATTAAAGCAGCGGTTAACATAACGGGAAACTTTTTCATAATAATCCTGTCCCTTCCTTTGTAGTAAGCGCTTACAAAATGAACGTAACTTTATCGTACAATAGATGGCTGAGAAAAATAATATCGTAAATGTTAAATACCTTTCGAAAATCAACAATCTGTAAAAGGAAAAACAAGGGCGTGTGTCTAAAGTTGTAAATGAGTGGAGATAGAGAAGAATAATAGGTGTTATCGTTGTATATTGATGAGTATGGATAGGTCGTTTGTATGATAAACTTTAATAGAAGTAAAACGGAAAAACTCCGTACATGGGGCGGTGCAAAATGAAAACGATAATCTACACGCTTTTTCTTATACTGGCATCGGGGATCGCCGGATGTGGAAGTCCGGCTGTGAGTAATGATTCAGCCGCTTCAAACGGGGTGATGACTCTTCCGGAAGACGGACAGGGGGAAGAGGTATACACACTGGATGGTGAATGGGAGTTTTACTGGCAGCGCTTTGTGTCTCCTTCCGAGGTATTCGGAAGCGGAACGGATGCCCTGCATGTTCAGACTCCTTCCGCCTGGTCTGATATCCAAACAAAAGGCGGTACGCTCCCTGATAAGGGATATGGAACCTATCATCTTGAAATGGAACTTCCGGAAAACCTGGCGGACGATACAGCCGGTATATACATACCTGAAATCGCGACGGCTTATACGTTGTGGGTGGATCAAAAGGTTTTAGCTGAAAATGGAAAACCTGGTGTGAACCGCAGCAGCATGGAGCCCGAGCATCATCCGCAGACGGCGTATTTTAAACCGGAATCGGATGCGATCGACCTTGTGCTGCAAGTATCGGAGTATTACCAGCGTAAATCCGGGTGGTGGGATTCCTTTTATATCGGATCGGCAGAGGACATTCAAAGCATGAGGGACTACAATATATCCCGGGAAGTGTTTCTCGTTGTCAGTCTGCTTGTGATGGGACTTTATCATTTTGGTATTTTTGTACTGCGGCCGAGTGACCGCGCCCCCCTTTTCTTCGGCGGGCTCTGCCTGGCTGTGGCGGTGCGGACCCTGCTGCTTGGGGAAGTTCTTTTTCTCCGCTTTTTCGCAGGTGTGCCGTGGGAATGGATGCTGAAATTTGAATACTGGAGTTCGTGTCTTGGCATCGTGTGTGCCATGTTGTTCATCTATACACAGTATAAGAACGATATGAACATATTGATACGGAATTCATTTTTGACAATTTTTTCATTAATGGCATTAGGTATTCTCGTGACGCCGGCCCTCATTTTCACAGAAGGTATGCTTTATCTTCAGAGTGCGGCGGTTCTTGGGCTGGTTTACATTAATATTGTGTTATGGACTGCGCTCGTCCGCAGGAGAAAAGGAGCGCTTGCTCATACTGCCGCGACGTTTATTCTGCTTGTTTTCGTTGTGAATGACACGCTGCATTACAACCACGTCATTAATACAGGAGAGACGGTTTCCATCGGTGTGTTTGTTTATCTGTTTGCCCAATCTTTTATTCTGGCAAGCCGTTTCACGAGTGCGTTGACCCAGTCCCGTCAGCTGTCCGACCGGCTGGAAAAAGCCAATCAGACCCTGGAGGACAAGGTGGAGCGGCGGACACGCAAACTATCGGAGACGAATCAGGAGCTTGAAGATGCCAATCACAGGCTGGAACGCATGTACCGTGCCAGACAGGAGTTGATGTCCAATATTTCCCACGAGCTGGGCACGCCGATGACGTCCATTCAAGGTTATATCAAAGGGATGCTCGACGGAGTGGTTGACCGCGGAGATCCGACGTATCTTAAGCTTGTCTACAACAAGACGCTCCTTCTTCAGAAGATAACGGATGACCTGCGGGAACTTGCCAAACTCGAGTCCGGCGGCATCACGTATACGTTTGAAGAACGAAATATGAGGGACTATGTGGAAACGATATATTTCATTTATAAAGAAGAAATAGAGCGGAAAGGTATATCGTTTACATGGGAAGATCATCTCCCGCCCGAACGGAACGGCGTCGTATCCATCGATCCGATCCGTATGGAGCAGGTACTTTCCAATCTGCTGCTGAACGCAAGAAAGTTCACACCTGCCGGCGGCACGGTCACTCTCGTCGTGCAGGAAAATGAAAGCCGGGATTCGATTATCATCGCTGTCAGAGATGATGGTCCTGGAATCGAAGAAGAAGAGCTGCCTAATGTATTCAAGCGTTTTTTCAGAGGCGGGGCCAATGTCGTGAAAACAGAAGAAGGGGTGGGCCTTGGTCTTGCCATCTCTGCTGAAATTGTTCGGTCCCACGGAGGAGAAGTGGGAGTGGAGAGCAGAAAGGGAGAGGGCAGTCTGTTTTACTTTCTCCTTCCAGTTTCAGGAATAAAATCTATCAATCATACGGAAGAATAAAGAAGGTGCGGACGTATGAGGTTGTATATAACAATCTCATGCTTTTTTTCATTCGATGTGAAAAGAAGAGAAAGAAATAACAAAGTATATTTCATTATATCGTTGAAATACGCGAAATTTTCAAAAAAGTAGTTGAAGCTGTATACCCTTATTGTTATCATGTTTTTTATATGAACATGTTCATATAAATTATTTAGTACTTGGAGGTAAATTATGAGTATTCCAGCGGAGAAAGTACGGGAACGGCTGCACGCTTTGCGCTCCCGGATGGAAAAAAAGCACATTCAAACAGTTATATTATGGGATCCGGACAATCAATATTATTTTAGCGGATTTAAGGCCATATCGTATTCCCGTCCCATTGTCTACTGGATTTATGAGCAGCAAACAGCTTATATCATTCCGGAACTGGAAGATCTGCACGCCGAAGAGAACGCCTATACCGATTCTTTTCATGTGTACCATGAACGATATAACAAAGGCAGCAATGACACATCGTTTCTGGATCCATTCATACGACTTCTTCAGAACCTTCCATCTGATACCAGAATAGGCGTTGAATATGAAGTCATGCCCGCTTACGTTTATCAAGCTGTTCTTGATCACGGCCATGATGTGGTGGATATCGGCGAAGATATTATTGACCTTCGGAGCGTCAAAGACGAGGAAGAAATAAAATGGCTGGACGAGGCGGGAAGGTTATCGGATGTAGCGCTGGATGCCTCATTCCGCCATCTCAAGACCGGCATGAGTGAACTGGAATTTGATTCGTACGGAGATCAGGCTTTTCTTCAGGCTGCGTCAGAGAAATATCCCGAAGTGGTAGTGGGGTATGAAAATTGGACGTGCTCCGGGATAAGACGAAGCGCGATGCCGCATCTTCATTCCAGTACCCGGACATTTGAAAGCGGAGATCCGGTCGTGCACAGCAGGCAGGTATGGATTAATGGATACCGTGCTGAAAATGAACGAACGTTTTTATTTAAAGATCAAGCTACAGAAGAACAAAAAAAATTATTAAAACTGGCAGTGGACGCGCAGCAGGCAGGTATGCAGGCCGTTAAGCCCGGTGTCCGCGCGTGCGATGTGGATCTGGCTGCCTATGAGGTAATTAAGGAAGCGGGTTTTGAGGACTATATTGACCACCGTATCGGGCACGGTCTTGGTTTATCGGAACACGAAGAACCTTATCTGCGGTTTGATAATGAGCGGATTCTCAAAGAAGGAATGGTATACACAATTGAACCAGGAATTTATGTGCCGGGAGTCGGTGGATTCCGTCATTCAGACACCGTCATTGTCACAGCAGATGGTTCCCGCAGCATCACCCACTATCCCCGTTCTTATGAAGAAATGCTGATAGAATAATAAGGAGGTATTATGAAATACAGCAAAATAGATCATTCCATCTTCTGGCCTTCTGTTATCATCACCGTGCTCCTCACGTTAACCCTGGTTATGTTTCAGGAGAGTGCAGGACCGGTATTGACCAATATATTAAACGATTTAACATACCGCCTGGATTGGGCGTTTGAATTTCTGACGGTAGGACTGTTTATCCTGCTGCTTTGGCTTGTTTTCGGAAGGTTCGGCAAAGTGAAAATGGGGGACCCGGATGACCGCCCCGAGTTTTCAAGGTTCAGCTGGGGAGGCATGTTGTTTTGTGCAAGCATGGGAACAAGCATCATGTTCTGGTCCATTGTTGAACCCCTTTATTATTACACCGGCCCGCCATTTGGTATAGAAGGAAAAAGCACGAAGGCTGCAGAGTGGGCGGTGGCCTACGGCTTGTTCCACTGGGGGATATCCGCATGGGCATTGTACGCGCTGCCGGCTGTAGTAATAGCCTACTCCTTTTTTGTGAGAAAAGATCCTTCGTTAAAAATCAGTTCAGCCTGCCGCGGAATTCTTGGAAAACACGCGGACGGATGGCTTGGAAAAGTCATTGATATTCTGGTGATCTGGAGTATGATCGGCGGACTTTCGACATCACTGGGCTTAGGCGTTCCGATGGTTTCTCATGTCAGTGCGGAACTGCTCGGAATCGAACCTTCTCTGCCGCTGAGTATTGCTATTATTGTCGTTTGGACCATTATTTTCACCGCCAGTTCCTATTTAGGCCTTTACAAAGGCATCCGAAAGCTTAGTGACTGGAACATTTATATTGCAATTGCCCTGGCGGTTTTTGTTCTGATTACAGGTCCGACGTTATTTATACTGACTTACTTCACGGATAGTCTTGGATTAATGCTGAACAATTTCATGCGGATGAGTTTATATACCGATCCTATTAACCAGGGCGGCTTTCCGCAGGCATGGACCGTTTTCTACTGGGCGTGGTTTGCGGCGACGGCTCCGTTTATCGGATTGTTCGTAGCACGAATCTCCAAAGGTCGTACCATTCGGGAGATGATCACTAATATTCTGCTTTGGGGATCGTTTGGAAGCTTTTTATATTTTGCCGTTTTTGGCGGCTATGCGATCGATCTTGAACTGGGAAATGCCGGAGCACTAACTTCTGTCCTGGCAGAAAGTGAACCCCAGGTCATTGTTGAAGTGTTGAAATCACTCCCGTTCTCCACCTTTGTTATGATCTTTTTTACCATTCTCGGGTTTATCTTTTTGGCAACATCACTGGATTCAGCGACCTATGTGATTTCGGGTGTTGCGACCACCGATTTACAGGAGGGGGAAGAACCGGCACGGTGGCAGCGCCTGCTGTGGGGTATTATTCTTTCCGCTCTCGCGATTTCTCTTACTATTGTAGGGGGACTTAATGTTGTGCAGACCTCTTCGGTCCTCGTTTCGGTGCCTGTATTGATCATGTATGTTCTGCTGGCCGCATCGCTGGTTAAATGGCTGAAAGAAAGGGAACAACCTGTGAAAGAATAGATGTTTTCGATATAATAGAGGGAACAGGAAGTCAGAAAGAGGGAAAAAGATGAACGGGAGCACAAAAAGAAAAGAAATACAGCGCAGACGGATGTGGCACTATTTTATTGATGCAACAGCAGCCCTTATCGAAGAAGAAGGGATGGAGCAGGTCACTATTAGAAAAGTGGCGGAACGGGCAGGCTTCACAAGTGCTACAGCCTATAACTATTTTGATGAACTGTCCCATTTGATATTTTTTGCTTCGATAAAGTTTATGCAGGGATACGTTCAGGAACTCCCCTCCTATATGCAGCAGGGAAACAATACGGTGGAAACCTGGCTTCATGCGTGGCGCTGCTTTGCAAAGCATTCGTTTCGCAACCCCCACACCTATGCAGCTGTGTTCATCGACAATCTCGGCGCTGTGCCGGGTGAGATGCTTCAGGAATACTATAGTCAGTTCAGCAGTGAATTAATTGGTATCCCTGAAGAGATTGCCCCGTTTATCATAGAACATAATCTGGAGAAAAGAAGCAGTATTTACCTGCAGGGCGCGGTGGAGGAACATCTTCTTTCGTCTGAAAATGTAGATATGATTTCAGATGTTACCCTGATGATCTGGCGTGGTATGATGACGACCCTGCTGAACAACCGCCGGCATGTCACACCTGATGAAGCAGAAGAACGAACGATGAATTATGTGATTCATGTAACGCTTCAGGCAATGGAACCCGGCACGCAATCCTGTATTACGGAGACGTTCTGAACACAGCATTTCTTTTTTGACATATTTGGACCTATGCCGTATTTTCTCTTGTAAACACCTTTAGAAAGGAATAGATTATGACACTATATTCCGGCTGGGATCTAACATTAATCGGCGTTCTTTCTATCATTCTACTTGCAGCTTGGCAGCAGGATAGACAAGACCGGATAGAAGAGATGGCGGCCCGGTCCAGCCTGCATCCTGAAGTGGAAGAAATGAAGCAGGAATTTGTGGAGCAGACGGCAGAGCAGGGAATAGATGTTGTCATTACGCAAGGGTACCGTTCAAAAGAGCAGCAGAATGACCTGTACGCCCAGGGACGCAGTGACGAAGGCAGTATCGTCACCTATGCAAAAGGCGGTGAATCCTATCACAATTACGGATTGGCTGTCGATTTCGCCTTGAGGAAGAACAACGGGGACGTGACATGGAATACAGAATATGACGGGAATGAGAACGGCGAACCGGATTGGCAGGAAGCAGGAGATATTGCCAAGCGTATCGGATTTGAGTGGGGAGGCGACTGGCAGCAGTTTCAGGACTTTTCCCATCTTCAGTGGAATTCGGGAGTGAGTGTGGAAGCATTGCAGAATGAATAATAGAACCCCCTTTTTGGCGTCTGCAGCTGAAAAGGGGTTTTTTTGGACAGGAGAAAGTCAGGGACAAAGAAGGAATAGAAGGGGAGGGCGTCGAAAGAATACAGCATGGAGAGGAATGCTGATGAATTATAAAACAGACGAATACTTTCATAACGTGTATCAGGAAGCGGAAGAAAGCCGGGAGACGCAGTCTGTGAATAAAGCCGCTTTGGCCTCGATGCTTGGTGATTTCCAGGAAAAGAAGTCGGGCCGGCCGCCTGAGATGTTGGAAACAAAAGAGCTGTCCGCGTACCGGCGGGAACGGTATGTGTTCCACTACACAGATGACCGGCCGGGGCCGGTGTATGTTCTGACCCCGAAAAACGGGGAAGAGCGGCATCCGGCTGTCCTGGCTCTCCACGGTCACGGGTACGGAAGCCGCGAGATTGCCGGTCTGACAGAAAATGGGGAAGAGGATGAAGAAGGAAGCGGCATTCACCGCCAATTTGCGGCGCTGCTTGCCTCCAGGGGCTTTAAAGTATTTGCGCCGGAAATCATCGGCTTCGGGGACCGCAGGCTCGACGAAGACAAGCGCCGCGACCGCCCCAAATCCTGTTACAAAATGGCGGCGCAGCTGCTGTCCGTGGGAAAAACACTGGCTGGTCTCCGCGTGCAGGAAGCAAGACTTCTTCTTGATGATATGGCCACCTTTCCCGACGTGAACGAAAGCGGCCCAGGCATCATGGGGTTTTCGGGAGGCGGACTGATTGCAGCCTATACGGCTGCGCTGGATGAACGGGTTCAGGCGGCGGTGCTTTCCGGATTTGTCAATATATATAAGGAAAGTCTATGGCCGATGGAACATTGTCTCGATAACTATGTTCCCGGTCTGTTAAGCGGTGCAGAGCTCCCAGCCTATATCGGCTTAGCAGCGCCGCGTCCGTTATTTATTGAATCCGGACAAAGAGATCCCATTTTCCCTCTTAAAGGGGCCGAAAAGGCTGTGGAAATGCTCCGGGATATCTATCAGAATCAACAGGCAGCCGGAGAACTGGAGTGGGAACCGTTTGATGGTGCCCATGAGGTCAGAGCAGTCCGCTGTGTGTCGTGGCTGCGTGAACACCTTTCATCTCACTGACAGCAATGTATGAATGAGCAGCAGGAAGGAGGAGAAAGATGAATAGAACAAAGGCAGGTTCCGTGTTTCATTCGACGCTGGACTGGATTACCAGACTCGCCTATGTCAACGTGCTCTGGGTTCTGTTCAGTCTTGCAGGGCTCATTGTGGCGGGACTGTTTCCAGCGACAGCTGCGATGTTTGCGGTCGTGCGGAAATGGCTGATCGAAGATGAGGAGATTGCCGTCCTCCCGACGTTCTGGCAGTCTGTGAAAAGCGAATTTTTACGATCAAATGCAATCGGTTACATCGCTCTCGTACCGGCCTATGTATTTTATGTCGACTTTCAGTTTTTTTCTTCCATCGAAGGGATTCTGTCCTTTGTATTGATAACCATATCCGGGAGCCTGTTTTTACTGTACGTCATAACCGTACTGTTTTTGTTTCCGGCCCTGGTGCACTACCGGATGCGCATCCTGGAATATTTCAAACAGGCATTTTTTATTGGCGCCGGGTCTCCGCTCGGTGTCATCCTCTCGGCTGCTGCATGTGTCATCACGGCGCTTCTTACAGCCTGGTTTCCAGGACTTTTATTCTTTTTTGCCGGAAGTGTGCCAGCATATGTTATCATGTGGAGCACGTTACGAACCACCCGGATCATGGAAGAAAAACATATGGAAAGAGGAGGGGAGACCGAACCTTAATTGTGGGAAGAATGATGAACAGGCCGGGACCATATGGTAGTGGTATGCTATAACTACGTGAAGGGTGGAAAGGAAATGAAGGAAGTAACGTTGAATAATGGTGTAACGATGCCGCAGCTTGGTTTTGGTGTGTGGAAAGTTCCGGAAGACGAAGCCGTACCCGCTGTCAAAAAAGCGCTCGAAACCGGATACCGTTCCATTGATACGGCAGCTTTTTATAATAATGAGCAAGGTGTTGGGCGGGGCTTGAAAGAAAGTGGCATACCAAGGGATGATCTGTTTATCACAACGAAAGTATGGAATGGGGACCAGGGTTATAACAGGACGCTTGAGGCGTTTGAAAGAAGCCTCGATAACCTGGGCCTTGATTATCTGGATTTGTATTTGATCCACTGGCCGACGCCTGCTTATGATAATTATGTTGATACGTTCAAAGCGATGGAGAAGCTTTATAATGACGGGCGTGTGAAAGCCATCGGTGTCTGTAATTTCGAAGAAGAGCACCTGCAGCGCCTGCTGAATGAATGCGGCATCAAGCCGGCTGTGAACCAGGTGGAGTGTCATCCTTATTTCGCCCAGACAAAAATGAAGAGGTTCTGCCGCGGCCGTGACATTTATCTGGAAGCATGGAGCCCGCTGATGCACGGAAAGGCGGTACTTGCGGACAATGTGGTTCTGGAACTCGCAGAAAAGCATGGAAAAACACCGGCCCAGGTCGTCATCCGCTGGCATCTTCAGCATGATTCCATCGTCATTCCAAAATCCGTGACCCCGTCGCGGATCGAGGAAAACTATCACGTCTTTGACTTTGAATTAAGCCAAAGCGATATGGAACAGATGGATCAACTGGACTGCGGTGACCGTCAGGGAGCGGTTCCGGGAGAAATGAATAAAAGATAATGAAAAAAATTCTGCCGAGCGGAAGGTATATTTTCCTCTTGTCTTGAAAGAATAGTAGCAGCAGAAAAACAAGGAGGTACTACAATGAATAAAACAGATCTTATTAATGACGTGGCAGAAAGAGCAGAATTGAGCAAGAAAGACAGTGAAGCGGCGGTGAATGCTGCACTGGAAACGATTGAAAGTTCACTGAAGACCGGAGATAAAGTTCAGCTTATCGGATTCGGCAATTTTGAAATCCGTGAACGCGCGGAACGCGAAGGACGCAACCCTCAGACCGGCGAAACGATGAAAATACCGGCAAGCAAAGTACCTGCATTTAAACCCGGAAAGGGCTTAAAAGAAGCAATTAACGAATAACATAAAGCTGTTTCCCCCCTCGGGGGAGCAGCTTTTTCTATTATATATACAATCTTTATTATCAATCATGGCAGGTAATTGATGATAAATTCCACCTCATTTTCCGCACTGCACCGGTAGATTTTTTGTCTTTTTTAAATGCTGAAAGAAGGCAGAGGAATATTGGAAGTATTTCCAGTTCACTATTTAAAATTATTATAATCTAGTATTGATTTTTCTATGATAAGTGTTATCATAGAAATATAAAATAATTCAATGAGGTGATCATGGATGAGTGAAGATAACCGTAAGAATCTTACCACTGGCTCAGGCATGCCGGTCGGCGACAATCAGCATTCCATTACAGCCGGTTCCAAAGGACCGACTGTCATTCAGGACGTGCATCTTCTGGAAAAACTCGCCCACTTTAACCGTGAGCGTATTCCGGAACGTGTTGTTCACGCTAAAGGTGCCGGTGCGCATGGCTATTTCGAAGTAACGAACGATGAAATCTCCAAGTACACCAAAGCGGACTTCCTCAGTGAAGCCGGCAAAACGACACCGATGTTCATCCGTTTCTCCACCGTTGCAGGGGAAGCAGGTTCCGCGGACACGGTACGCGATCCGCGCGGTTTTGCTGTGAAGTTCTACACCGAAGAAGGAAACTATGACCTTGTCGGAAACAATACACCGATCTTCTTTATCCGTGACGCGATCAAGTTCCCGGACTTCATTCATACGCAGAAGCGTGATCCGAGAACACACCTGAAGGATCCGAACATGGTATGGGACTTCTGGTCTCTTTCCCCTGAATCGCTCCATCAGGTTACTTACCTGCACGGCGACCGCGGTCTTCCGGCAACGTACCGCCATATGAACGGGTACGGCAGCCACACGTTCAAATGGGTGAATGCGGATGGAGAAGCATTTTGGGTAAAATATCACTTTGTCAGTGAGCAGGGTGTGAAATCCCTGGATCAGGCGACATTTGACAAAATTGCCGGTGAAAACCCGGACTATCATACAGAAGATCTCTTCAATGCGATTGAAGACGGCGACTTCCCATCCTGGAAGCTTTACGTCCAAGTCATTCCGTATGAAGACTACAAGCACCACAAATGGGATATCTTTGACGTCACAAAGACCGTGCCGAAAGAGGAGTATCCGCGTATCGAAGTCGGCCGCATGGTGCTGAACAAGAACCCGGACAACTATTTCGCAGAGGTGGAGCAGGCTGCGTTCTCCCCCGGTCACTTCATACCCGGCATTGAAGCGTCACCGGACAAAATGCTTCAGGGCCGCCTGTTCGCGTACTCTGATGCGCATCGTTACCGCGTAGGAGCCAATCACGAGCAGATTCCGGTCAACCGTCCGGTAAGCGGTGCGGACAATTATCAGCGTGACGGCTTCATGAGAACGGACGGCAATGGCGGCGGCACAGTCAACTATGAGCCGAACAGTTTTGACGGCCCGACCGAAACCGACCGCGGCAGAATCGATCCGTTTGAAGTGGAAGGTCAGACCGACAGCGTGAACTATGACAGTGAAGACCACTATACGCAGGCCGGCGACCTTTACCGCCTTATGGAAGAAGATGAAAAGCAGCGTCTGATTGATGCCATCGTCGGCGATCTCGGTGCTGTGAAGAAAGATGAAATCAAACTCCGCCAGATTAAGCATTTCTACAAAGCAGATCCGGATTACGGCCGCCGCGTCGCAGAAGGCATCGGAATGCACGTACCGGAAGAGCAGGAAGTCTAAAAATCTCTGAAACACTGAATCTCTCAATTTATTCTCATAAACAAAACGGGCATCTGTCTCATGCGGCGGGTGCCCGTTTTGTTTTATAATGTCCATAAAGAAGGGAGAGATGGTATCGATGACACGTCCTGTATTTGTATACGGCACGCTCCGCCGCGGTCTTCATAATTACGAACGTCTTCTCAGCGGTCGCACCGAGGAAGAACGAAGAGCGGTGATAACAGGCCGGCTGTACGCGGCCGATCATGGACGTTTTCCCTGCCTTGTAAAAGAAGGAAACACGATTGTTCAAGGGGACATCATGTACATACAAAACGACAAGTACGACGATGTACTGGAGGATCTGGACAGGCTCGAAGGATACGATGAAGGTGATACAGCCGGCAGTGAGTACGTCCGTGACATCGTGACTGTCACGGACGAAAGAGGCCGTGAAATCGAAGCGCACACGTACTACTGGAATCAGCCGGCCGGGCTCGGCGAGCATATTACAAGCGGCGACTGGGTGACCTGGCTGCAGCAGAAACACCGCAAACCGTCAGGCTTATAACGTCGAAGTGTGAAAATAATTAAAACTTGTAACATAACGGTATACTTCCCGACATTAAGGGTAGAAGGAAAAGACAGCACGAAACCACTGCGATGTATAAAATCAGAAGGAGGAATACAATTATGTTCAAAAAACGTATGAAGAAGGCAGCAGGAGCGGTAGCAGTTCTCACGGCAGGAGGATTTCTGTACGCCGCGGTATTGGGCACAGCGTCCGCCGACGCAGCGGAGGCCGCAACATCCGAAAGCAACGTGCAGACCGGGACTATTGTCGTGCAGGGAGAAGCCAGTGTCAGCGTAGAACCGGATACGGCACAGCTTCGGCTCGGAGCCGAAGTAACCGACGCATCCGCCAGCACCGCGCAGCAGCAGGTCAGTGAACGGATGAGCGCCATCCGTGAAGCCATCAATCAATATGACATTCCGGAAGAAAACATCGAAACTTCCTATTTCGGCGTGAACACCGACCACGCGGCAGAAGGGGGAGAAGAACAATTCCGCGCCCGCCACATTCTGTCCGTGGAATTCAGCAAGATCGACCAGGTCGGCCAGCTGTTGGATGACGCTGCTGCTGCCGGCGCCAACCAGATTCAGCAGACCCGTTTCACCCTGCAGGACCAATCTCAGTATGAACAACAGGCTCTCCGGCAGGCTGTCGAAAACACAGCCGCTAAAGCCGAAGCGATGGCCGCCGGCGCCGGAAAATCAAGCGGAGCCGTCCTCCAGATTTCCGAAAACGGTGCTCGGGTCGACCTGCCCACCGGAAACTACACCCGCGAAGAATCGCAGAGTGCTGCCGATAACAGTACCTCCATTGAACCCGGCCAGGTTGATATCACCCAGCGGGTTAGTGTGGTTTATGAGTTGAATTAAAAGCATGTCGCAAAGTGTTGAATACGGCGGCATGCAGACTAATACCCGCTCGATACAAACAGCCTTTGGTGCAGGGCACCAGGGGCTGTTTTTATTTTTCTCCGAGCACCAGCTGCACTCCGATGATTGTAAACAACAGGGCCTGCACGAGATTCATTTTCCGCGCGGCCCCGGGGTGATTCGCGAGCAGCCGTCCGGCCTGATGGGCGAGCAGACTGACCGTACCAAACACGAGAAAGGCCTGCGCGATAAAGATGCCGCCGAGCACTGTCACCTGGAGGGCGGCGGGGCCGGAACCGGTGTGGATGAACTGCGGCAGAAGGGCGAGAAAAAAGAGCGCTACTTTCGGATTGAGCAGGTTCATGATGATTCCTTTTCTATACAGGCTGAGGTAGGAGGCTCCGCTGTGCTCCGGCATGTCGAGGCCGGGCTGTTCCCGGTCGCGGAATGCTTTCCAGGCGAGGTAAAACAGGTACAGGGCGCCGGCGTATTTCACGATCGAAAACGCGAACGCGGACTGATAGATGACAGCGGAAATCCCGGCTGCCGCGGCCGTCATATGTACAAGAAGCCCGGTGCAGAGTCCGAACGCTGTTACCACACCGGCTTTTGCGTTCTGTGCTATGCTTTGCGCGGTGACAAATAAAATGTCGGGACCGGGGCTCAGAGTGAGTAGAACCGCGGTTCCTAAAAAAGCGAGCAGTAAAGCAATATCCATGATGACTCCCCTTTGTACGATGCTGCGGATGAAATGTCTTCCTCTCATTGTTCTAATTCCTTTGTTTATCGTATCATAGGTTAGGAGAAAAAATCCCGGCCATTCATACAGTCCGATTTTTCCTGTTGGGATTCAGATTTGTATGTACCATTTTAGTACTTTAAAGCATTTTGGCTCGAGGCTGAACCACTATTATTTTTAAGGAAGCTGGAGCATTACGAAGTCCATTCTTCCTGGAAATCGTAACATTTGCACCTCATGAACAGATATAAAAAGCCATAGATGCTTCGATCAAAGAAGAACGTGCGAATAAAGACCCGAACATTCCATCGTTTGAGTGAAAGAAGCAAACAAAATAAGTCAAAATACGAAGATTTCAGTACAAATGGGTGTATAAAAATTCCGAACGATTCATGAGAGAATCGTTCGGAACTTTTTATCTCTTGATGGTTTTGTCCAGCTTCTTTAGAGAGTTTTTACCCGTTTTGACTTGACTTCCAGTATTGATAATCGTGAACGGCAACTCCACCGTATCCCGGGTGCCCGGAGAAACGGTTTTCGAGAAGATTTAATTCGTGGTTCATGTAATTTAAAGAGTTGTCGTGGAAGGTCGTGTGATTACCTTCGTCTGTTTCAATAACATTCACCGCGACAATGACCGATTTGCTCCGATTGGCTGCCTGTTCTACGAGAGGAGAAGCAATACCTTTTATTCCATTTTCTCCTTCTGTCTGGTCCCTGTAAGCCATTACCGTGATAGAATCCAGCGAGGAGATCATCCAGTCTCCCATATCTTTATTTTCCCCTGGTATTTCCACCTGATTTATCCAGAAAGGTACATCTCCGCTGATTGCGAGTTCTGAATCTGTTTTCACCTTATTTTTTAAATATTGAAGGTTACTGATCCACTGGGTCACTATGTTTTCTCTCTCGGATTTCCAAGCGGGCAGCAGGTAAGGCTCAATATCAACATGGACGCCCTGGAATTTTTCTTCTTCTGCTGACTGCTGATTGTAGTCTTTGACAATAGAAACAAAGGTATCCAGGCTTTTTTGATTTTTGGTTAACGCCCAGTTTGGATCACCACCAAGCGCGTAAACGTCAATATTCTTTTTGGACGCGAGCTTAATGAAGGATTCAAACCTTTCCGTGTTAACATTCTCGAAGTCGATATGCAGATAGACTAAATTGACTCCTTTATTGTTTAGAAAGGAAACCGTCTCTTCCTGGTTTTCTTCCAGATCATCAAGGTCCCATATCCACGTTGCTTTCACGTGATTTTCCTGTTTCATAAAAATCCCCAATGATACGAAGGCTGCCACCAGTATGCAGGAGGCAATAATTCCTTTTTTTGTGCCAAATAAAGATAGAGCAAGCATTTTGACTGTTGATTTTTTCCCCCGCCCCTCAGTGGACATATGGTTTGGCATGTGTATCATCTTTTATAGGAGAATGGTGAATATGGGTACGGTCGGTTACCTTATAATTTATCAAGTCAACATCGGGTCCAACTGTACAATCTGCTCCGATTTGAGTACGTCCTCGTAAGCTCGTACGAGGTTCAATGTTAGTATGGGGACCAATGGTAACTTCAGCCTCGATTAAAGTAGTAGATGGATCGCTGATTGTCACGTTACGGTGTTGATGGAAATCAATAATCCTTTTTTGACAAATTTCAGCCGCCTCATTAAGCTGTGTTCTATCGTTAATTCCGAAGCATTCTTCCGTATGCTCGGCCGGGAAAGCGGATATTACTTCCCCTTCACGTTTTAAGATTTCAATGACATCCGGGAGATAATATTCCTGCTGCTTGTTATCCGTGGATACCTTCTCCAGAGCTTGAAACAACAGAGTATTATCAAAACAGAAAATGCCTGAGTTGACTTCATGAAGCTGTAATTGTTCCTCTGTTGCATCTTTATGCTCGACGATCCGTTCCACCTGATTTTGTTTGTTCCGGACGATCCGCCCGTAACCTGATGGATCGTCCGGGGTCATGGTTAAAATGGTAGCTGCTGCATTGGTGCGTTGGTGATGATCCAGGCAGTATCTTAACGTTTTTTCCGTAATTAAAGGAGTATCCCCGGTAAGAATAAGGGTGGAACCTTGCTGTTTTTCCAGTTTGCTTTGACACATTTTCACAGCATGAGCCGTACCAAGCTGCTCTGGCTGAAACGCGTACTCCGAAAAAGAGCCCAGCTGCTGTTTAATCATGTCGGCTTTATGACCGACCACTGTAAGAATTCGTTCTACAGACATGTTCTGAAGCTGATCGATAACATGCT
The DNA here is from genome assembly GCF_900115625.1 of Salibacterium halotolerans. GTDB lineage: Bacteria > Bacillota > Bacilli > Bacillales > Marinococcaceae > Salibacterium > Salibacterium halotolerans. Next base: position 11,602 of record NZ_FOXD01000019.1, on the reverse strand, counting down.
GCACCATCGGTTTGCCGCATACGTGATGAAGAACCTTGGGCTGCTCTGACTGCATTCGTGTTCCTTTGCCGGCCGCTAATACCACGGCAAATGTACGGGTCACAGGCGATCCTCCTATTCTCTGTTGTTGGTGTTGGAGGAATGGATCAGGGGTTTTAGTCCATTCCTAACCTCAGCCATTAACTGCTGATCTGTTTCAACGGTTTGATCTTCTACTCTGTGAAAAATATGGAGCATAAGGTCTTTTAATTCCTTCTCATTCCAACTTGTGTCCTGTCGCTTTAGTGTCTTCATTACCAGGTAATCCTCCTATTCCACCGTCACACTTTTTGCAAGATTTCTAGGTTTATCCACATCGTTACCAAGTGCCAGTGAAGTATAATAAGAAATTAACTGTAACGGAATAACTGTCAATAATGGAGTTACGAGGGATAAAGAGTCGGGAATGTAACACCCTTCGTCCACGTATTCCAACATCTCCATATTTTCTTTCATTGACACCCCAAGGACATGACCTCCCCGCGCTTTTACTTCTTTTATATTCCCCAGCATCTTTTCGTTTACTTCTTTCTGGGTAATGAGAGCAATGATGGGGGTTCCTTCTTCAATTAAAGCAAGTGTGCCGTGCTTTAACTCGCCGGCAGCATAAGCCTCGGAATGAATATACGAAATTTCCTTGAGTTTCAGTGATCCCTCCAGCACAACGGCATGATCCAGACTTCTTCCAATAAAAAATACGCTTGATGCATCTTTAATGGATTCACTATAACGTTGGAGTGCTTCGGAATATTCGAGTAATTCTTCCATTTTATTTGGAATATCAAGTACCGCTTCAAGCAGCTGTATGCGGTAGTCTTTTGTTATCTTTTGTTTTAAATCAGCAAGATAGATTCCCAGCAGATAGAATACGAGAACCTGGGTCGTATATGCTTTGGTTGAAGCAACTGCAATTTCGGGGCCTGCCATGGTCAATATCACTTCATCGGCTTCCCGGGCAATAGAGCTTCCTACCACATTTGTAATGGCGAGCACATTGGCGCCAAGATGCTGACTTTGCCGGAGGGCTGCCAGCGTATCCGCCGTTTCTCCAGACTGGCTGATAACAATCACCAAGGTTTTCTCATCAATGATTGGTCTGCGGTATCGAAATTCAGAAGCTACCTCTACATCAACGGGAGTACGTGTTAGTTCTTCTATGACGTGTTTTCCTATTAAACCGGCATGATAGGCGGTTCCGCAGGCAATGATTGTAATTTTATCCCATTGTTCGACGCGTTCCAGACTCCACTGCAGTTCTTCAAACTGAACCCTCTTTGTTGCCTGGTCCACCCGTCCGGCCAGTGTTTTTTTCAATGCTTCCGGCTGTTCATGAATTTCTTTCAGCATAAAATGGTCATAACCATTTTTCTCGGCTTGTTCTACGTTCCAATCTACTCTGAAAATCTCCCGGTTCAACGGCTGCCCCGTTTTGGTCTGCAGAAGTGTGATATCATTTTTCGTCAGGACAGCCATTTCTCCATCTTCCAATATATAAATGTCACGGGTGTGCTCCAGAACAGCAGGAATGTCAGAGCTGATCAATGCTTCTTCCTCTCCGGCTCCAATAATCAACGGGCTCGCTTCCCGTACTGCATACAGGCGGTCCGGCTCATGTTTGGAGACAATTCCTAATGCATAAGCTCCTTTTAACCGCTCCACTACTTTTTGAATAGTTTCCGTCATGTTTCCTTCATATAAATAGTGGAAAAGGTGAGAGATGACTTCGGAATCTGTTTCTGAAGAAAAGGTATACCCTATTTCTGCAAGATCCCGTTTGATCTCTAAATAGTTTTCGATTATACCGTTATGAACAATGGCAAATTCATTCCCCGCGTCCGTATGAGGATGAGAATTTTGATCCGAAGGAGGGCCGTGGGTAGCCCATCTTGTATGGCCGATGCCCATCCGGGTTGAAAAGGGGGATGGTTCCAGCTGATGATGCAGCTCGTCCAGTCTTCCTTTTGATTTGTTTACTTGCACAGCATCTCCATGATGAACCGCAATGCCTGCAGAATCGTAGCCGCGGTACTCTAATTTACTCAGCCCTGCCGTTAACACCTGTTGAACATCTTTTTCTCCGATATAACCAATGATTCCGCACATTTTAATACCACTCCTTTATTTTTTTCTATTTATAATGCAAGGGAAGCATGTTGGTTCTTGTGCACTTTTGATGCCGTTCCCAGCTTGTGAATATGAGGCAGGTCATATTCTTTGAAAGCATTCCGGGTATCTACAATCGGTACACCGAGGTGGGCCAATTCGTCATAGTCAAAATCGCTGTGATTCGTTACCAGCACTATGCAGTCATACTTTTTCAATGTTTTTTTGCTGTAGGTAATCGATTGAACCACATTCTCCTCACTATCCAAAAAGCTGTGGGCATGAGGATCATAATAATCCACGTCGGCACCATGTTCTTTGTAGAGTTCATAAAGGTAAAGGCCGGGAGATTCCCGTAAATCGCTGATATTTGGTTTGTAGGCCATGCCTAATATAAGAATGTTGGAACTGTTAATCGATTGTCCATATATATTCAGAGCTTGAGATGTTTTGTTGACGACAACATCCGGCATATTATTATTGATAGACTGGGCAAGGTCAATAAATTTGCTGTAGAAACGGAAGCCTTTTGCTTTCCAGGATAGATACATAGGATCCAGTGGTATGCAGTGGCCGCCAATTCCAGGACCCGGCTGGAATTTCATGAAGCCGAACGGTTTTGTGGCAGCTGCATCTATGACTTCCCAGACGTCAATATCCATACGTTCACTCATCATCGCAATTTCATTGACAAATGCAATATTGATACTGCGGAACGTATTTTCCAGGAGCTTGGACATTTCTGCAACTTTTGGAGAAGAGACCGGTACGACATGTTCAATATAATTGCTGTACAACAGTTTCCCGACAGCATTACATCTTTCTGTCATGCCTCCCATCACTTTAGGCATATTATGCGTTTGGAATGAATCATTGCCGGGATCTACTCTTTCCGGGGAGTAACAAAGGAAGATATCTTTCCCGGCCTCGTATCCCATGCGCTTCAATTCTTTTAAAATCAATTCTTCTGTCGTCCCTGGGTACGTGGTGCTTTCTAACGTGACCAGCATTCCTTTTTTAAGAAATGGTTTGATGTTTTCCATGACCCGGGTGATGAAAGACGTATCTGGATCCTGATTTTCACTAAGAGGAGTTGGGACACAAATGCTGACAGCATCCAGTTCCTTGACTACGCCATAGTTAGTGGTGGGAAAAAAACGACGTGTGGTTAACCCCTGCTCCAGCTCTTGATCAGAAATGTCATTTATATAAGAACTGCCGTCCCGCAGAGAGTTGATTTTTTCCTCATTTAAATCTATTCCGCAAACGGTAAATCCTGCCTTCACCATTTCCATGGCAAGTGGAAGCCCGACATATCCCAGACCGATCACACCGATGCGTGCTTCTTTCATTTCAATTCGTTGACTTAGCTGTTCAAAATACCCCATCATAACATCCCTCTTTTCATAGAATTTAATATGATACTATAAATCATTATTCTGTTACTTCAACAAGACGTTTAATCCGTGCTTCCAATTCAATCAGAGAGAATGGTTTGGTAATATACTCTGCTGCTCCGTGTTCAAAGGTGCGTTTAATATCTTCTTCCAGGTGCTTGTTGGTCAGCACCATAATTTCGGAATGATTGTTGGTCTTTTTATCAATAGTTTTGATCTGGTTTATAAATTGATGCCCCCCGATACCGGATAAATTAATTTCTGTAATAACCAGATCAGGAAAAAGTTTCTGGTACTGTTCCAGTCCATTTTTTCCATCCACTGCTGCATACACAATATAGCCTTTGCGCTGTAAATAATTCGTTAAAAGATGGAGGATGCTATTATCATGATCGACGATTAATATTGTTTTCTTATCCGTGTTCTGTATGGTTTCATTATCAAACACGCGGATTTCCTGCTGATTTCTCTGATTAATCATCATTTCATTCATCATGCGGTAGAGCATCCACTCTGCGTGGTCACTATTTTCAGGAAAATTCCCTACAACCATTTCTCCTAATAATTGATTTTGTTCTTCCAAATAATCTTTCACGTGTAATGCGTAAAAGTGGGTATACCCAAGGTCGCAGTCATCCAGTAGAATCCCAAGGATGTGATGCTCTGTGTCATAACTGACCTGGAAGGCAGTAGAAGGTTCCTCTTTTTCCAAATATGTTTTGAGTGAATGGATACCCTTCTGATCAAGGGATGCGTAAACAATAATGAGCCCGCATGGTAAGTTACTTGCTTGATAGTATTGAAGAAAATTGTTGAATGAATTGATAATACTGGAACTCATGTGCGTGTCAGACATTTTGTAATCCTCCTTTGTGTTATGCAGCTTCTTCTTTTTTCTCATCCTCATTCCAACTTGTTCTTGTCATCGTTCCCCATGAATTGTTTTTGCGGAAAAATTGAATATGTCCCAGAAACCTCCAAAGTATCCCAAGCTGGCGGTATCCAAAGAACATTAAAATCGTATAGAGCACCATTTTGAAATAATCTCTGATTCTTGGGAACCTTCGGAACGCCAACTCCTCGATAAGAAGAGAACCCATTCCAATTAATGTTCCATACAGTACGTTAATGAGCATGAAGATAGCTACGATATTCCAAGCAGTCATATCTATCAAACTATAGCCAACAAGAGCCAGAAAACCAGTGATTCTAAAATAGGGGCTTAATGTTTCAAATATGATATTGTAAGGGACGGTGAGCCAGCCCATTACTTTATATCTGGGACGCATGAACATCTGTGTTCCTAATTCCAGCATGTTTTTTAAATTGCCTCTGCCCCAGCGTTTACGCTGACTCCCAAGGATTTTGAATGTGTCAGGCGCCTGCGTCCAGCATACAGCATCCGGACAAAAGTCGATTTTATAAGGAAGTTTATGATCCAGCATGTATTGATGGAGTTTCATAATGATGTTCATATCTTCGCCTGGATATCCTCCTCGATAGCCTCCTATTTTCAAAACGTAATCTTTTCTGAACACCCCAAAGGCACCGGAAACGATGATTAATCCATTAATATCACTCCAGCCGATTCTTCCTCCCAGAAAGGCTTTTACATACTCAACTGTTTGAAGCATGGGTAGCAGCTTCTTGGGGAGTCTGACTTTCTGCACCATGCCGTAGGCAATACTGCATCCATTGGCAATTCTTACATTTCCACCGATAGCTACGTATTCCTCCGGATTTTCCATATATTTTCTTGCAATTCGAATCAGTGCATCATTCTCCAGCAGCGAGTCCGCATCAATAGAAGAAACAAGTGGATAGTTTGAGAAGTTAATACCCACGTTTAAGGAGTCCGCTTTTCCGCCATTTTCTTTATCGATAAGATATAATTTTGGAAATTCAGGATTGTAATAGACTCCTTTGACCTCAGCAGTAGGAAGTGTATTTTGCTCTGCCGGTATTGGTTTATAATAATTTAAGCGGAATTCATCAATTAATACTTTGGTTGTGTTATCTCCAGACCCGTCGTTAACGACAATTACTTCATGTTCGGGATAGTGTAGAGCCAGCAGCGATTGGACGTTTTCTTTAATAGTCAACTCTTCGTTAAATGCCGGTACGAGAATCGAAATAGGCGGCATGTGTTTAGAGCCTGAAAGAAAGTCATATTTGGAATAGAATGTTTCCTTCATAATGCGGAATATTTTTCGGAAGGAAAACATAATAATCCCAAAATAAATCGTATTAATCGTTATCACGTAATAAATGGCAAATATCCCGTAAATTAAAAGTAGATCTCTCACCATTGTTCCTTCTTTCTATAGAGCATTGATCAAATCATAACTTTTTCCAAAATACTTTTGATACATAAATACTTTTTGGTTGTATTCAGTAATGTCTTCCACTTGTGAAAGGTTATCGATGGTTTGTTTTAGTTTTTCCTTTAAATATTCTTCAGCTGTTTCTCTTCCTCGTTCTCCGTGAACCCCGGCCGCTGTTTGACAGAGAATCTCAAAACCGTGTTCTCCCAATTGAGCAAGGCTTTTTGCAGTTGTGCGGGAAACAATCCAATTGGAGTCTTGAATTCGTTCTTTTAATAATTCTGTATATTGAATCAGGCCGGAATAACCGATCCAATCTGCAAACAGATTGCGAATCTCCCAATCGGGAAATTGCAGATAGTACTTAACATCCTTTTCTGTTAAAGCCATAGCGGACATACATAGTTGCAAGGCAAGCATCCTTATTTCTTTATCCTCAGATTTTATGGATGAATGTACAATTTCGGGAATTTCTTCGTTAACTTGCTCTTGAAGGCCGATCAACCCGATTTTATTTAACTTTGAATTATCCTCATAAAGAAATTGGATGTATACCGGCCTTAAATCCAACGAAGATTCTTTAGAAATATCTGCAATTAAATGGGGGTGTTGTTTTCCATTGTTCACAAGATAGAGCACGAGATCTTTTATTTCACCTGGGTTATCTGAGGTTTGAGCTATCGAGCGTGCGATAATATAAACGGAAGAATCAAAATTGCTGCGATATAACAAGGACATTAATTGGGATGTCACCTCTTGGTCCCGAAGTATCCCGAGGTTGTATGCAGCATCAAGACGAACCATGGACCAAGGGCTCTGCAATCGTCTTTTGTTATAATGATTTAATCCAATGTCTTCGCATAAAGTAAGAAGTTTTTCCCTATGAACTCCTTTCAAACGCTCTATCCATGGTAATAGCGTATTTTGCAGCACCTTCTTTTCAAAAGAAGACAGTGTTTTTTTAGGCGGTCTTAACATGGCTTGATTATCCAGCTGAACCTGAAGATAATAAAGATAACTATGGAAGTCGTCCAGACAATCGTTTTCTTTTTTTGCGCTTAGTTTCTTATTCACTTTGATGCCGAGCGTAATACCCATGAGTATTATCATTAGAGTGATTAAGACGGCTATCATCCAATAAGCAGCTTGTAAATTGATGAACACAGATCCCCCCCCCCCTTCCTTAATCTTTGATATTTTTGAAGACGTCTTGTACGATATAGTAGCTTTGTTTTAATTCTTCGTCATAGTCTACCTCCTGCCAGTTCTGCCAGTCATAAAGCGGATAGTCTTGTACAGAAACCGGGGAAGATTTATTTTTCAACCCATGCACCGTATTGGAATCATCAACGATCCATGGAATGAAGCGGATCCCATTACTATTTTCAGAAGGCATTTGCTGCGATTGTTCTTTTACAGGACCGTAACTTACCACCTTCTTGGTACTGGGATCTGAGAAGCCAAGCAATGCCCACGGAATTTTCATTTCGACAACATTTCCCTGATAGTCCCAGGAAGCGCGGGAATTCTGAGAGGAAGATGCCTGCTCCATGCTGCCCGCCGATACTTCCTCAAAGGGCAGTACTTCATTGGATTCAGGAAGTTCCAGCTCATGACTTACGGCCAGCTGCCAGGAGTTCATGCTGCCCTCTTGAGCATCACCGGCTTTGCTGCCATACAGCCGTTGATGAAAATCATAGCTTGGGGCAATTAGTACCTCGCTGTCGGTTTCTTCACCTAACCGAACCACTGTCTCCACTCCTTCATCCAAACGTTTCCCCGGCAGAACGTCTGGATTTTCCATTCCTCCGGCAAGGGTATGAGCACCGAGGTAGAAGGTATCTGTTGATAAATCTATTGATTCAGGAAGTCGGGCGGCTGCATAGATATACCCTTCGTCTTTGGTTATCATCAACTCCGTCAAAGGTGTGGAAAGTTTTTTGACTTCACTATCTTCCAAATTACCCCAGTCTTTTGTGGATCCATCCATAGTGAGTTCTTCATGTTTACTTGGATACATTCCCAGCAGCCCGTAGGACGTTTCCGCTGACAAGGTATTGAACCAGTAAGGACGCCGCCCTGGATTTTCAAACGGCATGGTGTTCCAGGTATTTTTGAACCATTCATCCTGCCATGTGAAGACGATGGCCCCGGCGTAATTTTCCTGGTAGATGTGCCGCAGCATATCGGCGTTGTGTTTTCCCTGTTCTGTTTCCGTATGACCTCCCTGATCCCGTCCAAGCGGTCCCGGATGGGCGTTTCCGCGGGAAGAAGGAACCCCGAACTCTGTAATCATTATCGGCATATCTTTGTGATAATTTTTCAGCTCTTGAAGGTAGCCCTTATATGTATCAATTTGCCCCTCCTTATTTTTGACATCATCGTACTTATCGGTGACTCTCAAGAAATCCGGATAATAAGGATAAGCGTGAAAAGAAGCGAAATAACCGGCTTCACCTTTTTTTCTTTGAATGTTAGTGGCATCGACACTCACCGCGTCCTCCATATCCAGCGGCTCACTTGGATGAGTAAGCGGATCCGTCGTTATCCAATTCGTAAAGGTGATAGGGTGCTGCCAGCCCTTTTTTTTCGTATTTGCTGCCGTGTAATTCATAAGTTCAGCCAGCCAGCTTTCAAATGCAGAAGCATCCGGAGAAGTTTTAAAATACTTGCCGTCGAAATCCGTATCATTGTGCTGCTTATTTGTGTTTTCCACGATTTTGGGATCCCATTCTGTGCCAAGGTGCCAAGCCGCCAGATAAGAGCTGGCATCAACGGTGTACTCTCCACTGGCTTTCCCATTTGCAGTCGGCAGGACGCCATCTCCGCTAATGGCATCTATTGCGCGGGATATTTCTTTTTTGAATTGCTTTGTTACTCGAGGTGATTTGGCGTCCTTTGTCTCTGCCAGTTTGTTCACCGGCGACCAAATCCCCTGCATAAAGTAGAGGGGGTGACCTGGATTGTTTTGATTGTGCTCTACTAAAGCTTCGTAAAATTCGGGTTCGTGAATTGTGTAAATGCGGATCGTATTAGCTCCCATTTGTTGTATCCTATCGAACCAGCGAAGGTAATCTTCTTTTTTAATGGAGAGTTCCCCTGGAAAATGTCCTGGTAATGAAGCTCCTACACTTACTCCTTTTACAAAAAAAGGTTCCCAGGTGTTTTCTTTATATATTTCAAGCTGGTTTTTATTGGTTCGGAATTTTATTTGAGAACCATCGTCCGTTTGTGTGCTTTCCACCTGTTTCATGGTTTCAGATGATTCACACCCCGCCGACACGAGAAGCAGAAGGAGCATTAGAAATACGGTATTGTTCCGATTCATTCTTTCAATCACATCCTGTGTAACCTTTTTTTAGTTTGAGAAAAGAAAACTATTTTCCTGGTTGAATATTCAAGGTTTCCATGATTAAATAGCGTTGTGTTTTTGCTCTCCACATTTTTTAAACTAACATGAGGGGGTTCATTCTTCATCGAAAACTGAATTTCGGAGGTGCGAATTTTTCTTTCGGTACCCCTGGATTATGTTTAGACAGGAAGCATTTGTTTTTAGTTTTGCGAATGTTTGGAACAAGAGGTTGGAAGCCTTACGTAAACTGGAGAAAACCAACGTCGAAACATCCGCAGAAATTTTGCGGAAACCACTGGAAACCCCGGGTTTTATTCGGGAAATAGAGTATAAATATGGGAGGATTAAGAATGAAGAAACATTTGTTATTCTTTCTGCTGAGCGTTACTGTCTTTTTATTGTTAACAGGGTTTTCGGGTTCTGATGATTCCAAAAAGGCAATGTGGGTAGAGAATACGGACATAAGTGAAAACAGAGAATCGATTCTGACGAAAGCGAAGGAAAACGGCGTCAACGTACTGTATGTGAAGATAGAGGAGGAGACATCTTCAGCTGCTTATTCCAGTCTTATTCGTGAAGCAGCTCAGAGTGAAATTGAGGTTCATGCTTTAGGGGGAGAGCCTTCGTGGGCTCTGGCGGAAAATCAGCAGCAAATACTTGATTTTATAGAACGGGTCGAAAGTTACAATAGCGGCATGGCAGAAAAGGAGAAGTTTCAGGGTGTACACCTGAAAATACAACCGCAGTATCTACCTGAATGGTATGAAAATGAAAATGCCGTTCTAAAGGAGTGGAAGGAAAATTTGAACACTGTGTTGGATCGCTTCTCTGAAGATACTCCACTTGAATTAAGTAGTTCTATTCCTTTCTGGCTGGACGAAAAAAGTACGCCGGGGGCACCGGACACACCATTTAGTACTTGGATCATCCGCCATTTCGATCACACTGCGATTTTAGCCTACCGTGATACTCTGGAAGGTCCAAACGGTATTGTTCGTTTAACAAAAAATGAATTGGAAGCAGCCGATAAACTTAATAAACAAATCTTAATTGGAGTAACGGTGGCAGATACGGGTCAGGATCATACTACCTTTTTTGAAGAAGGGGTATCGGACATGAATATGCACCTCAATCTTGTGGATAAACACCTCGGTACGCATGATTCCTATAAAGGGACAGCAGTGGATGATTTTTCTGGTTTGGTGAGACAGGAGAACCAGTCCACCGGGACTTCGGAAGAAAACAAAAATTACCGGGGGACCTATATCTGGGAAGCTGAGACCCTGATAAACGAAGAAGACAGCATTATTGAATTTGCCAAAGAGAAAAATATTAATCTTCTGTATACACGATTAGATCTCAGCCGCCCTCACAGTGCGTATTCAAACTTCGTGGAAAAAGCAAACGCCGAGGGTATTGAAGTACATGCCATGGGAGGCCATCCCTCCTGGGCACTCAAAGAAGAAGAATCCCGGATGCTGAACCTCGTGAATTATGTAAAAGAGTATAATGATTCGGTAGAGGAGGGGCAGAAGTTTGCTGGAATTCATCTTGATATCGAGCCGTATACCGAGCCGTCGTGGGCAGAAAACCAGCAGGATATTCTTTCCCAATGGATGGACAATATCGAATTATTTGTAAAAGAAACCAAACGGGAAACCAATTTGGAAGCCAGTATGGATCTGGCTATGTGGTTTGATACTACAAAAACACCCGGACAGCCTGATAAATCCTTTAGCGAATGGGTCATTAGTAAAATGGATCACACCTCTGTGATGGCTTTTCGGGATAAGGCGGAAGGATCCGGAGGTATTCTGGATATGGCCCGGAATGAAATAGAATATGCAGAAAGTGTTAACAAAGAAGTTATTATTTCAGTGGAAATAAAAGAAAATGAAGCGAACCCCCAAATTTCATTTCATGACGAGGGAGCCTCTTTTATGGAAGCACAGCTGGACATCGTCGATAATAGGTTAACTTCTTATTCCTCCTACCAGGGCTATGTCGTTCACGCATACCGCTACTGGAAAAACCAAAAAAATAATAGTTGACTAAAAAGAGTCTGGGACAAAATAAAAATAGGCGGAGGAAAACACGAATGTCTTGCGGCTTTGTTCAAGAGCCGCATAGCAGCGGAGTCCAAATGCTCCGGCTCCTGCTGAGAAAAGCACGAGTCACGGGTACCCTGCAGGAAGCAGGGTACCCGTGACGTACTTCCACAGGATAAGGGCGTTTAAGGCGGCACCGGATACTCTAACGTGCCTTATGACTTTCACGCAGCGACGCGGGCTTTTTGTTGCGTCGGCCCGTTCATTTTCCCGCTAAACGGAACCTGGATTCGTTCATGACGACGTTTACGGGGGAACGAAACCCTCTAAAGTGCTTTA
>NZ_FOXD01000015.1 GCF_900115625.1 Salibacterium halotolerans | reverse complement strand
TATCCCCTTTCTACGAACTAAAGAAAACTCAACACGAGAATAAAGTATTATTTCTCATTATAGTTATTATATGTTAGCTATTTGCAAGACTAGTGGGATTATGGACACTTTCCACCGCAAAGTGTCCATAACTCCTGCCGCAGCTCTATGGTACATCGTGCCTCTTGGAGAGCCAGGGCAGGACGGCTTGCTGATGCTCCTGAATACCGACGTTATTCCCGGTTACGACAGCCACCGCCGGTCCTTTTGGTTTCACGGCACCGTCGAGCAGCGCGCTGACACCGACTGCCGCCGCTCCCTCCACGACAAAGCGGTGGGTTTCATACAGAAAAGCCATGCCGCGGGCAATCGATTCCTCCGACAGCCGGATCCGCTCATCCACGTACTGTTTCACCATCGGCAGCGTATAACGGTTGGCCGCCCCGATGCCGCCGAGGAGGCTGTCGGCATACGTTGGATGTTCCAAAGAGGCGATAGGCTTACCTGCCTGTATGCTGTCATCCATGGCCGCTCCCTTTTTCACAGAAAGTCCGGCAATCTGTATAGATGGGTCGGCACCTTTCAGCGCCAGTCCGATGCCTGAAAGCAGTCCTCCGCCGGATAACCCGGCTGCTACGGTCTGTACGTCCGGCAGTTCGTCCAGAATTTCCAGCCCGATCGTGCCCTGGCCGGCAATGATATCCGGGTGATCAAACGGAGGTATAAGCACGTACCCTTTCTCCTCTTGCAGCCGTGCACATACGTCCGCTGCCTCGTCCTGGCTTTGTCCTTCCATATGAAGTTCCGCGCCGGCGCCCTCCAGCGCATCGATTTTTGTTTGCGGAACGTTTTTCGATACACACACCACGGCCTGTATCCCCGCCTGCGCAGCCGCATAAGCGGTCGCAAATCCGTGATTGCCTGTAGAAAACGTAATCACACCACGCCTTTTTTCCTCCGGGGGAAGCGAGGTGATCCTATTTATGGCACCCCGCAGTTTAAATGCTCCGGTCGGCTGCATCTGCTCGAGCTTCAGGTACACCGGGACCCTTGTTTTTTCTGAAAGAACAGGGGACAAAATCAGTGGAGTGGGAGGGAGTGTCTGCCGTATTCGGTTTCTGGCGGTCCAGATATCACGTACAGTTATAGTGGTCATTTCATCCGCTCCTTATACCAGTATTTGGTCAACAGCGCTTCTCTTTTAAGCATAAAGGCAGAATGAAACAGATGTCTACGGTCCTTTCTGGAAAGCTTCCACGTATGCCAGAAACTGTTACACAACAAAACGTGCCGATCCGCGCAGGCTAAGGGAAAAGGCAGAAAGGAAGAGGCGTGTGAAAACGAGTGAATTTTTTCAAAAGATGCAGAAGCGGCTGCTGGAAGAGCTGAAGCAGCACGCAGAACATGACAAACAGGAAACGGCTTTTGCGCAGGAGACCGTGGGGGAGCTTTCCAACTACGATAACCACCCTGCCGACACAGCCTCAGGGTTGTATGAACGGGAAAAAGACATGGCGCTCGAGCAGCATGAAGAGCGCAGTCTGGATCGTGTGAAAAAAGCACTGCAGGCAATTGAAGAGGGAACGTATGGAACGTGCGAAATATGCGGCGCGGATATTCCGGTCGAGAGGCTCGAGGCAGAACCGACGGCGCTCTGTTGTATGCAGCATGCCGGTGAAGAATCCGGCCGGCAGGATCGTCCGGTGGAAGAGGAGCGGCTGATACCGGGAAAAGGAGGGTTCACGGGAATGGATATGGATGAAACAGCGAATGGGCGTTTTGATGCCGAAGAGACATGGGATTTGACCGCCGCCTACGGAACGTCGGATACACCACAGGATATGAATGATCCGGAAGAAGCATATGATGGGCTGTTCGGCAGCGACCTTGAAGAGAACGGCGCCGGAGAGGTTCCGGAGGGATTCTCCATTACCGACAGTGAAGGGCGTCCGGTGGATGTAGACCGGGACGTTGATTTTTCCAATATGTATCTGCGCCGGTGAGAAGTGCAGCCGCCGGCCATCCGTGTCCGCTGATAAACGAGCGGAAACCGCTGATATTTACTCCCAAGCCGCCGATATATCAAAAAAAGCGCCGATAAACGCCCCCCTGCCCGCCGATACCCCCTAAACCCCTCTTTTCCAGCCAAAAAAAGAAGACGGCTTCCTCAGCCGTCTTCGGTTTGAATAGTGGATGTGATGGTTCCGTCTTCGATCCGGTACAGGCCGGGTTCATCCACCTCTATGCTGTTGTCTGCCTCAAGGCATTCCTGCATGCCTGAGGTGATCTGAATGACCATAAGATAACCGGATCGTCCGATATCCTTTGTCAGCTGCTCCTGATGTTTCTCTGTGGAGCACTGCGTATGAATAAAGGTGCTGGCTGACATCCGCTCATAGCGCATCAGGTGCCGCAGGAAGCCGCGGTCGGAATCGCCCAGATCATTGATAACAGTAATGCGTGTGTTTGGAGAAATCGGCTCTTCCTGTCTTAACTCGGTTAAAAGGGAGGACGCGGCTTTCCGCGGCGCAGCTTCCGAATTTTCCTGATGGAAAAACGCCTGTATTTCTCCCGTATACGGAACGAATACGAGAACACCCGCCAGGACAGCTGCTGCCGCGGTACTCCAGCTCCGCAGAGATCTGCCGGCATGCTCCATCAGCGCCCGTATCGTAAAGACCATAATAATGCCGGTGGAGAAAATGACAACCGATGACTGATACCTGTCAAAACCAGCCAGGTATTCCGCTTCCACCTGCGGCATCAAGTAGAGATACATGAGATACAAGAGGGCAATGTATATAACATAAAAGACATTGGCGGTGAGCGCCGTATACAACAGTGCGAGCGGCATCCGTTTCGCTGTGGCTTTTACAATGATAACGGTCAGAAGGGCGGCGATATCAGCGAGAACCATGCCCTGCACCAGCGGGGAAGAGAAGTCCAGTCCGGCGTTCACCACCATCGGAAGCAGCTGATCGATGAATTCCGGAGATTTATCGATATCAGTCAGTGTTTCCTCGGTAATAGCAAACTTGCTGTCTTCGTATTCCGATGTCTCATAGGCCTCTGCAATATAGCGTGACCAAAGCAGATTAAAAACAAGCGGAAACAGAATGGTCCAGCCAATACTCCACAGAGATGCCTGTATCGTTTCTTTCCAGCCTCCGCCGTATTTCCACAAGTACCGGATCAATAAGCCGATGACCCAGATGACAGTAAACGCCAGAAAGATTTTGCCGCTGTCCTTGATCAGAACAAGCGCGGAGAGCATGGGGAACAGCAGAATGCCCATCATCTTCCAGTCATTCCGGTAATAAAAAGCGGTGATAACAGCCGCGGCCGCAATATAGCCGAGCAGCGGATCGACGAGAAGACTGAAAATGCTGGAACTGTTCACAAGCAGCAGCACAGCCGGAATGAACAGGGCGGACGCCGCATGAACCGGCTGTTTCCAGGAGCAGAAAAGAAACAGCGGAGTGAGCGCACCTGTTATCAGGATGGCCTGTGCAATCAGTGCCATGCTTTCAGAAAAACCGGTGAATGACACGATATAATAGGCAAACAGAGCCGATCCCGGTGGATACGTAGTATATGTAATGATGGACGATTCACCAGGCAGGCTGCCTGACTGAAACAGTTCTTTCACAATCAGACCCCAGTGGCTGAAATTGTCATAATGCAGAAAAATTTCATCCTGAAGCATCAGAATGAAGAAGATAGAACCTGCCGCAAAAAAGACGACTCCCGGGCTCAGCATACCGGAAAACAGGCTGCGGTCCCGGAAGAAAAGATAGACGGCCCGGCAGAAAGCGAGCAGTCCGCCTCCGAACAGCACATACGTTGTTTCGGTGAGAACGTTCAGCACGCCGCCAAAAAACAGGATAAGAATCGTTCCGGTGAACAAAACGAGAGGCAGGACCGCCGGTGCGATACGGTATTTCGCGTATAACACCGCGCCGTACCCTGCAAACGATACCGATACAAAGAGCAGCATGATTAAGACGTTAATAGTGGTTCACCTCTCTGCCGATGTACGACGCTTCTCGTTTGAATACCCAGTTCCGCTGAATATAAAAGCTGAGTAAAAACAAGAGGGAATCGACCGCGATTTTAATAGGAACTTCATGTCCGCCGGTCGCGTGATAAAGGGCGTACACCCCGCCGGCGGAAGCACCCATCTGGACAGCGGCAAGCGAATAATATTTCACCATCGTGCGGGCGGGGTATTGTTTCGACCTGAACACGACATGCCGGTTCACAAAGTAGTTAAACAGGGAGGAAAGCACCCTCGCCAGCACCGTCGACAAAATGATGAATCCCATCGGCATCAACGCTTTGAATACCATCGAGAATACGGCAAACAGGGAAACGTCGACAACAAAGGAAGCTAGAGAGGAAAAAAGAAAACGCAAAAACACGTAGTATATTTTGATAGAATCCAAAATCGGATGAAAATGGGACGACTCATTACCATCCATATAAATCGTTTCAATGGTAACTTCGGCAATCGACCGTTTGTAGGTCCGGCAGGCCATAATCATTCTCATTTCGAACTCATAGCCGTCGCCTTTGACTTCGAGCAGTTCTTTGGCAAAAGCTGCCGGAATGCCGCGGAGCCCGGTCTGGGTGTCGGTCAGTTTCATGCCGGAAGCAGCTTTGACGACAAATTTGGTTAATACGTTGCCAAAACGGCTCCGGAGCGGAATGTCTTCGCCCGAAAAATCCCGGACGCCCAGTATCATGGATTCCGGCTGTTCCACCAGCTCCTCTGCCGTTTTCCTGATATCTTCCGGACGGTGCTGGCCGTCCGCATCCGCTGTAATCATCCCTATCCCATCCGGATGGGCCTGGACGTAATGGGAAAAAGCCGTTTTCAGCGCTTTTCCTTTGCCGCCGTTCTGCTCGTGACGGAGCACGGTGCAGCCGGAGATATGGTCCAGTGTGTCAAAGATGGATGCGCAGGCAGCGCTGCTTCCATCGTTTACAATAATAATATCATCGAAAGATTCCCTATTTAATTTCCATACAAGTTCCAGCAATTGCTCGTCCGGGTTGTAGGCGGGAATGACGATGGAAACTCTTTCTATATCAGCCATCGACATGCATCCCCTTTCGCTTAGGCTGCCGTTCTGCACGAATAAGACACTCATGACACAAACAACATGAGTGTCTTACCGCCGGTCCGGGCGCTGTTGTTTTTCTATTCCGGGATTGTTCTTTGTACAGTATTCCCCGTGTATCATTCACTTACACTTTTTAAACCTATCATAACAGATTTTACGTTGTTTTGCGTACTACTCAATATGAACTAAATGCTCAAATTTCAAATATTTCACTCCGCCTTTTGTCTGAATGTGGAACTGCTGCTGCTCGTGGTTGATGAAGTGGCAGGTGCCCGTTATGTCATAAAAAAAGCCATCCTCCCAGTACGTGAAACGAAGAGAGCGGCTGTCCCGCATCGCATCGGCGAGAATCCATTCCAGTTCCTCCCACCGCTGCGGATCCAGCTCCGGTTTTTTCGCTTTTTTCTGCTCCTGCTGATGCCTGAGCCACTGCTCGCGGTGTTCCGGCAGGATCATCCGTGATGACTCCCAGCGCAGGTTGGAGCCGGGGGTCAGTTTGTTTCCTTTCATAGCTTCCCCCTCCTTTCTCTATTTAGTATATGAGAACAAATGTTCTTATAAAAGGTGAAATATTTTCCATGACGATTCTCTCCAGGCTTCGTTACTATTAGTCAACGAGAGAATATACTATAATAACAGGAAACGGGAGGTGTCGATATGGCTTCGATGAGAGTGTGCCCGAAATTTGAAGAAGCATTTCAGCTTTTGGGAAAGCGCTGGATCGGTGTTATTATCCGTGTTCTGGAGGAAGGGCCGATGCGCTTTAATGAAATCGCCGCACAAATCCCCGAGATCAGTAAAAAAATGCTGACCGAACGGTTGAAAGAGATGGAAGAAAAAAATATGGTCCAGCGGGATGTCATACCGGAAAAGCCGGTGCGTATTCTGTATTCCTTAACGGACAAGGGAGCGGACATTACCCCGGCACTGGCGGAAGTCCAGAAATGGGCGGACAATTGGGTGGAAGAAGACACAAAAGCAGAGGAATAAAAAGAAAGAACGCTGACACAGCATAACAGGCACCTCGTTACACGGCTGTGCGCAAAAGCGGAGGGATGGTTATTTTTATTGACTTACTAAAAGTAACCTGTTATATTTTTGTTACTAGTGTGAAAGGAGGAAATCATATGTCTTTATTAGCAAGTACAGGGCTGCTTATCATACGGCTCGTTATCGGACTTAGTTTTGCCGCTCACGGTGCGCAGAAACTGTTCGGATGGTTCGGGGGCCATGGATTGAAAGCAACCGGAGGATTTTTTGATTCGATCGGTATCAAACCGGGCTATACGATGGCTCTGGCAGCGGGGCTGGCTGAGTTTGTCGGCGGTCTGCTGTTTGCTCTCGGGCTGCTCACCCCTGCAGCAGGCATCATCATCGCCGTGACGATGATCGGAGCGATTGTGAAAGTTCACGGTCCGAATGGATTCTGGTCAACCGAGGGCGGTTATGAATACAATCTGATGCTGCTCGCCGCCGGGATCGGCATTGCTTTCATCGGAGCCGGTTCGTTTTCACTGGATGCCGTGATTTTCTAAACGATAGGGGGGAATCTGCTATGTCTGCATTACTTCCAGATGACGCGGGGATAGGCTCCGTCGTCTTTACGATTTCGGATCTGGAACAATCGCTGTCTTTTTATGAAGAACTGCTTGGTTTTCAGGTGATAGAGAAAACACCGTGCACCGCAAAGCTCTCCGCTGATGGAAAGCATCCTCTTATTGTGTTGGAAGAAAGGGAAGACGCGATACGAAAACCACTGCACACCACCGGTCTGTATCACACTGCTGTACTGCTGCCGGACCGGACTTCGCTCGGCATGATTCTAAGACGTCTTGTGCAGCATGACTATCCACTGCAGGGAGCGGCGGATCATCATTTCAGCGAAGCGGTATATCTGCCCGATCCTGATGGTAATGGGTTGGAGCTTTACAGAGACCGGGATCGCAGTCAGTGGACATACGATGATGAGGGCTGGATATATGCGCCGACAGTCCCTCTGGATGCCGATGCGGTTCTGCAGGCTGCTGAGGGAAAAGAGTGGCAGGGTATGCCAGCTGCCACCATCATCGGTCATATTCATCTGCACGTAGGGGACCTGGAGGAAACGAAAGCCTTTTATGTCAGTGGTCTGGGGTTTTCTCCGATGGTGCACATGGGGGATCACGCCTTGTTTGTCGCAGCCGGCGGCTACCATCATCATATCGGCCTGAACATCTGGGCGGGCAGAGATGCCGCCAGGCCGCCTGAAAACGCGGTCGGATTGAAAGAATATACCATCACGATGCGGGATGGGCAGAAGCTTGATGAGGTGCGTTCCCGTCTGCAAAAAGCAGGTATCGTTTATGACGATCAGGACGGGGACGTACGAACCCGCGATACATCCGGCAGCCGGGTCCGGCTGGCTGTGCGGTAAACAACATGTCAGAAACCAAGCAGCTTTCAGGTAGAAGGTTGTTTGGTTTTTTTTTCAAGGTTGTGAAGCAGAAATGTCCTGAATCGATTCAGACATTTGTAGAATCGATAGCTAAACGCTGAGAATCAATAGAGAAAACAGAAAAGTGGGGGAGAATCGATTGAGAAATGAGAGAATCAATTCGATACGGCTCTGAATCGAGACAGAAATCAATCCCATCCCCAAAGCATCGATACGAAAAAACAGCAAGGAGCCCGATAATTAATAGAGAAACCTGAGAATCAATGAGAAAAGGACAGAAGCACTGAATACACCGATTCTGTGTAAAGTGACAATAAAGTTTTTTAATTTTATAACCTTAAACAAGCATAACCCCGTTCTAAGTAAGGGCGGGGTCAGAAATATAGTTGTTTAATTTTTGATGTAAGATACTTCACTACACTAAAAAATATAACAATAAAGTCGTTTAAAAAACTAAGTTTTCTTCAACAATCGCGCCCGGTAGTCTCTTTCTAATTCTTGCTGATATTCTAGAACAAGGACAACGCCTTAGCATGATATTATTTCACATTTCTATACTTGAAGAGCGTTAAAAGATAGTCGGTACCAGCCCACCATCCATACGGATTGGGGACCCTTTAAATGCGGATGCATAAGGGTTGCAGACAAATGTAGTTAGCCTTCCTATTTCAGTAGGTCTAATAAATCTTTGTATCTCAGATTGAGGTAGGTTTGCAATCATAAATTCCTTCTCTTTCTCTGAAAAAGTCATATCTTTATTATCGTACATACCCTCAATGATTTGATGCACATTTTCAGAGAGTGTTGGTCCTGGCATGATCGTATTGACTGTAACATCTTTTCCTATTGTTAATTTAGATAAGCTTTTTGACAATGATAATAGCATTGATTTTGTCATACAATACTGAGGCATTTGTCCTGAAGGCATCACTGCTTCTTCACTCGCAATAAAGATAATCCGGCCAAACTCATTGTTCAACATTTTAGGTAAATAAAATTTAGATAAACCATTTGCAGCAAGAACATTGGTACGGAAATATTTTTCCCATACTTCATCGTCAACGTCCTCATATTGCATGATTTCATAAATACCCATATTGTTAACTAAAATATCAATATTGGGATACTTTTCAAATAAAATTTTTCGTTGTTCAACATCCACAATATCGGCTGCAGCATTTTGAGGAGAGGTTGTAGGGAAATCTGACTTAATTTCATTTACAATTCGCTCTACCTCTTCATAATTTCGGCCATTAATAAGGACATTAACACCTTCCTTTGCAAGCTCAATAGCAATTGCTTTACCTATACCTTTTGTTGAGCCTGTAACTAAAGCTGTTTTGTTGGTTAGTCCCATGTCCATAATACAATTCTCCTTTTCGTTTATAGTTAAGAATAAGGTCAGTTTATCGAGTTTGTACCTAAATGTTCAGTACGCCAATTTGAGGGCGTATCTCCCTCCCAAAGCCGAAAGGCCCGATAGAACGAGTTTTGATCCCCATAACCGATCAGGAAGGCAACTTCGCGAATATCGAGCGAGGGATCTGCTAAGTACTCTCGTGCCTGTTCTTGTCGGACTTGTGTTAACAGATGTTTGAAGCTCGTCCCTTCGTCATGAAGACGGCGCTGCAAGGTGCGATTGCTCATCCCTAACTCGCCTGCGACAGTCTGGATGTTGGAACGCCCTCCTGGCAGGCTACGTTTCATGATCCACTTGACCATCTTGGTAATTGAATTGCCAGGTTGCTGCTCATCTGCCGATTGGTCCAATACGGGGGTCAGAATTTCCAGCAACTCTGCGTTGTATGAGACAAAGGGGCGGTCCAGGTCACTTCTATGGAGCGTCAATTTGTCACGACTTCCACCGATTTGGACACGGCATCCGAAGTAAGCTTCAAGTGACTGAACATCGCCCATTAAATGCGAAAATTCCACGGACTTCGCCGTCAATGGCTGACCAGTGCCCCTGCGTCCTAACTCCAAAAGAAATGCCAGCGTGATACCAATCAACATCGACGGACCGGGTTGCTCTGTATACAACCATCCCAGTTCGATAGTACATTCATCGCCTTCCTCTGTGATAAGTAAGCTTTCAGGGGGGCACAGTTGTTTATACCGAGCCATGCGTGTTAGTGCGTCGCGGTAGTCACGAGCGTGGTAAGCTGCTAAAACAGTTGGTGGAAAATGAACTGTTTCGAAGCCGGTCGTTAGCTTGATGATTCCTTTAGCTGTGTCACCTATGATATCGGAATACGCCTGCCAAATTGAGAAATATTGGGAGGTGGTGACAACTGGTTCATTAATGATAGTGAGTGGAAGTCCCGCTTTTCGGGCCACTTCATGGGGGGCAATCCCTAATTGACGTAATCCCGTCCAAAATCCTGCCGGGAATTTAATGCGAGTATAAGACGTCATTTATAAACCCCTCCCTTAGCTATCTATAACTTGACAATTTTTTATTGTGTCTACCCTGTTGGTAGGACAGTTAATATATTACCAATCCAATGTTGTTTTGTAACTAGCAAAAGGCGACATACAACTAACTGTTTACGTCAAATTAATCCTGTTGATGTGATTGAAAATGTATTAGCGTTTTTTATTTATTCCTATTCATTAGGGAGTTCATTCTGAGTTATCATAAAACAACCTGCTCTCCTTCTTCCACAAACTGGCCCAATTATTGAATAGAAGGGAAGTTTTTAAACAACTATTTTATTTTTTAAATAACTTTATAATTTTAACAACTTTATTATCCTTCAACACTCTGTATGAAAAAAGGCTTCCTTTTTTTGATAACAGCGTGCGGGAAGGAGAAAAAAGCAGCCGCAGCGAAAAGAATAAAAGCGGGATGTAGATCAGGAATCAAGAGAAATCACCGGACAAGGAAGGATAAAGATGTCGATTATTTGTATAGAAGGGCCGCCGTTCTCTGGGAAAACCACCCTTTCCCTGGAGCTTGCGGACAGATACGGAGCATATATCATCCCGGCATCTTCGTTCCGGGACCGCAGTGAAGATGCCTGGCAGGATTACATAGATGAGCAGAAACGCTGGAAGCTGGCAATCGATAAATCCCGGCTGCACGCGCTGGTCGTATTGGATGGCGACCTGTATGCCCCGCTTGTGTACGCAAGGCTGCGTCATCGGCAGCATCATCTCGAGCAGCTGCTTCTGCATTTTCGTGCGGCTTTTCTAGAGAACCGTCTCGGCATGCCGGATCATTATGTGTATCACGATGCTTCCTTTGAGCTGCTCCAGCGCCGGTATCCCGGAGGAAGTTCTTTACAGAAAACGGTGCCGGCGGAGGCGCACCGGCGGTTCTACACCGATTTTCTGAACTCTCTGCCGATCCGGATGTACCACACGAAGGCCGGCAGGGAAGAGGCGGCAGCCCGGGATATTACCAGGCACCTTACCGCTGTCCCGCCGCGCCGGTATGACGTATCATTTTTTCAAAAAATCGAACATCTCCTGCATAGAAGCTGAACGATGAAAGCGTTCGGTGTGATAAAATAAAAAAACATATGATAATAGAAAGGACGATGGGAATGGACGAACCAGATTTTAGAGCACGGTCCCCGTGGGCTGCGCTGAACGATGTGGAACATGTATCGATTGCTCCGCTGAAGGAAGGACGTCTGCAGGCTGATATTACAATTCCCGGCAGCAAAAGTTTCACGAACCGGGCGTTGATTATGGCGGCTCTGGCAGAAGGGCGTTCTACGCTTTCCGGCATCTTAAAAAGCGATGACTCCTATTGGTGCATCGATGCGCTGCAGAAACTCGGGGCCGCGGCCGAAGTGGACGGGGATACCGTCACGATAGAAGGGTGCGGAGGCAGCTGGCCGGTGCGGGAAGCAGAGCTATACATCGGAGCAGCCGGTACGATTGCACGCTTTCTGCCGGGTGCGCTCGCTGTTGCGGGAAGCGGCACGTACAACGTCGAAGCGAGTAAACGAATGAGCGAACGGCCGGTACAGCCGCTGATGGAAGCCCTCGAGACACTTGGAGCTGACGTGGAATACGTAGGGAATGAAGGCTCTTATCCACTCCGGATCCGGGCCAAAGGGCTCCGTGGCGGGGAGGTCTCCATTTCCGGACGCATGTCCAGCCAATTCATCAGTGGTCTGCTGCTTGCCGGTCCGTACGCGGAGGAGAAGCTCAAGGTCCGGATTCCGGATTACATTGTCCAGCAGGCCTACGTCAACATCACGCTCGATCTGATGAAACAGTTCGGAGCGGATGTGGAATATAACGAGGACTTAACGGAAATGGATGTGCTGTCCGGTGGATACGAGGCCCGTAATATGGCACTTGAAGCCGACGCGTCCACCGCCAGCTACTTCATGGCACTGGCAGCGCTTAATAACGGCCGCATCCGGATTAAAAACCTGACCATGCAGACGAATCAGCCGGACATTTACATGGTGGACGTTTACGAAAAAATGGGGTGCACTGTCACCCGTGGTGAAGACTTCATTGAGGTGCAGGGAGTACCGCAGCTGAAAGGGAACTTTGAGATCAGCATGAAGGAAATGTCGGACCAGACATTAACACTGGCAGCTGTTGCTCCGTTTGCGGACGGCCCTATTACGATAACCGATGTGGAGCACATCCGCCATCATGAATCCGACCGGATCCACGCCGCCTGCACCGAACTCCGGAAAATGGGAATCAAAGTGGAAGAGTTCTCGGATGGACTCCGGATTCACCCCGGCGTTCCTGTCGGCGTGGAACTGCATTCCTATGATGACCACCGCGTAGCCATGGCATTGTCGCTGATTGGAACGAAAGTACCCGGCGTGTCCATTGAAGATCCCGGATGCGTTTCAAAAACCTGCCCGACATTCTATGACCTTCTGGAACAGCTCGGGGTCTCTGTTTCCTATAAAACAGCGAAATAGGGAGGGAGCTGTCCGTTATACTGCGCAGGACACCAGTTCCTTCCGTCAGTCTGACAGCGGCCCCGGAAAAATACTCCCGGCAGTCAGAAAAGACTGCCGGGAGTATTTTAATGATGGCTGCAGCAAATAAGGTTACCAGTCATCCTCCGGGGCAAGAATGGGGGTGCTTCCTTCTATGGTTTCCGGCGACTTTACGCCCATGGCTGTATTAATACAAACGACGCGGTCCCCGCGGTGAATCCAGTTCTCCTCCCGCAGACTCCTGACTCCGGCGAACACCGTCGCCCCTTCAGGACTGACAAACAATCCTTCTTCCCTCGTGACCAGCCGCTGTTCAGCAAGAAGGTCCTCCTCAGAGACGGCTACAGCTGCTCCCTTTGTCTCATAAATAGCTTCCAGGATGAGAAAATCCCCGGCAGACGTACCTGTATTGATTTCAAAAGCGGCTGAATATGATTCCGGAACCTCCGTTGTTTCTGTTTGTTTGTTTTCAAAAGCGTGGACAATCGGAGCGCAGTTTTCCGACTGCACAGCCACCAGCTTCGGCATTTTTTCCGAATACACCCATCCCAGCTCTATTAATTCCTGGAGTGCTTTATAGATACCGATAAAACTGGTTCCCGCACCGACCGGACAAGCGATGACGTCGGGAAGTTTCCACTGCAGCTGTTCAGCAAGCTCCAATCCGATTGTTTTCTGCCCCTCGATCCGGTATGGTTCCTTGAAAGGGGTGGCATCAAACCAGTCGTGACGCTGTGACGCGCGCTCTGCCGCATCTTCAGCCTCCTGCACAAACCCGTTGATCAACTGCAGGTCGGCGCCTGACGCTGCACATTCTTTTCTGATCGAGAGCGGAGATTCCACAGGAATGGCAACGTGGGAAGTGATGGATGCACGGCTGCCGTACAGCGCCCAGGCGGCACCAGCATGACCGTTTGCGGCAAGCACAGCATCAGGTATATTTAATTCCTTCAGTTTGGACATGCCAACAGCCGCTCCACGGGCTTCTGTGGAGCCGGAAGGAAGGACACTGTCGTCCTTGAGAAATAGAGCCGCTATATCGTACCGCCCGCCGGTTTTTGGCATAGGCAGTAACGGGGTCATGCCCTCTCCCATCGACACAACGTTTTTCTCCGAGCGGACGGGAAGCAGTTCATGATAGCGCCATATGGAAGGAGGACGGACCATAACCGTTTCTTTACGGTACTGGATCTTCAAGGCATCCATATCATAGGCTGATAGCAGCGGTGCATTGCATGAACATGTCTGCTGAGGGACAGAGGAGTCATGTCTACGGATGCACCGCGGGCAGTATAAATGGGAAAGATAGCTGTAAGCCTGGTACACAATGATTCCCTTCTTTCTTCGTTATCGGCGGTTACCCGGACTGAAAATAGTTCATAATGGTATTTTGATTAAACGGAAGATATTCATAAGGCGCATGGACGCTGAAAGAAATCTCATTATTCTGGAGATCGAACTGTTCTGCCCTCACCTGAATGCTGCTGTGGCTGATTTGTGTGACAGCGACATAAATATTTTCCCGTGATGGATGAACACGGATCCATTCCGGCATTTCATAATTTTGTTTAATGTACTGAAGAACCTGCCGGTTGGGAAGCTGCAGCCTTCCCAGCTTTATGGAATCCTGTTTCAAAATGAGATCTCCATTGGTCTGCACTTCAGGAATCAGCGTCACCGTAGCCGGAATCTGCTGATTAAAAGCTTTGACAGAGCCCGATAATTCCACGACATTGTTTAAGTCGACGCTGTAGGAAACATTTTCGTTTTGGGGAAGTCTGTTAATATATTCTTCGATTAATTGATTCAGATTTTCCTTGTCTGATTGAATCGTGAAGGCAACATCTTTTTCTTCTACATCGCTGTTAGAACGTGAAACAGGATCGGAAGGAGGAGCATTCAAAACGAGAAACAGCCAGAGAACGACACCGAGATTAATCGTAAAGAGGGATAAAAATAACCACTTCCATACTGCTTTTCTGCGGTTTGTTCTATTCATTGCTGTTCTCCTCGTCCGTCCCGTTTTGGAATTCCTCCAAATCCGGCTGGATATACTCGAGCACCTGGTCGGCCATGGAGGCGTATCCTCTTTGGTTCGGGTGAAAATTGTCCTCCGCGTAATATCCAGGTCCCGCGTACTGGAAAAGATCCCGAATTGGAATGAAACCGGCCTGTTCCTGTTCGTTTACGACGTTTTTTCCGATCATGTTCCAGTCGGTAACAATACGGTCCAGTTCGGGAATATCGGAAAAGTACATATTAAAAGGATTGTACAGTCCCAGCAGGTAGATGACGGCATCTTCATTTTCTTCACGGATTCTTTCGAAGATGGAGGTAAGTCGCTGCTTGTAGGGGTCTTTTTCTTCCTGAAAGTCGTCATAGGTAAGGTCCGTCAGATTGGATCTGACAATCTTCATGATATCGTTGGCACCGACTGTCAGAAGGACGATATCGGCCTGATTGATGGATGATGAGATTTTCGGATTATTCAGGCGTTCCAGTATCTGATCGCTGCGGTTTCCCTTCTTCCCGTAGTTATCCACCTGGATGGACGCATCCGGCACACTCTTTTCCAGAGAATCCTCGAGAATCCCTACATAGCCTCCGTTATCAGATGAATCACCGGTCCCTTTTGTCAGGGAATCGCCGACAGCTGTGATGTGCAGATCAGAGGAAATGAAAAGACGGCGTGTCTCATTTACCACAGAAGCCACGGCGTCCTGAACACCTTGTTCAAAAGGACGCTGTTCTTCACTTGAAGATGCCGCGGTGCCGGAGGATGCGGTGGTGTCTTCCTGCTGCGTTTTGGAAGAGGTGGCAGCTGCACCGGATAGTGTGTGGTCAGGGCTGGAATCTGAAAGAGAAGAACCTACTAACCAAGCTCCTGATGGAAGCATTAATAAAAAAACGAGGCCCAGAAGCATCAGCATTCTTTTTTTCAAGTGGCATCACACCCGCACATTATCGTTTTGCAGTCATATGAAGATAATCTGTCTATTTTATTATATCAGTTTACTCGGGTTCAGGAAAAAGTACAGCTTTTTCCTGAGAAAAAAAAGGAAGACGTCTTCCCTGCTTTTCCTACATGGTAAGGCGGTTGAGGTTTATTTCTATGCTTTCATCCACCATGTCTATGCCGAATTCATCTTTTACCTGACCCGTGAATGTAACCTGTAGACGCTGTGCCTCGTCGGGGAGATGGACTTTGTAATAATTGATGTTCTCTTCCTGTTCGCCGGGATGAAGGATGGTCTGGAGGCTGCCTGCTGCCCTGTCATTGTTATTCTCCTTGACCGTAACCGAGTCTTCCATAACATTTCCGTGTTCATCAAGCACAGCGATAGACATGAAGTCAGCGCTGTGGGTCAGAGTAATATTTGACGATGGGTTTGGGTTTTCGATGTAAGGCTGAAAGTAAATGGTCTCTTCTGCCGGATCTGTATACTTCATTCCCATTTCCACCCGTGCTGTCAGCTGCTTGTAATCATTACTGAACGTCGGGGTGGCAAAAAAATAGAAAGCGGCAGCGCCGGCTCCTATGACGACAAATGCAGTCAGCCATTTCAGTAATTTATGAAAAGTCACGATTGTTCACACCTTTTAGCAGACTCTATAAAACCTGAATCATACCAATATCTGTTTATGCCACCATTATAGATCAGGAAAAACAGAGGGAGAAGGCACAGCATAAACCGTTATTCAGACTTAATCCATGTGTCATCTTTTCGAAAAAAAACTGCCACGCACGTTAGTATTCCATCTTATTAGACGAATAAAACGAAGTTCTGGTTTCACTTCCAACAATGTTTCATGTGAAACATTAAAAAATAGGCAGATGCGCGCGTCCTGCAAAAAAGAATATTCCGAAAAATAAAATAAAAAATATCAGAAATACAGTTGACAAAATGGTGCACTCTACATAAAATTTTAAATGTAATCGATTACAAAACAGGACGTGACCTTATGGCAAACATTCAGGAAGTTGCAAAAGAAGCCGGCGTGTCGGTAGCTACAGTCTCGAGAGTCATGAATGGAGGTGCTGTCACTCCGAAAACAAAAGGGAAAGTAGAAGAAGTGATCAAACGGCTCAATTATGAGCCGAGTATGCTCGGACGGAATCTGCGGAATTCCGAAAGCAGGCTCCTGCTGGTTCTTATTCCAACGATTTCGAACCCTTATTATTCCGATATTATCAATGGTATTGAAAACACGGTGATCCGCCAGGGGTACAATATTCTGTTATGTGAAACAGATTCCAACCCGGAGAGGGAGAATATTTACTTTGATATGGTCCGTAAAAAAATGGCGGATGGCATTATTTCCATGGATCCCACCGTGAATATGGAGGAGCTCAAGATCCTCGCGGAAGATCATCCGATTATCCAGTGCAGTGAATATTCCGTGGAAAGCGGCATTCCATTTGTCACCATTGATAATGAGGAAGCGGCATACCGGGCTGTCAGCCATTTAGTCAACATCGGCCGTACAGATATTGCTATGATAAATTCCGACGTCACATTTTTATATGCACGCCAGCGTCAGCTTGGGTATCAGCGCGCTCTGGAAGAAAAAGGGGTACCCTTTGACGAAGGGAATGTGTATTACACCAACGGTCCGAGCTTTGAACGCGGGCAGCAGGCTATGAGAAAAATACTGACAGATCACAAAGACCACTCGGCTGTTTTTGCCGTATCCGACCTTCTGGCAATCGGAGCACTGAAAGAAGCGCATCAGTTGGGGCTCCGCGTTCCGGAAGATATCGCCATTGCAGGATTTGATAAGATTGCATTCTCCAACATGACCAATCCGGCACTGACGACCATTGCGCAGCCGATGTATGATATGGGAACAACGTCGGCGCAGATGCTCATCGACAAGATAAACGGCAGGACGGTCGAAAGTACAATGATGAGTCATGAGCTGATCATCCGCGAATCGACCATCGGATAAAAGAGTGTACTGTTTTTTCTTAAAACCGACAGCCTGACTCAACACTTTTTTGTAATCGATTACATTATAGATTTTTAATTTTTAAAAAGGGGTGACGGACAAAATGAAAAAAGTACTGTTATTGGTATTGGTGATGCTCGTTCCGGCTCTTGCGGCAGCCTGTGGAAACAGTGAATCGAATGAAGAGGCGGGCGGTTCTTCTGGAGACGGAGGTGAAACTTCAGAAGGTTCAGGTTCTTCCGGTGGAGAAGATTTGACGATTGGAATTAGTCTTCCTTCCGCCACGCACGGATGGATGGGGGCTCTTATCGATAATGCAGAGAGCAAAGCCCAGGAAATTGAGGAAGCGAGCGGCGTGGAATATATCATGACGAACGCGGAAGATCCAAATACCCAGGCCAATGACGTGAATAACCTTATATCCCAGGACGTGGATGCCATTGTCATGCTTCCGATAGAATCTGCAGCGTTATCGCCGGTTGGACAGCAGGTGAAAGAGGCAGACATTCCGCTTGTCGTGGTGGACCGGGAGCTCGATAATGATGCGGCGGACGTCGTTGTGAAAGGCGATAACCAGGGAATCGGTGCGAACGCGGGAGAATACTTTATAGAACAGCTTAACGGAGAAGGAAAAGTAGTGGAAATTACCGGACCGCCGAACTCAGTAACAGAGCAGCGCGGCAGCGGCTTTCAGGAAGCAGTGGAATCTGAAGATGGCATGGAGATTGTAGCGTCCCAGAGCGGAGATTTCTCGAAAGAAAAGTCTCTTGAAGTCATGCAGAACATTCTGCAGGCACAGCCGGAGATCGATGCGGTGTTTACCCAGGATGATGGAATGGCCCTTGGCGTTCAGCAGGCGGTGAAAGAAGCCGGGCGGGATGATATACAGTTCATTACCGGAGCAGGCGGCAGCAAAGAGGTATTTGAAAACATCCGGGACGGAGGATTGATTCAGGCCACGTTCCTCTATGCACCGACCATGGTGAGAGACGGCGTGCAGATCGCAGCCGATATCGCGCAGGGCGAAGAACCGGAAGAGTCTATGGTGATTAAAGAAGCGACACAGGTGACAGAGGAGAATGTAGACGAATTCTACAATCCAGATTCGAAATATTGATAACATTGTCACGACTTGGCTTTAGACAGAGCAGAGCAGCGGCGCAGCCTCTTTCTACAAAAGAGGCTGCATCCCCGGCTGTTTCCTTCTGGAAACAAAGCTCTGAAAAAGGAGAGAGCAGAATGGCCTTTATCAGCATGGAAACGATTGATAAATCCTTTCATCAAGTAAGAGTTCTGAACCAGGTCAACCTGGACCTGGTGGAAGGGGAAATACATGCCCTTTTGGGGGAGAACGGGGCGGGGAAATCGACGCTCATGAACATTCTGGGCGGTGTGCTGCAGCCCGACAGCGGAACCATTTATGTCAACGGTGCACCGGTATCTATCACTACGCCGGCAGATTCCCAAAAGCTCGGCATCAGTTTTATTCATCAGGAACTGAATGTTGTTTCCGACTTAAGAGTGTATGAAAATATGTTTCTCGGATCGGAAATCCGCAATAAAACAGGATTTCCGAATGTGAAAGCGATGAAGCAGAAAACGGAAGATGTGCTGTCGCGGCTGGGTGTGTCACTCGATCCGTCGGCTTACGTGCGTGATCTGGGAACGTCCCACAAGCAATTTATCGAAATATCCAAAGCCCTGCTGCGCGACTCCTCTGTGATTATCATGGATGAACCGACAACGGCATTGTCTGATCACGAAATCGGCAGGTTGTTTGAATTGATGACCACGTTAAAGGAATCCGGGGTTTCCATCATTTATATTTCCCACAAGCTGAAGGAAATCAATGAAATCTGCGACCGCTACACCGTTCTCCGGGACGGATTCATCGCCGGGACAGGAAGTCTGGAAGAAGAAGATCCGGAATCCATTACAAAAATGATGGTCGGCCGGTCTGTCTCGCAGGAACGGTTTACGAGGGAGCATGAGCCGGGAGACGAAGTGATGAGGGTGGAGGGCTTTTCGAAAACCGGCCTGTTCCACGACATTGATTTCACGATACGTGAAGGAGAAATAGCGGGATTCACCGGGCTTGCCGGGGACGGCCGGACCGAACTGTTTGAAGCACTATTCGGATTCCGGAAAAAAGACAGCGGCAGTTTATACGTCCACGAAAAGAAAGTGGCGGTAAACCACCCGAATCAAGCACTGCGCGCCGGCATCGGCCTGGTACCCAAAGACAGGAAGGAAAATGCGGTGATTCAGGATCTAAGCATCGTTCATAATCTCACGCTGTCGTCTCTCCGGCATTTTGAAAAAGGCGGCTTCCTTACCAAGAAACAGGAACGTAAAGCGTTCAAGCAGTATAAACAGGACTTAAATATTAAAGCGCACGATCCCAAAGCTTTGATTGCTTCGCTGAGCGGCGGCAATCAGCAGAAAGTCGTGATCGCGAAATGGCTGGAAGTGAATGCCGATGTCATTATTTTCGACAACCCGACACAGGGAATCGACGTTGGTGCCAAGCGTGAAATCTATCAGCACATTGTATCACTGGCCGAACAGGGCAAGAGCATTATTATTCTATCTTCGGAAGCACCGGAAGTTCTCAAATTATGCAGCCGTATTTATGTGATGTATAAAGGAGAAATCACAGCCGGTCTGAACCGGGATGACACCGCCGAAGATGAAATCATGGCGTATGCCACAGGATCAAAAAGGATGGTGGAATCTATTGGCTGAACCTCAGTTCGAACCGCAGCAGTCTGCAAAATCCCAAGCAGAGAAACGAAACTGGCTTTCCTGGTTATGGGCGGAATACAGCGTCATTATCGCGTTTGTTATTATATTTGTCCTCGCCGCTGTGTTAAACCCGCGGTTTCTGGATATTAACAATCAGCTCAATATCCTGATGCAGGTATCCATCATCGGTATCGTATCGCTTGGCATGACGATGGTTATGCTGTCCGGCGGCATTGATTTATCCGTCGGTTCGGTGCTTGCCATGGTAGGTGTGATGGCGGTGCTCGCTCTGAACGCCACCGGAAGCATTCCCGCTGCACTGCTAGCTGCGTGTGTGGTGGGTCTGGCTGCCGGTTTTATCAACGGGGTCCTGATTTCCAAAGGGAAGATCGCGTCGTTCATCGCAACCCTTGGTATGATGTCTGCCGCCCGTTCGATTGCGCTGTACACAGCGGATGGCGGCAGTGTCTCCGGCGAAGTGAATGGATTTTCAGCGATTGCTAACAGTGAACTCGGCCTCGTGGACTATCCGATTATCATATTTCTGGTGATGACGGCCTTGGTGTATGTGTTGATGAATCATACTCGTTTCGGACGGTACGTGTACGCGGTCGGCAGTAATGAGAGAGCGGCGGTCCTGTCCACCATCCGGGTCGACCGGGTGAAAATCGCCGTTTACAGTATCGCCGGTTTTCTCGTGAGCATTGCCGCGATCATTGAAACGTCCCGGCTGAACTCGATTTCCTCCTCCAGCTCCGGACAGCTTTATGAACTGGATGCGATTGCGGCGGTCATTATCGGAGGAACAAGGATGACCGGCGGACGCGGAAAAGTCATCGGTACTTTTTTCGGCGTACTGATTCTCGGTATTTTAAATAACATGATGAACCTGATGAATGTATCCCCCCATCTGCAGGGACTTGTCAAAGGTCTCATTATCGTAGTGGCGGTATTGTTCCAGAAAAGGGATTAGAAATGGAAAGGTGTGACATATATGGAGTTAGGCGTATTTACGGTGTTGTTTCAGGACCGGCCGCTTGCGGAGGCCCTCGATCTTGTGAAGGCTAACGGCCTGGATGCGGTGGAAATCGGCACAGGCGGCCATCCGGGCAATGCCCACTGTGATCCGGCGGAACTTTTGAATGATGAATCGAAACGGCGGGAATTTCAGAAAAAAATCACAGACAGAGGATTGAAGATCAGCGCGCTCAGCTGCCACAGCAACCCGCTTCATCCTGATCCGAACGCAGCGGCGCAGAATCACGAGCTGTTTGAACAGACGGTCCGCCTGGCCGCCAAGCTTGGCGTGAAGCATGTGATTACGTTTTCCGGATGCCCCGGCGAGTCCGAGGACTCCAAACATCCGGTGTGGGTGACGTGCCCGTGGCCGCCGGAGCATGCGGATGTTTTGGAATGGCAGTGGCAGGAAAAAGTCATTCCGTACTGGAAAGAGCAGGACCGTTTTCTAAAAGAACACGGAGTGCTGGCGGCCATCGAACCGCACCCCGGGTTCAATGTCTACAATACGGAAACGTGTATCAGGCTCCGGGAAGCGTGCGGCACAAACATTGGCGTAAACATGGATCCCAGTCACTTTTTCTGGCAGGGGATGGACCCTGTGGCCTCAATTAAGAAACTGGCGGAAGCGGATGCATTGTTTTATTTTCACGCGAAAGACACGAGTTTTGATGCTGGAAATACCGCTGTGAACGGGGTGCTGGATACGAAGCCGTACACCGATGAATGGAACCGGTCCTGGATGTTCCGCACAATCGGTTACGGGCAGGGGGAAAAGACGTGGCGCGATATCATCAGCGCGCTGCAGCTCGCAGGTTACGAAGGGGTTGTGAGCATTGAACACGAAGACAGCCTGATGTCGGTGGAAGAAGGGTTTGAAAAAGCCTCCGCGTTTCTCCGAAGCATTCTCATACGGGAAAGGATTGGTGAAGTCTTTTGGGTATAAACAAGAGCACGATCCGGGTCGGCATGATCGGCCATCAGTTTATGGGCAAGGTCCACAGCCACGCGTACCGGGATCTGCCTTTCTACTTTGATCCGCCGGCTGATCCGGTGCAGCAGGTGATTGCCGGACGAAACGAAGCTGCGGTGAAAGAGGCGGCGGAGCAGTTTGGCTGGAACTCCGTGGAAACGAATTGGCGCCGGCTCGTGGAACGTGACGACATAGATCTGGTCGATATCGTCACCCCGAACCATACCCATGCGGACATGGCCATCGCCGCCGCAGAAGCCGGAAAGCATGTTATAAGCGAGAAACCCCTTGCTGTCACCGCCGCTGAAGCGAAACGAATGAAAGATGCCGTCGAAGAGAATAACGTCGTTCATATGGTATCGCACAATTACCGGTACGCACCGGCCGTGCAGTATGCTGCGCAGCTGATACGAGAGGGCCGGCTCGGCCGGATTTATCATATCCGCGCCCAGTACCTGCAGGATTTTATCATGGATCCGGCGTTCCCACTAGTGTGGCGTTTGAAAAAAGAACATACCGGATCCGGCGCTCTCGGTGACATCGGCGCTCATATTATTGATCTGGCGCGCTTTCTCGTCGGGGAATTCCACTCTGTCAGCGGAATGCTGCAGACATTTATCCCTGAGCGTCCGCTTGAAGACGGATCCGGTACGGGGGAAGTGACCGTCGATGATGCTTCCGGCTTTCTGGCCCGCCTTGAGAATGGCGCCATGGGAGTATTTGAAGCCACTCGGTTTGCAGCCGGTAACCGCAACAAGAACAAATTCGAGATTAACGGCGAAAAAGGATCCATCCGCTGGGACTTGGAGAACATGAACAATCTCGAAGTGTATTTCGAAGACGACAAACCGGGACTGCAGGGCTTTAGGATGATCCACTGTACAGAAGCTGAACACCCCTACATGCAGGCGTACTGGCCCGCAGGACATATCATCGGCTATGAGCACACGTTCATTCACCAAATGGCGGAACTGATGAACGGTATCCATGAAAACAAAAGCCCCCATGCCAACTTCACCGACGGCTTTGAAAACCAGGTTGTCCTCGAAGCGGTACAGGAATCCGCCGCTTCCGGCAGCTGGGTGACGACAGAACAAATCAAAGCAGGGTTGTAAATGGATGAAATTTCTTTCATTCTTGGTGTCAAAAAAACGCTTCGGACCTCTGTTCACGGCAGCAGAGGTCCGTTTGTGTCTGTGCCGTGTTTCCGGATATTTCACGTTATACTTCTTCCAAAACGGGAATATAACGGAGGGGCACGTGTTGTGTTCAACCGTCATTCCTATTACGATATAGGAATAGTTCCATAGAGTAAGGAGGACAATTGTTATGGTTGAGAGTCCAGAGACACGTATAAAGGATACAAAGAAATACCTGCGGAAGCAGACACTTCATACGATTTTAGAGCAGTTCGATGCAGAAATCATGAAGTTGAGTCAAACGGAACGGAAGGCGAAGTACGATAAAATGAAAGAAGATCCGTTCAGCTTTTTCCGCGGAAGTGCCTATCTTTTCTATTATGATGTGACCAATATTCCGTTTCTCTATCATACTCCTGAAGATAAGCCGACGTGGATCATGGGTGATCTTCATTTTGATAACTTCAGCGCGTTTCAGAATGAAGCAGGTGAGATTGTATTCGATGTGGACGATTTTGACGAAGGGTTCCTTGGGTCCTACCTGTACGATGTGCTGCGCATGGTGGTGAGCATCCGGCTGTTTGCAGCGCAGCAGGGCTTTGAAGAAAAAGAGCGGGATGAGTTCGTGGAACAGTTTGTGAAGTCGTATTACAAGCAGATCAAAAAATTCGTGAAAGATAAAGAAGACCCTGTTACTACACGTTTTACGGTAGATAATACGAAGAGCGCCATCAAGAAAGCACTGAAAAAGCTTGAAGAGCGCAAAGCGACACACGAATTGGACAAGCAGACAACGGTGGACGACAACGGGAACCGGATGTTTGAGCGTGGGGATACTGCACTGGAATCCATTTCCAACGACGAGCGGGAAGAGATAAACAAAGCTTGGGACCAGTATCTTGATAGTTTGGCCAGGGAAAGCTTCCAGGGCCGGGATCATTATGAAATCAAGGATGTCGTGACAAAAACTGGTGCCGGTATCGGCTCCACCGGCCTGAAGCGCTTCTATATTTTAATAGAAGGAACACACGATGATGGGCATGAAGATGATGTGATCCTGGAAGCAAAAGAGGCGCGTGCCCCGATTCCGGCTTACTTTTTCCCGTATGATGAGCAGTTCTGGACAGCCCACAGCCATCAGGGGGAGCGCGTGACGGTGACCCAGCAGGCGATGCACCATATGGCGGACCCGTATTTGGGTTATTTTACGATACAGGACCGTGATTTTTATGTGCGCGAGCGTTCGCCGTATGAAAAAGATCTGAAGGAGAAACACCTGGAGGAATATGACGACGTGGAGAAAACGTTGAAGACGATGGGCAAAATTGCCGCCAAAATCCACGCGCGCGCCGATGGCGACATCGAGAATCATATTCTGGACTATCACAGTGAGAATGAAATTCTGAAAGCCATCGGTGATGACAGCGAAGGCTTCATCAAAGAACTGCAGCTATGGTCCAAATTCTACAAAGAGCGCGTGGAACAGGACCATGAGCTGTTTAAAGAGTGGCTGGATGAATATTTCGATGCACATGCCGCGGAGTGACGCTGCAAGCATTTGTCATGCCGCGTTAGTTTCTTGTATCGAAGCCTCTGCAGAACGTGAAAAACCCGGGAGGATTCATGCTTTCAAACGAATGAATACTCTCGATGCACGATAACCGCAGGTCCTGGCGCAGATCTTCTCTTTCCTGCGGTTGTGTCTGCGTCAGGCACTGCTCCATAAATGGTTCAAACTGATCGATGATATGCTGGATGGCTTTTTCATCGTGATTTCTCGCTTCCTGAATAAGAGTCAATGTAATGGTCATTCTTTCTGCCTCCTCTTTTCCTCGTTATTTTTCAATGTTTTCTCTATATTCTCCAACCTCTTTTCAAACCGGAACAAGAGGTAAAACGTCATAACAACAGGGAAACCGAAGTTGGCAACAAGCTGCATAAAACCGGCTGCGTTCATGACATTCATCATGTGTTCCTTCCCCCTTCCAAAAATGATCTCAATTTCGAAAGCGCTGCCTGCCTTGTCTTGTGAACAGCCTGGGCAGAGATATTCCACTGCGCCGCGATGGTCTTGTCTGTTTTTTCTTCTATATACTTTTGATACAGCGCACTGTGCTGGCGGGATGTCAGTTGGTTCAGGGCGTTGTAGAGTAAGGAATCGCCGGCGTACTGCCTGAGGTCCAGCGCTTCTTCCTGCATCTTTTCTTCCGAATCCGGCGTGCCGGGTGCTGCGAAAGAGTCTTTGATTGTCACGGATTGTTCTGTACTCAGAGGTCTGTCCATAATCAACGGCTGGCGCCGCGTTCTGCGCTTTTGTTTCTGATCATAGCGGACTGCCCTCCAGTACAGGGTTTTCAGCATGTACGATGTAAACCTGACTTCCGCGTAAAAGGAAGCAAACGCTTTATCGAGGGCGGCCTGATTTTCCGGTGTTGGGGCACAAACCGCCTGAATGAGCTGTTCCCGGCAGTGCTCGTCCTGGAGGAACTGCTGCATCACGGAATGCTCCCAGAGTGAAGGGTGGTCCGCAATGAATTGATCAAGCCTGCGGCAGCGGCCGTACAATCCGGATGGTACGTGTTCCATGCCGTGTCCTCCTTTCCTTTCGTCTCCCCATCAAAAGACAGGAAACAGTAATAAAAACAACCATAAAAACGAACGTTTGTTCTTAAATTGAAACAGAAAACCCTATTGAATGCAAAGGGAAACAAGAATATTTCTCCAGGTTCATGGCATCGTCCTGCGAAAAAAGAAGGAGAATAGGAAGCGCATTCCGGAGCCGTCGCAGTTTTGAAAACTGATAGACACGGAAAGTTTGTGCTACATTGTGCATACGGGGCAGTAATGATGCTGCCCCGCAATGTGAAAAAAAGGTGGAAAATAAGCATGAAAACAAATATGATGTACGCAGCAGGCGACGTCCGTGTGGAAGACGTACCGGTTCCGCACGTCCAGCAGCCTACAGACAGTGTGTTGAGAGTAGTGGCGTCCTGTATCTGCGGGACCGATCTTCATCCGTACCACAACATGGAATCTCATGATCACGGCGAAGCAATGGGTCATGAAGTGCTTGGCCGGATCGAAGAATTGGGAGAAGACGTAACCGGTTTTGAGAAAGGAGACCTCGTCGTTGTTCCATTTTTCTACGCCGATAACACCTGTCCCCACTGCCGGGAAGGATGGACGACATCGTGCGTGAACGGAGGTTTCATGAACGGCGGTCAGGCTGAATACGTCCATATCCCGCAAGCCCAGGGGAGTATGTTTAAACTGCCGGATGAAATAGAAGACGACTCTCCTTTGATTCCATCACTGCTGACGCTGTCAGACGTCTACGGCACCGGCTACCACGCGGCGGTCATGGGCGGCGTGAACGAGAATACGACGGTGACGGTTATCGGCGACGGGGCTGTCGGTCTGCTTGCCGTACTGGCAGCGAAAAAACGCGGGGCACAGAGGATCATTCTGATGGGCCGCCATAAGGTGCGAACCGATCTTGGTGTTGAATTCGGCGCGACCGATGTTGTTCCCGAACGCGGCGAAGAAGGCATTGCGAAAGTGCGCGAGCTCACAAACGGCGAGGGCACCCACGTCGTGCTCGAATGCGTCGGCTTGATGCCCGCATTTGAAATGAGCGCCGGTGTGGTCCGATCCGGCGGTGTGATCAGCCGCGTCGGAGCCCCGCAGTACGAAGACGCTCCTGTTGGTGCCGGCAGCTTTTTCGGCCGCAACATTACACTGACCGGAGGCCCGGCGCCAACACGTGCCTACATGGACGAGCTGCTGCCGGACATCCTCGATGGTACGCTGAACCCCGGCCGCGTCTTTGACGTAACGGTGGGACTCGATGACGTGCCGGAAGGGTACCGTGCCATGGACAACCGCGAAGCCCTGAAAGTCCTGATCAGACCTTAACGATGCAGGACATCGAATCCAAAGAAGAAACGAAGGCGAAAAATCCGGATGATATTGTCCGGATTTTTTCTTTTAACCGAATGTTTCAAAAACGTACACAGGTGTAATGATCTAAGCGTTTAAGGAATGGCTGAATAAGGAAAAGTCATACAGTCATATAAAATTGGAAGAAATGAATGAAGAGGGATTATACGGTTGTAACAAGTTATACTATACCTTTATAAGGATGTGATAATGAATGGGTACCGCATACGAAGCAGCAAGAAAAGTCTTTATCGAACATTTTAGAGAAGGAAAGCATGTTGAAAAGTCAAAAACGAAAGACAGCCATACCGGAGAGTTGATCATGCGTTTCGCTATGGATATTCAGTTTTTGTCCCTTTTGGAAAATAAAGCACGAAGCAACGGGGACAATCATGTGGCAGATGAGGTGTTAACGCAGCTGGAAGATGCTTTTGATTTTGTTTACAGGAATGTGACGGCTGATGGTGATGAATATTATGAGCGAACCAGTATTTTTAATTCGCCCAGTGCTTCTCTTATGGTACAGGCTTGTATCTATATGAGGTACTATAATTTTTCCAGGTTATCGGAGCATAATCCTGATACTCAACAGAGAACAGGGATGTTAAAGGATGATTTGATGACGGAAATGTCCCATGTTTATATTAATGACACATATGGAGATTATGGAACGTTTCAAGAGATTGTCAGAGCGCAGGAGTATAGAAATGCTTCGGAGAATCTTCCGGTGTTTTCTATCAATATCATTTCTCTGTACGGTGCAGCATTGGCGATGGACTCGTATTTTATGCACCATGCTTTCGAGAATGATGGGGAAAGCGTTCCGAAAGACTACAAACGATATGGCGGGTATGACCGCATTGTTGAAATAGCGGATTTTATAAAGGCTATGGATTATAATCATATGGATGGTAAAGGAAAAGAGAATAAAATTGGGGGAGGCAGAGAACTGTCCAATACGGTATCTGCCGGCTATACCTCCTGGGTCGCCTGGTCGGAAGCCCAAATGGCTTTCGGGCACTGCTATGACGGTCCTTCCATTGAAGCGGAGAACAAGTCTGTATATACCGAAGAGGCAGATGCTGTGTGGGAAGGTTTTCAAACAACGTACGCAAGGGACGGCGTGATCCATGAAAATTATTATGACCATGGCGGAACGGCGGTGGAAGGAAATAAAATAGGTTATTTGTATCCTATGGTATTTTCCTGCACCAAGGAAAAAGACAAGTACGTGAAATGGCTGGATGACAAAGTCCATGATTTCTGCAATGTGCAGGAGAAGGGAAACCATGAAGACGAAGCGATTGTAAGGCTTGCCCGGATAGATGTAGAGACAACGACTACGGTGAATGGGGAGCCATTTTATGACGAGCCTTTCTTCCATAGAGCTCTGACCGGTTTAACGATGGGGATGATAAAAAATATATCCTTCCGTTAATACAACTAAAGTTTAAGATTTCCATGAGTTCGTACCGTGTTCAGCCGGGTGTGCAGCTGTCTTTTACTGCTGGATCCGTGCCAGAAACAGCCAGCTGATAACGGATATGATCCGGATTTTATCCTGATGGGACAGGTCGTCGGACAATTCGACGATGTCATTCTGCATATCCCGGAAGAGATTGGTGTATTCGTGGGGAAACCAGCCGTTGTAAAAGGATGCCCACTTTCTTCCTTCGGCATCATACCACTTGAAATCGCCGGAAAACCCGGACGTTTTCAAGGCAATTCTTTCTTCTCCGTGCTCGTCGTAAAGGGAGCCTTTCATCTGGGTGAACGACTTCCACTCCTCCTGTATGTACGTGCCGGTCTCTTCCTTTTCTTCATTGAAAATCATCAGTTTCACGCGTTTGAAGCCGCCTGTTTTCCGGAAGGTACAGGCGGTTTTTCCATGATGTAAAACCAGTCCGTATGTGACAGGAAGAAAGTGAAGCACCGACTCTTGGAGCAGACCGAGCGGCGCCATCCACCAGGGTAGGTTGATAGGCTTCACTATGCCGATAAACGCGCCGTCCTTTTCAAACAACAGCAGCCGCGGAACAAACGCTGCATCTTTTTTTAGGACGACATGCTGCAGGTCCGGAAGCTGTTTTTCGGAAGGAGGGATGATGATATCTTTCACTTTATTGTAGTTGAAACGACTCGCGGCAATGATGGAGAGTACGAGACCAAGCGGGAGCAGGAACACGAGCATTTCCAGCCATTCTCCCGCGGTTTCAGGCGGCTGATACAGCGGCCACAAAGCGGTGATAAGTAGAATAACCACTGTGAAAACATACCCCAGTTTTTCCCGACGTTTGTACATGTCTGCAATCATGTTATACCACCCTCTCTGTTGATGGAACACTCTCCTTCATTCTGCACGATAGAACGAGATTTTACCATAACAGCTTTCATAAAAAACGAGAATGAAAAAACTTCAGAATAGACGGTGGATTAGTGGAAGGCGATGCAAATACCGGGGCTGAATTAAAAGAAATAGCCTTTTTTTATGAAAGAGAATGCAGCAACCATAGGAAGGAGCGGAAGGCTGCGGTTTTGGACACCTTACTTGTTCTCTTGGGGAAAAGAGTACGTCTGCAACGCATGCCGGATATTTTAGCGAAGCACTTTCGGTTGTCGTTCCTCCGGACGTGAACACTACCATCAAAAAATAAGAACATAGTGTCCACGAATCACCGTTTTGTAAACACTACGCCGCTGAAATCAGGGATTAGTGGGTGCCGCCGGAAATGATTGGACACTATCTGCGGGTGCCGGGAGTCTTAGTGTCCACGGAGTCGGTCCGGCCTGAAACAACCACGGCTTAGTTCCAGCTGCCGTACCCGTTCGTATTCTTTTGATGATGGAGCCGGCACCGGAATGGCTTCGCCGAGCTTAGTCATCTGAACGGGAATATTCTGTATGGCGGCAGCTCCGTGAATGATCTGTTTTGTCTGCGGTGAACCACCCGGGTGAGTGGATTGAGTGTGGAAAGAGACTTCAAATTTGGAAGAAATCAGATACCCGGGTGTCGTGGCAATGATGTGACCGAATTCCCCTTGCATACAGCATATCGTCTATGTTCCGTTTTTGGAGTGAGTTTAAAAAAGTGACACGCTGATTCAAGAGAGACATGCTTTTCTCATGTTGATTATTACTCCGTTCTCCCCGTGCTTTTGCTGTTATTTAGTATGTGCTGTATACCCCCGGACAACTTCCTTCAGATGGGGTGTAAAAACAATGGGATTTGTAGCGGCCGGCAAGTGGTTCGCCGAACCATTGACTGGGGCAGTTTCCAGAAGGAGCGAAGAACCAGAGGGAGTAGCTTGCCGGATGATAACGTTTTCCTTGAATTACTTTTCTTGCTAAGTTGATGTCTGTCTGCCTGGCTCTTTGATAAAAATACCCCTTCTGGGTGGCTTCGAATCCACCAGGTGACTGATAAACCATTTCAGGAATAGTATTAATGTTTTCAAAATCCAGGCAACGTACTCTTGTGCGGTTTATTCCTACGTTGCCAACCATAAGCATTCCCAGTTTTCCGTCCCCCTCGGCTTCAGCACGTATTAGTCTGGCCAGCATCTTCACATCGGATTCGTTCGCTTTTACTACTGCCAATGAAAATACCTCCTTTTTACCTCTACTCTTCATATATATATAGAGTATCGGAAAACTATAACGTGTGATTATGATAAAAGCTGATAAACATAAATACGGATATGGACATACCTGTTCATTTTCTATAAATATCTATGAAATCATGTACAAAAAATACATTTTCAGCTATATCTCTGAAGGAAGAATGGTTAAAAAGGGGGAACTTTTACTAAAAGCGCGCACATCCTGTGCCAACGACGATAAAGTATTTTATCAGGACGTTTGTGTCTTATTGGCGGCAAAATTAATAACCATGCAGGCTGAACAGACCGATCAGGTGTTAATGAAGCGGCTTTTAAATGGGCGTGCATTATTTCCAGTTATGCAGCGTGTGCCGCCGTATCAGGTGGGCTGGTGCTGCTGGTAGACTTGCTTGCAAAGTTCTTTCTTAAGTCAAAATGAAATAGGTGTTTTTGCGTTGAGCGATTTAAAAACTGAGTTTCAAAGAATGGGATGGTTGGATCTCATCTTTGTCATCCCCATGTTTCTATTATTTTCTTATCTGCCCGTTTATAATGTTTGGAGCATAGTATTGAATGTAATGATTATCTCATTTTCCTCGTTTGGTTTCGTTATGATTTTCCAGATGATTATTGCTTCCGTGAAAAACCAGGGCAGTAAATGATGTAATACACTGCATATCAAATCGCCCTGTATCACTTCATAAGTGGTACAGGGCGGTTTTTTGGATGAAATAACGGAAATACGTGATGAATGGGTGCAGCTTTTTCCTCCACTACATACCGGCTTGTGCGGAAGATGATTTCCGGCGTTCGGATATGACGAAAATGGAGGCGAGCACGAGTACGATGCCGAGAATCTGCCAACTGTTCAGGGTGTCGCCGAATACGGTGACGCCGAGAATGATGGCAACGACCGGCTCTATCGTCGTCAGAATCGAGGCGCGGCTCGATTCGATGTGCGTCAGCCCGATCGTGTACAGGATATAGCCGAGCACGGTCGGGACGAAGGCGAGCCCGAACCCGTACAGCAGGATAGCCGGATCCGCGAGTTCTCCGGCTTGGCCGATCAAGCCGCCCGCCGGAATCATAAACGCGCTCGCGCAGATGAACGAATAGGCGGTGATTGTCATCGAGGAATAGCGGCGGCTGACGTACTTGCCGAAGATGCTGTACAG
This sequence comes from Salibacterium halotolerans, assembly GCF_900115625.1. Taxonomy (GTDB): domain Bacteria; phylum Bacillota; class Bacilli; order Bacillales; family Marinococcaceae; genus Salibacterium; species Salibacterium halotolerans. The sequence continues at coordinate 64,625 of NZ_FOXD01000015.1, read as the reverse complement.
CGCATAGAAAAACCCGGATCCGAGACCTGCCAGGATGACAAAGGCGGAAAGACTTGTGTCAAACGACGGAAGCAGGCCGACGGTGAAAGCACAGCCGGTCAGTGTGAGAAAGAGCGCCACGATTTTACGCCCGGTCAGCCATTCCTTGAACAACAGACGCGAGAGCAGTGTCACAAACAACGGCCCCGTATACAGAAGAACCACCGCCAGCGACAGCGAAGCTTCCTGCATCACCGTAAAATAACACCAGTTAAAGAATACGATGCTGATAATGCCGGTACCGATGAAATAAGGGAGATCCCTGATATGTATTTTTAAAAGATGCGGGTGGCGGAGGGCAAGGTAAGAAGTAATCAGCACCGCGGAGAAAATGGCGCGGATGGCCACCGTCTGCCACGGGGTGAAGCCCGCGGCGTAGAGACCCTCTACGAATAAGCCGAGAAACCCCCACATCGCCGCCCCCGCCGCGGCGCATATATAAGCCTGCTGCCTGGACATTGTGCATCTTCCTTTAATCAAATATATTCCAAAGTATATTTTCTCACACCCGGACATGAAAAGAAACACTCCGCCGGCATGACGGAGTGTTTCGGTTTATTCATTGATGGTAACCGTGACGGGGGACCATTCGCCGGTGACAGTCTGGCCGTGGACGGAGACGCTGCCTTCCGGGGTGAGGTCTTTTTCGGTCATGATGCCAAGGCCGACGGTGAATTGATTGAGTTTAAGCGGGACGTCCGCTTCCCGGCGCACTTCTACGTCGTTCACCGAGTATACGACTTCGTCTGCCGCGCGGTTGTAGGTGATCCGGTACGTGTTGAAGGCGCGTTCTTCAAAGCTTTTCGTATCTTCCTTGAAAATACAGAAGTACTTCGTCTGATCTGTGTCCGGTACTTCGACATTTGGAAACGGCAGCACGCCGTATACCGACGCGTACTGATCATCGGTGACGAAGAAATCGAGCGCCGCGCCGGTTGTGAAATCAAGCAGGTTCAACGACACGTAGCCGTCATACAGATCCCCCGGGACGGTATCCTGCGTACGGGCGCGGATCTGGAATTCAAAGCTGATTTCTCCGTTTTCCGGGACCTCGACCGGTTCTTTCGAGTAATACATATGCTTGGCGTTGTCGAGAATCTGCACGTTGTCGTGGCTGCGGCTGAGCGGAGCCCGCACGTACAGCATGCCGTTTCGGACAATCACGACGGCTTCGGGTTCGCGGTACGTCCAGAAACTTCCGTCCCGAAGTGGAAAGCCGCCGATCTGCCACGGCCCGTCTTCCGATAAAATCGTATCAAATGCTCCAAGCTGAAATTTTTGTGCCATTTCTCGACCTCCTTACGTTATGAAACCGTGAATGATAAGCGCGATAATCTGCAGCCCCCCGCATCGCGTTGATGCTTTCAGCGCTGCTCCCATAAAGGGCGGATACGCGTCCGGAGGATTGGTGTCGCCGAGCGAGCGGTGCATCCGGATGAGCGGCACGAAGCCGAGCAGACTGATGACACCGTACCACGGCAGTGCCTGAAATACCACGCAGACCAGAACAAAAACAAACGCAGCAGCGGTCAGCCATTTGGAAAGGATGAGTCCTTTCTTTTCGCCAAGCACGACAACAACGGTTCGTTTGCCCGCCGCCTCATCAGCACGCGGATGCAGAAAGTGATGGTTATACAGAACCAGAGTGGTAAGAATACCTACGGGAAAAGATAATAGAAACGTCTGGAAATCAAAAGCTCCGGTCTGTACGAAATAAGCTCCCATCACCGGCAGAATACCGAACGCCGTGAAAATACCGAACTCACTGTAGCCTTTGCCGCGATAGCCGAATTGAAGCGGCGGTGCGACGTAAAAATAGGCGATCAATGCACCGAGCGCGGCAATACCGAGAACCGGCCATCCTCTTCCTATCGCAATGATAACACCACAGATAGCCGCCACCGCAAATAACCCCCATGTTACCGCGGCGAATGCTTTTTCCGACATAGCGCCAGCCGGCAGAATCCTGGAATTGGTAGCGATAGCGGCTTCTTCTTTCTCCACCTCTTCATCCGCGCCGTTGCGGTAGTCCCATAAATCATTAATCATATTGGAAAATAAGTGCGCCGCCGCTGCGCCGACCAATGTAATCAAAAACCAGAAAAAATGAAAGGTGCCTTCCCAGGCAAAAGCGCCCGCTGTACCGAGCAGCACCGGGACGATGATGACGGGAAGGGCGAAGGAACGGGTGGCTTTACGCCAGAACTGGATTCCTTTTTTCAACATGAACCCCCCTTTTATATAAAAATTTTGTCGAAAATGAATCACTTTCATTATTGTAAGGAGGTCGGATCGATTTATCAACAAATGTGCAGGAATGATGCATTTTTTGAGTAATAAAATGGTTTGATTTAGAGAAAATAAAGGAATGGAAAATTACCGGGCTGGATAGTGGAAATAGAGGGATGCTGCATGAATGTAGAGAATCAACAGGGTTTCCTTGAAACATTTCAGGACGAAGGATTACGCAGACAGTTGGAAGACATGCTGCATGCTGCTTACCGCAAAGGATATAACGACGGGTATAAGGCAAAACTCGAAGAATTGGAGTAAAGGCGCCGCTTTCCCAGCTGCGGATAATCTTTCATTCAGTCCGGCCGGAACTGCTCCGGGAGCGGTTTTTGTATATGATACAATGATAGAAGAGATACGGAGTGGAGGTGGGTCAGCTGTGAAAGATATGGAACAGCGCATAACAGAGGTTCTGGTGGAAAAAATATCACCGGTTCTGCTTATTCTGTTCGGATCGTTTGCCAAGGGGACAAACCGCCCCGGCAGTGATGTTGATATTGCTTATGTAACAGATACGCCGCTTAGTCCGGCGGCATCCTTTTTTACAGCGGAGGATGTGGCTGCGATCATCGACCGGGACGTGCAGCTCGTTGATATCAATAAGGCGTCGACGGTTTTTCAAATGCAGATTGCAGGGACCGGCAAAGTCCTGTACTGCACAGATGAAACCAGACGTGAGCTGCTTGAAATGAGAATTTACAAGGAATACGCCAAGTTGAATGAGGAACGCCAAGTTGTACTCGACCGGATTGAGGAGAGTGGATCCGTGTATGACAAGTGATGTGGTATATAATAAGGTGAGCACGATAGAGCGTTGTATAAAGCGGGTGTACGAGGAATATGCAGACTCCCCCGCAAGTCTTCATAATATCACGAAGCAGGATTCCATCATTTTAAATATTCAACGGGCCTGCGAGACATCTATAGATCTTGCTATGCATATAACGGCCGTGGAAAAATTAGGACTGCCGCAATCCAGCCGTGATGCCTTTGAGCTGTTATCCGGACATGGAGTCATAACCGAAGATATATCTAAAAAAATGAAAGCGATGGTCGGTTTTCGGAATATCGCTATCCATGATTATCAAGAATTAAATATGGAAATCATTCAGCAGATAATCACCCGGAACTTGTCGGAAATAAAAACATTCTCAGAACAAATTGTTGCTTTTATGCATTGAATGTGTTGCATAGCAGAGATATTTTTATTATTATAAAAATACGGGGTATGGGTATTATAGAGAGGAGGGAATCTGAATGGATGAGCAGACGCATACAGAGAAGCGGACGGTGCAGCCGCATAAACAGCAGATGCTGAACCGGCTGAAACGGATTGAAGGGCAGGTCCGTGGTGTTCATAACATGGTGGAGGATGACCGGTACTGCGTGGATATTCTCAACCAGATCGCAGCCATTCAGTCCGCAGTCAACAAAGTGTCGGTGCAGCTGATGGAAGATCATACCCACCACTGCGTGTCCAACGCGATTGAGAGCGGGGAAGGGGAAGAATCCATCAATGAGCTGATGGATGTTATGAAACGGATGATGAAATAATATTTTTGAATGAAATATACCATACATGGGTATAGTAAATAAAAAAAGGAGGAGCAGACCATGACAACAGAAACACTTCAGGTGAAAGGAATGTCCTGTGCCCACTGCGTGCAGGCGGTAGAAGGAAGTGTCGGGAAGCTGGAAGGTGTATCGAGTGTTACTGTGCATCTTGATCAGGGTAAAGTCGACGTAGAGTATAATAAAGACGTAACAAGTCATGAAGACATCGTCGAAGAAATCGATGATCAGGGGTATGACGTGGAAGAATAAGCAGTCTGACATGTCAGACTGCATTATTTTTCAATATATAATACCCTCCCCGGGTTATGTATATATTGCTTAATCAGCTGGAAAGGAGGGACAGACAATGGCTGAACAGAAAGAAACGACGCTTCCGATTACAGGAATGACGTGCGCGGCATGTGCGAACAGAATTGAAAAAGGACTGAACAAAATCGAAGGCGTCGAAAGCGCGAACGTCAACCTGGCAATGGAGCGCGCCGGTGTTACGTATGATCCGGAACAGACAGGAGCGGCTGATTTTGAACAAAAAATCGAAAAGCTCGGCTATCACGTGGAGCATGAAAAGAAGGAATTCGACGTAACCGGCATGACATGCGCGGCATGCGCCAACCGGATTGAGAAAAAACTGAACAAGATGCCGGGCGTGGCAGAAGCAAGTGTCAACCTCGCTATGGAAACGGCTTCAGTGGAATATACCCCCGGTATGGTATCGGCGGAAGATTTGACACAGGCGGTGGATCGTCTCGGGTACGGACTTCATTCCAAAACGGACAGCAGCGAAGAAGAAGATCCCCGTCAGAAAGCGGTCCGGAAGCAGACGATGACGTTTACCGCTTCGGCCATTCTCGCTCTGCCGCTGCTCTGGACGATGGTGACCCATTTTGAATGGTTGTCCTTCATCTGGATGCCGGATATTTTAATGAATCCGTGGGTGCAGTTTGCGCTCGCCACTCCGGTCCAGTTTGTGATCGGCCGGCAGTTTTACGAAGGAGCATGGAAGGCCTTGCGCAATAAAAGCGCGAACATGGACGTTCTTGTAGCGATGGGAACATCCGCGGCCTATTTTTACAGCGTCTATTTAGGCTGGCAGTGGTGGAGCAGCCCGGGGGCGGAGAGGCCTGTACTGTATTTTGAGGCCTCGGCTGTTATCATTACGCTCATTCTGCTCGGCAAACTTTTTGAAGCCCGCGCCAAAGGTCGTACGTCACAGGCCATCCAGAAATTGCTCGGCATGCGTGCTGCGACGGCGGTCGTTTACCGGGCGGGAGAAGAAGTGGAGATTCCGGTGGAAGACGTCCAGGTCGGAGAAGTTATGTATGTAAAACCAGGAGAAAAAATACCGGTCGATGGTGAAGTGATAGAAGGCCGCTCATCCATCGATGAATCGATGCTCACCGGAGAAAGCATGCCGGTGGATAAAAGCGAAGGCAGTGAGGTGTACGGTGCCACCATAAACAAAAACGGCGCGCTCCAGGTCAAAGCGTCCCGGATCGGCAGCGACACCGCGTTATCTCAGATTGTAAAAGTCGTGGAAGAAGCGCAGAGCTCCAAGGCGGATGTGCAGCGCCTTGCCGACCGGGTGTCGAGCGTCTTTGTGCCGGCTGTCATCGGTATCGCGCTGCTCACTTTTCTCGTCTGGATTCTCTTTATCACACCCGGCAGTCTGGGAGGTGCGCTCATACCGACAATTTCGATTCTGGTCATTGCCTGCCCGTGTGCGCTCGGACTTGCGACCCCGACGTCGATTATGGCGGGATCGGGACGTGCCGCAGAGGCCGGAATCCTGTTTAAAGGCGGGGAATACCTCGAGAATACGAAAAGCATCGAAACCGTGGTGCTCGATAAAACAGGCACGGTAACAAAAGGAGAACCGGAACTGACAGATGTCATTCCGGAAGAAGGATGGAGCAAAGATGAACTGCTTTCGTATGCCGCCTCGGCGGAGAAAGGTTCCGAACATCCCCTTGCCAGCGCTGTCGTTCAGGGAGCGCAGTCCCGCTCTACTGCTTTGCTTGAAGCGGCAGACACCGAAGCCGTTCCCGGCAGGGGTATCCAGGCCGTAGTGGATAATCATTCTGTATCGATTGGAACGCAGCGGATGATGGAAGACATGGGACTGGAAATGGAAGAAAACGTGCAGGAGTCCATGCACCGGCTGGAATCCGGCGGCAAAACCGCGATGCTGATTGCAGTGGACGGAGCATATGCGGGTATGATCGCTGTTGCCGACACGATCAAGGAGACGTCCAAAGAAGCAGTCCACCGGCTGCAGCAGGCCGGCCTTGATGTGGTACTGCTAACCGGCGACAATCAGCGCACTGCCGACGCCATCGCATACCAGGTCGGCATCGACCGGGTCATCGCTGGTGTACTGCCCGATCAGAAAAGCGTAGAAATCCAGAAACTCCAGCAGGAAGGCAGAAAAACCGCAATGGTGGGCGACGGTATCAACGACGCTCCGGCGCTTGCAGCCGCCGACATCGGTATGGCTGTCGGAACCGGAACGGATGTTGCTATCGAAGCCGCCGATATCACGCTGATGCGAGGAGACCTGAACAGCGTCGCGGATGCGGTGCTGATGAGCCGGACGACGATGAGAAACATCAAGCAGAATCTCTTCTTCGCGTTCATCTACAACACCCTCGGCATCCCGATTGCCGCCGCCGGCCTCCTCGCTCCATGGGTCGCCGGTGCCGCCATGGCCTTCAGCTCTGTCTCCGTCGTCTTGAATGCGCTGCGCCTGCAGAAAATGAAATTATCGTAATAGAAAGAGTCTCTCTTATAGAGGCTCTTTTTTTAGTTAAGGACAACTACGCCGGGAAAATGGTTGTAACCCCCGGATTACGGACATAGCAGCGTAGAAAGTGTCTATAAAACACAGATTACAGACAAAATCCAGCCCGGCTGCCGTGAAAATGTCTGTAAAAAATTTTTTACGGACATTTACCACGGCAATCTGTCTCTAACCTCCAAAATATAAGCACACACCCTCTATTGTGGTGTTTAAAAACGAGCTGACGTGAACTTTGCTATCTAACTCAGGATAAAGTGGGGTTTAGACACCATCTAAGCTAAATCTTTTGATGTTCATTTCAAAAAAGTGACGGGTAGGGCAGGGTAGGTGATACAATGACAGAGGCTGTATCATCAAAAATCGCTCGAGGTGTGACAATAAACGGACAACTGTATCAATTTTTCTATTTATCATTGCTTTGCCGGCTTATTTCCGATATAATTCCTATGACATTAATAATCATTATCAATTAAAAAAGCAGGAGGGACAGGGTAATGAAACATCGTTCGATATATATGATAGGCATTCTCTTTCTTGCCGCAGTCGTTCTAGCGGCGTGCGGCGGTGGTTCCAGCTCCGGCAGCTCCAGCACTGATTCCAATCAGGACAGCTCGAATGAAGGAAACGCGGAGGAAGACAGCGGCGGAGATGGAAACATGCGTACCTACACAGACAGCCTGGACCGGGAAGTCAAGATACCCAAAAACCCTGAAGATGTAGTGGCCATCAATTACTTTGGGGAGCTGTCGGCGCTTGGTATTAAACCGGTCGGGGCACTCGAATATGACCTGAATAAATACAGAGCTGAATTGACGGAAGGGATTGAAAGTGTCGGATCAGAACAGTCGGACGCAGAAAAAATCATCTCCCTCGATCCGGACCTGATTGTCGTCTCAAACTACCGTGAGACCGAAGCCATTGAGAATCTGCAGAAAATCGCACCGACCGTAGCGCTCGAATTCGGAGCGCCGCTTCGGGAGCAGTTGAATATCGTTGCAGAGGTGACAGGACGGGAAGAAGCAGCCCAGGAGTGGATCCAGCAGTACGAAGAAGATGTCCAGCAAGCCCGTGAAGAAATGGATCCGTATATCGAAGAGGGCGCGACAGCGGCGGTCATGCAGTTTTATGATAAAAACATTCATATGTATGAAACATCCGCCTTCCCGACGATTTACGATGCCGCCCAGTTTGAACCAACCGAAAAAGCGGCACAGATTACCGACCCTGTTACGCTTTCCGAAGAAATTATACCGGAGTACGGAGCAGATCATATTTTCGTCATGTTTTCCAATTCGACAGCAGAGGAAAACTACCAGCAGTTAAAGCAGAAAGATGTATGGCAGAGCCTTTCTGCGGTACAGAATGGCAATGTTCATGTCGTGGACAATGAATACTGGAGTGAATTCAACCCTGTCCTCGTGGAACGTCAGCTGGATACGCTTGTATCCAAAATTACCGAATCTGAATGATAGAAGGGAATCATTGTGGCAGATCATGAAAAAGAACAGCCGGACGCAGTAAAAAACAAAAACAAGCAGGGTCCTGCCGCAGCCGTTTTGATTCTCGTGTTCGGCACGCTTGCCCTGATCATCAGTCTTGCCGTTTCCATCACTTTCGGCGCGGCGTCGATTAAGCTGACAACGGTATGGGAGGCGCTGTTTGCGTTCAACCCGGATCTTTCGGACCATCAGGTGATTCAGGAAATCCGGCTCCCACGGGTGCTCAGCGCGGTGTTTGTCGGCTCTTTCCTGGCGGTTTCCGGTGCCATCATGCAGGGCATGACGAGAAATCCGCTCGCTTCCCCCGCCATTCTGGGTGTATCGGATGGGGCGGCGTTTGCGATCGCTATTGCGTTTGCTTTTTTTCCGGGGACGTCGTATGTCGGTTTGATGGGATGGTCATTTGCAGGAGCGGGCCTTGGAGCGCTTCTCGTGTTCGGCGTCGGGATGTTTTCCAAAGGTGGTATCACGCCGGCGAAACTGGCCCTTGCCGGTGTGGCGGTCGGCGCGATGCTCAGTTCCTTTTCGACGGCGATTGCGATTCAGTTTGATGTCGCACAGGATATGACCTTCTGGTTTGCCGGAGGTCTTGCCGGCATAGAATGGACCAGCATACAGATGCTTCTCCCTGTAGCGGTGGTTGGTCTCGGGATTGCTTTCCTTATTTCCAGGGCTGTTACTATTTTGAGTCTGGGAGAAGAGGTTTCCAGAGGTCTCGGCCAGCGTACGACTTTGATTAAAGTACTCGGCATCATCACCGTGCTTCTTTTAACAGGAGCGGCGGTGGCTGTGGCGGGAAGAATTGGATTTATCGGTCTCGTCATCCCCCATATTACCCGGTTTCTGGCGGGGATGGATTACCGCTGGCTGATTCCATGTTCTGCTGTACTCGGGGCGCTGCTGCTCGTCTTGTCCGATCTTGGCGCCAGAATGGTCAACGCCCCTTATGAAACACCGGTCGGCGCAATTACTGCCTTAATTGGTATTCCTTTCTTTCTTTACCTGGCGCGCGGTGAAGGGAGGGGTCTGTAATGGATATCGACCGTATCCACCGGAGGCGGTTTGTTTACGCGATGATCACACTCGGCGTGCTGGTCACTGCTGTTTTTCTCATCAGCATGAACCTGGGAAGCTATCCTCTCTCCCCGCTGGACACGCTGAAAACGCTGTTCGGCGCAGGAACATCGGAATCGTCTCTTGTTCTGTTTGGTTTCCGGCTGCCGAGAATTGTGCTGGCGCTTCTGATTGGGGCCGGGCTGGCGGTTTCCGGCGCCGTTTTGCAGGGTGTGTCGCGGAATGAACTGGCTGACCCCGGCATTATCGGCATCAACGCCGGTGCGGGTCTCGCGGTGGTTCTGTTTATCTACATCTTTGAAGGGTCGCTCGGGAACCTCGGCTGGGTTTCTTTATTTGCGATGCCGTTTTCCGCCCTTGCCGGCGCTTTTCTGGCTGCGTTTCTCATATACATGCTGGCGTGGAAGCAAGGGATTACCCCGCTCCGCCTGATCCTTGTCGGTATCGCCGTCAATGCGGGATTTAACGCGCTATTGATTGTGTTTCAGCTCCGCATGGAACCCAATAACTTCTCGAAGGCCATGATTTGGCTTTCCGGCAGCATCTGGGGCGCCAACTGGCGGCTCGTTCTCTCCACGCTGCCATGGATTGCGATTCTGCTGCCGTACACCATATACAAATCGAAACATCTGAATGTCCTCTCTCTTGGGGATTCCATTGCAACAGGGCTTGGCACAAAGGTGGAAAAAGAACGGCGGGTGCTTCTGGCAGCGGCGGTTGCGCTTGCCGGCGCCTGTGTCGCTGTCGGCGGCGGCATTGCGTTTCTCGGACTGGTAGCGCCCCACCTCGCCAGACGAATTGTCGGGCCGATGCATCACTTTTTGATACCCACATCGGCAGTGATGGGAGCTTTGCTGCTTTTGATTGCTGATACAGTGGGGAAGAATCTGTTTTCGCCGGCTGAGATTCCAGTCGGACTGGTCGTCTCCGCTATTGGAGCCCCGTATTTTATTTACCTGTTGATGAAAACCAATTAACCTGAAAAAACCCATCCTTTGCGGAACAATGAAGCCGCGCAGGATGGGCTTTTAACGGTGGAAAGGAAAACGCCCGGTTTATTCCTGCTGCGTTTTGGGCAGCTGATCCTCCATATGTTTCATCCGCATGGTTATAACGGTCGTCACAGCAAGAATAACGAAAGAACCGGCAATAACGGCATTCCATCCGGCTATCGACCACAATACGCCGTCATAAAAACTGCTGAATCCGCCTCCGAGATAATAAAAGGTAAGATAAAGACCGGATGCACTGGCTCTGGCGTGGGTGGCGTGCCTTGTCACCCACGCACTCGACGTGGAATGAGTGAAAAAGAATCCGAAACAAAGCAGGAACAAAGCGCCGATAATGACAGGAAAGACAGGGATCAGCGTCAAGGCGAGGCTGACCGCCATACAAACCATACCGGCAGCCATACATGTGGTTTGATTAAAGCGCTGCGCGGCTTTTCCGGCAAGGGTGGAGCTGATGGTACCGGCACTGTATGTGAGAAAAAGCAGACCGAGAACTCCCGTGGATGCATGGAACGGCTCCCGGCTGAGATAATAGGTGATGAACGTGAAAATCCCCATAAACATGAGAAAATGAAGCCCGCCGAGGATGTAAGCATCGCGGAGCAGCGGACTGGCTAAATGGTCTTTGTTGTCCTGAATGATGGTTCTCAGCTTGAGAGGCCTTGCCTGAAACTCCCGGGATCGCGGCAGCAGCATATAGACAAGAGCCGCCAGAACAGCACTCAGCACCGTCATGACAAGAAAGGCTGTCCGCCAGTTCCAGACGTCGGTTAACACGCCGCTGAGTACGCGGCCGCTCATGCCGCCGAGACTGTTACAGCTGATGTAGGCACCAACCGCAACCGTCATCGCGCGCATCTTGAATTCTTCGCTGATATAGGCCATGGCGGCGACCGGAATACCAGCCAGACCGGCCGCCTGAAATATCCGTCCGGCCAGCATCACCTCAAATGTCGGAGCTGCACTTACCGCAATCGTGCCGAGTATCCCGAGTCCGAGCGCCGTAAAAATGATGGGACGGCGTCCGAACGCATCTGACAGCGCGGTATAGATGAAAAAGGTGATGCCGAGCACAAACAGCGGAACGGAAACGAGCAGACTTGCCGTCGTTTCGGAAACGCCGAATGATTCAGAAAAATGAGGAAGCAGCGGCTGCGGGAAATACAGGTTCGCAAACGTCATCAAGGCGGCCGCACCAAGCGCGAACACAGCCCGCCAGAACGTTTTCGTTTTGATGTCAATCATGGGCGCACCTTCTTCTATTAAAAAGTATCCATCATAACAAACAGGGTTACATGGAAAATGATAGAATCCGGAGCGTTGAAATGCAACCCCGGGGAATGTTTTTTTCATTCTGAAAAAAGGAATAGAAGGGAAGACTTAAGCACACAAGGAGGAGAGGAAAAAATGAAAAAATTCATCAATAACCCGGAAGACGTTGTGGAGGAGATGCTTGAAGGAATGGCGGCGGCTCATTCTAATGAACTGAGACGGCTCCCAGGGTGGAACGTACTGGTACGAAAAGATGCCCCCGTCACAGGAAAGGTTGGTCTTGTCAGCGGAGGAGGAAGCGGTCATGAACCGGCCCACGCCGGCTTTATCGGGGAAAACATGCTGGATGCCGCTGTCGCCGGTGAAGTGTTCACCTCCCCGGCGCCGGATCAGATCTTTGAAGCCATCAAAGCGGTGGACAGCGGCAGCGGCGTACTGTTGATTGTGAAAAATTTCAGCGGTGATGTGATGAATTTTGATATGGCAGCGGAAATGGCAGCCGCCGAAGGCATTGATACAGAGCAGGTGGTCGTGAAAGATGATATTGCCGTCGAGAATAAAGAAGACCGACGCGGTACGGCAGGAACCGTACTGGTCCATAAGATCGTCGGTACAGCGGTGGAAGAAGGGCTGAATCTCCAGGAAGCTGCAGAACTTGCGCAACACGTCACGTCCCGCATCGGATCGATGGGAGTTTCTTTAAGTCCAAGTACGGTTCCCGCGTCCGGCAAACCCGGTTTCACCCTTGCCGACGATGAAATGGAACTTGGAACCGGCATACACGGCGAACCGGGAATGGAACGAAAGAAAATCCAGCCGGCCGACACAGTCGCCGAAGAACTGCTGGACAAAGTGACGGCCGAGCTTGAAGTGAAAAGCGGAGATGACGTTATCGCCCTCGTAAACGGTCAGGGCTCCACACCGCTCATGGAACTATATATCGTGTACCGTAAAGCAGCGCAGCTCCTCTCCGGTAGAAATATCTCCATCCACCAATCGATGGTCGGAGAATACATGAGCTCGCTGGAGATGGCGGGATGTTCTCTTACGCTCCTGAAGCTGGATGATACAATCAAAAAATATGTAACATAAACAGAAAGGGTGAAAGGTGCTGTGGAACTGACAACAAACGTGATGAAATACTGGCTGGTAACAGCCGATGAAAAAATGCAGACCCATAAAGAGTATTTATCCGAACTGGATCAGGCGATCGGGGACGGCGATCACGGACATAACATGGCCCGCGGTTTTCAAGTTGCGGCGGAGAATGCCAAAGAGAGCACAGAAGAAGACATCGGGGCTCTGATGAAAGCAGCAGCGATGACCTTGATTTCAAAAGTAGGCGGGGCATCCGGTCCCTTGTACGGCACCGCATTTCTGAAAGCTTCGGATAAATGGAAGGGGAAGACCTCTCTTTCCAAAGATGAATTCGCAGAAGGATTGGAGGCAGCCGTGGAAGGGATTAAAACCCGCGGCAAGGCCGAAGCCGGAAGCAAAACGATGCTCGACGTCTGGACTCCGGTTCTCGACTACGTCCAGCACCACGATATCGCTGCGCCCGATGTATCCGCAAAGGCGAAAGAAAGCATGGAACAAACGGAAAGCATGAAAGCTGAAAAAGGAAGAGCCTCTTATTACGGAGAAGAATCCATCTCCCATATCGATCCCGGCGCCTACTCGTCCTATCTTCTGTTTGAAGCGCTGGCTGAGGCTCTGGACAAGGAGGAAGCCTGATGAGTAAAACAGCTGTCATTATCGTCTCCCACAGTGAAAAAATAGCAGAAGGCATTAACGATCTTGTCTCTCAGACGAAACAACCGGATGTTCACGTCTTTGCAGCCGGCGGCACGGAAGACGGAGAAATCGGAACGAGTGCCGATAAGATTCAACACGCGCTGCAGCAGGCTGACAATGAAGCCGGCACGCTCGTGTTTTATGACATCGGCAGCGCTCTGATGAACGCCGAACTCGCTCTTGATATGCTTCCCGATCTGGAAGGGAACGTCGAAATCGTGAACGCGCCTGTTGTCGAGGGCACCTATGTTGCGGTAGTGGAAGCCGGCATGGGAAAATCCCTTGAGGACATCGCCGCATCCGTCCGGCGTCAGCAATTTGTGGAGTAAACACGGATTTAAGTATCCAGCAGTATGATAGAGATTGTCAACCACAGATTCTCAGTACTTGGAGCAACACGAAAAACCCGGACGACATTCTCGCCGCCACGCGGCTTGAAAAGAGTCGTCCGGGTTTTTATGTGATATCTATTCTATTGCTGTAAGATTAAGCAGAAAGGATCTGCTGTTTCAGTGTTTTTTTCACCGCTTTGGCCGCTTCAACTTTCGTGGACAGGCAGTTGGAAATATGACGTTTCGGCTGCTGGAAGACGGCTTCTTTCAGTTCCGCGATTGTTTTAATATCGTTATCCACTTCGTTAAAAACGGCGCCGAGCTGGAGCGGATGGTGGGAGTCACTGCCGGCGGTGATGCGGATACCGAGTTCCTCCGCCCATTTCTTTACACGCTCTTCCATGCTGGTATTTTCATAGGTGAACAGGTCTTTTCCGTTCACATCAAAGGCGTCCAGTTTTTCAAGCAGGCGCTCCGGATGAGCTGTGAGAGGTGTCGATTCCCGGAACGGGTGCGCGCCGATGCGGAGTATTTCTTTCTCATCGGTGAGCCGGAGCAGTTCCTCAAAAGCAATAAATTCTTCCTTGAAGGGTTCAAGTGTCTTGTTCAACGAAACAATATCCTCTTTGTCCCCGATCAGCAGTATATGACCGGTTTCTTTTACATCCACCTCCATGCCGGGAAAGACCCGGATGCCGTCTACATCGTAATAGTTGTTTTCATAGTGGTAATGCGCATCCAGGGTGTCATAGATTTCCTGGAAATGGCGGGTGTTGAAATGCTCTGTTAACGCGAAGGCATCCAGCCCGTTTTTTGCTGCGCCTGCTGTCATGCCAAGAAAGAATTCAAGGTCAAAGTCCGTCTTTTTCGTCAGTTTGCCGTGTGTGTGAAGATCAATATTCATAGTTGGTGGATCGTCCTTTCTATTGGATATAATGTCCCAGTGTAAATAATGGCTATTAAAACGACGCCCGTAATCCCGAGAAACAGAACATCTTTTTTCGTCGTTTTCAGGTAGGAAAGCTTCAGTTCTTTTGCTTCAGGATTATGCATGCCGTACGTGAATCCTTTGACCTCGAGAGCTTCCACTGTCGTTCGTGTGCGTTTGGCAGTGTTTAGAATCATAGGGTAGAAAGCTTTCACGGCTGTCACGCAGAAGTGATAGATATACCGCCACGCAAGGATCCCTTTTTTCTCCGGGAACCTGCCGCGCAGCCGGAATGAATGGAAGATGTTCTGGTATTCATCGATCAGAATCGGAAGCATACGGTAGCCGTAGGAAATGCCGAAACAAAAGGTCTCCGGCACTTTGAAACGGAGCAGGGCATCACTGAACCGTTCGGGGTCCATGTTTGTAAAAATGACGATGCTGGCAAGCGAAATGATCGTCAGTTTCATCGTGAATGTCAGCAGTGCGGCCGCCGCGGTGAGATCTCCGCCGAAAAAGAGAGCGACGAAAATGACATAACCGGCTTCGGTCACGAGCCCGAAACAAAGCAGAAATAAAATCAGCGGGCTGATACGGGACAGGGCGGTCAGAATGATCATATATAGAAGCATGCCGATCAGAATCGTGTTGTTCCAGAAAAGCCAGGGCAGGATGGCAAACAGCAGGTACCAGATGATGGCGACTCTTGGATCCAGCTTCGCCATAAGTGTCGTACGTTCTCCGTACGCCGTGTTCATGAGCTCAATTTTAATGGTCTCAACGTTGATTTTCGAAAGCCACTGCCGGATACGGTTCATAACGCGGGCCGCCCCCTTTCACGAACGGAAGGAATTCCTGTATATCAAGCGCTGACGGCTGAATCCCCAGTTTTTCCGAAAGCCGCACAATCTGCGGCGGATGCAGGGAGCACCTGCGCATCAGTTCGTGACGGGAAAATAACCCCCGCGGTCCGCCGTCGTACTCAACCGTTCCTTCATTCAGTACAATGACACGAGATGCCCACTCCGCGACGAGGTCCATGTCGTGGGTGGCGATAACGACGGTTTTGACGTGTTCTTTCAACTCGTGAAGCAGCCGCGCGACTTCTTCGCGGCTGTTGATGTCAAGACTCGAGGTCGGTTCATCCAAAAGAAGCAGGGAAGGCTGCGTACCAAGTCCGATGGCAAGCGAAGCCCGCCGCTGCTGGCCGCCGCTGAGCAGCCGGCCGTCTTTGTCCTGAAGGTCTTCCAGTGAAAAAAGACGGCACAGCTCATCTGCGTACGCGGCAGCCTCCGGCGATTTCCGAGCCTTGAGGAAGTACTCAATATCGGCGCGGATGTTATCGGCTATGAACATCTCTTCCGGGTTCTGATAAATGTAGGTCACTTGTTCGGCGATTTTTTCCGGAGAGGTACGTGCGACAGGCTGCCCGGCTGCCGTGATGTTACCTTTACGCGGCCGGAGAATACCGGTCAGCATTTTCAATAAGCTTGATTTTCCGGCGCCATTCCCGCCGACCAAAGCAATCCGTTCTCCTTCATAGAAAGACAGGGATAACTCCTCAAACACCCACTTGAACGTTTTCTGTACGGTTTTATACCCCTGGGTGACCCGGTCGAATGAAGCAATTTTCGTTTTTTCGGAAGCGCCTGGGGGAACCGGTGCAATGTGGCGCGGGGAAGCCGCCGGCACACGGGAGCTGAACCAATTGGCACCTTCCTCCAGAGTGATCGGCACGTCGCTTTCTTCTGCGCCGGCCGCTTCTGCCAGTCTCGTTACAGGAGGCGGCAGGATGTTGTGGTGCTGAAGGTCCTTTATGCTCCGCATCGCGTCTGCCACCGGCTTTTTCCACTTTACGGTACCTGCGTCCATCAGCACCGCAGATTGAGCGAACTCGGCGATAAACTCGGTATGGTGTTCAATGACGATAATGGTAATGCCGTGCTCCCGGTTTAAGTACTGCAGCGTGTGATAGATGTCCCGGGCATGGACCGGGTCGAGCTGCGCGACGGGCTCGTCTACGATGATGACCTCCGGCTGCAGGGAGAGAACACTTGCAAGGGCCGTCAAATGTTTCTGGCCGCCGCTCAGCTGCCAGATAAATTCATTCTTGATCGGGTTCAGACCGAGCATGTCGAGGGCCTCATCCCCCCGTTCTTTATAATCCGGCCATCCGTAATTAAGCGGGGCGAACCGCACCTCATCCAGCACTCTCGGGCGGACAAGCTGGCTTTCAAAGTCCTGGTAGACGTAGCCGACTGTTTTGGAGAGCAGGGCGGTATTTGTATCTTCGGTGGCTTCGCCGTTAATACGCACGGCCCCTTCCAGCGCGCCGTTATAATAATGGGGAATCAATCCGTTAAACGTTTTGCATAACGTGGTTTTTCCACTCCCGTTTCCTCCGATGACAGCGAGAAAGTCGCCTCGGTTCACGGTAAGAGAAACGTCCTGAAGAACCCGTTTAACCGAAGAGGGATAGGAAAAATTCACATGTTCCAGCTCAATAATCGGTGATGGTTTCATACGTCACTGCGCCTTTCTCGAAGGATTCTGTCCGCTGTTTGCCTTTTTCAAATACGATAGTCCCATGACTGCGAGAATCAGGACGATAACGGCGGCGGAAACGCCCACCCATAAGAACTGCTGTCCGAACTGTTCGATGAACTCCGGCTGCCAGACGGCGAAGTTAACGTCCATTTCCGCCATAAATTCCGCAATCATACCGACAAAAATGAAGAAGACGGAGAAAACAAGAAAACGGGCACCGACGATTTCTTTAGCGGAGCGGAACGAGACGTCTTCGCGCGGCGCAAAGCCCATCAATGGTTCTATTTTGCCGTACAGGCGGGGAACGAGCCATATCGCCGGAATCAATCCGAAAAGGACACCGGAAATAACCATTTCATTAACGAAACTGATACCTTCCAGAACCAGAATACTCTCGGGAACGCCGGGGACAGCTTCCAGCTCCTCGATGCCGACCCAGACTTTTCCGATGTCGACCACAGTGCTCAGCATCTGATCGATACCGACACCGACCAGAGAGGCGATGGCAATCTGTTTCCGGTTGTTTGGATTTTTCACGAGAAGCCCTGCGACGTACAACGCCAGCGCAAATTCAATGAAGCCTTCCAGCTCACCAATTCCGCCGAAATCTCCCATCAGAAGGTCAGCAAAGATGATTTCGCCCAGCGGAGCGCCAAGGGCTGCCGGAAGCGGGCTGAATAAAAACACCATAGCCAGAGGAATGAAAGCGAAATAAGAGACCGACAGTTCAACAGGACCGAACGAGAATTCCGGAACGATTTCCGTGATAATGTTGGCGATACCAAAGAGAGACATGGACAACACAAAAATCATGAGCTGCTGTGACTGGTTTAATTCCTTTTTTTGATGTGGCAGTTGATTCGGCATGAAGCGGGTACCTCCTTTAATATGAATACACGTTCAGTGTAAGAGGTTTATATAAAGGCATTGTTAAGTGATTATTAAAATGAAATTAATTTTTCTATTTTATTATAATGAAATTAATTTTTCATATTGAAAAGTATTGTATCATGAAGGCAAAGGAGGTGGAGTGTGTGGATTGGCTTCAGATTGACTCATCCACGTTAAGTGCCAATCAACAGAAAGTGGCGGATTATCTGTATAAACAGGAGACGAAAATAGCTTATCTCACGCAGGAGGACATCGCTGCGGAGACGGGGGTGAGCATGGCGACGGTGTCCCGGTTTTTCCGTCAGATTGGTTTCGCCGGCTTTAAATCGTTCAGAGAGGAAATGAAGCGGCGTTTTGCGGATACACCGGCTAATAAAATGGGGACAGTACTGGAGAAAACCGAGTCTTCAGAAGTGGTGCAGTCGATGATTCAGCAGGGAAAGGAGTATCTCGAAACGACGTCCCGGCAGATGTCGGAGAACGATTTCCGTGAGATGGTGTCTTTATTGAATAAAGCAGCAGTTGTGTATATGTTCGGATACGGTCCGGCTGCCTCCCTGACTTCGTTGTTTTCATTTCGTCTGCGCCGGTTCGGTATTCATGTGCACGTGCTGCCGGAAAGCGGCCAGAAACTGCTTGAAGATATGATGCACTTTCAGAAAGAAGATGTCATCGTGGTCTTCGGTTTTGCCAAACCTCTCCCCGAAACGAGGGCTTTGTTTGACGAAGCGGCAGAAAAAGGTATGAAGGTGATTCTCGTTACAGACCTGCAGGTATTTGAGTTTATTCCGAGAGCGGATGTGGTTCTCTACGTTGAACGGGGGGAAATGTGGGAGTTTCATTCGATGGTGGCACCGGTCGCTTTGATAGAAAGTGTGATTGTCGAGCTGGGAAGAACGAGGGAAGAGGCCGCGATGGCGCACCTGGAAGAACTGCAGCGTTTAAGGAAAAAGTATCCCTTTACGAAATAGAGCGGCGCCATCTGCGGATGATTGACTTTATGACGATGTAGGTTTTCGGACAAGAAACAGGTAACAGCTCAGTGCCAGAGCGTCAGCAATGAAAATAATCAGTCCCATCGGCAGGGCTGTACCTTCTCCAGCCACTCCGACAAGCGGAGCGGAAGTCGCGCCGAACAGAAACGGCAGCAGGCCGAGCAGTGCGGAGGCACTGCCGGCACGGTGACCCTGGGTCTCCATGGCAAGGGAGAAGCAGGTTGTGGTAACAACACCTACACAGGAGACGACGAGAAAGATCGGGATGACGATAAAGACGAGCGGCGCCTGCAGTAAAATCATGATGAGTAGAAAGATACTGGCGCCCATGGTTACGAACAGGCCGGTCTTCAGTATTTTATTTTCATCTATAAATCCTGCCAGACGACCGGTCAGCTGACTTCCTATAATCAGGCCGATCCCGTTCATCGCAAATAGAATACTGAACACTTGGGCGGACACTCCGTAAATCCCCTGATAGACAAACGGCGTACCGGACACATAAGCGAAAATACCGGCCATGACCAGCCCCTGTGCGAGCGCATACCCGGCAAACGTACGGTCTTTCATTAATTCACCGAACGTCCGGATGGTATGTTTGATGCCGCTGTTGGATTTATTTTCATCCGCCAAGGTTTCCGGAAGCAGCAAAAAGACGGTCGTGAGCATAAACAAACCAATGACACTCAGTATGACAAATATCCCCTGCCACGACGTCCAGTTCAGTACGATACCGCCCGCGAGCGGGGCAAGGATCGGTGCGAGCCCGTTTACAAGCATCAGCAGCGCAAAAAATTTCGTGAGTTCTTTGCCGGTGTACAGATCACGGACAACGGCTCTTGAAATGACAATGCCCGCCGACGCCGAAAATCCCTGCAGAAACCGCGAGGCGATAAGAACCCAGATGGACGGGGCAAACACACATAGAAAAGACGCGGCCGCATACACGCCGAGCGATATTATCATCGGCGTTTTGCGGCCTTTCATATCACTAATCGGGCCGATGACGAGCTGCCCTCCCGCGAGGCCTAGAAGGCAGGCCGTTAAGCTTAACTGCACCGATGACGCGGTCGTATCCAGATCATTTGCGATGGAAGGAAAGCTCGGGAGATACATATCAATCGTCAACGGACCGAAAGCAGCCAGTGAACCGAGCAGGACAGCCATCCATATACGGCGCAGTTTTGACAATGTTGGAGCGGAAGCGGCGGAATGTTCCATAAATATATCAGACGACCTTTCAGATAAAAATAACATGTACGTTCAAAACACTATCTCTTATCTTACACGAGAAAGAGAAATAAATCTTGTCAACCGTCCTATATAAAAATCGTTCCACCTTAATCCTTAAGATCATCGAGAGAAACGGGTTTTAGATTTTCGTTTCCCTTCAGCCGGGTGAAAAACGAGACGAGCAGTTCAATGGCCTGTTCGATGTCATCCAGACTCACGGTTTCAACCGGCGCGTGCATATACCGGAGCGGAAGCGAAACCAACGCAACCGGAACGCCGCGTGCCGTTTTACGGAGCTGATCCGCATCGGTGCCGGTGGAACGGGGCGTGAGTTCATATTGAACCGGGATGCCGGCTGCTTTGGCTGCCTGCTCCAGCAGGTCATTTGCTTTCTGGTTAATGGGAGCCCCTTTAGCAAGAACGGGCCCGCCGCCCAGCTTTACGTCGGTCGTTTTTTCCGAAACGGAGCCCGGATAATCGGTCGCGAACGTAACATCCACCGCAATGGCAAGATCCGGTGCGATGCCTGCTCCGGCAAAATAAGCCCCGCCCATGTTCGTTTCTTCATTCACCGTACTCACCGCGTGCATGCCGACGTCCGGCTGCAGCCGGTTTTCAAGGCGCCGGAAAGCCTCCGCCGTAATAAACGCACCAGTCCGGTTGTCGAGCCCGCGCCCGCTGATCCGGTTGTTCAACAGTCCTTCCGGTTCGCGTTTGTAGACCGCTGTATCCCCTGCTGCAATAAACGCCTCGACTTCCTCTTTAGACGTAGCACCGCAGTCAATAAATAAATCGGAAAAACTGAAATCATCTTTGGCCCCACCGTGATGCTCAGCATTTGTACCAAAAACCCCGGTCAGACGGCCGTGTGTACCGAGTATCGTTACTTTCATCCCAATGGCCGGCTTATGGTTGATTCCTCCTACCTTTTCCACGTGAATAAAACCATTGTTATCAATCGCCTTCACCATAAACCCAATTTCATCACAGTGCCCCGCGACAGCCACTCGGAGCGCAGCATCTGGATGATAAACGGCGGACGCGTTCCCCGCGCCGTCGGTATGTAAGCTTTGTGCATGCGGCTTCACATACTGCAGCCATTTCTTCTGAATGTCCGCTTCCATGCCCGAAGGCGACGGGGTGTGCAGCAGGTCGTATAAAAAATCATAGTGCTTGCTGTTCATAATCGTATCCCGATCCTTTCTCCAGTACGTTTCTTTTATTATATGCGTTACCCCGGCAGAACAACAAATAAAGCCCTCGAAGCATAAACAGAAGTCACATCCTATTGTTCATTATATAAAACAAAAAAGAAGGAATAAATTTTAAAAAAGGAGGAATTTAAAGATAAAGAAAGAAAAATAAAGGTAATGTGCGTTATATAGAACTATATCAATGCTCATCATGTTTTGCTAAAGAATTAGTTCGTTATATAATACATTTACATTCTATAAAACGAACAAAAAGAAGGGAGGTGGCAGGGTGGTTGGAAAAATGGTGCGAATCGCTTTGAACAGCTTACTGGGTGTGCTTTTCGTTCTTTTTCTCGCCTCGGTGTTTCTGTTGATTCAGGGAAGGATGAATCCGGATGAACTGCCCTCCGTTTTCGGCTATCACCCATTAACTGTTTTATCAAACAGCATGGAACCTGCTTTTTCGGCGGGAGATATGATTCTGACCAAACAGACAAATCCCTCGGACATTCAGACAGGAGATGTCATTTCCTTTTATAACGAAGAAGAGGAAATCATTACCCACCGTGTTGTTGAAATCGCCGGGAAGCAGGACGAGGCCGCTTTTGTGACACAGGGAGACAACAACAATGTAAAAGATGATACGGCTGTCACCGGCGCACAGCTAATTGGGAAAATGCAGTTTTCTCTTCCTTACGGCGGTCATCTGGCACAGTTCTTCGGCAGTCCGGCCGGAATCATCCTGTTTATTATTCTTCCTGTATTCGCTTATATCGGTATCGAGATTTACGAACGATTGGGACGGGACAAAAAGTCCGAACAGACAGTATAGCGTGAACGTTAACTCTATGAAGGAGGTGAAAAAGCAGCAAAGCCGCATCCGGCTATTATTTATCAATGGTAAACAGGTACACCAAGGTTCACCGGGGACAGGAAAAGAGTCAAAAACATGTACTTAATTAATGAGGAGGAAGAAAAATGAACAAAACAAAAAAGGCACTTATCGCAACATCTTTGGCAGGAGTCATGGCAGCAGGGGCAGGATTCGGCACATTCTCATGGTTCACCGAAAGTCAGGAAACAGGATCAAGTGAGGTGCAGGCAGGAACACTCTCGCTGACTGATATAACTGAAGAGAGAGTCTTCAGTACAGAAGGTCAGCTTCTGCAGCCGGTAACTGTAGGCACCGCGGAAAATAATCCCGGAGAGTATATGGCTGAAGGAAATGCCATCACATTTGAAAACGATGGTAATCTCGCGCTCGATCCCCGTCTCATGCTGGATGTGGAAACAAACGGCATTGATGGTGCTGACGGCAATGACTATAAAATCCGTATGAATCTGGAACGTACCGGAAGCGTGGACTGGAGCGGGCAGAGTGAGTGGAAAAATGCTAATGAAATAGACGCTCCAATCAATGAATGGTTCCGTAGTGAAGAAAATGGTTTCCAGGAGGATATGCAGCCGGGCGATGCCGTGACCGTAAGCTTTGACGTCTACCTCGATCAGGAAGCCGGCAATGCGTATCAGGATTCCTCGGTAACAGGTACGCTCCGTGTAGACGGCAAGCAGACTGTTGAAAATGCGGAATACCCGGAAGACGAATAATCAGGTAGATAAGCTGTAAACAAGGAGCAGCTGGTTTCCAGCTGCTCCGTTCTTTATCGCGATCAAAGAATGGAGGTGCTGTACGTTGAAAGGCTGGTTATCCCTATTTGTGGTAAGCCTGTTTATCATTGCATGCGTGTTGGATGGATTCAGTACTTATTCCTATTTTTCGACGGCAACAAAAAGTTCCCCCAGCTCCGTCCGGGCGTTTGTCCCGGCAGATGGTCTGGACATTAAGGAGAAGGTCAACGGATGCGCTGTTACGCTGACAGTGAGAAACAAAACACAGGTAGATGCTGATGACGTAAGGATTGAAGCTGGACAGAAAGCACATAAGAAAAATAACTACCGCATTACGCCCGGAGTGGATCGCCTCGTTATTCCGGCGAAAGATTCAGCGTCAGCCGGGTTTGTGACAAATCACCGGGAAGGAGTCCATTGCAATAATCAATGGGTGTATTTTAATA
This sequence comes from Salibacterium halotolerans, assembly GCF_900115625.1. Taxonomy (GTDB): domain Bacteria; phylum Bacillota; class Bacilli; order Bacillales; family Marinococcaceae; genus Salibacterium; species Salibacterium halotolerans. The sequence continues at coordinate 41,079 of NZ_FOXD01000015.1, read as the reverse complement.
TTTCCGCTTTTAATGGAAAGTTCGAAGAGACAATCCGCGTGAAAGTCCACAACCCGCCTCCTAAAGAAAAAGTAGAAGAAGAGAAGAAAAAAGAAGAAAAAGAGAACAAGAAGGAAGAAGAAACCACCGAAGAAGAACAAAAAAATAGTGAGGAAGACAACACAGAAGAGTCCGGGGAGGAATCGGGAAGCAGTCCTGACGAATCCGGAGAACACTCCTCGAAGGAACCAGATTCAGATGAAAGCACAGAAGAAAACAGCGGTTCCGAAAGCAGCGGAGAGAATACGGAAGATACCTCGGAATCGGAAAACCCCGGATCAGAGGGCAGCACGGATGAAAAAGAAGAAGAAAACGAAAATGCCGAAAGCGGCAATAATGGTGCTGAAAACAGCGGAGACAATGCCCAAGAGTCCGAAGGGGCCGGCTCCGATGAGAGCACAGGTGGAGAAAGTGGGTACACGGATGCTGGTAACAGTGATTCCGGTAATACCGGAGAAAATGCGGAAGATACCACCGGCTCCGAAGAGGGCAGTGAGGAAGAGAACCACGCTGCCGGAGAAGAAAGTAAATCTCCAAATAAGGGCGTAAAGGAAGACGATGAAAAACAGGAACCGTCCGGAGGTGATGGTGATAAAGAGGCACCAACAACGGATGACAATGGAAATGAAAGTAAGGAAGAAGAGAATAACAACCAGGAAAATCAAAATGCAAGAGAAGAAGACCCTCCGGATGAAGGAACAAAAAGTGTAGAAGACGACAAAAGCTCCAGGGATGAAGATGATAAGGATGAGAAGGAAAAGGAAGACAACGGCAAAGACAAAGATAAAAAGGAAGACAAGGAGCGGGAAAACCGCCCGGACGAAGACAAAGCATCCAAAGTTGATAAAGACAGAAAAAAAGCAGACAAAAAGGATAAGGACCAATGAAGCTGCTGAAAAAACTGTTGGCGCTGCTTAGTATCGGCACGTTTGTTCTGGCTGTCTATCTCGTTTTCTTTACGATCCAGCATCCCGGTGATATGCCGAAGATATTCGGTCTGCAGCCGGTGAAAGCAGCATCCGGCAGCATGGAACCGACGTTTTCTAAAGGAGATCTATTATTTATGAAAGAAACGGGAGCCATCCGGATCGGTTCTGTTCTTATGTATGAACAAAATGAGGTGAGCGTCACCCACCGTGTGACGCAGATAACCGAGGAAGGATTCCGTACGAAAGGAGATGCCAATGCACTGGAAGATGGTGCATTGGTTCCCCCGGAGCAGGTGAAAGGTATTTATCTCTTTCACATCCCCTCAGCCGGCTGGTTGATAGAACAGATGGCAGGCGGATACGGGATCATTACCGGTGCCACGCTGCTTGGTTTTATAGCTTTAGGGAAATACTACAAAACGGTTCTCAAAGTCTTGGGGCTGCGGAAGAAATATGTCCGTTACAAGCCCCGGAGCTTTGACAGTTGAATAAAAAACGGGGGGATCGTGAGATGATGAAAATATGGACAAAAGCGTCGTCCCTGCTGACCGGGGCGGCGCTGTTATGTCTATTCTCTTCCAATACAGCGGCTGCCGGGGAACTGGTGGAGCTGGAGGACAGTCGCTTCATGAAAGACGTCGGTCCCTTTGCTCCGGGTCATTCCTTTGAAACGGGGATTACGGTGGAAAATGTCAGTGAGGATGATATCGAATATGTCCTTACCTTGAAAAGGGAAGAAGAAAAGCAGCAGGACCGGGAAGAAGAATCAATCATGTTCTTTGAAAATCTGCAGGTAACTGTCCAGGCAGACGGTGAACAGAAGTATGAAGGAAGTTTCGAAGGGGTCGAAACGATTGATATGGGGGTGCTGGAAAAGGAGGAAGATCTGCCGGTGACATTTAAAGTCCGTTTTCCCGAAGAGAGCGGGAATGAGTATCAGGGGCTTTCCACCGGTGTGTCCGTGATAGTGAAGGCACGGCAGGTGAATACTCCGCCGGACGATGATGAAAACAGCGAAGAAGACGATGACGGAAATGGCGGCAATGATTCAGACGGTGGGTCCGGAAACCCGGACCGTGATACCGGCGATCCGGGTGACACCGGAAATCCGGGAGATTCTGACGATCAAGAAACGCCTTCGGAGCCGGATAACGGGGCACCGGAAGAACCGGAAACCGGGGAGCCCGCGGACCCGGATCACCCAGTGAAAGATCCGGACAATCCGGACACCCCGTACATTCCGGACAATCCGGAACGTCCCGCAACACCTGAAGAACCGGGTGTACCGAATGCAGATGAACCAAATGATCCAGAGGAGCCCGGCGATAATGAGACGACAGTTCCCGGCGGCAGTGACCGTCCCGGACCTACGCTGCCGCAGACAGGTGAGCATGGAAATTTACTGTTTTATGCGGCGGGACTTGTCAGTATTGCTGCCGGCATCTATTTATATGGCAGAGTATCGTCCATTGCCGCGCCGTTTGTGTTTAGAAGGAGAAGAGAACCATGAAACCGGTCGCCTTTCTTCTTGTTCTCGCGGGAATCTTCCTGCTGTTTTATCCGCATGTGAACGAATGGATGGCCGATTCCCGGCAGGCGGAACTGCTGGAACAGTGGGAGACTGCTGAAGCATCACAGGTGAACACCAGAGCAGGACGGGATTACGAAGAATTGGAACATATTTTTGAGCAGGAAGAGACGGAAGAGGCACCCGAACCTCCTCCCCCGGAAAGTCCGGAAGGAAAAACAGAGACTGTTGGTGTGCTCCGGATTCCTGCCATTGAAGCGGAGCTACCGGTAGCAGAGGATGCCTCCGCGGCTGCCCTTGAGGTAGCTGCCGGCCATCTTGCCGGGACAGCTGCGCTGGGAGCAAAAGGAAACAGCGCGGTGGCCGCCCACCGCAGCCACACATACGGCCGCATGTTTAACCGTTTGAATGAAGTGGAGAAAGGAGACGCGATAGAAGTAGAGACGAAAAGCGGAACCTATTTCTACACCGTATTTCAGACCAAGGTCGTGGACCCTTCCGACACCTCCGTGCTGCGGCAGGATACGAATGGAAAAAAAGTCATTACGCTGATAACCTGCTCTCCGATGAAAAACCCGGTGAATCGTTTGATCGTCCAGGGAAAATTAAATGAATAAGCAAAATCTGCTCCGGAACGAACCGGGCAGATTTTGTATGACCGTCTATTTTTAATAGGCCCCCTGGATATAGGGCAGCACATCCTCTTCATATATCCTGCGGAGCTTCTGCATTTCTTCTTCAGTATAAGAAGCACTTTCTTCAGCCTGCAGGTTGTCCTCCACCTGTTCCATCGATTTAAAGCCTGGAATCACGCACGTTACTTCGTCGTGCTCAAGAATCCATTTTAGCGCTCCTCTTGTCATGGATCCGCGTCCTTTTGCAATCCACTCAAGGGATCGGCTGAGTTCCACCCCTTTTTCAAAAGGAAGGCCGGCAAACGTTTCCCCTACATTGAAAGCTTTCCCTTCCCGGTTGAAGTTCCGGTGGTCGTCTTCAGCAAACGTGCTCCCGGCCGTGAATTTGCCGGTCAAGAGGCCGCTTGCAAGTGGAACCCTGGTCAGAATGCCGACGCCCTGCTGTTTGGCTTTCGGAAGAAGTTCTTCCAAAGGTTTCTGGCGGAAGATATTAAAGATGACCTGCAAGGCCCGAACGTTCGGCTGATCCAGGCAGATCAGACCTTCCTCCACCGTCTCCACGCTGACACCGTAATAGCGGATTTTCCCTTCCTGCTGCAGCTTATCAAGCACGTCAAATACACGACCGTCTTCGAGAATATGTTTGGGCGGGCAGTGGATCTGATAGAGATCAAGCCGCTCCCGGCCAAGACGGCGCAGACTGTTTTCGAGCCAGGCCCGCACGTTTTTTTCGGAGTAGGTGTCAGGCTCATCGATGTCCCCGGCACGGCAGAATTTGCTCGCGATATGAATCTCATCTTCGCGCCCCTTCGTTGCTTTGGCTAGAAGTTCTTCGCTGCGGCCGTCTCCGTACACATCCGCGGTGTCGAAAAAATTCACGCCGGCTTCCATGGCCCGTTCCAGTCCTTTTAAGGCTTCCGTGTCATTGGTTGAACCCCAGGCACCGCCTATGGCCCAGGTGCCGAAACTGATTTCACTAACGTTCAGGTCCGTATTTCCAAGCTGACGGTATTTCATCATCCATGCACCACCTTGTTTCATATAATATAAAGCGCTTCCGCTATTGTACATGATTTTTCTTCCAGCATCTACAAAGATGAAACACCGCCTGATTCGAGCGAAATATTGTCGGTTGCAGGCGAAGTTTTGTCGAAAACGAGCGACATTGTGTCGAAAACAAGCGAAACCGCAGCGAAAACGAGCGGATACGGTGATGGCTGCAAAAGCGGAAAACAGGTTTAATCATCGCCGCAGAAAAGGGATAGTATGAATAAAAGAAGAAGGGAGCGGATCACGGATGTATATCTTTTCTGAAAAAGAACTTCGTCAGGTTGTACATGTGAACAAGACCGCCCTGGAATTGGTGGAAGAAGGCTTTCAGAAGCTGGAGCAGGGGGAGGTGACGATGCCTCCGGTGCTGCGTGTCGATATTCCCGAAAATAACGGGGAAGTGGACGTGAAAACAGCCTACGTGAAAGGCAAAGACTTGTTTGCTCTGAAAATGTCGTCCGGTTTTTTCAACAATGCGGATAAGGGACTGCCCAGCCTCAGCGGCATGATGCTTCTGCTGAGTACACAGACAGGGTTTACCGAAGCGCTTCTCCAGGACAACGGCTATTTGACGGATGTCCGCACAGCGGCTGCCGGGGGCGTCGCAGCGGATCACCTCGCTCCGGCGTCGGTGATAACAGCTGGTGTGATCGGCACCGGAACCCAGGCCCGGTACCAAATCCGGGCCCTGCAGCTCGTGCGGAAGCTGGATCAGGTTCTCGTGTACGGACGGAAGCCGGAGCGTGTGCAGCAGTATATCAGCGAGATGGAGCATGAGCTCGGGGTCCCGGTGAAAGCCGCCGGCAGTCCGGAAGAGGTGGTACGAAACAGTGATGTAGTTATAACAACAACACCCGCCAAACAACCAATCATTCAAAAAGAATGGCTCCACCCCGGTCTGCATATCACGGCAATGGGATCCGATGCTGAAGAAAAGAACGAGGTTGCTCCGGGTGTCCTCCAGGCGGTGGATGTGCTCGCGTGTGATTCCAAAGCCCAGGTGTTTAAACTTGGCGAACATCATCACGCGCTGGAAGCAGGGACCATTAAGGAAAGCAGCGACATCAGGGAACTGGGGGCTCTGTCTCTCGGCCGAGCGTCCGGCCGCACGTCCGATGCCGAGGTGACGTTCTGTGACTTGACCGGCACCGGCGTCCAGGACACCGCGATTGCGGTACATGCTTATCAAAGCCTGCTCGATGCCGGAAAAGGAACAACATTTGAAGGATAGATCCAGAAGAGGGAGCTGTTCCAATAAACGGGGCAGCTTTTCTCGTTCTAAGATGCACAATCACAAAATTTTTACGGATTGTGGGGGTTGGAAATTTTCTAAGCGCCGCTTTTTCAACGATTCACAGTAATTGTGACGCCCAGCCCCGGTCTAAGGGTTACTTTTCAAGAAATGGAGTACAAAGTGACCCGCAGTGTAATCAAATCCAGCGGCACGTGCCGGAATACAGAAAAAGTGATTCAGAAATACTGTGATTCATGTATAATAGAAGGAAGTCAGCCCGGCAGGTGTCTTCATCCATCTATTTTTCCGTAAAGAAAAGTCATAATCATGCGCACCCGTACATAATATGGCAGGGGAGGCCTGTCTTTATCTTGCATGTGAAAAAAGGAATCGCTACACTTTGTATACGGAGAAACGCAGGGACCCGGAAAAATCCACGATTATAGAAGGGGAGCGGTAAAATGACAGATGCGCTGAAGACGCCGGTGGATGTTAAAATGACCACCAACATCAGGCAGCAGGGGGAAAAAGAGCAGGTGAACCTGCAGGCGAAAGGTGAAATATACCAAAAGCAGAATTACACTTTTGTGTCGTTTACGGAAAACCTGGACGATATCGGGGAAGTGTCTACTGTCTTAAAGGTGGGAGGACGGGAAATCACGGTCCTGCGATCCGGCTCGGTATCCATGCGTCAGCGCTACGTAAGCGGAGAACAAACGGAAGGAAGCTATGAAACGCCATTTGGCACCTTCACGACCGAGGCCGACACCCATCAGGTCGCTGTCATGTGGGCAGACAGCGGAAGCACCGGCCGCATCCAGTTCGGCTATGACCTGACCCTGCAGGGGGCATCGGCCGGACGGTATGATGTCACTATATCGATTGAGGAGGATACGTAACGGTTATGAACGTCGTCGAACAGATCAAGGAACAATTGAAACAGGAAACCGCCGATGCCGCTGTGAAAGCAGGGCTCGTGTCCAAAGACGAACTGCCGGAAGTGGTGATGGAGACACCAAAGGATAAAGAACACGGCGACTTTGCCACGAACCTTGCGATGCAGCTGGCCAAAACAGCAAAAAAAGCACCACGCCTGATTGCAGAAGATATTACAAACGCGATCGATACATCGAAAGCATCTGTTGAGAAAATGGAAATTGCCGGTCCCGGTTTTATCAACTTCTTCCTCGATCAACGCTATCTGCGCCAGGTGATTCCAGCTGTCCTTTCTGCTGGAAGCACCTACGGAGAGACCAATCTCGGAAAGGGAAAGAAAGTCCAGGTGGAATTCGTTTCCGCCAATCCAACGGGGGATCTGCACCTTGGACATGCTCGCGGCGCCGCTGTCGGAGATGCACTCAGCAATATTCTGAAAACGGCCGGATTTGATGTCACGCGGGAATACTACATCAACGACGCCGGCAATCAGATCAATAACCTCGCCTACTCGGTGGAAGCGCGCTATCTCGAGGCCCTCGGGAAAGAAACGACGATGCCCGAAGACGGCTACCGCGGTACGGACATTAAGCAGTTCGGCGAAGAACTGGCCGCAGAGCACGGAGAGGCTTTTGTCGAGACAGCACGCGAAGAGCGGCTTGCCTTTTTCCGGGAATACGGGTTAAAACGGGAAATGGAGAAACTGAAACAGGACCTGCTGGATTACCGGGTGGAGTTTGACGTATGGTATTCTGAAACGTCGCTGTATGAAACCGGCAAAGTCGAAGAGGCACTGCAACTGCTTGAGGAGCGCGGCGAAGTGTATGAAGCGGACAACGCCGTCTGGTTTAAATCCTCCAACTACGGTGACGACAAAGACAGAGTGCTCGTCAAAAATGACAACACCTATACGTATCTCCTGCCCGATATTGCGTATCATCAGAACAAGTTTGAGCGCGGATTTGAAAAAGTCATCAATGTCTGGGGTGCGGACCATCATGGCTATATTCCAAGAATGGAAGCAGCGGTGCAGGCGCTCGGTTATGACAAGGAGCAGCTCGATACCCGTATTATTCAGATGGTGAATCTGTATGAGAACGGTGAACGCGTGAAAATGAGCAAGCGGACAGGCAAAGCCGTGACGCTGAAAGATTTAATGGAAGAAGTCGGCATCGATGCCACACGTTACTTTTTTGCGATGAGAAGTTCCGACACCCACATGGATTTTGATTTGACACTCGCCAAGTCCGAATCCAATGAAAATCCGGTCTACTACGTCCAGTATGCGCACGCGCGTCTGTGCAGTATTTTCAGGCAGGCGGAGGAAAAAGGGTACGCGTATGACCCGGAAGCCGATCTTACACCGATTGCTTCGGAGAAAGAGTACGCCCTGCTTAAAAAAATCGGTGAATTTCCGGAAACGGTCGCGGTGGCCGCGGATAAATACGCGCCGCACCGGATGACCAATTACGCCCATGAGCTCGCCGCCGCCTTCCACAGCTTCTATAATGCGGAGCGTGTGGTGGATGGTGACGATGCTGCCAAAACCAAGGCCCGGCTGAAGCTTGTGAAGGCGGCACAGATCACGTTGCAGAACGCCATGGCGCTGATTGGTGTGGACGCGCCTGAAAGAATGTAATCATGACGTACTAAAAGACCTGCCCGGCTGACCGGGCAGGTCTTTTTCCATCGAAAGAGGACAGATCAGGAATCAAAATGTCTATAAACTGCAGTTAAGGGACACTTTAAGGGGAAACAAAGACCAAAATGGCTGCGCCCAACATTTATTGGACACCATATAATGCTTGATTCTGAAAAATGGGTCCTATCCTGATTTTGTGGACATTCAGCTCCAACGTGCTTCCCCTTTCATTCTCCGTTTTATGAAAGATCGCGGAAGGTAATCAGCTGTACATTAGCATTGTTGTTAAGCTGATGTTTCAGAGCATCATCGGTGAGCAGGGCAAGCTCTTGCGTGCGGGGAAATAAAAAGGAAGAACCTTCAATCAGCGGTTTGTCCAGATAGGCAGGGTGGGTCATGAATTCAATCGTATAGGCCTGGTCGTACATTTCTTCCATGTTTCCTTTTAATTTATCAATGCAAAGTTCCAGGCAGTCAGTCGTCATAACCTCAGAAACGAAAGAGTCTCCGCCGGGTGTCTTTTCTGGAAAAGGAACCCGGACGGGAAGATGAAAAGAAGCAGCAAGGGACGCATAAATTTCTGTCAGTCCCGGGTAAGAGTGAATATGATGATGGCTGTCCAGATGAGTCGGGGTGATCCCGAATTGGACAGCCCTTTCTATCTGAGTTTTCCATTCCTGATAAACTTCTTCTTCATCAATGTTATATGAACCGGAATAATAGGATAAAGCATGAAATTGCCCCTGTTCATCCACGATTGTTTGATGACCGGAAACAAGCGGAGGACCGCAGGTTAATGTGAGGTGTATACCGACTCCGAGTTCAGGGTTGGCTGCCGCCAGGTTACAGGCGTGCGACGCTTCAGGCATATTGGTCATTAGAGTGGTCGATGTTAAGACTCCAGAGGTGTAAGCTTCCATTATTCCGTAGTTCACCCCCTTTGAATACCCGAAATCATCAGCGTTGATAATGACGTTTTTCAAGAAAATCAACCCCTTCTCGCGCAGGATTATTGATAATTTCTTTCAATCATGAATTCCACCCGGTCGCCGCGGAAATAAGCTTCTGAATATTCAACAGCTTCTTCAGATGGAATAAAGGTTATGGTGGATATTTGAAAACAGGGAGCGCCGGTAGAAATATTCAAACTGGCTGCTGCTTCTTCATCGGTGATGACAATCTTTATCTGTTCTTCCGTTCTGTTCAGCTGATGGCCGTTGGCGGTGATCGTATCATACAACGACCTCGCAGCCGACTCTTTCGTTAAGTCGGGAACAAGGTCTTTCCTTACATAAGCGATCTCAAACTGGATTTCTTCGTCATCTGCGAAACGAGTCCGTTTCACGATATAGATGGGATCCCCTTCGTTGATCCCCAGTTTTTGCGCGGCTTTCTTATCAGCTGCATCCTCTCTGCATTCCTCCACCTTGATGCGGGGGGTGCGCGACTGGGCACGAAGTTGATCACTAAACCGCATCGTACTGGAGCTCAGAGTCTGCTGCACTTTCCCTTTAGCGACAAATGTTCCTTTCCCCTGTTTACGGTAAATATATCCTTCCATAATTAAATGGTTTAACGCAGTGCGGATGGTTGTACGGCTCACTTCATACAGACTGCAGAATTCTGTTTCCGTGGGCAGAAGACGTCCGGGACGGTAATATCCGCTTTCCATTTTTTCAATGATGTCTTTTTTAATCAGGCTGTGTAACTGAGATTTTTTCTTTGCCATTGCTGTCTCTCCCTGCCTGTAGATGATGTAGTGATAGTTTATCATAGTTTATCATAAATTCATAATAACAAAATGGTATAGACATATTTGTAGTAACATGTTAAGTTGTTTCTTAGAAAGCGCTTTTATATACAAAGGAGGTCACAAGGATGGGGTTAAAGCTCGTAGTCATTGGCGGGGGATCCAGCTACACACCGGAAATCATTGAAGGTCTGATTGACCGTTATCATCGGTTTCCGGTCACCTCCGTTGTACTGGTGGATGTCGCAGAAGGGGAAGAAAAAATGCAGACAGTGGCATCGCTGTCACGCCGGATGATAGCGGAGGCTGGACTGCCTGTGGAGATCCATGCCGGGAAGGACCGGAAGAAAGCACTTCATCATGCTGATTTCGTCATGGTTCAAGTGAGGGTCGGCGGCCTGCAGGCCCGTTATTATGATGAACAGATTCCCTTAAAACATCGGTTGATCGGGCAAGAAACGAATGGGGCAGGGGGGATTTTTAATGCACTGCGGACAATACCTGTTCTTCTGGATATTGCTCAAGACATGCATAATATCTGTCCTGAAGCTTGGCTGATCAACTTTTCCAATCCGGCCGGGATTGTAACAGAAGCAGTTTTAAAGCACTCTCCACACCCGAAAGTGGTAGGTGTCTGCAATATTCCATACAACATGAGAACAGGTATTGCTTCTTTATTTGATGTGGGAGTGGAACGGATCTCTGTCGAATTTTTAGGGCTGAACCACTTTTCATTCGGAAAGCGTGTTTTTATAGACGGAAAAGACCGCACCTCGGAAACTATGGAAAAATTGATGAATCAGGACGTGGATTATGCGCCGGCTAACATTGTATCGCTTCCCTGGAATAAAACGTTTTTGAGAATGCTTGGTATGATCCCGAATCCTTATCATCAATATTATTTTCAACAGGAAACGATGCTGGAAAAAGACTTCGAGCAATGGAAAGAACAGGGCACTAGAGCGGAGATGGTCATGCAGGTGGAAAAAAATTTATTTCGGCAGTATGCGGATGAATCCGTTAAAGCAAAACCAAAAGAACTGGAGGAAAGAGGAGGTGCATATTACAGCGATGCTGCCTGCAACTTAATGGAGTCCATTTATAATCACTCCCTGGATGTGCAAACGGTGAACACGCGTAACAATGGCTGTCTTCCGGAGCTGGCCGATGATACAGTTATTGAAGTAAATAGTCTTATTACTGCGAATGGGCCGAGACCGATCGCTGTTGGTTCTATCCCAAGACAAACTAGTGGTTTACTCATACAGATGAAAAAAATGGAGGAGTTGGTCATCGAGGCTGCGGTAACTGGTAATTATTACAGTGCCTATGCCGCTTTCGTAATGAATCCGTTGGTCCGGTCTGATGAAAAAGCTCAGATAGTACTTGATGAGTTATTAGAAGCTCATAAGGACTTTCTGCCTCAATTCACTAAGGGGGTTGTTCGTTCATGAATCAGAACAAATTCATGCATTTTATGGAAGAAAAGTTTATGCCCATAGCTGGAAAAATAGGTTCCCTGCGTCACCTGGTCGCAATAAGGGATGGTTTTGTAGGGATTATGCCGCTGATTATCATTGGATCTCTAGCCGTTCTTATTAATAATTTTCCGTGGGATGGTTTTCAAAATTTCATGGTAATGGTTTTCGGGGAAAGCTGGAAAATGGTGGGCGATTCGGTGTGGAATGGGTCTTTTGCTATCTTAAGCTTACTGGTGACGGCATCTATCGCGTATAAGCTGGCAGAATCATATGAGGCAGATGGAATATCAGCTGCTCTGATTGCTGTTGGTGCTCTTGTTGTATTGACCCCGGTTACGGATGATTTCGGCCTGTCGTTCACCTGGCTTGGGGCACAGGGCTTATTTGTAGCTGTTGTTACATCGATCATTTCAACAGAAGTATTTCGAATATTAGGTAAATACGAAAAATTGAGAATAAAAATGCCGGAAGGAGTTCCGGAGGGAGTGACAAAGTCATTTAACGCCCTGCTCCCGGCAGCCCTCATATTGTTCGCAGCGGGATTAGTTAATACCCTGATCACCCTTTTTTTCGGCCAAAGCATTCATGAACTCGTTTTTTCCGTTATTCAGGAGCCGTTGCAGGGTTTATCCAACACTTTAGGTTCAGCGTTACTGTTCGCGTTTTTAAATCAACTGCTTTGGTTCTTCGGTCTGCATGGGACGAACATTCTGGGACCGATCATGGAATCGATTTATCTTCCGTTGATCGAAGAAAACCAGTCCTTATTTGCAGCGGGAACCAGTGCCTTTGACGTCCCCTATATTGTGACGAAGCCGTTTTTTGATGCGTATGTTTTCATGGGCGGATCGGGAACGACACTGGCTCTTATTTTTGCCATATTCCTGGTCGTCAAATCCAGACACTACAGAACAGTAGGGAAACTCTCAAGTGCTCCGGGGATTTTTAATATTAATGAGCCAATGTTATTTGGACTCCCAGTGGTATTGAACCCGGTGATGCTTGTTCCATTTATTTTAATCCCCTTTGTTTTAACGATTGTCGCGTATTCAGCCATTTCCGTTGGTTTTGTTCCCAAAACGGTAGCCATTCTGCCGTGGACGACTCCCCCGATATTAAGTGGATATCTGGTTACAGGAGGATCCTGGTCCGGAGTTGTTCTGCAGCTTATCAATTTGTCCATTGCCACGGCGATGTATATTCCATTCATCATGGCAGCCGATCGTTCACTAATGAAAAATACAGACTCTGAAGACTTCATTCAAGAAGAAAGGAAGGTGAGTGGTCAATGAAACATACGCTGGATCTGCAGCAGGTTTCTTTTGACATTATACTACATGCAGGCAATGCCCGCTCATCCGCCATGGAAGCTTTACAATTGGCAAGAAGGGAGGAGATAGAGCAGGCATATCAGAAGATAAAAGAGGCAGAAGAAAAATTGAACCAGGCCCATCACTCCCAAACGGCATTATTGCAGCAGGAAGCCTCAGGCGCGGGAGAAAATCCTTCTATTTTATTAATTCACGCCCAGGATCACTTGATGAATGCAATGACGGTGAAGGAGCTTGGGGAAGAAATGATAGAACTTTATAAAAGAGGTGAAGGGGAGAAGTAAAATGAAAATCGCACTCGTTTGTTCAGCAGGGATGTCCACAAGCATGCTTGTGAAAAACATGAGACAGGCAGCGGAGCAAAAGGGGATAGAGGCTGAAATCGATGCATATGCAGAAGGAGAATTAAACCAACACATGGAGGAACTGGAGGTCATACTCATAGGCCCGCAGGTACGGTATTTAAAACAGAGAATTTCTGGGAAAGCCGATTCTTACAATATACCAGTGGATGTGATTGATAATATGGCCTATGGCACAATGAATGGAGATAAAGTGCTGCAGCAGGCGCTGAATTTAACATCGTGACCATTCGCCTGCTCCATTCTCTGGACTATGTACTGCCTGCACCGATATGTTGTCGGCTGCAGGTTTTTTAATGATTGCGGCGTTATCAACGAGTCTTCGTTCCGCCGGATAACGCAAATTCCCAGATAAGGAGAACAGAAAAAGGGAATATTCTTAAGCGGAGTGTTACATAGTAGAAAGAAAGGTGTGATAACGGATAAAAGAAGCTTTGTTATCTCTGTTAACAGGACTTGGCATCGGCTTCTTGTTCGCACTTGTACACCTGCCGATTTGAGCCCCTTCCGCACTGCCGGGTCTGCTTGATGTGATCGAAATTTTAACCGGATGTAAAGTGGTGCAATGGATCCGGGCCCGGCTGCAGAACGGGGAAAGCTGAACAAAGGAGACGAAGCCAATGCCATTTTTCTTATCCCAGGGACACACGCTTCATTACGAGGTACAGGGAGACGGGTTTCCGATTATTTTTATCCATCCCCCGGCGATGGGCAGTGCGGCATTTTATCATCAACAAAAACTCGCCCGGGGCTTTAAAGTCATTCTGATGGATGCCAGAGGGCACGGCCTCAGTTCATCCGGCAGAGAGACGCTGACGATTTCGGAGTGGGCGGAGGATGTGCACAATCTGGCCGATCTGCTCGGTCTGGACCAGGTCCTCTTGTGCGGGTATTCAAGCGGGGGATCCACTGCGCTCGAATTTGCGCTGCGATGGCCGGAGCGCACGGCGGGGGTGGCGCTGGCGGGAGGATTTCCGGAAGTATGCACGACGCTGCTCGAGCGGGAATTTGAAATAGGAATCCACATCACGGACAAAGGGTGGATGGGGCTGCTCGCCTGGATGCTTTCGGTCGGAAATGCAACCCAGGCAGAGCACCGGGAGCGAATAGCCGATGCGGTGAAACGAAGTTCCGCCCCGCTTGTCCGCTCTCTGTACGAATCCGGCCTGCATTATTCCTGCACAGCGGGCCTTTCCTCTCTGAGCCGGCCGCTTCTGCTTTTATACGGCACAAGAGACTGGTATGTTCATTACTACCAGTACATGTTCTACAAATACGCTGTGCAGGCGCCCAAAGATATCGTGATGGTCCAGGGTGTCGGTCATCAGATTCCAACCCTTCAGCCCGGTTCCTATAATGTTGCGGTGACGCAGTTTGCCCGTCAGCTCGAAACAGGAGTCTTTCCTTTCCGCGCGTCAACATGACAGCATGTTAAAGCAATGGTTCCACAAGTCGGGCCGCTTTCTCTTTGATCTGTACCGGAAGCGGCCGCTTCTGTACATCCTCAAGACGCAGGCGCGACGCGTGCTCCAAGTCTTTTTCCAATATATTTCTCACGTATTCAATGAATGTTTTATCCTCTATCAGCGTATTCATTTCAAGGTTCAGGTGAAAACTCCGCTGATCGAAGTTAGCACTGCCTATATCGCAGCACACATCATCAATCAGCAGGGCTTTGGCATGAAAGAAACCGTCATTATAATGATAAACGCCGGCACCAGCGCGGATTAACGGCTCCAGGTAGGACCAGGACGCTTCCTGAACGAGGGGGTGATCCCGCTTGGCCGGAAGAATCATTGTCAGGACCACACCCCGTTCGAGTGCTTCAAGCAGTACCTCTAAAAGAACGTCCCCGGGGATGAAATACGGCGTCGCCATATCAATACGGAACCTGGCCCTGCGGATCATATCAAGAAACGCCTGCAGCACCCCGTCTCCATCTGTCGCCAGAAAGTGAAAGCAGGTATCCCCTTCCGGCAGATGATCCGGATTGCTGTCAGGGGAGAAATGGTCTTCCGGACGCTCCCGGAGCCAGTCTGCGGTGAACTGCTGCACTAAATCCTGCACGCCCTCCCCCTTAATACGGAGATGAAAATCGCGCCAGTAACCGAGTTTCGGATCTCGTCCCAGGTATTCATCCCCAACATTGAAACCGCCCGTATATCCAATTTCACCGTCAATGACCGTGACTTTGCGGTGGTTGCGCCGCTGCAGGGAATAGAACAGGTAAGGCGGGGAAACCGGCCGGCTGTACGTAAAAAATACCCCGGATTTCTTCAGTTTTTCCCGGCCTTTGCGGTTCATGCCGCTGCTGACGCGGTCAAGCATGACGCGTACCGTGACGCCTTCCTCTGCTTTTTGGCAAAGCAGGTCGACCAGTTGACTACCGATGCTGTCATGCCGGAAAATATAAAAAAGAATGTAAACCGACTGATCCGCCTGCTTTATATCTTCCACATAGTCTCGGAAAAAGGTCCCCCCCTCTTTATAGCACGTGACCTGACCGAAACGGCGCGGGTAATGTACACTGCTGCGCTCGCTGCGGTGGTTTTTTCTGCCCAGGATGAAATCAAACAGACACCACCCCGCCACCAGCAGCACGGCGGCGGTTGCTGATATTATCCAAATCATGAAAACGGCCTCCTGACACTCCCTGTCGTTTCATTAGAGGGGTTATATATCCACTAGAATGTCCGAAACCGGCTCATTCTAGAATAGGGATACGAAAAAACTTTCTGCCGGGGTATGCAAAAGAGCGCGCGGATCCTTCGAAAAATGCTGGCATAAATACCCCAAATATGTTTATAATGAAAAGTATGATTTTAAAGAACGGATAACCAAGACGGCGTCTGTTTCCAATCGGGAAAGCATCTGTGCGGATGGTTTCCCGTAGGACATGAATACTTTGTGGAAAAAAGGAGTGTGCGGTCCTTGAGTATTTCTGACTATAATGAAGAAGAAATTGAAGAAATGTCTGCGATAGAGCTGGCTCATATTCTGCTGGAAGAGGAAAACCAGCCTTATGAATATGGAAGCTTAATGAACCGGATTGCTAAATTGAAAGGCATGGCCGTTGAAGAAACAAAAAACCGGCAGACGAAACTGTTCACCTCGATGAATTTGGACGGACGCTTCGTTCATCTCGGGGAGAATCACTGGGGTCTCCGCGGCTGGTATCCACTCGATCAGTCGGATGAAGATCTGAGCACGACGGTGAAGAGTGAGGATACGAAGAAGAATCAGGATGCGTCTGATGAGTTTGAGGAAGACTTTGATGATGACTTTGAAGATATCGAAGACGAGCTGGATGAACTGTCGCAGGAAGAGAATGCCGAAGACGAAGAAAAAACAAAACCGCTGGACGGATTTGACAGTGAAGACGTGGAAGAAACGGAAGATGACGACTCCTACTGACTTTCACAGAACGTGCACGGTTCAGGGGAAAGATCCTGTTATTTTGGTGCTTGACTTTTAAAATAAGGCTCGGTAAAATCATTTTTGGGCTTAAACAGATATATAACAGCATTCCATAAATGAGACGAAACGAAAGTGCGCCCCCTACCCCGGGATAGGTGTCACTTTTGTTTTTTTATGAACGAACCACCTGGATTCCACAGTGTAATTAAATAAAAAAGGAGTAGATGAAGGCATGGCAGTTAAATATATCTTCGTAACCGGAGGGGTTGTGTCATCGCTTGGGAAAGGAATTACCGCCGCTTCGCTGGGCCGTCTCCTGAAAAACCGGGGCTATGGTGTGACGATCCAGAAGTTCGATCCCTATATTAATGTCGATCCTGGAACGATGAGCCCGTATCAGCACGGCGAAGTGTTTGTGACCGATGACGGTGCAGAAACGGACCTGGATTTAGGCCATTATGAACGTTTTATCGATATTAACCTGAACCAAAACAGCAACGTCACAACAGGGAAAGTCTATTCGTCGGTGATTCGTAAAGAACGCCGGGGAGACTATCTCGGCGGGACGGTCCAGGTTATTCCGCATGTGACCAACGAAATTATTGAGCGGGTATACCGTGCCGGCCGCGAAACCGGAGCGGACGTTGTGATTACGGAAATCGGCGGCACCGTGGGTGACATCGAGAGTCTGCCTTTTCTCGAAGCTATCCGGCAGATTAAAAGTGATGTCGGGGTTGAAAATGCCATGTACATTCACTGTACCCTGATTCCCCACCTTTCCGCAGCTGGTGAGCTTAAGTCCAAGCCGACCCAGCACAGCGTAAAAGAGCTGCGCAGCCTGGGCATTCAGCCGAACATCATCGTGGTCCGGACCGAGAGCGCCGTGCCGCAGGAAATGAAAGAGAAAATCGCGCTCTTCTGTGATATTCATAAAGACGCTGTGATTGAATGTTCGGACGCCGATACCCTGTACCAGATTCCGCTCGATCTCCAGCGCCAGAAAATGGACCAGATTGTGTGCGATTATCTGAAACTGGGCGGCGGACCGGCAGATATGGAAGAGTGGAAGATGCTCGCCGAAAAGGTGCAGAACCTCTCCGGACGGGTCACCATTGCGCTCGTCGGGAAATATGTATCGCTTCCCGACGCTTACCTGTCCGTCGCTGAATCGCTGAAACACGCCGGCTATGCGTTTGACTCCTACGTCGATATTCAGTGGATCAACTCCGAAGACGTGACACCGGACAATATCGTAGAGAAACTGAAAGAGGCAGATGGCATTCTCGTACCGGGAGGCTTCGGCGACCGCGGTATCGAGGGCAAGCTGACAGCGATCCAGTACGCCAGAGAGAACAATATTCCGTATCTCGGCATCTGTCTTGGGATGCAGCTGGCTTCCGTGGAATTCGCGCGGAACGTAGCGGGACTGCAGGAAGCCGGTTCCGCAGAGCTCGATCCGGAGACGAAAGATCCGGTCATTGATCTCCTGCCGGAGCAGAAAGAAGTAGAGGATATGGGCGGCACGCTGCGTCTCGGTCTGTACCCTTGTAAGCTGCAGGAGAATACCATTGCCAAGCAGGCGTACGATCAGGAAGTGGTGTACGAACGCCACCGTCACCGCTATGAATTCAACAATGCCTACCGTGATGCCATGGAAGCAGCCGGATTCATCTTCAGCGGGACGAGCCCGGACGGCAGACTGGTGGAGATTATCGAACTCGCGAATCATCCATACTTTGTCGCGTCCCAGTTTCATCCTGAATTTGTGTCCCGCCCAACGAGACCACAGCCGCTGTTCCGCGAATTCATCCAGGCCTCTATCGAGCATCAGTAATAAAAAGTAGGAAGAGTCTAGGACAAAACCTTTATTAGATAAAAAATGCCGAACGATTTCTTAAAATCGTTCGGCATTTTTCGTTTCTAAAATCAACCGCTGCGCCAAGATACTTTGCTTTTACTCCAAAGCACAAGGGCAACATCGGCTCGCTGAGGCTCGCCGTGTCTTCTTTGCACTCCGGAGTACAAGAGCGGCATCGGTTCGCCGGGGGGGCACCGTGTCTTCTTTGCCCCGCGCACGGCTCGAAAACGAGGAAAATCGGCTGAGAAAAAGGGGACCTTCTCCCAAAACCGTGTACGTCCTGTGCCGGGCGTAGAAGCCACCACGGCTCGCGGCTGTGGTTCCACCGGATGAGCTAATTGTCGAAATCGACGGACCCCGGCCGTTCCAGGGCCCGTTTGCCGGAATCGAAACGACACCTGAGCTGCTCCGCAATGTAATCACGACGCCAGCCGGTATAACCGAGGAAAAGGAAGCAGAGCTGGAAGCGTGGACGCAGAAAAATGCCGGGTGGATGTACGGTAGTTTGTAAATGGGAATGGGTCATAAGGCACTTTAGGGGGTTCCGCAACCCCTTAAACGTCGTTAAGCATAGCTCATGAGGCACTTTAGAGTACCCAGTGCGCCCTTAAACGTCATCATGAATGATTCATAAAGCACTTTAGAGGGTTTCGTGCCCCCTTAAACGTCATTAGCCTGTGGAAGCACGAGCTGAAGTATTTTGACTCCGCTGCTATGCGGCTCTTGAACAACGCCGCAGGACATTCGTGTTTTCCTCCGCCTATTTTACTTTTGTCCCGGACTCTTTTTTGCCTGTGTTGACAAGCGTCCCATTCAGCGGCGGCTTTACGTTTCGTCGAGCATTTCTTTGATGTTTAGAAATAGAAGCTGCCCTGCAAACAGCGAGCATAGAGCAGAAGGGTCACCCATCCGCTCTCCGCTTTCCCCGGGTACGATGCCGCCTTTCACGTGCGTCTGCAGCCACACATCTGTCGGTTCCAGTTCCACGCCGGCCTCCTCCTTGGCAAACGGAGCCACTGCGACGAACGGAATCTCCTGCTCGAGCAATTTTTCCAAGGCTGCCTGAAGCGTATCAGTTTCTGCGTTTCCGGCCAGCAGAAGCACGCGGTCGTCCGTGGCCGCCTCCTCCGGTTTTTCAAGAGATACAAACGCTGTCTCAACCGGCGCATCCGGGTGCTGCGTGAGGGTCAAGGCGCTTCCTTCCATGGATGTGGTTCCGCCGATTAACAGCCGCCCGGTACCCGCCGGTCCCTGCGCCAGAAGTCTGGCTCCATTTTCTATTGCTTCATCCTCTGATAAAATATTCTGAAAAGCTCCCTGGAGCTGTGTAGCAAATACTTTCACATGGTTTCCGCCTTTCCTTATGTACTGTTATTGTGTCTATCGTAAAGTAGATTTGTATTTCTGTAAAAAAAACAGCAGAAGCAGGAAATCAGGAGGCAGGTATGGAAGGGGTACAAATAACGAAAATAAGCGCGGAACGCCCTGAGTAGAAAAAGTCGGCATCGAACGTACTGCCTGGAGAAAGAAGGGAACTTGGTTTGAATAAAATATTAATTGTAGACGATCAATACGGCATAAGAGTGCTGCTGCAGGAAATACTGCAGAAAGAAGGACATGAGATTCTGGAAGCATCAAACGGCAGCAGAGCTCTGGAACTTCTCGAAACAGAGCACCCCGATCTCGTTTTACTGGATATGAAAATTCCCGGCATGGACGGGGTTGAAATTCTGAGGAGACGGTCCGAGCTGGGGCTTGCTCCCGGCGCATCCGTCCTATTAATGACCGCGTACGGGGAGCTCAGCATGATGCAGGAAGCACAAAGACTTGGTGCTTCCTCGTACATTTCCAAACCATTTGACATCAATCAGATTAGAGAAGAAATTCAGAAATACCTGACCTGATTCTTAGTGCTCGAACGAAAGTTCTATACCAGCCTTTTATTCTATGACGCAGGTAACTTTTCCCGGACGGATGGATGAAAATCTTTCATGATGTGCTATAATGAAGCAGAAAACAATACAAAAACAGCGGTACAACCTATCTGCCGGTGTTTTTAAAGATGCGGAGCGGGAACTCTTTTCATTCATCCTGTCACGAAGGAATTTGCAAGGAGGATAACATATGCCGCTCGTATCCATGAAAGAGATGCTCCATGAAGCAAAAGCCGATCATTATGCTGTAGGTCAGTACAATTTGAACAACATGGAATTTATTCAGGCGGTGCTGCAGGCCGCCCAGGAAGAACGTTCGCCCCTGATATGCGGCGTTTCTGAAGGATCCGCCCGCTACATGAGCGGTTTTAAGCCGGTGGTGGACATGGTGAAAACCTTCATGGAAGCCCATCACGTTACGGTTCCGGTAGCGGTTCATCTGGACCACGGATCCAGTTTCGAAGTAGGCATGGAAGCCATCCGCGCCGGTTTCACATCCGTTATGATTGATGGTTCTTCTTATCCTCTGGAAGAGAACATCGCCTTGACCAGCCGTGTTGTGGAAGCGGCTCATGCCGTCGGGGTATCGGTGGAAGCGGAGCTCGGCCGGATCGGCGGGCAGGAAGACGACACGGCTGTGGAAAAAGCGGAAGAATCATATGCCGTTTCGTCTGAGTGCAAAAAGTTTGTGGAAGAAACAGAAGCAGACTGTCTGGCCCCCGCTCTTGGCTTTGTGCACGCTCCTTACAAAAGGGAATCTCATCTTGGTTTCGACCGTATGAAAGAAATCGACAGCGCCGTCGGTGTTCCGCTCGTACTTCACGGCGGAACGGGGATACCCGCTGAGGACGTGCAGAAAGCCATTGGTTTCGGGTGCGCCAAAATTAACGTCAACACAGAAAGCCAGATTTCCTCAGCTGCCGCCGTACGAAAAACTCTCGAAGAAAAGCCGGAGCTTTATGATCCCCGTAAATATATGGGTCCGGCCCGCGATGCTGTGAAAGAGACGGTTAAAGCAAAAATGCGTGAATTTGGTTCGGCCGGCCGTGTATAACAACCGGCAATGGAGGGAAAGGCGTTCATCGTGTACAGGCCGCCGCGGGAGGTACCTGTTAACTCTTTTATCTGCCAGGCAGGAAAGTATAGGAATAGGGAGCATTTCTTACAAAAGGAGGCGGAAAATATGAAATTTTTTATTGATTCAGCCAACATGGATGAAATCACGGAAGCTCACGAACTGGGGATTCTTGCCGGTGTGACGACCAATCCAAGTCTGGTCGCGAAAGAAGGGGCTGATTTTAAGGAACGGCTGAGAGAAATCACTTCGCTCGTAAAGGGGTCGGTCAGTGCCGAAGTCATTTCCACCCAGGCGGATGGAATGCTTGCAGAAGGACGCGAACTCGCCCATATTGCGCCGAATATCACAGTGAAAGTACCGATGACCGAAGAAGGGATGAAAGCCGTAAAAGTTTTTACTGAAGAAAACATTAAAACCAATGTAACGCTCGTCTTTTCTTCCGTTCAGGCTCTTCTGGCTGCCAGAGCCGGCGCATCCTATGTGTCGCCTTTTCTGGGTCGTCTGGATGATATCGGACACAATGGGCTCGATCTAATCAGTGAGATTGCAGAAATTTTTGCCGAACACGATATTGACACAGAAATTCTTGCTGCTTCCATCCGCCATCCTCTGCACGTATCGGAATCGGCAGCAAGAGGAGCGGATGTAGCCACGCTGCCGCTTAAGGTCATTCGTCAGCTTTTCAAACACCCATTGACCGACCAGGGAATTGAAAAATTTCTCAGCGATTGGGAGAATCGGTAAAAAGAAAGAGCAGGAAGCCGTGGGCGGTCGAAAGCTGCATTCCGGAAAAATCAAAAACAGCCGGCCGGAGGGTGTATCTCCCTTTCCGGCTGTCTATACTGAAATTGATCCCTCTAGATGAGATGAACGCGACACCCTGAGAATGAAGACGAGGAAGTGAGATATGCATGCAGAAATTGATGGTTGAAGGAGGACATCCTTTACACGGCAGTATACATATCAGCGGTGCCAAAAACAGCGCAGTAGCTTTAATTCCCGCGGCTGTCATGGCCAATTCGACCGTATCCATTGAAAACCTTCCAAAGATTTCAGATGTAGAAACGCTGGCTTCCCTGCTTGAAGATATTGGGGGTTCTGTGACGTATGACGGTTCGAAAATGAACATTGACCCGGCAGGAATCGTTCCGACACCGCTGCCAAACGGAAGGGTGAAGTCCCTTCGCGCTTCCTATTACATGATGGGGGCTATGCTCGGCAAATTCAAACAGGCGGTAATCGGTCTTCCCGGCGGGTGCAACCTCGGGCCGCGCCCGATTGATCAGCACATTAAAGGCTTTGAAGCGCTTGGTGCGAAGGTGACTAATGAACAGGGAGCGATCTACCTCCAGGCCGAAAAACTGACCGGGGCCCGCATTTATCTTGATGTGGTGAGTGTCGGAGCGACCATTAATATTATGCTTGCCGCCGTAAAAGCAGAAGGTCGGACAACGATTGAAAATGCCGCCAAAGAACCCGAAATCATCGATGTAGCTACGATACTCTCCAGCATGGGCGCGAAAATCAAAGGAGTCGGCACCGATATTATCCGCATCGACGGAGTGGAACAGCTGAACGGCTGCGTGCATTCCATTATACCGGACCGGATCGAAGCGGGAACCTATATGATTGCCGCCGCCGCGATGGGGAAAGAAGTAATGATTAACAACATTATACCGGACCATCTCGAATCCCTCATGGCTAAACTACGTGAAATGGGGGTGAGCGTGGAGACAGCGGATGAGCAGGTAAGAATAGCAACGCCGCCTGAAATCGCCAGTGTCGATATCAAAACCCTCGTGTATCCTGGTTTTGCTACAGATCTGCAGCAGCCGGTCACGGCTCTTTTGACAAGAGCACGAGGCACCAGTGTCGTCACCGATACAATTTACAACGCTCGTTTCAGGCACGTGGATGAATTGAACCGGATGGACGCCGACGTCAAAGTGGAAGGGCGCTCCGCAATTATTAACGGCAGATCCTCGCTGCAGGGCGCTAAAGTAAGAGCAAGCGATCTGCGGGCGGGAGCCGCTCTGGTGGTAGCCGGTCTGATGGCGGAAGGTGTGACCGAAATCACCGGTCTGGAGCATATTGACCGCGGTTACGAAGATTTGGTTGAAAAACTGCTCGCCCTTGGAGCAAGAGTTTGGAGAGAAGAGCTGACACCGGGCGAAATACAGCAGGTGAAAAGTTCGTAAAGGAAATGGGAGGGGAACAAATTGGAAAGAAGCTTATCCATCGAACTGGTACGTGTAACGGAAGCCGCCGCTTTATCATCGGCGCGCTGGATGGGACTTGGAAAAAAAGAAGAAGCGGATGATGCAGCCACAAGCACGATGAGAGATGTATTTGACACCATTCCGATGAAAGGTACTGTCGTAATCGGAGAAGGAGAAAAAGATGAGGCGCCGATGCTTTATATAGGGGAAAAACTCGGCACCGGATTCGGACCGCGGGTGGATGTGGCTGTCGATCCTTTAGAAGGTACCAATATTGTAGCAAACGGTATGGAAAATGCGCTGACGGTCATTGCCGTAGCCGACCAGGGCTGCCTGTTGAATGCTCCGGATATGTACATGCAGAAAATCGCCGTCGGTCCGGATGCGGTCGGAGTTATTGATATTAAAGCTCCCGTATTGGATAATCTGAAAGCCGTGGCCGAGGCAAAAGGCAAAGACGTAGGAGACGTTGTGGTTACGATGCTCAACCGCGAGCGTCACACGTCCCTTATCCAGGAAGTGCGGGATGCAGGCGCAAGAATCAAGTTTATTCAGGAAGGCGATGTCGCTGCCGCGATTAACACGGCTTTTGAAGAAACCGGCATTGATATTCTGCTTGGGTCAGGCGGCGCCCCCGAAGGTGTCCTATCTGCGGTCGGCCTCAAATGTCTGGGAGGAGAGCAGCAGGGAATGCTGCTTCCAAAGGACGATGATGAGAAGAAACGGTGCGAAGATATGGGTATCGATGACGTTTCCCGCGTGCTGTACATGGAGGACATGGTCGCCGGAGATGACGCGATCTTTGCCGCCACCGGCGTAACAGACGGCGGTCTTCTGAAAGGCATACACTACAAGGGAGCAAGCGCCACCACCCAGACACTCGTCATGCGGGCCCGCTCCGGCACCGTCCGGTTTGTAGACGGCAAACACAACATAGAGAAAAAACCCGGATTTGTCATAAAGAAAGCGGAGTAAAAAAAGACAGAAAAAAGGAAGGTCAGCAGCACACCATGTTGTGCTGCTGTGCTTTTGAATTCATTGTTGCTATTCGTGAAAAAACGTGTTTACAATGTATGATAGACGGGAAAACCAGTAAGATAGTATATGATATATCCCCACCTGAAGATTTTATCAGCATTTCCAAGCGGAAGCCGCAACTTTCCACCCCGAACCAGCAGGTATCCTATAAAAATTCCAACCCTTGTTTTTCATAGAAACGAAGCAGTACAGCGAAGTGTGTATTTGATTATGTAGAAAAGTGGTGACGATGATTGAGTGTAAACTTAGCAGAATTGGAGAATAAAACGCTGAAAGAACTTTATGCGCTCGCCAAAGAGTATAAAGTATCCTACTACAGCAAACTGACAAAACGCGAATTGATTTTTGCCATTCTGAAAGGACAGGCGGAAAAAGACGGTTATATGTTCATGGAAGGGATTCTTGAAATCATCCAGACGGAAGGGTATGGTTTCCTGCGGCCGATTAATTATCTGCCGAGTTCGGAAGACATTTATATTTCCGCCTCCCAGATCCGCCGCTTTGATCTGAGAAACGGCGACAAAGTATCCGGGAAAGTCCGGCCGCCGAAAGATTCGGAACGCTATCACGGCCTGCTGATGGTGGAGGCGGTGAATGGAGACGATCCCGACGCATCCAAGGAACGCCCTCATTTCCCGGCGCTCACTCCCCTGTACCCGCAGGAGCGCATGAATCTTGAAAATAAACCGGGACGCGCCGGGACCCGTATTATGGATATGGTCACACCGGTCGGCTTCGGGCAGCGCGGACTTATCGTCGCCCAGCCTAAAGCCGGGAAGACCTCTCTCTTAAAAGAAGTAGCGAACAGCATTACCGAAAACCATCCCGAAACGGAATTAATCGTGCTTCTGATTGATGAACGCCCGGAAGAGGTGACCGACATTGAACGGTCGGTGGACGGCGACATTGCCAGTTCCACCTTCGATGAAGTGCCGGAAAATCATATTAAAGTATCCGAACTGGTTCTCGAACGCGCGATGCGGCTCGTGGAGCAGAAGAAGGATGTCGTTATTCTCATGGACAGCATTACCCGTCTGGCCCGTGCCTACAACCTGGTCATTCCGCCGAGCGGCCGTACGCTGTCCGGCGGTATTGACCCGGCGGCGCTGCACCGTCCGAAACGCTTTTTCGGAGCGGCGCGCAATATTGAAGAAGGCGGCAGCCTCACCATTCTTGCGACCGCGCTGGTGGAAACAGGATCGCGGATGGACGATGTGATTTACGAAGAATTCAAGGGAACCGGCAACATGGAACTGCATCTGGACCGCCGTCTGGCAGAACGCCGCATTTTCCCAGCCATCGATATCCGTCGTTCCAGCACGAGAAAAGAAGAACTCCTTCTTTCCAAAGAGCATCTTGAAAACTTGTGGGCGATGCGGAAAACGATGAACGATTCCCCGGATTTTCTGGATCATTTTATCCGCCAAGTCAAACAGACGAAGACAAATGACGAGTTTTTCGAAGAACTCGAAAAGGACAAGCAGAAAGGCCGCACATCGAATCGGCGCAGCTGATCGGATAGTGAAGAAATAGTTGAAATATCGCGGCGGACTTGTTATAATCCCGTTATGTGTGACATCAAACGCTGATGGAAAAGGAAGATACATGCTGCGCGCTGTCCGGTTCAAAGCCGTGCAAGCCGCGGCATTTCACCACCAGAGCAAAAGGAGTGAAAACAAATGAAGCAGGACATCCATCCGCAATTCCAAAAAGTCGTATTTATGGATTCCAGCACAGGATTTAAGTTCTTGAGCGGTTCCACGAAATCGTCGGACGAAACGATTGAATGGGAAGACGGCAACACGTATCCACTGTTGAAAGTGGAAATCAGCTCCGACTCCCACCCGTTCTATACCGGGAAGCAGAAGCTCGCTGACACCGGCGGCCGCATCGACCGTTTCAAGAAGAAATACAACCTCGACTAATAGTCAGACCTGGACGAAACCAGGCAGGGACGTGGATCCCTGCCTGGTTTTTTTAATGGATGGAAACGACGGATGCACGCGCATTCGCCGCATTTTCGTGCCCGCGCCGTCGTCTTAGTGTTCACCAAATCAGCGTTGATGGATACTAAGATTTCCCCGGAGTCGTCCAGTGTCCACTCCCTCGATCCGCCTGAAAAAACACAGCCCTCTCTCCGCTCCAGCCCGACCAGGCTTCCACGTTTCAGAATGAAGATATTCAGAAGAACAAAAATTGGGCCTTTTCAGTATGTATAATAGAAACCCATTTGTTTTCTTCTTGTCCATGAAAAAAAGCATTGAAAAAATAATGGCGCAGGTTTATTATTGCATAAGGGAAACTTTTTGTCATTGATAAAAATATGTTAACTGGAGGTAAAAAAATGAGCTTGTTGAAAAAAATTGTTGTATTCAGCAGCGGCCTGCTTCTTCTCGGAGCATGCGGTGCCGGTGAAAATGCAGGATCCTCCGGGGAATCTGGCGGCGGCAAACTTTCTGTTGTCACAACAACCGGCCAGGTTAGAGATATTGCGGC
This sequence comes from Salibacterium halotolerans, assembly GCF_900115625.1. GTDB lineage: Bacteria > Bacillota > Bacilli > Bacillales > Marinococcaceae > Salibacterium > Salibacterium halotolerans. The sequence goes on along the minus strand of NZ_FOXD01000015.1, from coordinate 14,122 downwards.
ACATATAGGCGGCGAGCAGGCTGATGTACAGGGAATGATGGGACCGGGCGTGGACCCGCACCTGTACGAACCGACGCAGCAGGACGTACAAAATCTGACGGAAGCGGATTTGAACCTTTACAACGGATTGAATCTCGAAGGAAACATGGGAGAGGTATTTCAAAACGTGGAAAGTGAAACCCCGAGCTTTGCCGTTGCGGAGAACGTACCCGAAGATATGCTGATATCCGGGGGAGAGGACTATCCGCATGACCCTCACGTATGGTTCGACCCGGACAGATGGGCGTATGCTGTAAAAGCAGTGAGGGATGCGTTCATTGAAGTGGATCCGGCCAACGAAGAAGCTTATAAAGAGCGCGCACAGGAGTACCTCGATATGCTGGATGAAATGGATACGTACGCGGAAGAACAAATTCATAAAATTCCGGAAGAAAGCCGCGTCATCGTGACCGCCCATGACGCTTTCAGCTACTTCGGGGATGCGTACGGCATGGAGGTCAAAGGGCTTCAGGGGATCAGTACCGATGCTGAATTTGGTGTAGGCGACGTGAATAATATCGTCGACTTGATGGTGGAGCGCAGCATAGGAGCCCTGTTTGTAGAATCAAGCGTCTCGGAGCAGGCGGTGAATTCTGTTGTGGAAGGCGCGAAAGAGCAGGGACAGCAGGTGGAAATCGGCGGAGAACTGTATTCGGATGCGATGGGTGAAGCCGGAACAGAGGAAGGAACGTACGAAGGCATGTTCCGTCACAACATCGATACGATCGTATCATCTCTCCAGTAAAACAAGGAGGCAGCATAATGAGTGACGCATTGGACGTTCAGAATATAACCGTAGCTTATCAGGAATCAACAGTACTTGAGAACGCGGCGTTTTCTGTTCCACAGGGAAAACTGGTAGGTATTGTAGGACCAAACGGCGCAGGAAAGTCCACGCTGCTTAAGGCGGTGCTTGATCTTGTACCGAAACTGCACGGGCGTGCTGTATTCTTCGGCGACGAGCTGAAAAAAGTACGCTCCAGCATCGGGTACGTCCCCCAGCGCGGTGAAGTCGACTGGGACTTTCCGACAAACGCCCTGGATGTTGTAACGATGGGGCGGTACGGCCACGTCGGACTGTTCCGTCGGCCGCGGAAACAGGACAGAGAGGTTGCTTTTCAAAGTCTAAAAGAATTGGGTATGGAGGATTATGCGAAAAGACAGATCAGGCAGCTTTCCGGAGGGCAGCAGCAGCGGGTTTTTCTGGCCCGCGCGATGGCCCAGGATGCTTCGTTGTATATCATGGATGAACCATTCGCAGGCATCGACGCCAAAACGGAGCGCGCCATCATCGAGCTGATGCAGAAATGGAAACAGCAGAACAAAACCATTATAGTCGTGCATCACGACCTGCAGACAGCACGGGAATATTTCGACTGGATGATTCTGTTGAACAAACAGGTGGTGGCGCAAGGTCCGACAGAAGAAGTGTTCACAAAAGAAAAGCTCCAGCAGGCCTACGGCGGCCAGCTGGCTTTCCTTCAGTCCGCGGCCTCTGAAGAAACGGGGGGGCTGTCATGATGCAGGAATGGCTGTCTCTGCTTGAGAGTCCCAATCTCCGCTGGGTCCTGCTTGGCTCTATGTTTTTAGGGATCGCAAGCGGCGTCATCGGTTCGTTTGTGCTTTTACGTAAAGAAAGTCTGGTAGGCGAAGCGATGTCACACGCAGCACTTCCCGGTGTGTGTCTTGGATTTCTGGCTGCCGGAAGAGAGCTGCCTGCGCTGATGATCGGCGCTGCTGTCTTTGGGTTTATCAGCCTGTGGGGCATCCGCATCATTCACCGGAATACAAAACTGAAACAGGATACAGCGATCGGCTTAATTCTTTCTGTGTTTTTCGGGCTTGGTATTGTTCTGCTCACGATGATTACCAACAGCTCGGCCGGCAATAAAAGTGGACTGGATAGTTACATTTTCGGTCAGGCCGCTTCGATGGTTCAGTTCGATGTCTGGATGATGAGCGGTATTGCCATGCTTGTGACAGCCGCGGCGCTGTTGTTTTTTAAAGAATGGAAGCTTGTAATTTTTGATCCGTTGTTCGCAGGAGGTCTGGGATGGAAAACCAAAACCCTGAACAGCATCCTGAGCTTTTCCATCGTACTGATTGTGACAGCGGGAATTCAGGCTGTCGGTATTATTTTAATGTCGGCGCTCATCATTACGCCTGCCATTGCCGCCAGATACTGGACCGACCGGCTTGGCATCATGGTCATTCTGTCGGCTCTGATCGGCGCTTTCTCCGGTTTGTCCGGCGCCGCTCTCAGTGCACTCGACGGCGGCATTCCGACGGGACCGGTCGTCGTATTAACGGCAACGGCTGTCTTTGTGTTCTCATTTCTTTTTGCGCCGGGGAGAGGAAAGCTGGCCCAGATCACCGCATACCGCCGGTTCCGGCGCCGGTGGAAAAAGCAGCAGGCCGTTCAGGCGCTTGATTCTGTTCCCGATACCACTCCCTCAAGGTATGCTGCCTGGCAGAAAACACTGGGTGTGGAAAACAGCGAAGCCCGGCGGTTGTGGAACTGGCTGAAAAAGAACAGGTATCTCACATGACGGCTGAAAGGAGGAAACCATCTTGACCTATGAAGGATGGATCATTGTTACCGGTGTACTGGTCGGTGCTTCATGCAGTATCATCGGTGTTCTGCTGGTGCTCCGGCAGATGGCGATGATTTCGGATGCCATCAGCCATACTGTCATACTCGGACTGGTATCGGCCTTTTTGCTGACGAGCACGCTGGACAGTTTCACGATGCTTATTGGAGCGGCGGTTGCGGGGTTACTGACAACCATTGTTATCCAGCTCCTCCAGAACTCCGGCGTGCAGCCGGATGCCGCCATCGGCGTGACATTTACGGCGTTTTTCGCGCTCGGTGTGTTTCTCATTTCCCGATATGCCGGAAACGTCCACCTCGATGTCAATCATGCGTTGATGGGCGATATCGCATTTGTGCCCTTTCAGACAGTGAGCGTATTCGGCGTGTCTATGCCGCAGGCGTTTCTTTTTGTCAGTGTGGTGCTGTTCCTTAACGTGATCCTCGCGGTGCTTTTCTATAAGGAATGGAAAGTGTCGACTTTTGATCCGGGGCTCGCCGTGGCACTCGGTGTTCCGGTGGCATTTTTGCACTACCTGCTTATGACGATGACATCGGTCACCGCTGTTTCGTCGTTTGACAGCGTGGGAGCTGTACTGGTCGTGGCCTTTATGATTGTTCCGGCGGCATCAGCGTATTTATGGACGCGAAGCTTTCCGTATATGTTTGTACTCAGCATTTTCATCAGCGCTGCTTCCTGTTTCAGCGGATACTATGCTGCCAAATGGCTAAATGTTTCCATTTCCGGAAGTATGGCCGTGATGACAGGTGTCTTTTTCCTGATTTCGTTTCTTTTTGCCGGCGAAGACGGGATCGTCACCCGCGTCCTGCGGCAGAAACGCAAGCAGCGCATGCAGTGGAACGCGGCGTCCGCCGCTGCTTCGCAGCCTGAGCGGGACCGTTTAAATGGATAATCCCGAAAACTTCCCAAGACCTATTGAATACATTCTGAATTTCAGGGAAAATAAGAAAAGAATAAATGAGGAAGTAAGTAAGGGGAACAAGAATGTACATGATACGAAAAGATGGATGGATGGAAGTCATCTGCGGCAGTATGTTTTCCGGAAAATCCGAAGAACTGATCCGGCGCATCCGCCGGGCAGCCTACGGCAACCTGAACGTAATTGTGTTTAAACCGGCGCTCGACGACCGGTACAGTGAGGAAGAAGTCGTTTCCCACAATGGGACGAAAATATGGGCCAAAGCGGTAGGGCACTCGCGCGACATCCTGCCGATGCTCGAAAAGGGGGTGCAGATGGTGGCGGTGGACGAAGCGCAGTTTTTCGACCGCGGCATTGTTTCTGTCGCCCAGCACCTGGCGGACCGCGGTATCAAAGTGGTACTGGCCGGACTCGACCAGGATTTCCGGGGCGAGCCGTTCGTGCAGGTGAAAGAGCTCATGGCAGCAGCGGAAGAAGTGGTGAAACTGCAGGCGGTCTGTCCCTGCTGCGGATCTCCCGCTTCCCGCACGCAGCGCCTGATCGAAGGACGCCCGGCGCACTATGACGATGAAGTGATTATGGTCGGAGCCGATGAAGCCTACGAACCACGCTGCCGGCACTGCCACGAAGTACCAGGCCGGCCCGTGTCCGAGCTGCATATTGAAAATACAGGGTCTACCTGCTGAACAAAAAATACAGGGTGGCATCACAATCCGGACGATCTATATGGATCGCCCGGATTTTTTTACCTGGATGCCGGCGGGGCAGAAAATCGTGTGCTCAGGTCGTATACCGGCCAAATGTCAGTGAATACATGCCAAATGCTGTGATTTACCGTCCGAATAGAGGTTAATACAAGCCAAAGAAGAGAGTTTACCGGCCAAGAGGTGCATGCGAGGCCGGGTTTATGTGTGACGCTGCATGAAAACGCGCGGACCGGAAATCCTAAAAGGACAACCTGCCTCAAGGAGGACGTCTTTTTATGAAATATATCGTATATTTTCTGCTGAGTGTGGTGCTCCTGTCGGCCGCATCCTGTGAACAGGATAAGTCCCCGCAGGCCGGGCCGCTGCAAAGTCCTGAACCGGCGGCACCTTCAGATTACAACCAGGGTCCCGGGAATGTATCGATGACAACGAACGAGTATAACCAGGGGGATGACAACGACAGAGTGAAAGACATCGCCCGCCGCATCGGTTTTTCCCCGAAATACGTCATGTTCGGCGGCCGCCATGCGTATCTTTATACGACAAGCGATACGTCGTGGGACAAGGAAGAAAAAAAGAAAAAGCAGCAGCAGCTGAAGCGGCAGTACAAGCAGGAGTTTCCGAGGTATCAGGTACATGTGACGGTATTGGATGGATGACCAAAAGCGGAGGCCCGCCCGCGTTTTGCTTAATATGGTGGAAGGCAGGGAGTGGACACTAAACCACGGGGAAGTGATGTTAGTGTGCATGAAAAGTGTTTCCGGGTACACTGGTTTGTCGTCACAATCCAATAGTGTCCATTACCAGCCGCCGGTAGACAATATCCGTTGATTTCAGCCTTATAGTGTACATGGAGCAGCGATTGGTGGACGCTAAGTGCTGCTTTCTTCTGATTAGTGTCCCCTGACATCCACCTTTCAGCCAACCCCGCAACGGGACCGGCCCGCAACGGATACAACAGCGCAGCTTTTCTTTCATACCAAAACGCTCCCGGCCATCCTTCAGGATCAGCGGGAGCGTTTTTTTCACGTCGCCCGCCGCACGGTCTGCTGGATCGGATCCCAAACGCCGTTGTACGGGGGTGCGTAGGATAAATCAAGGTCTTCGTAGTCATCTAAGGTCATCCGGTGGAACAATGTAACGGCGAGCACGTCGATACGCTTGGCTGCGCCGGATTCTCCGATGACCTGACCACCGATGACTTCTTCGGTATCCGTACGGTACACCAGTTTCAGAGTGAGCGGTTTTTTTCCTTCAAAATAACCGGCTTTATCGACGGTCTGGTGCATCACGGTATCAAACGGAAAAGACATGGATTCGGCTTCCGCTTCATTTAACCCGGTTTTGGCGAGGGTGAGGTCAAAAAAGCGGAGAATGGACGTGCCGACGATGCCTTGAAACTGCTTCGGGATACCGGCCATGTTTTTCCCGGCGGCGCGGCCCTGTTTATTGGCATGGGTGCCAAGCGGAACATAATCGTCCCGCTCTTTGATGCGGTGGTACTGCACGGCGCAGTCCCCGGCCGCATACACGTGGTCCACGTTTGTCCGCATCCACGCGTCCACCTGTACCGCGCCGTTATGCCGGAGCTGAACGCCGGCGTTTTCGAGAAAGTCCGTGTTGGGCCGTATGCCCGTGGCGGCGATGACGAGATCTGTATCATACCAGCTGCCCGTCGTCTGAACAGCTTGGATCCTCTGCACGCCTTCCAGCGCTTCCACCGATTCCCCGAGGCACAGCTCGACGCCGTGCTTCCCAGCTTCTTCATGAATAAGGGGTGTCATGTCGGGATCAAACATTTTGGCGATGCGGTCATTGCGGTCGATGATACGCACGTTCCGGCCTGTTTCAATCAGATTTTCAGCAAGTTCCAGGCCGATGTAGCCGCCTCCGATAATGGTTACATCGTGCACGTCATCCAGATCCGCATCAATTGCTTCGATATCCGGAATCGTTTTTAACGTATGAACGCCTTTCAGCGTCCGTCCAGGCACATCCGGAAGCACCGGCGAACCGCCGCTTGCGATGAGAAGCTTGTCATACGGCAGTTCAAAAGGCTGTCCTGTTTCGAGATTTTGACCGGATACGATCTGCTTTTTTGTATCGACAGCCTCCACGTGGTGGAACACTCTCGCATCGATGCCGTATTTTTCCCGGAACGTTTCCACATCCCGCGCAATCAGCTTATCGGTATGTTCCACCTCACCCCCCACAATGTAAGGAAGGCCGCACTGGGCGTACGAATAAATGCCGCCTGCTTCAAGCGTTGTCACCTCCGCTTCTTCCACATTACGCACAATCTGCATCGCAGCGCTCATCCCGGCCGCATCTCCGCCGATGATCACGTATTTCATGACTAAACACCCTTTGCTCTTTACTATATGGTAGTACAGACAGTATTCCCTTCCTGAAAAAATAAAAACGTTTTTTCTAACGCACCGGATGGAAAGCATAACGACGTTTAGGCGCCGGCTCCCGATGCAAACGTCGTTATGAGCACGTTTAGATGACGTTTATGCCCGAAAAAAGAAGCTAAACGTAACGTTGGAACGCCATGATGACGTTTAGGCCGGATGCGGACACCCTAAACGTCATTATGGACGGCTTTACGTGACGTTTACGCGGGCAGCCGGCATACAAACGTGACGTAAACGCCGAACTCTTACTATCCGAATGCATTGAAGAAAAAGCATCCGCCGGCGTCGGGTACTTCGTTTTCAGCCGGGCAGGACGAAGGCAGCTGCCGTCTATCCGGTTGTGGACACTACGTTGCCGAAATCAGAAATTAGTGTACACCGGCAGAATTCAATGGACACTATCTGCCGGCTTCGGAATCTTAGTGTCCACCAACACTTTTTCCGTGGACACTACGTATGCTGCCGGGCAGTTTAGTGTCCACGAAGCAGCAGCGCACCGACATACCTTTCGATATTATGCACAATAAAACCCCCGGACGGTTCCTAAAAGAGACGTCCGGGGGTTTGTTTTCTATTCATGGTTATGCGAGCCCGTTTTCTTTTTTATAGGCTTTAGCATATTGATCCGCGGCCTTCATGGCACTTACGACGTCATACGCGGTGAGCGTCATCGGCATGTTATGGCTGCTTTCTCCTTCAGTTAAAGCGGCTTTTGCAACCTTCATCAGATCGTCTTCCGAAGCCTGTTCAAGGTGCAGATCTTCCAGCGTAACAGGAAGCTCCAGACGGGAATACATGTCCACATACTTCTCAAACTCTTCTTTCGACCGGTTCTCCAATGTCAGCTGACTGAGGGTGCCGAAAGCGACTTTTTCCCCGTGCGTCATGTGGTGTATATCGCCGTGGAGGACGGTGAATCCGTTATGGATCGCATGTGCCAGTGCCAGGCCGCTGCTTTCAAATCCAAGCCCGCTCAGCAGCGTGTTGGCTTCAACAATCTGCTCCAAGGCATGTGTCACAACCTGCCGTTTGTTTGATTCGTAGGCGAGGAGCCCGTATTGAAAAAGAGTTTCTTCACATTTTTCGGCGATGGCTGCGGCCGCAATCGTGGAAAGACCGCCCGCCATGGCGTTGGCATTCGCCTGAATCGCCATGCGAGCTTCGACCCATGTTGCCATGGCATCGGCAATGCCCGAAGCCAGAAAGCGTGGCGGAGCGCCTGCGATAATTTTCGAATCCATGATGATCAAGTCCGGGTTTTTCGAATAAAAGCGGTAGGTTTCAAATACACCTTCATCCGAATAAATAACGGACAGCGCGCTCGTCGGTGCATCGGTGGAAGCGGTGGTTGGGATGATCACGCAGCAGGCGCCGGGAACCTGATCGCGGACGCCTTTGGCGGTATCAAGCGTTTTGCCGCCGCCGACACCCACAATCATATCCGCGCCTTCCGATTTGGCTTCTTCAATAATCCGGTTAATTTCTCCGGTGGACGCTTCTCCGTTAAACGTAGTACCGACAGATTCAATGTTCTCTTGTTTCAGGCTGTCCACCACTCTGTTTCCGGCAAGATCCCAGACAAACTCGTCTGCGATAACCAGTGCTTTGCTCCCCATATCTTTTGCATATGTTCCTGCTTCATCGACCACATCGACTCCCTGCACGTACTGATTTGGGCTGATAAACACTTTATTTCCCACTAGTTATACCTCCAGTTTTATTCATAATTCACCCATTATCTTCCCCGAGATGAGATATTTCACACGTGTCTATGTTAAGCCTGAAAGCCGGATACCCCGATCCGGATTCTTTTGACGGAGAGGCGGCATTATACTATAATTATAATGTTATGCAACCGATAAAGAGGTGAAAGCTTGTGCTAGAACGTCTGCAAGCCGTTGAAGACCGTTATGAACAGCTGAACGAATGGCTGAGCGACCCGGATGTCGTGAGCGATACGGCGAAATTACGGGATTACTCCAAGGAACAAGCGGAGATTTCGGATATTGTCCAGAAATACAGGGAATATAAAGAAACAACAACCCAGCTTGACGACGCTAAGGCCATGCTGCAGGAAAATCAGGATGACGACATGGAAGATATGGTTAAAATGGAAATCGAGGAGCTGGCGGAAAAAAAGCAGGAACTCGAAGAAACGCTGCGGATTCTGCTGCTGCCCAAAGACCCCAATGATGATAAAAATGTCATCGTGGAAATCCGTGGAGCGGCAGGCGGCGATGAGGCGTCGCTGTTTGCGGCCGATCTATTTAGAATGTATTCCCGTTTCGCTGAGAAGAACAACTGGAAAGCGGAAGTCATCGAGTCGACCCCGACGGAACTCGGCGGCTTCAATAAAATCATTTTTATGATCAACGGGGAAGGCGCCTACTCGAAGATGAAATACGAAAACGGCGCCCACCGCGTGCAGCGGGTCCCGAGCACCGAGTCGGGCGGACGCATTCATACGTCGACGTCCACTGTGGCGGTTCTGCCGGAAGCCGAAGAAGTCGAAGTGGAACTCCACGATAAAGATATCCGCGTCGACACATTCGCCTCCAGCGGCCCTGGCGGACAGAGCGTAAACACGACCATGTCGGCGGTACGGCTCACCCACGAACCGACCGGTATTGTGGTGTCCTGTCAGGACGAAAAATCGCAGATCAAAAACAAGGACAAAGCGATGAAAGTTCTTCGCGCCCGTATTTATGACATGTACCAGAAAGAAGCCGAAGCTGAGTATGACGAGAACCGCAAATCAGCAGTCGGCACCGGGGACCGCTCGGAACGCATCCGTACGTACAATTTCCCGCAGAGCCGTGTAACCGACCACCGTATCGGCCTCACTGTGCAGAAACTGGATCAGGTGCTGCAGGGCGAAATCGAGCAGATTATCGAAGCGCTGATTGTGGAAGAACAGGCGGAAATGATGGAAGAGGCAGGAGAGGCATAAATGAAGCCTGCATATGTGTACGAAGCCCTCCACCGGGCTTCGTCTTTTTTAGAAGAAAGCAGACGAGAGCCAAAAGCAGCGGAGTGGTTGATGAAACACCACTTAAACGTGGACTGGACGGATTTTCACCTGTCCCGGCGTGATCCTGTGACCGATGACGTGTGGGAGGCTTTTTCGCGTGACGTGACGCAGCATGCACAAGGCGTTCCTGTTCAGCATCTGACAGGGTATGAAGAGTTTTACGGCCGCCGCTTCCACGTCAACGAACATGTATTGATCCCAAGGCCTGAAACCGAAGAGCTCGTCGATGAGGTGCTCGGCTGGATCCGGCGCCAGCATATCACGGCGCTGCAGATCGCTGATATCGGAACCGGAAGCGGCGTCATCGCGATCACTATCGCACTGGAAGCCCCGGACGTGCAGGTGAAGGCGGTGGAGATTTCGCCCCGGGCACTTGCGACCGCGCAGAAGAACGCCGCTGATCTCGGGGCGTCTGTCGAGTTCATCGAAGGAAGTCTGATGGATCCGCTCCTCGAAGGAGAAACAAAATACGACGTTATCGTATCCAATCCTCCTTACATTCCGAACGAGGAGTGGGAAGCGCTCGATCCGCTCGTCCGAGACCATGATCCGAAGCTGGCGCTGGTCGGTGAAGACGACGGGCTCGCCTGCTACCGGAAAATGGCAGTTCATCTGCCGGCACTGCTGCAGTCCCGGGGTCTGGCCGCCTTTGAAATCGGGGACCGGCAGGGAGAAGATGTAAGCCGTATTCTCCGGAAGGAACTGCCGCTCGCCGATATTGAAGTCAGGTATGACATCAACAAAAAACCAAGAATGGTATTCTGCGAACGAAATGACGTATAACGTGACAACAAAAGATGTCGAACCTTTTATCGTTTAGAACGCAGCGGCACCGTCCACAATGAATCATGAAAGGACGGTGCCAAAGTCATGCCGAAAAAAGCACTTATTTATGTATTATTTCTCGTTCTCATATCCTGGCTGCAGATGGAACAGCAGCAGAACGCCGCAGCATCGGATGCCGGTATTCAGACGATACCCGAAGAAGCGGTGCGCCTGCGCATTCTCGCCCACAATAACTCGCCGGAAGAACAGCTTGTAAAAACCGAAGTACGCGACGCGGTGAATCAGCAGTTACAGGACGAAATGACGTCTGAGCTGAACAAAGAGGAAGCGCTCACCAAACTACAGCGCTCCCTCCCCGGACTGAAAGAAACGGTCCAGAGTATTCTGGACGATCACGGCTTGGAAAAACGCGGTTTTTCGATTGCCGTGAAATCCGATGTGGATTTTCCAACAAGAATTTACGGGCCGATTGTCTATCCGGCAGGTGAATATGAAGCACTCGTCGTCACAATCGGCAAAGGCGAAGGGGATAACTGGTGGTGCGTACTGTTTCCACCGCTCTGCTTTATCTCGTCCGGCGATTCTGTGGATAAGTCATCAAATTCTGTGGAAAAAGAAGACGTTTCAAGAGAAAATGTGGAGAAGTCAGGGGATAGTGTGGATGAAAAAGAGGAGTACCGGTTCTTCGTTGTGGAGAAATGGAACAGCTGGTTTGGCGACAAGGGTTAAAAAGAGTATTGAAAACTGATATGAAGGCTTTAATAAGTTATCCACAGAAACGCATATAGTTGTGGGTAACTTTTTTATATTTGCCTGGATAAAGCAATTTTTCTTATAATGATGGGGGTTCATGGAACGCTTGAAAAGGGGTGGAAAGTTGAGTTATAAACATACGAAAATCTGGAATGTGGATAATTGGGATGGGAAGGAGCCTTTACCCCCTGAATTAGAAGAAGCTGGGTTGTGTATAAGCCGTGGGGAAGCCGTTGCGTTCCCGACAGAGACGGTCTACGGTCTCGGGGCGGATGCACGCAGGGACACGGCGGTGGAGCAGATATTCGCCGCGAAAGGAAGGCCCGGCGATAACCCGTTGATTGTACATATCGGGGATCGGTCCCAGTGGCATCCTCTGGTGTCCTCGATACCGGACATGGCGGAAAAACTGGCCGATGCGTTCTGGCCGGGTCCGCTCACGTTAATCGTTCCGAAAAGCGATGCGGTTTCTGAGAAAGTAACCGCCGGACTTGACTCGCTCGCGGTCCGTATGCCTGAGCATCCGGTAGCGAGAGCACTTATTAACGAGGCCGGTGTTCCGGTGGCTGCTCCCAGTGCCAACCGGTCGGGGCGCCCGAGTCCGACAAAAGCCGAACACGTGACATATGATCTGGACGGACAAATCGCGGGTATCGTGCAGGGAGGCGATGCCGGGTACGGCCTGGAATCCACCGTTGTGGACTGTACCGGAGAGAAGGCGGTGATTCTGCGCCCCGGTGGTATTACAAGAGAGCAGCTGACGGATGTTCTCGGGGCAGAACACATCGTGCAGGCAGACGCTGCGGCCGAGGAAGATACTCCAAAAGCGCCGGGGATGAAATACCGGCACTATGCTCCGTCTTCCCCTTTGGTGCTCATCGAAGGTGGTATGCAGAAAGCTGCCCTGGCAGCACGCAGGGAAGGAAAAACGGTTGGTATCATGGCGGTGGATGAACACCGCCGTGAACTGGAGGCGTCAGCGGATGTTTTCATCCCACTTGGATCAAAGGATAAGCCGGCCGGCATCGCCGCTAAGCTGTATGATAATCTGCGTGCCGCTGACCAGAGCGGGGTGGATGTGATTTTTTGTGAAACCTTCCCGAAAGAGGGCATTGGGGAAGCCGTGATGAATCGTCTCGAAAAAGCCGCCTCCGCTTCCTGAATGATGTGCTCCGGACATGCATAAGCTGTACGAGCATGTCCGGAAAGGGGAACGGGAAATGGAAGGCTGGCTCGTACTGTGCGGAATGGCGGCAGCGTTAAGCATGGATGCGTTTTCGATGTCGCTTGCGGCCGCTATGAATCAGGCAGAACGAATCCCACGTCTGAAAACGGCGGCAGTGGTAGGTTTTTTTCATATGATTATGCCGTCTTTCGGTCTGTTCGGCGGAAGATGGATTGAAGAGTCGTTTGAGCAGGCGGCTCTCATGGTAGGCGGTGTGCTTCTCATCTTCACCGGCATGCAGATGATCTGGTCGGCACTAAGCAGTGAAGAAACGACAGCTGCTGTTATGCCGCGCGGAAAAGGTGTCTTTCTGTTTGCGGTGCTCGTCAGTCTGGATAGTTTCTCGATCGGTATATCGCTTGGCATTCTGCAGACACCGTGGGTCGAAGTGCTGCTTTTGTTTGGAGCATTCAGCGCAGCGTTTACGTGGGCCGGTCTTGCTCTTGGTGGCAGACTTCAGTATATGCTCGGCCATTTTGGAGAAGCCGCCGGCGGCATTATTTTGTTCAGTCTTGGCGTAAAGCTGATTCTGTGACAGACATATCTGTGGTAAAATAGAAATTACATTAAGATAAAAAGGAAGGAACCAGGGATGACCAACGTGTTGTTTGTCTGTACCGGTAATACGTGCCGGAGCCCGATGGCCGAAGCACTTCTCCGGGAAAAAGGAAGAGATGATATCGAGGTGCAGTCCGCCGGGACGTCGGCATCCCCCGGTATGTCCGCGTCCAAAGAAACGGTGGAAGTGCTGAAAGAACGGGATATTCTGCTCCGTCACGCGGCCAAACCATTAACGAAAGAACGGGTTGACTGGGCCGACCTTATTCTTACGATGACGAAAAACCACCACGGCATGACTGTGCAGCAATTCCCGGAAGCTGCGGACAAAGTATTTACCGTGAAAGAATTTGCCTGGAATGAAGAAAGCGGGGCCGGGGACATTACCGATCCAATCGGCGGCTCCCGTGACACGTACCGGCACACAGCGGACGAGCTTGAGACACTGGTAGAGAAGATACTGGAGCGGATGAACGAGGACTGAAGTGGTGTCTTTCCCAGTCCGAAAAAAGAAATGTCAGGAGGAAATGCCCGTGAAAATTGCAATGGGATCCGACCACGCCGGTCACAAATTGAAAGTGGAAGTGGAGAAAGTACTGCACGATATGAATATAGAGATAGAAGATTACGGATGCAACTGCGAGGAGTCGGTCGACTACCCGGATTACGCCCAGCCGGTGGCCGAACGCGTCGCCGCCGGAGAAGTGGATAAAGGTATCCTGATCTGCGGAACCGGTATCGGCATTTCCATTTCCGCCAACAAAGTCAACGGCATCCGCGCCGCGGTCTGCCACGACGTGTTCAGTGCCAAAGCATCCCGCGCCCACAATAACAGCAACATCCTGGCGATGGGCGAGCGCGTCGTCGGACCGGGTCTGGCGGGTGAAATCGTCAAAGCCTGGCTCGATACGGAGTTTGAAGGCGGCCGCCACGCCGACCGCGTCGATAAAATGATGGCGATGGAAGAGAAATAAGCAGAGGGGGCTGTATCAAAAGGTTGTGAAAAAATGACCTTTTACAGCTCCTTTTTCTATTTCATATACAAAAAAATCGCCTCTTTCGGTATAATGAAGTC
>NZ_FOXD01000043.1 GCF_900115625.1 Salibacterium halotolerans | reverse complement strand
CCGAAGTGTATCTACATCGTTCCGACGTACTCCAACCCCGACGGCAAAGTCTGGTCGCTCGAGCGGAGAAAAGAACTGCTCCGGCTCGCGGAAAAGTACCACACGATCGTATTCGAAGATGACCCGTACGGCGACATCAAGTTCGATGAAGCAGAAACCGTGGCGCCGCTTGCTTCACTCGATGAAAACAAATACGTCGTCTACACGAGCACCTTTTCCAAAACGGTCGTGCCCGCCATGCGCACCGGCTGGATTACGGGGCCGTATCAGATCATCCGGATGATGGCACAGGCCAAGCAGGCAACCGACCTGCACACGAACTCGCTCACCCAGCACGCGCTCGTGAAACTTCTCGAGGACTTTGATCTCGACGCCCACATCCGCACGCTGCAGCGCACGTACAAGGAACGGATGCATGTCATGAGAGACATTTTCGACCGTGCGGGTGACATCGACATCCGCTACAACGAACCAAAAGGCGGCATGTTCTTCTGGGTCTCCATGCCCGAATACGTGAACACAAAAGCGCTCCTCGACGACGCGGTCGACAACGGCGTCGCCTTCGTACCCGGCGCCCCGTTCTACGTGAACCAGCCCGCCCAGAACACGATGCGCCTCAACTTCACCAACGCCGAACCGGACATGATCGAAGAAGGCATGAAACGATTGGTGGAAGTCATGAACAGCGCGCCGGTCCAGAAATAAGATGCTGATGGATGGAATCCTGCGCGCGGGATTCCATCTTTTTTTTGCGTTGCGGGGAGGATAAAGGGACACTAAGTTAATGAGTTCATGTGTTAGTGTCCATGCAAGGGCAGGTTGTGGACACTATCACTCTGTTTACTGCGATTAGTATCCACCGGTGAAAAAGAGAAACCACTGGCGCCGGATTCCCGCGGCTTAGTGTCCACGGATGCAGGATGGAAGGACACGAAGCCGCTGTTTTTCCATCGCAGTGTCCCTTGGCATACATATGAAGATGGTAGAAATGTGAATTTATGGGTTGTGAAATGAGAGCAGGATAAATAGAAAGAGGGGGCAAAGATGCAGCAGAACTCAGCTTTATTACTGTTCTCGATTAATCTGCTTATCGTTTTTGGAAGCGGATTTGTGATTGGTTATGTGAGAACCGGTGACTTTTATATAGGGCAGATGATAGGCACAGCCGCAGGAATCATCCTTTTCGTCCCATCCCTGATTTTGCGGATACGTAACAAATCCTCCTGACGCCTTAGAATGCAGTCCCTGCCGGTATACAGTGTGTGAATGAATAGTGGCATATGAAAAAAGCGAAATTGGCTTGAAGGTGGTATTCATCCAACCATCGAATGAAAAGACGAGGCTATTTTTGTAACATGGAAATAGTAGGTGAAATGAAGTGAAGATTATTCTCAAGATAATTGCTCTTATGACAGTAGCTTTGATGTTATCTTAGACAAGAGTAGAAGAATTGTACAATGAAGAGCAGCATGCATATGGATAACGGCTAGGTATAAATTTTGATAAGCGAAAAGGGGAGATAAGGAGTGAAAAACTTCCTGGTTTTGTCTACTATCGTCTGTTTGATGTTAGCAGGTTGTTCTATAGATTCCCAAAGTAATGAAAAAACCGAAACAAGCTTAGGGGGAGATTCAGGTTCGATACATGGAATGGTTAAAGTCAATGGTACTATATATGAAACAAATGGCAATATTAATAAAGGGTTATATTCATTAGAAAAGGAAATGAGAAAAGTGGAGAGTAAGATTCCAATGACACCACAATAAAATTTCCTTTCAAAATCTTAGAGGAAGGAACAAAAATTTATTCAATTCGTGATAATGAAAACTTTGCAGTTGCATAACTTATAGAAAAAATTTTCATACATGTTCATAAAAAGACAGAACCTCAAAATCTGCTCATGCGATGGATGCGCTGACAAACACGTACAACGAGGGGATCTGCCATATGTGTCCTGTAGCACAGTCATGATCTATCGACCATTTCTTAAAGCCTATGAATGTGTCTCTCCATGTACCAAACCCGGCATCTTTCCCCCCTCTTGCAGGGGATGATTTAAGAGCGGCGGAATGGAAGCATGACCGTACTACGGAACAGAAAAAGCGGTCATTTTGGAAACGATTATTTAAATAATATTATGTTATGCGTTAAAAACATTAGCATTTCTGTCATTATGATGAAACCTCTATTTTACCAAGTTATATTTCTTATTTGCTAAAACTTCTTAAAGAAAATCCTTCATAAACATTATTCGCAATATCAGCGCATATCTTGCGATAAGACTCGACCCCTCCAAGGTATAGAGGAAATCCACGTGGTTTTCCATCTATATTTGAGCCATTATACCAAGAGTCAGTATGGACAAAAAGTGTTTTCTCAGCTATTTCCCGACAATGTTGACTCCAATTTTTTTCAGCTTCGTCCTCAGCTTCAGCTACATCTATATTATGTTCATCCATATAAACGATGAAATCACGAATCCACTCAACATGTTGTTCGATGGATATCGGCATATTCGTCAACACAGATGGACTCTCTGGACCAGTAATGGTAAACATATTTGGGAAACTATTCATCGCAAGACCCAAATAAGTTCTAACAGTTGATCCTCCAGCCCATTTATCATAAAGACTTAAGCCATTTCGGCCGGTTATATCCATTTTCAATAGGGTACCAGTAATGGCGTCATAACCTGTCGCAAACACGATAATGTCTAATTCATGTTCTTCCGCTGTTGTTTGTATTCCTTTAGTCGTGATTTTTTTAATGGGATTCGCTTTGACATCAACCAATGATACATTATCCTGATTATACGTCTCATAATAATCTGTATCTAAAACGGGTCGTTTTGTACCGTAATAGTATGTTGGTTTCAACATCTCGGCCACTTTCGTATCTTCGACAATTTCATCAATTTTATTCCTAATGAATCTGCAAACTGTTTCATTGGCATCGGCGTTCACCATAAGATCATTGTAGGTGTTGAATAGATATAGGCTACCTTTTTCCCAGGCTTGTTCAAAAATCTCTTCCCGTTTTTCTGGCGAGTCCTCCAGTGCTGATCGATTTCCTGGTGGGATACCTGTTCCAGAATCAGAATGTCTCATAGTATCACGTAGGTTTTCAAAACTTGATTTAACCTGTTTGTTAAATGTTCCATGATACGGATGATTACCAGCCGGAACACTATATTGTGGTGTTCGTTGAAAAACAGTCAGATGTTCGGCTTCTTTAGCAATAATAGGGATCGACTGAATTCCACTAGCCCCTGTGCCAATTACCCCGACTCGTTTTCCTTCGAAATCAACGCCTTCAATTGGCCAATTACTAGTATGATAACAATCACCCTTAAACTGATCGATTCCCTCGAATTGAGGAACATTGGCTGTAGATAGACATCCAACACCTGTAATAAAGAATTTCGATTGAATCGTTTCTTCACCATTGATTGTGATTTGCCAGGAGTTGCAGTGTTCATTAAATTGTGCAGATGTTACATGCGTGCCAAATTGTATGTTACTCCTTAAATTAAATTTATCAGCTACAAAGTTCAAGTATTCGAGAATTTCTGGCTGTGATGCAAACCGTGATGACCAGCTCCATTCCTTATATAAATCTTTTGAAAAGGTATAATTGTAATAAATGCTTTCCGAATCACAACGGGCACCCGGATAACGATTCCAGTACCAGACACCACCAACACCGTCGGCAGCTTCGTACACTTTCACTGAATAACCGGACTCTCGTAATGAATGAAGCATATAAAGCCCTGAAAAACCAGCGCCTACAATAACAGCATCATAATCTGTTCTGTTTTCGTTTTGTCTTTTCATAATTGTTCCCCCCCGTTGAAAATTATTGTAATTAAATTTTAGTTTTGCTCTCTTAATCATTCTTTTCTGTCCATGAAACTTTCTTCACGCATTATAAAGCCTCCAAATTATAAATTATTTTGGAAGTAGCTAACAATTGGATTAGCAAGTAGAAATACAACAATCTCACCTGCACACAGCACAGGACCTTTCTTAAATCTTGGGCCGGGTTTGCTCATCCCCTGCCCATGTACCAAACGCACATATTTATAATACAATTGCAAAAAAGGTTATGAACGTAGATTGAATATCACTAAAAAATGTACTTAATAAGCTATTAATTCTTTCGAACTATTATTACCTCAAATAGCCCTTTTCTTATTTGTAATTTCCAGGAATCATTTGTAGTCATATTGAAATTATAAATAATTTATCAAATATATGTCAATGATATAGGTGATCTCTAAAGTTGCATAATTAGTAACAGTAATATCCAATAGAATTAATATTTTACTTTGGAGCTTACATATCTCCTTAGGCCATCATCAACTCTTTTTCAAGAGACTGCGGGGACACGCCCTTTTGGGCTTTCTGATAAACATAGAACAGGAGAGAACGGCGCCTTTCCTTGTTAGCCCGCCAATATCCTATAGAGAATCCCTGTTGGTAATGCTGCACGATAAACGTATAGGCAAGTTGAAGCACCAACATGTAACGCTTGATAGCAAAAAGGGATCGCAGCCTGTAATCTCCCATATGGAGTTTGTCCTTCGTTTCTTGAAAAAAGGTTTCGATGTTCCAACGTTCAGCGTAGAAAAGCAGGATCTTTTGGGCGGTTAAGCTAGAATCTGTGCAGAAGAAATAGCGAACCGATGATTCGCTGGCTGCTGTATGAGTAGGGCGGCACGCCAGCACCGTTCCCTGGAGTCCGCCTTTCAGTGCCCCGTCCTAACGATGAACGCGGTAGGAAGTGTCTCCTACGGTGACGATGCAGGATGTTTGGTCTTCCTTTTGTTGCGCCCATTCCCTGACGGGTTGAGAAACGCGGTCATTCAGCAGAACACGGTTGCTTTTCAGACCTCCGATGACATGCCATCCACGTTCTTGAATGTAGTCAATCAGCAATGTGGCAGCATACCAGCTGTCTGTCAGGACATAAACGTCCCACGTGCCGTCCGGTATTTGATCCATATAATCCCGGGCCATATCAAGTTTCGAATACTCTTCTTTTACATAAGGCGTCATGGCAAAGGGTAGAAAGGAGCCGCGGGCTCCTATCATCGTCGTTACCCACTGATGAGCGTAAATAGGTTTTCCTTGTTTGTGATCAAAGTGATAGGAAGCTCCTTCTGTCGGTTCCAAAGCCTGTGACGAAGGCTTGGTTTTTGGACAGATGCTGTCATCGATAATAACCATCAAGGGATCCTCGGAAGAGGACATCTGCTGAATCTGTTGATAGATAGCCCTCTGCAGCTTTCGCTGTACGCCCTGCTCGTTCCACTGCCCGTATTGAAAAAATCGCGTTACCGATGTGAGTTGGCGGTGCCATAAACTGCTGTTCCGTCGTACGGTCATACTTCTATTCGGCCGCTATTGAATCATACCCCGCAGGAGATGGGAATGATGCTGATATGGCGGCTTGAGTACATGGAGAGACACATTCATAGGCTTTAAGAAATGATCGATAGATGATGACTGTGCTACAGGACACATATGGCAGACCCCCTCTGTTCTTATAAAGTCAACGTATATTGAAAATGAAAAGTAAGTTCTTTTCCCAAACATACAGCACAGAGGGTATTGAAAGAGTGGATGGCTGAACATTCTGTCTTCGTATCGGATTCGGCGGACAGCTGTGTTATAATAAATGAGCGTAATAATCCAAGACAAAGGGGCTAACGCTCATGAAATACGGTTTTGCAAAACGGGTCAACCACATGCAGTCTTCGGCGGTGCGGGATAT